>CAVQOY010000008.1:0-13072 GCA_963714625.1 uncultured Actinomycetota bacterium | reverse complement strand
GACCGGTGCGATCAGGACGTCGCGGTGATCCTTGTGGAAAGTACTCATGCGTTGGCCTCCTGGTCACCAGTGGTGGCGTCGGCTGCGTCGCTCGAAGTCCCCACAGCCTTGACCGACTTGCCGGTGGTCGGGCCCGCCACGAACGTGTCGTAGGCGCCCTGGGTGAAGACCACGTCGTCGGAGACGAGCACGTCGTAGGTGTTGAGCTGGTCCACGGCGATCAGGTGCACACCGGACTCGTTGCGCAGCGACAGCCAGGTCAGGTTGTCCCCACGCTCGAGCACGATGAGCGCCTTGCGTGTCGCCACGAGACCCGCGAGAGCCTTGAGCGCGCCCTTGGTGGACGGCTTGTCACCCTCGATGAGGCTGTCGACGACGTGCACGCGACCCGCGCGGGCGCGGTCCGACAGAGCACCGCGTAGAGCAGCGGCCTTCATCTTCTTGGGGGTGCGCTGCGAGTAGTCGCGCGGCTGCGGGCCGTGGACGACGCCACCGCCGGCGAACTGCGGCGCGCGGACCGAGCCCTGACGGGCGCGGCCGGTGCCCTTCTGCTTGTGCGGCTTGCGACCACCACCGCGGACCTCGCCGCGGGTCTTGGTCGAGTGCGTGCCCTGGCGGGCCGCAGCCTGCTGGGCCACCACGACCTGGTGGATCAGGGGAATGTTGACCTGGACGTCGAAGATCTCGGCCGGCAGGTCCACCTTCACGAGGTTCGCAGTCACTGGGCACCACCCTTCTTGGTCGCCGAGCGCAGCACCACGAGACCGCCCTTGGCGCCGGGAACGGCACCCTTGAGCAGCACGAGGCCCTTCTCGACATCGACGGCGTGGACGACGACGTTCTGCGTCGTCACGGTCTCGCCACCCATGCGACCCGCCATGCGCAGGCCCTTGAAGACCCGGCCGGGGGTGGCGCAGGCGCCGATGGAACCGGGCTTGCGGTGGTTCTTGTGAGCACCGTGCGAGGCGCCGACTCCGTGGAAGCCGTGGCGCTTCATGACACCGGCGAAGCCCTTGCCCTTGCTGGTGCCGGTGACGTCGAGGACGTCACCCGCGGCGAAGGTGTCGACGGCGAGCTCCTGGCCCACCGAGTACGACGCGGCGTCCGCGGTGCGGATCTCGAGCAGGTGGCGACGCGGGGTCACACCGGCAGCGGAGAAGTGACCGGCGCGCGGCTTGTTGACCTTGCGCCCGTCGATCTCGCCGAAGCCGATCTGGACCGCGTTGTAGCCGTCCTTCTCGGGGCCGCGCACCTGGGTCACGACGTTGGTGGCAGCCGCGACGACGGTCACGGGAACGACCCGGTTGCTTTCGTCCCAGGTCTGGGTCATGCCGAGCTTGGTGCCCACCAGACCCTTGACGTTTCTTTCCATAGTCATGATCGCGATCCTCAGAGCTTGATCTCGATGTCGACACCGGCCGGAAGGTCGAGACGCATGAGCGAGTCGACGGTCTTCGGCGTGGGGTCGATGATGTCGATCAGCCGCTTGTGCGTGCGCATCTCGAAGTGCTCGCGGCTGTCCTTGTACTTGTGGGGGGAGCGGATGACGCAGAAGACGTTCTTCTCCGTGGGCAGCGGCACTGGGCCGGCCACCTTCGCGCCCGTCCGGGTCACCGTGTCGACGATCTTCCGCGCCGAGGTGTCGATCACCTCGTGGTCATAGGCCTTGAGCCTGATGCGGATCTTCTGTCCCGCCATCAGCCATCCTTCTTCCTCGTCGTGGACCGCTCCCCCTCCGCCGACCCCCGCGGTCGGGCGTGTCGCGCCTTCGAGGCGCACACGTGACCGATCCAGCATCTGGAAGTCATCGGCGTTGGCACCCGACTCGACGTCGGGATGAGCAGGGGTCTCACGGTGCGGCGCGGGCACAACAGACTGTCAGCGCTCAGAAACACCGATTCATCAGTCAATGTGCTCGCACCCCGGCGACCCCGCCGGAGCAACCTGACTATCTTGACAGAGGCGTCGGGACAGGGCAAATCCGCCCCATCACGCCCCGTGCGCCGAGCCGGAGCGGCGAGGGTGAGGGGGACCTGGGCCTTCTCTCCTGAATCACCCGAACCTCCAGCCCCAGGGCTGTCGAGTGTGGACGTGTGGGCGTGATCGTCGGATCGTGTGACCTGCGTTACATCATCGTTACTCCGCATCCTTGACGCGCTCCCCCCGGGCCCACTTGCATCGTGTACATGGAGTGGCCGGGCGTCTGCCCGCCTCCAGACACAACCCGAAAACAGAAAGGCTTGGCATGAGATCACCCCAGGCTCGCCGCGGCATCGCATCGGCGGCCGTCCTCGTCCTGGCCGGCGTGGGCCTCGCAGCGTGCGGCGGCGACAGCGGCGACGAAGGCGGCGGCGAGGCCCAGTCGGCCGGCGGCACCTCTCCCGGAGAGGGCAACCCGGATTGTGAGCAGCTCGTCCAGTTCGGCGACCTCTCCGGCGAAGAGGTCAACATCTACACGTCGATCGTCGAGCCCGAGGCCGCGCCGTACAAGGACTCCTTCGAGCTCTTCACCGAGTGCACCGGGGCCGAGATCGCCTACGAGGGCTCGAGGGAGTTCGAGGCCCAGCTGGTCGTCCGCGTCCGAAGCGGCAACCCTCCGGACGTCGCCTTCATCCCCCAGCCTGGGCTGCTCAACACCCTGGTCACCGACACCGGCAAGGTCGTCGCGGCTCCTGACACGGTGGCTGCCAACGTCGACGAGTTCTTCGGCGAGGACTGGAAGGCCTACGGCAGCGTGGACGGCACCTTCTACGCCCCGCCGATGAGCGCGAACGTGAAGTCGTTCGTCTGGTACTCCCCCAAGATGTTCGAGGACAACGGGTGGGAGATCCCGGAGACCTGGGACGACATGCTCGCCCTCTCCGACGAGATCGCGGGCACCGGCATGAAGCCCTGGTGCGCCGGCATCGGTTCCGGTGACGCCACCGGCTGGGTCGTCACCGACTGGTTGGAGGACGCTTTCCTCCGCGACGCCGGTCCGGACGCCTACGACCAGTGGGTCAATCACGAGATTCCCTTCAACGACCCGCAGGTCGTGGAGTCGATGGACCGCGTGGGCGGCATCCTCAAGAACGAGGAGTACGTCAACGGCGGCATCGGTGACGTGAAGTCGGTCGCGACCACGGAGTTCACCGACGGCGGTCTGCCGATCCTCGAGGAGGAGTGCGCCATGCACCGCCAGGCCGGGTTCTACGCGGCGAACTGGCCGGAGGGCACCGAGGTCGCCGAGAACGGTGACGTCTTCGCCTTCTACCTGCCGGCCACCAACGAGGACTACGGTCAGCCGGTCCTCGGCGGCGGCGAGTTCGTGACGGCCTTCAGCGACGCGCCTGCAGTGCAGGCCTTCCAGACCTACATCTCCAGCGACGTCTGGTCCAACGAGAAGGCTGCGGCCACTCCGGGTGGTGGCTGGGTGAGCGCCAACAATGCTCTCGACCCGGCCAAGCTCGCATCGCCCATCGACCAGCTGTCGGCGGAGATCCTGCAGGACCCCGAGGCGGTCTTCCGCTTCGACGGATCCGACCAGATGCCGGGTGCAGTGGGATCAGGGTCGTTCTGGTCCGAGAGCACGAACTGGATCACCGGTCAGAGCACGCAGGACACCCTCGACAAGATCGAGGACTCCTGGCCGTCCTCCTGACGACCACGGGTGGGGGCCTCCTCGAAGGGGCCCCCACCTGTACCGCTGAACGACCCGTCCACGTGTGCGTCGCCCGGAGCCCCGGAGGAGCCCCCCCATGACAACTCCTGAGAAGTTTCTCCAGCTCGCCATCGTCATCGTCCTGTTCGTCGGAGTGATGGCAGCGTTGCTGGTGCTGACCTCGAAGGCGCAGAGCAAGCGCGGTGAGCTGTTCCAGTCGGTGGCCTTCGTGCTCCCGGCCGTGCTCATGATCGCGCTCGGCCTGCTCTACCCCGCGATCAAGACCATCATCCAGTCCTTCCAGGACGCCGCCTCGCTCAACTTCGTGGGCATGGAGAACTACAAGACCGTCTTCACCAGCGACGACCAGGTCCTGGTGCTGCGCAACACCGCGATCTGGGTGATCCTGACCCCGATCGCCGCGACGTTCATCGGGCTGATCTACGCCATACTCATCGACCGCTCCCGGTTCGAGAAGTTCGCCAAGGCCCTGATCTTCCTGCCGATGGCGATCTCCCTGGTCGGTGCGTCGGTCATCTGGAAGTTCGTCTACGACTACCGGGCGGCCGAGCAGACCCAGATCGGGCTGATCAACCAGCTGCTCAAGACCGTCGGGCTCGACACCTACCGGTTCCTGCTCGAACCACCGTGGAACACGGTGTTCCTGGTCGTGATCCTCATCTGGGTCCAGGCCGGCTTCGCGATGACGATCCTCTCGGCCGCCATCAAGGCGATCCCCGACGACATGCTCGAGGCTGCGCGGCTCGACGGCGTCAGCGGGCTGAAGATGTTCCGCTACATCACCGTGCCGAGCATCCGTCCGTCCCTGATCGTGGTGCTGACCACGATCTCGATCACCACGCTGAAGGTCTTCGACATCGTGCGGACCGCCACGGGCGGACAGTTCGACACCAGCGTGGTGGCCTACGAGTTCTACGTGCAGAGCTTCCGGTCGTTCAACAACGGGCTCGGGGCCGCCCTGGCCACGCTGCTCTTCATCCTGGTGATGCCCATCGTCATCTACAACGTGCGCCAGCTGCGAAAGGTGGAGGCCCGATGAGCACCCCGACCACGGAAGCGCTCGAGACCACGACGACGGAAAAGCCCTCGCGGAGCGCAGCGGCCAAGCAGAAGCTGTCCTCACCCTGGGCGTCGTTGTTCGCCATCGTCATCGCGGTGCTCTGGACGATCCCGACCCTGGGCCTGTTCATCAGCTCCTTCCGCCCCGAGGCGTCGGTGAAGAACAGCGGGTGGTGGACCTGGTTCACCAACCCGGAGTTCACCTTCAGCAACTACGACGAGGTGCTGCGTGGCGGCGACACCAACCTGGCGACGTACTTCGTCAACACGATCGTGATCACCATCCCGGCGGTGGTCATCCCGATCAGCATCGCCACGATGGCGGCCTACGCGTTCGCGTGGATGAAGTTCCCGTTCCGCGATTCGCTGTTCGTCGCGGTGTTCGCGATGCAGATCGTGCCGATCCAGGTCACGATGATCCCGCTGCTCACCCTCTACGTGGACCCGCCCGGTGAGATCCCGTCGCTGGCGGGGTCCGAGGCGTTCGGCGGCGGCTTCTACACGATCTGGCTCTCGCACGCGATCTTCGCCCTGCCGCTGGCGATCTACCTCCTGCACAACTTCATGAAGGAGATCCCCGGCGAGCTGATCGAGGCGGCGTTCGTGGACGGCGCCGGCCACGCCCAGGTGTTCATGAAGATCATGCTTCCCCTCATGACGCCGGCGATCGCGGCCTTCGGCATCTTCCAGTTCCTGTGGGTCTGGAACGACCTGCTGGTGGCGCTGGTGTTCGGCGGCGGCAACCTGGACGTCTCACCCCTGACGGTGCGACTGGCCGAGCTGTCCGGCTCGCGGGGCGCGGACTGGCACCTGCTCTCCGCAGGCGCCTTCGTCTCGCTGGTCGTCCCGCTCATCGTGTTCCTCAGCCTGCAGCGCTTCTTCGTGCGAGGTCTCCTCGCCGGAAGCGTCAAGGGCTAGTCGACCTCGCTGGTCGAGCTCGTCAAGACCACGACGGCCCGCCACCCCACGGGGTGGCGGGCCGTCCTACGTCCTGCCACCCGCCGGACGTCATAGGGGCTGGTCGTCCGGGCGACCATCCCCTACGACGTCAGCGGTGCGTGGCGACGTGGTCGGCGTAGAAGTCGAAGGAGGCCTTCGGGGTGCGGTCCTGGGTCTGGGGGTCGATGTGCACGATGCCGAAGGTCTTGGTGTAGCCCTCGGCCCACTCGAAGTTGTCCAGCAGCGTCCAGCAGACGTAGCCGCGGACGTCAGCACCCTGCTCGCGGGCCCGCTCGGTGGCGGCGAGGTGGTCGCGCAGGTAGGCGATCCGGTCCTGGTCGTCGACCCGTCCGTCGTCGCCCACCCGGTCGACGCAGGCCGCGCCGTTCTCGGTCACGAGCAGAGGGAGCCCGGTCCGGCGGTGCGTGGTCACCAGCAGCTCGGTCAGGGCCCGGTCGTCGGTCTCCCAGCCGATGTCGGTCAGCGGCCCACGGGGACGGAAGGTGAGGCCCTCCACCCCGGGAAACGCCGCCGCACCTCCGCCGTCGACCTCGCCCTCCTCCAGCACGTCGGGGCGGTCGGGGGTGTAGTAGTTGACCCCGATCCAGTCCGCCGACCCCTGGATGAGGTCGAGGTCGCCCTCGCGCACCACGTCGGGGTCGCCGAGCTCGGGGGCGAGGGCCCGCAGCCGCTCGTCGTACGCGCCGTCGACCAGGGGGTCGAGCCAGACCCGGTTGCGGATCGCGTCGACGCCGTCAGCGGCGGCGAGGCACGCCGGCAGCTCGGGGCGCTCGGGCCAGACCGTGTTGAGGTTGAGCACGATGCCGACGTCGCCGGCCCCGACCTCGCGCATCCGGGTCGCGGCCATCGCGTGGCCCAGGTTGAGGTGGTGAGCGGCCACCAGTGCGCGCGAACCCTCCCGGCGCCCCGGCGCGTGGACGCCGGCGGCGTAGCCGAGCAGCGCCGCGCACCACGGCTCGTTGTGGGTGGCCCAGAGGCCGACCCGGTCGGCGAGCCGGTCGGCGACCACCATGGCGTAGTCGGCGAAGGCCTCGGCGGTGTCCCGGCTCAGCCAGCCCCCACGGCTCTCCAGGGCCTGCGGGAGGTCCCAGTGGTACAGGGTGACCATCGGGGCGATCCCGCGCGCCAGCAGCCCGTCCACGACCCGGTCGTAGTAGTCCAGGCCGCGGGCCTCGACCGCTCCGGTGCCCTCGGGCACGATGCGGGGCCAGGCCACCGAGAACCGGTAGGCGTCGACGCCCAACCGCTCCAGCAGCGCCAGGTCCTCGTCGAGGCGGTGGTAGGAGTCGCAGGCCACCGATCCGTCCTTGCCGTCGCGGACGGTCCCGGGGAGCGCGGCGAACGTGTCCCAGATCGAGGGCCCCCGTCCGTCCTCGGTGGTGGCCCCCTCGACCTGGTACGAGGCGGTGGCGGTGCCCCAGAGGAAGGAGGACGCGTCGGGCAGGCGAGCGGGAGGGCGAGAGGTCATCGGCTCACGCTATCGCCCGAGCCTCCTCGTGGGAGTCCCGATGCCGTGGATGACGCGGCGACGGTCGACGACGAGCTCATGCACCTGTGGGCGCTCGACCGCGGGATCCTTCTGACCGCGTCTCACGACATGGCACGGATCTCGCACAGCGTGCTCAGCTGTGCGTCGAAGAGCTGCGCGGGCCGGCTGAACGTGTCGGCGCCGTAGTGACCGAAGACCTCGAAGCTCACCAGGCCGAGGACCGAGGTCCACACCAGCAGTGGGCTGCAGCCGACGTCGGTGCCGACCGTCGTGCGCGAGGCGGCCGTCTGGTGGCGGCAGCGCGGCCTGGCGGCCTGACACCGGTCGCCGGTGTCCGACGATCGCCGCCAGGCTCTTGCCTGACCGGGCGCCTCGTCCTAGCGTCTGGTCATGAGCGAGCTCATCACCGCCGTCCTGGTCTTCGGGACGGCCGCGGCGGCGTGGAGCGTCGCGCTGCGCGGCACCGAGCGCGTCTGGTTCCCCCGCACGCTGCGCCGGGTCGACCACCTCCTGTTGTGCTGGGGGCTGCGCACGCCCGCGCCCGAGCCCGACTGCCGGCCGGTGGAGGCCATCGCCGCCGACGTACGCCGACTCGCGGTCCGCTACCGCTGCCCTCCGGAGGGGGCACGTTTCGCCAAGGTCGAGGGCTGCCGTCGCGCCTACGACAACGTCCTGCTCGAGGCCTGCTGCGCCCTCGGGCTCACCACCCTCGTCGGGGTGCTCGCTCCCGGGGCCGAGCTCGACCGGGAGCGCCTCCGCGTAGAGCAGGCACTCGACGACGCGGGGATGTCGGTCGAGGTCTGGCGGTGAGTGGGCCCGTCAGCCGACCCGATCAGCGGCGGCGGTAGGTCAGGTCGACCGGCGGACGGCCGGCGTCGAGCCCCCGACGCTCGAACCGGGTGACCGGCCGGGCGGACCAGCGGTCGACCCGCCCGCCCTCGAGCCCAGCCACCGGGGCCAGCTGCTGCTCGACGTGCTCGGCGTAGTCCGGCCAGTCCGTGGCCAGGCGCCAGAGCCCCCCGGGCTGCAACCGGTCGGCCACGACCTCGGCGAAGTCCCGGTCCACCAGCCGGCGCTTGTGGTGGCGCTTCTTGGGCCAGGGGTCGGGGAAGAAGGTCCAGACCTCGGCCAGCGACGCCGGCGCGACCCGGTGCTCGAGGAACCAGGGGGCGTCCAGCATCAGCACCCTCACGTTCTCGACCTCTGCGGCCGCCAGTCGCCGCAGCGTGCCAGCCACCCCCGGGCGCCACACCTCCAGCGCGAGCACGTCGAGGTCGGGGTGGTTGGCGCCGAGCGCGGCCAGCGACTCACCGTCGCCGGAGCCGACCTCCACGACCAACGGCGCCTCGCGGCCGAACCAACGGCGCTGCTCCCAGTCGCCGTGCCCGACGACCTCGGCCGGCACGACCCACCGGTCGGCGTGGGCGTCCCAGGCCTTCTGCTGGGGACTGTTGAGCCGGCTCCCCCGGCGGGCGTAGGACGTCACGACCGCCAGCGGGCGCCCGTCCGCGGTGGTGTCGGCCTGGGGGCGAGCGGGGTCGCTCACGACTCCTCCTGGGCCGCCTGGGCCGCGTCGTAGTCGGCCCAGATCTGCTCGTCCGACTTGCCCGCGGCCTTGCCCTCACGCCAGATGGGGCCGGGGTCGACCGCCCGCGGCTGCCGGCGCGCGACCTGCCGCCAGTAGCCCATGACGTCGTACGACGTGCTCGGTCGCCCCAGCTCGCGCGACAGGTGCTTGCGGATCGCCCGCATCTGGGCCGACTCCCCTGCCATCCAGAAGTAGCCCTCCCCCTCGGGCCACGCCAGCGAGGTGACCACGTCGGCCAGCCCCGAGCCGTGCCCGGCGGCCCACGTCACGGGCGCATCCTGCGGGAGGTAGTCGGGCAGCTCGTCGGGCACCTCGGCGTGCACCTGCAGGTCGAGCCCGTCGGCCACCCGGTCGGCCAGCGACTCCGTGATCCGGGCCATCGCCGGCAGTGCCGTCAGGTCGCCGACCAGGCGCACCCAGCGGGCGTCGGCGGGCATCGCGAAGCTGCCCTTGGGGGGCATCACGGTGACCCGCTCCCCCACCACGTCGCGCCGCGCCCACTCGGTCACCAGGCCCTCGGGGTGCAGCACCACGTCGAGCACGAGCTCGCCCTGCGACCAGGAACGAACGGTGTAGTAGCGGCTCTGGAACTGGCCCGGCACCACCAGGCCCACCCACTCGTCGGGCACGCCGGTGGACGTGAAGCCGGCCAGGTCCTCGCCGCCCAGGACGAGCCGGACCAGGTGCGGGGAGAGTCGCTCACGCCGCAGCACCTCGGCGTACGACGGGACGGAGCGGGCGGTCACCGAGGCAGGGTAGCCGCTGCGCGCGACCGGAGAGAAAACGAGAACGGCCCCGGACCAGCAGGTCCGGGGCCGTTCGGTGCAGCTAGTGGAGCGAGATCACTTGGTGATCTTGGTGACCCGGCCGGCGCCGACGGTGCGGCCGCCCTCGCGGATCGCGAAGCGGAGGCCGTCCTCCATCGCGATGGGCTGGATGAGCTCGACGGCCATCTCGGTGTTGTCACCGGGCATGACCATCTCGGTGCCCTCGGGGAGGGTCACGACGCCCGTCACGTCCGTGGTGCGGAAGTAGAACTGCGGACGGTAGTTGTTGAAGAACGGCGTGTGACGGCCACCCTCCTCCTTCGAGAGGATGTAGACGCTCGCCTCGAAGTTGGTGTGCGGGGTCGTGGTGCCCGGCTTGATGACGACCATGCCGCGCTCGACGTCCTCGCGCTTGGTGCCGCGGAGCAGGAGGCCGACGTTCTCGCCCGCCTGACCCTCGTCGAGCAGCTTGCGGAACATCTCGACGCCGGTGACGGTCGACTTCTGCGACTTCTCGCGGATGCCGATGATCTCGACCTCCTCGTTCACCTTGACGATGCCGCGCTCGATACGACCGGTGATGACGGTGCCACGACCGGTGATCGTGAAGACGTCCTCGACGGGCATCAGGAACGGCTTGTCGACGTCACGCTCGGGCTGCGGGATGCTGTCGTCGACAGCCTGCATCAGCTCGGCGATGGACTCGCCCCACTTCTCGTCGCCGTTCAGCGCCGGGAAAGCGGCCACCTTGACGACCGGGATGTCGTCGCCGGGGAAGTCGTAGTCCGACAGGAGCTCACGGACCTCCATCTCGACGAGCTCGATGAGCTCCTCGTCGTCGACCATGTCGCACTTGTTGAGCGCGACCACGATCGCCGGGACGCCGACCTGGCGGGCCAGGAGCACGTGCTCCTTGGTCTGCGGCATCGGGCCGTCGGTGGCGGCGACGACGAGGATCGCGCCGTCCATCTGCGCCGCGCCGGTGATCATGTTCTTGATGTAGTCGGCGTGACCAGGGCAGTCGACGTGCGCGTAGTGGCGCGTCTCGGTCTGGTACTCGACGTGCGCGATCGAGATCGTGATGCCTCGCTGGCGCTCCTCCGGTGCCTTGTCGATCTGGTCGAAAGGCGTGAAGGGGTTCAGGTCCGGGTGCTTGTCGTGCAGGACCTTGGTGATAGCTGCGGTCAGCGTCGTCTTACCGTGGTCGATGTGACCGATGGTGCCGATGTTGACGTGCGGCTTAGTCCGCTCGAACTTAGCCTTGGCCACTGTGGGCTCCTCCTGTTGTTGGTTCTTGACTCGTGATGCGATGTCTCTGGAACGTGGTGGTGGTGCGGGTGACTCAGGGTGACACGGGTCCGGACGTTACTCGCCGCGGACCTTCTTGATGATCTCGTCGGCGACGTTGTTCGGAACCTCGGCGTACGAGTCGAACTCCATCGAGTACGAAGCCTGGCCGGAGGTCTTGGACCTCAGGTCACCAACGTACCCGAACATCTCGGACAGCGGCACGAGGGCGTTCACGACCATGTCGCCGTGACGCTCCTCCTGGGCCTGGATCTGACCGCGACGCGAGTTGATGTCACCGATGACCGTGCCGAGGAACGACTCGGGCGTGATGACCTCGACAGCGAACATGGGCTCGAGCAGGACCGGCTTGGCCATCCGCGCCGCCTCCTTGAAGGCAGCGATGCTGGCGATCTTGAACGCGAGCTCCGAGGAGTCCACGTCGTGGTAGCCGCCGTCCTCGAGGGTGTACTTGACGTCCACCATCGGGTAGCCGGCGAGCACGCCGAACTCCATGGCCTCCTGGGCGCCCTGGTCGACCGAGGGGATGTACTCGCGCGGGACGCGACCACCGGAGACGTTGTTGACGAACTCGTAACCCGCACCGGCGCCCGTCTCGGGGTCGATGCTCGGCTCCATCGAGATGATGACCTTCGCGAACTGACCCGACCCACCGGTCTGCTTCTTGTGGGTGTAGCTGTGGTTCGCGACCTTCTGGCGCACGGTCTCGCGGTAGGCAACCTGCGGCTTGCCGACGGTCGCCTCGACGCGGAACTCGCGACGCATCCGGTCCACGAGGATCTCGAGGTGGAGCTCGCCCATGCCGGCGATGATCGTCTGCCCGGTCTCCTCGTCGGTCTTCACCGTGAAGGTCGGGTCCTCGTCGGACAGGCGCTGGATCGCCATGCCCAGCTTCTCCTGGTCGCTCTTGGTCTTGGGCTCGATCGCGACCTCGATCACCGGGGCCGGGAACGTCATCGACTCGAGGACGACCTGGTTCTGCGGGTCGCTCAGGGTGTGACCGGTCTTGGTGTCCTTCAGACCCATGACGGCCACGATCTGGCCGGCGCCGACCGAGGCGATCTCCTCACGCTTGTTCGCGTGCATCTGGTAGACCTTGCCGATCCGCTCCTTGCGGCCGTTGACCGAGTTGACCACGGTCGAGCCGGCCTCCAGCTTGCCGGAGTAGACGCGGACGTAGATCAGCTTGCCGAGGTGCGGGTCGGACGCGATCTTGTAGGCGAGGCCGGAGAAGGGCTCGTCGTCGTTGGGACGGCGGACCATCTCCTTGTCCTCGTCCTTGGGGTCGTGGCCCACGATGCCCTCGATGTCGAGCGGCGAGGGGAGGTACTTCACGACGGCGTCGAGCAGGGGCTGCACGCCCTTGTTCTTGAACGCCGTGCCGCACAGGACGGGGTTGATCTTGTCGGCCAGCGTGGCGCGGCGGACCGCGGCCTCGAGCTCCTCGACGGTGAAGTCCTCGCCCTCGAGGTACTTCTCCATGACGGCGTCGTCGGCCTCGGCCAGCGTCTCGAGGAACTTCTCGCGGTACTCGGCGGCCTGCTCGGCCATGTCCGCGGGGATCTCCTCGACCTCGTAGTCCTCGCCCATCTTGGTCTCGCCGCGCCAGGTGAGGGCACGCATGCCGACCAGGTCGACGAGGCCGATGAAGTCCTGCTCGGCGCCGATCGGCAGCTGCATGACCAGCGGGGTGGAGTTGAGGCGCTCGACCATCATGTCGACGCAGCGGAAGAAGTCCGCGCCGGTGCGGTCGAGCTTGTTGACGAAGCACATCCGGGGCACGGCGTACTTGTTGGCCTGGCGCCAGACCGTCATGGTCTGGGGCTCGACCCCGGCGACACCGTCGAACACCGCGACGGCACCGTCGAGGACGCGCAGCGAGCGCTCGACCTCGGCGGTGAAGTCGACGTGACCGGGGGTGTCGATGATGTTGATCTGGTGGTTCTTCCACCAGCAGGTCGTCGCGGCGGACGTGATCGTGATGCCGCGCTCCTGCTCCTGCTCCATCCAGTCCATCGTGGCTGCGCCCTCGTGGACCTCACCGATCTTGTAGGTGATGCCGGTGTAGAAGAGGATGCGCTCGGTGGTGGTGGTCTTGCCGGCGTCGATGTGCGCCATGATGCCGATGTTGCGGACCTTGTTGAGGTCGGTCGTGATGTCGACTGCCACCTGGGATATCCCTACTCAGAGTCGGTGTGTGTGTGCGTGCGGGCGCGGGTCGCGCCGGGTCGGCGTACCGG
>CAVQOY010000007.1:0-13967 GCA_963714625.1 uncultured Actinomycetota bacterium | reverse complement strand
GGATGAGCACGAAGGTCGGGCGGCTCCTCCGGGGCCGTCCGATCACGGGCGGGTGGAGCCGCGGCTCCGTCCGCCCAGCCGCGGTTCGTCGCCCGCCGAGGGCGGCGCACCGGCAACCATCCGGGCCTCGCAGGCTCGGCCCTCCCGCCAGGCCCATCCACGCCGGCGCGCCGCCCCCTCCGGGCGCCGCAGCTGGACGGACGGACCCGAGGCGGACGGTGAGCGGAAAAGGAACTGTTCGAGATGAGTAGCCCACGGGTTCGCAAGATCGCGGACCGGATCAAGGTCGTCGTGGCAGAGATGCTGGAGCGGCGGATCAAGGACCCGCGTCTCGGGTTCGTCACCGTGACCGACGTACGGGTGAGCGGTGACTCCCAGCACGCCAGCGTCTTCTACACCGTCTTCGGTGAGGAGGAGCAGGTCGTGGGCTCCGCGGCGGCTCTGGAGTCGGCCAAGGGGCTCATCCGCTCCGAGGTCGGCAAGCAGCTCGGGATCCGCCACGTGCCGACGCTGGAGTTCATCCGCGACGCGCTGCCGGAGAACGCCCGTCACCTCGAGGAGCTGCTCGAGCAGGTCCGACAGGCCGACGCCGCGGCGGCGGCCGCCTCGGCCGGCGCCGTCTACGCCGGTGAGCCCGACCCCTACCGCAAGCCGCGGCCGGAGGACGGCGACGACCTCGACGGTGACGTGACCGGCGCGACCGGCGAGACGGGCGCGACCGGCGAGACGGGCGCGACCGAGAAGTCCGCCGACGGAGACGACGAGGCGTGAGCCCCCGCCGTCCTGACGGCGGTCCCTCGGGTCTCGTCGTGGTCGACAAGCCGGCCGGGCTGACCTCCCACGACGTGGTGGCCCGGGTCCGCCGCCTGGTCGGGACCCGCAAGGTCGGCCACGCCGGCACCCTCGACCCGATGGCCACCGGCGTGCTGGTCCTCGGCGTCAACAAGGGCACCCGGCTGCTGGGGCACCTCGCCCTGGCCGACAAGACCTACCTCGCCACCGTGCGGCTCGGGGTGGCCACCACGACCGACGACGCCGAGGGCGAGGTCACGGCCCGTCACGACGCCTCGGCGCTCGACGAGGCGGCCGTGGTCGCCGCGACCGCGCCGCTCACCGGCGCCATCGAGCAGGTGCCCTCGACCGTCTCGGCGATCAAGGTCGACGGCAAGCGCGCCTACGCGCTGGCCCGCGAGGGCGTGCCGGTGGAGCTGAGGGCCCGACCGGTCACCGTGCACCGCTTCGACGTGCTGGCGTCCCGCCACGGCGCCCACGAGGGAGCCGACGGCGACGAGGGCGCGGGCGTGCTCGACGTCGACGTCGACGTCCACTGCACCACCGGCACCTACGTCCGCGCGCTGGCGCGCGACCTCGGCGCCGCCCTGGGCGTCGGTGGCCACCTCACCCGGTTGCGGCGTACGACGGTGGGGCCGGTGGACGTGGCCGGGGCGGCCGACCTCGCGCTCGCCCTGGAGACCGGGGACCTGCCCGTCGTACCTCTGGAGCAGGCCGTCGCGACCTTCTTCGCCTGCCTCACCCTGGACGCGGACCAGGCCCGCGACGTGTCCTACGGCCGCGCGCTCGCGGTCGAGCTGCCGGGCCCCGGTCCGGTGGCCGTGCTGGCGCCGGACGGGTCGTTCCTGGCGTTGTACCGCCAGGAGGACCCCACCCCCGGGGGGGAGCCGCAGGCGGTCGCTGTGGCGGTCTTCACCTGAGCGTGGCGGGGAACCGACGAACCGGCCGCGGGCGCTGTGGCAGGCTCGAGCACTCAGCATCCGGCACGACCCGGTGAGAGAGGACGGTGGGCATGGCGGTCTGGCGATCGGTCGACGAGGTGCGGGCGGACCTCGACCGCACGGTGGTCACCATCGGCAACTTCGACGGCGTGCACCGGGGCCACCGCCACGTCATCGCGCGTGCTCGGGCGCTGGCCTCCGAGGTGGACGTCCGTCGCGTCGTCGCGGTCACCTTCGACCCCCACCCCATCGCGGTGCTGCGGCCCGACCACGCCCCGAACACGCTGACCGGCATCGACGAGCGGGTCCGGCTGCTGCACGAGGCCGGCCTCGACGACGTGCTCGTCGTGCCCTTCACCCGTGACGTCGCCGCCTGGTCGCCCGAGCACTTCGTCGACGAGATCCTCGTCGGAGCCCTGCGCGCGGCCGCCGTGGTCGTCGGCAAGAACTTCCGCTTCGGCAGCCGCGCCGCCGGCGACCTCGCAACCCTGAGGGAGCTGGGGGAGCGCCACGACTTCGTCGCCGAGGGCGTCGAGCTCGATGGTGGTCCCCAGGTGTGGTCGTCGACGTACATCCGCACCTGCCTGGCCGCCGGTGACGTGGAGGGCGCTGCGGAGGCGCTCGGCCGTCCCGTCGTGGTCCGCGGCATCGTGCAGCGCGGCGACCAGCGCGGCCGCGAGATCGGCTACCCCACCGCCAACGTGCCGCCGGGGGAGACCGCGGCCCCAGCTGACGGCGTCTACGCCGGGTGGGTGTACGTCGACAGCGAGCCCGAGCGCCTGCCCGCCGCCATCAGCGTGGGCACCAACCCGACGTTCGCCGGCGAGCGGGACCGTCGCGTCGAGGCCTACGTGCTCGACCGCGACGACCTGGACCTCTACGACCGCGAGATCGCTGTGGAGCTCGTCTCCAAGGTGCGCGGCATGGCCCGTTTCGACTCCCTCGAGGAGCTGCTGACCGCCATGGCCGGGGACGTCGCCGACACCCGCCGCGTGCTCGGCCTGTCCTGACGCCCGTCCCATCCTCGACCCATCCTCCGGAGGACCCGCCCCGTGACTTCCGTGCCGTCCGTCGTCCCGACGAGCCCCGAGGTGCTGCGCGAGACCGAGACGTGGTTCCGCAAGCGTGGCCTGCCCTACTTCGTGCCCGAGGAACGCGCGTCGGCCCGCAAGGCGCTCAAGCTCCGGCAGATGCTGCCGGTGCTGCTGGCGGTCGCGCTGGCTGGCCTCCTGCTCGGCGGGGTGCTGACCTGGCAGACCAGCAACGCCTCGTTCGCCCCCGGCAGCATCACCTTCCTCGGACTCCTCACCGCCGCCTTCTACGCCGTGACGCGGCTGCGGGCACGCCCGATCCTGACGTTCGCCGCCCACCGGACGGTGGCCGGGCTCAGCCAGATCTTCCCGATGGCGACCCGGGCGTTGCCGCTGCTGCTGGTCTTCATCACCTTCCTGTTCATCAATGCCGAGGTGTGGATGCTCTCCTCCACCCTCGACGGGGCGCTGCTCTGGCTGACCGTGCTGCTGTTCGCCGCGGTCGCGGTGGCGTTCCTGCTGGTACGCCTGCCCGAGGAGGTCGACGGAGTCGACGACCGCATCGACGCGCCGCTGCTGGTCTCGGCCAGCCGGGGCACGCCGATGGCCGAGGCGGCGCGCGAGCTGGTGCAGAACCACAGCGACGAGCTGGACCTCCAGCGTGATGCGGAGGTCCGCGGTTTCGAGCGGGGCAACCTCATCGTGGTGCTGCTGGTGATCCAGGCCGCCCAGGTGCTGCTGCTGGCGCTCGCGGTCTTCGTCTTCTTCATGGTCTTCGGCGCCCTGACGATGAACGAGACGGTCCAGGAGGCGTGGATCGCGGCAGGGACGCACCACGTCGACGGCCTGGGCAACGTGTCGGTCGAGCTGTTCCAGACCGCGGTGTTCCTCGCCGCGTTCTCGGGGCTCTACTTCACCGTCTACGTCGTCACTGACGAGAGCTACCGGGTGCAGTTCTTCACCGGCGTGCTCGGCGAGATGGAGAAGGCGGTCGCAGTGCGCACGGTCTACCGCCACCTGCGCCGGCGGCGCGACGCCGAAGGTGGGCCGGCGGCAACGACCTCGGCCCCCGACGCGACCCTTCCGCCCGAGCCGCACGAGGACGCCGTAGCGACACGGACGCTGCCGGCTGCGGCCCCGAACGACCCCGGCAACGACCCCGGTAGCGACCCCGGTAGCGACCCCGGTACGACCCCGGTAACGACCCAGGCAACAGCTGAGCCGCTCGCCCCCGGGTGGGGACGAGCGGCTCAGCCGACGAGCTCGAGGTACGACGTCAGGCGTCGAGGTCCTTCTCGACGAGCGCCGCGATGGTGTCGACGGCCGACTGGTCGTCGCTGCTGACCTCGACCGCGTCGCCCTTGCCGGCGCCGAGGGTCATGATGAGCAGCGCCGAGCTGGCGTCGACGGGGTCGTCGCCGCCGACGGCGAGGGTGACCTCGGCGTCGAGGTCGGCGGCGGCTTCCGCGATGATCGCGGCGGGGCGGGCGTGCAGGCCGACGGCGGAGCCGACGTTGACTGTCTTGCTGGGCATCGTGGTGTCTCCTCTGGGTGGCTGATCCGTGGATGTGCGGGAGGTGCGCGCCGGGCCGCTGGGCGGCCCGGCGGGGTGAGCCGGAGGCCCGGCTCGGTCAGACCGCGACCTTGTCGAGCTGCTCGATCTCGGCCCTGTCCTCGGTCAGCGTCTTGAGGGCGATGACACCGGCTGCGGCGACCAACGTACCGGCGACCAGAGCGATGAGGAACCCGAGGACGCCGTCCACCGCGAACAGCACGAAGATGCCGCCGTGGGGGGCGCGCAGCCCGACGTCGAGACCCATGGCCAGGGCGCCGGTGACGGCGCTGCCGGCCATGATCGGCGGGATGACCCGCAGCGGGTCAGCGGCCGCGAACGGGATCGCGCCCTCGGTGATGAAGGAGGCGCCGAGCAGCCAGGCCGCCTTGCCGTTCTCCTTCTCGGGAGCGGTGAACAGCCCGGGTCGGACGACCGTGGCCAGCGCCAGCGCCAGGGGAGGCACCATGCCGGCGAGCATGACCGCGGCCATGATGTTCAGCTGCGGGGCGTCGGTGGCCGTCGCGGCTGCGGCCAGGCCGGTGGTGGCGAAGACGTAGGCGGTCTTGTTGAGCGGCCCACCCATGTCGAAGGCCATCATCAGGCCGAGCACGATGCCCAGGGCGACACCCGCGCCGCCGCCGGCCATGTCGGTCAGACCGTTGTTGAGGGCCTCCATCAGCTCGGCCAGCGGCTTGCCCAGGACGACGAGCATGATGAAGCCGGCGATCAGCGTGGTGACCAGCGGGATGATCAGCACCGGCATCAGGCCACGCAGCCAGGGCGGTGTCGTGAGGCCTGCGATCTTCGAGGCGATGACGCCGGCGAGGACACCACCGATGATGCCGCCGATGAAGCCGCTCTGGGTGATGCCGGCGACGGCGCCCATCACGAAGCCGGGGGCGATGCCGGGACGGTCGGCGATCGCGTAGGCGATGTAGCCGGCCAGCGCTGGCACCAGGAAACCGAAGGCCGCACCGCCCAGCGTCAGCATCGCGGCGGCGAGGTAGGTCAGGAACGCGCCGCGCGGCAGCTCGGCGCCGCCTGCGAACTCGAAGGACGCGGGGTCCGGCGGGTTGAGGATGGAGCCGCCGCTGATGACCTGGCCCGCAACCCCTCCGGCGCCGTCCTCGGTCTCCAGGGCGATCTCGTAGCCGCCCAGCAGGAACGACAGCGCGATGAGCAGACCGCCGGCCGCGACGAACGGAATCATGTAGGAGACACCGGTCATCAGGACCCGGCGGACGGTGAGCCCGAAGGACTCGTTGCCCTCGCCACCTCCGCCGGTGTGCGCCGAGGCGGTGCCCTCCACGCGGGGGGCCGAGGGGTTGGAGGCGGCGGCGACCGCGTCGCGGATCATGCCGTCGGAGTCGTCGATGGCCCGCTTCACGCCGGAGGCGACCATGGGCTTGCCGGCGAACCGGGCCCGGTCCTTGACGCCCACGTCGGTGGCGAAGATGACCGCGTCGGCGCCGGCGATGGTCGCCTGCGGCAGGGGTGTCGAGCCGGCGGAGCCCTGGGTCTCCACGGAGATGTCGACCCCGGCGCGCCCGGCGGCGGCCTCGAGGGCCTCGGCTGCCATGTAGGTGTGGGCGATGCCGGTGGGGCAGGCGGTGATGGCCACGAGCCTCGGAGCCGACGAGGATGCCGATGTCGTGTCGGCGGCGGAGGCCGCGGGGGCGGACGCGGCAGCGGTGGCGCCGGCGGACGGGGTGGCCGCGGGAGTCGAACCGGCGGCCGCGGGCGCCGGGGCCGTGCCGACGACACCGGCGACCAGGTCGACCACCTCGTCCTCGGTGGCGGCGTTGCGCAGGGCGTCGGTGAAGTCCTTCTTGACCAGCGCACGGGCCAGCTTGGTCAGCAGCTGCAGGTGGGTGGCGTCACCTCCGGCAGGAGCGGCGATGAGGAAGGCCAGGTCGGCCGGACCGTCCTTGGCGCCGAAGTCACGCGGCGGGTTCAGCCGGGCGAAGGCGAGCGTGGCCACCTCGACGTGCGCGGTCCGGCAGTGCGGGATCGCGATGCCACCGGGGAGACCCGTGGGCGAGGTCGACTCCCGCGCCAGCGCGTCGTCGGCCAGGCCCGACGCGTTGTCGCTGCGACCGGCGGCCGCGACGACCTCGGCGAGCGACCTGATCACGGCGGACTTGTCGTCCCCCAGGTCGTCGTCGAGCCGCACGAGCGCGCGGTCGATCAAGGGAGTGGACATGGCGGTCACCTCAGTTCTCTCGGTGCAGCGGTGGCTGCTGGTGTTGTGGGGGCTGCGTGCGACGCAGGACCCGGACGGTCGTCCAGCGGGACGGGGTGGACCTCGACGAGGTCCGACCGCACCTGGTGGGGTGCGGGGATCGTGGTGCCGGGCAGCGAGGCCGCGGCGCTCCCGTAGGCGACGGCGAGGCGCAGCCGCTCGGCCGGGGCCTCCCCGCGTAGGTCGGCGAGCAGGTAGCCGAACAGGCTGGAGTCACCCGCACCGACGGTGCTGACGACCGTGATCGGCGGCGGGGTGGCGCGCCAGGCGCCCTCGGGGGTGACCAGGACGGCGCCGGCGCTGCCCAGGGTGGCCAGCACGGCGCCGGCCCCGGCCTCGACGAGCCGGTACGCCGCCGCGGCCGCGGCGGCCGGGTCGCGCTCGATGGCCTCGGCGTCGTCGCCGGTGAGCAGGGCCAGCTCCTCGGAGTTGGGCTTGATGACGTCGGGGCGGGCACGGCCCAGGGACGCGGCCAGGGCGAGCAGCGGCTTCTCGGAGGTGTCCACGGCGACCCGGGCGTCGGAGGCGCTGAGAGCGGCCGCCACCTCGGCGTACCAGCCGTCGGGCGTGCCCGGGGGCACCGAGCCGGCCAGCACCACCCAGTCGGCGTCGGCGGCGAGCTCGGCCACCGCGCCGCGCATCCGGTCGAGCAGGTCGGCGTCGGCGGCCGCGCCGGCGCTGTTGATCTTGGTCGTGGTGCCGTCGTGCTCGGTGAGGGTGAGGTTGACCCGGACGTCGCCGGTCGGCGCCACCGGGTGGCAGCGGATGCCGTCGTGGCGCAGCGCGACCGTGAACGGGGCGTCGGCCTCGGCAGGGAAGACCGCGACGGTGGGGACGTCCGCGACGGTTGCGGCCCGCGAGATGTTCACACCCTTGCCGCCGGCCTGCTCGAGCGCCGCCTCCGCGCGCAGCACACCACCGCGCTCGAGGCGCCCGGACAGCGCGATGGTCCGGTCGAAGCTGGGGTTGGCGGTCAGCGTGACGATCATGCGAGGACCACCTTGATGCCGGCGTCGGTGAGGGGCGTGATCTGGTCGGGAGTGGCGCGGTCGTCGGTGACGATCACGTCGACCTGGTCCAGACGGGCGAAGCGGACCAGGTGCTCCTGGCCGAGCTTGTCGGAGTCCGAGAGCAGCACGACCTGACGGCCCGCGGCGACGATCGCGCGCTTGACCGCGGCCTCGCTGTGGTCGGGAGTGGACAGACCGTGCATGGCGCTGACGCCGTTGGTGCCGAGGAAGACCACGTCGGCCAGCAGCGGCTCGAGGGCGGCGACGGTGTCCTCGCCGACAGCGGCGTGGGTGGTGGTGCGGACCCGGCCCGGCAGCAGCCGGAGCACGATGGCGGGGTTGCCGGCCAGGCGGGCGGCGATCGGGACGGCGTGGGTGATGACCTCGACGCGGCGGTCGGTCGGCAGCGCGCCGGCCAGACGGGCCGTGGTGGTGCCGGCGTCGAGGATGATGCTGCCGTTCTCGGGCACCAGCTCCAGCGCGGCGGTGGCGATGCGGTCCTTCTCGGCGGCGCTGCTGCGGTCGCGGTCGGAGACGGCGACCTCGAGGACGCTCAGCGCCTGCGAGGCGACCACGCCTCCGTGCACGCGCCGGACGAGGCCACTACGCTCGAGGCTGGACAGGTCGCGGCGGATCGTCTCGGTGGTGACGCTGAACTTGTCGGACAGGTCGGACACGGACAGCCGTGCGGACCGGGCGACGAGTGCGGCGATGGCCTGCTGGCGCTCCTCGGCGTACATCGGGCCTCCTGTATCGGTGATCACGTCAATCTTTGTATCTGTTGTTTTATGCCCGAACGTGTTGACTGTCAAGGGGTGACGGGGGTTACATTTCCTTCATGACCTCCCTCACAGAGTCGAACGAGTCCTCCGCTACCCGCGCCGGTGTGCTCTCCGGCACCCCTGTCGTGCCCGGCGTCGCCCTGGGCCCGGTCGTCACCGTCACCTCTGAGGTGCCGCCCGACACGGTGGCCGCCTTCGAGACCCGCGATCCCGCCTCGCCCGAGGACGCGCTCGCGACGTACGACGACGCGGTCGGCGTCGTGGCCGCCTCCCTGGTCGCCCGCTCCGCGAACGCCTCCGGCGCGGCCTCGGAGGTGCTGATCGCGACCGCGAACCTCGTCAAGGACAAGGGTTTGCGCAAGGCGGTGAAGAAGCGGCTGGACGCGGGTGAGCCGATCCTCGACGCCCTGCGGGGGGCCGTCGAGCAGTTCACGACGCTCTTCACCCAGATGGGTGGCCTCATGGCCGAGCGGGTCACCGACCTGCAGGACATCGAGCGTCGGCTGACCGCGCGTGTCGTCGGGGCCCCCGAGCCGGGACTGAGCACTCCCGACGAGCCGTCGGTCCTGGTGGCCGAGGACCTGGCCCCGGCCGACACCGCTGGCCTGGACCCGTCCTTCGTGGTGGCACTGGTCACCGAGCAGGGCGGCCCCACCAGCCACACCGCGATCATCGCCCGCCAGCTCGGGATCCCGTGCGTGGTCGGCGTGGCGGGAGCCACCGACCTGGCCGCGGGCACCCGCGTGCTGGTCGACGGCTCCACGGGCGCGGTCGAGACCGACTACGACGAGGCCGACGCCGCGAGGCGCGTGGAGCGCGACCGGGAGTGGCGCGCCCACCTCGACTCCTGGAGCGGGCCGGCCGCGACCAAGGACGGCACCGCGGTCAAGGTGATGGCCAACGTCGCCGACGGCGCCTCGGCCGAGAAGGCCGTCGCCTTCCCCGTCGAGGGGGTCGGGCTGTTCCGCACCGAGCTCTGCTTCCTCGGCAGCACCGAGGAGCCCAGCGTAGAGGAGCAGGCCGACGTCTACGCCGCCGTGCTGCGCCCGTTCGCCGACGGGCGCACCGTCGTCGTGCGCACGCTGGACGCGGGCTCCGACAAGCCCATCGCCTACGCCACCCCCAAGGGCGAGGAGAATCCCGCCCTGGGCATCCGCGGCCTGCGGCTGTCCTTCGACAACCCCGGCCTGCTCGACCGCCAGATCGAGGGCATCGCGCTGGCCGCGCAGCAGACCGGGACGAACCCCTGGGTGATGGCACCGATGGTCGCCACCGTCGAGGAGGCGAGCACCTTCGCCGGGCGGGTCCGCAAGCACGGCCTCACCGTGGGCGTCATGGTCGAGATCCCCTCGGCCGCCCTGCTGGCCGAGCAGATCCTCGAGGTCGTCGACTTCATGTCGATCGGCACCAACGACCTCACGCAGTACTCCATGGCAGCGGACCGGATGTCCTCGGGGTTGGCCCACCTCACCGACCCCTGGCAGCCGGCCGTGCTGCGGCTGATCGCCATGACGGCGGCGGCGGGCAGGAAGCACGGCAAGCCGGTCGGGGTGTGCGGCGAGGCCGCCGCCGACCCGGCCCTGGCCGCGGTGCTGGTCGGGATGGGCATCACGTCACTGTCGATGGCCCCCAACGCGGTCCGTGCCGTCGGGGCCCAGCTCGGCACCACCTCCGACGAGGCCTGCACCCGCGCTGCCGAGGTCGCCCTGGCCCAGTCCGCCCCGCACGAGGCCCGCGTCGCCGTACGCGCCATCCTCGACGCTTGAGGGGTGCCGGTTTCCCAAGGTATGCCGGCAACCTGGCGCTCCCCACGGCAACCGGAGCATGGGGAGCGCCGGGCTGCCATGGGGAGTACGGCGTACGGGGGCCCGGACCGCCGACTCAGCCGGCCGCGGCGACGGTGACAGGCACCCCGCTGAAGGCGGCGTTGCCGCTGACGTCGAGCCGCTCGGGATCGGTCAGGTCGTTGATGGAGACCCCTGGCACCGCGCGCGCCCGCTCCATGCCGGGGTTCTTCGCGTGGCCGTAGCCGTGCGGCAGCGACACCACGCCTCGCATCACGTCCGCGGTGGCGCTCACCTCGACGCTCACCTTGCCCACCCGGCTGGCGACCTCGACCGTCGCGCCGTCGGCGATGCCGCGCGCGGTGAGGTCGTCGGGGTGCATGAACAGCTGGTGGCGCGCCCGCCCGCGGGTCAGCCGCTCGGCGTTGTGCATCCAGGAGTTGTTGTCACGCTGGTGGCGGCGCCCGACGAGCAGCAGCTCGCCCTCGTCCGGGACGGAGTCGGCCAGCGCCAGCACGCGCGGCAGCTCGCCCAGCGGCAGCTCCTGGGCGACGTCGACCCGCTTGCTACGCGTCATGAGCCGCGCCGGGAGCCGTGGCTCGAGTGCCCCGAGGTCGACGCCCTCAGGTCGCCTGGTCAGCGCGCGGACCGAGAGCCGACGTGCTCCGGTGCGCAGCAGCCCGTCGATGATCCGGGTGGGGGAGAGGCGCATCCGGGCCTGCGTGACCGCCCACCGCTTCCACGGCTGGCTGCGCCCCGAGCGCCGCATCAGCCCGAGCGCCAGGTCGCGGAAGATCTCCCAGTCGTGGCGTGCGTCGTCGGGCTTGGCGAAGACCGCTCGGCTGAACCGCGCCGTGTTGCGTACGGCGAGCGCGTGGAACGCCAGGTCGTAGTGGTCGCGCTCCAGCGTGGTGGTCGGCGGTAGGACCACGTCGGCGTGACGGGTGGTCTCGTTGAGGTAGATGTCGACCGCGACCCGGAAGTCCAGGCCCGCGATGGCCTCGTCGAGCCGAGCGCCGTCGGGGGTCGACAGGACCGGGTTGCCGGCCACCGTCAGCAGGCCGCGGACCTGGCCCCTGCCCGGGGTGAGCATCTCGTCGGCCAGCGTCGCGACGGGGAGCTCACTGCCGGTCTCGGGCAGGTCGCGCACCCGGCTGCGCCACTTGTCGTGGTGGCCGCGCCCGATCAGACCCCGCCCCACGATGTCGACCGCCGGGTCGGTGAACATCACCCCGCCGGGCACGTCGAGGTGGCCGGTCAACGTGTTGAGGCAGCTGATCGCCCACGCGCAGACGGTGCCGAAGCCCTGCGTCGAGACGCCCATGCGGCCGTAGACCGCGGCCCGCTCGGTCGTCGCGATCTCGCGAGCCAGCGCGCGGATGGTCTCGGCGGGCACCCCGGAGACCTGCTCGGCGAGCTCGGGGGTGAAGGGAGCGACAGCGTCGCGCAGGGCGTCGACCCCGTCGACGTACTCCGGGACGCGTTCGAGTCCCTCGGTGAGCACGACGTCGAGCATCGCCAGCAGCACGGCGGCGTCGGTGCCGGGGCGCACGAAGTGGTGCTCGTCGGCAGCCTTGGCGGTCTCGGTGCGACGCGGGTCGAGCACGACCATGCGGCCCCCACGCGCCTTGAGCTCGCGCAACCGGCCGGGGAAGTCCGGCACGGTCATGAGGCTGCCGTTGGACGCCATCGGGTTCGCGCCGAGGACCACGAAGAGGTCCGTGCGGTCCAGGTCGGGAATCGGGATCAGCAGCTGGTGGCCGAAGAGGAGCTGGGCCGTCAGCTGGGCCGGCAGCTGGTCGACCGAGGTGGCGGAGTAGGCGTTGCGGCTTCCGAGCGCCTTGACCAGCTGGGTGCCGTGGGTCATCGAGCCGAGGCTGTGGACGTTCGGGTTCCCGAGGTACGCCGCGACGGCGTCGCGTCCGTGCCGCTCCTGGACACCGGCCAGACCGTCGACGGCCGCCCGGACCGCCTCGTCCCAGCTCGTCTCGGCCAGGGTGCCGTCGGGCTGACGCACGAGCGGGCGGCGCAGCCGGTCCGGGTCGTCGTACACGTCGGCGATCGCGACGCCCTTGGGGCAGATGTGCCCGCGCGACAGCGGGTCGTCGGGGTTGCCGCGCACGCCGGTCACGCGTTCGCGGCCGTCGGGCCCGGGCTCGAGGGTGAGGAGGAGACCACAGATGGCCTCGCACAGGTTGCAAGCGGTGTGGGCGGTCCGAGCTCCAGCGGCAGTCGTCACGGTGGCAGTCTCACAGAACCGGGCCGGTCGTCGGCTCGGGACGGCGATGTCAGGCGCCGAGGCCCTCCTGGACCAGGCCCACGGCAGCGGTGAGGTCCTCGGTGAGCGGTCGGTCCGCCCGGTCGTCGTCCAACCTCGAGCCGGCCAGCTCGAACACCTCGCGCAGTGGCCCGTCCCGGAGGCGGTCAGGGCGCATGCGCAGGGCACGCACCGCGGCGACGAGCTCGCACGCGAGGACCACCGGGGCCTGCTCCGCCATTCGCTCGCAGGCCCAGGCGGCCTGGGTGGAGAAGCTGGCGTGCTCCTCGAGACCCAGCGAGATCGACAGGGTGCCGGTGGAGACCGGCGAGGTGAGCAGGCGGCACCGTGCGAGTGCGTCCTGGGCGACGTACTCCAGCACCATCACGCCGGAGCTGTCCGGCGGCCCTGAGGCGAGGAACGCGGGGAGCCCGGTCAGCGCCGGGTTGACCAGGGCCGACAGGCGGGCCGCCGACAGTGCCATCACCGGATAGCTGGCCTGGCGCAGGGCGTCGAGCGTCGCCGAGAGCCGAGCGGTCATGTAGCCGCCGTGGTGCAGCGGCGTGCCGTCGTCGTCGACCAGCGGGTTCTCGGTGGGGTCGTTCACCTCGATCAGCACCGACTCCACCAGGCTCGAGAGTGCGTCCACGAAGGGCGCGTGGACCTGCGGGACGGTGCGGAGCGCGAACGGGTCCTGCAGGCGGGCCGGCGTCCAGTGCGGCTCCGCGAGGAGCGCCATCAACCGTCCCGCGACGCGCTGCTGCGAGGCGTCCGGTCGCCGGGCGTGCACTCGCGGGTCGTAGGGCTCGAGCGAGCCGCGCAGCGCCGCGACCGAGAGGGCGGCGACCTTCTCCGCGGCGATCGACAGCAGCACCAGTCGGTGGTGAACCAGGGCCGAGGCGGCCAAGGTCAACGCGTTGCTCGACATGAACGGCAGCGCGTCGCCGTCGTCGACGGGCGCGACCGGGACCGATCCCGAGCGCCAGCGCCGTTCGCCGACCAGGGACAGCGCGAGCTGCGCGAGCGGGACGAGGTCCCCGGTGCCGATCGAGCCGGACTGGTGCAGGTCGGGCACGGCGCCCGAGGCGACCGCGTCCCCGAGCGACGACGCGAGGCCGGAGCTGACGCCCGACCGGCCCGAGGTGATCTGATGCAGGCGAATCGCCATGCCGGCGCGGGCGGTCGCGTCGTCGTAGGTCGCGCCGATCCCCGTGGCGTGGCTCCGCCACAGGCGCAACCCGGGGGAGGACCCGTCGTCGGGCACCGGCTGGGGGCGCGGAACGGTGCGCAAGGCCCCGACCCCGGTCGTGAGCCCGTAGACCGCGCCCGAGCGCCCCGCGAGCCGCAGCTGCTCCTCGGCGACCGCGATCCTCGCCACCGAGACGTCCGTCAGCTGCACCGGCGCCGGGCCGCCGCGCAGCGCCCACGACAGCAGGTGCTCCCACGACATCCCGGCAGCGGGCACCGGACCTCCTGCGCCGACGGATCCCTGACCGTACCGACCCTAGACGCCCGGGCCGGTCGCTGTCCCGGGCCACGATTTCAGGGTAGGGCGGGTCGGTTGATAGTCTTC
>CAVQOY010000006.1:0-26343 GCA_963714625.1 uncultured Actinomycetota bacterium | reverse complement strand
TCTACCGTCCCGGTCCGATGGGCGCGGACTCCCACAACAAGTACGCCCGCCGCAAGACCGGTCGCGAGCCGGTCGAGGCGATCCACCCCGAGCTGGCCGAGGCCCTCGAGGACGTGCTGGGCGAGACCTACGGCCTGATCGTCTACCAGGAGCAGGTGATGGCCATCGCGCAGAAGCTGGCCGGCTACACGCTCGGTCAGGCCGACCTGCTTCGGCGCGCCATGGGCAAGAAGAAGAAGTCCGAGCTGGACAAGCAGTTCGAGAAGTTCTCCGCCGGCATGGTCGAGCGCGGGTTCTCCATGGGCGCGGTCGACACGCTGTGGAAGATCCTGCTGCCGTTCTCCGACTACGCCTTCAACAAGGCCCACTCCGCGGCGTACGGCCTGGTCTCCTACTGGACGGCCTACCTCAAGGCCAACTACCCGCAGGAGTACATGGCGGCCCTGCTGACCTCGGTCAAGGACGACAAGGACAAGTCCGCGATCTACCTCAACGAGTGCCGGCGGATGAAGATCCAGGTGCTCCCGCCCGACGTCAACGAGTCCGACGCCGACTTCACCCCGGTCGAGGGCGACGTCCGCTTCGGCCTGACCGCCATCCGCAACGTCGGCGCCAACGTCGTCGACGCGGTGGTGCGCGCGCGCCGTGAGCAGGGGAGGTACGTCGACTTCGGCGACTTCCTCGGCAAGGTCGACGCGGTGGCCTGCAACAAGCGCGTCATCGAGTCGCTCATCAAGGCCGGCGCCTTCGACTCCCTGAACCACCGGCGCCGCGCGCTCGTGGCGATCGCGGAGTCCGCGGTCGACCAGTACGTCGACATCAAGCGCAACGAGGCCATCGGCCAGGACTCGCTCTTCGCGGGGCTCGACGACAGCGCCGACCAGGCGGGATGGGGCGTCACCGTGGCGATCCCCGACATCGCCGAGTGGGACAAGCAGGCGCTGCTGGCCCACGAGCGCGACATGCTCGGCCTCTACGTCTCCGACCACCCGCTGACCGGCCTGGAGCACATCCTGGCCCGCGAGGCCGACTGCACCATCGGGCAGGTGCTGCTCGACGAGAGCCGCGGTGACGGCGCGCAGGTCAAGATCTCCGGCCTGGTGACCGCCATCCAGCGCAAGGTCACCAAGCGCGGCGACTCCTGGGCGCTGATCACCGTCGAGGACCTCGAGGGTGCCGTCGACGTGCTGCTGTTCCCGACCGTCTACCAGCTGGTGAGCACCTCGCTGAACGAGGACATCATCATCACCGTCAAGGGCTCGCTGTCGCGGTCCAAGGACCAGCCGGAGATCCACGGCCGCGAGGTCACGGTGCCCGACCTGTCCGAGGGACCGTCCGGCCCGATCGTCATCTCGCTGCCCTCCACGCGGTGCACCCCACCGGTGGTCGACCAGCTCCGCGACGTGCTCGGCACCCACCCGGGTGTCACCGAGGTCCGGCTCCGGCTGATGTCGCGCAACAGCACGACCGTCATGCGTCTCGACGACCGGTTGCGGGTCGAGGCCTCCTCCGCGTTGTACGCCGACCTCAAGACCCTGCTGGGGCCCAACTGTCTCGCCGAGGCATGAAGCGGGTCCTGAGCGTCGTCGGCGTGCTCGCTGGGCTCGGCGTGGTCGCGGGCGTGGTCTGGGGGCTGGTCGTCGAGACCCCGACGCTCACCCGTGACGCCGCCGGCATCGTGACCGCGAGCCCCGAGCTGGCCAAGCAGATCGACAGCGACGCGTGGTTCGCGGTCCTCGGCCTGCTGGTCGGTGTACCCAGCGGCATCGTGGTGGCGCTGCGCGGTCGGCAGGACCCGGTCGTGGGCGTGCTCTCGGTCGTGCTCGGAGCGGTCGCGGCGTCCGTGGCCTGCCTGCTCGCGGGCCAGCTCATCGGCCCCGGCGACCCCGTCGACGCGCTGCGCGACGCCGCCCCGGGTGAGCAGGCACCCGCGCCCCTGACCATCCACACCTGGGTCGTGCTCGCGCTCTGGCCGTTGGCGGCCTCGCTCGGCGCCCTGGTGGCGCTGCTGTTCAAGCCCCCGCGCCTGCAGGACACCACCGACAAGGGCCACCCGCGGCTGGCCGAACGGACAAGTCCTGGAACGGACGCCCCCCACTGGTCCGACAAAGCGCCCTCCTGACGGGTCGGCGGGTTACGGTTTTGCCGTGCCACCGAAGTGGTCGGGGGCCACGACGAGGGAGATTCATGTCCAGCGACACTCCGGGCACGCCCGGCGGAACAGGCGCCGGTGACCCGGCACGAGTGGACTACCTGGAGGACTCGGCGCCCCAGAAGCGCAGCAAGGGTCCGCTGGTGGCAGGTGCCGCCGTCGTGACCATCGCCGTGGTCGGCGCCGCCGCGTGGGGCGTGACCCAGTTCCTCTCCGACAGCACCACGCCCACGCAGGCGATCCCCGCCAGCGCCATCGGCTACATCGGCGTCGACATCGATCCGGGCAAGGGTCAGCAGCTCGAGGCCTACCAGACCATGAAGAAGTTCCCCGCCCTCGAGGAGGAGCTGGGCCTCGACAGCGAGGGCGACCTGCGCCAGAGCCTGTTCGACCTGATCAAGGAGGAGTCCGGCTGCGACGACCTCAGCTTCGCTGACGACATCGAGCCCTGGCTGGGCAACAGCGTGGCCTTCGCCGCGCTGCCCGGCGAGGCGGAGCCGATGCCGTTCGCGGTTGTCGAGGTCACCGACCAGGGCGCGGCCGAGGACGGCGTGGCCACGCTCGAGAGCTGCGGCAGCGATGGCGAGGAGGGCGAGGACGGCGGCGACCCCGCCGCCTACGACTTCAGCGGCGACTTCATGGTCTTCGCCGAGACCCAGGAGGACGTCGACCGGGTGCTCTCCGAGACCGAGGACGGCAGCCTGGCCGACGACGAGACCTTCCAGGCCCGCGTCGAGGACGCCGGCGGCACCGGTTTCGTGACCGGCTACGCGGCTCCCGAGGCCGCCACCGCGTTCCTCGACACCGTCTCGCAGGAGACCGACTCGCTGGGCGGCTCCGCTCCCAGCGAGGAGGAGAAGAAGCTTCTCGAGGAGGCCTTCGACGACTTCGAGGGCGCTGCGATGTCGCTGCGCTTCGCCGACGAGGGCGTGGAGCTCAAGGTCTCCGCCGCAGGCCTGGTCCAGGAGGACCTCTCCGCGGCCCTGTCCGAGGGCGACACCGGCATCACCGAGCTGCCCGCCACCACGATCGCCGCCTACGGCATCCCGGTCGGCGACGACGCGGTCGCGCAGTTCCTCGAGTTCGCCGAGAAGTTCGACACCGACGGCCAGCTCGAGCAGGGCATCAGCGAGTTCGAGTCCGTCAGCGGCCTGTCGGTCCCCGAGGACGTCCAGACCCTGCTGGGCGACGGCTTCTCGATCGCCGTCGACGACTCCGTCGACTTCGGCGGCCTGACCAGCGGCGCCACCACGCCCGACCGGATCCCTGCGGGCATCCGCATCAAGGGCGACCCGGCCGAGATCCGCGGGGTGCTCGAGCAGGCCCTCGACGCCGCCGGTGCCCCTCCGGGCGCGGTGACCATCGAGGAGGGCGAGGGCGCCCTGGCTGTGGGGCTCAACCCCGACTACGTCGGTGAGCTCGCCGGCACCGGTGACCTCGGCAGCGACGCGGCCTTCGACAGTGTGCTGTCCGAGCTCGGCGCCGACCAGGGTGCGTTCTTCGTCAGCTTCGAGGGCGACTGGCTCTCGGCGCTGCTGGGGTCCTTCCCCGGTGAGGAGACCGCGAAGATCCAGGAGAACATCGAGCCCCTCCAGGCGATGGGCTTCGCGACCACGGCCGACGAGACCGGGTTCTCCTACACCGTCCGCGTCACCACCGACTGACCCAGCACGACCTGATCCACCCGCACGACACCCGGTCCGGTCGGGCCCCGCTCAGGGGCTCAGCCGGACCGTGTCAGTTCGGGCTCCAGCCCGACCGTGCCACCTCGGTGGCCGGCAGCGACGGGATCGCGTTCATCGCGCCGATCTCACGCCTCATCAGTCGGCGCAGCAGCCCGAGCCGTTCGTGGGTGGTGGGCGACTCCAGCAGCTGCTGGCGCTCACGCAGCGTGAGCGAGCAGGTCGAGGCCAGCACGTAGGACAGCAGCTCGGGGTCGCGGGGCAGGGTGCCGGTCATGACGTCGCCGCCGCGCAGCTCCGAGACGAGGTCGCGGTAGTCGGCGAAGGTGGCCAGGGCGTGCGCCGCCTCCCGGGCCGTGTCGACCGAGGGCCGGTCCTCCTCGGGCATGACCTCGACCTCGGCCACCAGGAACGGCCCCCCGGCGTCGGTGCCCACGACCCGCATCCGCTGGCGCCCGACACCGGCCACGTCATAGCGCCCGTCGTCGTACTCCGACACCGTGCCGAGCTGGACCACGCACCCGGTGCGGTACATCGAGCGGGCCTCGTGGCCGCCGGTCTCGTAGCCCTCGCGGATCGCGACGACCCCGAAGCGGCGCTCGGCCGGGTCGTCGATCGTCAGCAGGTGGCGCACCATCGCCCGGTAACGGTCCTCGAAGATGTGCAGCGGCACCGTCATCCCGGGGAACGCGACCATGCCCAAGGGGAAGATGGGCAGATGCTCGGTCATGCCGTCAACCTACCTAGACTGGGTGCATGATCCGCAGAATCGACCTCCGTGGCCAGGCCGTCGCACCCGGCACCGACGCCCGCACGCACTACCGCGGCGCGGTGCCGCGCGCCGAGATGGACGTTGCCGCGACCCTTGCCGTCGTCGAGCCGATCATCGCCGCCGTCCGCGAGCGCGGCCTCGAGGCGGTCTGTGAGTTCTCCGCCCGCTTCGACGGGGTCGAGCAGACCGACATCCGCGTCCCTGTCCAGGCCACCCACGACGCCCTCGCGGCCCTCGACCCGGCTGTGCGCGCCGCGTTGGAGGAGTCCATCCGCCGGCTCCGGATCACGAGCGAGGCCGAGCTCGAGGCCGACGTCACCACCGAGGTGGTGCCCGGCGGCACCGTCACCCAACGTCTGGTCCCGATCGACCGGGTCGGCCTCTACGTGCCCGGCGGCATCGCGCCGCTGGTCTCCAGCGTGCTGATGAACGTCGTCCCGGCCCAGGTCGCCGGCGTCGGCTCCATCGCGCTGACCTCGTCGCCGCAGGTCGACAACGACGGCCTGCCGCACCCCACGATCCTGGCCGCGTGCGCGCTGCTCGGCGTCGAGGAGGTGTACGCCGTCGGCGGCGCGCAGGCGATCGCGATGCTGGCCCACGGCGCCGGCCCTTGCCGACCGGTCGATCTCGTGACAGGGCCGGGCGGCATCTTCACCGTCAGCGCCAAGCGCCTGGTCAAGGGCGTCGTCGGCATCGACTCCGAGGCCGGCCCGACCGAGATCGCGGTGCTGGCCGACGCCAGCGCCGACCCAGCCTTCGTGGCCGCTGACCTGGTCAGTCAGGCCGAGCACGACCCGCTGGCAGCCTCCGTGCTGGTCACCGACAGCGAGACGCTCGCCGACGACGTCGTCGCCGAGCTCGACAAGCAGGTCTCCGTGACCCGCCACGTCGAGCGGATCCGTACGGCGCTGACCGGGCCGCAGTCCGGCATCGTCATGGTCGACGACCTCGAGCAGGGTCTCGAGGTCGTCAACGCCTACGCCGCGGAGCACCTGTCGATCCAGACCGAGGACGCCGCCGCCTGGGCGCGCCGGGTCAGCAACGGCGGGGCCGTCTTCGTCGGCCCCTGGAGCCCGGTGTCGCTCGGCGACTACTGCGCCGGCTCCAACCACGTGCTGCCCACCGGCGGCTGCGCCTGCCACTCCTCGGGCCTGTCGGTGCGGTCCTTCCGCACCAGCGTGCACGTCATCGAGTACACCCGCGAGGCGCTGGCCGACGTCGCCGGCCACGTCGTGTCGCTGGCCAACGCCGAGGACCTGCCCGGTCACGGTGCGGCGATCGACGTACGCACGCAAGCGCCGTGACGGCGCCCGCGACCGGAGCGTTCCGGTTGCCGCTGCGTCCCGAGCTCGAGGGCGTCGCGGCGTACGGCGCCCCGCAGCTCGACCTGCCCGTGCTGCTCAACGTCAACGAGAACCCCTACCCGCCCTCCGACGCCGTGGCGGCCGACCTGGCGGTGGCTGTGAGCGCGATCGCCGGCGAGCTCAACCGCTACCCCGACCGTGAGTTCACCGCCCTGCGCGAGGGACTGGCGGCATACCTCGGGCACGGGCTGGGGCCCGAGCACGTCTGGGCGGCGAACGGCTCCAACGAGGTCATGCTGCACCTGCTGCAGGCCTTCGGTGGCCCGGGGCGTACGGCGATCTCGTTCGCGCCGACGTACTCGATGTATCCCGAGTACGCCCGTGACACCCACACCGGCTGGGTCGTGGGCCACCGCGAGACCGACTTCGCCATCGACGTTGACAAGGCCGTCGCCCTGGTGAAGGAGGTGGCGCCCACCGTGGTGCTCGTGCCCTCGCCCAACAACCCGACCGGCACGGCTCTACCGCTGGAGACGGTCCAGGCGCTGTGCGCGGCCGCGGCGTCGCTGCCGACACCCGGCCTCGTCGTGGTCGACGAGGCCTACGCCGAGTTCCGCCGGCCCGGCACGCCGACCGCCCTGGAATTGCTCGACTCCACGCCGAACCTGGTCGTCAGCCGCACCATGAGCAAGGCCTTTGCCTTCGCCGGCGTGCGTCTCGGCTACCTGGCGGCGTCGGCCGAGATCACCGACGCGCTGCGGCTGGTTCGGCTGCCCTACCACCTCTCCGCGGTGACGCAGGCGGTCGCGCTGACCGCGCTGCGGCACGCTGACGAGCTGCTGGCCCAGGTCGAGCTGCTGCGCGAGGAGCGTGACCAGCTCGTCGTGTGGTTGCGCGAGCAGGATCTGACCGTGGCCGACAGCGACGCCAACTTCGTGCTGTTCGGGCTCTTCGATGACCGTCACGCGGTGTGGCAGGGCCTGGTGGACCGGGGTGTGCTGATCCGGGAGACTGGACCCGAGGGGTGGCTGCGGGTTTCTGTGGGCACACCTGACGAGACGGCCGCCTTCCGGGCGGCCCTGATGGAGGTCATGACATGAGCGACGAGACGGGCACCTCCGCCCGCCCCGCCCGCCCCGCCCGCACCGCGCGCATCGAGCGGACGACCCGGGAGTCCCAGGTGCTCGTCGAGCTGAACCTCGACGGCACCGGCCGCGCGGACATCAGCACCGGCGTGGGGTTCTACGACCACATGCTCAACGCGCTCTCGCGCCACTCGCTGATCGACCTCACCGTGCACGCCGACGGTGACCTCCACATCGACGGCCACCACACCGTCGAGGACACCGCCATCGTGCTCGGCGACGCGCTGCTCGAGGCGCTGGGGCCGAAGAGCGGCATCCGCCGCTTCGGCGACGCCACCGTGCCGCTCGACGAGGCGCTGGTGCAGGCCGTCGTCGACGTCTCGGGGCGTCCCTACTGCGTGCACACCGGCGAGCCCGAGGGACAGCAGTTCGTCACCATCGGCGGCTCCGGGGTCGGCTACGTCGGGTCGCTGACGCGCCACGTCTTCGAGACCATCGCGCACCACGCCCAGATCGCGCTGCACGTGCGCGTCCTCGGCGGTCGTGACCCGCACCACATCGTGGAGACGCAGTACAAGGCCGTCGCCCGCGCGCTGCGCGACGCGATCGCCTACGACCCGCGCGAGACCGGTGTGCCCTCGACCAAGGGCACCCTGTGAGTGCTGGGGACACCCCCACCGCCGTCTCGGGCGCCGACCCCGTCGCCGTACCGCCGCTCACGCACGACCAGCCGTCGTCCGGGCCGGACGTGGTGGTCCTCGACTACGGCTTCGGCAATGTCCGCTCGGTGGTGCGGGCGCTGGAACGCGCGGGCGCCCGGGTGGAGCTGACCGCCGACAAGACCCGGGCCCGGGAGGCCGACGGTCTCGTCGTGCCCGGCGTCGGAGCCTTCCGCGCCTGCGTCGAGGGTGTGCGTGCGGTGCGCGCCGAGGAGATCATCGGCCGCCGGCTGGCCGGCGGGCGTGCGGTGCTCGGTATCTGCGTCGGGCTCCAGATCCTCTTCGACCGCGGCGTCGAGCACGGCCAGGAGACCGAGGGGCTGGGCGAGTGGCCGGGCACCGTCGAGCGGCTCCAGGCCCCCGTCGTGCCCCACATGGGCTGGAACACGGTGCAGCCGCCCGAGGGTTCGCGACTGTTCGCCGGGATCGAGGACGAACGGTTCTACTTCGTCCACTCCTACGGCGTGCGCGATTGGGAGCTGGTCACCAACGGGCGTACGACGCCGCCAGGCGTGACGTGGTGCGAGTACGGCGGCGACCGGTTCGTCGCGGCCGTCGAGAACGGGCCGCTGACGGCCACCCAGTTCCACCCCGAGAAGTCCGGCGACGCCGGGGCCGCCCTGCTGCGGCACTGGGTCGAGGGGCTCGTGCCCGCTGCTGCCGGAGCGAAGTCGTGAGCAAGGAGCGGGCCCAGCGGCGAGCCGCCCGCGAGCACGAGGCGGGTCTGCGTGCTGCCGCCAAGGCGGCCGAGCGCGAGCGACGGGAACGCCGAGCTGCCAAGACCCGTCCGCTGAAGGCCGCGGCCGGCGTGCTCCGTCCCGCACCCGCCGTCGGTCGTCAGACCGGCACCCTCGAGCGACGCAAGCGTCAGCAGAACGGGCTGCTCGCCGCGCTCCTGCTCGTGCTGGTGATCGTGGTGTGGGTGGTCCGACCCGACTGGGCGGCCCGCCTCGGCATCACCATCCTGGTCGTGCTCGCCTTTCCCGTCCTGCGGCTGCTGCTCTTCTCCCGCCGCTGACCGGCCAGTGGTCGATCTCGACAGGCTCGATCCACGGAGCAGGGCGCCGTGGTCGGTTCTCCACGACGCAAACGAGCCTGGCGCCGCGATCGGGGTCACTTGGTGCCACCAGGTGACACCACGTGACCCCGATCCGGTCGCGGGGGACCGCGCCATACGACGACCAGTGGTCCGGACCGGTCGGTATCAGGCCCGCGCCCGCTCGACTCCTGACCCCCGAGGCCGGCTCCTGCCCGGCCCGGGAGGGAGCGCCGGTGCCGACCCCCGACTCCCGAGCCGCCACGCTGGCCGCCAGCTCGGTAATCGTCGGTCGACCGCCGACAGACGGGCCGGTCGTGGGGTTCGTGCCGCAGCAGAGGCGGTCTGCGGGTGCCGGCGTCGACGCCGACTGGGTCGTCACATCGACGCCGGCGCCGCCGGAACCGGCTGGCTGCCGCGCGCTCGTCAGTCTCCTCACCGGCCACGGCCTGGCCACCTTGGCGCAGACCACCACCAGCCTGGCCGCCGGCGCCTACGCGCTGGATGCCACCGGCTCCGCGTCCTGGGCCTCGCTCACGGTCGCCGTCGGCGTCCTGCCGTACGTCGTCCTCTCGGGGCTGGCGGGACTGCTGGCCGACCTGATGCCCCGCAGCGCGGTGCTGGCCTGGTCGTGCGGCCTGCGCGCGGTGCTGATCGCGGCGTCGGCGGGCGTGATGCTCCTCGACGGGCCGGTCGGCTGGCTCGTCGTGCTGGCCGTGCTCTCGGCGGTCGCCGCGACTCCGGCGTACCCGTCGGTGGCCGCCTCGGTCCCGCAGTGCGTGCCCGACTCCGGGCTGGAGCGGTGGAACGCCGTCGCGACCGGGGTGGAGAACCTGGCGTGGCTGGTGGGTCCGGGTCTGTTCGGACTGCTGATGGTGCTGGGGTGCCCGCCGGCCGGGGTGGCCGTGGTTGCGGCCGCCGTCTGCGCGGTCGCGGTCGTCCCGGTGGTCGGCGTACGCCTGCCGCGTCCGGCGGGCCGCGCCCACGGACGGGCGCACGGCCGCGGGTGGGGTGGCGAGGCGCTCGCCGGTCTGCGGCTCGTCGCCGGGCGTCGCCGGCTGCGGGCGGCCATGGGGTTGGCGATGGTCGACAACTTCCTCTACGGCTACGTCGTGGTGACGCTGGTGCTGCTGGCCGGGGGAGCCGGGGGAGTCCTGCCGGGAGCGCTGACCGTGGGAGCGCTGGTCGCTGTGGTGGCGGCCGGCCGGCTGGCACGAGGGTTCTCCACCGCCCGGTTGCTCACCTCGGGGCTGCTGGTCTTCGTGCTCGCGCTGGTCGGCGCCGGGTTGGCGACGAGAACCGTCGGGGTGGAGCTGGGCGCAGCCGTGCCGCTGGTGGCGTTGGCGGGCGCGGCCACACTGGTTGCCGAGATCGCCGCCGTCACGCTGCTGCAGCGCGACGGCGACCCGGCGGTGCTGGCCCGGGTGTTCGGCGTCTATGACCAGCTCAACGTCGGCGCGATCGCGGTCGGCTCGGGTCTGGCCGGCCCGCTGGCCCAGGTCCTCGGAGCGGGTCCGGCCCTCGTGGGCGTGGCGGTGTGCGCAGGTTTGCTGGCAGCCCTGCTGGCACGCGGCCTTCGACCCACGCCCGCAGGCTGAGCCCGGCGCCGTCGCGCGCGCGAGTCGCAATAGGCTGGCGACATGTCTTCCGCCTATCTCGAGCTCCTGCCTGCCGTCGACGTCCAGGGCGGGAAGGCCGTGCAGCTCGTGCAGGGCGTGGCCGGCTCCGAGAAGGTCTTCGGCGACCCGGTCGAGGCGGCGCTGAACTGGCAGAACCGTGGCGCCGAGTGGATCCACCTCGTGGACCTCGACGCTGCCTTCGGTCGTGGCCAGAACCGCGCGCTGCTCGCCGAGATCGTCGGCCGGATCGACATCAAGGTCGAGATGAGCGGCGGCATCCGTGACGACGAGTCGCTCGAGGCGGCGCTCGACGCCGGCTGCCGACGGGTCAACATCGGCACCGCGGCGCTGGAGCAGCCCGAGTGGTGCGCCCGCGCGATCGCCGAGCACGGCGACCGGATCGCGGTCGGCCTCGACGTCCGCGGCCGCACCCTGGCTGCGCGCGGCTGGACGCGCGAGGGCGGTGACCTGTACGACGTGCTCGCGCGCCTCGACGCCGAGGGCTGTGCCCGCTACGTCGTCACCGACGTCGACAAGGACGGCATGCTCCAGGGGCCGAACCTCGACCTGCTGCGCACCGTGTGTGAGCGCACCGACCGCCCGGTCGTCGCCTCCGGCGGCATCACCGAGCTGGCCGACCTCGAGGCCATCGCCGGCCTGGTCGACGAAGGAGTCGAAGGTGCCATCGTCGGCACCGCGCTCTACGAGGGCCGCTTCACCCTCGAGGACGCGCTCGCGCTGACCCGGGGGCCGGCGTGACCCTCGCCGTACGCGTCATTCCGTGCCTCGACGTCGACGCCGGGCGCGTGGTCAAGGGCGTCAACTTCCAGGGCCTGCGCGACGCCGGTGACCCGGTCGAGCTGGCCAAGAGGTACGACGCCGAGGGTGCTGACGAGCTGACGTTCCTCGACATCTCCGCGTCCCACCAGGGGCGGGCCACCACGGTCGAGATCGTCGCCCGCACCGCCGAGCAGGTGTTCATCCCGCTGACGGTGGGCGGGGGAGTCTCGTCGGTCGCCGACGTCGACACGCTGCTGCGCGCGGGCGCCGACAAGGTGGCGGTCAACACCGCCGCGATCCGGCGCCCCGAGCTGATCGCCGAGATCGCCGACCGCTTCGGCAACCAGGTGCTGGTGCTGTCGGTGGACGCCCGCCGCGTCGGGGGAGGTACGACGACCGAGTCCGGCTTCGAGGTCACCACCCACGGGGGCCGCACGGGCACCGGCATCGACGCCGTCGAGTGGGCCGCTCGGGTCGAGAAGCTCGGTGCCGGCGAGATCCTGCTCAACGCCATGGACGCCGACGGCACGCGCGACGGCTTCGACGTGGACCTGATCAGGCGGGTGCGTGGGGTCGTCTCCATCCCGGTCATCGCCTCCGGCGGAGCAGGGCGGGTCGAGCACTTCCCGCCGGCGGTGGAGGCCGGCGCGGACGCCGTGCTCGCGGCCAGCGTGTTCCACTTCGGGCAGGTCAGCGTCGGCGAGGTCAAGACCGGGCTCGCCGCGGCCGGTCACCCCGTCCGCTGACCTGCGCCCAGGTCTGTCAGCGCGGGCGCCGCTGCTCCCGCTTGGCCTTGGCCTTGTCAACGGCCTCGCGGATCCGGCGCTGGTTCTCCGGCTTCTGGGCCTCGGTGTAGAGCTTCTTGGCCACGCCGAACGCAGCGGCACTTCTCAGCAGCTTCATGCACCAGTCCTACCCGTCGAGGCCAAGCATCATGTGTCAGGGGTCCGCAACCACGCGGTCCAACGCTCCAGGGCCAGGTAGCCCATCCGTTCGTACGTCGGACGTCCGTCGTCGCTGGCGATGAGGACGGCCGGCACGTCGGGGTCGGCCAGGGTCGCGGCCCAGGTGACAGCGGCGCCGGCGCCTCGACCCCGAGCGGACGGGAGCGCAGCGACGTACTCGACCAGGGTGGCTCCGGCGGCCTGGTGGGCGGCCGCCACCGAGACCGGCTCGCCGTCGACGTACCCGACCCACACCCGGGTGGTCCCGTCGAGCAGACCAGGCTGGAGCACGCTTCCCGGTGCACTGCCGGGCATCGGGAAGCCGGTGATCAGGACACGCTCGGCGCGGGCGAGCTCGTCGGCGTCGCGGACCTCCAGGACACGGACATCCTGGGGGTCGTGCTCGGGGCGAGAGCCCGGGAAGCGCACCATCAGCGGCGGGTGGCCCAGGAGCGCCAACCCGTGCGGAGCGAAGTCGGGACCCAACCAAGGGTTGAGCAGGACGTACGGCGTCACCGGCGGGATGAGCTCCTCGACCTCGGCGACGAGCGAGCCCGCCTCGGACTCGGGGACCGGCTGGGTCAGGATCACGGGGTTCGTCAGGTCTCCGGTGTCGCCGACCCAGGCGCCCGACCACCGGTCCGTACGGCGCGAGGGTCGCCCGAGCGCGGCGGCCACGGCGATCGGCCAGGAGGCGTGGACGAGGACGGCTCGTCGCTTGAGGGTGTCGTCGGCTGGCGCGTCGGCCTCCCACCCGGTGGTGAGGTGCTCTCCCTCGTCCGGCAGCAGCGAATCGCTCATGGCTCCATCGTGGCCCGCGGTCGCCGGGTCGGCAGCGTGGATTCGTCGGTGGCCCAGTCCGGTGGCCCAGTCCGGTGGCCCAGTCCGGTGGCCCAGTCCGGTGGCCCAGTCCGGTGGCCCAGTCCGGTGGCCAGCTCGGTGACCCGTCCGGTGACTCAGTCGTAGAGGGTCGCGGTGCCGTCGCGCTGCAGCGCCGCGAGCCCGTCCCGCATGGCCTGAAGCGTCTCGGGGGAGTGGCCGACCCAGTCGAGCAGCTCGCGCACCACGCGCAGCGGCTCGCGGCTGCGGAAGGACTGCGTCGGGTTGCCGGGGAACTTCTTGTCGGTGACGTTGGGATCGTCCTCGAACTCGCCGACCGGCTCGACGACGTAGATGCGTCCGCGACCCTCGCCGGCGGCGAGCTCGGCGCCCCAGACAGCGGCGTCGAGGGTGGCGGTGAAGTAGACGTGGTTCATGACGCGGCCGGTCTCGAAGTTCGAGTCGCGGCCCGGCACGAGGAGGTCGCCGACCGTGAGGTCCGCCTTGGTCCCGTGCAGGTAGACACCGGGCTCGTAGACCTCGAACGGCACCGGCTCACTCGTCGTTCCCATGGCAGCCAATCTAGGTCGCGGCGTGGTCGCGCAGCCATGCGGTGATGTCGCGGAGCGGCCCTCCTGCTCGGCCTTCGCGCGCGGGGCGTCGCTCTCTCGTCGCCGTCACTTGCCAGGATGGAAAGTTGAATGCATACTTTCCGGTATGGAAAGCAAGCCCGCAGACCCTGACCCCGAGGGCGCTCGCGCCGTGCTCGCGGGCGCAGACCTTGCGCGCGATCGGCTGACCTCCGGGCTCCGGCTCCCCACGGGACTCCTCCCGGCCCTCGTCGTCGCTGTCGCGGTGCAGGTCGCGACCGCCGCCTGGGGCATCGCCGAGCAGACGACTCTCGGGTTGACTGTCCTGCTGGCCGGGCTCGCGGTCTTCGCTCTGATCGCCGGGTTCGCGCTGCACCGGTTCCGGAGGATCAACGGCGCCAGGGTCGACGGACTCGTCGGCCAGATCCTGCTCGGGACCGGGCCCCTGGCCACAGGCGCCTACCTGGGCGGGCTGGCTGCTGCGACGTGGGCGGCCTTCGAGTCGCGGTGGTGGCTCGTCGCGATCGCCGCGATGGGCGGGGGAGCCGGGTACGCGTTCGGCGTACGGCAGTGGTGGCACGGGTACGTCGACGACCCGGCCGCCCACGCGCGAGGCGCCTCTCCGCGGATACTCGTCGCCGTCACTGTGATCGCCGGCCTCGGGCTCGTCGCGCTCGTGGTCCTGGCCTGATGGAGATGCTCGACCCGCTGGTCCACGCGCCGGCCCGGCTGCAGCTCCTCGCCACCCTCTCGGCGGTCTCGGAGGCCGAGTTCGCCACCCTGCGCGACGCGATCGAGGTCAGTGACTCCGTGCTGTCCAAGCACGTCTCCGCGCTGGCGGGCGCCGGCTACGTCCGCAGCCGCAAGGGCGCACGCGCAGGACGCCGTACGACGTGGGTCGCGCTGACCGACGACGGCCGCCGTGCCCTGCACGCCCACGTGGCCGCACTGCGCCGACTGATCGACGTCGTCGAGAGCGACGTTGTCAGCGGGCCTTGACGACCCGGGTCGAGGCGGCCATGTCACCGAGCCGCTGGTTCTTCGAGCTGACGAGCGCAGCGACGAATCCGACCAGGTAGAAGGCGAATCCGTCGACGACGCGCATCGCGGTCCTGATGAGGGCCTGACCGGTGGTCAGGGCAGCACTCTTGTCGGAGACCACGCGCGTACCAACGATCTTCTTGCCGAGGGTCTGCCCCGTGGTGGCCTCGAGGCCGAAGAAGTAGCCGAACGCCAGCAGCACCGTGAGCAGGAAGGGCACGCCGGTCAACGACACGCTCGCGCCGCCGCCCTCGGCCTGGCTCTCTCCGAAGAGGATCCCGGAGATGATGAAGAGCGGAAGCATGACGAGGAGCGAGTCGAGGAGCAGCGCCCCGACGCGGGAGCCCAGCGAGGCGTCGGTGGGCGTGTAGGGCGCTGCGGGCGGAGGCATCGTGGATTCCATGTCTCACCTTCTCCCGCTGTCAACTCCAGTGTCCGGGGATCGCTCCAGACCTGACCGTTCGGTCAGGATCCCGCCAGGATGAGTGCGGCTTCCTCGTTCTCGGGATCGAGCTCGAGGGCACGACGGAGAAGCGTCCGCGCCGTCTCGGCGTCCCCGTCGACCTGGTGCGCCCACCCGGTCATCGTCCAGGCTGTCGACGACTGAGGGTGCAGCGTGGTCCACAGCCGGAGGAGGGGCCGGACCAGATCCGTGCGGTGCAGCTCGATCGCGCCCCAGACCGCCTTCTCGAAGCCGTCCTCGTCGAGGTCGAAGTCGGCCGGGTCGGCCTCCGTCAGTCGCCGGTAGGTCTCGGCCGCAGCCTCGGGACCTGACGCGGCCAACGCCTGCGCGACCGGGCAGACGACCATCGGCCGCCAGGAGCGCAGCTCGATCAGGCCGCCGTCGTGTCCCTGCGGTCCGTCGGAGCCGCCCGGACGGGTGGGGTCCGCGAGGGCGATGTCGAGCGCGGCTGTGGCGATGGCCGAGGTGAGGACGGTGTTGGAGTTGGCCAGCACCACCACCCCGGTGCGCCGGTCCGGCACGAGGACGAGCCTCGAGCCGAACCCGGGGTCGGCCCCGCTGTGGCTCACGGTGCGGTGCCCGCGATAGCTGCCAAGGCTCCACCCGAGCCCTGACGCCTCCTCCCACGGCGGCTCACCCACCGACACCACGGGTCGCCACATCAGGTCGAGCAGCTCCGTGGCCAGGTGGGCCTGATCAAGAGCCATGCTCTCCTCGGCCGGCTCCACGAGGGCCTGGACCCACCGGCACATCTCGACCAGGTTGGAGTGCAGCGTCGAGCTGGGGGCGTGGCGTCGCGTGTAGGGGTAGGCGTCGTCGGGCACCGACAACGGCATCCCGACGTGCGGCGAGGCCGCCAGGTGCGTCGGCACCTCGCTGCGCAGGAACGTGCTGGTCGTCATCCCGAGCGGCGCCAGGACCTGGCGTCGTACGGCTTCCTCGAACGTCGTGCCCAGGGCGCGCGCCAGGACCAGGCCCAGCAGCTCGTAGCCGGCGTTGGAGTAGGCGAACGCGGAGCCGGGCTCGGCCTGCAACCGCCAGCCGGACAGGCTGCGGGCGAAGTCGCTGAGCGCGTCGTCACCGAGCTGTGGGTCGTGCCACCCGTACTCGGAGACGTCGGGCAGACCGCTCGTGTGGCTCAGCAGCAGTCGGGCGGTCACCTCGGACTCCCGGCCGTCGGCGAGCGTGAGCTCGGGCACCCACCGGCCGATCGGCGCGTCCAGATCGAGCACCGCATCGCCGCCTCCGGGCGCGGTGGCGAGCGAGACGATCCCGGTGGCAACGAACGGTTTGGACACCGACGCCAGGTGGAACATCGTCTCGGCGGTGACCGGCTCACCGCTGTCCAGGTCGCGTACGCCGAACCCGCGCGAGACGACCTCTCCGTCTCGGAGGACCGCGACGGCGATGCCCGCCATGTCGGGGGTGCCCAGCCGGGCCTCGATCAGCGGCCACAGCGCCTCCTCGACCGCGCCTCGGAGGTGACCGCCGCCCTCATCCATCGTCAGGACCGTATGAACTCTGCGACGACCCGACCCAGCTCGTCCCCGGCGTCCTCCTGCAGGAAGTGGCCGGCGTCCCGGACCGTCGGATGGCTCAGGCCGCGGGCCCCGGGGATGAGCTTCTGCAGGACCGGGCCCATCGCGCCGGTGATCGGATCGCTGTCGCTGAACGCGACGAGGAAGGGCAGCTCGCTGGTCGTGAGCACCTGCCACGCGGCGCGGTTGGCCTCCGTGGCGGGGTCGTCGGGACGGGTGGGCACCAGGCCGGGCAGCGCGCGGGCGCCCGCCTTCGAGCGCTCCTCGGGGAACGGCGCGTCGTACGCCGCCCGCACGTCGTCGGACAGTGGGTGCACGCACCCGGCGGCGACGAGGCGCCCGATGTCGAGCACATCGGTCTTCTGGACCGCGTTGCGGAACTGCCACCACACCTCGGGCATGTCGAAGTCGCCGGTCGGCAGACCCGTGTTCGAGGCGACGACGCCCGCGAAGCGGTCCAGATTCTCGGCGACCAGGCGGAGCCCGATCAGGCCGCCCCAGTCCTGGCCCACCAGGGTGACCTCGCGCAGGCCGAGGTGATCGAAGGCCAGCTCACGGGTCCACTCGACCAGGCGTGCGAAGGAGTAGTCGGCCGGGTCGACCGGCTTGTCGGAGCGGCCGAAGCCGATCAGGTCCGGCACGACACAGCGGACGCCATCCTCGGCCAGCACCCGCAGCACGTGCCGGTAGAGGAACGACCACGAAGGCTCGCCGTGGAGCAGGAGCGCCACGGGCCCGTCGGCCGGACCGGCGTCGACGTACGCCATGCGCAGGGTGCCGCCGTCGGGGTCTGTGACGTCGGCGTACCTCGCTTCCCAGCCGAAGTCCGAGATGTGCTCGAAGGCGGAGTCGGGCGTGCGGTAGACCTCCATGCCGAGTGAGTCTGCCACTGCCCGACCGGCTCCGAGTGCGCCACAGTGGTGCGATGCAGCAGATGAGCCTCCGTCAGTACATCGACTCCCTCGAGCGCGAGGGGTACGGCGTGCGCGACGACCACGGGGAGGATCCCGTCCTGATCACGCCCGACGGCGATGCGGTCGAGACGTGGCGGGAGAACTACCCCTACGACGAGCTGATGAGCCGCAACAGCTACGAGGTGGAGAAGTACCTCCTCCAGATCGAGCTGCTGAAGTTCCAGTACTGGGCCCAGGACAACGCCAAGAAGCACGTCATCGTCTTCGAGGGGCGCGACGCCGCTGGCAAGGGCGGGACGATCAAGCGGTTCATGGAACACCTGAACCCCCGCTCCGCCCGGGTGGTCGCGCTGACCAAGCCCACCTCGACCGAGCTGGGGCAGTGGTACTTCCAGCGCTACGTCTCCCACCTGCCGACCTTCGGCGACATCGTGCTGTTCGACCGGTCCTGGTACAACCGCGCCGGGGTGGAGCGGGTGATGGGGTTCTGCGACGACCAGGAGTACCGGACCTTCATGGGGCAGGCGCCGGTGTTCGAGCAGATGCTGCTCGAGTCGGGGGTGAGCCTGACGAAGCTGTGGTTCTCGGTGACCCAGCAGGAGCAGCGGACGCGGTTCGCGGTCCGTCAGATCGACCCGGTCCGGCGCTGGAAGCTCTCGCCGATGGATCTCGAGAGCCTCGACAAGTGGGAGGCCTACACCGACGCCAAGGAGGAAATGTTCGCGCTCACCGACACCGATCACGCGCCGTGGTACTCGATCAAGAGCAACGACAAGAAGCGGGCCCGGGTCGAGGCCCTGAGACTGTTCCTCAGCCTCGTCGACTACGACGGGAAGGACGAGGAGGTCGTGCTGAAGCCCGACCCCAAGCTCGTCCAACGGGGCCACGACGCCATCGGTGACTGAGCGCGTCGAGGGCTCCTGGCAGCCGACCGGCGGCCCTTGTTCTCACCGCGGGTGGGGTCCGACAGACGTGCAGTTCGGACTCTTTCGGGGTCCGGGAGGCCGGTCGAGCGGTGGACTGCACGTCCGACGGACCCCACGACCGAGACCGTCGCCGATGCCACCTGCCACCTGACTACCTCCGAGTGCGTCGGTGACTGAGCCCGTCATCGCGAGGCACCATGGGTGCATGGAGCTTCCACCGGTCGGCGTGCGCGCCCCGCTGCACGTTGCGGGCCTCGGAGGCCGCGGGGAGCGTCGTGCTCCGCCACATCTGGACCGAGGAAGGAGTCGTCGCCGGGCCCGCTGCGAACGGCGCCCAGCTGCTCAGTCTTCGTGGCGCTCTGCGTCCTCGACGACACCTACCGCGAGGCGGGACGGCTCGGCACCGCGGTGGACGGCTCCGCGCCGGGGTGCCGGTGGCGCGACGATCGTGACGTCCGCTTCGACGCCGGGGCCGTGATTCAGCCGGGGGACCCTCCAGCGGCCGGCGCCACGCGGTCGACGAACTGATCGAGGCTGCGGTGCAATCGGCCGACCGAGGCCTCGAGGCTCGGTGTCTCGGGCAGACTGACCGTGCCGGTCGACTTCTTGTCGCGGATGTACAAACAAGCAGGCGCGGTCGCGACAGATGTAGAGCCCGGTCAAGTCGATCTTCGTGCCAGCGGCGCCGGTCTTGCGCGCGCACGCTGAGGGTTACGCCGCTGCCCGAGTGCGCGATGACGCAGATCTGGCACATCGTCTTGCGCGCGGCACCGACGCCTGAGGACTGCCGCAGCAGGAGGCCGAGCGGCACGCCCTGGCGCTCGGTGACCAGGACCCGGTCAGCCGCTTCCAGCTTCGAGGACCTCCAGGTCACGTTCGGCGTAGAGCCGGTGGTGCCACTCCTCGTTGACGACGATGAACAGGCACTGCTTGAGCGGGAAGCTCTCGAGCTGTGGCCAGCCCGGCTCGGTCTGCGTCACGGTCGACGCGAGCTGATCCGGCGTCAGGGCTTTGATCACGTTGCGGACCATGGCCTGCCGTTTGCGACGTACGGCGATGACCTCGCCGAGGGAGGGACGCACGTCTCGGTCCCACGGGATGCCGTCCCAGCCGGGTGCCTCGTCCCAGGGCAGGTCGAGGGGGTGCCACGGGACGGGGTCGCCGAGCACCATGCGCGCGACCCAGGCAGCGCTCGCGAAATCGAGATGACGCAGCGTCTCGATGAAGGACCACTCGTCGCGGACCCGCTCGTGGAGCAGCTCGGGAGGCAGTGCCCGGGCGCGCTGCTCGGTGCCGTCCCACAGCCGCTCGAGGATCGCCCAGGCCTCCTGGAACTCCTCGACGGTCTCCGGGCGCATCTTCGCCCGCTCCGGCATGCGGCGGTTCAGCTCGGCGTCGACAAGCGGACCGATGTCGACACCGTTGACGGTCACGCCCTCGATCTCGCCGGTGATCTCGACGTCCACCAGCTCGAGCCCGGTGAAGCGCACGTGGTGGAAGGAGACGGCGCGGAGGTCGGCGTGCTCGATGTGGGCGCCGGTCTCCAGTGACGCGGTTGATCGATTCATGCGCCCACCTTAAGGACGTGGGCCGACATCGCGACCCGAGCGTCAGGCCACGAGAACCATCCCGGCCAGCACCAGATGGACGACGCCGACGCCACGCCGCGCCCCCACCGCGTGGTGGCCGGCGACCCGGCGCAGGCGGGCGTCAAGACGGCACAGGCGCGCCGTCGTCAGCACCCATCCCCCGAAGAAGACTCCGACGGTCGCGGCGTCCATGGGCGCACCACCTGTCTGCTCGGGTCCTCCGGCATCTCGCAGGGGGATGAGTGACCCGAGGGCGGACTGATACGGGTGCTCTAGTCATCCGCTTCCGCGCGAGGGTCGGACCGGCGGGAGGTTGCTCAGCATCGAGACGCGCGCTGTCGAGCGCCCAGCCGTCCGGGCGTCGCAGGCCCGCGGGCTTCCCCTCCTGGTCTCAGCGTCGCTTCTGGATCTCCGCGACGATCGCGGGCACGACCTCGTGCATGTCCCCGACCACGGCGTACGTCGCCCGCGTCATCATCGGTGCCTCGTCGTCGGTGTTGACCGCGACGATGGTCTTCGACGACGCGCATCCGGCCCAGTGCTGGATGGCGCCGCTGATGCCGCAGGCGATGTAGACGTCGGGGGCGATGCGACTGCCGGTCTGACCGACCTGCTCGTGGTGCGGTCGCCAGCCCAGGCTGGTGACCACGCGGGTGACGCCGACGGCGCCGCCGAGCAGCTCGGCCAGCTCGGTCACCGGCCCGAAGCCGCCGGGTCCGCCCGCGCCGCGTCCGGCGCCCACGACGACGGGCGCGGAGCTCAGGCTGCCCGACTCGTCAGCCACTCGCTCGCTGGTGCGCACCACTCGGGCGGCCAGCTCCTCCGGGGGTACGGCGACCGCGTGCTCGGTCCAGGCGGCCGGCTCGCCGCCCGTCTCCTCGGCCCGCCACGCGTGACCCGCCACGGTGAACAGCGCGGGCTGCTCCGCCAGTGACATCTCCTCGAACGCCGAACCACCCGCGACCTGGCGCCGCACCGTCAGCGGCGCAGCGCCTTCGAAGGAGACGACGTTCGCCGCCATCGGCACGTCCCACCGCGCCGCGAGGTGGGCTGCCACCTCCATGCCCCGAGGGGTGCCGCCGGCCAGGACGGCCACGACATCGACGGCGTCGTCGAGCAATGCTTCCACTGCCGTCGCCCAGGCCGCGCCGCCGTACCGGGAGAGGTCCTCGCCCACGGCGTGGCGGACCTCGACGGCCCCGTGCCGCCCCAAGACAGCGGCCACCGGTCCGGGGTCAGGCACCGGCCCCACCACAGCAGCGCACACGTCCGAGCCCGCGGCAGCGCCCAGCGATCGGGCCAGCGCGAGCGACTCGAGCGAGACCTCGTCGACCTCACCGGTCGCCGGGTCGACCTCGCAGAGCACCAGGATCATCGCAGCACCCCCAGCTTCTCGAGCACGTCGACGACGGCCGGCGCCGCGGCCGGTCCCTGACCGATCACCTCGGCCTCGCTGGGCGCCGGCGGCGGCACGTGCCACCGCACCCGGCCGCCACCCGCTGCCGCCCCGACGGGAGCGCGCACCTCGATCTGCACCTTCTTGGCGGCCATCCGCCCCCGCAACGTCGGGTAGCGCGGCTCGGCACCCCCCTCCAGCACCGACGCGACCGCGGGCAGCGGCAGCTCGTAGGTCTCGTCGGCGTACGGCCCCTGCACCTGCGCGACCAGCACGCCGTTGCTGACCTCCAGCATCCGTGCGCCGGTGACGATCGGACGGCCCAGGGCGTGGGCGAGTCGCACCGGCACCTGGAAGTCGCCGGTGTCGGCGGCGTCGTTGCCCAGCACCACCAGGTCGTACGCCGACCCCGCCTCGGCCGCGCTGCCGACCACCGCCGCGATCTCGGCCGCGACGTCCGCCGGCCCCATCGCCGCGACATCAGCCTCCACCAGGATTCCGGCCCCCGCGCCCAGCGCCATCGCGGAGCGGATCTGGTCGGTCGCGTCCGACGACCCGACACTGAGCACGGTCACCGATCCGTCGCCCGCCTCCGCGACCCGGATGGCCAGCTCGACGGCACACGAGTCGTGGTCGCCGATGGTGTAGCCGGTGAACCGCCCGTCGAGGCCCTGCCCGTCCTCGGTCAGCACGACCTCGCCGGAGGTGTCGGCCACCCGCTTGACCGCCACCAGGACCCGGGTCACGACCGCAGCCGCTCGTTGTCGGGGTCGAAGACCGGCGTCGCGTCCGCGCTGAGCACGGTGACGGGGTAGAGCTCCTCCATGTAGGACACCGCGAGCGGCGTCCCCACAACCGCCTGCTCCGGCGGCAGGTAGGCCATCAGCAGGTGCTTGCCGAGGCTGGGCGCCGAGCCGGCGGTGGTGACGTAGGGGCGATGACCGTGCGCGTCCACCAGTGGCTCACCGGTTGCGGTCAGGACCGGCTCGCCGCCGAGCATGTAGCGCTTCACCCCCGACGCCGACGTGTGGTCATCGACGCCCAGCGTGCACATCACCCGGTCCGGGTCCTTCTCGCGCTGGGCGAGGTAGGCGTCGCGCCCGGTGAACGCCGCCTCCTTCACCCGGGGCCGCTGCATCCCGGCCTCGACGATGGTGCGCTCGGTGTCGAGCTCGGCGCCGTAGGCCCGGTAGCCCTTCTCGAGGCGCCCGGTCGTGCCGTAGACGCCGATGCCGACCGGCACCGCGCCGTCGGGCTCACCCGCCTCGTGCAGCAGCGACCACAGCCGCGCGCCCTGCTCCATCGGCACGTAGAGCTCCCACCCCAGGTCGCCGACGTAGGAGATGCGCGAGGCCAGCACGTCCAGGCTGCCGACCTCGATGCGGCGGGCCGTGGCGAACGTGAAGCCCTCGTGGCTGACGTCGGCCACCGTGACGCGACCCAGCACGTCGCGGGCGCGCGGGCCCCACAGCCCGATCGTGGTGTACGACGACGTCAGGTCGGTCACCGCGGCGCCGAGGCCTCGGGCGTGGGCGGTGAACCAGGCCAGGTCGGCCATGCCGTGCGCGCCACCGGTGACGACCCGGAAGTGGTCGTGGGCCAGCCGCATCACCGTCAGGTCGGAGCGGAACCCGCCCTTGGCGTCGAGCACGGGGGTGTAGACGACCCGCCCGGGCGTCACGTCGACCTGCGCCACGACGGTCCGCTGGACCGCGGCCAGCGCGTCAGGCCCGGAGACGTCGAAGATGCAGAACGCCGACAGGTCGACGATGCCGGCCCGCTCGCGCATCGCGAGGTGCTCGGCGTTGATGATCGGGCTCCACCAGCGGCTGTCCCACTCGTTGTCGCGCGCCATGACGGCGTCGCCGTACTCACCGAGCAGGGACTCGTTGGAGGCGTACCACTGCGGGCGCTCCCAGCCGACGGTCTCGAAGCACTCGGCGCCGCGTGCGACCTGGTCGGCGTACATCGGCGACAGCCGCTTGCGGCGCTCGGAGTTCCACTGCTCCCCGGGGTGCACGATCCCGTAGGTCTTGATGAACGCCTCCGACGTGCGCGCACGCACGTGCTCGCGGGTGCGCTGGTGGGGGTGGAAGCGGGCGATGTCGCTGTGGTGCAGGTCGATCTCGGAGTAGCCGTGGGTCATCCACTCCGCGACCGCGCGTCCCACCCCGGGGCCTTCCTTGATCCACACCGCCGCCGCCGACCACAGGCCCCTCACCTCGGGGCTCTCACCCAGGATCGGGGCGCCATCTGGTGTCAGTGACAACAATCCGTTGATGGCGTAGCGGATCTCAGCTCCTTCGGCCCCGAGCGCGTCCGGCATCAGCTCCAGAGCGGTCTCGAGCTGCGGGTCGAAGTCGTCAGCGGTGAACGGCATCTCCGTCGGGCTCAGCTTGGCCCGTTCGATCGACGGGATCTCCTCGGGGTCGTGCAGGATCGCGCGGTGGGCGTAGGAGCCGACCTCCATGTCGGCGCCGTGCTGGCGCTCGTAGCACAGCGAGTCCATGTCGCGGACGATCGGGAACGAGATCTCGCCCTCGAGCGCGGCCAGCTGGGGGATCGGCCCGACGCTGATCATCTGGTGCACCGCGGGGGTCAGCGGGATCGACGCCCCGGCCATCGCGGCGAGGTGCGGGCTCCAGACGCCGCAAGCGACCACCACGGTGTCGCAGGCGATGTCGCCCTGGTCGGTGCGGACGCCGCGCAGCGCGCCGTCGACGACGTCCATGCCGGTCACCTCGACATTCGGTACGACGGTCAGCGCGCCGGCGGTCATCGCCTCCTCACGCATGAGTGTGCCGGCGCGCAGCGAGTCGACCACCCCGACCGAGGGCGTCCAGAAGGCGCCGATGATCTCGGAGATGTCGATGAAGGGCACGCGCTCCTGCACCTGCTCGGGCGTGATGAGCTCGGCCTCGATGCCCCACGCCTTGGCGCTGGACATCCGGCGTCGCAGCTCCTCCATGCGCTCCTCGGTGCGGGCGATCTCGATCCCGCCGCACTGGGTGAAGACGTCGAGCTCCTGGTACTGCCGCACCGAGTCGAGCGTCAGGTCGGTGATCTCGCGGGAGTGGTCGACCGGGAAGATGAAGTTCGACGCGTGGCCGGTCGAGCCGCCGGGGTTGGGCAGCGGCCCCTTGTCGATCTGGACGATGTCACGCCACCCCAGACGGGCGAGATGCTGGACCAGGCTGTTGCCCACGATCCCGGCGCCGATGACGACGACCTGTGCTGACTGCGGCAGGGGCACGGAGACCTCCGAAGATGGTGAGTCGCGCATGTTGCGTCATGCGCACGCCGTCGCGTCATGCGAGACGATCTCAACTCTCGGGTGCGAGCCGTCCCGGTGTCAACGGAGCATCGTCCCCAGTGTCAGAACGGTCTCAGGACGTTGTCAGGACGGTCTCGGCCTCGCTGTCGGACCAGCCCAGCGCCAGCGAGGCGTCACGCGCGGCGCGCAGCAGAGGCTCGATCGTGTCCGCGACCGTGCCGTCGTCCATCCGGTGGGTGGAGCCGCTGACGCTGACGGCGGCGGCGACCTCGCCGTGCGCGTCTCGGATCGGCGCGGCCAGGGCCGTGAGCCCCTGCTCGAGCTCGTCCACGGCCAGCGCATAGCCGCGCGAGCGGACCTCGGCGAGCTGACGGTGCAGGGTGGTGCGCTGCGTCACCGTGCGGGGGCCGTGCCGCTCGAGGTGGGGCACGAGGCGGTCGACCTCTGCTGCGCTGCGGTGGGCCAGGAGCACCTTGCCGTTGCTGGTGGCGTGCAGCACGATCCGCTGACCGACCCAGTTGTGGGGTTGCAGGGTGCCCTCGCCCGCGATCTGGTCGACGTAGAGCGCGTCGGAGTCGATGAGCACGGCCAAGTTGATTGTCTCCCCGGTCTCGGCGGCCAGCCGCTTGCACATCGGTCGTGCCAGCTGAACCAGGTCGCTGCGGGCGGCCGAGGTGCCCGCGATGCGCACCAGCGACAGCCCGATGCGGTACTTCCGCTGGTCGTCGGCCTGCTCGACGAGGCCGCGCGCCTGCATCGTGGCGATGAGACGGAAGGCCGTGCTCTTGTGGACGTCGAGCTCGGCGGCGACGTCGGTCACGCCGGCTTCGCCCTCGCGGGCGAGGATCTCCAGTATGGTGATGGCGCGGTCCACCGACTGAACGCGGACGACGTCAGCTTCACTGCCGGTCTCGTCGCTCATGTCGCTAGCCTAGGCCTTGTTGCGTCCTGCGCAACGGGTTGCGCAGGACGCAACAGTCTCACGGCACACCTCGGCTGCTCACGAGAGCCCACTGATCCGGCCGTCGGCGTCGATGGACATCCGGCTGCTGGCGGGCACCGCCGGCAACCCGGGCATCGTCATCACCGCACCGGCGATCAGCACCACGAACCCCGCTCCCGCGCTCAGCCGCACCTCCCGTACGTCGACCACGTGCCCCTCCGGCGCGCCGACCTTTGTGGGGTCGGTGGAGAAGGAGTACTGCGTCTTCGCGAAGCACACCGGCAGGTGGCCGTAGCCGTCAGCGGTGATCCGATCGAGCTGGCGCTGGGCCTTCGCGCTGAACGTCACGCCTGCGGCGCGGTAGACCCGCCGAGCCACGGTCGCCGCCTTGTCCGCCACGCCGCCCTCGTCGGGGTAGCAGAACGAGAAGTCGGCCTCGTCCTTGTCGAGCAGGTCCTGCACGGCGTCGGCGAGCTCGACGGCCCCGGCGCCGCCGTCGGCCGCGTGGGTGCTCGCCACCGCCAGGCAGCCCTCGGCGTCGGCGATCTCGCGCACCACCTGGATCTCGGCGTCGGTGTCGGTCGGGAAGCGGTTGATCGCCACCACGGCCGGCACCCCGAAGACGTCACGCAGGTTCTGCAGGTGCCGCCGCAGGTTCGCCGCGCCCCGTCGTACGGCCTCGGTGTCCTCGCCCTCGGTGCCCACCTTGACGCCGCCGTGGTGCTTGAGCGCCCGGACCGTCGCCACCACCACCGCG
>CAVQOY010000005.1:0-1092179 GCA_963714625.1 uncultured Actinomycetota bacterium | reverse complement strand
GGTGCTGGGTGCTGGTGTCAGCTGGACTCGATCAGAAGTCCATGCCGCCCATGCCGCCGTCGCCACCAGGCATGGCGGCTCCGGCCTTCTCGGGCTTGTCCGCCACGACCGCTTCGGTCGTGAGGAACAGCGCCGCGATGGAGGCGGCGTTCTGCAGCGCGGAGCGCGTGACCTTGGCCGGGTCGAGGATGCCCTCGGTGACCATGTCGACGTACTCACCGGTCGCGGCGTTGAGGCCGTGACCCGGGGTCAGCGTGCGGACCTTCTCCACGATGACGCCACCCTCGAGGCCGGCGTTGACCGCGATCTGCTTGAGCGGAGCCTCGGAGGCCTTGCGCACGATGTTCGCGCCGGTGGCCTCGTCGCCGGTGAGGTCGAGCTTCTCGAACGCCGCCTCGGTGGCCTGCAGCAGCGCCACGCCGCCACCGGCGACGATGCCCTCCTCGACGGCCGCCTTCGCGTTGCGAACGGCGTCCTCGATGCGGTGCTTGCGCTCCTTGAGCTCGACCTCGGTGGCCGCGCCGACCTTGATGACCGCAACACCGCCGGCCAGCTTGGCCAGGCGCTCCTGCAGCTTCTCGCGGTCGTAGTCGGAGTCGGACTTGTCGATCTCGGCGCGGATCTGGTTGACGCGGCCCTGGATCTGCTCCGCGTCGCCCGAACCCTCGACGATGGTCGTCTCGTCCTTGGTCAGGACGACCTTGCGGGCCTGACCGAGCAGCTCGATGCCGGCGGTGTCGAGCTTGAGGCCGACGTCCTCGCTGATGACCTGGCCACCGGTCAGGATCGCGATGTCCTGCAGCATGGCCTTGCGGCGGTCACCGAAGCCCGGCGCCTTGACGGCGGCGGACTTGAAGGTGCCGCGGATCTTGTTGACGACCAGGGTGGCCAGGGCCTCGCCCTCGACGTCCTCGGCGATGATCAGCAGCGGCTTGCCGGACTGCATGACCTTCTCCAGGACCGGGAGCATGTCCTTGACGTTGGAGATCTTCTGGTTCGCGATGAGCACGTAGGCGTCCTCGAGGACGGTTTCCATGCGCTCGGGGTCGGTCATGAAGTACTGCGACAGGAAGCCCTTGTCGAAGCGCATGCCCTCGGTGAGCTCGAGGTCGAGCCCGAAGGTGTTGCTCTCCTCGACGGTGATGACACCTTCCTTGCCGACCTTGTCCATCGCCTCGGCGATGATCTCGCCGACCTGGGGGTCAGCGGCGGAGATCGAGGCGGTCGAAGCGATCTGCTCCTTGGTCTCGATGTCCTTGGCCATGCTCAGCAGCTGGCTCGAGACGGCCTCGACGGCGGTCTCGATGCCGCGCTTGAGGGCCATCGGGTTGGCGCCGGCGGCGACGTTGCGCAGGCCCTCGCGGACCATTGCCTGGGCGAGGACGGTGGCCGTCGTCGTACCGTCTCCGGCGACGTCGTCGGTCTTCTTCGCGACCTCCTTGACCAGCTCGGCGCCGATCTTCTCGTAGGGGTCCTCGAGCTCGATCTCCTTGGCGATCGAGACACCGTCGTTCGTGATCGTGGGGGCGCCCCACTTCTTCTCCAGGACGACGTTGCGTCCCTTGGGACCGAGGGTGACCTTGACGGCGTCGGCGAGCGTGTTCATGCCACGCTCCAGGCCGCGTCGGGCTTCCTCGTTGAAAGCAATGAGCTTCGGCATAACTCCGGCGATTCCTTCGCGTGAAGTCGGGGGATGGACTGAGGAGGACGCCCGCGACGGACGGTCCGGCTGACCCGACGAACCCTTCCCGTCGGCGCTGGTGGACCTCGTCTCCCCGGCCCGGCTGTGCTGTGGTCGTGCTGTCACTCTCCTAGGGAGAGTGCTAATCAATGTCTAGCACTCGACCCTGGCGAGTGCAAGACGGGATCGGCATCCGCTCGACGGGCAGGGTCTAGACCTGCAGGACCCACGTCCCCCCATGTCCATTGACCACCCCTGGCCCCAGCAATATCTTCGGTACCACCTCGTGGGTGCGACGGGGTCACGGCCGGAGATGCGCGCAAGCGCCTCTCCGGCCGGATACGTCTGCGGGCTGGCCGCGGTGGCGCTCAGCCGCCGGCGACGGCCGGGATGACCGAGACCTGCACGCCCGAGGGCGTCTCGGTGCCGAGGCCCTCGAGGAAGCGGACGTCGTCGTTGCCGACGTAGACGTTGACGAACCGGCGCAGCTCGCCGGTCTCGTCGACGATGCGTGCGCGGATCCCGGGGTAGGAGCCGTCCAGGCTCTCCAGGACCTCAGCCAGCGTCCCACCCTCGGCGGACACCTCGGAGTCGCCTCCGGTGTAGGTGCGCAGAATGGTGGGGACACGGACGTGGACGCTCATGGTGCTCCTCGGGCAGCATGGTCGGCGCTCAGGCCAGACCGGTGGACAGGAAATCGGTGTACGACGGGTCGATCGTTGCAGTCGGTCCCACACGGGAGGCCACCGCGTCGAGGGTCTTGAGACCGTCACCGGTGTTGAAGACGACCGTCTCGGCGTCCGGGTCCAGCTGCCCGGTCTCCACCAGCTTCCTCAACGTGCCCACGGTGACGCCCCCGGCGGTCTCCGCGAAGACCCCTTCGGTGCGTGCCAGCAGCGTGATCCCTTCACGGACCTCTTCGTCCGTGACGTCCTCCACCGTGCCGCCCGTACGGCGAGCGACGTCGAGAACATACGGCCCGTCGGCGGGATTGCCAATCGCGAGCGACTTGGCGATCGTGTCCGGCTTCACCGGGCGGACGACGTCGTGACCGTTCTTGAACGCGGCGCTGACCGGCGAGCAGCCGTTCGCCTGCGCCCCGAAGATCTTGTACGGCGAGTCCTCGACGAGACCGAGCTTGATGAGCTCCTGGAAGCCCTTGTCGATCTTGGTCAGCTGCGAACCGCTGGCGACCGGCACGACGACCTGGGAGGGGATGCGCCACCCCAGCTGCTCGGCGACCTCGAAGGCCAGCGTCTTGGAGCCCTCGGCGTAGTAGGGACGGACGTTGACGTTCACGAACGCCCAGCCGTCCTCCTCGCCCGCGATCTCGGAGGCCAGCCGGTTGACGTCGTCGTAGTTGCCGCGGACGGCGACCAGCGAGCCGCCGTACACCGCCGTCATCTGGATCTTGGCGGGCTCCAGGTCGTGCGGGATGAACACCACGGTCCGGATGCCGGCGCGGGCGCCGGCCGCGGCCACCGCGTTGGCCAGGTTGCCGGTCGAAGGGCAGGCGAAGACCTTGGAGCCGAGCTCACGGGCCGCTGACAGGGCGACGGCCACGACGCGGTCCTTGAAGGAGTGCGTCGGGTTGCCCGAGTCGTCCTTGACCCACAGGCTGCGCATCCCGAGCTCACGTCCCAGGTTGCCGGCCTTGAGGAGCCGGGTGTAGCCGGGCTCCATGTTGGGCGACAGTGCGATGTCGGAGGGCACCGGCAGCAGCGGCTGGTAGCGCCAGATGTTCTTGGGGCCCGCCTCGATCTGCTCGCGGGTCACCCGGCCGAAGTCGTAGCCGATCTCCAGGGGGCCGAAGCACTCCTGGCAGGCGTAGAACGGCCCGAGGGGCTGCTCGGCGCGGCACTCGCGGCACACGAGCCCGGTGGCGGCGCCGAAAGCACCGCTCCGCAGGGCGGTGGACTCGATCACTGATGCGCTCAAAGGATTCCTCCTTCTCATCTTCCCCGATCGGCGTCTTTCGCCTCGGGACGGATGTAGCACCGTGACCACGACGGGCCAGGACGACCGTCAGGAGGTCGTTCTGACTCCTCGGAGGAAGTCATCGTCAGATGACTGCCGTGGCGGGTTGCCGGGGCTTCGACGGGCCGTGTCCCTCTGCCCCTCTCGATGAGCTGTGGCCAAGCCTAGGGAGCGGGTCGGCGATCCGCACGTCGTGTCCGGCATCCGGACCGCCGTCTCAGCTGTCGGGACTCCCGATGTCGGTCGCGAGCTGGTGCAGGAACACGACCACCCCGTCGGGGCCGTCGACGACGAGGTCGGCCTTCTCCACCAACGCGCGCTGCTCGTCGGAGCCGGAGCACACGAGGAAGCCGACCATGCCGCGGCGGCGCAGATCGGCCACCGCGTCGAAGGCCTCGAGGTCGCCGAGGTCGTCACCGACGAAGACCATCGCGTCGGCGTGCATCTGCTTCTGCAGGTTGCGTACGGCGTTGCCCTTGTCCATGCCGTCGGCGCGGACCTCGACGACCATCCGGCCCGGCTCGGTGACCAGTCCGTGGCTGCGGGCGGCCTTCTCCAGGATCGGCGTGAGCTTCTCCTGGGCGGCGTCGGGGTCGTCCATCCGACGGGTGTGGACCGCGACGGCCAGCCCGCCCTTGGACTCGATGTGCGCCTCCCCCAGTCCGGCACGGCGCAGCAGGTCGGGCAGCTCGGCCATCAGGATGGCGAGACCCTTCGGGGGTCGCGGCGAGATGACTCGGCGGTCGCGCGCCGACCACTTCTCGTTGCCGTAGTGGCCGAGCACCAGGAACTCTCCCCCGCCCTCGGCGATCTCCGCGCCGATCTCGTCGAGGTCGCCCAGCGACACCGCCTGACGGACCGGTCGGCCGGTCACCACCGCGACAGCCTCGACGAGTGGCGCGAGCTCGACCAGCGCCTTGCCCGCATCGGGGTGGATGTGGGCGTCCTTGGGGTCCTCGACGATGGGCGCCAGGGTGCCGTCGAAGTCGAGCCCGACGACGGCACGCTCAGCGCTCGTGACGAGCTCGTCGTACCGGCGCTTCGAGAGGTCGCTGGCGAAGTCCATGGGAGAACTCAACCAGACCGCCGACCGCGGCTGTGGTGATCCTGGAGGGTGATCCTGGACGTCAGGCGAAGTCGGCGGTGAGGATCACCGTGAGCCGGTCCATCGACATGGGGTCGACGGCCGGGAGGACGCGGGTGACGCCGAGGTCCTTCGAGAGCAGGTCGGCGGCGTCCTTGAAGCGGGGCGGGAAGTAGATCGTGGTGGCCGGGATGGTGCCGACCCAGTTGTCCGAGCCCGTGACCTGCCACCCGGCGCTGCCGATGCGCGAGGCGGTGGCGCCGGCCAGGCCGGAGATGTTGGTGTTGTTGAAGACGCTGACGTAGACCTCGCCGCGCTGGACCGGCGCCGGCTCCTTCTTCTTCTTCTTCTTCTCGACCGGCACCGGGTCGATGGTCACCGGCTCCTCGGTCGGCGCGGGGCCGGCGGCCAGCAGCGCCTGCTCCGGGCCCGGCTCGGCCGGGTCGGTCACCATGAAGGCGACACCGGCCATCAGCACGGCCGCGGCGCTCATCAGCGCCAACGGCGAGGACATGACGAAGCCCTCGTCGGCCTTGTCCCGTCCGGGACGGGCGCGACGCTCGGCGGCAGCGACGGAGACCCGGTGGCGCAGGGGCATCTCAGACCTCGAACCCGAGGCGACGGGCCGAGCGGGCCCGCTGCCGCGTGGCGCGGAGGCGACGGAGTCGACGCACGAGGAGGGGGTCGTGGGCCAGCGCGGCCGGGCTGTCGATGAGGGCGTTGAGCACCTGGTAGTAGCGCGTCGACGACATCTGGAACTGGTCGCGGACCGCCTGCTCCTTGGCGCCGGCGTACTTCCACCACTGGCGTTCGAAGTCGAGGATGGCCTGGTCGCGGGCCGACAGCTCCGCGGCCTCGGCGGAGGTCTCGCTCGAAACGTTGGCGCGTGAGGCGCTGTCCATGCGGGCACTCCTGTACGACGACGGCTGACGACTGCTGGTCTGCCCCTCATCGTAGGCACAAATGACAGGCGTGTCATTCGCCCCACGCCGACTAGGCTCGCGCCATGAGCGCCTCTCGGAATGACCAGGAAGGGACCTTCGACTTCATCGTCGTCGCCAACCGTCTGCCCGTCGACCGTGTGGTCGCCGACGACGGCGAGGTCAGCTGGCGACGCTCCCCCGGCGGCCTGGTCACCGCCGTCGAGCCGGTCATGCAGAGTCACGACGGCGCCTGGCTGGGCTGGGACGGCGGCCCCGACGGACCCGAGGACCACCTCGACGAGTCCGACATGACGCTCGTGCCGATCGCCTTGGACGCCGAGGAGATCGAGCGGTTCTACGAGGGCTTCTCCAACGCCACGCTGTGGCCGCTCTACCACGACGCCGTGGCCAAGCCGGAGTTCCACCGCGAGTGGTGGGACTCCTACGTCACGGTCAACCGCCGCTTCGCCGAGCGGGCCGCCAAGCTCGCCGCCGACGGCGCCACCGTGTGGGTCCACGACTACCAGCTCCAGCTGGTGCCGGCGATGCTGCGCGAGGCCCGCCCGGACCTCAAGATCGGCTACTTCCTGCACATCCCCTTCCCGCCCACCGAGCTCTTCGTGCAGCTGCCGTGGCGCCGTCAGCTCCTCGAGGGCCTCCTCGGCGCCGACCTCGTCGGCTTCCAGCGCCCCGGCGGCGCGGAGAACTTCGTACGGCTCGTCCGCCAGCGCGTCGGCCACCGCACCCAGCGCAACGTCATCCACCTGCCCGACGGTCGCACCGTCCACGCCGCGGCCTTCCCCATCTCCATCGACTACGAGGGCCTGGCCGAGCTGTCGCGGACCGACGAGGTCGGCGAGCGGGCCACCGAGATCCGTGAGCAGATGGGCAACCCCGCCAAGCTGCTCCTCGGCGTCGACCGGCTCGACTACACCAAGGGCATCTACACGCGGCTCAAGGCGTTCGGCGAGCTGCTCGAGGAGGGCGAGCTCAGTGTCGAGGACGCGGTGATGATCCAGGTGGCCACGCCGTCGCGCGAGCGCGTCGACGAGTACCGCAGGCTCCGCGACGAGATCGACCGGCTGGTCGGGCGCATCAACGGTGACTACGGACGCATCGGCCGCCCGGCCGTGTCCTACCTGCACTCGTCCTACCCCAAGGACGAGATGGCGGCGATGTTCCGCGCCTCCGACGTCATGGTCGTCACCCCGCTGCGCGACGGGATGAACCTGGTCGCCAAGGAGTACGTCGCCTGCCGTCAGGACGACGACGGCGCGCTGGTGCTCTCGGAGTTCGCCGGGGCCGCCGACGAGCTCAAGCAGGCGTTCCTGGTCAACCCCTACGACATCGACGGCATGAAGGCCGCGATCCTCCAGGCCGTGCGCAGCCAGCCACGTGAGCTGACCCGCCGGATGAAGGCCATGCGTCGCACGGTCCGCGAGCACGACGTCGTCGACTGGGCCGACCGGTTCATGACGGCCCTGGGCGGCGAGTGAGCGGATCGACGTACTTCCCGCGGGAGTGACTGCACCCGCGGGTAACATGCGCGCATGGATCTGATCCCCAAGCCGGACCAGATCGTCGCAGCCTCCGCGAACGTCGCTCAGAAGGTGCTCTACGGTGGCGTCGCCGATCTCCGTCCCATGCCCCGCACGCTCATCGACGAGGGCACGCTGCGCGAGGTCTACCACTACCGGCCGAAGGGGCGGGTCCGCGAGTCCGGCGACCCGATCCTGCTCGTCACGCCGTTGGCCGCCCCGTCGCTGTGCTTCGACCTGCGCCGCGGCTGCTCGCTGGTCGAGCACCTGGTGACCGAGGGCCGCCCGACCTACCTCGTGGAGTACGGCCAGGTCTCCTTCAAGGACCGCAATCTCGGCATGGAGCACTGGGTGCAGGAGGTCCTGCCGGAGGCGATCCGCACCGTCAGCCGCCACGCGGGCGGCCGCCCGGTCCACCTGGTCGGGTGGAGCCTGGGCGGCACCTTCGCCCTGCTGACCGCCGCCGCCTGGTCGAAGCTCCCGATCGCCTCGGTGACCGCGGTGGGCTCGCCGGTCGACGTCACCCAGGTGCCGCTCATCGCGCCGGTGCGGCCCCTGCTCGGGATCGTCGGCGACCGCGCCTCCCTCATCACGCTGGCCTACCGCGTGATGGGCGGCGTGCCGCAGCCGCTGGTCAAGCGGGCCTTCCAGCTGAGCGCCTTCGACAAGCTGGTGACCAAGCCGTTCGTGCAGTTCGCCAAGCTCGACGACACCGACTTCCTCGCCCAGGTCGAGGCCGTCGACCGCTTCACCAAGAACATGATCGCCTACCCCGGCCGGACGTTCGGGCAGCTCTACCACCGCATGGTGCGAGGCAACGAGCTCGCCGAGGGCACCGTGCACTTCGAGGGCCGCGACATCTCGTTCGCCGACATCACCGTGCCGGTGCTGGCCTTCGGCGGCTCGGGCGACACCATCGCGCCGGTCAGCTCGGTGCGGCCGATCGAGGACCTCGTGCCGAACCTGCGCTTCGAGGTCGTGCCCGGCGGCCACCTCGGCATGCTGACCGGCCGTGGGTCGCGGGAGACCACGTGGCGCATCCTCGGCTCCTTCATCGACGAGCACAGCAGCGACGCGGGGAGGACGGCGAAGCGCGCCTCGGGTGCGACGAAGAAGGCCGGCGCCGCCGCGAAGGCCGGGCCGGACTCCACAGCGTCCAAGAAGTCGTCCGGCGCCCGGACCGCGGCCTCGACGAAGGCGGCGAAACGGACGTCCGCCTCGCCGGCCCGCGGCGGCACCGTGCGCAACGAGCAGGGCGAGCCCGCCATCGGCTCCAACCCCAATCGGCGGTTCTCCTCGGCGAGCTCGCGGGGGCTGGCGTCCCCCAGACGTGGCGCCAGCTGACCCCCGGGGACGCCAGGTCCCCAGCTCACCCAGCCGTCTCGATGCCGGGCGCCTGGCCCGCGCCCGCACGACGTGGAGCCACGTCGAGCGTCTGCGCCGCGCGGCGTCCGTCGCGGTGCTGGCGCTGGCGCTGGGGTCCCTGGCGGGCTGCTGGTCCTCCGACGCCGACCCGCCCCCCAACGCGTCCCGACCCTCCGGACCGGTCGAGTCCCGCACCTCCGAGAGCGCCGAGGAGCCACCGACCTTCACGTCGTACGCCGCCCTGGGCGACTCCTACACCGCGGCGCCCTTCGTGCCCGTGACGGACCTGGCCGAGGGCTGCCTGAGGTCGAACGGCAACTACCCGGCGCTGCTGGCCGCCACGCTCGGCATCGCGGACGTCCGCGACGTCAGCTGCAGCGCCGCCGAGACCGGTGACGTCGAGGCGCCCCAGCAGGTGGCCGGCGGCCAGGGCACGGTGGCGCCCCAGCTGCGTGCCGTCACCCGCGGCACCGACTTGGTCACCGTCGGCCTCGGCGGCAACGACGAGGACTTGTTCGCGACGCTGGTCGGCTGCGTGGGCGGCTTCGGACCGGCTGCCCCGGGATCGACGGCGACACCGACGCCCGGCCCGTGCCTGGGCACCGACGTCAGCGCCCCCGCCGCATCGATCGTCCGCACCGGCGCGCGGGTCGAGGCGGTGCTGGACGCCGTCACCGCCAAGGCGCCGGGCGCCGAGGTCGTGCTCGTGGGCTACCCCCGCCTGCTGGGAGACGCCGGCGGGTGCCGACAGTTCCCGATCGACGCGAGCGACGTACCGGCGGCACAGCGGCTGGAGGAGGCGCTGCGCGACACCCTCGCCCGCGCCGCACGTCGCGCGGACGTCACGTTCCTCGACACCTACGCCCTGTCGGAGGGACACGAGACCTGCGCGGACGACCCGTGGGTCAACGGTCGCCGGACCGACCAGTCGCGCGCGCTGGCCTTCCACCCCTTCGCCGAGGGTCAGCAGGCCGTCGCCGACGCGCTCGGCGCGGAGCTGGCGCGATGACCGGCACGCTGGAGTCCCTGGTCGACCGCGGACTGGTGGCGCCGGACTGGGCCGAGGCGCTGGCCCCGGTCGAGGGCACGATCGAGGCGCTGGGCCGCTTCCTGCGCGAGGAGGTGGCGGCCGGACGGGGCTACCTTCCCGCCGGCGACCACGTGCTGCGGGCGTTCCAGCGACCCCTGGCCGACGTGCGCGTGCTCATCGTCGGCCAGGACCCCTACCCCACGCCGGGACACCCCGTGGGACTGAGCTTCTCCGTCGCACCCGACGTGAGGCCGCTGCCGCCGAGCCTGCTCAACATCTACAAGGAGCTCGCGACCGACGAAGGGCACCCGATGCCCTCGAACGGCGACCTCACCCCGTGGACCGAGCAGGGCGTGCTGCTGCTCAACCGCTGCCTCACCGTGCAGCCCGGCACGTCGGCCGCCCACCGCGGCAAGGGCTGGGAGGCCGTGACCGACCGGGCCATCGAGGCGCTCGCCGCCCGCGGCGGTCCACTTGCCGCGGTGCTCTGGGGCGCCGACGCCCGCAAGCTCAAGGCCTCGCTGAGCGGGGTGCCGTGGGTGGAGTCGGTGCACCCCTCGCCGCTGTCGGCGCGCAACGGCTTCTTCGGCTCGCGGCCGTTCAGCAAGGTCAACGAGCTGCTGGAGGCCCAGGGCGGGCAGCCTGTGGACTGGCGCCTGCCCTGACGCGCCGCCGGGGCCGCCCCTCACGACGGTCGCGCGGCTGCCGCCGGCGTCGCGGGCTGACCGGGTCGACGACTGAGGGGTCGGGAGGCTCAGACCACGCGAGCGGGCGGCGGGACGGGCTTGCCCTCGAGCTGGGCGTCCTTGGCCCCGGCGCACTCGATGTTCTTGAGCACGTGCAGCATCAGGCGGCGGAGCGTCGCCACGTCCTCGTCACTCAGGCCGTCGAAGATCAGGGAGCGGACGTGCTCGACGTGGCCGGGCGCGGCGGCGACGAGGACGGCGTACCCCTGCTCGGTCATGCGCACGTTCGTGACGCGCTTGCTGACGTCCGAGGGGCACCGGGTGACCAGTTCGCGACGCTCCAGCTTGCTGATCACGTGCGACAGTCGGGAGAGCGAGGCGTTCGTCCGGCCGGCGAGCATGCTCATCGACGTGGCGTGTCCCGGCTCCTCGGAGAGCATCGCGAGACAGAGGTAGTCGAAGTGCGTCAGGTCGGAGTCGCGGACCAGCTGGCTGTCGAGCGCGCTGTTGAAGCGCAGCATGACCCCGGCCAGCGGCAGCCACGCCGCGAGCTCGTCCTGGGTCAACCATCTGGTCATAGCCGCCATCCTACCGTATGCTTGATGCTTCAACAATCTTCCGTGAGCTCGTGAGGCCATCATGACCGCCCAGACCCCGATGCCGGCGCTCTACATCGGGCACGGCGCGCCGCCACTTCTCGACGACCCGGTCTGGAGCGGCCAGCTGCGCGCATGGGCAGCCGACCTGCCCCGCCCCACCGGCGTGGTCATCGTCTCCGCGCACTGGGAGTCGGCTCCGCTGGCGCTCAGCGCGACCGCGGCCGGCACTCCCCTGGTCTACGACTTCGGCGGCTTCGCGCAGCGCTACTACCAGGAGACCTACGCGACCCCCGACGCGACGGCGCTCGCCGACCGGGTGGCCGCGATGATGCCGGACCACGAGCAGGTGCACCGCCACCCGTCGCGCGGCCTGGACCACGGCGCCTGGGTGCCGCTCAAGATCATGTACCCCGACGCCGACATCCCGGTGGTCCAGATGTCGCTGCCCACCCACGACCCGGGTCGGCTGATCGAGCTCGGCTCCCGGCTGCGCGCGCTGCGCGCCGAGGGCGTGCTCGTCATCGGCTCCGGCTTCCTCACCCACGGACTGCCGTTCCTGACCGAGTTCCGCATCGACGCCGCGGTCCCTGGCTGGTCGCAGGACTTCGACCTCTGGGCCGCCGAGGCTCTCGCGCGTGGCGACGTCGACGTGCTCGCGTCGTACGCCGACCGCGCACCCGGCCTGCCCTACGCCCACCCCACGGTCGAGCACCTCACCCCGCTCTTCGTGACGCTCGGTGCGGCCACCGACCCGGGCACGCCCGGGGTGCAGCGCATCGAGGGCTACTGGATGGGGTTGTCCAAGCGGTCGCTCCAGGTCGCCTGACCCGGAGAGCGCGGCGCCACCGGCGGCGGACGGTGAGGCGGCCGAGCAGAAGGTCGTCGATGGTCGCGGGAAGGGGCACGCCGGCGTACTCCTCGGGTCAGGAGACCCGAAACCCTGTCCCGCGCTCCATCTCCGGGGTGCAGGACGGACGACCCGCCCCGGGACCTCAGGGCTTCTCGGTGTACCAGCTCGTCAGGCCCCGGCCGCCCCGCAGACCGAGCGAGATGTGCACGTGGTCGCGGTGGCGCGCCGTCTTCGACCCGCAGCCGCACCCGTAGGCCCGGCGGCCGAAGTGGTCGGCGCCGCCGGAGGTGTAGGAGCTGTACATGCCGTCGTTCCAGATGAGGTACATGATCCCCATCCGGCGGGCCAGCGCGTGCGCCTCACCATCTGCGTCGGCCACGAACAGCGCGTCGAGGAAGCGCCTCACCTCGCGCCGGTCGGCCTTCTTGGCCGCGTCCATCGACCAGTCGATGGCGCGGCCGTCCTGGTGCTCGGACGTGCTGCGGTCGCAGCGTCGCAGGCTGGCGACCGCGGTGCCGCCGGCGAAGCTCTTGTTGATCCAGGTCGTGAGCGCCTTGGTGCCGACGCGCGGCCGGTCGCGGCAGGCGTCCTCGGGCTGGTAGGACCCGTAGTCCTCCGGCGCCTCGGTGTACGCCGACGCCGGCGCGGCCCCGAGCAGGAGCGCGAGCAGCAGGCCGACCACCAGGCCGACCACCGGGCCGACCACCGGGCCGGTCGCCCGCAGCGACGGGGCGTGCGGCAGCCGACCCGAGACGGTCACCCGACCCCCGGCGTCAGGCGGACAGCAGGACGGGCTCGACGTGCCCGTCGGGGGCGATGAAGAACCCGTCGTCGAACAGGATCACGCCGTTGCAGAGACGGCACCACCCCTGCTCGGAGTGGTCGCTGACCACGTGCGCTGTCCAGCAGCACTGGTCGTCGACGGACGGGCAAGATGGCGTGTGTGCACACATCGTCGTGTACCTCCCAAGGTCGTGTCGCCCACCTCCCAGTGAGGCGACTCACACCACCATGACACGCCGACGTGACCAAAGTCCCGAGATCTCCGCAACTCCTCTGCTACGGCCGGGACCCGTCCAGACCGGTGACGCACAACCCGATGCCGTCCCACGGGACGTCGTCGCGCGTCACGAGTCGCGTGTCCGGAGTCGCGCGTCAGGAGTCCTGGGCGTCGGTCAACGCCATCACCCAGGAGTCGACGTCGCAGTGCTCGTCACCGCGGGCGACGGCCTCCTGGCTGAGTCGGATGAACTCGCGGGTGTTCCACCACGGCAGTCGCAACGTGGTGATCTCGTCGTCGAGGTCGACGTACGAGATCTCGGTGAGCACCGACGTCGCCTGGACCTGCACCGACCCCTCGCCCACGGGAACCATCGAGCGCAGCCCGTCGGCCATCAGGTCGCGGCCGAAGGTCCAGCAGCGGCGTTCCTCGTCGGCAGTGATGTGCAGGCGTACGGCGTACGGGTCGCTGGTCTCGTAGACCATCGCGACCTCGACCGTCACCACGTCGGACTCTCCCCGGATCCATCCGGCGGTCTCCACGACGACCTTGGACATGTGCGTCCCTCCTCGGTTTCCCTACCCTCGCGGTGCTCAACGAGTTGCGCGCCACCGAGTTATGACCCGATCGAGACCAACGGCCCGAAAGGTTTAGTCCTCAACCGCTGACGGGCACGTTCGAAGAGGCCCCACCGGGCCCTCCGCCCCCCACGAAGGAGAAACATGCCTCAGACCGTCGACGCCCTGGTCACCCCCGGCGCCAAGGAGCCCTTCGAGCGCCGCACCATCGAGCGCCGCGACCCCGGCCCGAAGGACGTCGTCATCGACATCGCCTTCGCCGGTATCTGCCACTCCGACATCCACCAGGCCCGCGAGGAGTGGGGCGAGGCCCTCTTCCCGATGGTCCCCGGCCACGAGATCGCCGGCACCGTCAGCGCCGTGGGTGACGACGTGTCCTCGTTCAAGGTCGGCGACCGCGTCGGTGTCGGCTGCTTCGTCGACTCGTGCCGCGAGTGCGAGAACTGCCGGGCCGGTGACGAGCAGTACTGCCTCAAGGGGGAGGTACCGACCTACAACGGCAAGGAGTACGACGGCGCGCCCACGTTCGGCGGCTACTCGAAGTCGATCGTCGTGGACGAGAACTACGTCCTCACCATCCCCGAGGGCGTGGAGCTCGACGTCGCCGCGCCGTTGCTGTGCGCCGGCATCACGCTCTACTCGCCGCTGAACCACTGGAACGCCGGCCCCGGGAAGAAGGTCGCCATCGTCGGGATGGGCGGCCTGGGCCACATGGGCGTCAAGATCGCCGCCGCGATGGGCGCCGAGGTCACGGTGCTCAGCCAGTCCCTGTCGAAGGAGGAGGACGGCAAGAAGTTCGGTGCCGACCACTACTACGCCACCAGCGACAAGGCGACCTTCAAGGAGCTGCGCAACAGCTTCGACCTGATCATCAACACGGTCGCGGTCAACCTGCCGGTCGACAAGTACCTCTCGCTGCTCAAGCTCAACGGCACCATGGTCAACGTCGGCATCCCCGACGGCCCCGACAACTTCCACGCCTTCTCGCTGGCCGGCATGCGCCGCAGCATGGCGGGCTCGAAGATCGGCGGCATCCGCGAGACCCAGGAGATGCTCGACTTCTGCGCCGAGCACGGCCTCGGGGCGGAGATCGAGAAGATCGGCGTCGACGACGTCGACGACGCCTGGAACCGCGTCGTGGACAGCGACGTGCGCTACCGCTTCGTCATCGACATCGCGAGCTTCGACACCGCGCGCTGAACCGCACCACCCTCGTAGTGGCACAGCCCTCGGGCCGGTCGGGCAGGATGAGTCCATGTCCGACTGGCTCGAGGGTCTCAGCACCCTCCAGGTCCTGCTGCTGGTGCTGGCCGTGCTGTTCGGCGGGTCCGTGCTGGCGGCCATCCTCGGGGCCCTGCTGGTGCGGATGGGAATGCACCGCCCCGCCGTCGTCGAGCGCGCGTCGACCCTGTCGGAGAAGGCGCTCGGTCTGGTGAAGCGGCCGCTGACGATCGTGGTTCTCGACGAGGTCGCCGCTGTCATCCAGACCGGCCACTACACGAAGAACATCTCCGCTGCGCTGCTGGAGAACCACGACGAGCTCAAGACGCTCGTGGCCGAGAAGGTCAAGCAGGACCCCAACGTCCGGATCATCGGCCGTCTCCCCGGCTACGACGCGATCGTGAGCGAGGTCAGCGAGACCACGCTGCGGGTGCTCATCGAGATGCTCAGCGACCCCCGCATGGACGAGCTGATCAGTGACATGCTGCGCAACAACCTCGAGCAGATCAAGCAGGCGGTGCGCGACCGCGACCACGAGAACGTGGGCCCGCCGGAGCCGCCCGACCCCATCCCCGCCTCCGCCCCTCGGATCCCCGGGCCCTGACCCGGGTCGCGGACCCGACTCCGAGGAGCCGTGATGGACATCGGTCAGGACACGACCACGATCACCGCGCTCGCCGCCGTCGTCGTCTTCACCCTGCAGGTCGGGCTCCGGGTCGCCGCGCTCGGGATCATCCCGGAGGGCCGCAAACCCTCCTCGGCCACCGCGTGGCTCGCGGTCATCTTCATCGAGCCCATCCTGGGCCTGCTCGCGTTCCGGCTGTTCGGCAGCACCCGGCTCGGACGCCGACGCGACCAGCGGCACGCCGACGTCAACGCGATCATCGCCGAGCGCACCCGCGACATGCCGCGCCCGATGGAGTCGGTGCCCGCGCCGGCGTACGTCCGCTCCGTGGCACGGCTGAACCGCCACCTGGGCGCGCTGCCCGTCACCGAGGGCAACGTCGCGGTCCTGCTCGAGGACTACAGCGAGACCCTGAGCGCCATGGCCGCCGCCATCGACGAGGCCGAGCGGTTCGTCCACATCGAGTTCTACATCATGGCGTGGGACGACCAGACCGCTCCGGTGTTCGAGGCGCTGGTGCGCGCCGCCGAGCGCGGCGTGAGGGTCCGGCTGCTCTTCGACCACCTCGGCACGCGCGGCATCCCGGGCTACAAGACCTTCCTGCAGCGGCTCGAGGCAACGGACATCGACTGGCACCCGATGCTCCCCATCAAGCCGTTGAAACGGCGCTGGCGCCGTCCCGACCTGCGCAACCACCGCAAGATCCTCGTCGTCGACGGGCTCGTCGCTTTCATGGGGTCGCTCAACCTCACCGAGCCCGGCTACAACAAGCCCAAGAACCACGCGTCCGGACGCGAGTGGAAGGAGCTGATGACCCGCCTGGAGGGACCGGTGGTCGCCACCCTCGACGCCGTGTTCTGCGGCGACTGGTTCGTCGAGACCGACGAGCCCCTCACCGTCACTGCTCCCCCGCCCCTGACCCGGCCGGACGCCCAGGTCCTCACCCAGGTGCTCCCCAGCGGCCCCGGGTTCGTGGCCGAGAACAACCTGCGGATGTTCACCACCCTGGTCTACGGCGCCGAGCACCGACTCAGCCTGACCTCGCCGTACTTCGTGCCCGACGAGTCACTGCTGTACGCCGTCACGACCGCCGCTCAGCGCGGGGTCGAGGTGGAGCTGTTCGTCAGCGAGGAGTCCGACCAGTTCATGGTCGGCCACGCCCAGGCCTCCTACTACCGCGCGCTGCTCGAGGCGGGGGTGCGGATCTGGCTGTACCCCTCCCCGGCGATCCTGCACAGCAAGCACTTCAGCGTCGACGACGTCGTCGGGGTGATCGGGTCGAGCAACATGGACATGCGGTCCTTCGCGCTCAACTACGAGGTGTCGCTGATGCTCCTCGGCGACGACGTCGTGCGCCGGCTGCAGGCAGTCGAGGACCACTACCGCAGCGTCTCGCGGGAGCTCACGCTCGAGGAGTGGCGTCGTCGCCCCTGGCGACTGAGGTACGTCGACAACGTCATGAGGCTCACCGCCGCGCTGCAGTAGGCGCGCTCGCCCGGGCGTCGAGGCTCGATTGCGCCCGACCGTGCGTGGGCATGACTGCAAGGTGCCTCCCACTGACACCGAGCGCTCGGCGCGCTCCTCTCGGACCGGCTTTCCCGTCCAGCTGGGCCTGGCCGCCCTCGTCACGCTCTTCGGGGCCTGGCAGGGGTTCGCGACGTATCTCGGCCTCTCCACCGTCCATCCCGGTGCCCCCGTCGAGGCGCTGGTCTACGGCGCCGCCATCGTCGGCGCGGCCTTCATCCTCTCGTGGGCAGCGGAGGCGGTGCAGGTCGACATCAACGCCGGCCTCGCGCTGGCCCTGCTCGCCCTGTTGGCGGTCCTGCCGGAGTACGCCGTCGACTTCGTCTTCACCGCCAAGTGCGGCGGGGAGTACGCCGCCAACGGTGGCAGCCCCGAGATCTGCGGGCTGTCCCTGGCCAACATGACCGGCGCGAACCGGGTGCTGGTCGGTGTCGGGTGGCCCCTGGTCGTGCTCGTCGCGACGCTCGCGGTGTGGCACTCGCGCCGAGCCGGCAACGACAAGGACGCCGCCGAGAGCCCCAGCACCCACTCCGGCGAGGTCCGCCTGGCTCCCACGATGTCGGCCGAGGTCGTCTTCCTGGGCATCGCGACGCTCTACTCGTTGACGCTCCCCCTCAAGGACACCCTGACCCTGGTCGACATGGCGGTCTTCTTCGCCATCTTCGCGGCCTACGCGTGGCGGCTGGCCAAGATGCCGGCCACCGAGCCCGACCTCCTCGGGGTCTCGCAGTGGGTCGGCGAGAAGGACACGAAGCAGCGCCGCACCTGGGTCATCGCGATGTTCGTCTTCGCCGCCATCATCATCCTGCTCTCCGCCGAGCACTTCGCCGAGACGCTCGTCGCCACGGGGGCGGAGCTGGGGGTCTCGGAGTTCCTGCTCGTGCAGTGGGTCGCCCCGCTGGCCAGCGAGTCCCCCGAGCTGATCGTGGCGTGCCTCTACGCCTGGCGGCTGAAGGCCGGCGACTCCCTGGGCACGCTGCTCTCGAGCAAGGTCAACCAGTGGACGCTGCTGGTGGGCGGACTGCCCCTGGTGTTCGCCATCTCCGCCGGCACCCTCGACGGGCTCCCGCTGGACACCGAACAGCGCTTCGAGCTCCTCATCACCGGCGCGCAGTCGCTGTTCGCGGTCGCGATCCTCGTCGACCTCACCCTCAGCTTTCGTGGCGCGTTGATGCTGATCGGGCTCTTCGCGGTGCAGTTCTTCGTCAGCATCCTCGGCACCTCCGACATGAACCGCTGGACGATCCTCGCGCTGTCGGTGGTCTACATCGCGCTGGCGCTGGTCCGCTTCGCCCGGCTCCACGAGCAGACCCGGCAGGTGATCAAGGACGGCACCGTCACCGACTACGCCAAGCTCGACGACGAGCCCGCCACCTGACGTCGCAGCGCCAGCTCGTCGACCGGACCCCGCACGTCGGGTCACCTCCTGGATGTCGAGCGGACCGGGCTCTCCGCTCACCGTCAGCTCGTAGGCCGTCGCTCCCGACCGCACCGTCCCTTCGCTCAAGGTTCCTGCCGCTGCGGGGGCATCGTCGTCGAGGTCGGCACCTGGCGGACCGGACCCGTCGGTCCCTGGACCTACCGCCACCGCCAGGCGCTGCGCGGGGCCGTGCTGCTGGCCGCCGGGCTGGTCGTGGTCCTCTGGGGCCGGACGACGTACGCCGGTGACAAGCAGCGTGGAGGGAGCATGATCCCCGGGAGTCCGAAAGGCCCTGACGGTGAGCTGCGGGACCCGCTACCGTCGAAGACCATGGGAGAGGTCTTCGCGGCCGACGCGCACGGCGACCCCCACGGGGGCGCCGCCGCTGACGAGCTGCGGCGCAGCGAGCAGCGGTTCCGCCTGCTCGTGGAGGCGGTCGAGGACTACGCGATCTTCATGCTCGACCCCGCCGGACACATCGCGAGCTGGAACGCGGGGGCCCAGCGCAGCAAGGGGTGGACCGCCGACGAGGTGATCGGTCGGCACTTCCGGGTCTTCTACCCGCCCGACGTCGCCGAGCGGGGCCACCCCGAGCACGAGCTCGCCGAGGCGCTGCGGGAGGGCCACTACGAGGAGGAGGGCTGGCGGCTGCGCAAGGACGGCAGCCGCTTCTGGGCCAACGTCGTCATCACCGCCGTTCACGACTCGGCCGGGCGTCACGTCGGCTTCGCCAAGGTCACCCGTGACACCTCCGAACGACGTCGGCTCGAGCTGGAGAGGGAGGCTGCGCTCACGGCGCTGCAGGAGGCCAACGCGGAGCTGGCGGTCCTCAACGGGCGGTTGCAGCAGGCCGCCGACGACCAAGCACAGTTCCTCGCCGTGACCGCCCACGAGCTGCGCACCCCGGTGGCCCTGCTCAGCGGCTCTGCCGAGCTGCTCGCCGAGCACGGCGCTGCGTTGTCCGAGGAGGAGCGGCAGCAGACCTTCCGCGCCATGACCTCCGGCGCCACGCGCCTGCGTCGCCTGGTCGACGACCTGCTGACCGCGTCCCGGTTGCAGAGCAGCGCGCTCGTCATGCGCCACGACGTCGTCCAGGTGCCTTCCTGCGTCCGCGCCGCCGTCGACACGGTGCGACGCACGCACCCGACCGCAGACGTACGTGTCGGTGAGCTGCCCGGCGCCCTGGTGCGGGGTGACCCGGACCGCCTGTCCCAGGCGCTGGAGAACCTGCTGAGCAACGCGCTGCGCCACGGTCGTCCACCGGTCGAGGTGTCCTGCCGGCACCAGGGGGACCGCGTGCTGGTGCAGGTGGCCGACCACGGCACCGGCGTCGCACCGCAGATCCGGCCGCGGCTCTTCGAGCGCTTCGCCACGGGCCTCACCAGCGGCGGGACGGGGCTCGGGCTCTTCATCGTCCGGGAGCTGGCCCGGGCCCACGGCGGGGAGGCCCACTACCTCGAGCCGGGCCCGGACCGGCCCGGTGCGTTCGTCGTCGACCTGCCGGCCCTCGCGTCGGACGCGGAGGATCCACCGCCCTCCGGATCGGCGTAGGGTGCGCTCAATGGCCATCCGCGTACTCCTCGTGGACGACGTCGTGCACGTCCGGCAACTCGTGCGAAGCGCGCTGCGTCTCCGGGGCGGCTTCGAGGTCGTCGGCGAGGCCGACAACGGCGCCGACGCGGTGCGGCGGACCTCGGACCTGGCGCCCGACCTCGTGGTGCTCGACCTCGGCCTGCCGGACCTGGCCGGCCACGAGGTGCTGACCGGCATCCGGGCAGCCTCCCCCACCACCAAGGTCGTGGTGTTCTCCGGCGCCGACAGCTCGGGCCTGGAGAAGCAGGTGGACGCCTACGTCGCCAAGGACGCCGAGCTCGGCTACCTGGTGGACCTCATCGAGTCCGTCGCCCACGGCTCCGGCGCGTCGGGGGACAACGAGGACACCGACCGGGTGGCCCTGGAGCTGCCCCGCGACCTCACCAGCGTGCGGCTGGCACGTCACTTCGTCCGTGACCAGATCCGCGCGTGGGGTCTCGACGGCATCCTCGACGACGCCCTGCTCGTCACCAGCGAGCTGGCCGCGAACGCCATCACCCACGCCGCCTCGGACTGCGAGATCCGGTTGACCCTCAGCACCGCCTCGCTGCGCATCGACGTAGGCGACGGCGGCGTGGGGACCCCCGAGCCGCAGCCGCCCAGCGCGACCGAGGAGCACGGTCGCGGGCTGGTGCTCGTCGACGCCCTCGCCTCGGCCTGGGGCCTCGACGTCCTGCCCGGCTCGGGCAAGGTGGTCTGGGCCGAGCTCGGCCTCTCCGTCTGACGTCGCGCGCCTCACCCCGCCGCGGGTGGCGCGCAGGGGTGTTGCCGCGCGAGAGTTGCTCCCGTGAGCCACTTCCCCTCCCCCGCCAGGTACGACGACATGACCTACCGTCAGGTGGGCCGCAGCGGATTGCGGCTACCCCTGATCAGCCTGGGGTTGTGGCACAACTTCGGCGACGACGTGTCCTTCGAGCGGCAGGGCGCGACACTCCGCGCGGCCTTCGACCTCGGGATCACACATTTTGATCTGGCCAACAATTACGGGCCGCCGTACGGCTCCGCCGAGGAGAACTTCGGGCGCCACCTGCGCGGGGACTTCGCCGGCCTCCGCGACGAGCTGGTCATCTCCAGCAAGGCCGGGTGGGACATGTGGCCCGGTCCCTACGGCCAGATCGGCGGCTCGCGCAAGTACCTCGTGGCCAGCCTCGACCAGTCGCTGCGCCGGACGGGGCTCGACTACGTCGACATCTACTACCACCACCGGCCCGACCCCGCGACGCCGCTCGAGGAGACGATGGGGGCGCTGCACTCCGCGGTCCGGTCGGGCAAGGCGCTGTACGTCGGCATCTCGTCGTACCCGGACGAGCTCGCCGGCGAGGCCGCCCGCATCCTCGCCGACCTGGGCACACCGCTGCTCATCCACCAGCCGTCGTACTCCATGCTCAACCGCTGGATCGAGACCGAAGGGCTGCTCGACACCCTCGAGGACCTCGGGGTCGGGTGCATCGCCTTCTCGCCCCTGGCGCAGGGCATGCTCACCGACAAGTACCTCGACGGCGTGCCGGCCGGGTCCCGCGCCAGCCAGGGCAAGTCGCTGGCCGAGGAGCTGCTGACCGGCGAGGCGCTCGAGCACGTGCGTGCCCTGAACGACCTGGCCTCGGAGCGTGGCCAGAGCCTGGCGCAGATGGCGCTGGCCTGGGCGCTGCGCAAGCCGACGGTCACGTCCGTCCTCGTGGGGGCGAGCAGCCCGCAACAGATCACCCAGAACGTCGCCGCACTCGAGAACCTGGACTTCACCGACGAGGAGCTGCGGCGCATCGACGAGCACGCCGTCGACTCGGGCATCGACCTGTGGGCAGGTGCCCGCGAGGAGGGCAGGACCTCCGGCTGAGCCCTGCTTCGTCGCGCCGACGACGGCGACTACGATTGCCCGGTCCGTGCGGCCCCCGTACGGCGTACGCCGGTGTAGCTCAGTTGGTAGAGCGCCTCACTTGTAATGAGGATGTCGCGGGTTCGACTCCTGTCACCGGCTCCCGTGCCGCGTGACGCCGATCGTGCTTGGCTGGGGTCGTGGACAGGGTCGACGAGGCCTTCGAGGCGGTGCCGCGCACCGGCTTCCTGCCGCCGCGTGCGCGACGGCGGGCGGGCTTCGACGGGCCGATCGAGATCGGCCACGGGCAGACCTGCTCCCAGCCGCGCACGGTCGCGAACATGCTGCGCCTGCTGGACGTGCGTGAGGGCCAGCGGGTGCTGGACGTCGGTGCCGGGTCCGGGTGGACGACGGCGCTGCTGGCGTGGCTGACCGGACCCGAAGGGCGCGTGCGCGGCGTCGAGATCGTGCCGGAGCTGGCCGCTGGCGGTGCCGCGAACCTCTCCGCCACCCGCCAGCCGTGGGCGTCCCTGGAGGTGGCCGTCCCCCGAGTGCTGGGCCTGCCCGAGGACGCGCCCTTCGACCGTGTCCTGGTATCGGCACAACCGGCCGAGCTCCCCGACGAGCTCGTCGCACAGCTCGCAGAGGGCGGGCGGCTCGTGATCCCCGTGGCCGGCACGATGCTGCTGGTGGAGACGACCGGGCGCGGCATCGAGGTCTCACGCCACGGCAGCTACCGATTCGTCCCCTTGATCCCCCCTGCACGTTGACCTGCAAGACCCTTCGGCTGCACGAAGCGTCGGCTTCCGCTAGACATGTCGCATGGCGGCGGACGGGCGGACGATCGATCTTCCCGCGCACCCGTCCAGCGTCGCCCTCGCGCGGCACCTGGTCCGTGACGTGGTTCGCGCCTCGGGCAGCCCGGAGCTCTCCGGCGACGCCGAGCTCCTGACCAGCGAGGTCGTGACCAACGCTCTGGTCCACGCCGGCGCTCCCATCCGGATCACGGCGCGCGTCGTGGGGTCGGGCGTGCGCGTCGACGTGGCGGACGGCAGCCCGCACAGCCCCATCGTGCGGGAGTACGGCGAGCTCGCCGGGACCGGCCGCGGGCTTCGACTGCTCGATCTGCTCGCCCGCTGGGGCGTCGAGGAGACGGTGAGCGGGAAGGCCGTCTGGTTCGAGCTCGGGCAGACCCGCAGCACCGGTGCACCGGTGCACGGGCCCGACCACTCCTACGCCGGCCCGACGGGCGCTGCTCCGGGTCCCGACCAGGTCGAGGTCACGCTGCTGCAGGTGCCGCTGCTGCTGCACGCCGCCTGGCAGATGCACGCCGAGTCGTTCCTCCGCGAGTACCTGCTGACCCAGCTGAACGACTCCGACGACGCCGCGGCGATCGTGGCCCACGCCGACGCCAGCGACGCCCTGGCCCTGCTCAAAGAGCACATCCCGGCCCCCGAGCTGGGGAACGACCCGGCTCGCCTGATGGAGCACGCCACCGGAGCCCGGGTCTCGGCGGACCGGCTCGCCTTCCGGGTGCCGCGCAGCTCCGTCCCCCACTTCACGCTGCTCAACGACATGCTGGACACCGCCCTGGTGATCGCGGAAGCCGGCGGCTTCCTGACGCCCACGATCCAGCCGGAGCTGCGTGCGTTGCGGCGGTGGCTCTGCTCGGCGGTGGAGGAGCAGGCACGTGGAGGCGACCCCCGTCCGTGGTCGCTCACCAGCCAGGACTTCGACGCTCCTGGCCGCGTCCCCACGGACTGGGACGCCGGCGACGTCGAGCAGTCCGGTTCGGCGGTGCTCGTCGCGGACGACACCAACCTGATCCTGGCCGCGAACGCGGCCGCGCTCAGCCTGCTCGGCTACCCGGAGGGAGACCTGGTCGGACGACGGCTCATCGCGATCATCCCGGAGCGCTTCCACCAGGCGCACCTGGCCGGATTCACCATGCACCTGATCTCGGGCCGCGGTCCCCTGCTCGGTGTGACCGTGGCGGTGCCGGCCGTCCGCTACGACGGCAGCGAGCTCGACGTGGAGCTGACCGTCCGCCGACGCGCCACGGCCACCGGCCGCCCCCTCTTCGTCGCCGAGCTGACCGACGTCGCCTAGAACCAGTGGGTGCCCTGAGGCGTTCTTGAGGCACTCGCCCTCCCCACGTCCCTGCGCCCGGACCTAGCGTCGAACCATGACGACGACCACACGGACCACACCAGCGCCCGCCCCGACGACGCCCCCGCGGCACCGGACAGTCGTCAGCCCAGGGTGGTACGCCCCCGACGACTGCCGGCTCGACGACCTGCGCGCCCTGGTCGAGGTCGACACCGACCCCGCGCGCTACCCCCACGCCGACGAGGTCGTCTCCGGCGTCCTCGTGTACGGCGAGCGCTGGCGATCGGCGGTCGTCGACCCGTCGGCTCGCCGTACGCTCCAGGCCGAGCTGGCCGACGCCCTGCTGGACGGGCCCGGCATCGTGGTCTTCCGTGGGGCCTTCGACGGCGCCGCGGTCGACGCGGCGACGGCGGCGTTCCACGCGCTCATCGCGGACCAGAAGGCCGCCGGCACGGTCTCCGGCGACCACTTCGCCAAGCCCGGCGCGAACGACCGGGTCTGGGGCGCGCTCGACAAGCTGGCCGTCGCCGACCCGGCGACCTTCGCCACCTACTACGCCAACGACGTCCTCGCGCTGGTGAGCGAGGCCTGGCTCGGCCCCGGCTACCAGGTCACCTCACAGGTCAACGTCGTGAACCCCGGCGGGCAGGCGCAGGTCGCCCACCGGGACTACCACCTCGGCTTCATGGACCGTGACCAGGCGCAGGCCTTCCCGGCGCACGTCCACGCGCTCTCCCCCGGGCTCACGCTCCAGGGGGCCGTGGCCCACGTCGACATGCCTGTCGAGACCGGGCCCACGCTCTACCTCCCGCACTCGCAGAAGTACCCGGCCGGCTACCTCGGCTACCACGACCCCACCTTCACGGCGTACTTCGAGGAGCACCACGTCCAGCTCCCCCTGAGCCGCGGAGACGCGGTGTTCTTCAACCCGGCCCTCTTCCACGGCGCCGGCACCAACCGCACGTCCGACGTCCGTCGCATGGCGAACCTGCTGCAGGTCTCCAGCGCCTTCGGACGCGCGATGGAGACGGTCGACACGCGCACCATCTGCACCGCGGTCCACCCCGTGCTGCGCCGGTGGCGGGCCGAGGGCGTCGACTCCGGCGCGATCGCGCGCGTCGTGTCGACCGCGGCCGAGGCGTATCCCTTCCCGACGAACCTCGACCTCGACCAGCCGGTCGGGTCGCTCGCCCCGCAGAGCCAGGCCGAGCTCCTGCACCAGGCGCTGGCCGAGGACTGGTCGACCGACGCGCTGGCCGACGCGCTCGACGCCCAGCAGGTCCGTCGCTGCTCCCAGGTCGACTGAGGCGTCCGCCGAGATGACCCACGATCTCCTGGCGGACCGCGCGGTCCTGGTCAGCGGCGGCACCCAAGGGCTGGGGTTCGCCGTGGCCGAGGAAGCACTGCGGCAGGGCGCCGACGTCGTCGTCACGGGACGCCGGCGCGACGTGGGTGCCGCGGCGGCGGACCGGTTGGGAGCGGGAGCCCCCGGGCGCCGCGTCCACTTCGTGCCGTGCGACGTCGCCGACGTCGCCGAGGTTCGTGACGCCGTCGCCGAGAGCATCCAGCTGCTCGGTCGGGTCGACGGCCTGGTCAACGCCGCCGGACTGACCTCCCGCGGGACGCTCCTCGACACCACCCCCGAGCTTTTCGACCAGCACGTGGCGGTCAACACCCGGGGCCCGTTCTTCCTCATGCAGGGGGTCGTGCGCGAGCTGGTGCGACGCGGCATGCCGGGCACGATCGTCAACGTCCTCACGATGTCCTCGCACGGCGGCCAGCCCTACCTGGCGCCCTACGCCACCGCAAAGGCAGGGCTGGCCGGACTGACCCGCAACGCCGCGCACGCGCACCGCTGGGACCGGATCCGCGTCAACGGGCTGAACATCGGCTGGACCGACACCGAGGGCGAGGACGTCGTGCAGCGGCGCTTCCACGACGCCGGCGACGACTGGCGCGACCGAGCCGCCGCGACGCTGCCGATGGGTCGGCTGGGTCAGGTCGACGAGATCGCCGCCATGGTCGTCTTCCTGCTCTCCGAGCGGAGCGGCGTGGTCACCGGGTCGGTCATCGACTGGGACCAGACGGTCCCGGGGGCCCACGACTAGCCCTCAGAGCTCGTCGTGCCGGTCCTCGACCAGACCCGCCGGCTCGTTGAACGGGGTCACCACCTGGATCTGCGAGGGCCGGGTCGTCGGTGCCCCGGGGACCACGCCGCGCGCCTGGAGCAGCAGCCGGCACGCCCGTCGCAGGTCGCCCCGCAGGTCGTGGTGCAGCACCGCGGAGACCCGGTGCGTGCGCAGCAGCCGGCGGTTGTCCTCGTCGAGGTCGTGGGCCACGAACGCCTGCGGGCTGCGACCCACCTCGGCGAAGGCGTCCAGGATCGCGTTGTTCCCGCCGCCGGCGGAGTAGACCGCGTCGATCCCCGGCCGCTCCGCGAGCACCTCCCGGACCGCGGCCAGCATCGTCGTGTCGCGACCGTCCGTCCCAGCCAGCTCGACCACCCCTCGCTCCGGCGCCATCCGCCCGAGCGCCTGCCGGAACCCGGTCTCCCGCTCCTCCTCCCCACGGAACGAGGAGCTGCTCAGCGTCACCAGGACCTCACCAGTCGTCCCGGCCCACTGCGTCACGAGGTACGCCGCGGTGGCTCCGGCCATCCGGTTGTCGACACCGACGTACGCCGCGCGGCGGCTGGCCGAGACGTCGGTGACGAAGGTGACGACGGGGACCCCTTCCTCGACCAGCCGGTCGACCGCTGCTGCGACGTCCGGGTGGTCGGGTGCCTTGAGGACGACGCCGTGCGACCCGTGCCGGCGTACGTCGTCCAACGTGGCGGCGGCTCCGCCCGGGTCGCTCTCCTCACCCAGGTGGGACCGGGCCCGGACCACCGCCGGTCGCAGCGACCGCAGCTCGGTCTCGAGCGCGCGCTGCGACGCACCGGTGAACCGCGCCGGCGCCTGCATCACGAGGTCGAGGATCAGCGCGCGACCCGACAGCTCGACCTGGGCGCGCTGCCTGTCGAGCTCCTCGACCGCCCGCTCCACCTGGGTCACCGTCTCGGTGCGCACACCGGGGCGATCGTGCAGCACGCGGTCGACGGTGGCCCGGCTCAACCCCGCCTGCGCGGCGATGTCGGTGACGCGGTGCCGACGTCTCATGTCGCGACCCTGCCACACCCGCAGGGCCTACGGTCGTGGCGTGCGCTACCGCCTCGTGCCCCTCGACCTCCTCACGATCGAGTCCCTGGCCGCCGGGGACATCGCCGCCGCGAGCCTCCGTTGCGGTACAGACCTGACTCCCTTCATCGCCGACGAGCTCTGGCTGTGGCGCCTGCGGCTGCGCCAGCTCGAGAGCTCTCCCGACGACCTCGAGTGGATCGCCCGGCCCGCCGTTGCGCTCGACGGCCCCGATGCCGGTCAGGTGGTCGCCCACATCGGCTTCCACGGTGCTCCGGACACCGAGGGCCGCGTCGAGGTCGGCTACACCGTCGACCCGCTGCTCCGACGCCGCGGTCACGCTCGCGCCCTGCTCGCCGAGGCCCTCAGCCACCTGCAGGACGACCCTCGGGTGCACCTGCTGCGCGCCAGCATCAGCCCTGACAACGCCGCCTCCCTCGCCACCATCGCCGGCCTGGGGTTCCAGCAGGTCGGCGAGCAGTGGGACGCCGACGACGGCCGCGAGCTCCTCTTCGAGCGCCCCGTCTGACCGCGCGCATCGGCGACGAGCCCGTTCCCACCAGGTCTCGACATCGGTCGCTGCGACCTGCTCGACCACCGGGACGGACAGTCTCGGCAAGCGCGACCACCGTCATGGGCGGCGTGACAGCATGGACCTCCACGAGGGAGTGACACGCATGGGACACATCGGCGGCGCCAGGCACCGACGCCTGCGGGGCCTGATCGGCCTCGCACTGAGCGCCGCGCTGCTGACCGGCTGCGGCGGCAAGCTGATGGACGACGTCGACGCGGCCAGCGAGACCGTGCCCTCGACGACCCCCGAGGCGACCCCCTCTGCGACCCCCTCGGAGACCGACGTCCCCGCGACCCTCCCCTCCCCGACCGTGAAGCCGAAGCCGGCGAAGAAGAAGCAGATCCGCGAGCCGCTCACCCGAGCAGACCTCACGGTGCCGAAGCTCAACCTGCCTCCGGTCTTCGACGGGCCGGTGCTGGGCGGCGACATCTCGTGGCCGCAGTGCCCGCCGGGGATGGGCATCCCCGAGAAGCGCACCCTGGGCATGCCGATGCCGCTGCCCGAGGCGAAGTACGTCGTGATCGGGCTGACCAACGGCCCGGGTTTCACACCGAACCCCTGCCTGGAGAGCCAGGTGAACTGGGTCAAGCAGCGCGACCTCATGGCCTCGGCGTACGCCGTGCACAGCTTCCCGGACTCCACCACGCTCGCGCAGTACGGCGGCAGGGGCCCGTTCGACGCCGGCACCGACAAGGGCCGGCTGCAGAACGTCGGCTACCAGCAGTCGCTCTACAACCTGGGCAACCTGAAGGCGGCCGGACTGTCGACCCCGATGGTGTGGATCGACGTCGAGCCGGTGCCGACCTTCGTGTGGAGCGCCGACAAGGCCGCGAACGCCGCGGTGATCGCCGGGGCCGCCCGGGGCTACACCGACAACGGCTTCCAGATCGGTGTCTACTCCACGCCCGCGCTCTACGAGGGCGTGGTGGGCGACCTGAGCCTCGGTGGCATTCCGGAGTGGCGCGCCGCCGGGCAGACCTCGCAGGCCGAGGCGCTGAGCCGCTGCGGTGACGACTGGAGCATCCAGGGCGGTGCCGGCGTGCTCGGCCAGTGGGTGCAGTACGAGCGCGACCTGAACATCACGTGCCCGGGCGCCGAGAAGCAGCTGTTCCGGTTCTTCCACCAGTACTGACGCGCGTCTGCGGTGGATCCGGCACCGGAGCGGTGAGTCGCGTGTCACAGCCGTCTTGCGCTGTGTCACAGGACGGCCTGGGCGGCACTGCGCGGCGTACACTTTCAAAGGCGTCACGTGTGTAGAACGTGTTCTAGTTCTGCGGTTCCCGACCAGGGCGGCCGCGGGGGCGCCGAGTCGAGCGGAAGGGCTGATCGTCAGTGGCCACAGAGGTCAAGCAGCTGGACCGAGTCATCATCCGATTCGCGGGTGACTCCGGCGACGGCATGCAGCTCACCGGCGACCGCTTCACCCAGGAGACGGCGTCCTTCGGCAACGACCTCTCCACGCTGCCGAACTTCCCGGCCGAGATCCGCGCACCCCAGGGAACCCTCCCGGGTGTGTCGTCGTTCCAGGTCCACTTCGCCGACCACGACATCCTCACTCCCGGCGACCGGCCCGACGTCCTCGTCGCGATGAACCCGGCCGCCCTCAAGGCGAACCTGCCCGACCTGCCCCGCGGCGCGACGATCATCGTCGACACCCACGACTTCTCCGCGCGCAACCTGGCCAAGGCCGGGTACGCCGAGAACCCGCTCGACGGCGACACCCTCGACGAGTTCGCCCTGCACGCGGTCGACCTGACCGGCATGACGGTCGCCGCGGTCAAGGAGTTCGGCCTGTCCCGCAAGGACGCCGCCCGGGCGAAGAACATGTTCGCCCTCGGCCTCGTGTCGTGGATGTACGGCCGCCCGACCGAGACGACCGTGACGTTCCTGCAGCGTCGTTTCGCCAAGGTGCCCGACATCCGCGACGCCAACATCGCGGCCTTCCACACCGGCTGGAACTACGGCGAGACCACCGAGGCCTTCGTCGTCCAGTACGAGATCAAGCCGGCCCCGATGCGCGCGGGCACCTACCGCAACATCACCGGCAACCTGGCCCTCTCCTACGGCCTCGTCGCCGGCGCGGTGCAGTCGGACCTGCCGCTCTTCCTCGGCTCCTACCCGATCACCCCGGCCAGCGACATCCTCCACGAGCTCAGCAAGCACAAGCGCTTCGGCGTCACCACGCTGCAGGCCGAGGACGAGATCGCCGGCATCGGCGCTGCCCTCGGCGCCTCCTTCGCCGGCGCGCTGGGCGTCACCACCACCTCCGGGCCCGGCCTCGCGCTCAAGTCCGAGACCATCGGCCTGGCCGTCATGACCGAGCTGCCGCTCGTCGTCGTCGACGTGCAGCGCGGCGGACCCTCGACGGGCCTGCCCACCAAGACCGAGCAGGCCGACCTGCTGCAAGCGATGTTCGGCCGCAACGGCGAGTCGCCCGTGCCGATCGTCGCGCCGCAGTCGCCCGGCGACTGCTTCGACGCCGCCGTCGAGGCGGTGCGCATCGCGGTCACCTACCGCACGCCGGTGATGCTGCTCTCCGACGGCATGTTGGCCAACGGCTCCGAGCCGTGGGCGGTGCCGGCCGTCGACGAGCTGCCCAGCATCGACCCCGGCTTCGCCACCGCGACCAACCACACCGCGGTGTCCAAGAAGGGCGAGGACGTCGAGGAGTTCTGGCCCTACCTGCGTGACGAGGAGACCCTCGCCCGCCCCTGGGCCGTCCCCGGCACCCCCGGCCTCGAGCACCGCATCGGCGGCCTGGAGAAGGGCGAGGGGCACGGCAACATCTCCTACGACCCGGCCAACCACGACCTCATGGTCCGCACCCGCCAGGCCAAGGTCGACCGGATCGCGGAGTCGCTCCCGCCGCTGCAGGTCGACGACCCGTCCGGTGCTCCCGGCGAGGGCGCCAAGGTGCTCGTCATCGGGTGGGGCTCGACGTACGGCCCGATCGGCGCGGCGTGCCGCCGCGTCCGCAACGCCGGCGGCCAGGTCGCCCAGCTGCACCTGCGCCACCTCAACCCGTTCCCGAAGGACCTCGGCGAGATCCTCGCCGCCTACGACGCCGTGCTGGTGCCGGAGATGAACCTCGGGCAGCTGTCGCTGCTGCTCCGCGGCCGCTACCTCGTCGACGCCGTGGGCTACAACCAGGTCAACGGCATGCCCATCAAGGCCGCCGAGCTCGCCGAGGCCGTGACGAGCCTCGTCGCGTCCACCGACCCCTCCTTCGAGCCGGTCGACACCCAGCGAGAGGACGCCTGATGACCACCGAACCGATGGACCTTCCGTTCCCGGGCCTCACGGGCGTCCCGACGACCGACGAGCCCCAGAACCGCAAGGAGTACACCTCCGACCAGGAGGTCCGCTGGTGCCCCGGCTGCGGCGACTACGCCGTCCTGGCCGCCGTGCAGGGCTTCCTGCCGACGCTGGGCCTGCGCCGCGAGAACATCGTCTTCGTCTCCGGCATCGGCTGTTCCAGCCGTTTCCCGTACTACCTCGACACCTACGGCATGCACTCGATCCACGGCCGCGCGCCGGCGATCGCGACCGGCATCGCGACCGCCCGCGAGGACCTCTCGGTGTGGGTCGTGACCGGCGACGGCGACGCGCTGTCCATCGGCGGCAACCACCTGATCCACGCCATGCGCCGCAACGTCAACATGACGATCCTGCTGTTCAACAACCGGATCTACGGGTTGACCAAGGGCCAGTACTCCCCCACCTCCGAGGTCGGCAAGGTCACCAAGTCGACGCCGATGGGCTCGCTGGACCGGCCCTTCAACCCCGTGTCGCTGGCGCTCGGCGCCGAGGCGACCTTCGTCGCGCGCACCATCGACTCGGACCGCAAGCACCTCACCGAGGTGCTGTCGGCTGCCGCCGCCCACCGCGGCACCGCGCTGGTGGAGATCTTCCAGAACTGCCCGATCTTCAACGACGGCGCCTTCGACGCCATCAAGGGCGCCAAGGACTCCTCCGCCGCCGACGCGATCATCCCGCTGCGTCACGGCGAGCCGGTCACCTTCGGGCGCCCCGACGAGGACGGCAACCCCACCAAGGGGGTCGTGCGTGACGCGACCACCGGCGGCGTACGCGTGGTGGACCTCGTCCCGACGGGCTCGACCGCCGAGGGAGAAGCCGACCTCGTCGTCCACGACGCGCACGCCGACGATCCCACGACCGCGTTCGCGCTGTCGCGGCTCACCGACGCCGGCTACCTCCACCAGGCCCCGATCGGCATCTTCCGACAGGTCGAGCGCCCGACGTACGACGACCAGGCGCGCAGCCAGGTCGTCACCGCCCAGGCGGGGACCACCGACCGGTCGCAGGCCCTCGCGGACCTGCTCGGCGGCGGCGACACCTGGACCGTGGTCTGATCCCCCGAGGTCCCCAGGACGAGCGGCGGAAGGGCTTCCTCCTCGGCCTCGCCGCCTACGGCCTGTGGGGACTGTTCCCCCTCTACTGGCCGCTGCTCGAGCCGGCCGGTGCCGTGGAGCTGCTGGCCCACCGGGTGACCTGGTCGGCCGTGGTCATGGGGCTGCTGGTCCTGCTGCTGCGACGGGGACGGCGCGCACTCGACCTCCTGCGCGTCGCCCGCACGCGCTGGTTGCTCATGGTCGCCGCCGTGCTGATCTCCATCAACTGGGGCATGTTCATCTACGGCGTGAACAGCGGGCAGGTCGTCGAGGTCAGCCTCGGCTACTTCATCAACCCGCTGGTGACCGTGCTCGCCGGTGTGCTCGTGATCGGTGAGCGGTTGAGGCCCACTCAGTGGGTGGCGCTCGGCATCGCGGCTGCAGCCGTGGTGGGGCTGACGATCGCGATCGGCAGCCCGCCGTGGATCGCGCTGACGCTGGCCTTCTCCTTCGCCGGCTACGGCCTCGTGCGCAAGAAGGCCGACGTCGGGGCGGTCGAGGGGCTCACCGTCGAGACGCTGCTCGTCGTACCGCTCGCGCTGGGCTACCTGTGGTGGCTGGGCGCGGCGGGGCAGGCCCAGTCGCTCGAGGGGTGGCCCTGGCACCTGGTGCTGCTGACCACCAGCGGACTGGTGACCGCGTTGCCGCTGATCTGCTTCGGCGGGGCCGCGACCCGGGTCCCGCTGACCACGCTGGGGCTGCTGCAGTACGGCACCCCGACGCTGCACTTCGTCATCGGGGTGTTCCTCTACGGCGAGGAGATGCCGACGGCACGCTGGTTGGCGTTCGCGGCGATCTGGTTCGCGCTGGCGCTGTTCACCGTCGACTCCCTGCGCCACCGGCAGCGTCAGCTCACCCGGCTGCGGGTCGAGGCCTCCGGCGCCTGAGCGTCGCACAACCGGCAGAGTTCACAGGGGGTTCACCTGACGCTCCCAGGCGGGCAGACACGACACACGGCACGACGTACCGGACCGACGAGGCCAACCCGGTGGCGACCAGCCAGGTGCGCGCGGCCCCCGGCGCGCCGTTGACCGACGCCTCGGGCAACCGCAACGGCTTCCCACGCCCCTCGGTGATCAACGTCTACCAAAACTGACCACCTCGCCCCAGGCGCCCACGGCCTTCCCCTCCCGGGCCGTGGGCGCCGGCGTGTTTATTCGAGGTTCACCTGCCATCGCTCCGTTGTCCACCCCTTGTGCTCACGGCCGCGCGGGTACAAGGTCGGACGATGACGACATACCTGCCTCTCCTCTCGGACTCTCTCGGACCACGTCACGGCTCCCGCAGCCGGATGACCTGCCACTACCGGTGCGGCGACGCGTGCGACAAGCCGTTGCCCAATCCCACCGACAACCCGGAGTTCGCCGACATCGCCACCCGCGCCCTGGCACGGCGTACCGTGCTCGGCGCGGCCGCCGCCGGAGCCGGTGCCCTCGTGGTGGGCGGGTCGGCCTCCCCCGCCGCCGCTGCTCCCGCCGCTGAGGCCGGGCGACGTGCCGAGGCGACGATGGGTCGGGTGAGCTTCTCCCCGGTCCCACCCAACGTCACCGACCAGGTCACCGTGCCCGAGGGCTTCCGCAGCGACGTCGTCATCTCCTGGGGCGACCCGATCCTGCCCGGGACCCCGGCCTTCGACGTCGACGCCCAGACCCCGGCCAAGGCGCGCCGGCAGTTCGGCTACAACAACGACTTCCTCGCGGTGCTGCCGCTGCGCCGCGAGACGGCCCTGATGTTCAGCAACCACGAGTACACCAACGAGGAGCTGATGTTCCCCACCGGTGCCTACGACGAGGAGACGCAGAAGCGCATCGCGATGGCCTCGCACGGGTTGTCCGTGGTGAAGCTGCGGCGCGGGCCGCGATCGGGGTCGTGGGAGCAGGCCGGGCTCGACAACGCCTTCAACCGCCGCTTCCACACCGCCACGCCCTTCCGCGTCGTCGGGCCGGCCGCGGGCACCCGGAGGATGCGCACCAGCGCCGACCCTGAGGGCCGCACCGTGCTGGGCACCCTCAACAACTGCTCGGGCGGCGTCACGCCCTGGGGCACCGTGCTGACCGGTGAGGAGAACATCGACCAGTACTTCGAGGCCAGCTCGGGCGATCTCCCGGCCGAGTACGCCGAGTCGTACGCACGCTACGGCTTCCAGGCCGAGCCCGAGCGGGGCTGGGGCTCGGTCGACGACCGCTTCGACCTCAGCAAGGAGCCGCACGAGGCCTTCCGCTTCGGCTGGGTCGTCGAGGTCGACCCCTACGACAAGAAGTCGACGCCGCGCAAGCACACCATGCTCGGCCGCTTCAAGCACGAGGGCGCCAACGTCGTCGTCTCCCGCTCCGGTCACGCCGTGGCCTACATGGGTGACGACGAGAAGGGCGAGTACCTCTACAAGTTCGTCTCCGCCGACACCGTGCGCACCGGCCGGTCGGCGCGGGCGAAGCGCCGCAACATGCAGCTGCTGACCAAGGGGACGCTGTACGTCGGCCTGCTGACCGACGGCAAGGCCGACCCCGACCCCGAGTACGACGGCAACGGTCACTGGATCCCGTTGTGCACCGACACCGAGTCGTTCGTCGACGGCATGTCGGTGGCCGACGTCCTCATCGACACCCGGCTGGCGGCCGACACCAAGCGCGCCACCCGCATGGACCGTCCCGAGGACGTCGACATCAACCCGGTCAACGGGCGCGTCTACGCCTGCCTGACCAACAACGACAAGCGGGGCTCCACGTTCCCCGTCGACGAGCCGAACCCGATCGGCACCTCGCAGACCCGCACCACTCTGGACGGGCCCCTGATCGACACCTCCGGCAACCGCAACGGCTACGTCCTGGAGATGGTGGCCCGCAAGGGCAACCACGACCTGCGCGACTTCGACTGGCGCCTGATGCTCGTGTGCGGCGACCCGGAGGCACCCGAGACCTACTTCGCGGGCTACCCCAAGGACAAGGTCAGCCCGATCAGCTGCCCCGACAACGTCGCCTTCGACGCCGTGGGCAATCTGTGGGTGTCCACCGACGGCAACAAGCTCGGCTCCAACGACGGGTTGTTCCGGGTGCCCACGTCCGGGCCGGGGCGCGGACGGGTGCGGCAGTTCCTGACCGTGCCGCCGGGCGCGGAGACCTGCGGGCCGGTGATCACCCGCGACCAGCGCACGGTGTTCGTGGCCGTGCAGCACCCGGGCGAGGACGACGGGGCGACGTTCGAGACGCCGGCCAGCACGTGGCCGGGAGGCGGTTTCCCGCGGCCCTCGGTCGTGGCCACCTACCAGCACCGAACCAGCTGACGACCACCTGAGGACTACCCGGGCCGACGGTCCCGGGTCTCCGGCCGGTGTCCGGGGAGCGGCCGGGGGGTTGTGAAGTGTCGGGGTCGGGGTGAAGGTCGAGTCATGGCCACCCCGCTCCCCGCGCTTCCGTCGCACCGTCCCGCCTCGCGCCTCGCCTCGGGTCCGACACGGTGCTGGATCGTGCCACCGCACCTCCTGCGTCACCTCGCCGAGGCCGACGAGCCGGTGCTCGTCGAGCTGGCCGAGCGCATGCTGCGTCTCGACACCGGTCTGCGCGAGCAGCGGGCCGCGACAGGTCAGGCCCGGCGGCGAGCCGCCGGCGCCACGACCGGGCCCGCGTGGCAGGTCCACGACGCCGCGGGCACCGAGACGCTGCCCGGTGAGCTGGTGCGTGGTCCTGGGGACCCGGAGACCGGTGACCCGGCCGTCGACGAGGCGGCGCTCGGCCTCGAGGCCACCCAGGCGCTGCTGACCGACTGGGGGCGCAGCTCCTACGACGGCGAGGGTGCCACCGCCGTGACGACGGTCCACTTCGGCCAGGACTACCCGAACGCGTTCTGGGACGGCACCCAGCTGGTCTTCGGCGACGGCGACGGTGTGCTCTTCGGACGCTTCACCGAGCCCGTCGACGTGCTGGGCCACGAGCTCGCCCACGCGTTGACCCAGTACACCGCCGGGCTCGTCTACTCCCGCCAGCCCGGGGCCCTCAACGAGTCGATGTCCGACGTCGTGGGGGCGTGCGTGAAGCAGCGGCTGCGCGGCGAGGACGCCGCCGACGCCGACTGGCTCATCGGCGAGGGCCTCTTCGTCGCCGGGGTGCAGGGCGTGGCGCTGCGCTCCATGGCCGCCCCGGGCACGGCGTACGACGACCCCCGGCTGGGACGCGACCCGCAGCCTGCGCACATGGACGACTACGTCGTGACCACCGACGACAACGGTGGGGTCCACATCAACTCCGGCATCCCCAACAAGGCGTTCCACCTGGCCGCGACCGCCATCGGTGGCACCAGCTGGGAGGGGGCCGGGCGGATCTGGTTCGCCGCACTCACGTCCGCCATCCCGGCCACCTGTGACTTCGCGCGTTTCGCGGCCGCCACCGTGGCCGCCGGCGGGGAGCACGAGGCTGCTGTGGCGAGCGCCTGGGAGCAGGTGGGCGTGACGCCGGACGCCTCGTCGGTGTCGTCCCCGGACGGTCCGGTCGGCGCCCGGGCGCGCACCGTCGCCGTGACCCGGACGGGCGGCTTCGCCGGGCTGGTGCAGCACGGCACCGTGGACCTCGACTCCGACGACCCGCGCGCCGGTGAGGTCGCCGGCCTGCTGGAGCGGATCGACTTCACCGCCCTGGAGCAGCGGGCGCAGGGCGAGCGCCGCACCGGCCCGACCGGCGCCGACCGGTTCGTCTACGAGTTCGACTGCGCGGGCGTGCGGCTGCAGGTCTCCGAGGCCCTCCTCGACGACGACGAGCGCCGCCTCGCCGCCCTCGTCCTCGACTCCTGAGCGGTGTCGGTTTCACCGGGGACGCGGTGAAACTGTCACTTCCCGCAGGTTGCTTCCAGCGGGAAGTGCCAAATTCACCGGGGACCCGGTGAATTTGGCATCCGGCGAATCCAGCACCCCGCCGCCCGCCCCGGTCAGGTGGTGCGGGTGGCGATCAGGTCGGCGAAGGCGACCAGGGCGTCGCGAACCGGACCGTGCGGGAGCACGTCGAGGCGACGGCTGGCCTGACGGGCCAGGTCCAGGACGTAGGCGCGGGCCTGGTCCATGGCGGGATGGGCGCGCAGCAGGGCGAGCGCCTCGGCGTGGTCGGCATCGTCGGTCAGCGCCTGGGCCAGCAGCTCGCGCAGCCGGGCGTCCTCAGGACGGGTCGAGGCCAGGGCGTAGAGCACCGGGAGCGTGGGGACACCCTCGCGCAGGTCGGTCCCCGGCGTCTTGCCGGAGTCCTCGCTGTCGCTGGCGATGTCGAGGATGTCGTCGCTGAGCTGGAAGGCCACACCGACCATCTCGCCGTACTCGGTGAGCGCGACGGTCACCTCCTCGGACGCCCCGGCGAACGTCGCGCCGTAGCGCGCCGAGGTGGCGATCAGTGAGCCGGTCTTTCCGGCGATGACGCGCAGGTGGTGCTCCAGCGCACCCTCGGCGGTGGCCGGCGGCTGGGTCTCGAGGATCTGACCCTCGACCAGCCGGGAGAACGTCTGTGCCTGGATCCGGACCGCGTCGGCGCCGAGGTCGGCGGTCAGCTCCGAGGACTTCGAGAACAGCCAGTCCCCCGCCAGGATCGACACGTGGTTGTCCCAGCGGGCGTTGGCCGACTCCGCGCCGCGGCGCAGCAGCGCCTCGTCCATCACGTCGTCGTGGTAGAGCGAGGCCAGGTGGGTCAGCTCGACGACGCAGGCCGCGGTCAGGACCGGGTCCTCACCGGCGTCACCGGGCGGGTTCGCCGACCCGCCGGCCTCCGCGGCCATGAGGACCAGCAGCGGGCGGATCCGCTTGCCGCCGGCGTGCAGCAGGTGGCGGCACGCGACGGTGATGAAGTCCGCCTCGGAGGTGATCTCGCGCTCCAGGCGCTCCTCCACCTCGGCCATCCGCGCCACCAGCCGCTCCGCGAGCGCCGGGTCGAGGACCGGGAGCGCCAGCGCGGGCAGCACGCCGGCGGCAGCCCCGCTGGCACCCTGATCGGCGCTGGTGTCGGTCATGAGGACTCGCTCCTGGTACGTCGTTCCGGTTCGCCCGCCCGCGTCAGCGGACGAACGCTCCGGCCTGTCCGGCAAGGTCGAGGACCGGACCGGGGATGATCCCCAGCAGCACGGTGGCTGCCAGGCCGACGCCGATCACCAGGGCGGTCAGCACACTGGGCGTCGCCACCGAGGGGCCCTCACCGACCGGGTCGGAGAAGTACATGAGCACGATAACCCGGACGTAGAAGAAGGCTGCCACCGCGCTGAGCACCACCGCGACCACGACGAGCGGCCACGCGCCGCCCTGGGCCGCGGAGGTGAAGACCGCCCACTTGCCGGTGAAGCCGCTGGTCAGCGGAATCCCGGCCATGGCCAGCAGGAAGAAGGTGAAGGCGCCGGCCACCAGCGGCGACTCCTTGCCCAGCCCGGCCCACCGGGACAGGTCGTTGGTCTCGCCGCCGGCGTCGCGCACCAGGGTGACGATGCCGAAGGCGCCGACGGTCATGAAGCCGTAGGTGACGAGGTAGAACAGCACCGCCTGCAGCGAGGAGATGTCGTCGCCGCTGGTCTGGTGCAGCCCCACGAAGCCGACCAGCAGGAAGCCGGCGTGCGCGATCGAGGAGTAGGCCAGCATCCGCTTGATGTCGGACTGGGCGAGCGCCAGGACCGAGCCGACGGCCATGGTGAGGATCGCGACGATCCAGATCATCGGCGTCCAGTCGCTCTCGGCAGATCCGAAGGCCACGTAGAACAGCCGCAGCAGCGCACCGAAGGCCGCGATCTTGGTGCAGGCCGCCATGAAGGCGGTGACCGCGGTCGGGGCGCCCTGGTAGACGTCGGGCGTCCAGGCGTGGAACGGGGCGGCGCCGACCTTGAACAGCAGGCCCACGGCCATCAGCGCGATGCCACCGAGCAGCAGCGCGTCGCCGCCGATGCGGCCCTCGACGGCCTCGGAGATCCCGGCCAGGCTGGTGGTGCCGGCGTAGCCGTAGACCAGCGCGATGCCGTAGATGAAGAAGCCGGAGCTGAAGGCGCCGAGGAGGAAGTACTTCATCGCCGCTTCCTGGCTCAGCAGCCGGCGACGTCGCGCCAGGCCGCACAGGAGGTAGAGCGGCAGCGAGAAGACCTCGAGGGCCACGAACATCGTCAGCAGGTCGTTGGCCGACGCGAAGAGCATCATGCCGCCGACGGCGAACATCATCAGTGGGTAGACCTCGGTGTGCTCGAGGCCCTTGGTGGAGGCCTGGCGCTCGGCCTCGGTGCCCGGAAGCGCCGCGGCCTGGCCGGCGAAGGCGGTCAGGCCACCGTCGAGGTGACGCTCGGCGAACAGCATCGCGCTCGCGAAGGACAGCACCAGCAGGGTGCCCCAGAGGAACACCGACGGACCGTCGACGGCGATGGCACCCTCGGCGACGACCGAGCCGTAGGCCGCCCCGTCACCGCGCTCGGTCAGGTCGGTGGCGACCCACACGGTGGCCGCGAAGGCCGCCGCGAGGCCGGCCAGCGCGAGCACCGACTGCACGACGTAGCGCACCCGCCGGGGCGCGAAGGCCTCGACCACCACGCCGAGGACGGCCACGCCGAGGACGACCAGCAGCGGTGAGACCGCTGCGTAGTCGATCGAGGGGGACTGGAACTCGTTCATTCGCCGCTCTCCTCGGTCGCGCCGGAGTTGCCGGACACGGTCGGCGCCGGGTCGGCCACGCCGACCTGGCTCAGCGTGGTCTCCACCGCGGGCTCGATGACGTCGATCAGGGGCTTGGGGTAGAAGCCGAGGGCCAGGATGAGGATCAGCAGCGGCGCCAGCGCCGCGACCTCACGCCCGCCCAGGTCCTTCATGGACTCGAAGCCGGGGCGCAGCGGCCCGGTCATCGTGCGCTGGAACATCAGCAGGATGTAGAGAGCGGCGATGACGATGCCGAACACCGCGAAGACGGCGTACCACCAGTCGTAGAGGAACGCTCCGGTCATGACGAGGTACTCCGACACGAACGGCGAGAGGCCCGGCAGCGACAGCGACGACAGGCCGCCGACGAGGAAGACGCCGGCGAGCACGGGGGCGACCTTCTGCACACCGCCGTAGTCGGGGATCAGCTTCGAGCCTCCTCGGGTGATGAGGAAGCCGGTGACCAGGAAGAGCACGGCGGTCGAGAGCCCGTGGTTGAACATGTAGAGCAGCGAGCCGGTCTGGCCGGCGCTGTTGAACACGAAGATGCCGAGCACGATGAAGCCGAAGTGCGACACCGAGGTGTAGGCGATCAGGCGCGGCATGCTGCGCTGGTTGATGGCTACCAGGCCGCCGTAGAGCACGCTGACGACGGCCAGCACGAGCACGACCGGGGTGGCCCACTGCGAGGCCTCCGGGAAGAGCCCGAGGCAGAACCGCATCATGCCGAAGGTGCCGATCTTGTCGAGGATCGAGACCAGCAGCACCGAGGTGCCCGGGGTCGCCTCGTCGGCGACGTCGGGCAACCAGGTGTGCACCGGGACCATCGGCGCCTTGATGGCGAAGGCGAAGAAGAAGCCCACGAACAACCAGCGGGCGTAGCCGGTGTCGGCCTCGGCCATGATCGGCACCAGCTCGGTGAGCAGGTACGTCGGACCGCCCTCGGCGCCCGCCGACTCGACGTAGAGCCCGATCACGGAGGCCAGCATGACGAGGCCGCCGAGCAGGCTGAAGATCAGGAACTTCACCGCGGCGTAGGAGCGCTTCGCGCCGCCGAAGCCACCGATGAGGAAGTAGATCGGGATCAGCGTCGCCTCGAACAGCACGTAGAAGAGGAAGACGTCGATGGCGGCGAACGTGCCGAGCGCGAGCCCCTCGAGGGCCAGCATCCAGGCGAAGAACGACTTCGTCGACCAGCGTCCGGCGTCACCGTCGCGCCAGGAGGCGGCGATGACGACCGGGGTGAGGATGGCGGTCAGCAGGATCAGGGTGAGGCCGATGCCGTCGACACCCACGGCGTAGTGGGCGCCGAACGCCCCGATCCACTCGTGCACCTCGGTGAGCTGGTAGCCCTCCGCACCGGTGTCGTAGCCGAGTGCCAGCGCGCCGACGACGACGAGCGTGACGAGCGAGACTCCGAGTGCGACGACCTGCGGCAGGTTCGAGCGCGCACCCGTCGCCGTCTTCTTGTCGGGCAGGAACATCAGCGCCGCGGCGCCCACGAGGGGCACCAGGATGCTGATCGTCAGGATGGGGAGATCGCTCATGCGAAGTTCACCGCCAGGAGTGCGAAGGTGACGATCAGGGCGCCGAGCAGGACCGACAGGGCGTAGCTGCGCACGTAGCCGCTCTGGAGCTTGCGGAACGTGCCGGCCATGCCCATCGCGGCGCGACCGGTGCCGTCGACGACGCCGTGGTCGAGCGTGCCGTCGTCGAAGCGGACCATCGAGTCGACCGCGGTGTTGCCGGGCCGCATGAGGACCGCCTCGTTGAAGGCGTCGCCGTACAGGTCGGCGCGCGCGGCGCGCGTGGCGAAGCGGACGTCGCTCGGCGCGGTGCGCGGGACGGGCTTGCGGGCGATCGTCAGCCAGGCGACGGCCACGCCGACGGCGACGACCGCGGTGACGATGAGCGTGTAGGCCAGGGGCGGCAGCGGCAGCGAGTGCTCCACCTCCTCACCCACGACCGGCTTGAGCCAGTCCTTGATCCAGCCGCCGAGGTAGAGCAGGCCACCGAGGACCGACAGCGCAGCGAGCACGATGAGCGGGAAGGTCATCACCTTGGGCGACTCGTGCGGGTGCACGTTCTCCGACCAGCGCTTCTCGCCGAAGAACGTCATGAGCATCAGACGGGTCATGTAGAACGCGGTGATGCCCGCACCGAGCAGCGCGGCCAGGCCGAGCCAGAGGCTCTCCCCGAACGCGGACTCGATGATCTTGTCCTTGGACCAGAAGCCGGAGAAGCCGGGGAAGCCGATGATCGCCAGGTAGCCCATGGCGAAGGTCAGGAAGGTGACCGGCAGGGCCTTCTGGAGCGCGCCGTAGTGGCGCATGTCCACGTCGTCGTCCATCGCGTGCATCACGGAGCCGGCGCCCAGGAACATGTTGGCCTTGAAGAAGCCGTGGGTGAGCAGGTGGAAGATCGCGTAGGCGTAGCCGGCGACGCCGAGGCCGGCGGCCAGCATCATGTAGCCGATCTGGCTCATGGTCGAACCGGCCAGTGCCTTCTTGATGTCGTCCTTCGCGCACCCGATGACCGCGCCGACGAGCAGCGTGACGACGCCGACGATGGCGACCGCGTGCTGGCCGACCTCGGTGCGCTCGAAGATGAAGTTCGACCGGACGACGAGGTAGACGCCGGCGGTGACCATGGTCGCGGCGTGGATCAGGGCGGAGACCGGGGTCGGGCCCTCCATCGCGTCCAGCAGCCAGGACTGCAGCGGCACCTGGGCCGACTTGCCGCAGGCGGCCAGCAGCAGCAGCAGGCCGATGACGGTCAGGGTGGTGTCGCCGGCACCCTCCGCCATCTCGGAGACCTCGGCGAACGAGACCGTGCCGAAGGTGGCGATCATCAGCATCGTGCCGAGCGCCAGGCCGATGTCACCGACGCGGTTGACCACGAAGGCCTTCTTGGCCGCGACGGCGGCGGACGTCTTGTGCTGCCAGAACCCGATGAGCAGGTACGACGCCAGCCCGACACCCTCCCAGCCCAGGAACACCCCGAGGTAGCCGTCGGCCAGCACGAGCGTCAGCATCGCGGCGATGAAGAGGTTCAGGTAGGCGAAGAACCGGGCCCGCCGCTCGTCGTGCTCCATGTAGCCGATGGAGTAGACGTGGATCAGCGAGCCGACGCCGGTGATGAGCAGCACGAAGAGCGCGCTCAGCGGGTCGAAGAGGATCCCGAGCTCGGCGTCGAACGAGCCGGCGGAGAACCAGGTCCACAGCGGCTGGCCGACCTGGCGGGACTCGGCGTCCTCACCCAGCAGGCCGACGAAGGCGATCGCGCCGACGACGAAGGACCCCACCACGGTGGCGGTGCCGAGCAGGTGGGCCCAGGCCGACGTACGGCGGTTGCCGAGCAGCAGGATGACCGCGGCGCCGAGCGCCGGCAGCGCGATGATCAGCCAGAGCAGCGAGAAGATGCCTCCCTGCTCGGTCGGCGCCACGACCGGGGTCCCCCCCTCAGCGAGGCGGACGGCTGCCGTTGAGATGAACACGATGGGCCTCTCAGTACTTCAGCAGGCTGGGGTCGTCGACGGAGGCCGAACGACGGGTGCGGAAGATGGTCATGATGATCGCGAGCCCGACGACGACCTCGGCGGCGGCGACGACCATGACGAAGAACGCCGCGATCTGGCCGTCGAGGTTGCCGTTGACGCGGGAGAACGTGATCAGCGCCAGGTTCGAGGCGTTGAGCTGCAGCTCCACGCACATGAACACCACCAGCGCGTTGCGGCGGGTCAGCACGCCCACGCAGCCGATGGTGAACAGGACCGCCGAGAGCACCAGGAAGGGTGTCGCGCTCACTTCTCGTCCCCTCCCTCGTGGCCCTCGGGCGTGATGAACTCCGCGATGTCGTCGACCAGCTCGGGCAGCGACTGCACGGTGCCACGGGCGGCCAGCACCCGGGAGACCGAGAGCTCCGACGGGGTGCCGTCGGGCAGCAGGGCCGGGGTGTCGACCGCATTGTGCCGGGCGAAGACCCCGGGGTTGGGCAGGGGGCCCAGGTGCTTGCCGTGCTCGGTGTAGTCGCGCATCCGCTGCTTCGCCATGTCGGCCTGCGTCGGCTTGGGGGTCAGGCGCTCACGGTGGGCCAGCACCATCGCGCCGAGCGCGGCCGTGATGAGCAGGGCGCTGGTGGTCTCGAAGGCGAAGACGTAGCGGCTGAACAGCAGCTGCGCCAGGCCCTGGATGTTGCCCTCGGCGTTGGCCTCGGTCAGCCCCACGACGGCACCCACGCTGACCTGCGCCACCCCGAGGGTGAGCAGCAGGCCGAAGAGCAGACCGACCGAGATGGCGGCCAGACGCTGCCCGCGGATGGTCTCCACCAGGGAGTCCGAGGCGTCGACGCCGACGAGCATGACGACGAAGAGGAAGAGCATGAGGATCGCGCCGGTGTAGACGATGATCTGCACCGCGAAGAGGAACGGCGCGCCCTGGAGCAGGTAGAGCAGCGCGAGGCCGATCATCACCACGGCGAGGAGCAGCGCGGCGTGCACGGCCTTGCGGACGAACAGGATGCCCAGCGCGGCGAGCACCATGATCGGGGCGAGGACCCAGAAGAGCACCATCAGCGGCCTCCCTCGGACGGGTCGGGGGCCGCCAGCGAGCCCGCGGCCTCGGAGCGGAAGGTGCCGCGGTAGTAGTCACTCTCGTCGTCACCCAGACGCATCGGGTGCGGCGGCTGCTCCATCCCGGGCAGCAGCGGCGCCAGCAGGTCCTTCTTCTCGTAGATGAGGTCGGCGCGCGAGGCGTCGGCCAGCTCGTACTCGTTGGTCATCGTCAGCGCACGCGTCGGGCAGGCCTCGATGCACAGTCCGCACAGGATGCAGCGCAGGTAGTTGATCTGGTAGACGCCGCCGTAGCGCTCCCCGGGCGAGAACCGCTGGTCCTCGGTGTTGGAGGCACCCTCGACGTAGATCGCGTCAGCCGGGCACGCCCAGGCGCACAGCTCGCAGCCGATGCACTTCTCGAGGCCGTCCGGCCAGCGGTTGAGCTGGTGGCGTCCGTGGAAGCGCGGCGCGGTGGCCTTCTTCTCCTTGGGGTACTGCTCGGTGACCGTCTTGCGGAACATCGTCCGGAAGGTCACCCCGAAACCGGCGATCGGATCCCAGAGGGTCTCCTTGACTGTCGCCATCACTTCTCCTGATCGGTGGTGGTCGGGGCACGGACCGCGCGGGAGCCGGCTTCCTCGGCCGACATGGGCGGCGGCACCGGGTAGCCGCCGGCGAAGGCGTCGAACTCGGCCGCCTCGGTCTCCTCGTCGTCCCTCTCGGTGCTGCCGAAGAAGAACGTGACCAGCGTCAGCGCGGCGAAGATGCCCACGCCGATGAGGAGCTGGCGCTGCTCGAGCCCGCCCTCGAGCGTGGCGGCGCGGATGGTGGCCACCAGGACGATCCAGACCAGCGAGATCGGGATGAGGATCTTCCAGCCGAAGGCCATGAACTGGTCGTAGCGCAGGCGGGGGAGGCTGCCGCGCAGCCAGATGAAGAAGAAGATGAAGCCGAGCACCTTGCCCATGAACCACAGGAACGGCCAGTAGCCCTCGTTGGCGCCCTCCCACATGCTGATCGGCCACGGGGCGCGCCAGCCGCCGAGGAACAGCGTGGTCGCGATGGCCGACACGGTCGCCATGTTGATGTACTCGGCGAGGAAGAACAGCGCGAACTTCAGCGAGCTGTACTCGGTGTGGAAACCGCCGACGAGCTCGCCCTCGGCCTCGGGGAGGTCGAAGGGCGCACGGTTGGTCTCCCCCACCATCGCGATCACGTAGATCACGAAGGAGGGCAGCAGGAAGAAGGCGAACCAGGTGTCCTCCTGGGCCGCGACGATCTCCGAGGTGGACATCGAGCCGGCGTAGAGGAAGACGGAGACGAAGGCGAGGCCCATCGCCACCTCGTAGGAGATCATCTGCGCCGAGCTGCGCAGGCCCCCCAGCAGGGAGTACGTCGATCCCGACGACCAGCCGCCGAGCACGATCCCGTAGATGCCCATCGAGGCGATCGCCAGCAGGAACAGCACGGCCACCGGCATGTCGGTGAGCTGGAGCGGCGTGACGGTGTCGGTGAAGGGGATCGTCACCTCGGGGCCGAACGGGATGACCGAGAACGCCACGAAGGCCGGCACCACGGAGATCACCGGCGCGATGATGAAGACGATCTTGTCGGCCGCCTTGGGGGTGATGTCCTCCTTGAGCGCCAGCTTCACCCCGTCGGCGAGGCTCTGGAGCAGCCCGAAGGGCCCGTGCATGTTGGGGCCGATGCGGTGCTGCATGCGCGCGACGACCCGGCGCTCCCACCAGATGTTGAACAGCGTCAGCAGCACCAGCACGACGAAGATCAGCAGAGCCTTGAGCAGGACCACCCACACGGCGTCCTGACCGAAGGCGCTGAGGTCGTCGGCCCGCGAGACCAGACCGCCGGTGGTGAGGGGAGACGTCGCCACGACCGTCACCGTCCTTCCTGGGAAGCGTGCACCGGGGGCGCAGCGGCGGATGTCGGGGCCGGTCGGACCGTGACCCGGCCGCCGGAGCGTACGCCGAGATCGCGGCCGAGGTGCACACCGCCACTGCTGGCGGGCGCCCAGACCACGCCCTCGTCGACGTCGCCGACCGCGGCCGGCAGCGTCACCGAGCCGCGCTCGGTCGACAAGGTGACCGCCTCGCCCTCGGCGACACCGAGGGTGGACAGGGTGCGCTCGTCGAGGACGGCGACCGGTCGGGGGCCGCTGGCGTGGTAGGCCGCGTCACCGTCCTGCATCGGCCCGTCGGAGACCATCGTCTTCCAGGTGGCCAGACGCAGGCCGCTGCCGGAGTCGGTCGGGGCCGCGTCGACGAGAGCGTCGAGGTCGGCGCCCGCGCGGGTGCCGTCCCAGGGGCCGAGCTCGTCGAGCTCGGCGGCGGCGCCCTGCGGCGTCGAGAAGCCGAGCGGACGGCCGAGCTGGTCGGCGATCCCGGCCAGCACCCGGACGTCGGGCAGCGCGTTGCTCTCGCCGAGGACCTTGCCGAAGGGACGCACACGTCCCTCCCAGGTCACGAAGCTGCCGGACTTCTCCACGACCGGGGCGATCGGCAGCACGACGTCGGCGCGGGCGGTGACCGCGGTGTCGCGCAGCTCGAGGCTGACCACGAAGCCGGCGGCGTCGAGCGCGGCCTCGGCGGCGGCCGGGTCGGACAGGTCGTCCAGGCTCACTCCCCCGACGACCAGCGCGTCGATCTCGCCATCGCGTGCGGCGGCCAGGACGGCGTCGCCGTCACGGCCCTCGCGGTGCGGCACCTCGACACCCCACACGGTCGAGACGTCGACGCGCGCAGCGGCATCGACGACGGGACGGCCACCGGGCAGCAGGGCGGGCAGGCAGCCGGCGTCGAGCGCTCCCCGGTCGCCGGCGCGGGCGGGCACCCACGCCAGACGGGCGCCGGTCTGGGTGGCCAGGACGGCCGCGGCACGCAGCGCGCCAGGGGTCTGGGCCAGCCGCTCGCCGACGAGGATGACGCCGCCGCCGTCGAGGGCGAGGTCACCGTCGTGGGCGAGCTGCTCGATGGCCGCGGCCTCGGCGCCGGGGGCGGCGCGGACGACGCTCGCCTTGAGCTTGCGCAGGCCGTTGGAGGTGAAAGGGGCCACCGCGAAGATGCGGGGCGCCTTCGTCGAGCGGGTGGCCTTGCGCAGCCGGAGGAAGAGCGATCCGGCCTCCTCCTCGGGCTCCAGGCCCAGGAGGACGACGGCGGTGGCCTGCTCGAGGTCGCCGTACGTCACCGAGACCGGGGTGCCGGCGATGCGCGAGGCGAGGAAGCCGGCCTCCTCCGCGGTGTGGGGGCGCGAGCGGAAGTCTATGTCGTTGGTGCCGAGCGCGACCCGGGCGAACTTCGCGTAGGCGTAGGCGTCCTCGCGGGTGAGCCGGCCCCCGGTGAGCACACCCACCGCCGACGACGCGGCCAGGCCGCGAGCGGCGACGGCGAAGGCCTCGGGCCACGACGCGAGCCGCAGCTCACCGGTCTCGGCGTCACGCACCCGCGGGTGGGTGATCCGGTCCGCGGCCGTGGCGTAGTGGAACGCGAAGCGGTCCTTGTCGTTGATCCACTCCTCGTTGACCTCCGGGTCGTTGCCGGCCAGGCGGCGCACGACCTTGCCGCGACGGTGGTCGACGCGGATGGCGGAGCCGCAGGAGTCGTGCTCGGCCACCGACGGCGTCGACACGAGGTCGAAGGGCCGGGCGCGGAAGCGGTACTGCGCCGAGGTGAGCGCCCCCACCGGGCAGATCTGGATGACGTTGCCCGAGAAGTTCGAGTGGTAGGGCTCGTTCTCGTAGATGCCGACCTGCTGCAGCGCGCCGCGCTCGATCAGGGCGATGAAGGGGTCGCCGGCGATCTGCTCGGAGAAGCGGGTGCAGCGCGCGCAGAGCACGCAGCGCTCGCGGTCGAGCAGCACCTGGGCGGAGATGTTGATGGGCTTGGGGAAGGTGCGCTTGACCTCACCCTTGCTGAAGCGGGTCTCGCCGCGGCCGTTGCTCATCGCCTGGTTCTGCAGCGGGCACTCGCCGCCCTTGTCGCAGACCGGGCAGTCGAGCGGGTGGTTGATCAGCAGCGCCTCCATCACGCCCTGCTGCGACTTGTCGGCGATCGGCGAGGTCAGCTGGGTCTTGACCTGCATGCCGTCGGCCACCGGCAGCGTGCACGAGGCCTGCGGCTTCACGCGCCCGGGCGGGCCCATCATCGTCTTGAGCTCGCCCTCGCGGTCGGGCATCGCCACCTCGACCAGGCACTGGCGGCAGGCGCCGACCGGCGCCAGCAGCGGGTGGTCGCAGAAGCGCGGGATCTGCACGCCGATCTGCTCGGCGGCCCGGATGACCAGCGTGCCCTTGGGGACGCTGACCTCGATGCCGTCGATGGTGAGGGTGACGAGGTCGGTCTTCTCGACCTGACCCGACCCGCCGGCCGATACCGCGGTCATGCGGACGCTCCTGCTGTCTGGGGTGCCGTCCCGGGTGCGAACAGCGTGGACTTCATGGGGTCGAACGGGCAGCCGCCGTGGGTGAGGTGGGCGAGGTACTCGTCGCGGAAGTACTCGATCGAGGACGTGATCGGGCTCGTGGCACCGTCACCGAGGGCGCAGAACGACCGGCCCAGGATGTTGTCGCACTGGTCGAGGAGCTGGTCGAGGTCGGCCTCGCTGCCCTGCCCCTTCTCCAGCCGCGCCAGCACCTGCACCAGCCACCACGTGCCCTCACGGCACGGGGTGCACTTGCCGCAGGACTCGTGCTTGTAGAACTCGGTCCAGCGCAGCACCGCGCGCACCACGCAGGTGGTCTCGTCGAAGATCTGCAGCGCCTTGGTCCCCAGCATCGAGCCGGCCGTGCCGACGCCCTCGTAGTCGAGGGGGACGTCGAGGTGCTCGGCGGTCAGCAGCGGGGTCGAGGACCCACCGGGGGTCCAGAACTTGAGCTCGTGACCTTCGCGGACGCCGCCGGCGAGGTCGAGCAGCTCGCGCAGGGTGATCCCGAGCGGCGCCTCGAACTGACCGGGATTCTTCACGTGGCCCGACAGCGAGAAGAGCGTCATGCCCTTGCTGCGCTCGGTGCCCATCGAGGAGAACCACTCCGCACCCTTGTCGACGATGCAGGGCACCGATGCGATGGACTCGACGTTGTTGATGACCGTCGGGCTGGCGTAGAGGCCGGCCACGGCGGGGAACGGCGGGCGCAGGCGCGGTTGGCCGCGCCGCCCCTCGAGGGAGTCCAGCAGCGCCGTCTCCTCACCGCAGATGTAGGCCCCGGCACCGGCGTGGACGACGATGTCGAGGTCGTAGCCCGAGCCGTGGATGTCCGTGCCGAGGTGGCCGGCGGCGTAGGCCTCGGTGACCGCGGCGCGCAGCCGGCGGATCACGTGCAGCACCTCACCGCGGACGTAGATGAAGGCGGTGTTCGCGCGGATCGCGAACGAGGAGATGATCACGCCCTCCACGAGCACGTGGGGGTTGGCCATCATGAGCGGGATGTCCTTGCAGGTGCCCGGCTCGGACTCGTCGGCGTTGACGACGAGGTACTTCGGGTTCGGGTTGTCCTGGGGGATGAAGCCCCACTTCATGCCGGTGGGGAAGCCCGCGCCGCCACGGCCGCGCAGACCGGAGTCCTTGACCATGGTGATGATGTCGTCGGGGTCCAGCGTCAGCGCCTTGCGCAGCGCGCCGTAGCCGCCGGTGGTCTCGTAGGACTCCCGCGTCCAGGACCGCTCGGAGTCCCAGTGCGCGGAGAGGACCGGGGTCAGGGTGTCGGTCACTGCGATGCTCCTTCGTGGGGCTCGTTGCCGTGCGGCCGGTCCTGCGAGGGGCCCGCCTCCGGGGCGGCCCAGCCCCGCTCCTGGGCGATCCGCAGCCCCAGCAGGGACGGCGTACCGGCCCCGGGCCCCTCGTCGACCAGGCCGTCCTCGAACCCGGCGATGACCCGCTCGGCCTCGCGCCAGGTGCAGACGCGCGGGCCACGGGTGGACCGCACCTCCTTGCCGGCCCGCAGGTCGTCGACCAGGCGGGTGGCGGTGTCGGGGGTCATGTTGTCCATGAACTCCCAGTTGACGGTCATCACCGGGGCGTAGTCGCACGCCGCGTTGCACTCGATGTGCTCGAGGGTGATGGCGCCGTCCTCGGTGGTCTCGTCGTTGCCGACGTCGAGGTGGTCCTTGAGACGCTCGAAGATGAGGTCGCCACCCATCACCGCGCAGAGCGTGTTGGTGCACACCCCGACGTGGTAGTCGCCCACCGGGCGGCGCTTGTACATCGTGTAGAACGTCGCGACGCCGGCCACCTCGGCGGCCGAGATCCCCAGGATCTCGGCGCAGACCTCGATGCCCTCGGCGGTCACGCAGCCCTCGGAGGCCTGCACCAGGTGCAGCATCGGCAGCAGCCCCGAGCGCGCCTGCGGGTAGCGGGCAGCGATCTGCCTCAGCTCGGCGTACGTCGACTCGCTCAGGCCGGTGCCTTCGGTGGTGGTCATCGGTCCACTCCCCCCATCACGGGGTCGATCGAGGCGATCGCGACGATGACGTCGGCGACCATGCCGCCCTCGCTCATCACCGAGGTGGCCTGCAGGTTGGTGAAGGACGGGTCGCGGAAGTGCGCACGGTAGGGCCGGGTGCCGCCGTCGGAGACGACGTGGGCGCCGAGCTCACCGCGCGGGGACTCCACGGGCACGTAGGCCTGGCCGGCCGGGACCCGGAAGCCCTCGGTGACCAGCTTGAAGTGGTGGATCAGCGCCTCCATGGACTCGCCCATGATGTGCTTGATGTGGTCGAGGCTGTTGCCCATGCCGTCGGTGCCGACGGAGAGCTGGGAGGGCCAGGCGATCTTCTTGTCGCCGATCATGATCGGCGCGCCCTTCAGGCCTTCGAGCCGCTCCACGGCCTGCTCGACGATCTTCAGCGACTCCCACATCTCGTCGAGCCGGATCCGGAAGCGGCCGTAGGCGTCGGCGCTGTCGCGGGTGATGACGTCGAACTCGTAGTCCTCGTAGCCGCAGTAGGGCTGGGTCTTGCGCAGGTCCCAGGCGTAGCCGGTCGAGCGCAGCGCCGGCCCGGTGATGCCCAGGGCCAGGCAGCCGGCGAGGTCGAGGTGACCGACGTCGACCAGCCGACCCTTGAAGATCGGGTTGGCGTTGCACAGCGCGGCGTACTCCGGCAGCCGCTTCTTCAGCAGTGCGACCAGGTCGCGGACCTGGTCCAGCGCGCCGTCGGGCAGGCCCTGGGCCACGCCGCCGGGGCGGATGAAGGCGTGGTTCATCCGCAGGCCGGTGATGGTCTCGAAGACGTCGAGGACCAGCTCACGCTCACGGAAGCCGATGGTCATGACGGTCAGCGCGCCGATCTCCATGCCGCCGGTGGCGATGCAGACCAGGTGGGAGGAGATCCGGTTGAGCTCGGAGAGCAGCACCCGCATGACGGTGGCGGCCTCGGGGATCTCGTCCTCGATGCCGAGCAGGCGCTCCACGCCGAGGCAGTAGGTCAGCTCGTTGTGGAAGGGGCTCAGGTAGTCCATCCGGGTGCAGAACGTGACGCCCTGCGTCCAGGAGCGGAACTCCATGTTCTTCTCGATGCCGGTGTGGAGGTAGCCGATGCCGGCGCGCGCCTCGGTGACCGTCTCGCCCTCGAGCTCGAGGATGAGCCGCAGCACGCCGTGGGTCGAGGGGTGCTGGGGCCCCATGTTGACCACGACGCGGTCGTCACCCTCGTCGGCGACTCCGGCCACGACGGAGTCCCAGTCCTGGCCGGTGACGGTGAAGACGCGGCCCTGGCTGGTCTGACCGCTGCCGGCCTCCGCGGCGCCGTACGGGTCCTGCTCCGCGTGTCCCTGGGGAGAGCTTGTCGAAACCATCAGTTGTACGACCTCCGGGTGTCGGGCGGCGGGATCGTCGCGCCCTTGTACTCCACCGGGATGCCACCCAGCGGATAGTCCTTGCGCTGCGGGTGTCCGGGCCAGTCGTCGGGCATCTGGATCCGGGTCAGGGCGGGGTGGCCGTCGAAGACGATGCCGAAGAAGTCGTAGGCCTCCCGCTCGTGCCAGTCGTTGGTCGGGTAGACCGCCACCACCGACGGGATGTGGGGGTCGGCGTCGGGGCAGACCACCTCCAGCCGGATGCGTCGGTTGTGGGTCATCGAGAGCAGGTGGTAGACCGCGTGCAGCTCGCGCCCCTCCTCGTCGGGGAAGTGCACGCCGCTGACGCCCAGGCACATCTCGAAGCGCAGCGTCTCGGCGTCGCGGAGCAGCTGGGCGGTGGCCAGCAGCCGGGCCCGGCGGATGAAGAAGGTGATCTCACCGCGGTGGACCACGACCTTCTCGACGGCGTCGTCGATGCCTTGGCCGGCCATGCCCTGGACCAGGTCGCGCGCGACGTCGTCGAACCAGCCGCCGTACGGCGCGGGGGTCCCCCCGGGCATGACGACGGCCTGCGTGAGGCCGCCGTACCCGGAGGTGTCACCGCTGCCGTCGACGCCGAACATGCCCTCACGGGTGCGGACGACGTCGTGGGCGAGGTCGCTGGGCTGAGCCAGACCGCTGGTGCTCGCGCCGCTGGTGTCGGCCTGGTTGTCGCGCTCGCTCACCGCAGCAGTCCCTTCTGGGCCGAGGTGGGCAGCGCGTTGAGGGCGGTGGTCTCGAGCTCGAGGACCTGCTTCTCACGGTTCGCGCCCAGCTTGCCGGCCTGGATCTGGTCGTGGAGCTTGAGGATGGCGTCGATGAGCATCTCCGGACGCGGCGGGCAGCCGGGGAGGTACATGTCGACCGGGACGACGTGGTCGACACCCTGGACGATCGCGTAGTTGTTGAACATGCCGCCCGACGAGGCGCACACACCCATCGCGAGCACCCACTTCGGCTCCGCCATCTGGTCGTAGATCTGGCGCAGCACCGGGGCCATCTTCTGGCTCACCCGGCCGGCCACGATCATCAGGTCGGCCTGGCGCGGCGAGGCGCGGAAGACCTCCATGCCGTAGCGCGCGAGGTCGTAGCGCGGACCGCCCGAGGTCATCATCTCGATGGCGCAGCAGGCCAGACCGAACGTCGCGGGCCAGAACGAGGCCTTGCGGAAGTAGCCGGCGACCCCCTCGACGGTGGTCAGCAGCACGCCTGACGGAAGCTTCTCTTCAATACCCATGGGTCAGTCCCACTCCAATCCGCCGCGTCGCCAGACGTAGGCGTACGCCACGAAGACCGTGGCGAGGAAGATGACCATCTCGACGAGCCCGAAGAAGCCGAGCGCGTCGAAGTAGACGGCCCACGGGTAGAGGAAGACGATCTCGATGTCGAAGACGATGAAGAGCATCGCCACGATGTAGTACTTGACCGGCACGCGGCCGCCGCCCACGGGCTGCGGGGTCGGCTCGATGCCGCACTCGTAGGAGTCGAGCTTCGCGCGGTTGTAGCGGCGCGGTCCGGTGAAGACACTGATGGCGATCGAGAAGATGGCGAATCCCGCGGCCAGGGCCGCGAGCGCGATCACCGGGGTGTAGAGCTCCATGTGTCCGGACCTCCCTTCGTGTCGTGAGCAGCTGCAGGCGTCGAGCGGGTCGTGCGGGTCGAGCAGGTCAGGCGTCGGGCGCGATCTTGCTGAGCCCGTTGATGATGCGGTCCGAGACGTCGCCGTCGCGGGGGTCGGTCAGGTTGGCCATGAGCTTGAGCAGGAAACGCATCAATCCCTGCCTCGGCAGACCGTACTTCGTCGCCTGCTTCATGAAGGTGGGGTTGCCGATCATCTTGGCGAACACGCGCCCCAAGGTGAAGTAGCCACCATAAGCAGCGTCCATGGCTGCGGCGTAACCCTCGAGCACCCGCTCGCGCGCCGGACCGTCGGGACGGGCGAGCGCCTGGATGATCACCGCGGCGGCGGTCTCGCCGGCCTCCAGCGCGTAGTCGATGCCCTCACCGTTGAACGGGTTGGTCATGCCGCCGGAGTCGCCGACCAGCAGCATGCCGCGGCTGTAGTGCGGCTTGCGGTTGAAGCCCATCGGCAGCGCGGCCGAGCCGATGCGGCCGACCCGGTTCTCGTCGCGGAAGCCCCACTCCTCCGGCGTCGTGGCCAGCCAGGTGTGGAGGATCTGCCTGTAGTCGACCTGCTGGAAGGCCTTCGAGCTGTTGAGGATGCCGAGCCCGACGTTCGCCGTACCGTCGCCGACGCCGAAGATCCAGCCGTAGCCGGGCAGGAGCTCCGGACCGGAGGACTCCGTCGCCGGACTCCACAGCTCCAGCCAGGACTCCATCCACGGGTCGTCGTGGCGCGGCGTCTCGTAGTAGGCGCGCACCGCGACGCCCATGGGCCGGTTCTCGCGGCGCTCGATGCCCATCGCGATCGCCATCCGGGCCGAGACGCCGTCGCAGGCGACCACGACGGGAGCACGGTAGGTGACCTCGTCGCCGACGCGGCGACCGCGGTCGTCGACCGGCTTGGCGGTGACGCCGACGACGCGGCCGGTGCGCTCGTCGAGGACCGGACCGGTGACGTTGGTGCGCTCGGTGAGCCGGGCGCCGGCCTTCTGGGCGTGCCGGGCCAGGATCTCGTCGAGGTCGGTGCGGGTGCGCACGGCGCCGTACGGCGGGAAGCTGGCCAGCTCGGGCCACGGCAGCTCGAGGCGGTGCCCGGCGCCGACGATCCGCAGGCCCTTGTTCTTCTGCCAGCCCGGCTCGTCGAGGTCGAAGCCCATGGAGATCAGCTGCTTGACCGCGCGCGGCGTGAGGCCGTCGCCGCAGATCTTGTCGCGGGGGAAGGACGCCTTCTCCAGCAGCAGCACGTCCACGCCGGACTGCGCCAGGTGGTAGGCGGTGCTCGCACCGGCGGGACCGGCGCCGACGACGATGACGTCAGCCATCCGCTCGTCCGCGGTGGTCCGGGTCATCCGCTGCCTGCCTTCGCCGTTGAGGGGGGCCTTGCGGCCCCGGCTCGTGACCTTGTGAATGGTTTCACGAGCCGCCAGGAGGACAGTCTAGAGGCCGGGATCACACCACGCACACCGACCTGGGTGGGGGCCGGGATCAGGCGCGGGCACGGTGGAGGGCGACGATCCCTCCGGAGAGGTTCTGCCACTCCACGTCGCTCCAGCCGGCGGCCGCGATGCGCGCGGCCAGGCCGGCCTGGTCGGGCCAGGCCCGGATCGACTCGGCGAGGTAGACGTAGGCGTCGGGGTTGGTGGCGACCGCGCGCGAGACCCGTGGCAGCGCCTTCATGAGGTACTCGAGGTAGACGGTCCGGAACGGCTTCCAGGTCGGCGAGCTGAACTCGCACACCACGAGACGCCCGCCCGGACGCGTCACGCGCCGCATCTCGGCGAGCCCGGCGTCGCTGTCGACGATGTTGCGCAGCCCGAACGAGATCGTCACCGCGTCGAAGGAGTCGTCCGCGAAGGGCAGCCTCGTGCCGTCGCCGGCCACGAACGGCAGCGCCGGACGAGCCTGCTTGCCGACCGCGAGCATGCCCTGGCTGAAGTCACACGGCACGACGAGGGCTCCGGACTCGGCGAACGGGACGCTGGAGGTGCCGGTCCCGGCGGCCAGGTCGAGCACCCGCTCCCCCGGCTTGGGGTCGACCGCTCGCAGCACCGCCGTGCGCCAGGCACGGTCCTGACCCAGCGACAGCACGTCGTTGGTCAGGTCGTAGCGCTTGGCGACGCCGTCGAACATGGCGGCGACGTCCGCGGGGTTCTTGTCCAGCTGAGCTCGGGTCACGTCGTCACTCTAGGTGGCCACCGGGGCCGGATGACCGCCGCGTCCTGGGTCGGGCCCGACCCCGATCCGGCTGCTTTCAGCAGGGCCGTAGGCTCATGAATCGTGACGACCAGTCCCGCCGGCTCCCCCCGCGACGCGCTGCCGTTGCTCGTGCGCACGGTCCCGCTGGACGATCCCGGCCCGCTGCTCGACCTTCTCCCGGCCCCCAGCGGCCCCGGAGACGCCATCCCCGACGCGACCGCGTGGGTGCGTCGCGGCGACGGCCTGGTCGGCTGGGGCACCGCCGCCGAGATCCGCACCACCGGAGCCGAGCGGTTCGCCGCCGCCCAGGGTTGGTGGCGCGAGCAGACCCGCGGCGCGGTCGTCCGCGACGAGGTCGAGCTGCCCGGCACCGGGATGGTCGCCTTCGGTTCCTTCGCCTTCGCCGACGCCCCGGGTGACAGCGTGCTGCGCGTCCCCGAGGTCGTCATCGGCCGACGCGACGGCGTCAGCTGGCTGACCCACGTCGCGGTGGGGTCGATCAGGTCGTCCCCCGAGCTGCACCCGGCCGAGACGCCCGAGCCGCCCCGCTCCCTGGCCTACACCGACGGCACCCTGGGCGGCCCCGCCTGGTCCCAGGTCGTCGCCGAGGCGGTCCGCCGCATCGAGGCCGGCTCCCTGGAGAAGGTCGTGCTGGCTCGTGACCTGGTCGCCGAGGCGAGCGACGCGATCGACGTACGGTGGCCGCTGCGAAGGCTGGCCACGAGCTACCGGACCTGCTGGACCTTCCACGTCGACGGTCTGTTCGGCGCCACCCCCGAGCTGCTGGTGCGTCGCGAGCGCGGCTTGGTCACCTCCCGTGTGCTGGCCGGCACCATCCGCCGCACCGGCGACGACGCCCACGACCTCCAGCTGGCCGCCACCCTGGCGCGGTCGTCGAAGGACCTCGAGGAGCACGAGTACGCCGTGCGCTCGGTCGCGGAGTCCCTGGGTCGCCACTGCACCTCGATGAACGTGCCCGAGGCGCCCTTCGTGCTCCACCTGCCCAACGTGATGCACCTGGCCACCGACGTCGCGGGTGTCAGCAACGACGACGCCACCTCGCTGGAGCTGGCCGCCTCGCTGCACCCCTCCGCAGCCGTGGGCGGCACCCCGACCGACGCCGCGATCGCGCTCATCGACGAGATCGAGGGCATGGACCGTGAGCGCTACGCGGGGCCCGTCGGCTGGATCGACGCCTCCGGCGACGGCGAGTGGGGGCTGGCGCTGCGCAGCGGCATGCTCCGCGGCAACCGGGTCCGCCTCTTCGCCGGCTGCGGCATCGTCGCCGACTCCGACCCGGACTCCGAGCTGGCCGAGGCCCAGGCGAAGTTCGTCCCCGTCCGCGACGCGCTCGAGCAGTGACCCCCCAGGCCGGCCTCTGCCCGGGCCGACTTCTGCCCAGGCCGACTTCTGGCTGAGCCGGCTTCTGGCTGAGCCGGCTTCTGGTCACTCCCCGCAACCGGGCCGGCTTCTGGGCGCCCCCCGCAGTACGTCGCGGCGTGTCGTTGCAGGGATCGACCAGAAACCCGCCGCGGGGCGATCCGGCGCCGACGGGCCTAAGACCTGGGAGGGCGACAATGCCCGGATGGACATCCGACAGGTCGTCATCACTCGCGCAGGAGCCCCGGAGCAGCTGAGGCTCCAGACGTCTCGGCTGGGCCCACCCGCCCCCGGGGAGGCGCAGGTCGAGGTGGCCGCCGCCGGGATCAACTTCGCCGACATCCTCGCCCGGCAGGGCCTCTACCCCGACGCGCCGCCGCTGCCACTGGTGGTCGGCTACGAGGTCTCGGGCACGGTGCGTGCCGTCGGAACGGGGGTCGAGGAGTCACTGGTCGGGCAGGACGTCCTCGCGCTGACCCGTTTCGGCGGCTACAGCAGCGCGCTGAACGTCCCGGCGGTCCAGGTCTTCGCCAAGCCGGGGGTGCTGAGCCACGCGGAGGCGGCGTCGATCCCGGTCGCCTACCTCACCGCGTGGCAGCTGCTCGTGGTGCAGGGCGGCCTCCGCGAGGGAGACACGGTGCTCATCCAGAACGCCGGCTCCGGGGTCGGCCTCGCTGCTCTCGACATCGCCCGCCACGTGGGGGCGCGCAGCATCGGCACGGCCAGCGCAGGCAAGCACGCCTTCCTCACCGCTCGGGGACTGGACCACGCCGTGGACTACCGCACCGGTGACTGGACCCGCGAGGTCCGCGCCCTCACCGAACACCGAGGCGTCGAGCTGGCGATCGACCCGCTCGGCGGCGAGAGCTTCCGCCGGTCCCGCAGCGTGCTGCGCCCCACCGGCCGGCTCGGGATGTACGGCGTCTCCGCTGCCTCCAGCAACCAGGGCCTGCGCGGCAGGCTGCAGCTGGCCAGGACCGCAGCGCTGATGCCCCTGTTCCACCCGGTGCCGCTCATGAACGCCAACCACGGCGCCTTCGGGGTCAACCTCGGGCACATGTGGGGCGAGGTCGACAAGCTCCGCGGCTGGATGGTGCAGGTGCTCGAGGGCGTCGGGGCCGGGTGGGTGCGTCCGCACGTCGACTCGTCGTACTCCCTGGCCGACGCGGGCTGCGCCCACGAGCGCATCGAGGCTCGCAGGAGCACCGGCAAGGTCGTGCTGGAGCCGTGAGACGGAGGTCGCGCTGAGGCTCGTCACTCTGGTGCTCCACTCGCGATGTCTGTGCGAGCTTGCTCGTTCGCGCGGGAGCACCTATTGGCGTCTGGGTGTGGTGCGTGGGGTGCGGGTGATGCTGATGCGCCAGCCGGGTCGGCGTTCGACGTGGTAGGCGGGGTGGTGGACGAGAGTGTGGTGTCTCCCGCAGATCAGGACGCCGTCGGCGAGGTCGGTACGGCCGTCACGGGACCAGGGTTGGAGATGATGGGCGTCGCACCAGGCGGTGGGTCGTTCGCATCCTTCGGCAGCGCAGCGGAAGCTCTGCCTCAAGGCCATCGCGACCCGCTGCGGTTTCGAGAACAACCGGCGCATCCGGCCGTGGTCGAGGACCTCACTCCTCCCGCCGAGGACGACGGGGATGAGGCCGGCGTCGCACGCCATCCGCCGCGCCTCACCGGGTGAGAGCCGTGTGCCGGTGTCCATGGTCGCCGCCGCGAGCCCACCCTGGAGGGTCTCCAGGGGGATGGTGACGACGACAGTGGCGCTGAGGCCGCCGGAGTGCGGGAGCCGGTCGGGGTCGAGGGTCTCGAGGAGGCGGCAGAACGCCTCGCCCATGATCCGCTGTCCGGGTTTGTCCGTGCGGGCGCTGTTGTCGTCGCTGTCGCCGTTGGCGTCGACCGACGCTTGGGTGGTGCGGGTGATTGCATCCGCCAGACGTGGGTTCGCGATCGCGTGCAGCACCATGCGGAGCATGTCGGCATGCCTCGTCGACAGCTTCACGTTCAGGTGCGTGGTGCCGTCACGATCGTCCCAGGTCGTCAACCAGGTCTTGGCTGCGGCGGCGTCCTCTTCTTTGCGCAACCGGTTGGCTTCGGCCTCGTCAGCGGCGTCGGGGTCGATCGACTCCAACAACCGCCGACCCGCCACCCGCAGCTGGTCGGCGTCGAGCCGCCGCGCCTCGGCCAGCATCACCTTCTCCGCCCGCTCACGGACACCAGCTTCAAGCTCGGTCGGCAGTCGTCTGACCGCCGAGACAATGACCGCGGCCTGGTCGGCGTCGATGTCACCGGCCAACAACGCCGAACCGGTCGCGGTGAAGTCGCTGGTGATGTCGCGACTGTGGCGGACCTGACCCCGCGCGGTGCGTCCGGCCACTAACGCGCGGTGGGCCAGCCAGGCGGCGGTGTCCACCGGCGCCGGACCCCCATCAGCCTGCGTGCAGACGTCGAGCCGGTCGGCGTGGGCCAGCAGAGCCAGCTGCAAACCCTTCAACCGCGACATCACCTCGTGCAGCTCGAGGGCCGCCTCGCCGGCCTCCGTCGCGTTCAGGCACCCCAGCGCGACACCCTCGACCCCACCAGCGGTGGCATCGCCCACTGCGGCCAACAGACGGCCGGTGAACCGGTGCATCCGCTGCGAGCGCCCCTCGAGCGGGCGAGTACTCCCGCCATCGCCCCTCACCCGAGCCAGCCCCTTCTTCACCGGGTGTCACAGCAAACCCTCGGCCGGGCACGGAACCACCCTCCGGCTCGGGGTCTGTGTGCGGCTCCATGACTTGACGATGCCAGTGCCCACCGACAGTTTGAGCCCCGATGAGCGCTCTGCCAGCAACATTCTCAAAGAAATTTGTTCTGTGGACAAAACCTGGTTCGCACGGTCGTTAGCGCACCTGTGCTGCCGGGTGAGCCTCGGACGGAACCCGCGCGCTCGATCGCTCAGCCGCTGATCGCCAGCAGGCGCTCGCACTCCTCGATCAGTCGCTGCCGCAGCGGCGCCCCGCGCTCGACGAACCCACCCTGCGAGGCGACGGCCTCGGTCTTGTCCTCGGCGACCTCGACCTAGCCCAGCGGACCTTTGGGGTGAGCGGGCCGGCGGAGTCAGACGTCAGCGAGATCGGCGCCGGGTGCGAGCCGGGACCAGCTGCCGTCCTGCTTGCCGAGGAAGTCGCTCATGAAGCGGTCGACGATGCCGAGACCCTTCGCGGAGTAGACCTCGTCGTGGATGCCGAGCGTGCGCGGCGCTCCCACCGCGCGGGCCAGCTCGACCAGCTCCGACATCCGCGCCCACGGCGCGCAGGCCGGGCCGAGGAAGACGTCGACGTCCTGGCCTGGCAGCTCGAAGGAGTCGCCCGGGTGGTAGACCGACGTGCCGTCGGCAGTCAGCACGAAACCGCTGTTGGCGAACTCCGGCGCCTCGGGGTGGATGACGGCGTGCTTCTCCCCCACGACGCGCACGCCGTACCCGGCGATGTCGAGCTGCTCGCCCGGGGAGACCACGGTGACGCGCTCGCCGACGCCCGCGTCGGCCTCGCGGATCTGCTTCGCCACCGCCTCGATCGTCCAGATCGGGGCGTCCGAGGACTGCAGGTGCTCGATCGTCCAGTGGTCGGGGTGCTCGTGGGTGATCAGCACCGCGGCCGCGCCGTCGAGCGACTCGCGCTCGGACCAGGCGCCGGGGTCGAGGACGACGTCGCGCCCCGCCCCCTCGCCGTACGACAGACGGACACAGGAATGGCTGAACTTGGTGATCCGCATGGTCATCCCACCACCTCGTCGGCGTAGCACCAGCGCCACGCCTCTCCGGTCTCGACGGAGCGGATGACCGGGTGGTCCTCCGCTTGATAGTGCGCGGCGGCGTGACGGCGCGGCGAGGAGTCGCAGCAGGCCACGTGGCCGCAGGAAAGGCACATCCGCAGGTGCACCCAGCTGCTGCCCTCGCGGACGCAGTCCACGCAGACCAGCTCCTCAGGAACCTCGCGGTCGGTTGCCTCGGACAGGTGGTCGCACGCATCGATGGCTCTGCTCACGATGCCGCTCCTCTCCTGCTGCCGGACGAACTCACGGTGGCGTTGTACCCCGTAGTCGATCATGGACTCCTCGATGTCGAGGGAGGACAGCACGTCCTCCACCACCTCGTGGGGGATCCGGCCGGTGCTGCGCAGCTCCAGGACCCGGGCACGCTCGGCGGCCAGCATGTCGCCGCGCAACCTCGCGTACCGCTCGCTGGGCGTCTCACCCTCGCTCTGCTCAGCCCCCAGCCGCTCCCACGCGGCGAACTCCCGCTGCTCGATGCGCGAGTGCAGGACCTGACGCACACCCTCGTGCAGGTCGTCGTCGTCCTCCACCTCCTCCAGCCGGTCCAGCCCCGCGCGGCTGGCGGCCTGCAGCAGCTCGGCGCGGGCCAGCGCGTCCTCGCGCGGGTCGGGCGGGCTGACCTTGAGCCGCCGCACGAGCCAGGGCAGCGTCAGTCCGTGGATGAGCAGCGTGCCGCCGGTGACGAAGAGGGCGATCAGGAGCAGCACCTCACGGCCGGGCACCTCCTCGGGGATCGCGAAGGCCGCCGCCAGCGTCACCACCCCGCGCATGCCGGCCCAGCCGACGAGGATCGTGTACGCCCGCGGTGGGAAGCGGCCGTGCTGGTCGGGCTTGAGCAGCACGAAGCGTGCCGGCAGCAGCCACAGGTAGCGCAGCACGATGACGGCGACCAGCGTCGCGACGCAGGCGGTGATGACCGTGGCGGTGCTCAGGGGGCTCTCCGAGACCTCGCGCACGATCCAGCTGGTCTGCAGACCGATGAGCAGGAAGACCGCGTTCTCCAGCAGGAACGCGAAGGTGCGCCAGTTGAGGCGCTCGGCGATCCGCGACGACGGCGTCTGCAGCAACGGCGCCTTGTGGCCGAGCGCGAGACCGGCGACGACGACGGCCAGCACACCCGAGGCGTGGATCTCCTCGGCGACCACGTAGGCGATGAAGGGCGTCACGATCGACACCGAGGTGTCCAGCGTGGGCTCGGTGACGTGACGGCGCACCTTCGCCACCACGGCGAAGACCAGCAACCCGCACGCCACCCCGCCCACGGCCGCGACGAGGAAGTCCAGGCCGACCTCGGCGATCGAGATGGTCGCGGTGGCGGCCACGATCGCAGTGTTCAGCGCCACCAGCGCCGTGGCGTCGTTGAGCAGCGACTCACCCTCGAGCACGGTCACCACCGGCCGGGGCATCCCGATCCGGCGCCCGACGGCGGTGGCGGCGACCGCGTCGGGAGGCGCCACCACGGCGCCGATGGCGAAGGCCGCGCCCCAGGCCAGGCCCGGCACGATCGTGTGCAGCAGGAGGCCGACCCCGAAGGTGGTGAAGATGATGAGCCCGACCGAGAGTCCCAGGATCGGGCGCCGATAGGTGTTGAAGTCGACCAGGCTCGTCGACAGCGCCGCGTTGTAGAGCAGCGGCGGCAGCAGCCCGACGAGCACGATCTCGGGGGTGAGGCGCACCTCCGGCACGAACGGGAGGTACGACCCCAGCACGCCCACGGCGACCAGCAGGATCGGGGCGGGGAAGTCGAGACGGCGGGCGATGGCGGCGACGGTCACGATCGTGACGACGAGCGCGACCAGCATGAGGGCGACGTGCACCGCCCCATTGTGGGCCCTCGGGCAAGAGCGCCCGGGTTCGGTGGCGCGGCCCCGGTGGTGGCTCAGACCACGAGAGCGCGGATGGCGGCGTCGAGGTCACGACGGGTGTCGCGGCGCACGACGGCCTCCACGACCACGATGCCCTGCGGCTGGCGCGCCAGGGCGGCGCGCAGCTCGGCCCGGTCACCCACCCGGGCGTACGTCGTACCCGTGGCGGCGCACAGGGCCGCCAGGTCGACGCCGTGGGGGGTGGCGAAGAGGCGCTCGAAGGAGCCGGCGTGCGCGGGGGCGCCCTGCTCGAGGGAGGAGAAGATGCTGCCGCCGTCGTCGTTGACGACCACGATCGTCAGGTCCGGGCGCGGCTCGTCGGGTCCGAGCACGAGCCCGGTGGTGTCGTGGAGGAAGGTGACGTCGCCGAGCAGGGCGAAGGCGCGCGTCGTGCGGGGTCTGCCGAGGGTGGCGCCGATGGCGCTCGAGACGCTGCCGTCGATACCGGCAAGGCCTCGGTTGGCCACCACCATCCGCCGGGCGCCGACGTCGTAGCGCGGCACCATCAGGTCGAGGTCGCGCACCGGGTTGGAGGCGCCGACGACGAGCAGCCCTCCCGGCGGGAGCGCGGACGCGACCTCCCCGGCGACGTGCTGGGGGGTGAGGTCGCCGGTCGCGTCGAGCAGGTCGTCGAGGCGGGCGCCGAGTGCGGCGTCGCGGTCGAGCCACTCCTGGAGCCAACGGCCGGCCGTGGCCGCGCGGGCGTGCGCCGGCCGGAGCGGCGCCTGGTCCAGCACCCGGTCGACCCGGTGGCCGGGGTCGGTCCAGCCGCCGACCCGGTCGCGGAGCGCCACCACCTCGACGTCGTCGCGCGACAGCAGGCGCGTCACCGGACGCGAGAGCGTCGGGTGACCGGCGACGAACACACGCCGGATCCGCCCGGTGAGGTCGGCGTCCCCGAGAAGCAGCCGGTAGGTGCGGATCGCGTTGGCGCCCGTGCGGGAGCCGCTGGAGGGCTCGGCCAGCAGCGGCCAGCCGCGCTCCTCGGCCAGGACGCGCGCCGGCGGTCCGGCGTCGTCACCGGCGACGACCACCGTGGGGACACCGTCCTCCCAGGCGTCGACCTCGTCGTCGGCCGTCGCCGGCGGGCGAGGCACCAGCGAGGCGGGCAGGCGCGGGCTGCGGGTCCACGGCAGGCCGTCGACGCGGCCGCCCAGGTCGGCGCTCCAGCCGTCCACGGCGTCCGGCGTCGCAGGCCCGTCGAGCTGCACGTTGAGGTGCACCGGGCCGCGCGCCGGACCGGCTGCCCCCTCGGCGGTGAGGAGCGCCCGGGACGCCAGCGACCTCCAGCCGACGACCTGCGCGGCCTCGGCGTGGCCTGGGGTCCCCGCCGGGACGTCGGCGAACAGCCGGGTCGCTGAGCCGTAGAGGTGGACCTGGTCGGTGGTCTGGTTGGCGCCGGTGCCGCGCAGTCGGGCCGGCCGGTCGGCGGTCAGGACGATCAGCGGCAGGCCGGCGTGGGAGGCCTCGAGCACGGCCGGGTGGAGGTTGGCGGTCGCGGTGCCGCTCGTCGTGAGGACGACGACCGGGCGACGTGAGGTGCGGGCCAGGCCGAGGGCGAGGAAGCCGGCGGTGCGCTCGTCGATGCGGGTGTGCAGCGTGACGTCGCCGCGAGCCGCCGCGGCGTGGGCGGCGAACGCGAGGGCGGCCGAGCGTGAGCCCGGGCAGACGACCACGTCGGCGACACCGCCGCGGACCAGCTCGTCGAGCAGCGTGCGGGCCTGGGCGGTCGCCGCGTTGAGCGGGGCGGCGGGCCCGGGCGCGGGGTCGGGCGCGGGGTCGGGCGCGGGGTCGGGCGCGGGGTCGGGCGCGGGGTCGGGCGCGGGGTCGGGGCTCACGAGCGTCGATCCTGCCGGATCTCGGCCAGCCGCGCCTCCCAGTGCGCGGCCCGCTCCGGTGCCGCGGCCACCGCGGCCAGCCGCACCGGGTCCACCTGTGGTCGCTCGACGGGCAGCTCACCGTTCACCGGGAGCAGCGGGTGCTGGGAGACGTCGGCGGTCATCAGCTGCACCGTCGCCAGCCCGCAGGCGTGCTCCAGCGTGGGCAGGGCGGCCGCCAGGGCAACGCCGGCCGCGATCCCGACGCTCGTCTCCAGCGCGCTCGAGACCACGACGGGCAGGCCGATGTCCTCGGCGATCCGCAGGCACGCCCGCACCCCGCCGAGCGGCTGCACCTTCAGCACCGCGACGTCGGCGGCCTCCAGGTCGCGCACCCGGTAGGGGTCCTCGACGCGGCGGATCGACTCGTCGGCGGCGATGGGTACGTCGACGCGCCGGCGGACCCTGGCGAGGTCCTCGACGCTCGCGCACGGCTGCTCGACGTACTCGAGGCCGCCGGCGGCGCGGTCGAGCAGGCCGATGGCGGTGACCGCCTCGTCGACGCTCCAGGCGCCGTTGGCGTCGACACGGATGCGACCGCCGGCGCCGAGTGCGTCGCGCACCGCCTCGACCCGGGCCTCGTCGTCGGCGGTGCTCTGGCCGGGCTCCGCCACCTTGACCTTGGCGGTCGTGCAACCACCGGCGAGCACGACCGCGCGGGCCCGCTCCGCGTCGACGGCCGGCACGGTGACGTTGACCGGGATCCGGTCGCGCAGCGGCATCGGCCAGCCCTCGTCGGCGGCCTCCAGGGCGGCGCGCAGCCAGGGCTCAGCGACGCGGGCGTCGTACTCCAGGAAGGGGCTGAACTCGCCCCAGCCGGCGTCGCCGCGCAGCAGCATGCCCTCGCGGACGTCGATGCCACGGAAGCGGGTCCGCATCGGGACGGCGAAGACGGGGTGGCTCACGGTGCTGCCTCCTGGACCGCGAGGACGCGGGCCGCCTGCCGGTCGACCTTGCCGTTCGGCAGGTGCAGCAGCCGGTCGGTGGGCACGAGCGCCCGGGGCGCCCAGGCGCGCGGCTCGACGAGGTCGCGCAGCTCGTCGAGGTCGAGCACGCGGCGCGACTCCACGACGGCGGTGACCTGTTCTCCCCACTCGCGGTCCGGTACGCCGACCACGACGGCGCCGGACACGTCGGGGTGGCGTTCGAGCATGGCCTCGACGGCCTCGGCGGGGACGTTGACCCCGCCGCTGATGATCACCGAGTCGACCCGGCCGACGATCCGCAGCCGCCCGTCGTCGTCGAGGCGTCCCAGGTCCTGGCTGCGCAGCCATCCGTCGTCCAACGCGTCGGCGGTGCGGGCCGGGTCGTCGGCGTAGCCGTCGAAGAGGACCGGACCACGCAGCAGTACCTGCCCGTCCTCGGCGATGCGGACCTCGACCCCGTCGAGCGGGCGGCCGTCGTACACGCAGCCGCCGCAGGTCTCCGCCATCCCATAGGTCTGGACGACGCGGACGCCGGCGGCCTCGGCCGCGGCACGGACCTCCGGCCACAGCGGACCTCCGCCGACGAGCACGGCGTCGAATCGGGTGAGGGCGGCGAGCTCGCCGGCGTCGCCGGCGTCGTCGGCGGAGCCACCGGGGTCAGCGACGTCGACCAGCCGGCGCAGCTGGGTGGGCACCAGCGAGACGTAGCGGCGCGGGCCCGTCATGGCGTCGAGGGTCTCGGCCAGCGAGCCGGTCTGCAGGACCGGCTCGGTGCCGGCGACCACGGAGCGGAACAGGACCTGGAGCCCGGCGACGTAGGTCGGCGGCAGGTTGAGCACCCACTGGCCGGGGCCGCCGAGCCGGTCGTGGGCGGCGCGGGCCGAGGCCAGCAGAGCGCGGTGGGAGAGCACCACCGACTTGGGGCGGCCGGAGGAGCCGGAGGTACGGAGCACGAGCGGCTCACCGGCGCGGTCGGTGGGGGCTGCGGTCGCCGCGGTGTTCCAGGCGCGCAGCAGCCCGAGGATCTCCGCCGCAGTGCCGCTCACCGGCCGCAGGCCGGCGGGGGTGCCCACCGGGGTGCCCGCCGGGGTGCCCGCCGGGGTGCCCGCCGGGGTGCCCGCCGGGGTGCCCGCCGCGGCCTGCGGACTGCTCTCCTGGCTCACGACGGTCCACGTTATGCCCTGCCCGGGTCGTGGGCCCCCGCGGGACGCCGTGAGGACGGTGGGATGCCGGCTGGCAGGATCCCTGTCGTGGCAACCCCTGCGCAGTGGCTCGAAGGAGCCCGCCCCCGCACCCTCCCCGCGGCTGTGGCACCCGTCCTGGCCGGCACCGGCGTCGCGGCGTACGTCGACAGCGTCGTTGCGTGGAAGGCTGCGCTGGCGCTGGTCGTCGCGCTGGCGCTGCAGGTCGGGGTCAACTACGCCAACGACTACTCCGACGGGGTGCGCGGGACCGATGAGGACCGGGTCGGGCCGCTGCGGCTCGTGGGCTCGGGGGCGGCGACGCCGGGGGCGGTGAAGCGAGCGGCCTTCGCGGCCTTCGGAGTCGCGGCCGCGACCGGTCTGGTGCTGGCCGCGACCACCGCGTGGTGGTTGGTGGCGCTGGGGGCGGTCTGCATCCTGGCGGCCTGGTTCTACACGGGCGGTTCGAGCCCCTACGGTTACCGCGGGCTCGGCGAGGTCATGGTGTTCGTGTTCTTCGGGCTGGTGGCGGTGGTCGGGACGACGTACGTCCAGACGGCCGGTGCGGGGACGGACCCGGACTCTGGCAGCGGCTTGTCGCTCGGCGACTGGCTGCCGGCGTCGCTGCTCGCCGCGGTCGGGATCGGTGCCATCGCCTGCGCGATCCTGGTGGCCAACAACCTGCGCGACATCCCCACCGATGCCGAGGTCGGCAAGCGGACGCTGGCGGTGGTGCTCGGAGACGCCCGGACGCGGCTCTGGTACGTCGCCCTGCTCGTCCTTGCGGCGATGGCCGCGGTCGGTGTCGCGCTGGTGGCCTCGCCGTGGGCCCTGCTGGCGATGGTCGGCGTGGTTCCCGGGGCGCGGGCTGTCGCCGTTGTCCGCAGCGGCGCCGTGGGCGGTGCCCTGGTGCCGGTGCTCCAGCTGACCGGTGTCGCCGAGCTGCTCTACGGCCTCGGCCTCTTCCTCGGCCTCCTGCTCGCCTGACCCCGCCGGACGTCAGTCGGCTGCGGGCTCCTGGCCCTGGCCGTCGGTGCCGTCCTTGCGACGCTTGCGGTCGAGCCAACGGAGAAAGTCCTCGTCGTCGTCCGGCGCGACCTGCTTCATCTGCGGCTTCGACCGTCGCTTCGGCAACGCGTTGCCCTTGCCGAGCGTGCGGCGTCGCTCGAGGGTCCACGCGATGGTGTAGACCACGGCGGCGAAGAGCACGACGACGAGCACGAACTTCAGCACACCTCCAGACTAGGAGGGGGCACAACCCACCGACGCACCAGGAGTGGTGGCGGGTGCTGGCTTCGGTCGGGTCCGGCGCCCGCCGTACCCTGGGAGCATGCGTGAGTTCGTCCTCTACACCGCGGCCCGTTTCGGGATCTTCGGCGTCACCTACGCCCTCGTCCTGCTGATGGTGTGGCTGGTGGACCGCAACGGTGCGCTGCCGGTGCTGTGGCCCCTGATCCTCGCGGCCGTGCTCTCGACGTTCGTGTCGGCGTACCTCCTGCGCAACCTGCGCGAGCGGTTCGCGGAGCGCGTGACCGAGCGGGCCGACCGGATGTCGACACGCTTCGAGGAGATGCGCGCCCGCGAGGACACGGACTGACGCGTCGTCGTACGGCGTAGCCTGCCGCCATGGCCGACTCGTACCTGTCCTGGCGCTCCACCGGATCGGTGCTGTCCATCGCCTCGAACGGCTCGGTGCTGTCGGTGGGCAGCGTCGGGTCCGTGCTGTCGGTCGGCAGCGTCGGCTCGGCTCTGTCGGTGCTGTCGATCGGGTCGTTCGGATCCGTGGCCGCGGTGCTGAGCTTCCTGTCGGTCGCCTCGGTGCTCTCCGACCGCCGACGCGGAGCCGTCCTGGCCTCGGCGAGCGGTCGCGACTGACGTCTCGCGCGAACGCACGCGCCCTTTCGCGCGAACGCACGCGCCGTTTCGCGCGAACGCACGCGCCCCTTCGCGCGAACGCACGCGCCCCTTCGTGGGTCAGGAGCCGGCGTAGGAGTGCAGGCTGCTGGCGCCGAAGAAGAAGTTGATGCCGACGAAGTTGAACAGCAGGGTCGCAAAGCCGATGAGCGCGATGATCGCGGCGGCCCTGCCCTTCCAGCCGGCGGTCGCCCGGGCGTGGAGGTACGCCGCATAGACCACCCACGTGATGAACGCCCACACCTCCTTGGGGTCCCAGTTCCAGTAGGAGCCCCACGCGTACTCCGCCCAGATGGGCCCGGCGATCAGCGCCGCGAACGTCCACAGCGGGAAGCCGACCGCGTGCAGCCGGTAGGAGATCCGGTCCAGGGTGTCGGCGTCGGGGAACCGGTCCAGCAGCGCCGCGCGCCGCTCCCCCATCCGGCTCTTGACCAGGAACATCACCGAGGTCAGCGCACCGACCGCGAACGCCCCGGTGGCCAGGATCGCGGCACCGACGTGGATCACCAGCCAGTAGGAGTGCAGCGCGGGCACGAGCGGCCCGGCCTGCTGCTCGAGGGTCAGGTTGGCGAGCATGAGCACGACGACCTGGAACAGCGTCAGGAACAGCCCCATCCACCGCAGCTTCAGCGTCCGCAGCATCACCAGGTAGATCAGCGTGACCCCGAGCGCCCCGGTGAGGGTGAACTCGTACATGTTGCCCCACGGCACCCGCCACGGGTCGGTGGCGAAGCTGCGGGACACGACCCCGGCCGTGTGCAGCACGGCGGCCACCACGGTCAGCGCGACGCCGATCCGGCCGGCGGTCTCGATGCGCAGCTCGCGGCGGTCATCGCCGTCGCCCGCCGAGCGGTCGGACACCGCTCCCTGCGCCGGTACGTCGACCCGGCTCGCGTCGACGCCGGAGGCCACGCCGACCGGCTGGGCCGCGCGGTCCGCGCTCCCCACCCGCGCCGGCGCGGTCAGCGCGACCACCCACTCGGCCACGTGGGCGGCGAGCGCCAGCACGTAGACGATGCCGGCGAACATGATGGCGGTGTCGCTGAAGCTGGCGAAGGCCTCGGTCGTCACGGCTGCTCCTCGTCGTCGCGGCGAGTCGGGCCCTCGTCGGAGGCCGACCCCTCACCAGTATCGCTCGGCCCGGTCACGGGCCCCACCGCTGTGCGTGCGAGACCGGTCACCTCGGTGTCCAGACCCTCCGCCACGGTGCTGCGGTCCAGCCCCCCGACCTCGACGTACGACGAGCGCCCGTCGGCTCCGGTGACCACCCGCACCCAGACGCGGCGCCGGCGCACGAACAGCGACGCCATCAGCCCGACCAGACCGAGCACGATCCCGCCGAGGGCGATCGCCTTGCCCGGGGTGTGGCTGATCTGCAGCTTCACCCAGCGCTCGTAGCCGTTGAAGCGCACCGAGCCCATCCCCTCCGGCAGCTCGACGGTCCGCCCGGGCACCATGTCGAGGCGGAACGGCGTCCCGTCGGCCTTCTCGAGCTGCGTCATCTCGTCGGTGTCGAGGGCGTAGACCGACTGCGGCTCCCCGCTGCCGAGCCCCAGGTCGCCGTAGTAGCCGGTCATCGTCACGACCGGGTTGTCGGCGGCGGGGAACGCCGAGAACGGTCCGCGCTCCATCGTGAAGCCGTAGGTCGGCAGGAACAGCCCGTCGAAGGCGAGCTGCTCGGGCTGGGCGCCCTGCACCTTCAGCACCCCGAAGGAGGCAAAGGTCGCGTCCTGCGGCAGGAACGGCACCGGGGCGTCCCAGGCCACCTCCCCGCTGCCGTCGGTCACGGTGAAGTCAGGGGCGTAGCCGTGCCCGACGAGGAACACGCTCACCCCGTCGAGCACGAGCGGCTTGTTGACCTCGAGCACGTGCTCCTCGACCGGGGCGTCGAGGTCCGCGCGGTAGCTGATCGGCGCGCGGAAGTACTCCGGCTGGCCGTTGGCCGGGCCACCCTCGAGGAAGCGGACGTCGAAGTCGTCGACGGTGAAGCTCAGCGGCTCGAGGTTCACCGGGTCGTAGAGCGAGCCGGGGGCGAACTCGTCGTACTGCGGGGTGGAGTTGGTGAAGCCGCTGCCGACCATCACGATCGCGCCGCCCTTGTAGCCGAGGAGCTGGCCGTAGGCGAAGGCCAGCAGCACCACCACGACGCTGATGTGGAAGACGAGGTTGCCGAACTCGCGCAGGTGGCCGCGCTCGGCCGACAACGTGTCGCCGGTGCGCACCACCCGGTAGCGGCGCCGCCGACGCAGCGCGGCCTCGGCTCGGTCCAGCACGTCCGCGGCGGTCGGCCCGGCGGTCGGTACCGACACGGCAGCCAGCGGCTCGCGGACGTACGACGGCAGCCGGTGCAGGTTGCGCGGCGCCTTCGGCGGCTTCGACCGTACGGCGCGCCAGTGCACGCCCAGCCGGGGCACGATGCAGCCCACCAGGGAGACCATGAGCAGCAGGTAGATGGCGCTGAACCACACCGAGTCGTAGACCGAGAACAACCCCAGCCGCTCGTAGATCGGCGCCAGCGTGGGGTGGTCCTCCTTCCACTGCCCGACCTGGACGGCGGCGATGTTCGACTGCGGGATGACCGAGCCGGGGATCGAGCCGAGTGCCAGCAGCAGGAGCAGCAGCAGCGCCGTACGCATGGACGTGAGCTGGCGCCACGCCCAGCGGGCGAGCTCGCGCGGGGCCAACGCAGGGGGCGGCCCCGGTACGTCGTTCGCGGTCCCCTCCGGGTCCGTCGCGTCCGGCGCCGACGACTCGGGCGGTTCCGGCATGGAGGGGTCGCGGTCGGTGGTGCGCGTGCTCATCAGACCGACACCTCGAAGCCGACGACCCAGCCGCGCATCTCGGCGATCCACAGGTCCCACCAGCCGGTGACGAGCAGCAGGCCGACGGCGACGAGCATGAGACCACCGGCGCGGGTGACCCAGACCTGGTGCTTGCGGATCCACCGGGTGGCTCCGAGCATGCGGCGATAGCTCAGCCCCAGCAGGATGAAGGGCAGCCCGAGCCCCACGGAGTAGGCGACGCTCAACAACGCACCGCGCCCCGCGGTCGCCTCGGTGATCGCCATCGACTGCACCGCGGTGAGCGTCGGCCCGATGCAGGGCGTCCAGCCGATCGCGAAGAGCAGGCCGAGCAGCGGGGCGGCCGCCAGCCCTACCGAGGGCACGCGGTGGAGGCGCACGTCGCGCTGCAGCCAGGGCACCGCACCCATGAAGACGAGCCCGACGACGATCGTGACCAGGCCGAGCACGGTGGTGATGGTCTCGCGGTACTCGTAGAGCCAGCCGCCCAGCGCCCCGGCGGTGGTGCCGACGACGACGAACCAGGCCGTGAAGCCGGCCACGAACAGGCCGGTGCCGGCGAGCATGCGCCCCCGCTTGGCGGTCTCGAGGTCGGCTCCGGACAGACCGGTCGCGTAGGCGACGTAGCCGGGCAGCAGCGGCACCACGCAGGGCGAGAAGAACGACACGGTCCCCGCGATCATCGCCACCGGCACGGCGAGCGCCATGGATCCGCCGGTCACCTGCTCGTAGAACCAGTCAGCGATGTTCATGCGCCGTCCTCCGAGCGCTCCCCCAGCTCCCCCGGCTCCCCGCCCGCCTCGGCCGGACCCGACGACCGTGTCAGCTTCTGGCCCAGGACGTCCTCGACGACGCCGTACAGCGTGCTGGCGTTGAGCTCGCCGATGATGCGGGCCGCGACCCGGCCATCGGCGTCGATGACGACGGTGGTGGGCACCGCGAGCGGCGGCAGCGTGCCGCGGAAGTTCAGCAGCAGGTTGCCCTCGGGGTCGTAGAGACTCGGGTAGGGCAGGTCGAAGTTCTCGGTGAAGCGGCGGGCCGACGCCTCGTCGTAGTCGCGGTTGTTGATGCCCAGGAACGACACCCCGTCGTCGGAGAGGTCCCGCGCGGCGTCGGCGAGCAACGGGGCCTCGGCGATGCAGGGAGCGCACCACGAGCCCCACACCGGCATCACGACGACGTCGCCGGCGTAGTCGGCCAGCGCGACCGGCTCGCCGTCGACGGTCTCGCCCGCCACCTCACCGTCGGGCGCCTCACGCTCGGACGGCTCGAGCACGGAGACCGAGCCGTCGGAGGTCACGAACCCCTGCTCACCGCCGCTGGACAACGACGGGCCGGTGCAGCCCGCGGCCAGCAGGAGGGTCGCCAGCAACGCCGCGAACGGTCCCGGCGTGCGTCGTACGCCGGCGTCCGCGCGCCCCGCTGCCCCCTGCTGTGCCGTCGCTCCCGTCCGTCCCATCAGGTGGCGCCTCCCGGGGCACCGGACGGATCGGCGCTGCCGCCGCTGGAGAAGGTCTTGTTGCGGTCGTGGACCGGGATGAGGTCGCCGGCCGGCTCGGAGTAGGTGAGCATCGTGAGCCGGTCGCCCTCGAAGGTCAGGGAGGTGAGGCTGCACAGCGTGCAGTGTCGCTTGCGCGGGTCGTGCAGGAAGGGCTTGCCCTCCAGGTGGAGCCGGGTGATCCAGATCGGCAGCTGGTGCGACACCACGACCGCCTCGTGCCCGAGATGGGCGTCGCGGACGTCGTGGACGGCCTCGGTCATGCGGGCCACGACCTGCTTGTAGGGCTCGCCCCACGAGGGCCGCAGCGGGTTCCACAGGTGCTTCCAGGCCCGGGGGTGCTTGAGGACGCCCTGGCCGGCGCCGAACGTCTGCCCCTCGAACACGTTGCTCGACTCGATGACGCGCTCGTCGGTCTGCAGGTCGAGCCCGAGCGCGTCGGCGATGGGCTGGGCCGTCTCCTGGGCACGCTCGAGCGGCGAGGCGTAGACCCCGGTGATGTCGCGCTCGCAGATCACCTCGGCGACGCGGGTCGCCATCCGGTGGCCGAGGTCGGAGAGGTGGTAGCCCGGCCGGCGGCCGTAGAGGATCCCGACCGGGTTGTGCACCTCACCGTGGCGGACCAGGTGGACGACGGTCTTCATGCGGTCCCTCCGGAGGTGGCGTCGGGCACCGCGGCGGCGGCGCGTGCGGCGGCGGGGAGCGCGGAGACGATGCGGTCCAGCGCCCGGTCATCGTGGGAGGCCGAGAGGAACCAGATCTCGAAGGCGCTCGGGGGCAGGTGGACGCCCTGGTCGAGCATCGAGTGGAAGAACGCGGCGTAGCGGTCCAGCCGCTGGCGGGAGGCGCCGGCGAAGTCGGTGACCGGGCCGGTCCCGCCGTCCTCGCTGAAGAAGACGCTGAACATGTTGCGGTCGTTCTGCGCGACGTGCGGGACCCCGGCCTCGGTCAGCGCGGCGACGGCAGCCTCCCGTACGACGTCCGCGGCACGGTCGACGTGGGCGTAGACGGCGTCGTTCGCCAGCCGCAGGGTCGTGAGGCCGGCGGTGGCGGCCACCGGGTTCCCCGACAGCGTGCCGGCCTGGTAGACGGTGCCTTCCGGGGCCAGCGCCGCCATGACGTCGGCGCGGCCGCCGAAGGCCGCGGCCGGGAAGCCGCCGCCCATCACCTTGCCGAAGGTCATGAGGTCGGGGCGCCAGCCCTCGACGGCACCGTCGAGGGCCCAGCGGCCCGAGGCGGAGACACGGAAGCCGGTCATGACCTCGTCGCTGACGAACAGCGCGCCGTGCGCGGCGCAGGTCTCGGAGAGGAACTTGTTGAAACCCGGCCGCGGCGGGACGATGCCCATGTTGCCCGGCGTCGCCTCGGTGATGAGGCAGGCGATCTCGGAGCCGTGCTCGGCGAAGGCCGCGGTCACCGCCGACTCGTCGTTGTAGGGCAGCACGATGGTGCGGGCGGTCACCGCCTCCGGGACACCGGGGGTGCCCGGCATGGCGAAGGTCGCCAGGCCGCTGCCGGCCGAGGCCAGCAGCGGGTCGACGTGCCCGTGGTAGCAGCCGGCGAACTTGACGACCACGTCCCGGCCGGTGAACCCCCGCGCCAGCCGGATCGCCGACATCGTGGCCTCGGTGCCCGAGGAGACCAGCCGCAACCGATCGACCGGGGTGCGACCCACGATCTCCTCGGCCAGCAGCACCTCGGCCTCGGTCGGGGTGCCGTACGACGTTCCGCGCGACGCGGCCTCGGTGACCGCGGCCAGCACCTCCGGATGGGCGTGGCCGAGCAGCATGGGCCCCCATGAGCAGAGCAGGTCGACGTACTCGCGCCCGTCGACGTCGACGAGGTAGGGACCCCGCGCGGAAGCGATGAAGCGCGGCGTGCCGCCCACGGCCTGGAACGCTCGCACCGGGGAGTTCACCCCGCCGGGGATGACCCGGCGGGCGCGGCCGAACAGGGCCGCCGACTGGGCAGCCGACTCGGGGGTGGTCGGAGGGGCTGGCTGGTTCACACCCGCCATCTTCCCCGACGGGGCCAGCGCGACCGAATCGGCGCCCTGGCCAGACCCGTCCCGCCGCCGAGGGAACCGTCCTGGGCCGCGTTCACGACTTCGCCGACCGGTGCGGCGCGACCGGCCTACGATGCTCGGTGGAGCCTGGTGGGATCGGGCTCCGCAGCAACGGAGAGCTCCGCAGAGGTGACGCACGGTGACCGTGTGACGGGTGTGGCAGCGCTCCGGGGCGACCCCGTCACCTGTTTGCTACTCGGGCGTAACCGCACGGCGGGTGGGTAGTTATACGTCACGAGGGAAATGACCCGGCAACCCCGACCACTGGCCGCCGGGCCAACAGGGAGATCACCATCATGAGCAAACGCATGACCACGTGGCAGAAGGCGACGGCCCTCGTCCCGCTCGCGCTCCTCTCGGGAGCTTGGACCGCGAGCCTGGCCGTCTCCAGCGCGACCGCCTCCGACACCGCCGAGGAGACGACCGCCGCTCCGTCCTTGCCGGACGGCAGCACCGTCCCCTCGGACGCCGTCGACCAGCCCGCGAACATCTCCGCCCCCGGCGAGGTGGCCCCGGGCGTGCCCAAGGGCAGCGAGGACTCGGTGGTCAAGAGCGCATCGACCAACGGCATCCCGTCGGCGGCTCTGGCCGCCTACCAGCGGGCCGCGCAGGTCATCGACTCCGCCGACGCCTCCTGCAACATCGAGTGGCCCCTCGTGGCCGCCATCGGCCGGGTGGAGTCCAACCACGGCCGCTACGGCGGCAACACGCTGTCGGCCGAGGGCGTGTCGACGCCGGGCATCTACGGCATCCCGCTCGACGGCGGCAGCGGCACCCAGCGCATCACCGACACCGACGCGGGTCAGTTCGACAACGACAAGCGGTTCGACCGTGCCGTCGGCCCCATGCAGTTCATCCCCTCGACCTGGTCGGTCGTGGGTGTGGACGGTGACGGCGACGGTGAGCGCGACCCGCAGGACATCGACGACGCTGCGCTGGCGACCGCGGTCTACCTCTGCTCCGGCGACGAGGACCTCGGCGAGCGGGCCGGCCAGGAGTCGGCCGTCTTCCGTTACAACCACAGCAACGACTACGTGGCTCTGGTGCTGTCGATCATGGAGGCGTACGCCTCGGGCGACTACAGCGCGGTGCCCAACAACTCGACCGCTCCCACGACCTTCACGCCGTCCTACGGCGACTCGGTGATGGGCGGCGGGACGAAGGGCTTCACGCCTCCGAAGGCTCCGGCGTCGCGTCCCGGCTCCACCGGTGGCGGCAGCACGACGACCTCCGGCGGCACCACCACCGGCGGCGGGACCACCTCCGAGGAGCCGGCGCCGGTGCCGACCCAGGAGCCCGCACCGGCCCCGACCACGGAGTCGACGCCGCAGCAGACGGTCAAGGACACCACCGACAAGGTGACCAACACCGTCAAGGACACCGGCAACAACACCGTCAAGGACCCGGGCGGCACGGTGAAGGACACGATCACGGCGGCCGAGGCGAAGGCCCAGTGCATCGCCGCGGGCGTCACGGCGCTCAACCTGCAGAGCTGCATCGACCAGAAGATGTGACCCGGACGTCACTCCGAACGACGGTCGAGGCCGCTCAGCCGCTCTGCGGCTGGGCGGCCTTCGTCGTTGTCGGGGCGGCACGCGAGGGGGCGCGGCGATGCCGGCCCGAGCGGGCCCTGGGGGGCGGGTCAGCGGCGCAGCAGTGCGGCGGCCTCGGTCGCCCAGTAGGTCAGCACCACGTCGGCACCGGCCCGCCGGATCGAGGTCAGCGTCTCGAGGATGGCGGGCTCGCGGTCGATCCAGCCGTTCGCGGCGGCAGCCTCGACCATGGCGTACTCGCCCGAGATGTTGTACGCCGCCACCGGCACGGTCACCGCGTCGCGCACCTCGCGCAGCACGTCGAGATAGGCCAGCGCCGGCTTGACCATCACCAGGTCGGCCCCTTCGGCCTCGTCGAGGAGCGCCTCGCGGACGCCCTCGATCCGGTTGCGGCCGTCCTGCTGATAGGTCCGGCGGTCGCCGGTGAGCGAGGAGTCGACGGCCTCGCGGAACGGGCCGTAGAAGGCAGAGGCGTACTTCGTCGAGTAGGCCAGGATCGCCACATCGGTGCGACCGGCACCGTCGAGGGCGTCACGGATCACCGCGACCTGGCCGTCCATCATGCCGCTGGGTCCCACGACGGCGGCGCCGGCGGCGGCCTGCACGCGCGCCATCTCGGCGTACACCTCGAGGGTGGCGTCGTTGTCGACCGCTCCCCCGGCGGTGAGGACGCCGCAGTGGCCGTGGTCGGTGAACTCGTCGAGGCACAGGTCGGCCATCACGGGCAGCGCGTCACCCACCTCGGCGGCGACGTCGGCGATCGCGACGTTGAGGATGCCGTCGGGGTCGACGGCACCCCTGCCCTCGGCGTCCTTGGTCGTCGGGACACCGAACAGCATGATCCCGCCCAGGCCGGCCTCGGCCGCCTCGGCCGCGGCCCGCTTCAGCGAGTCCCGCGTGTGCTGCACGACGCCGGGCATGCTGCTGATCGGCACCGGCGCGGTGGCGCCCTCACGGACGAAGACGGGCAGGACGAGCTGCCGTGCCTCGAGCGTGGTCTCCGCGACCAGGTCGCGCAGCGCCGGCGTACGACGCAGCCGGCGGGGCCGGACCACCGGCCGCTCGACCACTACTTCGACCCGGCCTTGCGGCGGCTCGTCGTCCGGCGCTGCGAGGGCTTGGTGACCGGCTGGCCGGAGTCGAGCAGCGAGAGCCGACGGGCGGCGCCGAAGTCGGCAAGTGCCTCGACCAGCTCCTCCACCGACGGGTTCGGCGCCAGCACGTCGACCCGCAGGCCGTGCTCCTCCGCGGTCTTCGCGGTGGCCGGGCCGATGGCGGCGATGACGGTCGCGGCGTGTGGCTTGCCGGCGATGCCGACCAGGTTGCGCACCGTCGAGGACGAGGTGAAGACGACGGCGTCGAACTTGCCGCTCTTGATCGCGTCGCGGACCGGCGCCGGCGGCGGCGTCGCGCGCACCGTGCGGTAGGCCGTCACGTCGTCGACCTCCCAGCCCAGCTCGAGCAGGCCGGCCACCAGGGTCTCGGTGGCGATGTCGGCCCGCGGCAGGAACACCCGGTTGATGGGGTCGAGGACCTCGTCGTAGTCCGGCCAGTCCTCCAGCAGCCCGCGCGCGGACTGCTCCCCGCTCGGCACGAGGTCGGCCCGCAGGCCCCAGTCGGCCAGCGAGGCAGCGGTCTTCTCCCCGACGGCGGCGATCTTCAGGCCAGAGAACGCGCGGGCGTCGAGGCCGTAGTCCTCGAACTTCTCCCGCACCGCCTTGACCGCGTTGACCGACGTGAAGGCGATCCACTCGTAACGGCCCTCGACGAGGCCGCGGACCGCCTTGTCCATCTGCAGCGGGTTGCGCGGCGGCTCGACGGAGATCGTCGGCACCTCCACGGGCACCGCACCGTGCGAGCGCAGCCCGGCCGACAGCGCACCGGCCTGCTCCTTGGTGCGTGGCACCAGGACCTGCCAGCCGAAGAGCGGCTTGGTCTCGAACCACGACAGCGTCGTGCGCAGGTCGACGACGTCGCCCACGACCGTGATCGCCGGCGGGGTCATACCGGCCGCCGCGGCGTCGGCGCCGATGGACTCCAGCGTGGAGACGACCGTCTCCTGCTCGGTGGTGGTGCCCACCCGCGTCATGGCCACGGGCGTGCGCGGCGAGCGGCCGGCGGCGACGAGCTGCTCGGCGACCAGGCTGATGGACCCGACGGCCGAGAGCAGCACCAGGGTGCGGTCGTCGGCGTAGCCGGACCAGTCGATCTTGGCGTCGGCGCAGGAGACGACGGCGACCTCGCGGGCGCTCTTCGTGGTCAGCGGGATGCCGGCGTAGGCCGCGACCGACGTGGCCGACGAGACGCCGGGGACGATCTCGAAGCCGATGCCGGCCTTCACGCAGGCCTGCGCCTCCTCCGGCCCGGAGGCGAAGAGGAACGGGTCGCCGGCCATGAGCCGCACGACGCGCTTGCCCTGCTTGGCGCAGCGCACCACGACCTTGGCCCGCGCGGCGTGGGTCAGCGGCTGGCCGTCGGTGCCGAAGCCGCCGTCGACGAGCTCGGGACCCGGCGCGTCGGAGGCGACGCCCTCGCCGTCGGCGTCCAGGACCGGCTCGGGCAGCCCCAGGACCTGGCGGACCAGGGCGGCGTGCTCGGGCACCTCGGTCACGACGACCTGGGCCGAGCGCAGCAGCTCCGCGGCACGGACGGTGAGCAGGTCGCAGTCGCCCGGGCCGCTGCCGACGAACGACACCCGCCCGGGACGGACCTTGGCGCGGGTGGCGGCACCGGTGCGGGTGCTCGTGCCGGTCCCGGTGGGGGTGGTGGTCGTCTCGTGCGAGGGTGCGGTGTGGCTCACGGCTGCCTTCTCGATCGTGTGCGTGCGGTGTGCGTCTCGTGCGGTGGTGCCGGTGGGTGTCGGTGACCCGGGATCGCCGGACCGCCTCGTCGGCCGGGTCATGGCACCGACCCCCCGGAGGTCGGGCCGGAGGAGGCGGGCGGTTCGGCCGGAGGTGCCGGCGCGTCGAGGTCGGCGGCGCCCTCGGCCAGCAGCTCGGTGGCCACGGCCTTGCCCAGGTCGTCGGCGGCGTCGAGCGGTCCGGAGCCGGAGCGACGTACGGACAGGGCGCCGTCCAGCGACAGCACCACCGCGCGGACCCAGAGCTCCTCGCCGTCGTCGCCCTCCACGACGTCGGCGAGCGCTCCGACCGGCGAGCTGCAGCCGGCCTCGAGCTCGGCCAGCAGGCGGCGCTCGGCGGTCACGGCGGCCCGGGTGCCGGGGTGCTCGAGCGCGGCCAGCGCGGCACCGAGCGCCTCGTCGGCGGCACGGCACTCCAGCGCCAGCGCGCCCTGACCGGGCGCGGGCAGCATCTGCAGCGGGTCGAGGGTCTCGGTGATCTCGGCCAGGCGACCCAGCCGGGCGAGGCCGGCGCGTGCGAGCACGACGGCGTCGAGCTCGCCGGAGGCGACCTTGCCGACACGGGTGTCGACGTTGCCGCGGATCGCGAGCACGTCCAGCCCCAGGCCGAGCGCGTGCAGCTGCGCGGCCCGCCGCGGGGAGCCGGTGCCGACCTTCGAGCCGACCGGCAGCTCGCCGAGGGTGAGCCCGTCGCGGGCCACCACGGCGTCGCGCGGGTCCTCCCGCAGGGGTACGGCGACCAGGTCGATGTCGGGGGCCGGGGCGGTCGGGAGGTCCTTGAGGGAGTGCACGGCGACGTCGCAGCGACCGTCGACCAGGGCGGCGCGCAGCGCCCCCACGAACACGCCGACCCCGCCCATGCTGGCCAGCGGGGCGCTGGAGACGTCGCCGTGGGTCGTGATCTCGACGAGCTCGACCTCGACGCCGAGGACCTCACGGATCGCCTCGGCGACGTGACCGGCCTGGGTGCGGGCGAGCACGGAGCCGCGGGTCCCGACCCGGACGACGGCGGGCAGGCCAGACGCGGTGCTCACCGGGGCGCTCATGGCTGCACCCCGTCCGCGCGGGTGACGGCGTCGACCGACTGCTGGTCGAGGGAGAAGAGGTCGGCCAGAGCGGTGGCGTAGGAGACCGCGCCGTCGGAGTCGGCCAGCTCCTTCACGCGCACCGTCGGCTGGTGCATGAGCTTGTCGGCGACCCGGCGGACCGCGTGCGCCAGCTCGGCGCGCACGTCGTCGGGCAGCTCGGGCAGGCGGCTGTCGAGGCGGGCGATCTCGGCGTCGACCACGCCGGTGGCCATCGACCGCAGCGCCACCACGGTGGGGGTGACGCTGGCGATCCGGCGGGCGGTGAGGAAGGCCTGCACCTCCTCGGCGACGATGCGGCGCACGCCGAGCACGTCGACGAGGGAGTCGTCCTCGTCGGTCAGCTCGGCCAACCGCTCCAGGTTGACCATCGCGACGCCGGGCAGCTGCCCGACCCCGGTCTCGACGTCGTGCGGGAGGGCCAGGTCGATGACCGCCAGCGAGCGCGGGCGGGCCTCGAGGGCGCGGGCGACCTGGTCGGTGGCGAGCACGGTGCCGACCGCGCCGGTGCAGGAGACGACCACGTCGGCGGTGGCGAGCTCGTGCTCGAGGTCGGCGAGGTCGGCGCCACGGGCGTCGTACTGCTGGCCCAGGCGGCGCGCCTTGACCGGCGTGCGGTTCACCACGACGACTTCGGCGAGGCCGCGGCGGGTCAGCGTGGCGACGGCGAGCGAGGCCATCGCCCCGGCGCCCACGACGAGCGCACGGCGACCGGTCAGCGCGCCGATCCGCTCCTCTGCGTGGTCCAAGGAGACCGAGACCAGCGAGGGCGCCACCCGGTCGATGTCGGTCTCCGCGTGGGTGCGCTTGGCCACCCGCAGGGCCTGCTGGAAGGCGGCGTTGAGGGCGGGCCCGACGGTGCCGAGCTCCTGGCCGTGCCGCAGCGCCTCCCGGGTCTGTCCGAGGATCTGGCCCTCACCCACGACCATGGAGTTCAGTCCCGTGGCGACGTGGAAGAGGTGGGAGATGGCGCCGTCGTCGTAGTGCACGTAGAGGTGAGGCACGACCTCGTCGGTCGGCTCCTCGGCCAGGTCGCACAGCGCCCGGCAGATCGCCTCGACCGACCCGTGGAAGCGCTCGACGTCGGTGTAGATCTCGATGCGGTTGCAGGTCGACAGCACGGTCGCCTCCTGCACGTGGTCGGTGCCGTGCACCGCCACGATGAGCTTCTCGACGCCGTCGGCGTCGAGGCTGAGGCGCTCCAGCAGCGAGACCGGTGCGGTCTGGTGGGAGACCCCCACGACCAGGACGCTCATGAGCCCACCGCCGGACGGTCGGTGGCCAGGTCGGTGGCCAGGTCGGTGGCCAGGTCGGTGGCCAGCTCGGTGGCCAGCTCGTGCACGTCGCCGAGGCCGTCGGTCGTGCCGCCCGGGGGGCGCGCCAGCGCCTTGCGCTGCTCGTGGTAGGCGAGGATCTGCAGCTCGATGGACAGGTCGACCTTGCGGACGTCGACGCCGTCGGGCACCGACAGCACGGCCGGGGCGAAGTTCAGGATGCTCGTGACGCCCGCCGCCACCAGGCGGTCGCAGACCTCCTGCGCCGCCGGCGCGGGGGTGGCGATGACCCCGATGGCGACCTGCTGCTGGGCCACGATCTCCTCGAGCTCGTCGAGGGAGCGGACCGGGAGGGAGCCGACGACGTCACCGACCCGGCTCGCGTCGCTGTCGAGCAGCGCCACGATGCGGAAGCCGCGCGAGGAGAAGCCGGCGTAGGTCGCCAGCGCGTGGCCGAGGTTGCCGATGCCGAGGATCACCAGGGGCAGGTCACCGGTCACGCCGATCTCGCGGGCGATCTGGTAGCGGAGGTACTCCACGTCGTAGCCCACGCCGCGGGTGCCGTAGGAACCGAGGTAGGACAGGTCCTTGCGAAGCTTGCTGCTGTTGACGCCGGCCGCGGAGGCCAGCTCCTCGCTCGAGCAGGTGCGGATGCCACGCTCGGCGAGCCCGACGAGGGCCCGCAGGTAGAGCGGCAGCCGCGCCACGGTGGCCTCGGGGATGCCGCGGGCGCTGCTCCCGGGCCCGCCAGGTCCTCCGGACCCACCGCCCGCCGCCGCGCGAGGGGTCAGCCGTACCGTGTCGGAGACCTCGCGGGCGCTGTGCGCTCGCGGGTCCTCGCGGTCTCGGGATGGGCTCACCGTGCTCCTCAGCGTGTGTGTCGCCGCGCCGCTCCCGCCACGTTCGAGGCGGCCGGCGCGGTTTCCACTCTAGGAGTTTGTGAACGTGAGAACAAAACGGTGATCAGGCCGTGGGCGGCCCCGGTGACATCCGTCACACCGCCCTCCCGCCGGGCCTCGACCCGGAACCCTTCAGGCGAGCAGCGCTGCCCTCAGCCGGCCCGGGTCGACCCGCCAGAAGTCGTGCTGGCGGCCGTCGACCAGGGTCACGGGGATCTCCTCACCGTAGCGGGCGAGCAGGTCGGCGTCCGTCGTGATGTCGACCTCCTGCCAGCCCTCCCCCAGCTCGGCGCAGACCACCTCCACGATCTGCCGGGCGGCGTCGCACAGGTGGCACCCCGGTCGGCCGTAGAGCAGCACCCGCGGGGCGTCGGAGCTCACGCGCGACTCACTCGAGGATCCCGGGTGCGCCGCGACGGACGCGCTCCCGGAGCCGGCCGCGGGCGACCTTGCCGGTCACGGTGCGCGGCAGCGTCTCCACGACCTCGACCCTCACGGGCTGCTTGAACCGAGCGAGCCGGATCGCGGCGTGCGCGCGAGCCGCCTCCACTGCTGCGTCCGGGTCGACCTCGTGGCCCTCGGCGAGACGCAGGTACGCCACGACGGCCTCGCCGGTGGACTCGTCCGGTACGCCGACCACCGCCGCCTCCTGCACCTGCGGCACCTCGACGAGCACCTCCTCGATCTCGGAGGGGTAGACGTTGAAGCCGGAGACGATGATGAGCTCCTTGACCCGGTCGAGCAGGAACAGGTCGCCGTCCTCGTCGAGCAGGCCGACGTCGCCGGTCGACCACCACCCGTCCGCCTCGGGTCCGTCGTTGCCGTCGGGCCAGTAGCCACTGAAGAGGTTGGCGCCGCGCACCTCGATGACCCCGGGGTCCCCCGCGTCCTCCGCCCCTCGACCACCCCCGCTCTCCGAGCCGGTGGACTCCTCACGCAGTCGCAGCTCGACGTCGGGGAGCGCGCGTCCGACCGAGGCCCGCTTGGCCTCGTCGGTGCCGCAGAGCGTGGAGGTCAGCACGGGCGCGGTCTCGGTGAGGCCGTAGCCCTGGTGCACCCGGACCCCGAACCGGGTGGCGTACTCCTCGAGCAGCTCCTCCGGCAGCGGCGCGGCGCCCGACATCACGGTGCGGACTCCGGCCAGCCGGTCGGCGAGGCCGTCGACCGAGCGCCAGGCGGCCAGGACGGGCGGGGCCACCGGCAGCACGGTCACGCCGTACGACGTCACGTGGTCGAGCGACTGCTCGGCCGAGAAACCGTCGACGAGCACCAGCGTCGCGCCGGTGGCCAGGGTCTGGCCGAGCACGGCGTTGAGACCGTAGACGTGGAAGAGCGGCAGCAGCCCGTAGACGACGTCGTCCGCGGTGACCATCGGCGGCTCCACCCGCGCGGCCTGGTCGATGTTGGCCAGCAGCGCGCGGTGGCTGAGCATCGCGGCGCGGGGCCGTCCGGAGGTGCCGGAGGTGTAGAGCAGCACGGCCAGGGACTCCGCGTCCCGTGCCGCGGGCAGCAGGGACGGCTCGGCCGCCTGCAACGACTCGTAGCTGATCTCGTCACCGGAGACGGGGCTGTCCAGGACGACCAGGCGGGGCGCGCCGGTCCGCTCCTCGTTGGCCAGCGCCTCCCGCAGCCCGGTCACGACCGCGCGGGCGGGGTCGACCGTGGTGGCGTCGGCCACCAGCAGCCGAGCGCCACTGTCCGCGACCATGCGCAGCAGCTCCCCCGTGGCTGATCGGGGGTTGACCGGCACCGAGACCAGCCGCGCCCGTAGGGCCGCCAGGTGCAGCACCACGAGCTCGATCCGGTTGCCCACCGCGATCGCCACCCGGTTGCCGGCCACGAGCCCGTGCCCGGCGAGGCCGGCCGCGCAGCGTGCCACGGCGTCCTCGAGCTGGGCCCACGTGAGCGTCGCGCCGCTCTCCGGGGCCACCAGGGCTACCCGGTCAGGGCGCTGCGACGCCGCGTGCGCGACGAGCTCAGCGAGGTTGGCGGTCACACGGGAAGTCTTCCACAGCGTGAACCTCTCCGGCCGAGCAGCGCACTAGGGTGTCCGCGTGGGGTCGGGACAGCAGGAGCACAGCCGAGACAGCCGGGGCGACCGGGGCCGGTCCGTCGGGGCCGGCGGGGCCACCGGGCGAACCAGGTCACGTGGCCGGGTGGACCTGACCGAGCGTTCGGTGCTGGCCGGCGAGGCGGCGGCGGCCGTCCCGGAGCTGGAGACCTCGCTCGCGGTCCAGCCTGACCCCGTCGCCGCGGCCTTCTTCGACGTCGACAACACGATCATCCAGGGCGCGTCGATCTTCCACCTCGCCCGTGGCCTGCACCGCCGCAAGTTCTTCACCACCCAGGACATCGTCGGTGCGGCCTGGAAGCAGGCCTACTTCCGCATCGTCGGGGTCGAGGACCCCGAGCACGTCGCCGAGGCACGCAGCTCGGCGCTCGCCTTCATCGCCGGCCACCGCGTCGAGGAGCTCGAGTCGATCGGCGAGGAGATCTTCGACGAGTCGATGGCCGAGCGGATCTGGCCCGGCACCCGGGCCCTGGCCCAGATGCACCTCGACCAGGGGCAGCGGGTCTGGCTGGTCACCGCAGCGCCGATCGAGATCGCCACCACCATCGCCCGCCGTCTCGGCCTCACCGGCGCCCTCGGCACGGTCGCCGAGCACGTCGACGGCGTCTACACCGGGCAGCTCGTCGGCGACATGCTGCACGGTCCCCACAAGGCGGTCGCCGTACGACGGGTGGCTGAGGAGGAGGGGCTCGACCTGGCTCGCTGCTCGGCGTACTCCGACTCCTCCAACGACATCCCCATGCTCAGCCTGGTCGGCGACCCGTGCGTCATCAACCCCGACGCCCGGCTGCGCGCGCACGCCCTGGAGCGGGGCTGGCGGATCCGTGACTACCGCACCGGACGCAGAGCGGCCAAGGCCGGACTGTTCGCCGCCGGGCTGGCCGGGGCGGCCACCGGCACCGTGGCTGCCGGCCTCGCCCTTCGGCGCCGGACCCGCTGACCGCCCCCTCCGGCCCCGACCGACGGCACGGGGCGGCGTTTCGCATCGACGCGACAGGGCAGGCTGACCGGAAGTAGGGTCACAAGTGGGTCGCGCCGAGGCTCGGGGAGAGTCGCCGGCACGTGTCGACCGCGACGAGGGCGAGGCACAGCGACGTACCCGGAGACATCACCGGGAGGGAGACGTATGCACCTCCGTGGGAGTGGGCACCCCCAGGGACTCGACGCGCTCCGGCGCGCCGTGGCCGAGGTGCTGCTGGCCTCCTTCGAGCCACGCCTCGCACCCACCGGCCCCTCCGCGACGTCCTCGTCGCCGTTCTTCCTGGCCTCGGAGGCCATGGTCCGGCCCCACCACGACTCGATGTCCCACGGGAAGGCCGACGGCCCCGCGCATGCACCGGGAGCGGGCGGCACCGGCGGCGGCCCTCACGCGGACCTCAAGGTCTCCTCGGTCGAGGACGAGGCCGAGGCCGGCCGCCTCATCGCGCTCGTCGACCTCGCCAAGGCCGGTGACGCCGACGCGTTCGGTCTGCTCTACGACCACTACCAGCCCTCGGTCTACCGCTTCCTGTACTACCGCGTCGGCTCCGTCGTGGTCGCGGAGGACCTGACCTCCGAGACCTTCTTCCGGGCGCTGCGCAGCATGTCCTCCTTCACCTGGCAGGGCAAGGACTTCGGCGCGTGGCTCATGACCATCGCCCGGAACCTCACCATGGACCACTTCAAGTCCAGCAAGACCCGGCTGGAGATGACCACCGAGGACATGAGCCCCCACGACTCCACCACCGAGTCGCCGGAGTCCGCGGTCCTGGCCCACCTCACCAACGAGGCGCTCATGGCGGCCCTCAAGGAGCTGCCCACCGAGCAGCAGGAGTGCCTCATCATGCGCTTCCTGCAGGGGCTGTCGATCGCGGAGACCGCCGCCGCCCTCGGCCGCTCCGACGGCGCGGTCAAGCAGCTCCAGCTGCGCGGTGTGCGCAACCTCGCCAAGCTCATGCCGGAGGGGCTGCGATGACCGTCCTCGAGGTCGAGACGTCGGTCTCGACGATACGGGAGCCCGACGCCGTAACCCCCGCGCTCGCTCGGTCGTTGTGCCAGGTGTCGACGCGTTCCTGCCGGAACGATCGAGACACCCCGCACCCGCCCGCGAGCACGAAGGGACACCGGCGATGATCACCCTGACCAGCACCCGTCGGCGTGCCGACGAGTTCGCCGCGGCGCTCGACGCACCTGACGCGCACACCACGAAGCCCGAGCTCGTCGAGCTCGTGGACGTCGTCGGTGCCCTGCGCACGCACGTAGCCGACGCCGATGCGTCCCTGGCGCCCCGGCCGGAGTTCACCGCGCAGCTGCGTGGACGCCTGCTCGCCGAGGCCGCCGAGTCGTGGGTCTACGACCCGACCGCGGCCCGCCTCGAGCTGCCCACCCGCCAGGGCTCCCGCCGCGAACGCCGTCTCGTCGTCGCCGCGACCGCGCTCGTCATGGCGGGGGGTGCCGCCGGGATGGCGGCCGCTGCCCAGCAGGCCTTGCCCGGCGAGGCGCTCTACCCCATCAAGCGTGGCCTCGAGGCCGCTCGCGCCGACCTGACCTCCGACGACGCCGCCAAGGGCCGCACGCTGCTGCAGCAGGCCGACGGTCGTCTGGTGGAGATCCGCACGCTGCTCGGTGAGTCCGCGACCGACCCCGCCGTCGCCTCGGCGCTGGCGACCTATCGCGACCAGGGCGAAGCAGGCTCGGACCTGCTGATGGGCTCGTACGCCAGGAGCGGGGACGAGGCCGACGTCAGCGACGTGCGCGGCTTCGCCCGCGACGGGCTCGCCCAGCTCGAGGAGCTGGCCCCGCTGGTGCCGGTCGACCTGCGCGACGACCTCGACGACGCCGTGACCGCGCTGCAGGACATCGACGCCCGCGCCGCGAAGGCCTGCCCGACCTGCGCCCCCTCGGACCCGGTGATGGCGGCGGCCTCGAACCGTCCCGCCATCGACGACGCCGCCCGCGTGCTGGCCTCGCTCGACGCCTCCACGCTCTCCAACGACCACCCGCTCATCTCGCGCAGGATCGCCCCGCCGACCGTGCTCCGGCCCGACGCCGACGCACCCGCCGCCGGCGCCCAACCCGACAGCGGTGGCAGCGGCGGTGGCGACAACGTCACCGACGGCAGCGACGTGCCGGACAGCGGTGGCCTGACCGACGACCTCGACGACGTGGCCGGGGGGCTGAAGGGCGGCGTCGACACGAACTCGCCGGGCGCCGGTGGCGTCGCCGGAAAGGTCGAGCAGGGCGTGAAGGACGCCGGCAAGGCGGCCGGGGGCGCCGTCGACAGGACGACCGACGCCGTCGACAAGGCGGCCGACGAGCTCGAGGACGCTGTCACCGATCCGCAGCTGGACACACGCCTGCCCTGACCGATCGCGTCGGTGCCGACCCCGGGCCGGCGTCCGTGACGGACGACCACGTACGACGAGGGTGCTCGTCGTACCGACGGATCAGTGGAAGACCGACTTGCGGCGCATCAGCAGCGTGTAGAGCGTCTGCTGGATGGTCTCGCGCACCTGGTCGGTGAGGTTGAAGACCAGCATCGGGTCGTCGGCCGCACCGGGGTCGTAGGAGTCGGTGCGGATCGGCTCGCCGAACTCGATGATCCACTTCGAGGGCAACGGCACCAGCCCGAGCGGACCGAGCAGCGGGAAGAACGGCGTGATCGGCACGTAGGGCACGCCCATGAGACGCGCCAGCGCCGGGACGTTTCCGACGAGGGGGTAGATCTCCTCGGCTCCGACGATGGAGCAGGGCACGATCGGCACGCCGGTCTTGATGGCGGCCGAGACGAAGCCGCCGCGGCCGAAGCGCTGGAGCTTGTAGCGCTCCGAGTAGGGCTTGCCGATGCCCTTGAAGCCCTCGGGCCACACCGCAGCGAGCTCACCGCCGCTCAGCAGACGGGTGGCGTCCTCGTTGCAGGCCAACGTGGCTCCGGCCTTGCGAGCCATCTCGCCGAAGAAGGGCAGCTTGAAGACCAGGTCGGCGCCGAGCGGACGCAGGTTGCGCCCGGTCGTCTCCTTGACGGCGAACATCGAGATCGCGCCGTCGAGCGGCACCGTGCCGGAGTGGTTGGCCACCACCAGGGCGCCGCCCTCGGTGGGGATGTTCTCCACCCCGCGGACCTCGACCCGGAACCACTTGGTCGCCAGCGGGCGCACCATCTCCATGAGGAAGGTGTCGATGACCTCGGCGTCGAGGCCGTACTCGTCGACGACGAACTCGCCGGTGACCCGGCGACGGACGAAGGCGAGCATCTGCGCCAGCTTCGCGTCGGCGTCCTCACCGAAGACCCGCTGGGCCGCGCCCGTCGCCGCGGCGAGCAGCTCGGGCAGCGACGGGCCGGGGAGCCGACGCCCCTCGGTGCGGGCGGCCTCGGTGCGGGCGGCCTCGGTTCGGGCGGCCGGGACAGCGCCCGCTGCGTCCGCTCCGGGGTGCTCGGCGAGGCGGGCCGCGGAGTTGTTCGAGGAGTCGCTCGAGGTGCCGGAGTCTCCCGGCGCCTCGACCGCGGCGGTGTCGTCGAGGGACGCGCCGGCCACCGAGGGCGCGAAGGCGGGGTCGATCACCGGCTCCCGGGCCACGCCTCGGTCCGGGGCGCCCGCGGGGTTCGCACCGACGTGGTCGTGATCGGCTCCGGCGTCGCCTCCGGTGTCGCCCGTGACTCCCGACGTCGTCTGGTCCTCGGGCTCACGCCCGGTGTGGTCGGGACCCGAGGAGCCGCTGCGGCGCGCGCCGCCGGCCAGGCTCCGGGAGTTGGCCGAGGGCTTGTCCCTGCCCACGCCACGCCCGGGTCGGCCCCGGGTGCCCAGCGGGATGATCTCTGCGTCAGCCATCGATGTCCCCTCGCACTGCTGGTGCTGGTGCTGGTGCTGATCCGCCCCTGGCGCCGGCTACCAGGCGCTCGAGCGACACGACCGGGTGGCTCTCGACCAGCCCGGGACCGAGACCCGAGGCCAGCTCGTTGAGGGCCTGCTCGGTGGTGAAGACCGGCTCGAACCCCAGCACCTGGCGCATGCGGGTGGTGTCCACCCCGCGACCGAAGGCCAGGTAGTCGATCTGCTCGCTGGAGAAGTTCGGCATCGACAAGGGCGTCTGGCGCACCAGCGAGCCCAGCGAGCTGAGCGCGAACTGCGGCATGGGCACGGAGACCCGGCCGAGGCGCCGGAGCGCCTGGGTCATCATCACGACGCCGTCGCCGGCGACGTTGAACGTGCCGTGCACGCCGGCCAGCGTGGCGTGGTGGAGGACCGCCACGAGGTCGTCGTAGTGCAGCAGCTGCAGACGGGCGTCGAACCCGAGCACCTTCGGCACCGGGCTCATCGAGAAGTAGCGGACCATGATCGACCCGCCGCGCGAGGAGACCGTGTGGGCGTTGCGCAGCAACGTCACGGTCACGTCGGGGCGCCGGCGCGAGAAGCCGCGGACGTAGCCCTCGATCTCCAGGACGTCCTTGGCGAAACCGGCGCGAGGCATGCGCTTGGGCGCCATGTCCTCGGTGAACATCGCGGGGTCGCGGCTCGAGGAGCCGTAGACCGCGGCCGAGGACTTCACCACGAGCCGCTCGAGACCGGGGGCGCGCTGGCAGGCGGCCAGCAGCTGCATCGTCCCGATGACGTTGTGCTCCTTCATGGAGCCGCGTCCACCGACCAGGGCCGGCGAGGAGACCACGCTGGTGTGGACGACGGTGTCGACGTCCTCGCCCGCGATCACCTTGGCGATCACCGGGTTGCGGATGTCGGCGCGCACGAAGCGGACGCCGCCGAGGTCACCGCGCGGGGGGACGACGTCGACGCCGATGACCCGGCTCACCTCGGGGTCGGTCGCCATGCGGCGCGCGACAAGACCACCGAGCTCGTGAGAGACCCCGGTTACCAGAACGATCCGCCCCATGCCTGCCCCGTCCCCGCGCTGCTGGTCGCCGACGACCGGATCCGGTGCGGTCCCCGTGGGGTCCCGGTCCGGCCGGTCCTGAGCTGGTGCCGCGTCGCTGGTTACTTGCCGAGGCGACGACGCTGGACGCGCGTCTTCTTCAGCAGCTTGCGGTGCTTCTTCTTCGCCATGCGCTTGCGACGCTTCTTGACCACGGAACCCAAGGGTCGAACCTTTCCAACGTGAGACGCCGGGCACGCAGTGCCTGCCTCGGCCGAGTGACCCAGCCTAACGGGCCGGGCCGTCGATCCCGAATCCGTCCCACGTCGCCTGCGACGCCTGGACGGACGACGGAGCCGACGACCGGATCGGTCGTCGGCTCCGTTGCTCGAGATCGACTGGTGCTGCGGAGCGCCCGTCCGGCCCCGCCAGCGATGTCAGCCGGTCTGGAAGAAGCTGCGCTGGAGGTACTCGTTCACCGCGTCCTCGGGCACCCGGAACGACCGGCCCACCCGCACGGCGGGCAGCTCGCCGTTGTGGACGAGGCGGTACACGGTCATCTTGGAGACGCGCATCACCGAGGCCACCTCGGCCACCGTGAGGAACGTGACTCCGGAGATGTCACCGGAGCTGTTTTCGGCCATGTTCTGCACCGCACTTTCTCAAGCCACAGCGCCTCCGGCTTCCCCACCGGAGCGACGACGATGCTGCTTTCCTTCTCCGACAGTAGTGTGACGGATGGGGTAGCGGATACGACTTGGGCAAAAAGTTAACTATCGTCGGGCGTGTCGACTGGACATGTCGGTCGCAATCGCTCCTATCAGGGCAGCGGGTCCAGTCCGTGGAGCGGGAAGACCGCCGCTCGCGTCGCATGGATGGCTCGATCGAGCCACACGTCGGGGTCGTAGCCGTCGCGCCAGTCGCGGTAGGCCGGGGTCCGTCCGTCGGTCATCCGGCGTGGGGCCGTGCGGCCCATCCGCCCGCGGACGAGGTCGCGCCACTCCTCGGGAACCGGCTGGTCGGGGCCCAGCGGCGACCCGCCGACGATCGACAGCAGGTGCGTCCAGGCGCGGGGCACGACGTCGACGAGCGCGTAGCCGCCACCCCCGGTCGCCAGCCACTTGCCGTCGCACACCTCGTGCGCCAGGTCGTGCAGCGCGAGGTACGACGACCGCTGGCCGTCCACGCTCAGCAGCAGGTGGGCCAGCGGATCCTCGATGTGGGAGTCGCAGCCGTGCTGGGTGACCAGGACGTCGGGGGCGAACTCGCGCACCAGCGGCGGCACGACGGCGTGGAACGCCCTGAGCCAACCCGCGTCCGCGGTGCCGGGCGGCAGCGCGACGTTGGCGGCCGACCCCTCGGCCGCAGCACCGCCGGTCTCGTCGGGGAAGCCGGTGCCGGGGAAGAGCATCTGGCCGGTCTCGTGGAGGCTGATCGTGAGCACCCGGGGGTCGTCGTAGAAGACCTTCTCGACGCCGTCGCCGTGGTGGACGTCGACGTCGACGTAGGCCACCCGCTCGGCTCCGTTGTCCAGCAGCCACTGGATCGCGACGGCGAGGTCGTTGTAGATGCAGAAGCCGCTGGCCCGGCCCGGCATCGCGTGGTGCAGCCCGCCGGCGATGTTGGCCGCGTGGTCCACCTCACCGGTCCACACCCGGCGCGCCGCCTCCACCGAGGCACCCACGACGTGCGCGGCCGCCTCGTGCATGCCCTCGAACGTGGGGTTGTCCTCGCTCCCGAGGCCACACCGGGCGTCGAGGACCGTCGGGTCGGCCCCGGAGCGCTTGACCGCGGCCATGTACTCCTCGGAGTGAACGGTGGCGACCAGGTCGTCCGGGGCGACCGGCGCACGGACCATGGCCAGCCCCGATCGGGAGCCCGGGCCGGCGACGACGCCGAGCTCGGTGGCCAGCAGCATCGTCAGGTCGACGCGCACCGGGTTGAGCGGGTGGTCGTGGCCGAAGTCGTAGTCGATCAGGGAGGGGTCGAAGACCACGCAGGAGCGACAGCTCTCACCCATCGACGGACCCTCAGGCCCCGCCGGCGAGGTCACGGGAACGGTCCCGCGCGGCCTCCATCGCGGTGAGGAAGGCGGCGCGCACCTTGTGGTCCTCCAGCTGCCGCACGGCAGCGGCAGTGGTGCCCCCCGGAGAGGTGACCTGCTCGCGCAGCACGGTCGGGTGCTCGCCGGTCTCGCGCAGGAGCTTGGCGGAGCCGACCACCGTCTGCACCACCAGCTCGGTGGCGGTCGGGCGCGGCAGCCCGAGGTGGACGCCGGCCTCGATCATGGCCTCGACGACGAAGAAGAGGTAGGCCGGGCCGGAGCCGCTGATCGCAGTGACCGCGTCCTGCTGGTTCTCCGGGACCCGCAGGACCTTGCTGGTGGCCGACAGCAGGGCCTCGGCGCGGGCCAGGTGGTCGTCGTCGCAGTGCGTGCCCGGAGAGATGGCCGCCATGCCCTCGTCGACCAGTGCCGGGGTGTTCGGCATGACGCGGACGACGGCGACGCCGTCGGGGACGTGGGTCTCGATGAACGTGGTCGTGACCCCCGCGGCGAGCGAGACCAGCAGCTGGCCCGAGCGCAGCACCGGAGCGATGTCGGTCAGCAGGTCGGCCATGTCCTGCGGCTTGACCACGATCACGACCGTGTCGGCCTCGGCGGCCGCGACGCGGTTCTCGACCACGCGCACGCCGTACTTCTCCGCGAGCTCGGTGGCGCGCTGCAGGCGCTTCTCCCCCACGAGCAAGGAGGAGGTCTCCCGTCCCGCGCGCACGAGACCGGACAGGAGACTCTCCCCCATCACGCCGGCGCCCAGGATCGCGACGCTGTCCGTCATCGGTGGTCTCCTTCTCCGCCCCCGTCGGACGGTGTCAGCCAGGTCGAGCCCGTGGTGGTCAGGTCAGCCGGTGGTGGCCAGCGAGCGCAGGAAGAACGCCACGTTGCCCGGGCGCTCGGCCAGCCGTCGCATGAGGTAGCCGTACCACTCCTGACCGTAGGGCACGTAGACGCGCACCGTCTCACCTGCGTCTGCCAGGCGCTGCTGCTCGACGGGACGGATGCCGTAGAGCATCTGGTACTCGTAGCTGCCCGGCTCGCGGCCCGCCGCCTGCGCCAGGTCGCCGGCGATGGCGACCATGCGCGGGTCGTGGCTGGCCACCATCGGGTAGCCGGGACCGTTCATGAGCACCTTGAGGCACCGGACGTAGGAGAGGTCGACCTCCTGACGACTCTGGAAGGCGACCCGCTCGGGCTCCTCGTAGGCGCCCTTGCACAGCCGCACCCGCGACCCGTCGGTGGCCAGGTCGCGGCAGTCGGTCTCCGTGCGTCGCAGGTAGGCCTGCAGCACCGCCCCGGTCTCGGGGTAGTCCTTGCGCAGCTCGCGCAACGTCCGCAGCGTCGCGTCGGTGGTGGAGTGGTCCTCCATGTCCAAGGTGACCGTCGTGCCGTGCACGCGGGCGGCGCGGCAGATCGTGCGCGCGTTCTCGAGCGCCACCTTGTCGCCGCCGTCGGGCAGCGCCTGGCCGACGGCGGACAGCTTGACCGAGACCTCCACCGAGGAGGTCAACCCCACGTCGGCGAGGGCTCCGATGACGTCGAGGTAGGCCGCCACCGTGGCACCGGCCTGCGCCTCGTCGGTGGTGTCCTCGCCCAGGAAGTCGAGGCTGACGGTACGACCGGTCGCCACCAGCTCGCTGCTGGCGCGCACGGCGTCGGCGGTCTCCTCGCCGGGCACGAAGCGGTCGACCACGCCCCGTGAGACCGGGGTCGAGGTGACGAGGTGGCGGACCCGGTCACTGTCGGCCAGCTTCAGCAGGGGCCGGCGCAGCAGGTCTGCAGGTCCGCTCATGCGCGCCAGGTTACGCCGTACGACGACGAAGCGTGGCAGCACCGAGGCCCAGCGCGGCGACGGCGAACCCGAGCACGACGAGGAGGTCGGACCAGACGTCGCCCTGCACCGCAGACCAGCTGGTGTCGCCGGACCCGAGGCCTGCCACGCCCTGCATGGCCTCGACGGCGTAGGTGAGCGGGAGCACGGCGGCCACGGCCCCCAGCACGTCGGGCATCTGCTCGGTCGGCACGAAGAGCCCGCACAGCAGGATCTGCGGGATCACCACGAGCGGCATGAACTGCACGGCCTGGAACTCGGTGGTGGCGAAGGCCGAGACCAGCAGCCCGAGGGCCGTGCCCAGCACCGCGTCGGCGACCGCCACCACGACCAGGACCGCGACCGGCCCGGACACCGACATGTCGAGGAGGCCGACGCAGACCGCCACCGCGAGGGTCGACTGCACGAGGGCGAGCAGGCCGAAGGCGAGGGCGTAGCCCAGCAGCAGGTCGAGCTTGCCGACCGGCATCGACAGCAGCCGCTCGAGCGTGCCCGAGGTGCGCTCGCGCAGGGTGGTCACCGACGTCACCAGGAACATCACGATGAAGGGGATGATCGCCAGCAGCGGGGGGCCGAGGGAGTCGAAGGGGCTGCCCGCCACGGTCGGCACGTCGCGGAACATCCACCACAGCAGGGTCAGCACCAGGGACGGCAGGACCACCAGCATGGCCAGCGTGCGGTGGTCGCGGCGTACCTGCGTCAGCACGCGCGTGCTGACGGCGAGCGTCACCCGTGGTGACGGCAGCGCGTTCATGCCGCGTCCTCGACGAGCCGCAGGAAGGCGCCCTCGACGGTCGGCGCACCGGTCCGTGCCAGCAGCGCGTCCGGAGCGCCCTCCGCAAGGAGGCGGCCCTCGCGCATGAGGAGGAGTCGGTCGCAGCGTTCGGCCTCGTCCATCACGTGGCTGGAGACGACGAGGCAGCACCCCTGGGCGGCGAGCTCGTGGAACAGCCGCCACAGATCGCGACGCAGGACCGGGTCGAGGCCGACGGTGGGCTCGTCGAGCACCAGCACCTCGGGTCGGGCCAGCAGGGCGACGGCCAGGGAGACCCGGCTGCGCTGACCGCCCGAGAGGGTGTCGACGGCGCGGTCGGCCTGGCCGGCGAGGTCGACCTGCTCGAGGCTGCGGCGTACGTCGCCGGGGCCGGCGCGGAGCACCCGGGCGAAGAAGCGCAGGTTCTCGGCCACCGTCAGGTCGCCGTACACGCTGGCCGACTGGGTGACGTAGCCGACGCGGCGGCGCAGGGGTGCCGATCCCGGCCGGGTGTCCCAGGACCGTGACCTCTCCCCCGGCGGACCTGCTGGACGCCGACGAGCGCGCGCATCAGCGAGGTCTTGCCGCAGCCCGACGGTCCGAGCAGCCCGACGACCTCACCGGCAGCCGCCTCGAGGTCGAGGTGGTCGACCGCGACGGTGCCGCCCCGGACGACGAGGAGGTCGTGCACCTCGATCGCTGATTTCATCATATGATGAATATAGTCCCCGGCCCGTGGCTCCGCCACCCCCACCCGGGCCGGTCTCTGGTCACTCCCACGGACGGCTCGGTCAGGCCGGGTCGGTCAGGGGGCCGTCGAGGTAGCGCTGCAGCGTCGGGCCCACCAAGACCGCCACGTCTGCCGCCGGCAGGGACGCGACCGGCTCGAACCGCAACACGTAGCGGGCCACGACGAGGCCGACGACCTGGGTCACCACGAGCTGCACCCGGACGTCCGCCTCGTCGGGCGGCAGGTGGGCGCGGACCGTGGCGACGACCAATTGGCCGATGGCGTCACGCAGCAGCGTCTCGCCGGCCGGGTCACCCCCGAGCCCGGCTCGCACCAGGGCGACGAGCCGCTCCTGCATCTCGGGTCGGTCCCAGACGCTCATCATCGTGCCCAGCAGCCGCTCACCGGCGCCGGCGGTGCCGTCGGCGAAGACCGCGCCGAGCAGGTCGCGGGGGTCGACGGGCAGGCCCGCCGCAGCGAGGAAGAGGTCACCCTTGGAGCCGAAGTAGTGGTGGACCAGCGCCGCGTCGACGCCCGCTGCCGTCGCCACCGCGCGCATCGACGTGCCCTGGAAACCGCGCTCGGCGAACGCCCGCCGGGCCGCCTCCAGGATCTCGCCGCGGGTGTCGGGCCCTCCCGGGCGACGTCCGCGCGTCGAGGCCGTGCGCTCGCTCACGGTCGCGGCCCCTCCCCTGCGGGGCGCGCGACCTGCGCCTGCTCCGGACCCTGGGCGAGGTGGAGCCGGGCGAAGGCCAGGCCCTCGATCAGGTCGATCTCGCGCTGGCGCCGGCCTCCGGACCTGCGGGTGTTGATCTCGAGCACCACGTAGCCGCCGAAGCTCGTGCCGGCGACGTGCTCGAGCATCGCCGCGACGGGCTGGGTGCCCCGCCCGGGCACGAGGTGCTCGTCCTTGGCACTGCCGGAGCCGTCGGTCAGGTGGATGTGGCTGAGCCGGTCGCCGAGCGTTCGGGCGAGCTCCAGGGAGTCCTGCTGCGCGGTGGCGGCGTGGGAGACGTCCAGCGTGGTGTGCGGTGTCCCGGCGTACGCCGATCCGGTGATGTCCCAGTCGGGGGCGTAGACCTCGGCCTCGCGGCGACGCGTCCGCCACGGGTACATGTTCTCCACCGCGATGTGCACGCCGGTGCGCTCCTCCAGGAGCGCGACACCCTCGACGAACCCGCGGGCGTAGTCGCGCTGCCACCGGAACGGCGGGTGCACCACGACGACCCCGGCCCCCACCCGCCGGGCCATCTCGGTGCTGGTCTCGAGCTTGCCCCACGGGTCGAGGCCCCAGACCCGCTGGGTCAGCAGCAGGCAGGGTGCGTGCACCGCGCAGACCGGGATCTGGTGGTAGTCGGCGAGGTGGGCGATCTGGTCGAGGTCCTGGCTGGTCTCGTCGATGCCGACCATGACCTCGACGGCGTCGAAGCCGAGGCGCACCGCCATCTCGAAGCCCGCCGCGGTCGACTCGGGATAGATCGAGGCCGTCGACAGGGCGACCTTCACGTCGGCCCCGAGGAGGTCGGGGGCCGGGTCGGGCTCGGACGCCGGGTAGGAGGCCACGGTCACCCGAGGATGCTCATCTCGTCGAGCCGCTCGAGGATGACGCCCTCACGGAGGGCCCACGGGCAGATCTCGAGCTCCTCGACGCCGAAGATGTCCATCACCGCGTCGGCGACGAGGGCTCCGGCCACCAGCTGCCGCGACCGACGCGGGGAGACGCCGGGGAGCTCCTTGCGCTGCTCGTCGTCCATGGCCAGCAGCTCGTCCATCTTCTCGCGCAGCACCGCCGCCTCGAGGGTGCGACGGACGAACATCCCCTCGCCGGAGGGGGCGGCGCCGCACATGCGGGCCAGCGAGCGGAACGTCTTCGACGTCGCCACGGCGTGCTGCGGATCGCCGGCGCGCAGCACGGCTCCGGCCTCGCGCGCCAGGTCCGCCCGGACGCTCTTGCGCAGCTTCCTGACGGCCTTCGGGTCGGGCGGGTCCTCGGTGAGCAGGTCGCGCGTGAGGCGGCCGGCACCCAGCGGCAACGACTGCACCACGTCGGGGTTCTCGTCCTGGCCGGTCGCGATCTCCAGCGACCCCCCGCCGATGTCGAAGACCAGCAGGCGGCCCGACGACCACCCGAACCACCGGCGTACGGCGAGGAAGGTCAATCGGGCCTCGTCGTCACCGGGGAGCACCTCGAGCTCCACGCCGGTCACGTCCTTGACCGCGTCGAGCACCTCGTCGGAGTTGGCCGAGTCACGGGTGGCCGACGTGGCGAAGGCGTACATCTCCTCGCAGCCCTTGCTCTCGGCGACCTCGAGCGCGGACCCGACGAAGTCCGTGAGAGCCGTGATGCCCTTCTTCGTCATGGCCCCGTCGTCGTCGAGGTGCTCGGCGAGGCGCAGCGGCTCCTTGAACGAGTAGGCCGGCAGCGGAGCGGCGCCACCCGCCGCATCCACCACCAGGAGATGTCCGGTGTTGGACCCGATGTCGAGGACCCCTAGGCGCACCCGACCAACCTAGCGCGCGGTGCGCTCGGGCACGGCCGCTAGGCTCACGCCGTGCCAGAGGTCGATCCGGTCTTCCCCCGTGCGTGGGTCGAGTTCCGCGACCCCGCTGACGACGAGCAGATGTTCCGCTGCGACCTGACGTGGTTGACGTCGAGCTGGAAGTGCATCTTCGGGGAGGGCTGCCAGGGCATCTACGCCGACCGCCCCGACGACGGCTGCTGCACCCTCGGCGCCCACTTCAGCGACGCCGACGACGAGGCCCGCGTGGCCGGCTACGTCGAGAAGCTCACCGACGAGGAGTGGCAGTACCGCAGCCTGGGTCGCAAGAAGTGGGTCGACACCGACGAGGACGGCGAGCGGAAGACCCGCGTCGTCGACGGCGCGTGCGTGTTCCTGAACCGTCCCGGGTTCGGCGCCGGCGCCGGCTGCGCCCTGCACGGCCTGGCATTGCGGCTCGGAGAGCACTTCGTGCAGACCAAGCCCGACGTCTGCTGGCAGCTGCCGATCCGGCGCACCTACCGCACCGTCGAGCTGCCCGACGACACGAGCTACCTCGAGATCACGATCGCGGAGTACGAGCGCTCCGGCTGGGGACCCGGCGGTCACGACCTCGACTGGTACTGCTCGGGCAACACCGAGGCCCACGTCGCGGCCGAGGCGGTCTACGCCTCCAACGCCACCGAGCTGATCGAGCTGATGGGCCGCCCGGCCTACGAGGAGCTCGCACGCCACTGCGCGGACCACCTCAAGAGACGCAGCGCATTGTCCATCCATCCTGCGAGCCGGGACCGTCTCACCCGCTGAACCGACCTGCGCGCGTCGTACCGGCGTCGCACCTGTGCCCTCGTCGCCTGTCGGGGCAGGTCGTGCACCCCGCTGTCAAGGGCCCGCACCGAGAGGGTCACAATGACGGAATGCGCCTGGACCATCTCTCGTACGCCGCCGGACCGGATGGGCTCGCCAGCACCGCACAACGGCTGGGGGACCTGCTCGGAGAGGCGTTCCTCGACGGGGGCATCCACCCTCGTTTCGGGACCCGCAACATGGTGCTGCCGCTCAGCGCGGGCACCTACGTCGAGGTGGTCGAGTGTCTCGACCACCCCGCCTCGGACAAGGCTCCCTTCGGCCAGGCGGTGCGTGCGCGCTCCGAGCTGGGCGGCGGTTGGCTCGGCTGGGTGATCGCCGTCTCCGACGTCGCCCCGCTCGAGGAGCGCCTGGGTCGTGAGGCCGTGCAGGGCAACCGCCACCGGCCCGACGGCCACGAGCTGCGCTGGAAGCAGATCGGCGTCAAGGGACTGCAGTCCGACCCGCAGCTGCCGTTCTTCGTGCAGTGGGAGAACTACGCCGAGGACCACCCCAGCATCGGCTGCTCGGACCGCGTCCACCTGGAGTGCCTCGAGATCGCCGGCGACCCGAACCGCGTGAGCGAGTGGCTCGGCCGTCCGGTCGAGGGCCCGCTCGAGGACGTCAAGGTCGACTGGGTCGGGCGCAACGGCACCCCCGGTCTCGTGGCCGCGAAGTTCAGCACCCCCGACGGCCCCGTCCGCATCTGACCCACGTCCGAGCGGCGGTCAGCGCGTGGAGCGGGCAGCGGCGGTGAGCGGCAGGTGAGAAGGAGTCCCGGCGCGCCCGACGGTGTCGTGCCGTCACCCAACATCTGGCACCACCCGGCGACCTACGAGCTGGAGAACCGCGCCTCCGACCCCGACGGTGCCATCGACGCCGCGATGCGCAGGCTCGCCGACTGGTCGGCCCGCGACGTCCTCGACGTCGGCTGCGGGTCGGGCTTCCACCTCCCCCGCTTCGCCGAGACCGCGCGCCGGGTGGTGGGGGTCGAGCCCCATCCCCCGCTGGTCACGCTGGCGGCTCGTCGTACGCGACGGCTCGCGAACGTCGAGGTCCGGGCCGGTACGGCGCAGGCGCTGCCCGTGCCGAACGCCTCGGTGGACGTCGTCCACGCGCGCTGGTCCTACTTCTTCGGACCCGGCTGCGAGCCCGGGCTGCGCGAGCTGGACCGTGTCGTGCGCCGCGGCGGGACGGCGTTCGTGGTCGACAACGACGGCAGCCGGTCGACGTTCGGTCGCTGGTTCCGCCGGGGGTACCCCACGGTCGATCCCGGCGCCGTCGAGCGGTTCTGGTCCACGCACGGGTGGCAGCGGGAGCCGCTGACCATCGAGTGGCGCTTCGAGACCCGCGCCGACCTCGAGGCGGTGGTGCGCATCGAGCTCGACCCCACGACCGCTGAGGCCGCCCTCGCCGAGCACACCGGCCTGGTCGTCGACTACGCCGTCAACCTCTGGTGGTGTCACTTCTGACCGCCCCGGGGCACGTCGGCCCGGTTCTGGTCACTCCCCGCACCTGGGCGGCGTACTGGTCGACGCCTGCACGAATGCCGGCCCGAATTGCGCGGGCGGTGACCACAAGCCAGCCTCCGTGCGGGGAGTGACCAGAAGCCGGCGTGCCTGCCCAGGAGCCGCCGTACGACGACCGGCCGTCAGGAGCTGGCGCGGAGCCGGAGCTCGGGGGTGAGGATGACGTGCGCGTCCTCGATGGAGCGCATGACGAGCCGGTCCTCGAGCAGCCGGACGATCTGGACCGCGACCTCCTCGAGCGGCTGCCTCACCGAGGTCAGCCCCGGCGGCACGACCTGGGCGGCCAGCGAGTCGTCGAAGCCGACCACGGCGATGTCGTGGGGGCCGGCCTGGCGGCCGCGCTCGTTGATGGCCTGCAGCACCCCCATCGCGATCGTGTCGCTGCAGCACACGAAGGCGGAGGGCTGGTCGGACTCGAGCATGGCGTGGGCGGCGCGACGTCCGAACTCGATGGTGTCCTCACCGCGCGCGCTGAGTCGGGTGGTCGACAGGCCGCGCTCGTGCATGCGGTCGACCCAGCCGCTGCGCCGGTCCTCCCCGATGTACGACGACTTCTGCCAGCCCACCCAGGCGATGCGCCGGTGTCCGCGGTCGGCGAGGTGGTCGACGGCGAGCATGACCCCGGCCCGACCGTCGACGTCGACCCACGGGTGGGAGGCACCAGGCTCCTCCCAGGGGCGGCCGAAGGACACGAACGGCACCTGCCGCTCCTCGAGCCACCGCACCTGCGGGTTGCCGCGGTAGGTGTCGGTGACGAGGAACGCGTCGACGGCCGCTGAGCGCAGAAGGGCGTCGTACCCGTCCAGCGGGTCGCTCACGTCCTCGGCGGTGAACAGCAGGATGTGCAGCCCGGCCTCCTTGCAGGACTCGACCAGCGAGTGCAGGAAGCGGTCCATGAGGCCCGAGGCGGTCCCCTCCACCGCGGGCTCGAGCCGCAGGCCCACCAGGTGGGAGGTGCGGGTGCGCAGGTTCCGGGCGGCGCGGTTGGGCGTGTAGCCGAGCGTCTCGATCGCGCTCTGCACCCGCTCGAGGGTGTCGGGGCGCAGCAGGTCCGGGCTGTTCAGCGCGTTGGACACGGTCTGGCGCGACACGCCGGCGGCCTCGGCGACGGTGGCCAGCGTGGCCACGGGGCGGTGTCGTCCCGGCATGCCTGCTCCTCCCGTGGGTGCCGCCGTCAGGCACGTGGTGCCTCGTGGATGGTTCTGGATCGTTCCAAGGACACCCATGCTACCTGCCGCGGGCCGCTGCGGAGCGGCGCGCCGAAGGTGTCGGAGCCCTCGCCTAGCGTGCCTGTCATGACTCGCTCCACCGCTCGCCCGACCCGTGTCCGCAGTGTGTTCCAGTGCTCCGAGTGCGGGTGGGAGACCGCCAAGTGGGTCGGGCGCTGCCACGACTGCCAGGCGTGGGGAAGCATGGCCGAGGTCCGGCCCCCGGCGGGTGCCGACGCCGCCGCCACGGCTCCCGTCACCCCGGTCACCCCGGCGATCCCGATCGGGCAGGTGCCCATCGAGGAGTCGCAGGCGACCAGCTGCGGTGTCGAGGAGCTCGACCGCGTCCTCGGCGGCGGGCTCGTGCCCGGCGCCGTGATCCTGCTGGCCGGCGAGCCCGGCGTCGGCAAGTCCACCCTGCTGCTCGACGTCGCCGCCCGTACGGCGCGCAGCGGCCGGCGGGTCCTCTACGTCTCCGGCGAGGAGTCCGCGGCCCAGGTGCGACTGCGGGCCGACCGGTGCCGCGGCGTCCACCACGAGCTCTACCTGGCGGCGGAGACCGACCTGGGCGCCGTGCTCGGCCACGTCGAGCAGCTGCGTCCCGACCTGCTGGTGGTCGACTCGGTGCAGACCGTCGACGCCCCCGGCCTGGCCGGTGTGCCCGGGGGGATCAGCCAGGTCAAGGAGGTCACCGCTGCTCTGGTCCGCCAGGCCAAGACCCGGGGCATGGCCACGATCCTCGTGGGTCACGTCACCAAGGACGGCGGCATCGCCGGTCCGCGCGTGCTCGAGCACATGGTCGACGTCGTGCTGCACTTCGAGGGTGAGCGGTCCACCCGGCTACGCATGGTCCGGGCCCTGAAGAACCGTTTCGGACCGGTCGACGAGGTCGGGTGCTTCGACCTCTCCAGCGACGGCATCAACGCCGTCGTCGACCCCTCCGGCCTCTTCGTCTCCCGCCACCACCAGCCCGTGCCCGGCACGTGCGTCTCGGTGACCCTCGAGGGCCGCCGCCCGCTGCTGACCGAGATCCAGGCCCTGGTCGCCCCCTCCGCCACGGAGCGCCCGCGCCGGACGTCCTCGGGCATCGAGTCCGCACGCTTCGCCCAGGTCGTGGCGGTCCTGGAGGCACGGGAGGGCCTGCCGCTGGCCCGCCACGACGTCTTCGCCTCCACCGTCGGCGGGGCCCGGGTCTCCGAGCCCGCCGGCGACCTGGCCATGGCGCTGGCGATCGCGAGCGCCGCCCGCGGGTTCCACCTGCCGGCCGACATGATCGCGATCGGCGAGATCGGCCTGGCCGGCGAGCTGCGGCGCGTGCCCGAGCTCGAGCGGCGGCTGTCGGAGGCGGCCCGCATCGGCTTCAAGCTCGCCCTGGTCTCGGCCGAACCGGGCCAGGTCGGCAGTCGGCGGGTCGGTGGGCTCGAGGTGGCGGCAGCCCCCGACCTGCGCGCCGCGCTGCAGGTCGTGCAGCTCACGGGCCCGGTCGCCGCCTCCCGATGACGGTGACGCCCTAGACTCAAGTCCTCGACCGACGCACGTCCGCGACCCGAGGAGCGCCCGTGGCACCCCCCGACCGTCCTGACGACGTCCTGCGCCTGCGCGCGGTCCTGGCCGGCGTCGCCCCCGGCACGCAGCTGAGAGACGGACTGGAGCGCATCCTCCGCGGTCGCACCGGCGCCCTCATCGTGCTCGGCACCGACCGCACCATCGACACCATCTCCAGCGGCGGCTTCCGCCTCGACGTGCCGTTCTCCTCGACGGGGCTGCGCGAGCTGGCCAAGATGGACGGCGCGATCATCCTCGACGCCGACGCCACCCGCATCATCCGGGCCGCGGTCCACCTCATGCCCGACGCCACGATCCACTCCGAGGAGACCGGCACCCGCCACCGCACCGCCGACCGGGTGGCGCGCATGACCGGCTACCCCGTCATCTCGGTGTCGCAGTCGATGCAGATCATCGCGCTCTACGTCGGCGAGCGCCGCTACGTGCTCGAGGACACCGGGTCGATCCTGGGCCGCGCCAACCAGGCGCTGGCCACCCTCGAGCGCTACAAGATGCGCCTCGACGAGGTCTCCAGCACGCTGTCGGCGCTCGAGATCGAGGACCTCGTCACCGCCCGCGACGTGGCGGTGGTGGCTCAACGGCTCGAGATGGTCACCCGGATCGCCCGCGAGATCGAGGACTACGTGCTCGAGCTCGGCACCGACGGCCGCTTGATGGCGCTGCAGCTCGAGGAGCTCGTGACCGGCGTCGACCAGGACCGGTTGCTCGTGGTGCGCGACTACCAGCCGGCCGGCAAGAAGGCTCGCGCCCCCGAGGTCGTGCTGGCCGACATGGAGGCGCTCGACGCCACCGCGCTGGTCGACGTCAGCGCCGTCGCCCAGGCTCTGGGGCTGGGCAGCAGCGAGCTTCTCGACAGCCCGGTCGCTCCGCGCGGCTATCGGTTGCTGGCCAAGGTGCCGCGGCTGCCCGCCACCGTGGTGGAGCGTCTCGTGGACCACTTCGGCGGACTGCAGAAGCTGCTCGGTGCCGGCATCGACGACCTCCAGGCCGTCGACGGCGTCGGCGAGCTGCGAGCCCGGAGCGTGCGTGAGGGACTCTCCCGGCTGGCCGAGTCGAGCATCCTCGAGCGCTACGTCTGAGCCGAGCGTCCGACCTCAGTCGGCATCACGCTCGGCGCGCTGCTCCTGGCGGTGCTGGCGGCGGGCCTCCCGCAGCGCCTCGCGGCGCTCCTCCCGGCGCGCGGCCGCCTCCTCCTCGGTCTCCGGCTCGGGGGCCTGGCTCTCCTCCGCGGCGGACGCGTCGGAGTCGGCCTCCTCGCCGTCCTCCTGGCCCTGCCTCTCGTCGGACCCGGAGTTTCCGTCGCGCTCGGCCTTCTCGGCGGCCTCGGCCGGTGCCTGGGGCTCGGGGTCGCCCAGGGTGAACAGCGTCTCGACCGGGTTCACCGACCCGCGTGCGACCGCGGTCACCTGGTAGACGCCCGGCCACACCCACGAGGTGGCGACCGAGCAGCCCTCCACCGACTCCTTGGCGTTCCAGGTGAAGCGGATCTCGTCGGGGGTCGTGCGCCGCGGGATCGGCCGTGGCGGTGGGCAGTGCGGCGGGGCAGTGCTGGCTCGACCACAGCGTCGTCGACTTGTCGGTGATCGTCACGAACAGGTCGTCGGGGTCGACGTCCCAGGTGCAGGCCGGCGACTCCACGGTGGTGAGCTCCAGGACCACCGTCACCTCGGAGCCGGCGTGGCCGTCGGGCACGCTCGGGGTGACCACCACGTCGCCGGCGGCACAGGGGCCGCTGGGCTCGGCCAGGGCGTCGTCGGTCTTCTTCTCCGCCGCGCGGGCGGCGCGGGCAGCGCGCCGCTCGGCGCGGGTGAGTCCTCGTCGGGGTCGACCGCGATGGGGGTGGGGGTCGTCGTGGGCGTCGCGCCGGCCGTCGTGGCCTGCGGGGTCGTCTCCCCGTCGGCGGAGAGGTCGAGCATGCCCACGAGACCCACGAGGGTCCAGACGACGGCGACGACCACGCCGAGCACGAGGGCTCGACGTACCCAGAAGACGCCCGGAGGCGTCCGTCGCGCCCCTCGGACCGGACGGCGCGCGGGCGCACCGGGAGGTCGAGACGTGGGCATGGGCCCACGGTAACGAGCCGACGGCCGACCTCGTCCGAGCCACACCGCCGCCCGGACGAATCGTCGCGATTCCGGCTGTCCGGTCCGGATCGCTAGGCTGGCCGCGGCCATGGACCCGACCGACCTGCACCGACGCCTGCTGCGGTGGTACGCCGACAACGCGCGCGACCTGCCGTGGCGCCGCACCGGCACCACGCCGTGGGGCGTCCTGGTCTCCGAGATCATGCTGCAGCAGACGCCGGTGGCGCGCGTCGCGCCGATCTGGGAGGCCTGGATGTCGCGCTGGCCGGAGCCGGCGGACCTCGTCGCGGCCGGCGCCGGTGAGGCGGTCCGGGCGTGGGGCCGGCTGGGCTACCCGCGCCGCGCGCTGCGCCTGCACGCTGCGGCCGCCACGATCGTCGACGCGCACGCCGGCGTCGTGCCCGAGCGGTACGACGACCTGCTGGCCCTTCCGGGCATCGGTGACTACACCGCCGCCGCGGTGGCCTCCTTCGCCTACGGACGCCGCCACGTCGTCCTGGACACCAACGTCCGCCGGGTGCTGGCACGGATCGTCGCCGGCCAGGAGCTGCCGCCGGCGAGCCTCAGCCGGCCCGAGCGCGACCGCGCCGCGGCGCTGCTGCCCACCGACGAGACCGAGGCGGCGACGTGGGCGGTGGCCACGATGGAGCTCGGGGCCGTGGTGTGCACCGCGTCAGGACCGGCCTGCCACCGCTGCCCGGCGGAGGACCTGTGCGCCTGGCGCCAGGCCGGCTGCCCGCCCGACGACGGTCCGGCACGGCGCAGCCAGACCTACGCAGGCACCGACCGGCAGTGCCGCGGCCGACTGCTCGCGGTCCTGCGTGAGGCCGACGGCCCGGTCCATCGCACCTCCCTCGAGGCGGTGTGGCACGGCGCCGCCCGCGAGGAGCAGCGGGAGCGGAGCCTGCGCAGCCTGCTCGACGACGGCCTGGTGGCGCAGGTGGGCCCGGACGCCTTCGCCCTCCCGGGCTGACCCGGCCGGCCTCAGGTCATCGCGGCGACGGCTCCGACGAGGTCCTCGACGACCTGGGCCTGCTCGGCCTCCGCGCCCAGCGGCTGGTCGAGCAGCAGGCCGACCATCACCGACTCGACGAGGTTGGCCACCCGGCTGGAGCGCTCGGGTCGGCAGCCGGCCGCCTCGAGACGGCGGGCCAGGGCCGCCATCCAGCGGTCGTTGGCCTGCTTGACCACCGACGCGTAGGGCTCCTGCCCGAAGAGTCCGAGTGCGGCCGCCTCGACGTACAGGCGCTGGCACTGCTCGAGCTGGCCCTCCCGCGAGGCCTGCCACAGCCGGCGTACGGCGTCGGCCACGTCGTGGCCCTGGGGCACGGCCTCCAAGGCGGCGATCGAGCGGTCGTTGGAGACCCGCAGCACCGTCGCGACGAGGTCGTCCTTGCCGGCGAAGTGGTAGAGCAGCATCCGGTCGCTGGTGCCGAGCTCGGCGGCCAGGGGGCGCAGGCTGAGCCCGATCAGACCGTGCTCGAGGGCGTAGTCCGTGGCGCGCTCGGCGAGCAGCGTCGCGACGCGACGGGTCGGCGGACATGCTCCTCCTCGGCTGGCCGGACGTGTGTAGCGAGTGCTACGTTAGCAGCCTGTAGCAGTCGCTACGTGCTCGTCGACTCCCAAGGAACGCTCATGCTCGCCGCGTGGCTCGTCCTCGTTGCCGCCATCGGCATCGAGGTCAGCGCGACCGCCGCCCTTCCTCGCACCCAGGGGTTCACCGCCCCCGGGTGGACCGCCGCCGTGCTCGGCGGCTACGCCGCGTCCATCTGGATGCTGAGCTGGGTCGTGCGCGAGATCCCCGTGTCGGTGGCCTACGCCATCTGGTCGGGTCTCGGCACCGCCGGCATCGCGGCGGTCGGCTTCCTGCTGCTGGGCGAGTCCATGGACCTGGTGAAGATCGCCGCGATCGGGATGATCGTCACCGGCGTGCTGGTGCTCAACCTGCACGGCGCCCACTGACCACCTGCGAGAACCGACAGGCCCCCGCCACACCCAGGGTGTGACGGGGGCCTGGTGGCGTGCCGCGCTCAGTCGGCGTCGGCCCCCTCGACCTCGTCGATGGACTCCAACGGCGGGAGGTCCTCGACCGGGATCGTGGTGCGCTGCTTGCCCTCGAAGGTGAAGGTCGCGGTCGGACCCTCGCCCTCGACGCCGACATGGACGACCTGGCCGGGGCCGACCTCACCGAAGAGCATCTTCTCGGCGAGGGTGTCCTCGATCTCACGCTGGACCGTGCGACGCAGCGGCCGCGCGCCGAGCACCGGGTCGAAGCCGCGGGCGGCGAGGAGGTCCTTCGCGTCCTGGGTCAGCTCCAGGACCATGTCGCGGTCGAGCAGCCGCTTGTTCACCGCGGCCAGCATGTTGTCGACCATCGAGATGATCTGGTTCTTCGTCAGCGGCGGGAAGACCACGATCTCGTCGACCCGGTTGAGGAACTCGGGCCGGAAGTGCTGCTTGAGCTCCTCCGACACCTTGGCCTTCATCCGGTCGTAGGACCCCTGGACGTCACCGGTCTGCTGGAAGCCGAGGTTGACGCCCTTGCTGATGTCGCGGGTGCCGAGGTTCGTGGTCATGATGATCACGGTGTTCTTGAAGTCGATGACCCGACCCTGGGAGTCGGTCAGGCGACCTTCCTCCAGGATCTGCAGCAGCGAGTTGAAGATGTCGGGGTGCGCCTTCTCGACCTCGTCGAACAGCACGACCGAGAACGGCTTGCGCCGCACCTTCTCGGTCAGCTGGCCACCCTCTTCGTAGCCGACGTAACCGGGAGGCGAGCCGAACAGCCGCGAGACCGTGTGCTTCTCGGAGAACTCGCTCATGTCGAGCTGGATGAGCGCGTCCTCGTCGCCGAAGAGGAACTCCGCCAGGGTCTTGGACAGCCAGGTCTTTCCGACACCGGACGGGCCGGCGAAGATGAACGAGCCACCGGGACGCTTGGGGTCCTTCAGACCCGCACGCGTACGACGGATCGCCCGGCTGAGCGCCTTGACGGCCTCCTCCTGGCCGATGACGCGCTTGTGCAGCTCGTCCTCCATCTTGAGCAGCCGGGTCGACTCCTCCTCCGAGAGCTTCACGATCGGGATGCCGGTCGCGATCGCGAGGACCTCGGCGATGAGCTCCTCGTCGACCTCGGCCACGACGTCCATGTCGCCGGCCCTCCACTGCTTCTCGCGCTCGCCCTTGGCGACGATGAGCTTCTTCTCCTCGTCACGCAGCGACGCGGCCAGCTCGAAGTCCTGGCTGTCGATCGCGCTCTCCTTGCGGCGGCGCACGTCGGCGATCTTGTCGTCGAACTCGCGCAGGTCCGGCGGAGCGGTCATCCGGCGGATGCGCAGCCGCGACCCGGCCTCGTCGATGAGGTCGATGGCCTTGTCGGGCAGGAACCGGTCCGAGACGTAGCGGTCGGCGAGCGTCGCGGCCGAGACCAGGGCCTCGTCGGTGATCGTCACCCGGTGGTGGGCCTCGTAGCGGTCACGCAGGCCCTTGAGGATCTCGATCGTGTGGGCGATCGACGGCTCGGCCACCTGGATGGGCTGGAAGCGGCGCTCGAGGGCGGCGTCCTTCTCGAGGTACTTGCGGTACTCCTCGAGCGTGGTCGCACCGACGGTCTGCAGCTCACCGCGGGCCAGCATCGGCTTGAGGATGCTGGCCGCGTCGATGGCGCCCTCGGCGGCACCCGCCCCGACGAGCGTGTGCAGCTCGTCGATGAAGAGGATGATGTCGCCGCGGGTCTTGATCTCCTTGAGGACCTTCTTCAGACGCTCCTCGAAGTCACCGCGGTAGCGCGACCCGGCGACCAGCGCGCCGAGATCGAGGCTGTAGATCTGCTTGTCCTTCAACGTCTCGGGCACGTCGCCGCGCACGATCGCCTGGGCCAGGCCCTCCACGCAGGCGGTCTTGCCGACGCCCGGCTCGCCGATGAGGACCGGGTTGTTCTTGGTGCGTCGCGACAGCACCTGCATGACGCGCTCGATCTCTTTCTCGCGCCCGATCACGGGATCGAGCTTGTTCTCGCGCGCGGCCTGCGTGTAGTTGCGGCCGTACTGGTCGAGGACCAGCGAGCTCGACGGGGTGCCCTCCGCGGCGGTGCCGGCGGTGGCGGTCTCCTTGCCCTGGAAGCCCGAGAGCAGCTGGATGACCTGCTGACGCACGCGGTTGAGGTCGGCGCCGAGCTTGACCAGCACCTGGGCGGCGACGCCCTCGCCCTCACGGATGAGGCCGAGCAGGATGTGCTCGGTGCCGATGTAGTTGTGGCCCAGCTGCAGCGCCTCGCGCAGCGACAGCTCGAGGACCTTCTTGGCGCGCGGGGTGAAGGGGATGTGGCCCGAGGGGGCCTGCTGGCCCTGGCCGATGATCTCCTCGACCTGCGCGCGGACGGCCTCGAGCGAGATGCCGAGGCTCTCCAGCGCCTTGGCCGCGACGCCCTCACCCTCGTGGATGAGACCGAGCAGGATGTGCTCGGTGCCGATGTAGTTGTGGCTGAGCATGCGGGCTTCTTCTTGCGCCAGCACGACAACCCGGCGTGCTCGGTCTGTGAACCGCTCGAACATGTGATTGCTCCTCGCCACGATCTGGTGCGGCGCGGGTCTGCGCCGGAATCGTCAAGTCCTCTTGCACTCTAGTCCGCGGTCCGACAACGCAAAGGCGATGCCCGGCAGCCGAAGGCCTGCGCGACCCCACCGAGGGGCCGGAAGAGGGCCGACACAGGGCTCAACCCCTGGTCAGCGGGCTGTGTTCCGCTGGGGCAGTTCGCTGCTGGCGAACAGTTCGCGGAGCCCGTGACCAGGGGTCGAGGGGTGTGTCAGGTGGTGCGTCGCGCGGTCAGTGCGCGGCGGCGTACGCCTCGCGCACCTCGGCGGAGACGCGGCCACGCTCGGGCACGTCGTGGCCGTTCTCGCGCGCCCAGGCGCGGATGTCGGCGGCCGAGGGACCCGAGCCCGCGGCGGCACCCTTGCGCGCGGCTGCGCCGGTACGGCGACGTCCGCTGGTCTTGCGACCGTGGCCGATGTAGAGCGCGAGGGCCTCACGCAGCTTGTCGGCGTTCGCGGCGGAGAGATCGATCTCGTAATTGGCTCCGTCGAGAGCGAAAGTCACGGTCTCGTCGGCGTCGGTGCCGTCGATATCGTCCTCGAGGACCACATTCACGCGTTGTGCCACTGTTGAGTTCCGTCCTGGTGTGTCCGGTGATTCTTTTCGGTATCCCCCGACGAATCGGGCTCAGCATATCCATTTCACGCCGGAACGGAAATCGACCGCGCACAGAGCCCCGAAGAGCCGGGACCCTTTACCGGCTTTGCCACGCATAACCGCGACACGGGGCCACCACGTCGCCCCCTGAGCCCCTCCCGGGGGCCTGGGGACGGCATCGAGCCAGGTTTGGAGCCGCTCCAGACTGAGTAGTCTGCGAGCATGACTACCTACACGATTCCCGGGCTGTCCGAAGAGGACTCCTCTCGCGTGATCTCCGCGCTCCAGGAGCGCCTGAGCGCCTACAACGACCTGCACCTGACCCTCAAGCACGTGCACTGGAACGTCGTGGGCCCCAACTTCATCGGCGTCCACGAGATGCTCGACCCGCAGATCGACCTCGTGCGCGGCTACGCCGACGAGGTCGCCGAGCGCATCGCCGCCATGGGCGGCGCGCCGCGCGGCACCGTCGGCGCGATCGTCGAGGACCGCACCTGGGACGACTACGGCCTCGACCGCGACACCGTTCCGGCCCACCTCGCGGCGCTCGACCTCGTCTACAGCGGCGTCGTGGGCAGCCTGCGCAAGGCGGTCGAGCTCGCCGGTGACATCGACCCGGTGTCGGAGGACCTGCTGATCGGCCAGACCGCCGAGCTGGAGAAGTTCCAGTGGTTCATCCGCGCCCACCTCGAGGACACCGGTGGCCACCTCGTCCACGAGGGCGCGACGAGCGAGGCCCAGGCGGCCGACGAGGCCCGCGACCTCTGAGGTCCTGGAGGTCCTGAGGTACGTCGACACGGCGGCGCTCCCGAGGTCGGGGGCGCCGCCGTCGTCATGCCCCGGAGCGCAGCGCAGCGGTCTGGACCGATCTGCGCCCGGCCGCCCTTCCCCGCGCCGCGTCGAGGTTTATCCCCCAGGCAGCGACGTCATTCGACCCTGCGAATAGCGAGCAGCGCCGCCGTCCGACCTTCTTCGTCGCGAAGCGGAAACGCGTGATGCGCTTTTCCGGCCACGCAGGCGCCCGCTCCCGGGAACGGACGGCGCGGGCACCCGTCCTGGTCCGGTGTGCTGATTGTCGTGACAGCCGGGTGAGGTGGTGGCGCCTATTCCTCGCGCCGCGGCGCCGGGCTCATTCCGGGCGCAGCAGCGGGAAGAGGATCGTCTCGCGGATGCCGGCGCCGGTGAGCAGCATGACGAGCCGGTCGACCCCCATGCCCATGCCGCCGGCCGGAGGCATGCCGTGCTCCATCGCGCGCAGGAACGCCTCGTCGAGGTCCATCGCCTCGGGGTTGCCCCCGGCGGCCTGCAGCGACTGCTCGACCAGCCGCTCGCGCTGGATCACCGGGTCGTTGAGCTCGGTGTAGGCCGGCGCCAGCTCGACGCCGTTGACGATCAGGTCGAAGGCCTCGACCAGGCCGGGCACCGAGCGGTGCGGCTTGGCCAGCGGGCGCACCGACTCCGGGTAGTCCTCGACGAACGTGGGCTGGATCAGGTGGTCCTCGACCAGCTGCTCGTAGAGCTCGAGGGCGATCTCGCCCGCGCCCCACGACGGCTGCAGGTCGATGGCGTGCTTCGCGGCCAGGGCTCGCAGGTCGTCGGCGGTGGTGTCGACGTCGACGGTGACGCCCGCGGCCTCCGTGATCAGCTCGAAGAGGCCGGCCGAGCGCCACGGCTGCTCCAGGTCGATCTGCTCGCCGTTGCGCCCGGTCACCACGGTGCGACCCACGGCGCGGGCGGCGTCGACCACGAGAGCGCGGACGAGCTCCTTCATCGACTCGATGTCGCCGTACGCCTCGTAGGCCTCCAGCATGGAGAACTCCGCGGCGTGGGTGGAGTCCAGGCCCTCGTTGCGGAAGGTGCGCCCGATCTCGTAGACACGGTCGACGCCGCCGATCATCGCCTTCTTGAGGTCGAGCTCGAGAGCGATGCGCAGCAGCATCGGCTGGTCGAAGGCGTTGAGGTGGGTGCGGAAGGGGCGCGCCGCGGCTCCGCCGTTGGTCAGCTGGAGGATCGGGGTCTCGACCTCGAGGAACTCGCGCTCGTCGAGGGTGCGCCGCAGCGACTTCAGCACGGTCGCCTTGGTGCGGACCATCTCCCGCGAGGCCGGGTTGACGACCATGTCGACGTACCGCAGCCGCACGCGCGCCTCGTCGGACAGCGGGCGGTGCTCGTTGGGCAGCGGACGCAGCGTCTTGGCCGCCATCGTCCAGGCGCTCGCCTGCACCGAGAGCTCGCCGCGACGGCTGGTGATGACCTCGCCGGTGACGCCCACGAAGTCGCCGATGTCGACCAGCGCCTTCCAGTCGGCCAGCGCCTCCTCGCCCACGTCGGCGATCGAGAGCATCGCCTGCAGCTCGGTGCCGTCGCCCTGCCGCAGCCGGGCGAAGCAGAGCTTGCCGGTGTTGCGGACGTGGATGACGCGACCGGCCACGGAGACGACGTCGCCGGTGTGGGTGTCGGGCTCGAGCTCCTGCGGGTCGTAGATCGCTCGCACCCCGGCCAGGGTGTGGGTGATCGGCACCTCGACCGGGTACGCCGACCCGCCGGCCTCGAGGATGCGCTGCCGCTTCTCCTGACGGACCCGGATCTGCTCGGGTACGTCGTCAGCGGCGGCGGTCTGCTCGGTCATGGGCGTCAGCCTAGGCGTTGCGGGAGAAGACGATCTCCAGGCCCAGCAGCGTGAGCCAGGGTTGGTGATCGGTGACACTGCGGCACTCGTGCACCACCGTCGGCGCGACCCCGCCGGTGGCCACCACGGTCACCTGGTCGGGCGTCAGCCCGAGCGCCTCGGTCATCCGCGCCACCATGCCGTCGACCTGGGAGGCGAAGCCGTAGAGCACCCCGCTCTGCAGCGCCTCCACGGTGTTCTTGGCGATGACCGAGCGGGGCTTCATCAGCTCCACCTTGCGCAGCTGGGCTCCGCGGGCGCCCAGGGCGTCCAGGGAGATGTCGATGCCCGGGGAGATCGCTCCCCCGACGTACTCCCCACGCGCCGAGACCACGTCGAAGGTGGTGGCCGTCCCGAAGTCCACGACGATCACCGCGCCGTCGTACAGGTGGGCCGCGGCCAACGCGTTCACCACCCGGTCGGAGCCGACCTCGCGCGGGTTGTCCATGAGGACCGGCACGCCGGTCCTGACGCCGGCCTCGACCACGACGTGCGGGACGTCGGGGTAGCCGGTGGCCATCATGTCGCGCCACTCGTGCAGGACCGAGGGCACGGTGGAGCAGACCGAGAACCCCCGCACGGTCGCCTCGGGGGCGTCGGCCAGCAGCTGGGTCAGCAGCACCCGCCACTCGTCCGCCGTGCGCCGGCCGTCGGAGCTGACCCGCCAGTGGTGCTTCACCACGCCGTCGAGCAGCAGTCCCACCGTGGTGTGGCTGTTACCGATGTCGGCGCAGAGCAGCACGGCGTCGACGCTACCCGGCCCGGCCCGCACCGAGGTCGCCGCGGAGGAGCACCGCGGTGTTGTCGATGAGCCGGGTGGCGCCGACGCGGGCGGCCAGCAGCAGCCGGGCCTCGCCGGTGACCGGCACCTTCCCCGAGGTCGGGGTCGGTCAGCGCCAGGTAGTCGGGGTCCACCCCTCCGGCGGCCAGGGTCGCGCGCGCGGCCTCCACCGTCGCGTCCGCGCCGTCGACGCCGGCCTCGCGGCCCGCCGCCAGCGCGGCGGACAGCGTCAGGGCCTGCTCGCGCTCCGCGCCGGACAGGAAGCGGTTGCGGCTCGAGAGCGCCAGCCCGTCGGGGTCGCGGACCGTGGGCGCTCCCTGCACGTCGATGCCCAGGCACAGGTCGCGGGTCATCCGCCGGATCAGCACCAGCTGCTGGTAGTCCTTCTCGCCGAAGACCGCCACGTCCGGCCGCACCAGGCCGAAGAGCTTCGCCACCACCGTCAGCACGCCGCGGAAGTGGCCGGGGCGCGAGGCGCCCTCGAGCAGCAGGGCGCGCGGCCCGGGCTCGACGGTCACCTCGGGCTCGCCGCCGGGGTAGACCTCCTCGACGGACGGCACGAAGACGACGTCGACGCCGTGCTCGGCACACCGCTCCAGGTCGCGCTCGAGCGTGCGCGGGTAGCGGTCGAGGTCGTCCCCCGCCCCGAACTGCAGCGGGTTGACGAAGATCGAGGTCACGACGCGGTCGTCCGGTCCCACGGCCTTGCGGGCGTGGTCGAAGCAGCGAGGCGTGCCCGTCGTGCAGCGCGCCCATCGTCGGCACCAGCGCCACGCGGGGCTCGAGCGCGCCGGCGTCCGCGGGCGACAGTGCCACGGCCAGCTCCGCACGCGTGCGGACGACCAGGGGGCCCCCGGTCGGGGACACCGTCACGCCGCGACCTTCTCCAGCGCGTCGTTGAGGATGCCGATGAGCTTCGCGGCCCGGATCGGCAGCAGCCGGCCGTCGAGGACGGCGGTGTTCGCGGTGGCGCGCGCGAGGGCGACGTACGACGGGAGGGTGCCGGGTCGGGTGGCGGCGATGCTGTGGAGGTGGGCCCGGACCGTCTCGACGTCGCCGCGGACGATGGGTCCGGTCAGGGCGTCGTCGCCCATCGTGAGGGCGTTCTCCAGGGCCGCGGTCAGCAGCGGGCGCAGCGTGGCGGCCGGGTCCGCGGCGCCGGACTCCCCGACCAGCTCCATGGCCTGGGTGACCAGGGTGACCAGGTGGTTCGCGCCGTGGGCGAGACCGGCGTGGTAGAGCGCGCGCCGCTCCTCCGGCACCCACACCAGGACCCCCTCGAGGTCCGCGACCAGGCGTCGTGCCAGCGCGACGGCGTCGGGGTCGACGGCGGTGACGCCGAAGGAGCAACCGACGAGCCGGGGCAGGTCGACCTCGGTGCCGGTGAACGTCATGGCGGGGTGCAGCGCGAGCACCTTGGCGCCCAGCGCACGCGCAGGCTCGAGGACGGCGAGGCCGTGCCGACCGGAGGTGTGTGCGACGTACTGGCCCTCGCGGATGGCGCCCGAGGCGGCCAGCATGGTGACCACGTTGCTCGAGCATGTCGTCGGGCACGGTGAGCAGCAGCAGGTCGCTGTCGCGGCTGACCGCGGTCGGCTTGCGGCGCGGCACCCCGGGCAGCAGGGTGCCGATGCGGCGCTGCGAGGCGTCGGAGTCACCGGCGGCCGCGACCACGTCGTGGCCGGTGGCGCGGAGAGCGGCGGCGAGGACGGCACCGACGCGGCCGGCGCCGACGACACCGATACGGGTGCCGGCTCGGCCGTCGCTGGGCAGGGTCATCACGTTCATGGAGTCATCGCCTTTCGTTCCAGTCCCGCGGAGCGGGTACCGGACGGATTGCTGACACCTCCAGGGTAGGACGGCCCCCGCGGCGCCGTCATCGGAACCGGCGGGTGGGCTCCGTCACAACGGGCACCGGGTCACAGCGGGTCACAGCGGGTCACAGCGGGTGGCGGGCGGTGCGGCCCCGGAGCACGACGGCGTCGGCCAGCGCCCGGGCCTCACCGGGGTCGCGCTCCTCGGCACGCACGGCGACCCGCCCCAGCGGGCTGTCGACGTGCAGCGTGGCCACGGACGAGCCGGCGCTGCCACGGCCCCTGGGTGAGCCGCACGGACTGCACCTTGGCCTGCGGCACCACGTCGAAGCGTCGGGTGAACCAGCCGCGCCGGCTCACGACGTACCGGTCGTCCTGGCCGAAGGCCAGCGTCCACCACGAGAGCGGGGCCGCCCACCGGGCCCGGCGCGGGACGGGCTCGAGCGCGACCGTGGTGGGGTCCTCGCCGCCGAGCACATGACGGGCCAGCCGCAGCACCTGGTCGCGCGGCCCGACCGGCAGCAGCGTCGAGGCGGAGAACGTCGAGTCCTCGTCGCCTCCACCGCCTCCGGCCACCGAGACCTCGAGTCGGGCCCAGCCGAAGCGGCGCCACATCACGGGCTCGCTGACCACGACGCCCTGCACCCGGGGCAGCGGCACGGTCTGCGAGGTCAGGTTGGTCAGGCCGCGCCGGACCGCGACCCCTTCGGCGGAGTCGGAGACCACGAAGCCGTAGGCGGCGCTGAACTGCCGGAACACCGCGAAGCCGGCGCCGAGGAGGGCCGGCAGCACGCTGCCGGCGAAGAGCGGGACGTCGGTGAAGACGGAGGCGACCAACATCGCCACGCCCACGAGGGCGAAGACGACGGCCGCCGGCGAGAGCAGTGTCGAGGCCACCAGCAGCCCCAGGTCGAGCCGGGCCAGCACCCGCGGCGGCTCCTGCCAGTCCTGCGCGGGCCACCGTTGGTCTTCGGCCTGGCCCGGGGACCACGGCTGCGGGCCGTACGGCGTCTGCGGGCCCACCGCTCCGGACGGGTCGAGGGGTGCGGCGGGTCCGGGCGCGGGCGCAGCCGGTCGTCGTACGACGTCGCGACGCCGCAGCAGCTGGGCCCGGAGCGCGACGGCCTCCCGGTGCGGCAGGAAGGCCAGCGTGCCCTCGCGGCCCGAGCCGGAGGCGGTGTCGAAGCGCAGCTCGGCCAGTCCGACGAGGCGGGCCACCAGCGGCTGCACGATGTCGATGCCCTGGAGCCGGTCGATACGGATCCGCCGGGACTGACGGCTGATCACGCCGGTGTCGATGCGCAGCTCGTCGTCGTGGATCCAGTACGTCGTGCGCAGCCAGGACGCGACGCCGTACACCCCGCCGGCGACGACGAGGGCGACGACGGCCAGGGCGCCGGGGCCGATGCCGCCGGAGAGCAGCGACTGCCACGAGCCGCCGAGCACCGCCAGCAGCACGATCGGGGCGCGCACCACCGGCGTCAGCGGGGAGAGCCGGCGGGCACCCGAGGCCTCGGCGGGCTGGGGAGCGGGCAGCGGGTCGGGACCGCTCACAGCCCGGCCGCCCGGGCCTCACCCAGCTCGGTGAGCCGGTCCCGCAGCCGGGCCGCCTCGTCGGCGGTCAGGCCGGGGATGACGGCGGTGGTGCCGGGGCTCGCGGTGTGCAGGTGCACGGTGGCGATCTTCAGCATCCGGTCGAGCGGGCCGGCGTTGACGTCGACGTACTGCATGCGTCCGTAGGGCACCGCGACGAAGGTCCGCACCAGCGCGCCGCGGGTGATGTAGAGCTCCTCCGCCTGCTCGGCGTAGCCCCACCGGCGCACCACGCGACCGATGAACCACCACTGCCAGACTCCATGGACGACCGCCAACACGCCGACGACCACGCCCCAGACGACCTGGTCGAGCAGCACGAGGATCGCGACGGCCACGGCTGTCAGCACGAGCAGGGTCAGCAGGCCGGAGATCGCGTCGGGCGGTGGCCAGCCGCGGCGAGACCCGCTGCCACGCGGCGTCCGGGGGTGCGAACAGGTCCTCCACACGGCCGAGCATAGGTGGGCGGGTGACGGTCGGGCGGCGGGTCCGGTCGCTCCCCGGGGCCGCCGACCCCCGTGGGAGACTTCGGCGGTGCTTCGCGACCCCGCCCAGCCCCGCGACCGGAGGGAGATCCATGGCCGCCGACGCCCGGGACCTCCCGGTCGATGAGGTGCGAGCCGTCCTCACCGTGGTCGGCCGTGGCGACCTCGCCTTCGCCTCGCTGCACCGGCGGCCGCTGCTCCAGCACGCGCTGGCGGCGCTCACCGAGCTGCTCCCCGGGCGCGTGAGCGTGGTCGCCGACCCGGCCGACGTCCGTCGTACGACGAAGACGGTCGGGCACCGCTCGGTCGACGTCGTCACGCCGTCCGAGTGGCGTCAGGAGTCGAGTGGCCGTCGCGGCCCGGTGCTGGTGCACGACCCGCTGTGCCCGCTGGTGGGCCCCGACTTCCTCCAGCACGTGCTGGACGAGGGTGCGACGGACCCGTTGACGTCCCTGGTCGCCTTCCGCCCCGTCACCGACACGGTCAAGAACATGCCCGCGCGTCGCATCACCGGCACCGTCGACCGGGAGACGCTCGCCACCGTCGCCTCTCCCCTGCTGGTCGCGTCGGGCACGGAGGCGCGCGCCGGGAGCACCGATCCCCTTCCGTTCGGGAGCGAGACCGCGTTGACGGTGTGGCTGCACCGGCACAGTCCCGTGCGGATGCTGCGTGCGCCCTCGTTGGCACGCCGCGTCGACGACCTGGCCTCGCTGCACCTGCTGCAGTGCCTCGACGAGGTGCGCCGCCGCACCCGCAGCGGCTGAGGTCCGGACGCCGTGCGAGCGAGAGCAGGATGATGACTGACGAATCCGTGGCGGAGCTGGTCCGTGCCTACTGGGCCGAGACCTCCGAGGCGTTGGGCCTCGACGGCGACGTTCCCGAGGCCTGGTCCTTCGGGGGAGGCCCTCAGCAGGCCGACCACCTGCTGTCGTTGGTGCTCGCCGGGACCAAGGCCGCCACGTCGAGCTCGTACTGGGCCTACGAGGCCGAGGGCGAGCCGCTGCCGGCGGCGGGCCAGCTGAGCATCCTCTGCGATGCGCGAGGCCTCCCGCGAGCGGTGCTCCGCGTCACCGGCGTCAGCGTCGTGGCCTTCGACGAGGCCTCCTCCGACCACGCCCTCGCCGAGGGGGAAGGGGACCGCACGCTGACGTCCTGGCGAGAGGTCCACGAGGCCTTCTTCAGGGCGCATCTGCCGCCGGGTCGACAGTTCTCGTCGGGCATGCCGGTGGTGCTGGAGCGCTTCGAGGTGCTCGCGCCCTGACCAACGGTCGTGCTCAGCGGCGGAAGAGCTCGCGGAACTCGCGGGCGAACTTCACCGGCTGCCGGGCGGTCGCCCGGGGCAGGCCGCGCAGGAAACCGCGCCAGTCGCGGGTGGCACGGTGCCACAGCCGGCGCGGCTTGCTGACCACACGGTGCTCGAGGTCCATCGCGTACGCCGGGATCAGCGCGCGCGCCGACATCTCCATGTGACGGCCGCAGTGTTGGCAGCGGACCGACTCCAGCAGCCGGCCGGCGTAGTGCAGCTCGTGCTCGGTGACCTGGTCGCAGGTGTCGCACCAGAGGTCGGCGTGCTCGGCGCTCATGAGGCTGCCCCCTGCGAGAGGTCCCAGTCGGCCTTGGCCAGGAGTCGCTCGGCGAGGAAGAGGTCCTCGGGGAAGGTGATCTTGATGTTGCCGGCGTCACCGTCGACTCCGCACACGGGGACGTCGGTGTAGCGCTCGACGCAGCTGGCGGTGTCGGTGCCGACGAAGCCGTCCTGGGCCGCCTGCCGGTAGGCGGCGAGCACACGCGCGGCGGCGAAGCCCTGGGGCGTCTGCACCGCCACCACCCGGTCGGCGGGGCCGGGGCTGCCGTCGAGCCCGACGAGGCTGCCGTGCTCTCGGACCGGGATCGCGCCGCCCTCGTCGGCGGCGGTGGCGATGACACGGGCGAAGAGGTCGGTGCTGGCGAGGGGTCGGGCCGCGTCGTGGATCACCACCACGTCGACCTCTCCCCTCTCGATGTCGGGCGCCAGCAGCTGCAGCGCCTCCCACTCCGAGCCGTGGCGGGTGGCACCACCCACCACGAGGCTGACGTGGATCTCGGGCGCCTCCCGGTCCAGCACCGCCTCGACCTCGGCGCGGTCCTGCTCGCGGATGACCACGACCACGCGCACGATGCTCGGCAGGACGGTGGCCCAGCGGATCGACCAGGTCAGCACCCGGCGGCCGGCCAGCGGCAGCAGCACCTTGTTGGTGTGCTGGCCGGAGCGACGACCGTCGCCGGCCGCCAGCAGCACCAGCGCCGCGCGTCCCTCACCGGTCGTCGTCACGCTCCGAGCCTAACGACCCGAGCTGGTCGTGACCGTCGAGACCCGGGCACCGGTGGTCGGCACCGTCGAGACTCGACGCCGGTGGTCGGGACCGGCGAGACGCGGCTCGCGCCGCTCACCGACGCCTCGGCTCGCTCGCCCCGCTCCCAGCAGTCCACCGCCGCGCCTTCACTGATCATGTGCGCGGTGATGACGGTTCGGCAAGCGCGCGAGCTGGTCCTGGTGGTACGTCGTCACGGTCGCCCACGCGGCATCTCGATCTGCCTCGCTGGACATGCCAAGGAGGCTACGCCGGATCGTGACAACGAGCCCGCTGCTGATCAGGCAGGACCGATGTCGCGACTCATGGCTCGCGCCCGGGTGAGCGTCTTGTTCGGCGCTGAGGAACCCGACGGTGCGGCCGAGCACGTCCACCGGGACGGTGATGACGTTGCGAGGGCGATCACGCAATCGTGGTCGAGCCCGTTGCGGGCCCGACCCGGACCTCGCTGGACAAGCCCTTGGAGGTCGAGGTGATGGGAGCGACGGTCACCTTGGTCATCAGGTCGTGGCCTACGACCTCGAGCTACCCCTTCTCGAATAGCCCGCAGGCGCGCCGTCCGATAAACATCGAGCGTCGCCGCCCGCAACGCGCCATGACCGGAAGATTCAGTGGACCTCCGGGCAGAACCTTCGTGGCTCTCGGTGCCTTACCCGAAGGTCAGCCCGTACTTCTCCATGATGGGCGCGGTGGCTTCGAAGTCGTCTTCGAGGCCGTAGGGAGCAAGGTAGGGACCGAGGTCGAAGTCAGGGCCGAAGTCATCGGTGGCCGTGTCGATGAGCCTGAAAGCCTCTTCCAAGCCACCCGGGGCGATCATCTCCAGCAAGCGGGCAGGTTCGTCCGCGGCGTTGAAGAACGTGTGCCACTCGCCGCGTGGCTTGAACACAAGGTCACCAACCTCGGCGACGTGTTCCTCGTTGCCTGCAACAAACCAGACGCGCCCTTCCAGGATGAGGCTGAACTCGTCCTCCTTGGTATGGCGATGCATCGGGGCGGCAATCGAGCGCGGCGCGAGCAAGTGTTCGACTACCCCTAGATTTCCACCCCAGTCTTTGGAGTCCACGAGAAACCGGTCACGGCATCCCAGTGGCGCACCAAGGATCTCGCCTTCTCCGGCCCGGATTATTCGTGATGTCACCACACGAGCATCCTGCTTTTCGTGCCCATCCGCCAGTAAGTCAACGGGCTACATGGCCGTTGGTGTCATCAGACGCACCACCCGTCCGCTCATCGGCATCACAAGCATGAGCGGACACTCCTCTCGTGGGGGTGGCGACCAGTGCCGGGCACGTCCGTTCGCGTTGATCACGCAGGCTTTCCTTCTGGTGGCTCACGGCCGTAGCTGATCCACGTCCGATTCGTCGGACGGTCGCCGGTGAGCCTCGGCCGGCTACTCCGCTCCCCTCACACCACAATCGGGCGCGGGTCACTGCGCGAGCGTGCAGCGACCGACACCTGGCCTGACGGGGCTGAGAGGGGCGTGATGACGTGCGGGCGATCCTGCTGAGCGGCGGGCTTGCGTTGATCTGCTCGCTGCTGGGCACGCGCGTCGCCATCGGGTGGTTCGCCCGGCACGGTCTCGGTCAGCCGATCAGGGACGACGGCCCGACGACCCACCACGTGAAGCGCGGCACCCCGACCATGGGTGGTCTCGTGATCCTGGCGAGCGCCACCGCGGCGTACCTCATGGCCACGCTCCTCACCGGCAACCTGCCGAGTGCCAGCGCCTGGCTCGCGCTGCTGCTCTTCCTCGGCTGCGGCGCGGTGGGGTTCGCCGACGACTTCATCAAGGTGTACACGCAGAACAACCAGGGCCTGACCAGTCGCGCCAAGATGGCCGGGCAGACGGCGGTCGCCCTCGGGTTCGGTTTCCTCGCCACCAGTTTCTTCGCCGACGACCGAGGGGTCCACCCCGCGTCGCTCTACATCTCCACCACGCGCGACTGGGGGATCAAGCTGCCACTGGTCGTGGTGCTGCTGGTCATCTGGTTCATCGTCACCGCGACGTCCAACGGCGCCAACCTCACCGATGGCGCCGACGGCCTGCTCGCCGGCACCTCCGCGATGGTCTTCGGCGCCTACATGATCGTCAACGTCTGGCAGAACAACCAGCGGTGCGGCTCCTCGCGGCCCACGGTGGTGCAGTCGCAGTGCTACGAGGTGCGCGACCCCCTCGACCTCGCGGTGCTCGCAGCCGCCATCAGCGCGGCCTGCGTCGGCTTCCTTTGGTGGAACGCCAAGCCGGCTCGGATCATCATGGGCGACGTCGGTTCTCTCGCCATCGGAGGCGTGCTGGCCGGTCTCGCGATCATGTCGCGCACCGAGCTGCTCATGTCCATCATCGCCGGGCTCTTCGTCCTGGAGACGATGTCGGTGATCCTGCAGATGACCTGGTTCAAGATCACCCGGCGGATCACCGGCACGGGTCGCCGCATCTTCCGGATCGCCCCCATCCACCACCACTTCGAGCACCTGGGGTGGAACGAAGTCACCGTCGTGGTCCGCTTCTGGCTCATTGCCGGCATCGGCGTAGCGACCGGGCTGGGGATCTTCTACGCCTCCTGGCTGGTCTGAGTCATCCCCATCGCGCCGCGGTGACCCCCGGCGGAAGGACGACGACGGCGACGGCGACGGCGACGGCGACAAGATTCTCGAAACTTTCTCAACCAGGGCTGGGGATACCGGCCGTTGTGCGTCTCAAAGTGTCGGTGCGCTCTCCTAGATTCATCACATGACAGCGACCCTCCCTTCCGCACCGGGCATGGCCCCGGTCATGGCCCCGGTCACGGCGCCGGGCACGGGCCCGGTCATGGCGCCGGGCACGGTGCCGGGCATGGGCCTGGAGGGTGTCGAGGTTCTCGGGCTGGACGCCTGCGCGACGCTGTCGTTCGTGACCGGACGACGGCGCGTGGTCGACCTCGCCGCCGCCCAGGAGCTGCAGGGCGTCGCGCACTGGGCCGACCTGCACCGCATCGGCGGGCTCGGGTCCATCGACTCGGAGATCCTCGACTCGATGCCCATCGCCGAGCAGCTCGCCGCCGAGACCGACCGCCGCGGCGTCGAGTCCATGCTGCGCCTGGCCGGCCAAGGCGCGTTCATGGTCGAGGAGTACGCCGTCGCCGAGCTCGCCACCGCCCTCGGCCTCACCGAGCACGCGGGACGCGCCTACGTCGGCCAAGCCGTCGAGCTGCGCGACCGCCTCCCCAGGTGCTTCGCCGAGGTCATCGCCGCGACCCTGCCGGCGTGGAAGGCCCGCCAGATCGCCGAACGCACCATCCCCCTGGCCGATCAGACCGCCGCCGCCGTCGACGCCTCCCTGGCACCCTTCGCCGCACGACTCACCCTGACCCGCATCATCCGCGCCGTCGACGCCGCGATCCTGCGCCACCAACCCGACCTCGCCGCCGAACGCGACACCGCCGCCGCCGAGAAACGCGGCGTCTGGCTCGACGACGGCCTCGACGGCACCTCCACCCTCAACGCCCGCCTGGACACCCCCGACGCCGCCGCCCTCGACCACGCCGTCGACCACCTCGCCACCACCCTGAGCCGCCTCGGCGACACCGACACCCGCGACGTCCGCCGAGCCCGCGCCCTCGGCGTCCTCGCCGACCCCCAGTACGCCCTCGACCTCGCCACCACCGCCCAGCACACCGCCCAGCACACCGCCCAGCACACCGCCCAGCACACCGCCAGCACCCGCCCGCACACCGCCCAGCAGCAGGGACGCCGACGAAGGCGCCCAGCCGGCAGGTCCCCACCCTGCACGTCCACCTGCACACCGACGCCCTGACCACCTTCGGCCTCGACCCTCGCGACTCCACCGACCCCACCGACCCCGCCGACCCCGCCGACCCCGCCGACCCCGCCGAGACCCACCTCGTACGCGTCGACCGCGCCGGCCAACGCCTCGGCGCCCGCACCATGGCGACCCTCGAGCGCTGGCTGAGCGGCCTCACCCCCGCCACCAACCTCAAGATCACCCCCGTCATCGACCTCACCACCGACATCGCCGTCGACGACTACGAGATCCCCACCCGACTACGCCGCCAGATCACCGAACGCGACGCCACCTGCACCTTCCCCTGGTGCGGCAACGCCGGACGCCACGACCTCGACCACCGCACCCCCTACCTCTCCCCCGACAACGGCGGACCACCCGCCCAGACCAGCACCCCCAACCTCGGCCGCCTCTGCCGCTTCCACCACCGCCTCAAGACCAACGGCAACTGGACCGTGCACCGACAACCCCACACCGGCGACCTCATCTGGACCAGCCCCCACCACCGCCACTACCGCGTCAACCGCTCCGGCACCACCAGCCTCGGACCTGACACTGCGCCGCACGACGCTGTCGACCGCCCGACGACGCTCGCCTGACGCTGCCCGCACGCCGCCGGCTGACGCCGCCGCCGGCTGACGCCCCTGCCGCTGTCCGGACGCACGGGAACCGGAGAGCCCTCCGCCAGCAGGTGACGGACAGCTCCCCGGTCGCGGGGTGGGAGGCTCAGCCGGGCAGGCTCGCCCGCAGGTCGACGAGCTTCGGCGTCTCGGCCGGTTCGTCGTCCATGTGCTCCTGGATGCGCCGCATGCGCACGACCAGCGACTCCTCGACCAGCTCGACGTCGTCGTACGACAGCGTCTGGCCTACCGGCACGTCACGCACCAGCCGGGCACCGGCGAGCACCCCGAGCGGCACGTGGCCCTGGCCGGAGAACTCACCGGCGTCCTCGATGAGACCGCGCACGGTGTAGCCGCCGATCCCGTCGATGGTGTCGCCGACCTTGAGGTCGCGCTTGGACTGAGCCGCCACCTCGGCGTTCCAGTGCTCGGTGACGAGGCTGGCACGGCGGTCCAGCACCATCTCGTAGACCGTCAGCGGCGCCTCGATGCTCGCCAGGTGGTAGGGCCGGTAGAGGGCGAAGTACGGGCCCTCCCCCATCTGCAGGTAGGACATCTCGTGGTGGACGTAGGGGTCCTCGGTGCGGATCACCACGAACACACCGGGCGCCACCGGACCGGTGCAGTAGTCGACCACGCCGGGACGGTCGAGCACGCCGCCGTCCTCCTTGAGCGCGAAGGTCTGGTGGAGCGTCGGCACCGTCGACGGCGGGCCGTGCATGCCCGTCGTGGAGACCCCCAGCCCGGTCGTGTTCGCCAGCGAGGCCATCTCGATCATGGCCTTGCTGCCGTCGACGAAGCTGGTCAGCATCTTCGGGTTCATCTGCTTGGTCGCCGCCCGCTCGGCGAGCGTGTCGGGATTGGCCAGGGGGTCGAGCGGGTTGTTCTTGCCCTTCCCCGCGCAGATGACCTCGAAGTTCAGGTCGCGTGCGTAGTCGACCAGGATCTTGGTCTCCACCGGCTCGTCACCGCGGCACACCGAGTAGACCGCGCCCGACTGGCGGGCGAGGTCGGCGAGGTAGCGCCCGACGGTGACGTCGGCCTCCACCGTCAAGGTCGCCACGTCGATGCCTCCGGCCAGAGCCCGTACGGCGACCTGGACCGCCACCTCGGGCACACCGGTGGCCTCGACCACGACGTCGAGCGGCAGCCGGTCGAGCAGGTCCAGCCCGGCGAGCGCGACGCTGCCGCCGCCCTCGATGATGGCCGCACCGGTCTCGGCGTCGGCGGCGTCCTGGGGGTCGACGCCGGCCTGGGTGAGCGCCTCGACGGCCCGCTCGTGCTGGACGTCGAAGACGGCGGAGAGCGTGATGCCCGGCATCCGGAGCAGCTGGGCGGCGAGCCCGGTGCCCATCTGCCCGGCCCCCACGAGGCCGACGCGCAGCGGCCGACCTGTCTCCTCCAGTCGCTGCTGGAGCCTGTCGCGGTAGGCCATCTCAGGCACCTCCCCCGACGCCCGCACCGGCACCGCGGGTGATCGCGAACCGCTGACCGGCCGCGGGCAGCGGCAGGTCACCCTTCGGGACGCACACGTCGCCCGGCAGCTTCGGCTCGCGCCGGCCGTCGGCCTTGAGGTCGAGGTGGCCGAGGTTGAGAAGGTTGTCGCGCACGACGTCCCCCACGGCCAGGACCTCGAGCTCGGCGCCGCCGATGTGGATGGTGTCCCCAGGTCGCGGCCCGTCCTCGGCCACCTCGGCACGGTGCAGCACCGAGATGTCGTGGAGCTCGGGCGGGGAGTCCGCGCCGAACAGGATCATGACCTGGTGGCCGAGGAACGGCTCGACCTGCGAGCCGACCGCGGTCACCGAGGACTCGTAGACGACGCTGCTCATACCTCGGACACGTCCTCGGGCTTGACCCCGGAGACGAACAGGTCCTCGGTGATGAACTGCGCCAGCGGGCCCGCCGGCGAGGTGGCATGGATGTCCACGGTCTTGACCTTCTTCATCGGGTAGACGCCGACCCGCGCCGTGCCACCGCAGTCGATGACCGCGACGGCGAGCTTGTCGAACGGCGCGTTGCTCGAGAAGCCGTCGATCACCTCGCCGCCGGTGAGGTCGGCGATCCGCTGGGCGACCGGGTGGATGCCCCCGCCGGTGATCGAGGCGACCAACGGACGGTCGGTGGTGGGGGTGATGGTCAACGGACCGCCCCAACCGCCGCGTCCCGCGGACACCTTGGCGGACTTGTACTCGCTCATGTCGTTCTCCTTGGTCCTGAGCTCGGGAGAGCTCGAGTGGCTTGCGGGCGGGGGCGTCAGCTGCTGCTCGAGTAGAGCCCGAAGCTGGCGAAGTAGGCGATGACCACAGCCAGCGGACCCGTGAACATCCGGGAGATGAGGACGGCGGGTACGCCGACCTCGACCGTCTCGGTCTCGGCCTCGCCCAACGCCAGGCCGACGGGGATGAAGTCGCAGCCGACCTGGGGGTTGATCGCGAACAGCGCCGGAAGGGCGTACTGCGGCGGGATGTCGCCCTCGCCGATCCGGGTGCCGAGCAGGACGCCGACGACCTGGGCGATGACGGCACCGGGGCCGAGCACCGGCGAGAGCACCGGGATGGCGCAGAAGACGCTGATGGCGAGCAGCCCGAGCAGGTTGCTGGCCAGCGGCGTGATCAGGTTCGCGAGCGCGTCACCGATGCCGGTCTCAGTGATGATGCCGATCAGCAGGGCGATGAAGGCGATGAAGGGCAGGATGTTGCGGATCACCGTGTCGATGGTGTCCCGGCCGGCCTGGTAGAGGGTGCCGACGACGCCGCCGACGCTCTTGCCCACCGTGACGAGGACCTTGTTGAAGCCGCCCATGGCTCCGCCGGACTTGGGGGTCGTGCTCGTGGCGCTCATGCGGCCACCTCCTGGTCGGTCGTACGGCGCGCGAGCATCCGCGCGGTGATGAGCTCGGTGACGATGCCGCGGATGAGGATCACGACGAGGCCGACGAGCAGGAAGCGGACCGCGAGGTCACCGGTGCTCAGGCCGAGGGTCGTGATGCCTGCCGCGATGCCGAGGTAGACGAACAGCTCGCCGGCGTTGGCGTGCGGGAAGATGCCGGTGATGGGGTGGACGAAGCTGACCGCGGAGTCGTAGAAGGCCGGCTTGTAGCGCTCGGGCAGGAAACGACCCATGGTGTAGGCCATCGGGTTGGTGAGGAAGAAGACCGCGAGGATCGGGAGCAGCAGGTAACGCACGGGGTAGTACTGGATCCCCGGCCGTGCCGCCATCTCGCCGACCTTGTCGATCTTCTCCGGGCCGATGATCCGGATGAGGGCGTTGACGCCGGTCAGCAGGACGATCAGTGTCGGGATGATGCCGACGACGAGGGCGACGAAGGTCTCGCCTCCGGCGTTGAACACCCCGATGAACTTGTCGGCGCCGTCGGCGAGGGCGCCGAAGAAACCTGTCGGCTCTTCGACGGTCGGGGTCTCCGAGGCGCTGACGGCGCCCGAGACCAGGGGGACGAGTGGCATGATTGCTCCTGTCGAGTCGGTCGTCTGCGACGACCATTTCCTGTGATGCTGGACCGGCATCCCGGTTGGTGCTGAGCGAGAAGGTCCCACTCGATTCCTGCGCCGCGCGTCCTCATGGGCTATGACCCCACGACGGCGCGCGGTGTCGTGCTATCCGGCGGCCCGCTGGAGGGCGCCGGGGACTGGGGTCCCGAGAGGGGTCCCGTGCGTGAGCCGGGCCTCGTGCAGCAGCGTCGCCGCCTGGCGGGCCGCGTCACGCTGGGCCCGGGTGAGACCGGGGATCTCGCTGTCGCCGCGCAGCTTCCCGGCTCTCACGTCGAGCACGGGCGGCAGCGCCTTGCCCCGCGCGAAGGTGGTGAGGCCGCTGAGGCAGATCGCGTCCGCGACCACACCACGCTCGTCGACGGCCAGGGCCACGAACGCCCTCCCCCCGCGGTAGCGGCGACCTCCGGCGCCGACGGTCACGGTGCCCTTCGAGCGCAGGGCGCGGACGTCGTCGTTGAAGGCGGTCGCCTGCCGGTAGGAGACGTAGAGCTGGACCCCCCATCCGGCCACGACGGCTCCGAGGAGGACCAGGGCGGTGGTGTGCATTCAGGCACCTTTCGTGTCGGTGGCCGCGCCGGCAGGAGCAGGCAGGGCAGGGTCGGGGACGTCGGCGGGGACGTCGGCGGGGACGTCGGCGGGGACGTCGGGATCAGCGAGACCGGCGCGGGCGGCGGCCAGCAGGTTGCGCGCGAGCACCTCGTCGCAGACGAGGGAGTCGATGTGGTGGCCACGGATCGCTCCGAGGACACCCCGGGACTTCGCCCTCCCCTGCGCCACCCCCACCACGTGAGGGATGCGCGCGAGCTGGTCGAGGCTGATGGCCAGCACCCGGTCGTCGACGGCCCCGCGGATCTGACGCCCCTGGGCGTCGTAGTAGCGGGCGGCGATGTCGCCGACCGGGCCGGCGTCCCAGAACTCGCGCTCGTCCTCGGCGCTGAGCTTCAGCGACTCGAGGATCGCCGAGCTGGACCCGGCCGTCGGGGCGCCGACGCCGACGAAGGCGATGTCGGCCTCGGCGGCCGACGCCAGTGCCGCCGCGATCGAGGACTCGGCCATGAGCGCATCGCGCGACAGCGCGGACTCCAGCACCGCCGGGGCGTGCAGGAAGCGGTACTCCGCACCGATGCGGACCGCCAGCTCGCGCACCAGCTCCTGACCGCTGATCTCGTTGCTGATCGAGGACAGCCCGCCGACGAGCGGGACCAGGTTGACGCGGTGGTGCTCGTGCTGGGTGGTGGTGGCGTAGACCATCGACTGCAGCGCGTGGCCCCACGACAGCGCGACCGTCATGCCGTCGGTCAGGTGCTCCACCAGCAGGCGGGCCGCCTGCGTGCCGACCTGCTCCTCGAGGCTCGTGGCGGCGACGTTGCCGACGTGAGCCACGCGGACCTCGCGCAGCCCGAAGGTGTCGCGCACCTTCTGCTCCAGCTCGTGCTCCCGACCGGCGGGGTCGTGGATGCGGATCTCGACGATGCCCTGCTTGAGCGCCTCGCTCAACATGCGCGAGACGTTCGACCGGCCCGTCTCGAGGCGCGCGGCGATCTCGGCCTGCGAGCGCCCCTCGACGTAGTAGAGGCGCGCGGCAGCCATGAGGACCGAGGGGTCTCGGGACGTCGGCATTGTCACCTCTGTGCGTATAGGTCGTCACATCTGCTCGTCCCGATACTGGTGTGTGAGCCCCGTCACGTCAAGGGTCTTCAGGCACGACTTTCGAGCGGCACGACTGGCCAGGACGCCGCGACGCCCACGCCGTTGCCGGCGTGGGCGTCGTGTGAGGATCCGACCAAGTGGCGGGACCTCAGTGGGCGAGCAAGTCCTCCAGGCGTGCCGCGAGATCCCCTGGGTCCGTGACCCCGGCGAGCACCCGCTCCTCGAGGTCGGGTGACCGCAGCCCTGTCAGCACCCGTCCGAGCAGCGGCACCTGCGCTGCCGGGTCGTCGACCGCGAGCATCAGGACGAGTCGGGCCGAGACCGTCCTGTCGCTCGACCCCATCTCGCCGAACTGCACCGGCTGCAGCGGCACGTAGGCAGCGAGAGCCGGCCGCAGGACCCAGCCGGCGTCGGTGTGAGGGATCGCCACCGGCACCGGCATGGGCAGACCGGTCGGGTACGCCGCCTCCCGCTCGACCAGGGCATCGGCGTGACCGTCCCGGACGAACCCGTGGCTCAGAGCCAGTTCCGAGAGCTCACGCAACACTCCCTCGGCCGTGCTGGCTCGACCGTGGACGACGCACAGCTCCGCCAGGGGGCGGACCTCGGTCGACGCGGCCGCGTTCACGCCCCGCGTCCCGTCGACGAGGACGTCGCGCTGTCGGTGGCGGTAGCAGCGAGGGCGGCCGCGTCGTCGGCGTCGCGCCGGCGGACGACCCGGCGCACGTACAGTGCCAGACCCAGCGACACCAGGAAGGCGACCACGACACCGATCTCACCCACCTGTCCGGCGCCGACCAGTGCGCCGGTCAGCGGATTGGCCCCGTCGACGAGCGAGCTGATCTCGGAGGCACCTGTCGTGTTCTCGAAGCCGGAGTCCAGGGCCACGGTCGTGAACGTCCCTGCGAGAGCGGTGGCGATGAACAGCCCGCCGCCGATGGCGATCGCCCCGCCGATGACGGAGCGGACGATGTTTCCTCGGAAGATCGGCACCATGACAGCGACGATGAAGGGGATCGTCGCCAGGTCGACCAGGGGCAGCACGCGGTTGCCCAGGGGCTCGAGGGCGATCGCGACCAGCAACGTCACCGGCACGAGGAGGAGCGAGGTCGCGATCACGGCCGGCTGCCCGGCCGCGATGGCCGAGTCGAGGCCGATGTAGTAGCGGCGACCCGGGAAGCGACGCTGCATGAAGGTGCGGGCGGCCTCGGACACCGGCACCAGACCCTCCATGAGGATGGCGACCATCCGCGGCAGGATCACCATCACTGCAGCGACGTTGATCGCGAGCGACAGGATCGCGATGGAGTCGGCGCGCGGGTCACCGAACCCGTAGCCCGCCAGCCCGAGAGCAAGACCGATGCCGAAACCGAGGAACAGCGTCTCCCCCAGCACCCCGAACCGTCGCTGGATCGCTGCTGGGTCCGCCTCGAGCTTGTTCAGACCGGGAATGCGGTCCATCAGCTTGTTCAAGGGGATCGCGAGCAGAGCATAGGGAGCCGACGTGCCGTGCGGGAAGGAGATGTCGGGGTAGCCGAAGTACTTCTGGACCAGTGGCGCCGCCAGGTCGGCGAGGGCCAGGGTGGCCAGCATCATCACGCCGGCGGACGCGAGGCCCCACCAGAAGCTCTCCATGACGACGGCGACCAAGGCGCCGGCGAGTGCGAAGTGCCAGTAGTTCCAGAGGTCGATGTCGAAGGTGCGGGTCAGACCCACCAGCAGGAGCAGCACGTTCAGCGCGAGGCAGAACGGGATGATCACGGCGCCGACCTGCGAGCCGAACGCGATGGCGGCACTGGAGGGCCACCCGACGTCGACCACGTCGAGGTCGACGTTCATACGCTGGGCGAGGGCCTCTGCCACCGGGCTCACAGCCGTGAACAGCAGACCGATCACCAGCCCGATGCCGACGAAGCCGACGCCGATCAACAGACCTGAGCGGAGCGAGCGGGTGAATTTCTGACCCAGCACGACGGCGAAGATCGTGATGAGGACGGGCAGGACGACGGCGGCGCCGAGGTCGTTGAGATAGGCGGAGACGGCTTCCATGACGTGGGGTCCTTTCGAGGTGTGGCGGTGTTCAGGCGCTCTGCAGGTGGCTGGTGATCTCGGCCAGTGCCGACTCGGTGCCGACTCCGGTGAGGAACGGCATCCCGGCGACCACCGGCACGGTCACCGAGTCGGGGATGGCGGTCGTTGCGACGATGAGGTCGGCGTCCGGGGAGCCCACCATGAGGTCCATGACCTTGCCCTGGCGGACATCGACAGCGATCCCTTCGCGCTGGCAGTGGTCGCGGATGCTGCTGGCCACCATCGTCGAGGTCGCGACGCCGGTGCCACAGATGACGAGAACAGTCTTCACGTTTCTACTCCGTTGCTTGATGGGGACGAACACGCGCGACTCTTGGCGCGCGCGGGACAGTTGCAGTACGTCAGCCCTCACCTCCAGCACGGCTGAGCAGGCTCGTGGCCAGGTGCGCGTCGCACACCAGGGCGTCGAGGTAGCGGCCCCGCAGGACCCCGAGGACCGCCTCGGTCTTGGCCTGTCCGCTGACGATCCCGACGAGCAGCGGGATGCGCACGAGGTCCTCGAGCGTGACGGCCACCACCCGGTCGTCCACGGGCCCGCGCACGGGCTGTCCCTGGACCGTCAGGTACCGACCAGCGAGATCGCCGACCGGCTCCTGAGCCCAGAAAGCGGCACGGTCCTGCTCGCTGAGGTCCATGGCCTCGACGACGGCTGCCGAGGATCCCATCCGGGGATCACCGACTCCCACGAGGGCGACGTCGGACCGTCGCGCCAGACCGAGCGCCGCCGAGATCGACGGGTCGGAGGTGAGGGCACGGCACGCCTCCACTGATGCCATGGCCGCCGGAGCGTGGAGCAACCGGTAGGAACCCCCGAGCCGCACCGCGAGCTCGCGCACAAGCTCCTGTCCGCTCGTCTCGTTGCCGAGGGCGGACATGCCTCCGAGCAGCTGGGTGACGGTCACGTCACGGTCGCGCTCAGCGGCCACCGCGTGCACCGCGGTCTGGAGCATGCGCCCCCACGAGAGGCCGACGACCATCTCGTCCTTCAGGTTCTCCAGGGCCAGCTGGGCCGCGAGCACCCCGACGCGGGACTCCGCGCGCCGTCCCGTCGCGCCGTCGGCGCTCGCCACACGGGCCTCAACCAGACCGAATCGGTCCACGAGCTGCCTCTCGAGGCTGCGGTCACGACCCGAGGGGTCGTGCAGACGAATCTCGACGATCCCCTGCCTCTGCGCCTCGGCCAGGATGCGGGAGACGTTGGACCGGCTCACACCCAGGGACGCCGCGACCTCCGCCTGCGACCGGTTGTCGACGTAGTAGAGCTCGGCGGCGCGCAGAAGCAGCGCAGGATCACGCGGCGCCACGACACACGCCCCCCTGGCCGCCGGAGACCACTCTCACTGCGCGGCTCCGAGGCGCTCGGCCAGTCGGGCGAGCAGCGTGGCGGCGTGCGCACCGTCAGCGACCCGGTGGTCGACCGTGAGTCCGGCCTGGACGGTCAGCGCCAGCCCGACGCCGCCCGGCACGGCCACCGGCCGCTGCCGGATGCTCCCGAGGCTCAGCACGCTGGCCTGCGGGGGCGTCAGCAGGGCCTGGAAGCGGTCCACGCCCTGACCACCGAGGTTCGACACCGAACCGTTGGCCACGCCGAGGTAGTCGCGGTCCAGCTTGCCGTTGTGCGCGGAGCGCACCACCGCCCGGATCTCCGCATCCAGCGCCGGGGCCGCGGTGCGGTCGGGCTCTCGGAAGATGGGGACCAGCAGGCCCCGCTCGGTGGCGACCGCGAGGGCCACGGCCGGTGGACCTGCGTCGGTCGCCCGATCGCCTTCCCAGCGGCACAGCAGGTCGGGCACGTCGCGCAACGCGGCGGCGTACGCTCGGAGCAGCACCGTGGTCCACGACACCCCTCGGCGCTGGGTGTCCGCGGCGTCGAGCTCGATCTCGCGCCACACCGTGAACTGCGGGATCGCCGCGCTCGGCGTCATGGTGCGAGCCACCACCGACCGCACGGCGGCCTTGCGGTCGGCCTGCGACTTGCCGGGCCTCTCCGCGGTCCGCGCCGCACCCGCTCCCCCCGCCGGGGCGACCACGGTCACCGGCGGCGGGTCGGGCAGCGCGGGAGCGGCCGCAGTGGTCCCGGAAGCAGGGGTCTCGGAGGCAGGGGGCTCGGAGGCAGGGCGCGCCGGGCCGGACAGGTAGGCCTCCACGTCGCGGACGCGGACCAGGCCCTCGGGCCCGGTGCCCGTCACCTGGCCCAGGTCCACTCCGCGCTCGGTCGCCATGCCCCGGGCCCGAGGGACCGCCGCGACCGGACCGGACGTCTCGGAGCGGACCGTGGAGGCGTCCTGGCGCTCGGTCTGCCGAGGCGCCGAGGACCCTGCAAGATCCTGCGGCTGGGCCGGTTGGCTCGGCTGCGGCTCCTGCGGCAGGACGTCGACCGGCGACTCGTGGGCCGGCGCGGCCTCCGCTCGCGGCTCGTCGTCCGCGGGCGACACGGCCTCGAGGACGGCCGGGGGACCCACCTCGGGCGTCGGTGCGGGCTCCGGCGTCGGCTCGGGCTCGCTCAGCAGATCGCCGAACCCTCCCCCGGTGTCCTCGCCCTCGACCCAGCCGATGACGGCGCCGACGTCGACCATGCCGGACTCGACGACGATCTCGGCGAGCACGCCCGAGACCGTGGACTCGACCTCCATGTCGACCTTGTCGGTCATCACCTCGCAGACCACGTCACCCTCGGCGACGGCGTCGCCGACCTTCGCGGACCACTGGGACACCTCGCCCTCGGTCATGGTCATGGACATCTTGGGCATCCGGATCGCCAGGCGCGCCATCAGGACTCCTTCATGATCGTCAGGGCCGCCTCGACGATGTCGTCGACCTGCGGCACGGAGGCCGTCTCGAGCTGCGGGGCGTAGGGGATCGGGGCGTTGAGCCCGCTCAGCCGCTTGATCGGTGCCAGCAGCCGGTAGAGGGTCGGGGACTCCGAGATGCGGGCCGCGATCTCGGCCATGAACCCGACATGGCCGGGAGCCTCCTGCACCAGCAGGGCACGCCCCGTGCGGGAGACGTCGGCCAGGATCGGGGCGTCGTCGAGCGGGCTCAGCGTGCGCGGGTCGATGACCGAGACCTCGATGCCCTCGGCGGCCAGCGTCTCGGCGGCCTCGAGCGACCGGGAGACCATGACGCCGGTGGCCACGATCGACAGGTCCGCGCCGGTACGGCGTACCGCGGTCTTGCCGAGCGGGATCCGCACGGCCTCCTCGGGAACCGGTCCGGAGGTGCGGTAGAGCAGCTTGTGCTCGAGCACGATGACCGGGTTGGGGTCGTCGATGGCCGACAGCAGCAGGCCCTTGGCGTCCTCGGCGGTGGCGGGCATGACGACCTTGAGCCCGGGCACGTGGGCGAACCACGCCTCCAGGCTCTGGGAGTGCTGGGCCGCCGCGCCGGTGCCGGAACCCAGCGGAGCGCGCAGCACCATCGGCACCGAGGCCGCCCCACCCAGCATGAAGTGGATCTTCGCCGCCTGGTTGACGATCTGGTCCATGGCTTGGTTGGTGAAGTCGGAGAACTGGATCTCGACGATCGGGCGCATGCCGGCCAGGGCGGCGCCGACGGCGGCGCCGACGATGCCGAGCTCGGAGATCGGGGTGTCCCGGATCCGCTCCGGCCCGAAGCGGTGGTACAGGTCGCCGCTGACACCGAAGGCGCCGCCGTAGACCCCGATGTCCTCGCCGAGCATGAAGACGCTCTCGTCGGCCTCCATGGCCTGGCCGATGCCTTCGCGGATGGCCTCGGAGTAGGTGATCGTGCGGGTGCTGGTGGTGCTGCTCATGGCTGAGGTCCTCTCGGGATCAGGCCGACGCGAAGACGGCGTCGAGGAGGTCGGTCGGGTCGGCGTCGGGGGCGGCGTTGGCCTCCCGGACGGCGTTGCGCACGTCCTCGAGCGCCTGGGCCCGTACCGCCGCGATGTCGTCCTCGGACAGGACGTCCTCCGAGCGGAGGCGCTCCTCGAAGCGGACGATCGGGTCCTTGCCCCGCCACTCGGTGATCTCCTCCTTGGTGCGGTAGAGGTTCTTGTCCGACTTGCTGTGGCCCTTCCAGCGGTAGGTCACGTTCTCCAGCAGCGTGGGCCCCTCACCCGCCCGGGCGCGGGCGACCGCGGCCGCGGCGGCCTCGTGGACGGCCTCGAGGTCGTTGCCGTCGACGGTGACGCCAGGGATGCCGTAGCCGAGCGCGCGCTCGGCGATGGTGTCGATCGCCATCGACTTCTCGGTGGAGAACGACATGCCGTACTTGTTGTTCTCGCAGACGAAGACCACCGGCAGCTTCCAGATCGCGGCCAGGTTCACCGCCTCGTGGAAGGCGCCCTCGTTGGCGGCCCCGTCACCGAAGAAGCAGGCGACGACGTGGTCCTCGCCGCGCATCTGGTAGGCCAGCGCTGCACCGGCGGCGATGGGGATGCCGCCGGCGACGATGCCGTTGGCACCGAGGTTGCCGGTGGCGACGTCGGCGATGTGCATCGAGCCGCCGCGACCGCGGCAGTAGCCGGTCTCCTTGGCCAGCAGCTCGGCCATCATCCGCACCAGGTCGGCGCCCTGGGCGATGCAGTGTCCGTGGCCGCGGTGGGTGGAGGTGATGGCGTCACCGTCGGCCAGCGCCAGGCAGACACCGGTGGCCGAGGCCTCCTGGCCGATGGAGAGGTGCATGGTGCCGTGCATGAGTCCGCGGGCGAAGAGGTCGTCGACGGCTTCCTCGAAGCGGCGGATCTGCCACATCGTGCGCAGGGCGGCGCGGCCGCGGTCGACGTCGAGAAGGGGCGAGGGGGACATCCGTACTCCTGGGTTCTGCACATATGTGCGTCACACGTTCACCGATGTGCACGAACATAGGTGACCGGAGTCATGCTGGCAAGGGGTGCGGGCGCTCGACAACGCAAAGAGCCCGGCCGAGGCCGGGCTGCTGGGGGTGACGCCGGGCTGGCGGGCGGTCGCGGGCGGTCGCGGGCGGTGGCGGGCGGTCGCGGGCGGGGTGCGGTGGCGGGCGGTGGCGGGGCGTTGTCAGCGCCCGGGATGCCCCAGCGGGGCTAGAGCGCTCGGCGCTGCGCAGCGTCGTCGGTGGCGCGGGCGCCCGGGCCGGCGGACCAGCTGAGCAGGTCGACGACGGTGTCGAGCTCCCACGAGTCGCGACCCGCGTCCCAAGAGGCCAGCTCGTCGGCCTCCTCGGCACTGCGGATGGCCAGGCTCACCTCGAGGTCGTGCACCCGTCGTACGGCGGACTCGGCGCGGGCTCCCTCGGTACGCGCGCGGTGCTCGGCGTGGTGGGCGCGGGCCTCCGAGAGCCGCAGGGTGGCCTCCAGCTCGGCCGCGACACGCTCGGCGCTGACGGTGCGCTGCGCCTGGGCGGCGGCGCCGGCCAGCGCGGCCCGTCGGTGGGTGGACTGCTCGGTGATCTCGGCGTGGAAACCCTTCGCGAGCCGGGCACGGTCCGCGGCGTGGGCGCGGCGCTGCTGACGCAGCTCGACGGCGACGACCCGGAGCGCGGCCCAGCCGCAGACCACCGAGACGACGAGGGCCACGGCGAGCGCGAGCGGGTCGGCCAGGACCAGTCCGGCGGCCGCACCTGCGGTGGAGAGCAGCAGCACGGTCGCGGCGAAGGCGACGCGCACGCTGCGCTGACGACGGCGAGCAGCGGGGGTACGGCGCATCTGCCGACTCTAGGGCGGCGGCGGCTCGTCGCGGATCCGACACGCACGCTCGAGGGCGAGCCCGGCCAGCATGAGTCCGACGGTGACGAGGCAGGCTGCCAGCGAGCGGACGAGGTTCTCCTCGGCCAGCTCCGAGAGCGCCCCCACCCAGCTGAGCGCCGCTCCGGCGTACGCACCCGCGACCAGGGCGCCCACCAGGGCGCACGACTTGCCGAGCACCAGCCGGTTGACCGCCTCGTGCGGTCGCAGGTCACCGGTGCGGCGGCGTACGGCGCGGCGGGTCTGGCGCGCGGTCACCGCGACGATGCCGGCGCCGACCGCCAGCCCCGCCACCTGCAGCCAGCTGACCGTCGGGGTGGTGACGTCGAGCGCGACCGTGACCGCGCGGACCGACCAGCCCAGCACCAGGCCGAGCGTGGCCAGCGCCATGAGGCTGCGGGGGTCGGTCAGGCTCAACCGTGGGGGCCGAGGGGCCTCGCCCGGACCGTCGCCCCGTTCCTCGGAGGGGTCGGGAGTGCTCAGGACGTCTCGAGCACGAGGTCGTCGCGCAGCAGCAGACCGGAGGAGCCGACCTTCTCGGCCAGCTCGGCCACCGCACCCACCCCCGGGATCTCGGCGTCGGGCTCGATCTCGATCCAGGGCACCAGCACGAAGCCCCGCTCGTGGGCGCGCGGGTGCGGCAGCTTGAGGTCGTCGTCGTCGGCGCGACGCTCCCCCACCACGATGAGGTCGACGTCGAGGGTGCGCGGCGCGTTCGGCGTCCCGTCACGCTCGCGGCCGAAGGCGGCCTCCACCGCGTGGGCGCGGTCCAGCAGCGTGCGCGCCGAGAGCGTCGTGTCGAGCAGGACGACGGCGTTGAGGAACGGCTCCGAGCCCTCCGGGGCGTCCACCGGGGTGGTCTCGTAGACGCTCGAGACGGCGGTCAGCCAGACCTCGGGGGTGTCGGAGAGGGAGTCCACCGCGCCCTGGAGCTTGGCGTGGCGGTCGCCCATGTTCGAGCCCAGCGAGATGACGCAGCGACGGATCGGCCGCATCTCGCCGGTCAGCGTGTCCGAGTCCACGTAATTGGGGTTGGGAGTCTCGCTCATCCACGCCTCCGGGTGATGGTCAGGGCGACGTCCGAGAAGGTCGCCGGGATGGGTGCGTCCGGTTTGTGGAGGGTCACGTCGACCGCCCACACACGCTCACGAGCCAAGCACACGCCCGCGATCCGCTCGGCGACGGTCTCGATCAGGTCCACCGGTTCCGACGCCACGGCCGCCACGACGTCGGTGACCAGGGAACCGTAGTCGACGGTGTGGGCCAAATCGTCCGAGGCCGCTGCCTCCCTGGTGTCCACGACCAGGTCGAGGTCGACCAGGAAGATCTGGCCGTCCCGCCGCTCGGTCGCGAAGACGCCGTGGTGGGCGAACACCTCGACGCCACTGATCCTGAGGCGGTCAGGTGGCGCGGTCGAGGTGCTCTGCGTGGTGGTCATCCGGCCTCCGAGACTACCGGCGCCGCGTGGTGCAGCCACAGCCGCCAGCCGTCCGGGCGGCGGACGAACACGTTGAGCGCCTCGGCGAGACCGCCGTTGAACCCGTGCGGTCCGCCGTCGGCGGCGGTGAGGATGTTCTCGCGGCAGGTGACCGCGGCGACGTCGCCGTTCAGGCTGACCGCGACGTCGGTGAGGAAGAACTGGATGTAGTCGGTGTTGGCCATGATCAGCGCCCAGCTGCGCAGCACGTTGCGGGTGCCGTGGATCGGGGCGGCGCCGGGGTGGACGCAGACCGCGGTGTCCTCCTCGCACCACAGTTCCTGGAGCGCGTCGAGGTCGCCGCGCTCGACGGCGGCGTAGAACGCCTCGTTCGCCGCCGCGACCTCCTCCTGCTCGGGGGTCACGTGGCCTCCTGCCAGCGAGCGACCACCCGCACGGCGTCGGCGACGGCGGTCACCTCGTGGGTCCGCACGCACCAGGCCCCGGAAGCGGCGGCGAGCACCGCGGCGGCGTTGGAGGCGTCGTCGCGCTCACGCGGCGGCCGCAGGGTGGCGCCGTCGGCCAGCAGCTCGCCGAGGAAGCGCTTGCGGCTGGCCCCGACCAGGACCGGGCGGCCGAGGGCCTGCAACGCGTCGAGGTGGGCCAGCAGCTGCCAGTTCTGGTCGGTGTCCTTGGAGAAGCCGATCCCCGGGTCGACCGCGACCCGGGACCGGTCCAGGCCCGCAGCCGCGGCGGCGACCAGCCGCTCGGACAGCTCGTCGGTCACGTCGCCGACCACGTCGCCGTACGTCGTGTGCTGCTGCATGGTCGCGGAGTGGGCGCGCCAGTGCATGAGCACGTAGGGGACGCCGAGCTCGGCGACGGTGGCGTACATCGCCGGGTCGGCCAGACCACCGGAGACGTCGTTGACCAGCGCCGCGCCGGCGGCGACCGCCCGGCGTGCGACCTCGGCGCGCATCGTGTCGACCGAGACGGCCACTCCCCGCTCCGCGAGGCCGGCCACCACGGGCAGGACCCGGGCCAGCTCCTCGTCCTGCATGGGCCGGCGCGCACCAGGGCGGGTCGACTCACCCCCGACGTCGACGAGATCGGCCCCCGCGGCGTGGAGGGCCAGGCCCCGCGCCACACCGGCGGCCGGGTCGTCGTACAGGCCACCGTCGGAGAACGAGTCCGGCGTGACGTTGACGATCCCCATCACCAGACACCGCCCGACCCCGTCCAGGTGCGCAGGCATCCCCGCCACACCCACCCGCCCGTCAGCCGCCACCGCAGAACCCTAGCCGCACCCGCCTCGAGGTGCTCAGAAGGGACGTCGCGCGGCGGGGAAGGCGCGTCAGCGGGTGCCGTGCATGATGAGGCTCATCGCCTCGGACCGCGTGGCGGCGTTGTGCATGACGCCGCGGATCGCGGAGGTGATCGTCTTGGCACCGGGCTTCTTGACCCCCCGCATGGTCATGCAGAGGTGCTCGGCCTCGATGACGACGATCGCGCCCCGGGCCTCGAGGATCTCCATCATGGCGTCGGCGATCTGGGTGGTCAGCCGCTCCTGCACCTGGGGCCGCCGCGCGAACACGTCGACGGTGCGGGCCAGCTTCGACAGCCCCGTGATGCGGCCGCTCTCGTTCGGGATGTAGCCCACGTGGGCCACGCCGGTGAACGGCACCAGGTGGTGCTCGCACATCGACCACAGCTCGATGTCGCGCACCAGCACCATCTCGTCGTGGCCCAGGTCGAAGGTCGTGGTCAGGACGTCCTCGGCACGCTGGCGGATGCCGCGCGACATCTCCTCGTAGGCTCGCGCCACCCGCGCCGGGGTGTCACGCAGCCCCTCACGATCGGGGTCCTCCCCCATCGCGGCGAGCAGCTCGCGCACCGCGGCGGCGGCGCGCCCGTGATCGAAGTCCGGCACGTCGACGTACGACGGGCTCGCGATCGGGCCGACCGTCACGGGGTGCCTGACTCGTCCGTCCGTCCCAGCGGCGGGGTCCCGTGGATGTCGCCACCGCTCGCCGGCGGGGTGATGATCGTCGTCCCGGTCGCCTCGTCGGGCTTGGTGCCGTTGGCCGCGGACGCCGGCACCCGCACAGGCGGGATGTCGGAGGGCTCGCGGTGGGGCGAGCCGGTCCACTTCGGGCGCACCGGGCGACGCCGCAGCGCCTCGAAGATCTGACGGATCTGCTCCTTGTCGAGCGTCTCCTTCTCGAGCAGCTCGGTGACCAGGTGGTCGAGCACGTCGCGGTTCTCCACCAGGATGTCGAAGGCCTCCTGGTGCGCGGTCGTGAGGAACTTCTTGGTCTCCTCGTCGACCACGGCGGCGACGTCCTCGGAGTAGTCGCGGGTGTGCCCGAAGTCGCGGCCCATGAAGGGCTCGCCGCTGCTCTCACCCAGCTTGATGGCGCCGAGCCGCTCGGTCATGCCGAACTGCGTGACCATCGCGCGGGCCAGCGCCGTGGCCTTCTCGATGTCGTTGCCGGCGCCGGTGGTCGGGTCGTGGAAGACCATCTCCTCGGCCGCCCGGCCGCCGAGCATGTAGGCCAGCTTGTCGAGCATCTCCGAGCGGGTCTGGGAGTACTTGTCCTCGTCGGGCAGCACCATCGTGTAGCCCAAGGCCCGCCCGCGCGGCAGGATCGTGACCTTGTGGACCGGGTCGGTGCCCGGCAGGGCCGCCGCCACGAGCGCGTGGCCGCCCTCGTGGTAGGCCGTGATGAGCTTCTCCTTCTCGCTCATCAGGCGCGTGCGCCTCTGCGGCCCGGCGATGACGCGGTCGATCGCCTCGTCGAGGTCGCCCGGCTCGATCATCTTGCGGTTGCCGCGCGCGGTGAGCAGCGCGGCCTCGTTGAGCACGTTGGCCAGGTCGGCGCCGGTGAACCCGGGCGTACGACGAGCCACCGACATCAGGTCGATGGTCGGACCCATGGGCTTGCCGCGGGCGTGGACCTGGAGGATCTGGTGGCGACCGGCGAGGTCCGGGGCGTCGACGGCGATCTGGCGGTCGAAGCGGCCCGGGCGCAGCAGCGCGGGGTCGAGGATGTCGGGACGGTTGGTCGCGGCGATGAGGATCACCCCGCCGCGGACGTCGAAGCCGTCCATCTCGACGAGCAGCTGGTTCAGCGTCTGCTCGCGCTCGTCGTGGCCGCCGCCCATGCCGGCGCCACGGTGGCGACCCACGGCGTCGATCTCGTCGATGAAGACGATGGCCGGAGCGTTCTCCTTGGCCTGCTCGAACAGGTCGCGCACCCGGGAGGCGCCGACACCGACGAACATCTCGACGAAGTCGGATCCGGAGATGGAGTAGAACGGCACGCCCGCCTCACCCGCCACCGCGCGGGCCAGCAGCGTCTTGCCGGTGCCGGGCTGGCCGTAGAGCAGCACGCCCTTGGGGATCTTGGCTCCGACGGCCTGGAACTTCGCGGGCTCCTGGAGGAACTCCTTGATCTCGCCGAGCTCCTCGATGGCCTCTTCACAGCCGGCCACGTCGGCGAAGGTCGACTTCGGCATGTCCTTGCTGATGAGCTTGGCCTTGGACTTGCCGAACTGCATGACCCGTCCGCCGCCGCCCTGGGCGTTGTTCATCAGCCACAGGAAGACCAGCACGAGGATGATGATCGGCAGCATGAAGGTCAGCAGCGACCCGAGGATGCTGGGCGTGGGGTTCTCGGAGTTGAACGACGTGATCTGGTCGTCGTCGAACTGCAGGCGGACCGCGTCCAGCAGGGTCTCCTGCTGGCCGTCGATGTAGTGCGTGACCTTCTTCTCGTCGTTGTCCAGGGTCGCCTTGATCTCCTGGTCCTGGTCACGGAAGGTGATCTCGTCGACGTCACCGCTGGTGATGTACTCCGACATCTCGGACGTGTCGACCTCGTCGTACCCGCCGTTGGGCGCGGCGAACTGCAGGACGACGAGCACGCCGAGGACGGCGACCATGATCCAGAACCACGGGGTCCGGAGAAAACGCTTCACGTCTGTGTCACCGGGGCGACGCCCCGACCTCCATCCAGCTCAAGCGGCCCGTCCGCGCGCATCGGGGCGGCTGGACGCACCCGGATCACCGTCACCGGGGTGTCTCCGACCGTACACGGCGTCGGCAACGGACGGGACGGGTGGGAAGGCACCCGCGAGGACGGGTGGGAACGCCTGGGCGAGCCCTCAGCTGTAGACCTTCGGCGCCAGCGTGCCGATGCACCGCAGGTTGCGGTAGCGCTCGTCGAAGTCGAGGCCGTAGCCGACCACGAACGCGTCGGGGATGTCGTGGCCGACGTAGGCGACGTCGACCGGCATCTGCAGCGCGTCGGGCTTGCGCAGCAGGGTGCAGATCTCGACCGAGGCGGGGCTGCGCGACTTCAGGTTCGACACGAGCCACGACAGCGTCAGGCCGGTGTCGATGATGTCCTCCACGATCAGCACGTGGCGCCCGCTGATGTCGGTGTCGAGGTCCTTCATGATCCGCACCACCCCGGAGGACTTGGTGCCGGACCCGTAGGAGGAGACCGCCATCCAGTCCATCTCGACGTGCCGCTCGAAGGCGCGCGCGAGGTCTGCCATCACCATGACCGCGCCCTTGAGGACACCGACCAGCAGGAGGTCCTGCCCCGCGTAGTCGCGCTCGACGTCCCGGGCCAGCTCACCGAGTCGCTTCTGGATGTCCTCTTCGGTGAAGAGGACGTCGACGAGGTCGTCCTCCACGTGCTGTGCGTCCACGTGCTGCCTTCCCAGGCTGTGAAGCGGGCATGAGCGGTGTCGAGCGGTCGTGCGAGGTGCTCGGTGGATCAGCCTGCCATACCGGTTCCGGCGTCGTCCGGGCGTCCCTGCCCCTCGGGACCACCCCGGGACCCGTCCCGGGAGAGGGGTCCCTCCAGGCGCAGCACGTCGCCCCGGCGTACGGCGAGCACGTGGCCGGGAAGGTGCAGGTCGCGCGGCTCCCCGCGGCGGGCCCAGAGCATGTCCTCGAGGGCACCGACGTGGCCGTGGGTCAGCTCGCGGGGCGGGCAGCCCGCGGCCAGCGCCGCGAGCCGGAGCACCCTGCCGCGGATCGCGCGCGGCAGCGTCTCGAGCCCCCTGACGTCCTCGCCGGCGACGAAGTCGAGGCGGGCGTGCTCACCTTCGGCGATGTCGTCGAGGGCGGCGAGGTCCTCGCGCAGCATCTCGCCGGTGCGGGCCAGGGCCCCCGCCACCCCGGGACCGAGCTCGGCCTCGAGCAGCGGCACGACGACGTGACGCACCCGGGAGCGCAGGAACCGCTGGTCGCGGTTGTGCGGGTCCTCCCACCAGGTGATGCCCTCCGCGCGGCAGGCCGCCTCGGTCTGCGCGCGGGTCAGGTCGAGCAGGGGACGCTGGACCAGGGGTCCGCCCCGCTCCTTGAGCTCGCGCCGCATGCCCTGCACCGACCGCGGTCCCGACCCCTGGCTCAGCCCGAGGAGCACGGTCTCGGCCTGGTCGTCGAGGGTGTGGCCCAGCAGCACCCGGTCGGCCCCGAAGTGCTCGGCCAGCCGGCCCAGGGCGGCGTAGCGGGCGTGGCGGGCGCCGGCCTCCACGCCGTGCGGGCCGGGGTCGACGGTGACGCGGATCGAGGCGGTCTCGTCGACGCCGAGGCCGGCCATCTGCTCGACGACCCGGGCGGTGTGCTCGTCCGAGCCGTCCTGGAGGCCGTGGTCGACGACGGCGCCGACGACCCGGACGCCCTCGACCTTGCCGACCTCGAAGACCGTCGCGGCCAGCAGCGCCAGCGAGTCGGCGCCGCCGGAGCAGGCGACCAGGACGGCCCCGGGTCGTCGTACGTCGGGGATCCAGCGGATGCCGTCGTCGCTGGTCAGGACCGGCAGCGTGCGGCGTACGGCGAGGCGGACCGCGGCGACCGCGGGATCGGGACCCACCGGAGGCGGCTCAGCCGTGGACGCGCCGGACCCAGGACCCGGGCTCGGCGATCTCGGCCGTGGTGGGCAGGTGGGCCGGCTCGACCCACACCTTGTTGAGGCCCTCCATGCCGACGTCGTCGAGCACGGAGCGCACGAAGCGGGCGCCGTCGCGGTACTGCGCCATCTTGGCGTCGAGCCCGAGCAGCCGGCGGATCAGCCGGTCCATCGAGGAGGCCCCCTTGCGGCGGCGGTTGAAGCGCTCGCGGATCAGGTCGACCGAGCCGATGACCTCCGGGCCGACGTCGTCCATGACCACGTCGGCGTGGCCCTCGAGCAGCGACATGACACCGGTGACACGGTCGATGACCTCGCGCTGGGCGGGGGTGGCGAAGACGTCGAGCAGGCTGCCACCGCCCGGACCACCCGTCCCGCGCACGATCTCGCCGGTGCGCTTGACGGCGTCGCCGAGCATGGCAGCCATCCGCGCGGGATCGACGTCGACGTCGTCGACGAGCTGGTCGATCTCCGACTGGAGGTGGTCGCGCAGCCAGGGCACCGCGGTGAACTGCACCCGGTGGGTCTCCTCGTGGAGGCAGACCCAGAGCCGGAAGTCGCCGGCGTCGACGTCGAGCTCACGCTCGGCGTGGACGATGTTGGGAGCCACCAGCAGCAGCCGGCCCATCCCCTCGGTGGTGAAGGGGTCGAACTGTCCCAGCACCTTCCCGGCGAGGAAGCCGAGCAGGGCGCCCACCTCGAGGCCGGTGATGCGCGAGCCGACCGCGGCGGTGATGCCGGCCGGCTCGATGCCGCGCCGCTCCTGGAGCTTGGCCACGACCGGGGTGATGAGGTGGTCGAAGGCGTCGGCGTTGGCCTGGATCCAGCCGGGGCGGTCCACGACGAGCACCGGCGCGGTGCCGGCTTCGGCGACCAGCCCGGTGAACTCCCGCACCAGCGGGGTGGAGCGCTCGGCCCCGGCCCGCAGCTCGGCGACGGCCTCGTCGGCCTCGCTCCTGCTGACGACCGGTCCGGGCCCTGCCAGCCGGGACGCGGTCGCGACCGCGAGGTCCCAGTCGATCATCTGCGCGCTCATGTCCCTGACTCTACGGACGACGCCCGAGCTGCTGCCGGTTTCCCGACCACAGCCATGGACGGCGAGGGCAAGGGGGCGGTCAGGGGGGCCCGCAGCGGCAGCCGGCGAGGGCCGAGGCGATCTGGTCCAGCCGAGCTCGAGCCTCGAGGGTGTTGCGGACCTTGACCCGGTCCATGACCGCGACGAAGAGCATCGGAGTGCCGTCGCGGCCGGTCACCGTGCCGGAGAGTCCGTGGACGCCGGTGAGCGTGCCGGTCTTGGCCCGCACCCACCCGAGCCCGGCGTCGGAGTCGACGTCGAAGCGGCTCGTGAGCGAGCCGCTGAAGCCGGCCACCGGGAGCCCGCCGACCATCCCCGACAGCAGCGGCCGCTTCGGGTCCAGGGACGTGGTCAGGATGTCGAGGAGGGCGTCGACGCCGAGGAGGTTGTCGCGCGACAGGCCGCTGCCGTCGACGATCCGCGCTCCGCGCAGGCGTACGCCGAGGTCGCTCAGCGTCGAGGTCACGGCTCGTGCGCCCGCGGCGAAGGACCCGCCGGCCCCGCCGCTGTCGTTCGAGGCGGCCAGGCCGACGTGGCGCAGCAGCACCTCGGCGGCCTCGTTGTCGCTGGTCTCCAGGACGTGCTCGACGATCTCGACGAGCCGGGCGCTGTCCACCGAGGCGATCGGGTCCCGGCCCGGGGCGTTCCCCGGGCGGGGCGGGCCCGCCACCTTCACCCCGGCCGCACCGAGGGCGTCGGCGAAGCGCTGCGCGGCTGCGCGGGAGGGATCGTCCGAGCGGGTGAACGCGCCGGGGTACTCCCGTCCCTCGTCGACCCACAGCGCGGTGATGGGGCTGACGACGTTGTCGGGGATGTAGTCGTTCTCCCAGTCCGGCGAGACCGCCGGGCCGCTGAACAGCGAGTCGTCGTAGCGCAGCGTCACCCGCTTCGGCCCGCCGTCACGCCGCAGGGCCTGGGCGGTCCGACGCGCGAGCGTCGTCAGGTCGGCCTCGCGCGGCACCGCGTCGGGGTCCGCCGCGCCCGTGAGCAGCGGGTCGCCGCCGCCGACGAGCGTGAGCGCACCGGCACGACGTACGACGGAGGTGGTGAAGCGTTCCTCGGGCCCCACCAGCTCCAGCGCGGCCAGGGTGGTGGCGGTCTTGAGGAGGCTGGCGGGGATGACGACGCGCGGGCCCTCGTCGTAGGCGGTCCGGCCGTCGAGACCGGCCACAGCGACCGCCACGCGCCGCCCGAGCCGCTTGTCGCGGGTGAGACGGCCGAGGGCCTGACGGACCGCGCGCGGCTCCACCGCCCGGTCGGCGCGCTCGGCCGCCACCGGAGCGGCGTCGGGAAGACGCGGCAGGTCGAGCCCCGCAGGTGGCGGCACCGCAGCCGGTCCGTCGACGACCGGGTCCGGTTCCGTGGAGCCGGTGAACTCGTCGACGAGGTCACCGACGCCGAGCTCGTCGGCCCGCCAGACGACCAGCCCGAGCACGAGGACGAGCGTGAGACCGAGCACGATCAGGGCACGTCGCACGACCGCGTTGCCCCTTTCGACTGTGACTTCCCGTGCTTTCTGCGCGAGACTAGCCGACGAAGGAGCCCAGGTCGCCCGACCCGGGCCGTGTGAGCGGAGGCTGTCAGTGGAGTTCGACGTCCTGGTGGAGATCCCCAAGGGGCAGCGCAACAAGTACGAGGTGGACCACGAGAGCGGTCGCATCCGGCTGGACCGCACACTGTTCACCTCGACGCAGTATCCCGCGGACTACGGCTTCATCGAGCACACCCTCGGCCTCGACGGCGACCCGCTCGACGCGCTGGTGCTGCTGCAGGAGCCGACGTTCCCCGGCTGCCTCATCAAGTGCCGCGCGATCGGCATGTTCCGCATGACCGACGAGGCCGGCGGCGACGACAAGGTCCTCTGCGTCCCCGCGACCGACCCGCGCCTGGAGCACCTGCGTGACATCTCCCACGTGTCGAAGTTCGACCGCCTGGAGATCCAGCACTTCTTCGAGGTCTACAAGGACCTCGAGCCCGGCAAGTCCGTCGAGGGCGCCGAGTGGGTCGGGCGCACCGAGGCCGAGGCCGAGGTCCGCGCGTCCATCGAGCGCGCCAAGGACCACCCCGACCACTGAGGCGTTGTCGCTGAGTTGTCGGTTTCACCGGGGCCCCGGTGAAACCGTCACTTCCCGCAGGATGTTTCTTGCGGGAAGTGACAAATTCGCCGGGTCCCCGGTGATTTCGGCAACCCCCCTCAGAACAGGTCGGTGCGCAGCAGCTCGTTCGGTACGCCGAAGGCGTCGACGAGGTCGGCGGCGTGGGGCCGCACCTGGCGGCACAGCTCGCCGACCATGGCGATGACCGCCTTGGAGCGGGCCGACGACAGCCGGCCGTGCTCCATGAACCACGCCCGGTCGCCCTCGATGACCGAGAGCGCATAAAGGTCGGCCAGCATCCCCAGCACCCGCCGGTTGGAGCCGTCGGGGGTGTTGCGGAGCTTGGTCAGGAACGCCTCGAGCACCAGCCGCTCGCTGTGCGCCCAGGCCGCCGCGATCACGTGGTCCTGGGCCCGGCTGAACACCTCGGCCGGGTCGCCGCCGCGGTCGATGCCGGCCTTGAGCCGGCGGGCGACGCCGGAGGTCAGGTGGTCCTCGCGCCAGCGGAACATCGACAGGTGGTAGTCGGGGTCGAGCAGCCCCGCGTCGGGGTCGCCCTCGCGGTCGCGGCCGGGGACGGCGTCGCGCAGGCTCTCGATGATCTGGCGCATCGAGGTCTTCTCCACGACCGTCTCGACCGCGACCCCGGCGACGTAGGCCGCGGTGCCGATCTGGTCCAGCGCCCCGAAGGAGTCCCGCAGGTCGGTCAGCCGCCCCTTGGCCACCAGCTGCATGAGGACGGTGTTGTCGCCCTCGAAGGTGGTGAAGACGTCGGTGTCGGCGCGCAGCGCGTCGAAGCGGTTGATCGACAGGTAGCCGGCGCCGCCGCAGGCCTCGCGGCACTCCTGGATGGTGCGGCTGGCGTGCCAGGTGCCGAGCGCCTTCGTCGCCGCCGCCCGTGACTCCAGCGCGCGTCGGAGCCGCTCCGAGGCGTTGTCGGGGTCGGAGAAGACGCGGTGCAGGTCGGCCGCGACCCGCTCCTGGGCAAAGTGCAGCGCATAGGTGCGCGCCAGCAGCGGCAGCAGCCGTCGCTGGTGCTGGCCGTAGTCGAGCAGCAGGGTCTCGCTCTCGCCGTCCGGCGGGCCGAACTGCCGGCGCCGCAACGCGTAGCGCACGGCGATGACCTGGGCCACCTTCGCGGCGTTGATGGCGCCGCCACCCACGCACACCCGGCCCTGGACCAGGGTGCCGAGCATGGTGAAGAAGCGTCGGTCGGGGTTGTCGATGGGCGAGACGTAGGCGCCGTCCGTGGTGACGTCGGCGTACTTGTTGAGCAACGCCTCGCGTGGCACGCGCACGTGGTCGAACCAGATCCGGCCGTTGTCGACGCCGTTGAGCCCGACCTTGTGGCCGCAGTCCTCGATGCGGACGCCGTCCGCCACGCGCCCCTCGTCGTCCCGCAGGGGTACGACGAACGCGTGCACGCCGTGGTGCTCGCCGGCCACCTCGAGCTGGGCGAAGACCGCGCCGACGTGGGCGTGCATCGCGGCGTTGCCGATGTAGTCCTTGCGCGAGGCGTCGTCGGGCGTGGTGATGACGAACTCCCCCGTGGCCGCGTCGTAGAGCGCCGTGGTGCCGATCGCCTGGACGTTCGACCCGTGACCGGTCTCGGTCATCGCGAAGCAGCCCATGATCTCGCCGCGCGCGGTGGCCTCGAGGTACTCCCGGTGGTGGCGCTCGGTGCCCAGCTGCAGCACCGCGCCGCCCCAGAGACCGAACTGCACCCCGAGCTTCACCAGCACCGAGAGGTCGCCCATCGCGGTCGTCTCGAAGGCCGCCACCGAGGCACCGATGTCGCCGCCGCCGCCGTGCTCCTTGGGGAAGCCGTAGCCCGTCTGGCCGGTCTTGGCGAGCTCGACGACGACGTCCTTGACCCGCTCGCGGTAGGCCGCCGTGTCGAGGGTCTCGGCCTCGTCGAGGAGGTTGCGGTGCAGGACGAGGTTCTCCCGCACGAGGTCGCGCACCTGCCGGTAGCGGCCGTCCAGCAGCGTGGTGAGCGCGGCGACGTCGACGCGGATCTCGGGCTCGGTCGGCATGTCCCCATCGTGGCAGGACCCGACCGGCCCCGCCCGGGAGTCGCTCAGACGCGGGCGAAGAAGTTCGGCGGGATCCAGTAGTACATCGACTCGACCGTCACGTCGCGACCGGTGCGGGGGGCGTGCACGATCTGCCCGCCGCCGATGTAGAGCGCGACGTGGTGGATCGAGCTCACGCTGCTCGAGGAGCCCCAGAAGACGAGGTCGCCCGGGCGCAGCTGGGACGACGAGATCGGGGTGGACCCGGTGTACTGCGCCACCGAGTAGTGCGGGAGGCTGCGGCCACCCCTGGCCCAGGCCGCCATGGTCAGGCCCGAGCAGTCCCACGAGGACGGCCCAGCGGCCGCCCACAGGTAGGGCTCGCCCACCTGGGCCAGCGCGAAGGCGACGGCTCGGTCGGCCCCCGACGCCGTCGGGGGCGGGGTGGTGACCCTGGGCTGCGCGGCGGCGGGCGCAGGAGCTGGGGCCGGTGCCGGTGCCGGCGCCGGCGCAGGAGCTGGGGCGGGCGCGGGCGCGGGAGCTGGTGCCGGTGCCGTCGCGGGGGCGGGCGCGGCGCCCGGTCGGGACGGGCTTGTCGAGGGTGCCTCGCCCGGCGCCTGGCTCTGCGCATCATCGGACTGCTCGGCAGCCCGTGCGGCGGCACGCTCCTGGCGTCGAGCCTCGCGGGCCGCCTGCTCGGCGGCCGCCTGGCGTCGGGCCTCCTCGATGCCGGCCTGACGGGACTCCATCAGTGCCACCGAGACACCCTGCAGCCGCGCGAGCTCGGCGATGAGGGCGCTCCTGCGCTGCGCGATCGCGGCGGCGGTCTGCTGGGCGGCGTCGGCGGCCGCCGACGCCTGGGCCTGCGCCTCCGCGGCCTCGACGGCCAGGTCCTCGCTGCGTTGCCTCTCCTCGGCCGCATGGTCGCGGAAGGTCTGGGCCAACGCGCTGGTGGCCGCGAACTGCTGGTAGCCGGCCTCCATCGAGGTGCTCGCGCCCTCGTAGCTCAGCAGCCGGCCCATGACGCCCTCGGGCCCTTCTCCCCCGAAGGCGGCGTCGAGGGAGGACAGGTCTCCCGCACCCTCGTAGCCTGCCACCGCCAGACCGGCGATCGCGTCACGCTGCTGGGCCACCTCGGCCTCGGCCCGTCGGGCGTCGCGGCGCGCCAGGGCCAGGTCCTTGGTGGCCTGCTCGAGCTGCCAACGCGCGCCGTTCGCGGCCTCGGCGGCCTGCTCGGCGGCCACCGCTGCCGCCTCGAGCTCGGCGTTCGCGGTCTCGAGCTCGGCCCTGGTCGCGGCCACGGCACCGGCGGCCCGACCGGCCTGGTGCTGGGCGTCGGCGACGTCGGCGCGGCTCGGCGTACCGGCCGGGAGGTCCTGCGGCGAGCCGGGAGCGCCGTACGCCGTGCCGGCCAGCGAGCCCGACGTCGTCAGGGCGAGACATGCGACCACGGCGACCGCGACCGGGGTACGCCGGCCGCCGGCGGAGCGGGGCCGAGCGGGTCGGATCGTCGTGGCGCGCATGTCTCCCTCTCGGTCAGCACCAGCCCCTTCCCCGGTGGCTGGTGCTCCGTGACGCCACGCCGGGCGTGGCCACACTTGTCACGCTAGTGGTCAGTGGCCCCAAGAGAACCAACTTTCACAAAGAAAGCGCAACCCCTACGGCGTGTCGACTTGACGAACCACAGGCGTGTAATTCGAGACGCCGAGACCATCGGCGAGAGCGCGTCCGGCGCCGACGGCGCGTCCGGACGGGCGCAAAAAGAAGAGGTCCCGCCCGATTGGGAGGCTCGGGCGGGACCTCACGGCATCTGTTCCATTGGGAGGCTGGTACAGAGCCGGAAGGAGAGGCGGCCACGGCTACGGGGGCGGGATACGTTCTGACCCCCGGCCCGTGAGGCCCTAGGCGACGCGTCGCGTAACTGTGAACCCCTCCTTGCGGAGACCCCCCCGGGTCCCCGTTGTTCACGAGCCTACCTCACCCGCGCGGGAAACAGACAGTGCGCAGCGCGGTCTTTTCACTCCCTTTGTCTCTTGTGCGAGACGTCACGGATGAGGTACACCTGCGGTCACCTGGGCGGTCGACCTGCCGGCCGAGCCGGTCCCCGGCTGCCCGCTCGGCTCGCGCTCGGGGGTGCGGCCTGACCCCCGCCCGGGGTCCCGGTCGTGCTCGTCGGAGTCGTCGTCCTGCACGGGAACGGACGAGGTGCTGGTGGTGGGGCGGACCGATCTGCCCCCGCGATCGAACTTCTGCCCGGTGGCGATGCCGCCCAGCCAGACCGCGAGCACCGCGATGACGACGCCGCCGATGTCGTCGGCGATGTAGTGCCAGCCGAAGTAGAGCGTCGAGATGACCGTCAGGCCGAAGAAGATCCACGCCGACCAACGGATGAGCGCGTGCCGCACGGTGTAGTGCGCCACCAGCGCGATGACCAGGGTCAGCGCGGTGTGCAGCGAGGCGAAGCCGGCGACGCTCTGGATGGAGTCGCTGAACGGGTTCAGCGGGAACCGGACGTCCTGACGCCCGCGCCACAGGGAGTCCTGCAGCTCGGTGACCCCGGTGACCTCGAGGCCCGTGTAGAGCCAGGGGTACCAGAAGGTCGGCCCCATGGTCGGGATCAGGTAGTAGCTGATCGTGCCCAGGGTCCACGTCAGGCAGTTGGCCGTGGCGTACCAGTATCCGTAGGAGATGTTGCGCGACCACACCAGCCAGATGACCAGGCTCAACGGCGCGATCGGCAGGTAGAGCAGGTAGATGAAGGCGAAGAAGTGGGCGGCCCACGTCTCCCCGAACACCTGGTGCAGCACCACTGCGGGCTCGTTGCCGAAGAACATCCATCGGTCGAGCTGGTGGAGCAGCGGGTCCTGCATGGTGTCGTAGATGCGCGGCAGGTAGTTCTTGAGGTTCCGGTAGCTGACGTAGGTGACGTAGAAGCTGGTCAGCCCGATCACCACCAGCTGGATCCGCTCGCGGGTCCAGTGCTCCCGCACGATCTGGCGCGCATGGCGCGGCACGGTCCTCGGTTGACGGCCCGCGCGCCACAGGGCGCGCGGCACGACGTCGGCCAGGAAGGCTCCGACGACCATGGCCGGCAGCCGCACCCAGGCAGGCCCGAGGAACCCGTCAGGGTCGCGGAGCCGCTCATCGAGGGACCAGGAGGCGACGACGGCCACCAGCCCCGTGAGGATCGCGACGCCCACGAGGAGTCCGTAGGCGGGTCGTCTCATAGGAGGTCACTCTACGGACGAGCTGGGCGTCGCGCCGCCCCGTTCCGCCGCTGCGGGTGTGGCGTTCGTCGGGAGGGTGGCGATCCGTGTCACATCCAGCCGCATCCGCACCCGGTCCCCCGCCGCCCAGGCGCGTCCGGCGGGCGCGACGGCGTCGAGCTCCAAGCCGTCGTCGAGGCGTACGACGAGCCGGGTCTGCTCCGGCGTGGACCGGCTGGAGACCACGTGGGCGCTCAGCGGGCCGGTGTCGTGGACCTGCAGGGCCGAGCGACGCAGGGCGACGGCCTGTCCTGCGCGGCCGCGGTGGGCCGGGTCGTCGTACGCCCGGAGGACGGAGCGGGCCTGGTCGGCGCTCAGCACCCGGGCATAGCCGAGGAAGCGTGCCGCCTCGGCGTCGACGGGGCGGCGCCAGACCTGCTCGACCGTGCCGTCCTGGACCAGCCGTCCCGCCCGCAGGAGGGCCATGCGGTCCGCCACGGCGAACGCCTCGTCGTGGTCGTGGGTCACCAGCAGCGCCGTCGTGCCGGACTGCAGCAGGATGCTGCGCAGGTCGGCGGCCAGCCGCTCGCGCAGGTCCCGGTCGAGCGCGGACAGCGGCTCGTCGAGCAGCAGCAGCCGGGGTCGCACCGCCAGCGCGCGGGCCAGCGCCACCCGTTGCCGTTCCCCGCCGGACAGCGTCGCGGGGTCGCGCTCGCCGAGGTCCGGCACCCCGACCAGCTCGAGCAGCTCGCCCACCCGGGCGGCCCGCTCGCGCCGGCCCGGTCGACCCGGCTGGCCGCGTCGTCGCAGCCGCAGCGGGTAGGCGACGTTCTCGGCGACGGTGAGGTGGCCGAAGAGCTGGCCGTCCTGGAACATCAGCGCGAAGCCACGGCGGTACGCCGGCAGCCGGGACACGTCCTGCCCGTCGACCGTGACGGTGCCGTGGTCGGGACGCTCGAGCCCGGCGACGGCGCGGAGCAGCGTCGACTTGCCGCAGCCCGACGGCCCGAGCACGGCGAGCACCTCGCCGGTGGGCACCTCGAGGGAGACCGAGGTCAGCACCTGGGCGCCCCCGAGGGAGACGCTGAGGTCCTGCACGCGCAAGCCGGGCCGGCGCGTGGCAGGCGCGGCGGCAGTCGTGGGCGCGGTCATGTCAGAACGCTCCCAGACGGCCGACCCGGAACCGCTCGACGGCCAGCAGCACGCCGGCCGTCATGGCTCCGAGCAGGACCGACGCGGCGATCGCCGTACCGAAGCTGTCGGCGCCGGGGCGCCCGATGAGCTGGTAGATGAGCACCGAGAGGGTCGGGTCGTCGGGACGGCTGAGGAAGCTGGTCGCGCCGAACTCCCCCAGTGAGACCGCGAAGGCGAAGCCGGCGGCGGCCAGCAGCGAGCGCCACGCCGTCGGCAGATCGATGTCGCGTACGATGCGCAGCGGGCTCGCCCCCAGCGTCGCGGCTGCCTCGCGCTGCCGCTCGCCGATGCCGCGCAACGTCGGCACCAGGGCGCGCACGACCAGGGGCAGCGCGACCAGCGCCTGCGCCACCGGCAGCAGCCACGGGCTGCCCCGGAAGTCGAGCGGCGGGGTGTCCAGTGCGACCAGCAGGCCGAAGCCGATGGTCACCGCCGACACCCCGAGCGGGAGCATGAAGACACCGTCGAAGGCGCGCGCGGCGCGACGCAGCCCGGGGTGGGCGAGACGACGTGTGACGAGCACCGACACGATCGCGCCGAGGGTGACCGCGAGCAGGGTGGCGTCGGTCGCGGTCCGCAGCGAGGTGGCGGCGGCGTCGAGCACCGAGGTCTGCAGCGGCGACGACGGGTCGTTTCCCGACAGCGAGCGGTAGCGATCCAGCGACCAGGCGTCGGCCACCCGCAGGGAGCGGACGACCACCGCGATCATCGGCAGCGCCACGAAGGTCAAGGTGGCGGCGGTGACCGCCAGCGCCACGGTGTCGAAGGCACCGCTCGGGCGACGGTGGCGGGGCTGGACCGCCCGGTCCACCACCCCGCTGCCCCGTGGCTGGGCGCGGCCGGCGAGCAGGAGCAGCGCGACGACCACCACGACCTGGAGCACCGAGAGCGCCGCCGCGCCCTGGAGGTCGAGGAACTGGGTGGTCAGCAGGTAGATCTCGGTCTCGACGGTGGAGTAGCGGGTGCCGCCGAGGGTGAGCACGACCCCGAACGCGGTCGCGCAGAACAGGAACACCACCGAGCCGGCCGAGAGCAGGACAGGGCGCAGCGCCGGCAGCGTCACGGTGCGGAAGACCTGGGCCGGCGAGGCGCCGAGCGCGGCGGCGGCCTGCTCGCGCCGCGGGTCCAGCGAGGCCCACCAGGGGCCGACCATGCGTACGACGACGCTGAGGTTGAAGAAGACCAGCGCTGCCACGATCGCGGCCGGGGTGCCGTCCCACCCCAGGCCGCCGAGCGGGCCGCTCGGGGCGAGCAGGGTTCGGAAGGCGACACCGACCACGACGGTGGGCAGCACGAACGGGACGGTGACGAGCCCGCGCATCGCGGCGGCGCCCGGCAGGTCGAGCCGGTGGAGGGCGTACGCCGTCGGTACGCCGAGCAGCAGCGTGAGAGCCGTGGCCAGCGCCGAGGACCACACCGTGAACCACAGCACCCCGGCCACCCGGGGCCGCGCGAGCTCGGCCAGCACGCCCACGACGTCGAGCTCGCCGTCGATCACGAAACCGCGCCGCACCATGCCCAGCAGCGGCACCACGAAGAACACGACGATCACCGTCAGCGGCACCAGCGCCGCGACGACGCCGACCACCAGGGACAGGGAGGGTGCCCTCGTCGGTCGAGCTCCGGTGGATCGAGCCTGTCGAGACCTCACCCGGCGGTCACGTCGCTCCACGTCCTGATCCAGTCGTCGCGCTGCGCGGTGATCTCGGCCGGGTCGACCTCGATCGGGTCCGCGGCCGGCTCGGCCCACTGCTCCCAGAGCGGGGGCAGCGGCGTGGTGTCGTCGACGGGGTAGACGTACATGTTCTCGGGCAGGGCCGTCTGGAAGGTCCGGTCCACGAGGAAGTCGACCAGGGCCTGCGCCCCCTCCGGGTTGTCCGCCCCGGCGAGCACCCCGGCGTACTCCACCTGCCGGAAGCAGGTGTCGAGGAGCGCGCTCGTGGTGGGACTGCCCTGCCCCTTCGGGATGGTGAAGGGCGGCGAGGAGGAGTAGCTGAGGACGACCGGGCGGTCGCCGTTGCCGCCGCCGGCGGTGAAGTCGACCGTGTAGGCCTCGGTCCAGTCCTTGGCCACGCGCGCGCCGTTGTCCATCAGCCGGGTCCAGTAGTCCTCCCAGCCGTCCTCGCCGTACTCCCCGATGGTGGCGAGCAGGAAGGCGAAGCCGGGTGAGGACGTCGCGGCAGCGGGGGTGACGAAGAGGTCGCGGTAGACGGGGTCGGCGAGGTCGTCCAACGTCTTCGGCGGCGCCTGGTCGCGCTCGGCGAACCACTCCTCGTCGACGTTGACGCACACGTCGCCCCAGTCGACCGGCGTGAGCTGCTCGCCGGCCTCACCGTCGAGGGCGTAGTCGGCGACGGAGGCGGGCAGGTCGCCCGGGGTGTACGGCGCCAGCACGCCCTGGTCGACGGCGCGGCTGGCGAAGGTGTTGTCGATGCCGAAGACGGCGTCGCCCAGCGGGTTGTCCTGGGTCAGCACCAGCTTGTTGGTCAGCGCGCCGGCGTCGCCGTTGGTCTGCACCTCGACGCGGTAGCCGGACTCCTGCTCGAAGGCCTTGAGCACCTTCTTCGGCATGTACCAGGAGTCGTGGACCAGCAGCGTGACGTCGCGGTCGGCGACCGTGCTGCCGTCGGCGGCGCTGCCGGTGGTGGTCTCCTCCTCGCCGCCGCCGCCGGCGACCGAGCAGGCGGTGAGGGCCAGGAGGAGGGTGGCCGTCGTCGACGTGGATCGGGTGGCGGTGCGCCACCGGGGTCGTGCGTGCTTCATGGTCACTCCCAAGGGTCGGGAGGGTCTCGCGGTGGTGCGAGAAGAGCTCGACTTCCTCACGCCGGTGCTAACCGGATCAGGTTCGAGGGTCTGCGGCCGTTTCCGCACTCTCAGCGCCGGGTGGCGCTCCCCTGTCGTTCGAGATCCACGTTACTACGCGGGCTCGGGGCCTCGTCGTCCTGCCGCGGAGGCGGCGCCCAGCCACCTCAGGTCGAGCTCGACCGCGCCGCTGCTCGGCGTACCCACTCGGTGACGGTGCCTGATCGGGGAGCCCCGGGGTCAGCCCGTGACCTCCCGACTCCCCGATCGGGGTCAGTCGGTGTCAGCAGGTGACACCAACTGACCCCGTTCGTCAGGCGAGGGCGTACGTCGCGACGCCGTCGGTCTCGTTGCGGGTGAGGACGTGGTCGCCGGCGAGCAGGTCGAGGTGGACCATCGTCTCCATGGCGGCCATGGCGCCGTTGAACGTGTCGAGGTCGTCGAGGGCACGCTCGCGCCGGGTCCACGACAGCTGCCGCGCGACGTCGTACGCCGTGACCGCGCCGCCCGCGACCGCCCGCCGGCAGAGCTCGAGGCGCTCGTCGTGGTGGGCCAGCAGCTCGGCGATCCGGGCGTGGGAGCTGTCGGTGACGGCGCCGTGGGCCGGGAGGAGCCGCAGGTCGGGGAGGCGGCGGACGCGCTCGAGCGAGCCGAGGAAGTCGCGCAGTGGGTCGTCGGCGTGGACGAGCTCGAAGCCGATCGACGGCGTGATGGTGGGCAGGACGTGGTCGCCGGCGAAGAGCAGGCCGGCGTCGAGGTCGGCGAAGACGAAGTGGCCGGCGGTGTGGCCGGGTGTCGGTACGGCGGTGAGGACGCGGTCACCGACGACGATCTCCTGCTCGCCCTCGAGCCAGCGATCCGGTGGCAGCCACAGCGAGAGGTCGGGGTCGTTGCCCTCGAACATCGCCTGCCACGCGTCGGCGGTGTCGGCCGCGCCGGCCAGTCGCAGGCGCGGCACGGTCGGGTCGTGGTCGAGGGTGCCGCTGTTGAAGAGGTCGAAGGTGGCCTTGTCGCCGATGCCGAGCTCGACGGTGGCGTGGCCGAGCTCGCTGCGGATCGCGGCGGCCTGGGTGTAGTGGTCGCGGTGGGCGTGCGTGACCAGGAAGCGGGTGATGTCGCCGACCCCGGCTCCGAAGGTCGCCAGGCTCTCGTCGAGCTGGGTGCGTGAGGTCTCGATCGCCCAGCCGCCGTCGATGAAGGTCAGCCCGTCACCGGTCTCGAGGACGTAGACGTTGACCGCCCGGAGGCCGTCCATGGGGAGCGGCAGCGGGATGCGGCGTACCCCCGGGGCCACGGTCTCCGCGGTCGGTTCGGTCCAGGTGTTCCGGTCGGCCAGCGTCTCGGTCGCCGGGTGCTCGTGGTCGGTCACCGGCCCATCCTGCCGGTCCGATGGTGGGTGGGAGGGCGGGGGGAGTACACCGATCACCACGAGCCCCGGTCGGTGTGGGCCGGGATCGGCCCGCTGGCCGTGCGGGCCGACGAGCCCCACGTGGCCCCCGACGTGCCGCACGGGGTCGACGTACCGGCCTCCGTGCACGCCACCCTCACCGGCCACGGGGCGGAAACCGCGCAATTGTTCTCGCACTGGGCGCGACACGCCGTGCCACGAGGCTGGTGCGAGAACAATTGCGCTGCAACCACGTCACCGGGCGACGAGGCCCGACCACAGTCGGTCGGACCTGTAACACGTTCTAGTTTTGGAACCTGCGGTGCTGCCGGTTCCCCACGGTATGCCGGCAAACTGGCACTCCCCACGGCGTCGGGAGCATGGGGAGTGCCAACATGCCGGCATACCTTGGGAAACCGACTAGCGTCACAGGATGGCTTCGACAGCGCGTACGACGAGCCCGGGTCCGTCGAGGGCGGCACGCCCGCCGCTGCGGATCGGCGTCCTGGGCGCCGCCCGGATCACCCCGAACGCCGTCCTGGCCCCCGCAGCAGCCACCCCCGACGTCGAGGTGGTGGCGGTCGCCGCCCGCGACGAGGCCACCGCCCGCCGCTTCGCCGACGCGCACGGGATCGACCGGGTGCTGCCCGACTACGAGGCACTGCTGGCCGACCCGGACGTCGACGTCGTCTACAACCCGCTGCCCAACGGGCTCCACGGCCGGTGGACCATCGCCGCGATCGAGGCCGGCAAGCACGTGCTGTGCGAGAAGCCGTTCGCGGCCAACGCCGAGGAGGCCCGCCGGGTCGCCGACGTCGCGGCCGGAAGCGACCGGGTCGTCATGGAGGCCTTCCACTACCGCTACCACGCGCTCGTGCCGCGCCTGCTCGCCGTTCTCGCCGGCGGCCGGCTGGGCCGGGTCCGCCGCGTCGACGCGTTCTTCCGCGCCCACCTCGGCCCGGCCTCCGACATCCGCTGGCAACCCGGCCTCGCCCCCGGCGCGATGATGGACCTCGGCACCTACCCGCTCCACCTCATGCGCACGCTGACCGGCGAGGAGCCCGAGGTGGTCGCCGCCGAGGCCCTCACCCGCTCCCCCGGCGTCGAGCGCACGCTGCACGCCGACCTCCGCTTCCCCGGCGGCGTCGAGGGGCGGCTCAGCACCAGCATGCTGTCGCGCTGGGGCAACGCCGACGGCGTCGACGTCGTCGGCACCCGCGGCCGGCTGCGGGTGCGCGGGTTCGTCGGGCCCCAGGGCGGCAACCACGGCGAGGTCCGCTGGCGCGCGGCCCGCGGTCAGCACCGGGTCGAACGGTTCTCCCTCACGCGCCACCCCACGTCGTACGCCGAGCAGCTGGCGGCCCTGGTCGCCGCCATCGACCACGGCACGCCGTACCCCACGGGTCCGGAGGACGCGGTGAGGCAGATGACCGCGATCGACGCGTGCTATCGCGCGGCCGGGCTGGAGCCACGGGAGCCGTCGGCCTGAGAGGTGGCGGTGACCCCGTGCGCGGCCATCACCGCGACGGGGTCGGCCAGCAGGGGCGCGAACGCCATCTCCGCCGCGCCCAGCAGCGACGAGTCGTCACCCAGCGCCGCGGTCCGGATCTCGAGGTGCTCGGCGAAGTCGACGGCGCTGCGACGGTGCAGGTTCTTGCCGACCAGCTCGCTGCGCGCCTGGTAGACCGGGGTGAGAAACCCGCCGAGGATGATCACCTCCGGGTTGAAGATGTTGCCGATCAGGCGCATCCCGCGCCCGAGCCAGCGCGCCACCCCGTCGAGGGCGTCCGCTGCGCGCTTCTCCCCCGCGTCGGCGGCCCGCACCACCTCGAGGACCGCGGCCGTGCCGCCGCCGAGCGGGCGCCCGGCCTCCGACAGCAGCCGGTTCTCGCCGACCTTGGTCTCCCAGCAGCCGATCTGCCCGCAGCTGCACAGGCCCTCGCCGGCGACCGGCACGTGCCCGACCTCGCCGGCGTAGCCGTCGAGCCCGCGCATCAGCTGGCCGCCGACCAGGAAGCCACCACCGATGCCGACGCTGCCGCTGATGTACGCCGCGTCGGCGCAGCCCACCGCCGCACCGCGCACGCTCTCGGCGATCACGCCGAGGTTGGCGTCGTTGGCGACCACGACAGGCAGACCCATCTCGGCGGTGAACCGCTCCCCCAACGGGGCGTCGACCCAGCCCAGGTTGGGACCGAGCCGCACCACCCCGTCGCCGGCCCGCACCGCGCCGGGGACCGAGACGCCGATGCCCAGGCACGTCGGCGGCGCGGAGGTGGTGAGGAGGTCGTGGCAGACGTCGGAGAGCAGGCCCACGACCGAGTCGAGGTCGTGCGTACGACGGGTGAGCGGCCGTTCGCGCCGCTCGAGGACGTGGCCCCCCAGCCCGACCAGCGCCGTGACGACCCGGTCGACGTCGACCTGCACGGCGAGGACGGTCACCCCGCTCGACGCTGAGACCACCAGCGAGGGACGCCCCGACTTGCGGACCTGCCCGTCGACGCTCTCCCCGGGGGCGGCCTCGTCGACCAGCCCGAGCGCGCCGAGCTGGCCGGTCAGGTCGCCGATGGTGCTGCGGTTGAGACCCAGCGCCGAGGTGAGCCCGGACCGCGGGGTCGGGCCGTCGCGGTGCACGCGCGCGAGGACGGCGCTCATGTTGCTGCGCCGCAGCTCCTCCTGCGAGACCCCGGTCCGGGGGACGGCGGCCCGGGCCCGTCGCTTGCCGTGCACGGCTCCACGACCCCCGGGTTCCGGGGTCGCACCGTCCGAGGTCTCCATGGCCTCAGAGTGTGCCCGAGGCTCTTGCCCGTCGTCGGCTGATCGCGTCAACGCTGGCCGCCAGCAGCAGCACGAGCCCGGTGACGATGTAGACCCGGCCGGACGGCTGGTTGAGCAGCTGCATGCCGTTCTCGATGATGGCCACCACGAACCCGCCGAGCAGCGCGTCGAGGACGCGGCCCTTGCCGCCGTACAGGCTGGTGCCGCCGATGACCGCCGCGCCGACCGCGAACAGCAGCGTCAGCGAGCCGCCGGTCGAGGGCGAGACGGAGTTGGTGCGGCTGGCCAGCAGGATGCCGGCGATCGCGGCCATCGAGGAGCAGATGATGAAGCAGGTCAGCTTCATCCGCGCGACGTTGATGCCGGCGCGGCGCGCGGCCTCGGCGTTGCCACCGACGGCGTAGACGTGCCGGCCCCAGGCGGTGCGGCTGAGCAGGAAGGTCAGCGAGACCAGCAGGACGAGCAGCACGACCACCACGACGGGGATGCCCTTGAGCGAGCTGAGCTGCGGGTTGCGGCTGCGCTCCGCACTGAGGTACGCCGTGGCGCCGAGCGTGATCGCGGAGATCACGGCGAGCTTGATGACCCACAGCAGCATCGGGGGGACCAGCAGGCCCGCGCGCCGGCGGGCGGCCCGCCCCTGCAGCGTGACGGCGGCGTAGCCGACGAGCACCACCACCGCGAGCACCCACCCGAGCCAGACCGGGAGGTTCTCGTTCATGATCGCGAGGATCGTCTCGTTGCGGTAGGGGATCGTGCCACCCTCGCCGATGACCAGCAGCATGAACCCCTGCAGGGCCAGGAAGGCCGCCAGGGTGACGACGAACGACGGGATGCCCAGCCGGGCGACCAGCGTGCCGATGAGGAAGCCGATGGTCGCTCCGGTGGCCAGGCAGGCCAGGACCGCGATCGGCCACGGCTGCTCGTTGCGGGTCATCACGACGCCCATGACCGCGGCGGCGCTGCCGGCGGTGAAGCCGGCCGAGAGGTCGATCTCGCCCAGCAGCAGCACGAAGACCAGGCCCATCGCGATGACGATGACCGCCGCCGACTGGTTGATCAGGTTGGCGAAGTTGAAGGCGTTGGTGAACTGCTCGGGGCGCACGGCGGTGAAGACCGCGACCAGCACGACGAGGCCCAGCAGGGCCGGCAGCGAGCCGACGTCGCCGCCGCGCAGCCGCGTGAGGTAGTCGCGGCCGATCGTCGACAGGCTCGGGGTCTCCGCGGGCGTGACGGTCGGGCCCTGCTCCGGGGAGGTGGTGGTGGCGGTCACGGCGAGGCCTCCGTCTCGTCGGTGCGGGCGGTCTCCGGGGACAGCCCGAGGTCGCCGGAGCGGCCGGTGGTGATGAGCTCGACCACTTGGCTGTTGGTGACGTCCTTGGTGTGGACCTGGGCGACCAGGCGGCCGAGGTAGAGCACCGCGATGTCGTCGGCGACCTGGAAGATGTCGTTGAGGTTGTGGCTGATGAGGACGACGCCGAGACCACGATCGGCGAGGCGTCGTACGAGGTTGAGCACCTGCTCGGTCTGGGCCACGCCCAGCGCGGCGGTGGGTTCGTCGAGGATCACGATGCGGGAGTTCCACAGCACGGCGCGCGCGATGGCGACGGTCTGGCGCTGTCCGCCGGACAGGCTGGCGACGTGGGTGCGCACTGAGCGCAGCGTGCGGACCGAGAGCCCGGCGAGGGTCTCCTGGGCGCGGGTCTCCATGGTGGCCTCGTCGAGGCGACCGGCCTTGGTCAGCTCGCGGCCCAAAAACATGTTGTGGACCACGTCGAGGTTGTCGCACAGCGCGAGGTCCTGGTAGACGACCTCGATGCCCAGGGCGTTGCTGTCCTTGGGGCTCGCGACGTGGACCGGCTTGCCGTCGAAGGTGTACTCGCCGGCGTCGAAGGAGTGGATGCCGGCGATGCCCTTGATGAGGGTGCTCTTGCCGGCGCCGTTGTCGCCGACGAGGGCGGTGACCCGGCCCGGGGTCACGTCGAGGTCGACGCCGCGGAGCACCTCGACGGCGCCGAAGCTCTTCTCGATGCCGCGCAGGCTGAGCAGCGGTCCGCTGCCGGCGTCGGCCGCGGGCGGGTCGACGGTCGTGCTGGTCATGGGGTCTCCCGATCCTGGGGGTGACGGTGTCCTGGGGTGCTGCGGGTGGTGGTGGCGCCCGCGCCGGGTCTCGGGTCCCGGCGCGGGCGCCACATCTGGGGGGTGCGGCTAGCTGATGCCGGCGTCGGCGCAGGCCTTCTCGGCCGGTCCGGTGCAGACGTCGGCAGCGCTCTGGAACCCGTCGTCGATGACGCTCTTCACGTCGTCGGTGAAGATCGCCTCCGGCTCCGCGAGCACCGAGGGCACGTCGACCCCGGCCACGGTGTCCTCCACCGAGCCGCTGGCCAGCGAGTCCGCGGTCTCGGTGTCACCCTCGATGAGGGCGATGGCGAGGTCCGAGGCCGCCTTGGCCTCCAGCGCGGTGTTCTTGTAGACGGTCATGCACTGGTCGCCGGTGAGCACGCGCTGCAGGCCCTCGATGCTGGCGTCCTGGCCGGTGACCGGGACCTTGCCGGCGAGGCCGTTGGCCTTGAGCCGGGCGATGATGCCGGTGGCCATGGTGTCGTTGGCCGAGACGACGCCGTCGATCTGACCGTCGTTGGCGGTGAACTGACCGTCGAAGGCGTCGGCAGCCTCCTGGTCGTCCCACAGGCCGGTCTGGTCGCCCACCAGGGTGTACTCCCCGGAGTCGATCTTGGGCGCCAGCGCCTGCTCGTAGCCGGACTTGAACAGCGCCGCGTTGTTGTCGGTCGGGTCGCCGTTGATGTAGACGATGTTGGCCTCGGTCTTGCCCGCGTCGTCGAGGCAGGTCTGCAGCCCCTCGCCCATGAGCTCGCCGACCACGACGTTGTCGAAGGAGACGTAGTAGGACGCGCCGCCCCCCAGGGTGAGCCGGTCGTAGTCGATGCTCTGGATGCCGGCGTCGGCCGCCTTCTTCAGGCACGCCGCTCCGGACTCGGAGTCGAGGTTGACGATCATGAGCACCTGGACGCCGCTGTTGATCATGCCGTCGCAGATCGTGCCGAACTTGGCGACGTCGCCCTCGGCGTTCTGGATGTCGGACTCGATGCCGGCGTCGTCGAAGGCCTGCTGGAGGGAGGGCCGGTCGTTGGCCTCCCACCGGGGCGAGGTCGTGGAGTCGGGAAGGATCACCCCGACCTTGCCGGCGCTGTCGCCGCCGCTGCCGCTGCCGCTGTCACCGCTGTCACCGCTGTCGGACGAGCTGTCGCCTCCGCACGCAGCGGTGGCGAGCATCAGGACGCCCACGCCCGCGAGGGCCGCCACGCGTGCCCCGGACCGTTTCCTCATTGTCTGTCCTCCTGTGTCGATGGGCACGGCGCCCATGTGGCGAGTATCACGCTGATTGTTGGTGAAGACAACATATACGGGTCAGATTTCTCGAACGCAGGACCTTTGGCCTTTCCGGGCCCGCCCTAGTGCCCGATCTGAGCGCAATCCGCGGCGCCTCTGGTGCGACCGGCGTCACACACCTATGCTGCGTTTGTTGGAGTTCCCAACATAGACACGCTGATCGCGGACCGCTCGTCCGCGCCTTCGGCACGCGAGGAAGAGGCTGGCCATGACGCCGACGACCCCCCAGACGACCACCGGCACCACCACCGGGACGGCCACCGAGCCCGACTCCCGGGACAACTTCACCTTCGGCCTCTGGACCGTCGGCTGGCAGGGCGTCGACGTCTTCGGCGGCGCCGTCCGCCCGCCGCTGGACCCGGCCGAGGCCCTCCCCCGGCTCGCCGAGATCGGCGCCTCGGGCGTCACCTTCCACGACGACGACGTGGTGCCCTTCGGCGCCGACGCCGCCACCCGTCAGCGCGCCCTGGACCACCTCCGGGCCGCGGTGGAGGCCAGCGGCCTCGAGGTCCCGATGGTCACCACGAACCTCTTCTCCCACCCCGTCTTCCGCGACGGCGGCTTCACCAACAACGACCGCGACGTACGCCGCTTCGCCGTACGCAAGACGCTGGAGAACATCGACCTGGCCGCCGAGCTGGGCGCACGCACGTTCGTGGCGTGGGGAGGCCGCGAGGGCGCCGAGTCCGGGGCCGCCAAGGACGTGAAGGCGGCGCTGGACCGCTACGCGGAGGCGTTCGACGTGCTGGGGCAGTACGTCTTGGACCAGGGCTACGACCTGCGCTTCGCCATCGAGCCCAAGCCCAACGAGCCCCGCGGCGACATCCTGCTGCCGACCGTCGGCCACGCGCTGGCCTTCATCGAGCGGCTGGCGCACCCCGAGCTCGTCGGGGTGAACCCCGAGACCGGCCACGAGGAGATGGCCGGGCTCAACTTCGCCCACGGCCTCGCGCAGGCGCTGTGGGCCGGCAAGCTGTTCCACGTCGACCTCAACGGCCAGCACGGTCCCCGCTTCGACCAGGACCTGCGCTTCGGCGCCGGCAACGCCCGCGGCGCGTTCTGGACCGTCGACATCCTGGAGAACGGCGGCTACGACGGCCCCCGCCACTTCGACTTCAAGCCGCCGCGCACCGAGGACATGGACGGTGTCTGGGCCTCCGCGGCCGGATGCGTGCGCAACTACCGGATCCTGCGCTCCAAGGTGGACGCGTTCCGCGCCGACCCGGAGGTCGTCGAGGCTCTGGCCGCCGCGCGCGTCGACCAGCTGCGCGAGCCGACGCTCGGCGCCGGGGAGAGCCTGGCCGCCCTGCGCGCCGAGGCCTTCGACCCCGAGCAGGCCGCCGCCCGCGGCATGGCTTTCGAGCACCTCGACCAGCTCGCCCTCGAGCACCTCTACGGCGTGCGGGGCTGAGACGTGGCCGACCCCGTGGCCGGCCCGCGTGCACTGGTCGCCGGCGTCGACTCCTCGACGCAGTCGTGCAAGGTCGAGGTCCGCGACGCCACCACCGGCGAGCTGGTCCGCTCCGGGAGGGCGTCGCACCCCGAGGGAACCGAGGTCGACCCGGCCGCGTGGTGGGACGCCCTCGAGCAGGCGTTGAGGGAGGCGGGTGTCGACGCGTCCGGCGGGCCGGACGGCGACGTGGTCGCCCTGTCGGTCGGTGGGCAGCAGCACGGGATGGTCTGCCTCGACGAGGTGGGCGCCGTGGTGCGCCCGGCCCTGCTGTGGAACGACACCCGCTCAGCCGGGGCGGCGCGTGACCTCGTCGCTGACCTGGGCGGTCCGCAGGCGTGGGCCGACCGGGTCGGGCTGGTGCCCGTGGCGTCCTTCACCGTCAGCAAGCTGCGGTGGCTGGCCGACCACGAGCCGGACCAGGCTCGTCGTACGGCGGCGGTGTGCTTGCCGCACGACTGGCTGACCTGGCGGCTGGCCGGCGACGGCCCGGGGTCGGGATCGACCTCCGGTGACCTCGGCGCGCTCGTCACGGACCGCAGCGACGCCAGCGGCACGGGGTACTGGTCGGCGCCCACGGAGGGCTACGACCACGAGCTGCTCGAGCTGGCGCTGGGGCGCCGAGCGCAGGTGCCCCGCGTGGCCGGACCGGGCGAGGTCGTGGGCCGTCACGGGTCGGTCGCGCTGGGCGCCGGGTGCGGCGACAACGCCGGCGCCGCGCTCGGTCTGGGCGCCGGGCCGGGCGACGTCGTGGTCTCCCTGGGCACTTCCGGGGTGGCGTCGGCGGTCTCCGACGTCGCGGCCCGCGACGCCTCCGGCGCGGTGGCCGGCTTCGCCGACGCGACCGGACGGTTCCTTCCCCTCGTGGCGATGCTCAACGCCACGCAGGTCCTCGACGTGACCTGCCGGATGCTCGGCGTCGACTTCGACGAGCTCTCCTCCCTCGCGCTCTCGGCGCCGTCGGGAGCCGACGGGCTGGTGCTCGTGCCCTACCTCCAGGGCGAGCGGACGCCGGACCGGCCCGACTCCGCCGGCGCGCTGCACGGCCTCACCCTGGCCAACACCACGCCCGCCCACCTGGCTCGTGCCGCCGTCGAAGGGGTGCTGTGCGGCCTTGCCGACGGCATCGACGCCCTGGTGGCGCAAGGAAGCCGGGTCGACCGGGTGCTGCTGGTGGGCGGTGGCGCCGCGTCCGAGGCAGTACGCCGCATCGCCCCGATCGTGCTGGGGCGCCCGGTCGAGGTGCCGGCGCCGGCGGAGTACGTCGCGCGCGGTGCCGCCCGGCAGGCCGCCTGGGCCTGGGCCGGGACCGACGACCCTCCGGACTGGGTCGCGGGTGGCGGCTCGGTGCACGAGGCGGATGTCGATGCGTCGGTCCGGTCGCGGTACGCCGAGGCGCGCGACCTGACGGTGGCCCGGGTCTGACGGCCTGGCGTCGGAACCGACCTGAGGCAACCGGCCTGACGTCGTCAACGACCTGAAGCAGGCTGGTCCCCGAGGGCTCAGGCCGTGAGGAAGCGCCACGTGGTGACGTGGCGGTACTCCTCGCCCGGCCGCAGCACCGCCGAAGGCCACTCCGGGTGGTGGGGCGAGTCGGGGAAGACCTGGGGTTCGAGGGCGATGCCCGCGAAGGCGGGGTAGTCCGGTGCTGCGCCGTCGACCACCACGTCCTCCAGGCCTTGGCCGGTGTAGACCTGGACCCCCGGCTGGTCGGTGGTCATCTCGAGAGTGAGGTCGCCGGTCGGGGAGACCAGCCGGACCTGGGGCGTCGTACCGTCGAGCACGTAATTGTGATCGAGACCATTGACGAGCTGAGGGTGCTCGGCCGCGACCACCTCACCCAGCAGCGTGGGGGTGCGCAGGTCGAACGGCGTCCCCTCGACCGCAACCAGCTCGCCGGTGGGGATCAGCTCGTCGTCGATAGCCGTGAACCGGTCTGCCGCGACCTGGATCCGGTGGTCACGCACGTCGCCGTCCTCCGGCGCACCGAGTGAGAAATAGCTGTGGTTGGTCAGGTTCACGACCGTCGCTGCGTCGGTCGTCGCCGTGCAGGTCACGACCACCCCGTCGGAGGTGACGTCGTACCTCACGGTCGCCTGCACGCGACCTGGGAACCCCTGGTCGCCGTCGGGGCTGTCGAGGTTGAGCACGACGTGGTCGGCCGACGACTCGACGACCTCCCAGGCGCGGCGGTCGAAGCCGTCCGGGCCTCCGTGCAGCGTGTGACCGGTGGCCTGGGTCGCGAGCTGGTGATCGGCACCGTCGAGCGGCAGATGACCGCGGGAGATGCGGTTGGCGTAGCGACCGACGGTGGCACCGAGGAAGTGCGGCGTCGCTCGGTAGGCCTCGTCCTCGACCCCGCAGGTGACCTCGCGGCGCTCACCTGCGACGGCGACGGTCAGCGAGACCACGCGGGCCCCCAGCGGACTGACCCGCAGCACGGGTCCGGGCTCGGCTCCCACGGTGATCACCCGCCCGAACCTACCCAACGTGGCTGAGGGACGACGGTTTCCCAAGGTATGCAGGCACACAGGCACTCCCCATGGCGTCCGGGGCATGGGGAGAGCCGGTTCGCCATGGGGAGTGCCGTCGGGCCGTCGTACGACGCCATCGTCACGCCCAGGCGCCGACCCGGGACGTCGTCCCGTCCGGACGCACGAGCAGGCCGGACGCCTGCGGGCGGGCTGACAGCCAGGCCTTCCCCTCCTCCCCCAGCGCGAAGGCCGTCGTGGCCCAGACGTCGGCGTCAGTCAGCGACGCGGCGATCACACTCACCTGCCTGAGGCCGGTCGCCGGGCGGCCAGTGCGGCCGTCCACCAGGTGCGCGCCACGCCGGCTCGTTCCGGACGTGGCCAGGGCGCCCGACCGCAGCTCCACCACGGACAGCAGCCGGCGATCGTCGCTCGGGTCGGCGATCCCGACGCGCCACCCGGAGGCCGAGGGATCCGCGGTCCAGCACACGAGGTCGCCGGCCAGCGCGAGACAGAAGTCGGTCTCGGGCAGCACGGCGAGGTGGCGGGACGCCCGCTGCACCGCCCATCCCTTCACGACCCCGCTCGGGTCCAGGCGCGTCGCTCCGTCGGGCCCCGGGAGCCACGTCGTGAACGCTCCGCCCGACGCGGACGCGGCTGCGGCCGCCAGTGTCAGGACCTCGGTCACGTCGGCACGCGTGGCCGGAGGCTCACCCCGGTTGAGCCGCGACACCCAGGAGTCCTCGCGATAGGTGCTGAAGACCGCGTCGACCTCACGCAGCTCCGCCGTCACCGCCGCCCAGGCAGCCCGGGCGTGGTGGTCGGTACGGTGCCGCCCACGCAGCGCCAGGCTCAACGGCATCCCCATGACGTGCTCGACGTACCGGCTCGGGGGTGCGGTCTCCACGACGGCTCCCCGTACGGCGTACGCCGACCCGGTCATCACAGGCCCGCCTGGTCGAGCGCCGACTGGAGCGAGCCGACGTAGCCCTGGCTGGTGTACGACGCTCCGCTGACCATGTCGATCTGCGCGCTCTGCGCCGCGATGGTCTCGTCGATCAGCTGGGGCAGGGCGTAGCTGTTGATCTGCTGGTCGCGACCGTCGCTGTGCGGGTACTGCAGCACGGAGACCGAGGAGATCGATCCGTCCTGCACCGTCAGCTCGACCTGGACCGGGCCGTAGCGCGTGGCGGTGGCGGCACCCGTGAAGGTCTGCGCACCGGCGGCCGTCGACCCGCCCGACCCAGCAGTGCCCCCCGATCCACCCCCCGATCCACCGGAGGTGGCGGATCCACTGCCGGAGGATCCGGTCGAGCTCCCGCCGGACGTCCCGCTGCCCGACCCCGTGCTCGACCCGGTGATGACCGGAGCGGTCATCGCTTGCATCGCGGCGGAGGTGGAGGTGTGGTATCCGAAGAGAAGGAACAGGGTTCCGACCGTGCCGGCGAGCCATGCGCTGATTCTTGTCATCGTGACATCACCAGGTGAACCTCTCGAGGTGGAGTTGACGGTCAGGCACGCCGACCTCACCGGCAGCGGCGGCGACGGCGTCCATCCAGGGATCCGGCCCGCAGACGAAGACGTCCCGGTCGGCGAGGTCGGGGACCAGGTGACGGAGGGCGGCGGTGTCGGTCCACCCGTCGGCGCCCTCCGGCAGCCAGGACCGGTCGGAGCGGCGACGCCCGACGAGCTCGATGTGCTCGAGCCCACGCTCCCGAGCCAGGACGTCGATCTCAGCGGCGAACAGCGGGTCACCGTGGTGGCGGTGGAGCAGGACCGCGTCGCCGTCGTCGTACGCGAGCTCCTCGGCCAGCGCCCGCAAGGGCGTCATCCCCACGCCGGCGCCGATGAACGCGACCCGCGGCCGTGATCGGGCGCGGTGCGAGAGCCGCCCGTAGGGACCTTCGAAGGCGACCCGGGAACCCGGACGCAGCGTCGCCAGCGACGCGCTGCCGTCGCCGAGGTCGCGGACCGTGAGCCGCAGGCTGCGACCGTCCGGGGCAGCGGAGACGGAGTAGGGGTTGCCGCGCGTCCAGCCGCGACGCCCGAGGAACCGCCAGACCGCGAACTGCCCGGCCCGGATCCGCAGCTGATCGAGGTGACGCCCGGTGAGGTAGACCGACACCACCCCGGGCGTCTCGGACACCACCGAGGTGACCCGCAGGTCGTGGCGCAGGGTCCGCGCGATCGGGACCACCAGCCGCCACCAGAGCGTCGCACCTGCGGCCAGGCCCCAGGCCGTCCACCACCCCGCGGTGAGCACAGGTGAGTCCTGGAACTGCTGGCCCGTCCACAGCTGGTGCGGCAGGGCAAGCCCGGCGCCGAGGTAGGCGTAGAGGTGGAGCAGGTGCCAGGACTCGTAGCGAAGCCGGCGCCGCGCGGCTCGGACACTTGTCACGCTGACCATGGCAACCGCGACGGTTCCGGCAGCCGCGAGCAGCATGCCGGGGTAGGTGACGATCAGGTCCCACAGCATCCTCGGGAGCGCGGTGATCGCGCCGGCGGCGTAGCCCCAGGTGATGAGCAGGACGTGGGCCAGCACGAGGGTGAACGAGCTGAACCCGACGACCCGGTGGATGCGGGTGAGCCGGTCCCGGCCGAAGGCGTTCTCGAGGGCCGGGATACGCGCCATGAGCACGACCTGGACCAGCAGCAGGAAGGACCCGGCAAGGCCGGCGAGACGGCCCAGGCTGGTCAGCCCGGTGCCCCAGGCAAGCAGGTCGCTCGCCCCACCTGCGGTCGCCCAGGGGACGACGAGGGCCACCAGACCCAGCCCGGTCACGGCGTACGTCGCCCCGCGCACGCGGGCGTCGAGGCGCGCGTGCCGGCCGTGGTCGAGGCCGGAGACGGGGTGGTTGCTGGGCCCCGGTCGGCGCGAGCCGGCGTGGAGGTCGATGCTCATCGTGACCGCCGGTGACTCAGGTGGTGGACGAGGCGGTGTCGTCGGAGCCGTCGTCGGAGCCGTCGTCGAGCCGTCGTCAGAGCCGTCGTCAGAGCCCTGGCCGGTGATGGGCGGCTCGACGTCCTCGGCGCCCGGCGCGGTGCTGTCGCCCGGCGCAGCCCCGGGGCCGCCCGGCATCGGAGGTGGCGCGAAGTCGCCGTCGGGGGCGCCCCGGCCGAAGTCGCCGTCACGGTCGCGGTGCCCGGAACCCCGGTCACCGTCACCGTCACCGTCACCGTCGCTGAAGCCGGCCGGCGTCATGCTGTCGCCGCCGACCGCGCTGCCGACGACGAATCCGCCCGCGGAACTGACCAGTGCGACGGCGGCGATGCCGGCCGCCACCTTGGGACGCATGTTGCGCAGGCGCAGGTTGCGCGGACGTCGCCGCCAGAACGGCGTCGCCTCGGCCGCGGTGGGCGACGCCGTTGCGGCCGCGCTCCCGGCTGTGCCCGCCGGGCTACCCGCGTCGGCGCCTGCGTCGGCAGCAAGGGGACGGTTGTCGGTGGGCTCCCAGCGGGAACCGCTGTGCGGCTGGTCGTCGGACATGAGGTGCTCCTGTGGTCAGGTCCCGGCAGTCCCGGGCTCGTGCTCCGAGCATCGAGGTCTCCGCTGGGCGCCGGTCCTGATGAGCCTGTGCCACACCTGTGCCTGCTCATGTAACGCGGGGTTACGGACGCCTCCCAAGGCGTAGAACCCGTGGGAGGCGTCCACACGCCTCGGTCGGATGCCGCCTGCGGCTCGGCGGGCTGGAGGCCGCGGCTCGGGTTCAGGGGAGGCGGACGGTGAACGCCGTGGACCCCGGCCGGCTGTCGAGGGTGACCTCGCCGCGGTGGGCGGCGACGATCGCCTGCACCAGCGACAGCCCGAGGCCGACGCTGCCGGCGGCGCGGGACCGGGCCGCGTCACCCCGGGCGAAGCGCTCGAAGACGCGCCCGGCCAGCGCCGGCTCGATGCCCGGCCCGTCGTCGTGGACCACCAGCTCGGCACCCGCACCGGCCACCCCGGACGACAGCCGCACCGTGACCGTCGTACCGACCGGCGTGTGCCGGCGCGCGTTGCCCAGCAGGTTGACCAGCGTCTGGTGCAACCGCTGCTCGTCGCCCTCCACCACCACCGGCTCCTCGCCGAGGTCGATCACCCACCGGTGCTCGGGCGCCAGCACGCGCGCGTCGGCCACGTCCTCCAGCACCAGCCGGGTCAGGTCGACCGGACGCCGCTCCAGAGGACGTCCGGCGTCGAGCCGCGCCAGCAGCAGCAGGTCCTCGACCAGCGACGACATCCGCTCGGCCTCGACCTCGACCTTGCCCATGGCCTGCCGCAAGGCGGCGATCTCGTCCTCGGGACGGGTCCGTCGCGTCAGCTCGGCGTACCCCTTGATGGTGGCGAGCGGCGTCCGCAGCTCGTGCGAGGCGTCGGCCACGAATTGCCGCACCTGCTGCTCGCTCGCGTGCCGCGCCCGCAGCGCGTCCTCCATGTGGTCGAGCAGGGTGTTGAGCGCCGAACCGACCTGCCCCACTTCCGTGCGGTCGTCGGTCAGCTCCACCGGGACGCGCGCGGTGGCGCTGACCTCACCCTGCGACATCGGTACGGCGGCGACGTCGTGGGCGGTGGCCGCGACCTGCCGGAGCGGGCGCATCTGACGGCGGATCAGCACGACGGCGAGGCCACCGGCCAACCCGACACCGATGAGGATCAGGACGAGCTCGGAGGCGACGACGCGGACCACTGTCCGGTCGACACTGGCGGTGGGCAATCCGTTGATCAGGGTGAGCGACCCCAGGTCCTCGCTGAGCAGGCGGTACTCCCCCAACCCGGGCAACGTCACCTCCTGGGGCTCGCCTCCTTCACGCCCCCCTCCGTCGCCGCCGTCGTCCGACGCGATCTCGGACAGCTCCTCGAGGGCCTCGTCCGGCAGCTCCTCGGAGTCACCCGACCGCTCGATCACCCGCGCGTAGACGACCTCCCCGCCCGAGACGGCCGCGGTGAGCGTGCCCGCCGACTGCCCCGGCACCCGGCCGTCCGTCCCACGCCCGCCGCCGTCGCGACCACCGAGGCTGTCCCCGTCCAGGTCAGGGGTGCCGGGGGCGGGGAGGTCGCCGCGCTGGTAGGACTCGAAGGGGCCGCGGGCCCGCTCGGCCGCGCCGCGGAGCTCGTTGTCGAGCTGCTGGGTCAGGTAGGCGCGCAGCGTCAGGGCGGTGGCCATCCCGATCAGGATGCTGACCACTGCGACGAGCAGCACCGAGGTGAGGACCAGCCGGGCTGTGAGGCTGGCCGGAGCCAGCCGGCCCAGGCCGACCCGGGCTCGCCGTACGACGTCCACCTCAGCCGACCGGCTTGAGGACGTACCCGGCGCCGCGCATGGTGTGGATCATCGGGTCCCGCCCGGCGTCGACCTTCTTGCGCAGGTAGGAGATGTAGAGCTCGACGATGTTGGCCTGGCCGCCGAAGTCGTAGTTCCACACCCGGTCGAGGATCTGGGCCTTCGACAGCACGCGGCGCGGGTTGCGCATGAGGAAGCGCAGCAGCTCGAACTCCGTGGCCGTCAACGCGATCTCCTCCCCCGCCCGGTGGACCTCGCGGCTGTCCTCGTCGAGGGTGAGGTCGCCGACGACGAGCTGGGAGCGGGTGCGCTGGTCGACCGCGCCGGCCCGGCGCATGAGCGCCCGCAACCGGGCGACGACCTCCTCGAGGCTGAACGGCTTGGTGACGTAGTCGTCGCCGCCGGCCGTCAGCCCCGCCACCCGGTCCTCGACGGAGTCGCGGGCGGTGAGGAAGAGGACCGGGACGTCCTCGACGTGCGCGCGCAGCTGCGGCAGCACCGAGAGACCGTCGAGGTCGGGCAGCATGATGTCGAGGACCACGGCATCGGGCCGCACGCTGCGCGCGACCTCCGAGGCCTCCTTGCCGGAGTGGGCCACGCTGACGTCCCAGCCCTCGTAGCGCAGCGCCATCCGCAGCAGCTCGGCGATGTTGACCTCGTCGTCGACCACGAGGATCCGCAGCGGCGACCCGTCTGGACGGGTGAGTGCGGGCGGGCTGGCGCTGGCGGTCATGGCCTCAGCCTGCCAAACCCATCCTGGGTCGCGCTGTGGCCTTCCTGTGTGGCGCCTGTGCCTGGCGGCGTCCTGGTCGGCCCACAGAGTCCTCACGAGGTCGGTGCGCAGCGTCGGGCTCGATCCCGCCGGCACCAGCCAACGCTCCCCCGAGAGGCCCGCCCAGACCTGCATCCCCGCGAGACGGCGCTGCGGTACGCCCGAGACGGCGCCTCGCGCGTACTTCAGTGACGTCTCGGGCGAACCTTGGTGCCGCTTCGCGGGACACGGGACCGTGACCGGGTGTTCACACGGAGGTCGTCGTCGTCGGGCAGCGTGGACACGCACGCCGCGGGCCGGCCCGGCCGACACCGCCGTCCAGGGCTGGGGCGACCCGTCGACCCTCACCTGGCCCTCTGGACCCACGTGTTCCCCGCGGGGGTGCTGCTCAGCGTCGGCATGGTACGGCGCTGCTCAACACGCTGTTCGCCGGCGCGGTGACGGCGTACCTCACCGAGAACGCGCGCAGCGCTGCCGACGCCCAGCGGCTGGCGCCGCAGGCCTTCATCAGCGGCTATCACGTCGCGTTCTCCTGGGGCGGGATCCTGCTGGCGATGGCGCTCGTCACGGCCATCACGCTCGTCACCGCACGCAAGGACGACGTACCGGCCGAGGGCGCCGTCGTCGCTGCCTGAGTCCCCCCCTCGAGTCGGCGTGTCGTGTCGCACGACACGCCGACCCGCGGGGGCGGGAGCGCCGTTCGCTGGGCGAAGCACCGGACCAGATCGGTTCGTCGACAGGATTGAGACCGCCGGTCCCGGGTGATGCTTCCAGCACCAAGAACCCCAGGAGACACACATGAGCACGTCCCCACCTTCTGATCGCGGCGCCGGGGTCGACCAGACCCGCACCGACCAGCCCCCCGTCCACGACACCGCGACGCACCCGACCCACGACACCCACACCGGTCACGCTGTCGTGGCCGACGAGCCCGCCCAGGACCGCCGCAGCGTCCTCGCCCGCCAGAAGGAGGAGCACGGTGGCGTCAAGATCGGCTCCGCGTTCTTCGGCTTCCTCACTGCCGTCGGCGTCGGCGTGCTGCTGACAGCCCTCCTCACCGCGGCCGGCGCCGCCGTGGGCCTGGCCACCGGCACCGACGCCGCCGAGGCCGCCGACGCCAGCTCGGCCAACGTCGAGACCGTCGGACTGGTCGGCGGGATCGTGCTGCTGGTGATCGTGTTCCTCGCCTACTACGCCGGTGGCTACGTCGCCGGACGCATGGCGCGCTTCAACGGCGTCAAGCAGGGCCTTGCGGTCTGGCTGTGGGCGCTCGTCGTCGCCGCTGTCGTGGCCGTGCTCGGCATGGTCGCCGGCGACCGGTACGACATCCTCGCCGACCTCAACACCTTCCCGCGGATCCCGGTCAGCGAGGGCGAGCTCACCCGCGGTGGCGCCATCGCCGCCGCCGTCCTCGTCGGCGTCAGCCTGCTCGGCTCCCTGGCCGGTGGCCTGGCCGGCATGCGCTTCCACCGCGCCGTCGACAAGACCGGCCTCCCTCGCTGAGCCAGCTCCCGGCTGCCGGCTGCCGGCTGCCGGCTGCCGGCTGCCGGCCTCAGGTTGCCGGTTTCACCGGGGACCCGGTGAATTTGTCACTTCCCGCGTGTTGCAACACGCGGGAAGTGACAGTCTTGGCAGGGAACTAGGCCCCTCGGGGCCCTCGCCCGGTCTCGACTCAGCCCTCGGCGACCCACGCCCGTACGGCGTCGCCGTGCTCGTCGAGCAGCGGCGGGGCGGCGTGGTCGGTCCGGGTGACCTCGGCGCCGGATCCGTCGAAGAACCGCAGCGGGGGCCCGGGCAGCGTGACCGTCCCGAGCGAGGCGTGGTCGACGTCGACCAGCAGTCCCTGGCTCGCGGTCTGGTCCCAGCGGTAGACGTCGTCGAGGCTGCGCACCTTGCCCGCCGGTACGCCGACCTCGGCGAGCCGGGCGAGCAGGTCCTCGGCGTCCCAGGTGGAGAACTTCTCCTCCACCAGCGCGATGACCGCCTCCCGGTTGCCGACGCGCTGGCCGTTGGTGGCCATGCCCTCGGTCGCCGGGTCGATCTCGAAGGCGGAGCAGAGCCGCAGCCACAGCCCCTCGCTGCCGACCGCGATCTGGACCACGCCGTCGCGGCAGTGGAACAGCCCGTAGGGCGCGATCGACGGGTGGTGGTTGCCCTGCGCCTTGCCGACCTCACCGGCGACCGTCCACCGGGTGCCCTGGAAGGCGTGCACGCCGACCACGGCGGCCAGCAGCGAGGTCCGCACCACCGTGCCGACGCCGGTGCGGTCCCGCTCGTGGAGCGCCGCGACGACGCCGTACGCGCCGTACATCCCGGCCAGCAGGTCCGCGATCGGTACGCCGACCCGCTGCGGGTCGTCGGGTCCCGAGCCGGTCAGCGACATCAGGCCGGCCTCGCCCTGCGCGATCTGGTCGTAGCCGGCGCGACCGCCCTCGGGGCCGTCGTGGCCGAAGCCGGTGATCGAGAGCACCACGAGGCGCGGGTTGCGCCGCTGCAGCTCCTCGATCCCGAGGCCGAGACGCTCGAGGACACCGGTGCGGAAGTTCTCCACCAGCACGTCGGCGCGCTCGACCAGGGCGAGCAGCACGTCGCGGTCACCCGCGTCCTTGAGGTCGAGCGCGATCGACTCCTTGTTGCGGTTGGCCGAGAGGAAGTACGTCGACACGTCGCCGGCCTCGCCGACGAAGGGGGGCCCCCAGCCGCGGGTGTCGTCGCCGCCCTTCGGTGTCTCGACCTTGAGGACCCGCGCCCCCAGGTCGCCCAGCATCATGGTGGCGTGCGGGCCGGCCAGGGCCCGAGACAGGTCGACGACCAGGACGTCGCTCAGCGGCCCGGCGCCCAACGCGCCGGACGCCCCAGGCCCGCCGACGCTCGCCGTGTCCGGCGTACCGGCGCTCACGAGCCCCAGCCCGGCAGGACGAGCGCGGCCCACACGAGCAGCGGACCGACCAGGGTGACGAGCACGCCGTACGTCAGGATCTGCTTGTAGTAGGTCTGCTCGCCGATCGTGTCGGGACGGTTCGCCAGCATCAGCGCGCCGTTGGTGGAGAACGGCGAGACGTCCACGATCGTCGAGCTGACGGCCAGGGCGGCGACGAAGAGGCCGGCCGAGAGCCCGCCCTCGGCGATCAGCGGGATGGCGATCGGGATGATCACCGGCAGCAGCGCCGTCGAGGAGGCGAAGGCCGAGACCACACCGCCGACGTAGCAGAGGATCAGCGCGCCGATGGCGGCCGCTCCGAGTCCGGCGGCCCAGCTGCCGACGAACTCCGGCGACCCGGCGGTGGTGAGGATCGTGGCGTAGGTGCTCACGCCCGCGACCAGCAGCACGGTCGGCCAGGCGATCTGCTTGACGGTGTCCTGGTAGGCCTTCGGCGACATCATCGACAGCGCCACCGCGGCGGTGATCGCCGTGAAGCCGATGTTCTTCTCGAAGTAGAGCGCGACAGCGGCGACGGCGACGAACGCGAAGAGGGTGAGCGCGTGCTCGCGGCTGGTGCCGACGTAGTCCGGGCGGACCGTGGTCGCGGTCCCGGTCGAGGTCGAGGTCGAGGTGCCCATGCTGGGGGTGGCGCCGGTGCCGGAGGCCTCGGTGGAGCGGTCACGGTGGCGCGGGCCGGCGTGGGGTCCACTGGGCTGGACCTCGCCGATCTCGTCGGCGTCGGGGTCGAGGCGCACGCTCATCAGCTCGCGCCCACCGAGGACCGCGAAGAGGACGGCGGCGAGGATGATGTTGACGATCAGGCTGGAGAAGAAGATCGTCAGCTCGGCCGAGGGCAGGCCGGCCGACTCCATCACCGAGTTCGTGATGACGCCGTAGATGCTGATCGGCGAGAAGCCGCCGGCCTGGGCGCCGTGCACGACCATCATGCCCATCATCAGCGGGCTGATCTTGTAGCGGGCGGCGAATCCGAGCGCGATCGGGCCGATGATCGCGCAGGCTGCCGGCGACGCGGCGCCGATCGCGGTGATGAGCGCGGTGACCGCGAACATCACCCACGGGATCAGCGCGACGCGGCCGCCGACTCCCCCGACGGCTTTGCGGACGATGAGATCGACCGTGCCGTTCTGCCGGGCGATGGCGAACAGATACGTGACGCCGATGAGGGTGAGGACGAGGTCGGCGCTGATGCCGGCCAGGATCTCCTTCTCCTCCAGGTTCAGCGAGTACATGCCGACCAACCAGGCGGCGACGTAGGCCAGTGCGCCCATGTTGATCGGCATCAGCGTGCCGATCACGAAGAGCGCGACCAGCGCGAGGATGGCTACCCATTCAGGTCCCATGACGGTCCTTCCGTGACGGTCTCGAGTCGCGCTCGAGCGTGTGCGGCCGCCCCGGCACGGTGTGACCGCGCTCACGTGGATGGCTCAGTGGCCTAGCCTCTAGCCCATTGAGCCGATTGTCAATACACTCGCGCCATGACCGGAACCAGCGGGGGACGGGGAGTGCAGGCAGGCGACGAGGCTGCCGGCACCGACGCGGGTACGGCGTTCCCGAGTCGGCTCGTGCGCACCCGGCTCTACGAGCAGGTGGCCGGGCAGATCACGACCTGGGTCACCGACAACCACCTCTCCCCCGGCGACCGGCTGCCGCCCGAACGGGAGCTCGCCGCCCGGCTGGGGGTCAGCCGGGCCACGCTGAGCCAGGCCCTGGTGGCCCTCGAGGTCATCGGCGCCGTCAGCGTCCGGCACGGCGACGGCACGGTCGTCACCCGGGTCGGCGCCGGACTCACCGACACCTCTCTCACCGGCGGCCCCGACGCGGACGCCACGCTCCGCACAGTCGAGGCGATCCGCGCCCACGCCGACCGGCTGCCCGAGATCATCGACACCCGCGACGCGCTCGAGACCAAGCTCGCCGCTCTGGCCGCGGAGCGGCGTACCGAGGGCGATCTCGACCGCATCGACGCCGCGCTGCGCGCCATGGCCGACGACATCATGGCCGGCGGGCGCGGCGTCGAGGGCGACGAGCGCTTCCACGCCGCGGTGACGGCCGCCGCCCACTCCCTGCTGCTGGCGCGGCTGATGGAGGAGATCAGCGACCTCATCAAGGAGACCCGGCTGGAGTCGTTGGGTCAGCCCGGACGCCCGCGCGACTCACTGGTCGGCCACCAGAAGGTGGCGGACGCGATCCACGCCCAGCACCCGGTCGCGGCGGCCGCGGCGATGCACGACCACGTCGCGATGGTCAGCGACGTGGCCCTGCTGCGACCCGACGCGAGCGGCACAGCCGGTCCCGCCACGACCGCGTGAGCGGCCTGGAACAGCTGGCCGTCCTGCTGGCCGGCCTCGGCGCCGGCGTGCTCACCTCCACCGTCGGGGTGGCCTCGCTGCTGAGCTTCCCGGTGCTGCTCGCGGTCGGGCTGCCGCCGGTGGTGGCCAATGCCTCCAACACCGTCGGCATGACGCCCGCCGGGTTGAGCGGCTCCTTCGGCTACCGCGCCGAGCTGCGCGAGCACCCGCGGGTGACCGCGGCGGTGCTGGTGACCTGCGCGATCGGCGCGGTGGGCGGCGCTGCGCTGCTGCTCGCCCTCCCGCCGGGGGTCTTCGAGGCCGTGGTGCCGTGGCTGATCCTGTTCACCTGTCTGCTGGTCGGGGCGCAGCCGTGGATCTCCGCGCGGGTGCGTGCGCGGCTGGGTCCGGACGCGCCCGACCGGACCGAGATGTCGCCGGTGACGTTGTTCTTCGCCGGCCTGACCGGCGTGTACGGCGGCTACTTCGGCGCCGGGTCGGGCGTGATGATGATGGCCGTCCTGGGGCTCGGCCTCGACATCGAGCTGCGCATCGTCAACGCCCTCAAGACGCTGGCGGTGATGGCGGCCAACGTGGTCGCCGGGCTGATCTTCCTGGTGGTGGCCGACCTCGACTGGGCCGCGATCGTGCTGCTGGCGGCCGGGTCGGTGGTCGGGGGCTACGTCGGCGCCCACATCGGCCGGCGGCTGCCCCCCACCGTGCTGCGCGTGCTCGTCGTACTGTTCGGCACGACCGCCGCGGTCACCATGCTCGTGTGAGGGCGCACATTCCGTGTGGACGCAGTCATCCCCGCCCGGGGATGTCCTCGGGGCGCCCTGGGCGGGTGATCCGGAAGACCTCCGGCGGCAGACCCCACTCGTCGCGGCCGAGTCTCGACAGCGGCTGGAGGCCCTCCATCGTCGGGTGGTTCCCGTCGAGGATCTCCTCCGTGATCGAGGCCGCCACGACGGTCCCGAACACGACCGTCGAGGTCCCGAAGTCGACCGTGCTGTGCAGGCGGCACTCCAGGGCGCCCGGCGAGTCGGCCACCCGGGCCGGAGCCACCAGGTCGCTGGGCTCCATGACGATGCCGAGCGCCTCGGCCTCGAACGTCCCGGCGTCGAAGCGGGCGCTGGAGTTGTTGACCTGCTCGAGCAGCCACCGCGGGGCGACGTTGACCACGAACTCCCCGGTCTCCTGCACGTTGCGCAGGGTGTCCTTCGCGCCGACGGAGGTGAACTGCACGACGCCGGGGTCGGCGCACGCGACGGTGAAGAACGAGTGCGGCGCGAGGTTGCCGACCCCGTCGGCCGAGAGGCTCGAGACCCACGCGATGGGGCGGGGTACGACGAGCGAGTTCAGCAGCGGGTAGCCCTTCACCTCGGGGTCGTCGAAGCGGAAGAGCCGGCGAGGGGAGGTCATGGCGCCATTGTCCCCGCCGCGCCCCAGGCACCGGCCGAGGGTCACCTCGCCTGGTGCCATCCGACTTCGTGGCCGTGTCACATGCCCCTGCTGCTCGCGGCGTACGACGCGCAGCCTGGTGGTGAGAGGAACGAGGTCGTCATGCGCAAGCTCGTGGTGCTGCTGGTCGGCTTGGCCGTCCTCGTGCTGGGAGCAGTCTGGATCGTCACCGCCGCAGGGGATGACGAGACCGGAACGGCTTCCAGCGCTCCCGGGTCGATGATGTCGACCGGGGTCACCGGTGGGACCGAGGGCGACCTCGGCATGATGCCCCGCTGGTCCGGCCGCTCCGGGAGCGGCGACAGGGCCGGCATGGGCAGCGGCATGATGGACGTCGACGACGAGGCCGACTACCTCGTGGCGATGATCCCGCACCACGAGGAGGCGATCGTCGCCGCCGGGGAGCTGGCCCGCTCGGACCGCCCGGAGATGCGCGAGCTCGGGGAGGCCATCGTGGCCTCGCAGACCGCGCAGATCGAGCAGATGCGGACTCATCTGGCCGACTGGTACCCCGATGCCGACACCTCGTCCGACTACGAGCCGATGATGCGCGACCTGGGCGGGCTGCGCGGCGACGCGCTCGACGAGGCGTTCCTGATCGACATGATCCCCCACCACATGGTCGCGGTGATGATGTCGCAGCGGCTGCACATGCACGGCGACGCCGAGCACGACGAGGTCGACGCCCTCGCCCGCACCATCAGCGCCGAGCAGCGCCGCGAGATCGCCCTGATGCGGACCTGGCTGGTGGACTGGTTCTCCGGCTGAACCTCCCGCGAGGCCTCAGCGCGAGGCCGTCGGGTACGGCGTCAGCAGCTGGTCGACCGGGGCGTGGTCGTCGCTGAGCACCTCGGCGTCACCGACCCACTCCTCGAGCGCCGCCCCCGCGAGCACGTCGTACTCGAGGTCGCGCTCGGCCATCCGCTCGACCCACGCGGAGACGTCCACCGGACGGTCGCCGGCCGCCACGACGAGGTTGCCGCCGTCCTCGAAGGCCAGGGTCGCGGGCTGGGAGGCGACGACGACGTGGTCGAACTGCTCGGCCAGGGTCGCCACCTCGGCGCGGGCGAAGGCCAGGTCGGCGTGGTCGATGAGGTTCATGACGTAGAGCCCGTCGCCGGCCAGCACCCGCCGTACCTCCGCGACCGCCTCGCGGGTGGTCAGGTGCCACGGCACGGTGACGCCGCCGAAGGCGTCGCCCACGACCAGGTCGTACGCCGCGTCGGGGAGCCGTCCGAGACCGAGCCGGCCGTCCTCGACGCGGACCTCCAGGGACTCCCCCGGCCTCCAGCCCCAGCCGCTCGGTGTCGACCGCCACCACCCCTGGGTCGATCTCCGAGACCAGGCTCGTCGTACCGGGCCGCACGACGTCGAGGTAACGCGGCACCGTCAGCCCGCCGGCGCCGAGGTGGTAGCCCGTCAGCGCCTCGCCCGCCGGGTAGGCGGTGTCGATCAGCGAGGCGACCGACTGCACGTAGTCGAACTCCAGGTGCGTCGGGTCGTCGAGGTCGACGTAGGAGTGGCCGACCCCGTCGAGCAGCAGCAACCGCCCGCCGTCCCGTCCGTCGTCGGCCACGATCTCGGCGCAGTGGTAGACGGTCTCCTCGTCGCAGCCGCCCGGCGCGACGAGCGCGGCCAGCCCACCGACGAGCACGACGACGGCGGGGATCACCCCCGGCCGACGGCGGTGCAGCAGCACCTCGACCGCGACGGCGGCGACGACGAGCAGCACGCCGAGACCGACGAGGATGCCGCTGACCGGGACGCGTGAGATGAGCACGAAGCCGGTGAGCACGGTGCCGACGATGGCGCCGGCCGTGCCGACGCCCGACAGCCGCCCGACCACGGCGCCGGTCTCCCCCAGGCTGGTCAGCTGGAGCTTGGTGACCATCGGGGTGACCGCCGACAGCGCGACGCCGGCCACGAAGATCACCAGCGCGGCCACCAGCAGCACGGGGCCGGTGGTGGCGGCCTCGCCGGCGGCGCGTACGACGAACGGGGTGAGCGCGACGACGGCGCCGGAGACTGCGAGCAGCGGCGCGAGGGTACGCCGCGGCGCGACCCTGTCGGCGGCCCGACCGCCCGCCCACGACCCGACGGCGATGGCGGTCAGGGCGATGCCGATGACCAGGGTGCTCGTCTCGAGCGTCAGGCCGAGGTAGGGCGCGAGCAGCCGCAGCGCCACGATCTCGACGACGAGCACGGCCGCGGACGAGCCGAACACCAGCGCGCCGGCCACCCAGCCGGACAGAGGCGCGTGCGCAGTCGCACGCGCCGGGTCGGCGTACGACGCTCGTGCGTCCTCAGGTCTCGGCTCGGGGCTCGTGTCCACCCCGCGATGATCCCTGACGCGGGCAACTCGGCGCGGAGGCGTCCTACGCTCGTGCCTGGCGACGTCGCGATCGCGCCGGCCCGATCTCTCCGTCGACCCCGAGGCGGACGCCGACCGGTTGAAGGAGCGGGTCTACGTCACCTTCACCGCGCTGGCGGTCGTGCTGGCGCTCTCGTCGCACGACGAGCCCGCGGCCGAGGCGCTGACCGCGAGATACGCGCAACTCAGCCGCGTCAGGAGATGTACATCTCCGCGAAGTCGCAGAAGTCGAGGTTGCCGGTCTCGAACTTCCCGTGGAAGACCGGTTCGCTCTCGGACACCAGGACACCCCCTGGCTGGCTGTCGCCGAGGGTGTCGAAGACGACGGAGCCGCTCACCCGTCCGCGCTCGCGGGCGAGGACGTTGCCGTCCAGGTCAGTGATCCTGAGCGGTTGTCCGGCGTCCTGCCAGGTGAACTCCCAGACATCTCCGTCGACCTGGGTGGCTTTGACCTCCTTGAACGTGCCGTTGCCGCTGAAGACCATCGATCGACCCGAGGACGTGTTCGTGTACACGGTCGTGAAGCGGTAGTTGTTGTGCGCCAGGAAAGCCTGGCCGTCGGAGGACTTGACGACCTTCGTGAGGATGTGGCCATTGAACGTGCCGATGAAGTCGATCGTCATCCCGCAGTCCTCGAACGAGCCCTCGGCCGTGTCGGCGTAGGTGACGTTCTCATAGGGCTTGTCGGCGGCAGCAGGAGCGGCTGCGGCCAGCAGGACAAGGGCTGCGCCGACTGGCAGCGTCATTCGCGTGCGCATCGTGGTTCCTCTCGGTCAACGTGGTTCGTGGGCATCTCGTCGCATGGCCTGGACTGCTGCAATCGCGACATCTCCATCACCGACCTCGTCGGGGGCGTCGGATCTGCCTGCCCGAGGACTTCCCACATTGCTCTGGGGCGTTGACGCGGTCAACCGACTTTGTGTGCACGTCCATACACCTCGTGGCCGGTGCGAGAGATGACGAAGCCTGTTGACGCCACGGCGCCTCCACGGCTGACATGGTCCGGTGGAGCTACCCCGTGCTGTCGTGCTCGTCGAGGGTCAGAGCGACCGCGCGGCCCTGCTGACGCTCGCGGGTCGCACCGGTCGCGACCTCGCCGCCGAGGGGGTCGACGTCCTCGCCATGAACGGCGTCACGAACATCCGCACCTTCGCCACCCGCTTCGGACCGCACGGGTTCGACGTACGTCTCGCCGGGTTGTACGACGCTCCCGAGGAACCGTTCGTCCGCCACGGCCTGGCGGCAGCAGGCCTCCCGGCCAGCGACACCGACGACCTCGAGGCGCTCGGGTTCTTCGCCTGCACCACCGACCTCGAGGACGAGCTCGTCCGCGCCCTCGGTCTCGACGCCGTCGAGGCGGTCATCGAGGGAGCCGGCGAGACCCGCTCCCTCGACCTGCTCGCCCAGATGCCCGCCCAGCAGGGCTGGACGCGGCACGAGCTCGTCCGGCGATTCCTCACCGCGAGATCAGGACGCAAGGCGCGATACGCCGTGCTCCTGCTCGACGCCCTGCCGCTCGACGAGATCCCGCGACCGTTGGCGGCCGTCCTGGACGCCACGTCGCTCTGACGGGCCAGTTGTGTGGTGTTTCTGCAGGTCTATCGCCTGCAGGACCACCACATAGGACCGACCCCGCGGTCGCCGGGTCTCGACGACGGCCGCTGCGCGACCTGCTCGACCACCGACCTGCTCGATCACCGTCCTCAGCTGAACGGCCTCCACCGGAACCGCACCCGCACCACCCCGTGGTCACCGGCCCCGGTCAGCCGGTGGTCGTCCTCCTCGAGGTGGTCGTTGTTGATGGCCAGCCCGTCGAAGAGCCACAGCCGCCGCCGACTGTTGTCGTAGAACTGCTCGCTGACGAGCACGTGGTCCAACGACTCGCGCAGGTCGTCGTGGACGTGGGTGTAGTAGACGTCGCGGGTGTCGCGGTACTCCTGCAGCGTCTGCGCCGTGTAGAGCCCGATGTCGGCGCCGCCGGTCGACTCCCCCACGAGGTAGCGCGGCTGCTCGGTCAGGATGTTCACCGTGTTGCTGTGCTGGCCGTCGTTGACGTCGCCGAGCACGATCACCGGCGTCGTCGTGCCCTTCATGACCGGGGTCAGCAGCACCCGTAGCGCCGCCGCCTCGGCCGTGCGCCTGATGGTCGACAACGCGGCGCCGAGCGCGGTGGTGTGCGGGCGGTAGAGGTCGGGGTCGGCGTCGAACCACGGCTCCTGGTCGATGCGGGTGGGCAGCTTCGACTTCAGGTGGGTCACGAACACCTCGGTCAGCGGCGGAGCGTCGCGCAGCGCCACCTGGAAGCGCAGCACCGGTCGCGAGAAGCCCGCGAGGTTCACGCTGATCCCGGGCGCCTGCAGATCGGAGTGGTCGTTGGTCTGAAGCCGCATCGCGTCGGGGAAGACGTCGATCCAGTCCGGCTCGCCGCGCAGCAGCCCACGCCGTACGAGCGCCGCGCACACGATCCTGCCCCCGTCGGCCGGATCCGCCACGACGTCGTACACGTCGCTGAGGCCGCCGCGCTCGAGGACCTGGAGCAGTGCGTCGCGGTGCCAGAGCTCTTGCAGGCCGACGATGTCGGCGTCGAGGGCGCGGAGCTGCCCGCCGGTCCAGGTCAGCTTGCGGTCGAACTCCTCGGCCGTCCAGGGCCGCTGCCCCGGGTTCATCGGCTCGCCCGGCAGCTGCAGGTTGTAGAGGTTGAACGTCGCGACGCTGAACCGATCGAGGTCCATGCCTTCGACGGTACGCCGCGCGCGGCGCCGGTAACAGGGGGCCGCACGACGTCGACCCGCACACGACAGACCGGGCCGCCGCCCTCCCGAGGTGACGGCCGGGTCGCGCACCCGCCGTCAGGCCGGGAAACCCGGGTGGGCGCTCCTATGACATGTGGACCGACGTCCGTGGGTGGTCAACCGACCTTCGCTACCAGCACCGACGCCGGCGCGTGGCGCACGACCGCAGCAGTCACCGAGCCGACGAGCAGGCCGCGGAACCCCCCGGTCCCGCGGGCACCCATCGCAACGAGGTCGGGTTCGAGCTCGGCGATGGTGCCGAGGATCACCGATCGGACGTCGAACTGATCGGTGTAGGGCAGTGCCTCGACTACTGCGTGCTTGATCTGGCCGACGTCGTGCTTGCGGAGCACTGTGACAGCCCGCTCTACTGCGTCCTTCGTCCTGTTGCGGCTGTCTTCCACACCCAGGACGTAGACCCGGCACGTCGTGAGCCAGGGAAGCTCCAGCAGGGTGTCGAGCGCGGACTGCGCCGACGGGGAGCCGTCGGTGCAGTAGAGGACGTGCTCGGTCCTCCGGTCCGAGCGCACCACGACCACCGGGGTGAGGGGGCGGTGCGCGCTGATGAGCCAGTCCGTCGTGCTGCCGATGTGGAGGTGCTTCATCAGGCCGCGCCCGCGCGGCCCGACAGCGAGCAGAGCGGCGTCAGCGGCGCACCGGTCCAGCGCGAGTCGGGGGTCGACCTCGGCGAGCAGGTGCTCGACCTGCGTCTCGCTGTCGGCGAAGAGACGAGGGTGAGGCGGCTCCCAGGCGTGCGGGGTGGCCCGTTCGACACCGACGGGTGGCCCGACCTCGGGCACGTGGGCCGAGAGGACCGCGATCCGCCACCCGGGCCAGCGGTGATTCGTGACCCACGACCAGACGACGTCCGCGGAGGCGGAGCCGTCGTCGCCCATGACCAGCCTCGGCGCTGTGCGAGCGGAGTCCACGGGAGCTGTTGCTCGGGGCTGCTCATGACGAGAGGTGCTCATGGCTGCTTCTTTCCTGGGCCGGACGCGCACGATGGCGACCCGATGGCCGCCCTCGATGGAAGGCTCGCAGGTCGGTTCGGATCGGATCCAGGGTCCTCGGTCACGCCCACTGTTGACGAACGACCGCCGACAACTGGCGTCCCCGCACGAGACCATGTGGTCATGGATGAGCGCATCGTGATCTTCGTGCTGGTGTGGGCGCTGGGCCTCGGTGCGGGCATCTGGATGGTGCGCCGAGGACACGACCCGAGATGGATCTACCTTGCAGCACTGCTCGGTCCGTTGTTCGTCCCCATCGCGGTGGAGCGCGTGCGCAACCGACCCGCAACGGTCCCTGACCACCACCTCCCGACTCATCACGACGGTCCGCGCGTGCTGGTGGGTTACGACGGCTCGCGGGAGTCACGGGATGCGCTCGAGACGGCGCAGCGTCTCTTCGCCTCCGACGCGAGCACCCTTGTCCTCGCCCAGGTCGTCCCGTACGACGCGGCCGAGGACGAGAGCCACGTCGACATCGACGACGCCCGCCGCCGGCTCGCCGAGGCAGGAGTCACGCTCGGTGGGCGCCCGGTCGCCATCGAGGTGCTCGCCGGGCCACCGGCCGAGACCCTGTGCGAGTTCGCCCGTGAGCAGGGCATGGACCTGCTCGTGGTGGGACCACGTGGTCGAGGGCTCTCCCCACGCGTCCTGGGAAGCGTGGCGCGGCACATCGTCAAGGACGCTGACATGCCGGTGCTGGTGGCGAACTCCCCTGGCGGGCGTCCCGACGCCTCGCGCACGGTGAGGAGGGGAGTCTCGGTCTGACCACAGCGGCTGCGGCGTGAGCGCGCCGGCCCACCACTGGTCGCCGCGGCTCGCACGATGCCTGATCTCGCGGAGGCGCCGAGAACACACCGACGAGGAGTCGAGGCCATGCCGAGCACCCCGGTCACACCTTCCCCGACGGGCACGTCGGAGGGGTCCGCAGCGACTACGTCCAAGGTGGCGTGGCACGCGCACACGGCCGAGGAGGTGCTCGGGCTGTGGCGGAGCGACGCTGCCGTCGGACTCGGCGCCGACCAGGTTCGCCGCCGCCTCGAGGAGCACGGCCCGAACCGGCTTCCCGAGGCCGGCCGACGTGGCCCGCTGGTGCGGGCGTTGGCGCAGTTCGACAACCCCTTGATCGTGGTGCTGATCGTCGCTGGCACGGTCACCGCCCTGCTCGCGCACTACCTCGATTCCGCGGTGATCTTCGGTGTGGTCGCCATCAATGCGATCATCAGCTTCGTTCAGGAGGGCAAGGCCGAGAGTGCGCTGGAGGCGGTGCGGGCCATGCTCGCCAGCCACGCCACTGTCCTGCGTGACGGCCGCCGACGGCAGGTCGAGTCGGGTGACCTTGTTCCCGGTGATGTCGTGCTCCTCGAGTCCGGTGACCGGGTGCCGGCGGATCTCAGACTGTTCCGCGTGCACAACCTACGCGTCGACGAGGCGGCGCTGACCGGGGAGTCGGTGCCTGTCGAGAAGAGCATCCAAGCCGCCGCCGAGGACGCGGGCCTCGGTGACCGGACCTGCGTGGCCCACTCGGGGACCCTGGTCGTCTACGGGCAGGCACGCGGCGTCGTGGTGGCAACCGGGGCCGAGACCGAGGTGGGCCAGATCGGCGCGCTGGTCAGCGAGACTCCGTCGCTGGCGACGCCGCTGACCCAGCGGCTGGACCAGTTCGCCCGCCAGATCACCGGGTTCATCCTCCTCGTCGGGGCGCTGGCGTTCGTCTACGCGCGGATCGTCGGCGGGATGGGGTCACTGGAGGCGTTCCTCGTGATCGTGGGCCTGGCAGTGGCCGCGATCCCCGAGGGCCTGCCCGCGATCATCACGATCGTGCTCGCGATCGGCACCCGCGCGATGGCGGGCAACCGGGCGATCGTACGGCGGCTCCCGGCGGTGGAGACCCTCGGCTCGGTCACGGTGATCTGCTCGGACAAGACCGGGACGCTCACGCGCAACGAGATGACGGCGGTGCGTGTGATGCTCTCCGACGGAGAGCTGGCGTGCAGCGGTGTTGGCTACGTCCCCGACGGGGGCTTCGCCGACGGTGACGGCCCGGTGGATCCGTCCAAGCATCCCGGGCTGCAGCAGATGGCCGCCGCCGGCCTGCTGTGCAACGACGCGGTGCTGCACCACCACGACGACGACTCCTGGAGCGTGGCCGGGGACCCCACCGAGGGGGCGCTGGTGACGCTGGCGCTCAAGGCCGGGCTGGACCAGCACGACGTCCCGGCCGACCTTCCTCGCGTCGACGAGGTGCCGTTCGAGTCCGAGAACCGCTTCATGGCCACCCTGCACCACGACCACCACGGGCACGCGTTGGTCTTCCTCAAGGGCGCGCCGGAGCGGGTCCTCGACATGTGCGGGATGACCGAGGACACACGCTGGCGGATCCGTATCGATCGAGCCGCAGCCGAAGGTGAGCGGGTCCTCGCGCTGGCCCGGGCCGACGTCGATCCCGGAACTGACCACCTCGACCTCGAGCAGCTGCCCCGCTTCGAGCTGCTCGGCATGGTCGGCCTGCTCGACCCACCGCGCCCCGAGGTGCTCGCGGCGGTCGCCGAGTGCCAGGCGGCTGGGATCACGGTCAAGATGCTCACGGGCGACCACGGAGTGACCGCGGCCGCGATCGGTCGAGAGCTTGGTCTGCACTCGAACGGGGCGCTCTCCGGGGAGGCCATCGAGACGCTGGACGACAATGCGCTGCAGGCCGAGGCCGCCGACAACGACGTGATCGCGCGAGCCAGCCCGCAGCACAAGATGCGCCTGATGACCGCGCTGCAGGCTGGCGGCAACTATGTCGCGATGACCGGTGACGGCGTCAACGACGCGCCCGCCCTCAAGGCAGCCGACATCGGCGTGGCGATGGGACACCGCGGCACCGACGCCGCGCGGGAGGCCTCCGACCTGGTCCTGACCGACGACAACTTCGCCACCATCGCGCACGCCGTCGCGCAGGGCCGCGTGGTCTTCGACAACATCAAGAAGTCGCTGCTGTTCATCCTGCCCACCAACGGGGGCGAGGCGGGACTGATCCTGGTCGCGCTTCTCCTCGCAACCACGATGCCGGTCACCGTCGGCCAGATCCTCTGGGTCAACATGGTCACCGCCGTGACGCTTGCCCTGGCTCTGGCCTTCGAACCCGCTGAAGCCGGCGTGATGCGGCAACCACCGCGTGCGCCGAAGGAGCCGTTGATCACCCGGCCTCTCGGGGTGCGGATCGCCTACGTGAGCTTCCTGCTGGCCCTGATCACCCTGGCGGCGTTCGAGTGGGAGCTCTCCCGGGGCAGCTCGATCGAGACGGCACGCACGACAGCGGTCAACGTGCTCGTCTTCGCAGAGCTGCTCTATCTGTTCAACGTCCGCCACTTCACCAGGTCCGCCCTCAACCTCGAGGCCTTCACCGGCAACCGCGTCGCGATGGTCGTCACGGGGGTTCTCATCGTTCTGCAGCTGGCGTTCACCTACGCGCCTCCTCTGCAGCAGATCTTCGCCACCGAGGGGCTCGGATGGGCGTCCTGGGCCGTGATCGTCGGTCTCGGGATCGCCAAGTTCCTCGCTGTCGAGGCCGAGAAGGCATTCTGGCGACACCGCGGCGTACAGCGCATGTAGGCCGCGCGCCTCCCCGCGGGCAACCCGACGGACAGGAACCCTCGCCCGTGGTTCTGCGTCGCCTCGGTGCCTTTCAGAGGCCGGAAATCGAAGAACCCCCACACGAGGTGGGGGTTCAGCGCTTGGAGGAAGTCCTCCGGTGGCAGGTGCAGGATTCGAACCTGCGTAGGTATACACCGACGGATTTACAGTCCGTTTCCATTGGCCGCTCGGACAACCTGCCGTGAGCGCGCCTCCGACCCGAGTTGAGCCTGGGGCAACGAGACGAAAGGATAGCGCAGCACCCGGCCGCTCTCAGAATCGGCCGGTCCCCTCAACGTGAGCATCACGAAGGAGCGCATCCATGGCCGACTCGTCGTTCGACATCGTCAGCAAGATCGACCGCCAGGAGGTCGACAACGCCCTCGGGCAGGCCGCCCGCGAGATCACCCAGCGCTACGACTTCAAGGGCACCGGCGCCGAGATCACCTGGTCGGGCGAGAAGACCATCGAGATCTCGGCCAACGCCGAGGAGCGGGCCAAGGCCGTCCTCGACGTCTTCAAGGAGAAGCTGGTCAAGCGGCAGCTCAGCCTCAAGATCCTCGATGCCGGTGACCCGCGCCCCTCGGGTCAGCAGGCCAAGATCAGCATCGCCCTCAAGGAGGGCATCACCACCGACGACGCCAAGAAGATCGGCAAGCTGATCCGTGACGAGGGCCCCAAGGGCGTCAAGGCCCAGGTCCAGGGTGACGAGCTGCGGGTCTCGTCGAAGAAGCGCGACGACCTGCAGGCCGTCCAGCAGCTGGTGAAGTCGCAGGACTACGACTTCGCGGTGCAGTTCACCAACTACCGCTGAGGAGGCAGTGACGAGCTGCCCGAGCCCGGCTCTGCCGCTCGTCGTCCGTGACGGGGTCGACCGTTGCGGGACGTTCGGCACTCCCGACGCACCTGCAACTGACGTAACGTTGCGCCACTGTCTCAGAACAAATGGGGGAATATCTGACATGCGCCGGATTCTGGCGGTACTTGGACTTCTGGTGTCGATGTCGTTCGGTGTGGCATCTCCCGCGCAGGCGGGTGAGATCCCTCCCACCGTGGAGTTCGGCAGGGCGTGGACGGTGGCTGGCGGCGCTGCGCTGGCTGTGGCTTACGTGGTCACCTGCCCGGACCCGTCGGACCAGGCGAATGGCTACCGCCACGCGCTCGCCACGAACTACGGGTATCTCGAGTTCCGGTGCACGCCGAAGCCTCAACGTGTCGTGATGCTCCTCCCCGGAGACGCCCCCTCGAAGGGTGAGTCCCTCACGGTGAGGGCCACCGTCTACACCCCGCAGTGCATGTACTGGGACTCCTCGGAGCTGGAGAACGGCGAGCAGGGCTGCTGGAAGATCTCACGCACGGACACGGTGCGACCCCGACCCGGCGCCTTCAGGCCCGAGACCAGCGTCGACATCGGTTCCGACATCGAGATCACGCAGGTCGAACGCAAGAAGGACGGGGGTGTGCGGCTGACCGCACGATTCTCGTGCCTGGGCCCCTACAACTTCAACTACGGCCCCGTCTCGTTCGAGGTGCACCAGATGACGCGTGCGGGCCACACCTCGTCATGGGGCTTCAAGGATTCGCCCGACGTCTGGTGCGAGGACGAAGCCTTCACCCGTACGGTCTCGGTGCCGCCTCCGGCGGATCGGCCCTTCGGCAAGCGGAGGGTCGTCGTCACCGCGGACTGGGTCACGTCGGAGGAGGGCGGGCCCTGGGCGTTCGACACGGGCCTCTACCGCCTGCGCTGAGACACCTGCCCTGAGACAGCGAAAGCCGGCGCACGACAGCCCCCGAACCCCAGGAGATGGGTCGGGGGCCGCCGTGGGCGGGACCGGTCGATCTGGGTGACCAGGCGGTCCGCGGGTCGATCAGCCGGGGGAGCTGATCACTGGTTGCGCGGGTCGAACTGCTGGGTCTCGACAGCCGAGGTGTCGTACGGCGCCGCGGCCTCGTAGTCACCCTGGTCGGGGGCACCCTGGTCGTAGCCACCCTCGTCGGGGGCACCCTGGTCGTAGCCACCCTCGTCGGGGGCACCCTGCGAGGCGATCGCCGACGAGCCGGCGTCCTCGCGGGTCGGGTCGGCCTGGCGGGCCTGGTGCTCGGCGCGCTCGCGTCCCTGCTGCACGTCGGCCTTGACCTGGTCGCGCTGCTCGCGGCCCTTGGCGTAGGCGTCCTCCAGCATCTGCTGGGCGACGCCGCGGCCGCCCAGGCCGAAGGCCAACGCGAGGCCGAGGGCCAGCGCGCCCATGGTGGCGGCGAAGGCGATCCGGACGATCTCGGGAGCGATCTGCAGCTGCTCGAGGATCATGAACATCGCGATGACCATGACGATCGCCGGGACGATGGTGGCCACGATCTTGCCGGTGGGAGTGTCGCCCATGACCTTGCCGACGCCCGCGGCGACGCCGCCGGCGATCAACGAGGCGAGCACGAAGATGAAGATCGCGACGATGACGTTGGGCAGGTAGGCGAGCACCTGGTTCATGAAGGTGGTCAGCGCCGGGATCTGGAGCGCCCCGATGGCGCTGAAGATGAAGAAGACGAAGATCAGCCAGAAGACGACCGTGGCGATCCCGTTCGACGGGCTCGCGCCCGGCATGACCTTCTCGACGTAGTTGTGCGCCTCCGACTCGTGCAGCCGCCGGTCGAGGCCGGCCTTCTCGAGCGCCTTGCGCGCGACGGTGCTGACGACCTTGGCGACCACGAACCCGATGAGGAGGATGAGCAGGAAGCCGAGCAGGTTCGGGAGGAATCCGAAGATTCCGTCCGTGGCCTCCTGGAAGCTGTTGCCGATGTCCATGTGTGTGCATTCCGATCTGCTGGTGAAGAACGATTCCTGAGTACCTTGCTCGCACCCTTACGCTGTAAACCTCTTTACAACGTAAATCTGCAGGCGCAGCCAGAAACGTCGTTCAGTCGAGACCGGCGCACCCGCGGTCGTACCGTGGGTGCGATGAGCGCCACCACACCCCAGCGGGGGGCACCCCTGTCGCGCGAGACCGTGGTGACCTCGGCGATCGCGATGGTCGACCAGTACGGACTCAGCGCCCTGTCGATGCGCCAGCTCGGCCGCGTCCTGGGCGTCGAGGCCATGGCGCTCTACCACCACGTCAACGGCCGCGAGGACCTGCTCGAGGCCATGGTGGCCCAGCTCGTGGAGGGCATCCGGGTCCCGCCGCGTGACCCGCTCGGGCCCGCCGACGGCTGGCAGGCCTTCCTCCAGCACGTCGCCCACGCGATCCGCGCCATCGCCGTCGACCACCCCCAGCTGTTCCCGCTGGTCTCCACCCGTCCGCCGGCCGCGCCCTGGCTGCGCCCGCCGCTGCGCAACCTCGCCCTGGTCGAGGACTTCCTCGACGGGCTGATGCACCGGGGTCTGAGCGAGGACAACGCAGTGCACGTCTACAAGGCGTTCACCGGGTTCCTGCTCGGCCACCTCCTGCTCGAGGTCGTGCAGGCCGGCGCCCCCGCGGGCCCGCCGGAGGAACCCCTCGACGAGGGCGACGCCGACGTCGGCAACGTCGACCAGCAGCTCGACCTCGACGACTTCCCGACCCTGATGCGGCTGAAGAACCGACTGCGCCGCCACGACGCCGACGCCGACTTCGAGAACGCCCTCGAGGCGCTGCTGGACCGCCTCGACCTCGAGCTCAGCCAGTAGGGCCGGCGACGCCGCGGCTCACTCCGGGAGCGGCGCCTCGGGCGGGGGTCCGAGGTGCGCGAAGGCAGGCAGGTACGCCGACACGTCGCCGGTCACCGCCCACGACGCCAGCTGCTGCGGCGTACGACGTGACACCAGCGCCCGCCCGAGATCGAACCCGGACGCCTCCAGCCGCACGGCGGCGTCATCGACCGGTCCGTGCGAGCACCACGACCAGTCCTCGTCTGTGGCCACCAGCGCGAGCGGCGGCAGACCCTCGACCTTCGCGCCGAGCCGGCCCGCCATCACCTGACGCACCATCGCCAGCCCCTGGCTGCCCCGGCCGCCGGGCCGCCCCAGTGCACCGCGCAGGTCCTGCTCGTGGATGACCACGTCGTTGAGCGGGCGGGTGCCACGGCCGCGCATCCACGTCACGAGCCGCGGTGCGGTGGCGTCCCACTCCTCCAGCAGCTGCGCGGGGGTCCGATCGGCGCGGTCGTCGACCTGGGCCTGCGTCCAGCCCTCGTTGTGGTCGTCGGGCTCGTCACCGGCGACCACGTCGGCGCCGAGCCCCACCATGTGTGCGAGCAGCTCGCGGCCCCTCCACCCCGGGCAGGCCGGCACCGGCTCCTCCAGGGCCGGCGGCTCGGCCTCCGCCACCAGCGTCCGCACCCGCTCGTACGCCGCCTGCCACTCCGCGATCCGTTGCTCGTCGTCGGACGTCTGGGGGCTCGAGGACGGGATCGGCTGAGGGCCCGGGGGCGTGCTCGTCATGGGCGTGATGCAACCACGCCGAGGCACCTGCGTGGGCGGCGAGTGACCGATCGACCTGTCACTACCGGGACCAAACGCCTGCGGCCGGGCCCTTCGCACCCGGGACATCCAGGGCATAAGGCCCTGTCGGGCGAGGCCGATGAGGCGTCTGATGGAGCCGAGGATCCACACCAAGGGGGCTCGGGATGACCACGGAGCAGCTGGCGGGACACGCCGGCACGACCGTCTCGATGGCGCAGCGCCGCGGCAACGCCGGCGTGTGCCACTGCGGGCAGGAGCTCGACATCTGCTCGCGCACGCACTGCCCGCGCTGCGGCAGCAGCGTTACGCACGCGCGCCCCGACGGCGCCGCGCTGACGCGATCGGCGTGAGGTCGGCCCGAGCGGCCCACTCGATCCTGCGACGTACCCTGGCCGGGTGAGCGCACCCCACGACGTCGCCACCGCCACGCAGCTGCTGCGTGACCGCGGCTTCCTCGCCCTCACCGGCGCCGGGATGAGCACCGACTCCGGCATCCCCGACTACCGCGGGCCGGGTGCGGTCAACCGCTCCCCCATGACGTACGCCGACTTCCGGTCCGGTCCGCGCGCCCGGCAGCACTACTGGGCCCGCTCCTACGTCGGCTGGACGCGGATGCGCGACGCCGACCCCAACCCGGGCCACGTCGCCCTGGCGCGCCTCCAGCAGGGCGGGGTCTGCCGCGGACTGGTCACCCAGAACGTCGACGGCCTCCACGAACGGGCCGGCTCGCCCAGCGTCGTCGCGCTGCACGGCCGGCTGGCCGACGTGGTCTGCCTCGACTGCGCGACGGTGTCGTCGCGGCGCGACCTCCAGCGACGCATGGAGACGATCAACCCGGGTTGGTTGGAGCGACAGGTCACCTCGGCCGAGGACCGACCCGACGGCGACGTCGAGATCGCCGACACCGGCGGCTTCCACGTGCCCGCCTGTGAGACGTGCGGCGGCGTGCTCAAGCCCGACGTCGTGTTCTTCGGCGAGAGCGTGCCCAAGGAGCGGGTGCAGCGCTGCTACGACCTCGTCGACGAGGCGTCCTCGCTGCTGGTGCTCGGCTCCTCACTGACGGTGATGTCGGGGCTCCGCTTCGTCCGTCACGCCACCAAGGCCGGCACCCCCGTCGTCGTGGTCAACCGCGGCGAGACCCGCGGCGACCCGCTCGCGACGGTCAAGCTGCACCACGGCACCAGCGAGTTCCTCGCTGACCTGCTCAGCGGGCTGCTCGACGAGAGCCCCGCACCGGTGGCCCAGCGGGTATAACTGCGGGCATGCCCAGGCCCCGGAACCGCCCCCGGACCGTCCTCGTCCTCAACGGCCCGAACCTCAACCTGCTGGGCCGGCGCGACCCCGAGACCTACGGCACCGCGACCCTGGCCGACGTCGAGGCGCTGTGCGCGGCGGAGTGCGCGACGCTCGGTCTCACCCTCGACTTCCGTCAGAGCAACCACGAGGGCGTGCTCATCGACTGGGTCCACGAGGCCTTCGAGGCCGGGTGGGCCGTGGTCGGCAACTTCGGTGGCTACACCCACACCTCGATCGCGCTCATGGACGCGCTCGCCGTCGTCACTGCCCCGGTCGTGGAGGTCCACATCTCCGACATCCACGCCCGCGAGGAGTTCCGGCGCACGTCGTACGTCTCGCTCGTGGCCGACGACCACGTCATCGGCCAGGGCGTCGCCGGCTACACCGAGGCCCTGCGCCGCGTCGCCCACCTGTGGGGGCCGTCAAATTCACCGGGGACCCGGTGAATTTGGCACTTCCCGTGTGTTGCAACCAGGGGGAAGTGTCAGTTTCACCGGGGCCCCGGTGAAACCGACGGGGCACCCCCTCTCGTTACCATGGTCGGACCATGGATGACCTGCCTCGATGTCCTCGCCCTCCTGACCTATGTGTCCCCTGCCCGGCGGACGTCAGGAGGAGCTCGTGAACGAGTGGATCATGCTGGGCATCGGCCTGGTGCTCACCGTCGGCACCGGGCTGTTCGTCGCCTCGGAGTTCGCCCTGGTCAACCTCGACCGCCACGACCTCGAGAAGCGGCAGGCGGCCGGTGAGTCCCGGCTGTCGCTGACGATCAGCGCCCTGAAGATCACCTCGACCCACCTGTCGAGCGCGCAGCTGGGCATCACGCTGACCACGCTGCTGACCGGCTACACCTTCGAGCCGGCCGTCAGCTCGCTGCTCGAGGAGCCGCTGACCGGCCTCGGCGTGCCCGAGGGCGCGGTCGGCGGGGTCGGCACCGTCGTCGGCGTCCTGCTCGCGACCCTGTTCTCCATGGTCATCGGCGAGCTGGCGCCCAAGAACTTCGCTCTCGCCGTCCCGCTGGCCACCGCCAAGGTGGTCATGCCGTTCCAGACCGCGTTCACCACCGTCTTCAAGCCCGTGGTCGTGCTGCTCAACAACACCGCCAACGGCCTGATCCGCAGCATGGGCATCGAGCCCAAGGAGGAGCTCAGCGGCGCCCGCAGCGCCGAGGAGCTCAGCTCGCTGATCCGCCACTCGGCCTCCGCCGGCTACCTGGAGGAGGACGACGCCACCCTGCTCGACCGCAGCCTGCGGTTCTCCAGCCGTGACGCCGCCGACATGATGACGCCGCGGGTGCAGATGACCTCGGTCCACGTCGACGACACCGCGGCGCAGATCATCGAGGCCGCCGCCATCTCCGGTCACTCCCGGCTGCCGGTCATCGAGGAGGGCCCCGACGACGTCGTCGGGCTGCTCCACGTCAAGCAGGCCTTCACCGTCCCGCTGGACGAGCGGGAGACCCGCACCGCCCGCAACCTCATGATGGAGCCGGTGGTCGTGCCCGACACCCTCGGCGCGGCCCACCTGCTCGAGCAGCTGCGCGGCAAGGGGCTGCAGTTCGCCGTCGTGATCGACGAGTACGGCGGCACGTCCGGCGTGGTGACCGTCGAGGACATGGTCGAGGAGCTGATCGGCGAGCTCGAGGACGAGCACGACCGCTACCAGTCCCCCCTGACCCGGCGTGGCCGCTCGGTGTCCTTCGACGCCTCGCTGCGTCCGGACGAGGTGCTCGCCCGCACCGGCGTGCAGGTGCCCGAGGACGACGACTGGGACACCGTCAACGGCTACCTCGCCGCCACGCTCGGCCGGATCCCCGACATCGGCGACGAGGTGCCCGTCCAGGACGGCCAGCTGCGGGTCACCCGCACCGAGGGCCACCGGGTCAGCCGGGTGCAGTTCGTGCCCGACCTCCCCGACACCGCCACCACGCCGACCGACGGGGGCACCGCGGCCGAGGCCGACCGCCGAGGCGACGCGGCCGGCGTACCGAACGGCTCGACGAGCGAGCGGGGCCAGGCATGAGCGAGTACCTCCCCGGCCTCGCCTGGCTGGTCGTCCTGCTGGCAGGCAACGCCTTCTTCGTGGGCGCCGAGTTCGCCGTGATCTCCGCCCGCCGCTCCCAGATCGAGCCCCGCGCTGCCGAGGGCAGCCGGGCCGCGAAGACCACCCTGTGGGCGATGGAGCACGCGACCTTGATGCTGGCCACCAGCCAGCTCGGCATCACCGTGTGCTCGCTGCTGATCCTCAACGTCTCCGAGCCGGCCATCCACCACCTGCTGGAGTACCCGCTCGGCGCGACGCCGATGTCGGAGGACGCCATCAGCGTCACCGCGTTCGTCATCGCCCTGGTGCTCGTGACCTATCTGCACGTCGTGCTCGGCGAGATGGTGCCCAAGAACATCGCCTTCTCGGTGCCCGAGCGGGCCTCGCTCCTGCTGGCCCCGCCGCTGGTGATGGTCTCGCGGGTGTTCCGGCCGGTGATCGCGTTCCTGAACGCGATCGCCAACGGCATCGTGAAGCTCTTCGGCGTGGAGCCCAAGGACGAGGCCAACAGCACCTTCACGCTCGAGGAGGTGGCCGGCATCGTCGAGCAGTCGCAGCGCGAGGGCACCCTCACCGACGCCCCCGAGCCGCTGACGCGGGCCTTCGAGTTCACCGACAAGTCCGCGCGCGACATCGAGGTGCCGTTGTCCGACGTGGTGCACCTGCCGTTGGCCTCGACGCCGGGCGACATCCAGCGCGCGGTCGTGGAGCACGGCTACTCGCGCTACGTGCTGACCGACGACGGCACCCCGGTCTCCTACGTCCACATGAAGGACGTCATGGAGACCCACGGGGCGGAGTTCGACGAGCCGGTGCCGCCCAAGCGGCAGCGACGCCTCATCTCGATCTCGCGCGACGCAGAGCTCGAGGACGCGCTGGCGCGGATGCGTGCCCAGGGCGCCCACATGGCGACGTCGGTCGACCCCGACGGCACGCCGCGCGGGGTGCTGTTCCTCGAGGACGCCATCGAGGTGCTGGTCGGCGAGATCCACGACGCCACCACCACCTGACCGACCGGCCTGGCAGGGGCGCGCGCCCCCTGCGGCGGACGTCATCGGAATCGGTCGCCGGAGCAGCCAGTTCCGATGACGTCCGCGCCGGGTCGGTGCCCCGGACAGCGTCACCGCAGGACGATGCCCTGGGCCCGCAGCGCCTCGCCCAGGCCCTCCCCGTCAGGGGCGCGGAGCTCGGGCACGTCCGACGCGCCGCCCGACCCGCCGCTCGGGCGGACCCGCTGGGAGAAACGCACCGGTGAGCCGTGGGTGGCCACCTGCTCGGTCGCGCTCAGCTCACGGATGAGTACGGCGAGCACGCGACCGGGATGGTTCTCGACCGCCTCGCCGTAGAGCGTGACATCGTGCTGCCCGTCGTCGCCCACCAGCAACCACGACAGCTGGGGCAGCTCGGCGAAGAGCCGGGCGATCTGGGTGCGCTTGTGCTCCTGTCCGGATCGGAACCAGACGTCCTCCGACGGTCCCCAGTCGGTGAGCAGCGTCGGCCCGGAGGGGTAGCGGTGGCGCTGCAGGAACCGGCGCAGCACGCCGGCGACGTTCCAGGCGCCGGTGGAGACGTAGACGACGAACAGGTCGGGGTCCTCGGCGACGAGGTCGCGGTAGAGCGCCGACATCCCCGGCACCGCCGCCCGGTCGGTTTCCCGGATGAGGAAGGTGTTGCGGAAGGCCACCAGCGGACGCGGCAGCATCGTCACGATGACGGTGTCGTCGATGTCACTGATCATGCCGAGCGTGGTGTCGGGCCCCACGACGCGGACCTGGGTGACCACCGGCGGGTTGTCGGCCACCTCCAGGCCGATGTCGTGCCAGCCCGGCGGAAGGTCCGATTCGAGGCGGACGTCGACGTACCCCTGGCTGCTGGAGACCACCTCGTGCACCCGCTCCCCCAGGGTGACCCGGACCGGCACCCCGTCGGTGGGCAGCACCGCGAAGCGGGTGAAGCCGCGCACGATCTGGTCGTCGCTGGAGGTCATGCCCTCCGGGGCGAGCAGCACGCGCGCGAGGACGCGGACCCAGCCGTCGCCGCCGTACCCGGGGTAGGCGATCACGCGCGGCACCCAGCCGTGGCGCGACAGCCGGCCGCCCACGACGGACTTCACCGCCTCGTCGACCGCGCGGACGTCCCGCGGTCGGATCCGGAGCCGCTCGGTGATCCTCACGCCCGCATCCTGTCGCACCTGCGGGCCCACGTCACCGGCTCGTCAGCTGGAGAAGACCCAGACGGCGCCGGCGACCGCCGGCAACAGGCCCAACGGAAGCCACCACGAGATCGGGCTGCGCTGGTGCAGCAGGAGGGCCGAGACGACGCCGAGCACCCCGACCACGGCGGCCAGGACGAGCAGCACGGCTCGCTCGGCGACGCGCGAGTCGTCGATGGAGGCGGCACCGAGGACGAAGGCCAGCGCGAAGTGCTCGACGGTGGTGACGACCAGCGCGGTCAGCACCCAGCGCTGGACCGAGGTGATGCTCATCGGTGGCTTGGCCGACGAGCCGGGGCTGCCGGCGACCGTGCGCGGAGCGTTCGGGTCCATCAGGTGCCGGGCGCGGCGCGGCGGCGGTGGGGTCGACATCAGTCTCCTCGTGGGGTGGTCCCAGTCTCCCAGGCCGGTGCGCGGGTCACCGACGGCGCCAGGGGGCGGGACGACCCTGCAGCCACCACTCGAGCTGCGCGGTCAGGAAGGGCAGCACGAGGTAGGTCATGATCGGCGTCATCACGATCGTGCTGGCCAGCACGCGGGGTACGACGTGCAGGTCCGGGGCGAGCAGGCCGGCGAGCACCGTGATGGCCAGGCTCAACGGGAAGAACGCGAACCAGATCATCACCGCCTGCTTCCAGCGCGGCGGTCGCGCCGGGGTGAGCTGCTCGACGGCGTACTCCTCCGGCGGGTCGAACCAGCCCTCGATGCCGGTCAGCCGCTCCACCCGGGTGTCCTCGACGATCCCCTGGGCCGAGCTCAGCCACCAACGCCGCTGGTCGGAGGCCTCCCAGCGGGCGAGCGCCTCGCTGCTGTCGAATCGGTAGAGCATGTGCCACACGTCGGAGTCGCGCCCCGGGCGCACCCACCCGGTGCCGAGGAAGCCCTCGAAGCGCTCGGCCAGCAGCGAGCCGGAGCGGACCCAGGCCACCATCTCGGCCTGGTGGTCGGGGTCGACGCGGCGGGTGATCGAGACCGTCACCGGGAGGTCGGAGGGGGCGCTGGTGGTCACCGTCCCAGGGTAGGGCGGTGCGGGCGCCGCTCGTCCCGCGTCGCGCGGCGGCGGTGCGCGGGGTCACGCGGGATCGGGGCAGGGTCGCGCTCAGTAGCCCTGCGGCTGGGTGAAGAACCCGTCGGGGTCGTAACGCTTGCGGACCGCGGTCAACCGCTCGCCGTTGGCCCCGAAGTAGGCGTCGCGGTGGTTCTGGATCGCGGCGTCGGCGTAGTTGACGTAGGCGTGATCGCCCCACGCCGGGGTGAGCGACGCGCGGGCGCCCCGCACGAAGCCGAACGCCGCGGGACGGCTGCCCGCCGCGTGGGTGGCGGTGTACTGCACGGTCGCCATCGCGCGTCGGTGCACGAACGCGGTGTCGCCCGGCTCAGGCTCGGCGATCCTCCCGCCCAGGGCGTCGAGCGAGATGCCGGTCTCGGCGAGCCCGTCGGCGGCCGCGGTGTCGTGGGCCGTCGCGACCCGGTCCACGAGCGTCGCCACGCCCGCGTCGGTCAGCGGGTCGTAGGCGACGTGCGAGGTCGCCGCGAAGCGTCGCCGTTCCAGCGCGCCGCCGCGGCCGGTGCGGCAGTCCCGCGCCGGGACGTCGATGCAGCCGGCGTAGGCCTGCGTGACGGCCAGGTAGCTGCGCCGCAGCCGTCGGGTCAGCGACGGAGGAGGTACGTCGACCAGCAGCCGGCCGAGCAGTCGGTCGAGGCCGGCGTCGGCACCGGTCCACGTGGCCGAGAGCGCGAGGACGGGACCGTTGGCGTGGACGGTGCCGCCGAGCGCGCGCAGGGTCGACCAGAGCCGGGGGTCGGCGGTGGGGGCCCAGGCCTGCCAGGCCGGCAGCACCTCGCTCGTCGCCTTCAGCGGCCACTGCAGGAACGCGGTCGAGACGCGCGGCGCGGCGAACGTGTCGACGGTGAACGAGGTGACCACGCCCAGGTGTCCCCCGCCCCCGCCCCGCAGCGCCCAGAACAGGTCGGGGTCCGCCTCAGCGCTGACCGTCACGGCCTCTCCGGCCGGCGGTGACGACGCGCATCGACGTGACGGCGTCACACGTCAGGCCGTAGGCACGGCTGACGATCCCCACCCCGCCCCCCAGCGTCAGACCGGCGACGCCGACGGTGGCGCAGGAGCCCGCAGCCAGCCCGCGCCCGTCCCTGGCCAGCCTCTCGTAGACCTGGGCCAGGGACGCGCCGGCGCCGATCGTGGCGCGGGGCCGGTCGCCGGTCGTGTGCAGGCGGATCCCCGACAGCGGCCGCACGTCGATGACGAGGCGGTCGTCGCCGGCCGACCAGCCGGGATAGCTGTGACCGCCCGAGCGCAGCGCCACGGGCAGGTCGTGGTCGCGGGCGAAGGTCAGCCCGGTCACCACGTCGGCGGTCGAGTCGACGGACAGCACGGCCAGCGGACGCGCGCCGTCGAAGGCGGGGTTCTCCAGGAGCCGGACCCGGCGGTAGGAACGCTCGCCGGGGCGGGCGAGGGAGCCGTCGACGGTGCGGGCCAGCCGCTCCCAGTCACGGGTCCGGACGCGCGCGCTGGACCGTGCGGCGCGCCGCGCGGCGGCCAGGGAGGCGTCCGGGGCGTCGAAGGTCGAGCCCGAGCATCCGGCGACCCCGGCGGTCGCGGCGGCAGCCGCCCCGAGGGTCAGCGCCCCTCGTCGTGTCACCCCGGTGTCCCACCACGTCCCCGTCACGCCTTGACAGTAGTTCCCCGACGGTCCGCGGACGGGACAACGAGCAGAGCCGACCACGGTGGTCGGGGACACTGGAGCCATGAGCACGCGACCGCACGTCCGAGCGCCCGAGCTGCGGGGCCGGGGCTGGCTGAACACCGGGGGGCGCTCGCTCACACTGGCCGACTTCCGCGGGCGTCTTCTCCTTCTCGATTTCTGGGCTTTCTGTTGTGTGAACTGCCTGCACGTCCTCGACGAGCTGCGACCGCTGGAGGAGAAGTACGCCGACGAGCTGGTCGTCGTGGGGGTGCACTCGCCGAAGTTCGTCCACGAGGCCGACCCCGACGCGCTGGCCGCGGCGGTCGAGCGCTACGAGGTGCACCACCCGGTCCTCGACGACCCCGAGCTGATCACGTGGCAGGCCTACACGGCACGGGCGTGGCCGACGCTGGTGCTGGTCGACCCGGAGGGTTACGTCGTCGCGACCTACGCCGGCGAGGGGCACGTCCACGCCCTCGACCGGATGCTTGTCGAGCTGACTAAACAACATCGAACGGCCGGGACGTTGCAGCCCGGCGGATCGCCGTACGTGGCGCCGGAGGTGGTGCCCGGCGACCTACGGTTCCCCGCCGACGCCGTGCCGCTGCCGGACGGAGGTGCCCTCGTCGCGAACGCCGGTCACCACCAGCTCGTCGAGCTCGACGCGGAGCAGTCGGTGGTGCGCCGGATCGGGTCGGGAGGGCGTGGGTTCGTCGACGGCGGACGGTCCGAGGCGACCTTCAGCGAGCCCAACGGTCTGTGCCTGCTGCCACCTGAGGTCGCGGAGAAGGCCGGCTACGACGTAATTGTCGCTGACACCGTCAATCACGCCCTGCGAGGAGTCCGGCTCTCCGACGGCTCGGTGCGGACCGTGGCCGGCACCGGCGAGCAGCTGTTCCCGGGAGCGCCCGCCCAGGAGGACCGCCTGTCCTCGCCGTGGGCCGTGGCGTGGTGGCAGGACCGCGTCTGGATCGCGATGGCGGGCATCCACCAGCTGTGGACCTTCGACCCGGCGACCGGACAGTGCGTGGTGGCCGCCGGCACCGCCAACGAGGGGCTGCTCGACGGACCGCTGGCCGAGGCGTGGTTCGCCCAGACCTCCGGGCTGTCCGTCGCGGGCGACCGGCTCTGGCTGGCCGACAGCGAGTCCTCGAGCGTGCGCTACGTCGAGGACGGGTCGGTCCACACGGTGGTCGGCACCGGGCTGTTCGACTTCGGCTTCCGCGACGGGGCGGTCGACCAGGCGCTGCTCCAGCACCCGCTCGGGGTGACGGCGCTGCCGGACGGCTCGGTGGCGGTGTGCGACACCTACAACGGTGCCGTCCGCCGGATCGCCGACGGCGAGGTCACGACGCTGGTCACCGGGCTGGCCGAGCCCTCCTCGGCGTACGTCGACGGGGACGCGCTCGTGGTCGTGGAGTCCACGGCCCACCGGCTCACCGCCGTACCCCTCGGGGCGCACGCCAGCGCCGACGGGTTCGCCCACACCACCCAGCGGCCGGTGACCGAGGTCGGTGCCGAGGTCGACCTCGTCGTCGACTTCACCCCACCGCCCGGGCAGAAGGTCGACGACCGCTTCGGCCCGCCCTCGCAGCTGCTCGTCTCCGCCACACCACCGCAGCTGATCCGCGAGGGCGAGGGCCGCGGCACCGACCTGGTCCGGCGGCTCGTGCTCGACCCGGCCGTCGGGGACGGCGTCCTCCACGTCGCCGCCCGGGCCGCCTCGTGCGACGAGCACCAGGGTGAGGGAGCCGCCTGCCACCTCCACCAGCAGGACTGGGGCGTCCCCGTCCGGGTCGCCTCGGGTGGTCCCGCCACCCTCACGCTCCCTCTCGCCGGGGTCTGACCTGATGGGACGAGGACGCCGGGCGGGACCCCCACGACGATGCAGCTCTCGAACGCGCTCATCCTGGCCTGCGCCCGCGACGACGCCGAGGTGGACCGCCGGCTGACGGCCATCGGCCAGACCCGCGAGTCGATGGACGGCCCGGGCCTGTGCGGGACCCCGGCCGAGCTGGTCGACCGCATCGGACGGTACGGCGAGGCTGGGCCCCGCGGTCTACCTTCTGACCCTCGACCTCATCGACCTCGACCACCTGGAGCTCGTCGCCTCCGACGTGGTGCCCCAGCTCCGAAGGACGCCCGCGGTGCGTCCTTCCCGCTCCGCGCGATACTGACCTATGCGAGTCGAGCAGCTCCCTCAGCGCACCGTCGCGTGGTGTGTCGCCACGATGGTGCTCTGCGTGGCCGGGTTCGTCGCCACCTACGTGCTCACCGTCCGCACCGAGCTCGGCCGACAGCTGGCCGACGCCGCCTTCCGCGGCGCCCTCCTGGGCCAGTCCCGGACCAGCGATGTCGTCGACAACGTGCTCGGTGTGGTCTCCGTCGCCTCCCTGCTGCTGGCCGTGGCCTTGATCGCCTTCGTCGCCCTGGTCCGGCTGCAACGGGCGCTGGGGCTCGTCGCCCTGACCCTGCTGGTGACGGCGAACCTGTCCGCCCAGCTGCTCAAGTGGCTTCTCGACCGTCCTGACCTCGGCCTCCTCGAGTACACGCCCGCCACGCTCAACAGTCTCCCGAGCGGCCACGCCACCGCGGCGTTCTCCGTCGTCGCCGCGCTGCTGATCGTCGTGCCCCGTGCCCTGCAGGCCCTCGTCGTCGTCGCCGGCGGCGGGTACGCCGTGCTGACCGCTGCCGCCACCATGTTCGCCGGCTGGCACCGGTGGGCCGACTCGGTGGCCGCCCTGCTGCTCGTGGGGTTCTGGGCGGTAGCCTCCCTCGCCGCGCTCGCCCTCGTCGAGGGGCCGCCGAACCGCACCATCCGCCGGGGCTGGTCGGTGCGCAAGTGGTGGGCCTGGGCGGCAGCCGTGTGCCTGGCGGGCGGGCTGTTGCTGCTCGCCCCGCTGGCGGCGTCGGGACGGGTCCGGGTGAGCACGCTGGGACAGGTGGTGGCCTTCGGAGCGGGCATGGCCTTCATCCTCGCCGCCGTGATCGCCATGCTGCTGCTGGTGCTCGAGGCCATCGACCGGCTGGCCGGCGAGCACGCACCCGACCCCGAGAGGGGCCCCTCCCACGTTGACGAATCGTGACGGGTCGCCTCGTGCTCCTAGGGTGGGCGCCATGATCAACGACGATCTCGGCACGCCCGTGGACACGCCCTCCCCCGCCCGCCGCGTCGTGTCCCTGGTGCCGTCGCTGACCGAGGCGATCGCGGCCACACGCCCCGAGGCGCTGGTGGGCGCCACCGACTGGTGCACCCGCCCGACCGGCCTCGACGTACCCCGCGTCCGCGGCACCAAGAACCCCGACCTCGCCGCCATCCGCGCCCTCGAGCCCGACCTGGTGGTGGCCAACCGCGAGGAGAACCGCGAGCTCGACGTACGACGTCTCCGGGAGGCCGGCGTGCCGGTGTGGGTCAGCGTCGTGGAGACCGTCCCGCAGGCCCTGATGGCACTGCGCCGGTTGTTCGAGGAGGCCCTCGACTGGGAGGTCCCGGACTGGCTGACCGAGGTCGAGAACCGCTGGGAGGTGCCCAAGCCGCCGGTCACCGGACGGGTCGCGGTGCCGATCTGGCGTGACCCGTGGATGGTCGTGGGGCGCGACACGTTCACCGGCGACGTGCTGCGCCGGCTCGGGTGGGCCAACGTGTACGCCGATGGCGGCGCGCCCGGCGACCGCTACCCGACCGTGACGACGGCCGACATTGAGGCGACCTCCCCCGACGTCGTGATGCTGCCCGACGAGCCCTACGTCTTCACCGCCGAGGACGGCCCGGACGCGTTCGGCGTACCGACCCGGCTGGTGAGCGGACGGCTGCTGACCTGGTACGGCCCGTCGCTGCTCGAGGCCGCCGACGACCCGTCCCTGCGGCCGTGACGCCGGGGGCGGTCGGTTTCCCAAGGTATGCAGGCAAATTGGCACTCCCCACGGTGTGTGCGCCATGGGGAGTGCCAGTTTCCCGACATACCTTGGGAAACCGGCGGGCGTCTCAGAGGCCGAGGTCGCGCCCGATGAGCTCCTTCATGATCTCGTTCGAGCCGGCCCAGATCTTCGAGACGCGGGCGTCACGCCAGGCGCGGGCGACGCGGTACTCGTTCATGTAGCCGTAGCCGCCGTGCAGCTGCACGCAGTGGTCGAGGATCTCGTTCTGCACCTGCGAGGTCCACCACTTCGCCTTGGCGGCGTCGATGGCGGTTAGCTCCTTGCGGTCGTGGGCGACCACGCACTGGTCGACGTACGCCTGCGTGACGTCGACCTGGGTGAACATCTCCGCGATCAGGAACTTGTTGTGCTGGAAGGACCCGACGCCCTGGCCGAAGGCCTTGCGCTCCTTGGAGTACTCCAGCGTCTCGACCAGGATCTGCCGAGCGTGCGCCAGGTTGGAGATCGCGCAGCCGAGCCGCTCCTGCGGCAGCTTCTGCATCATGTGGATGAAGCCGTTGTCGAGCTCGCCGACGATGTCGTCGTCGGTGCAGCGCAGGTCCTCGAAGAACATCTCCGCGGTGTCGGACTCGGTCTGGCCGACCTTGTCGAGCTTCCGCCCGACGGCGTAGCCGTCCTTGGAGGTGTCGACACCGAACAGCGTGATGCCGCGCGCCTTCTTCTCCGGCGAGGTCCGCGCCGCCACCACCACGAGGTCGGCGGAGTAGCCGTTGGTGATGAACGTCTTCGAGCCGTTGAGCACCCAGTCGTCACCGTCGCGCACGGCGCTGGTCTTCAGCGCGGCCAGGTCGGAGCCGCCGCTGGGCTCGGTCATGCCGATCGCGGTCAGCATCTCGCCGCTGGCCACACCCGGCAGCCAGCGCTTCTTCTGCTCGTCGCTGGTCAGCTCCACGAGGTACGGCGCCACGATGTCGGCGTGGATGCCCACGCACGAGCTGAGCGCGGCGTTGACGTGGGAGAGCTCCTCCATGAGGACGGCGTTGAAGCGGTAGTCGCCCGCCTCGGAGCCGCCGAACTCCTCGGGGATCTCGAGGCCGAGGAAGCCCTGCTTGCCGGCCTCCAGCCAGAAGTCACGCGGCAGCGCCTTGTTCTCCAGGTGCTCCTCGAGGTGGGGCTTCACCGAGCGGTCCAGGAACTCCCGCACCGAGCCCCGGAAGGCCTCGTGGTCCTCGTCGTAGATCTCGCGCTTCATGCCACACACCTCGCTTGTTACTGACCGGTAAGACGTCTCAGTCTCTCACGGGCTCGTCGGCCTCGCGGGCGGTCGCTAGCGTGATCGTCATGACCTCCTCCCCCGATTCCGACCACAGGTCCTTCGACACCATCGTCATCGGCGCCGGTCAGGCCGGCCCCGGGCTCGCCGCCACGCTGGCCGCCACGCTGGCCGGCACCAGCGAGCGGGTCGCGCTCGTCGAGATGGACCGGTTCGGCGGCACGTGCCTGAACTCCGGCTGCCGCCCGACCAAGGCGTTGAGAGGTACGGCGCGCGCCGCGCACGTCGCACGCAGCAGCGCGGACCTGGGCGTCCACGTCGACGGCGTCCGGGTGGACCTGGCCGAGGCCATCGGCCGCAAGGACTCCCTGATCGACGGCTGGCGCTCGTCGGGCGTCGACTGGGTCGAGGGCGCCGAGGGCATCGACTACCTGCGCGGACGGGCCCGGCTGACCGGGACCACCTCCGAGGGCCTGCACCGCGTCGACGTCGACGGCCGCTCGCTCATCGCTCGGCGCGTCGTGCTCAACACCGGCGCCCGCTCGGTGCCGCCGCCGATCGAGGGGCTCGACGACGTTCCGTGGATGGACCACCACAACATCCTCGACGTGACCGAGCTGCCGTCGCACCTCGTGGTGCTCGGCGGCTCCTACATCGGGCTCGAGCTCGGTCAGGTGTTCTCACGCTTCGGCGCGGACGTGACCGTCGTCGAGCGGGGCGAGCGGGTCATCAGCCGCGAGGACCCGGAGGTCAGCGAGGCCGTCGCCGACTTCCTGCGGGAGGAGGGCCTGACCGTGCTGACCGGCGTCGAGGTCGAGCGGGTGGCTCGCGGCGGGTCGGGCGTGCTCGTCAGCCTGGCGGACGGGCGGATGCTCGACGCCAGCCACGTGCTGGTCGCTGCCGGCCGTGTCCCCAACAGCGACGACCTCGGCCTGGACACGGTCGGGGTCTCGACCGACGACCACGGCTACGTGGAGACCGACGAGGTGTTCGCCACGAACGTCGCGGGTGTCTTCGCCCTCGGCGACGTCAACGGCCGCGGGGCGTTCACCCACACGTCGTACCAGGACGGCGCGATCCTCGGCGACCACCTGACCGGAGGCTCCCGGACCGTCGGGGGCCGCGTCATGACCTACGGGCTGTTCACCGACCCGCCGCTGGGCCGGGTCGGCGCCACCGAGGACCAGCTCACGCGCGCCGGTACGACGTACCGCGTGTCGACCACGTCGATGTCGGGTGTGACCCGGGCCGTCCTCGACGGGGAGACCGAGGGGCTGGTGAAGCTGCTGGTCGGCGAGGACGACCAGGTGCTCGGCGCGGCCTGCCTCGGGATCGGCGGCGACGAGCTGGTGCAGGTCTTCAGCCTGATGATGCACGCGCGGGTGCCGGTCACCGAGATCGCGACCTGGCTGCCGATCCACCCGACCGTGGCCGAGTTCCTCCCGACGTTCGTCTCCTCGCTCGCCGCCCCCGGATCCGCCTGACTGCACCCGTGCCCCGCCGAGACCCTGTCTTCGCATGTTCGGGGTCGGTTGGTGCTACCCGATGACACCAATCGACCCCGATCAGGCACAGAGCGGGCAGGTGGTGGGTCGGCCACGCCATCTCGACGACACCAACAGCCGCCCCATCCGCTCCGCCGTCCAGCAGCCCCGGTCGTACACCTGACCGTAGGAGAGCCGCACCGTACGGCGCCCGTCGATCGCGGCGTCGAGGTCACGGTCGAAGTCACGGTCGCGGGCCCGAGCGGAGTCGTGATGAATGCGCCCGTCGAGCTCGGCGACGACTCCCCAGTCGTACTCCACGTCCCGGTAGAGCACGCCTCGACTGATGCGGTCGCGGACCTGACGTCGACCGACGGGCAGCCCGTGCGGTCGCTCGACGCGGGTCAGGTAGCCGTGCTCCAGGACGGAGCACGCCCCGGTCGCGACGTCCTCGAGCACCCCGACGAGCCAGTCGCGCCGGTGCAGGCGCCGACGCTCCCGCGCCGTGGTCAGCAGCCGATCAGCCGTCGTCCGGCGACTCTGGACCGCTCGCGTGATCTCGTCGACGACCCCCAGCTCGTTCTTGGCTCGGTCCGCGAGGTCGATGGTGGCGTCCTCGACGCGCAGTCGTGGAGGGGACCCGACGACCACCAGGTCCTCCAGCCCACGGCGGCGCTCGATCCGCACTCCGTCGAGGTCACGTCGACACCGGGTGCTCCAGGGGATGACGAGCTCCACGGCGCCGACAGCGGTTGCCGGCACCGTCACACCGCCCACCCGCTGAGCGGTGTGGCCGGCCAGCACCCCGCTGCACACCAGCACCCCGGCCCAGAGGCGCTGGCCATCGGTCGGCGGACCGGTGTGGTCGACGTACACACCCGGATGGACCAGCGTCAGGTCCCGACGACGCAGCAGCCGGCGCAGGTCCGACGGCGAGAGTCCTGCCTGCAGCAGCTGCCCACGACTGACCACACCCTCCTGGTGGGCGAGCAGACGGCTGAGGTCCATGACGCCACCGTGGCCGAGGCCGACCGGGCGTGGGACCGTCGAGGCGTGATCTGGGGAGAACCTCGGAGTTCGAGAGCACTCGCGTCGCTCCCACGCAGATCGGGGTCAGTTGGTGCCACCAGGTGACACCAACTGACCCCAGTCACAGGCCGGGGCGATCAGTCTGCGACGGCTGGGGTCGAGGGGACGTGTGGGGCGTCGGTCGGGGCTGCGGGACCACTCAGCCCGCGGCGCGGCGCTGGGCGATGCCGTAGAGCGCCACCCCGGCGGCCACCCCGGCGTTCAACGACTCCAGCTGGTTGGCCATCGGGATCGACACGAGCTGGTCGCACGTCTCGGCCACCAGCCGCGACAGTCCCCCACCCTCGGCGCCGACCACGAGCACCAGCGGCCCGTCGGCCAGCTCGAGGTCGGGCAGCGAGACGTCACCCTCGGCGTCGAGCCCCACCACCATGCAGCCGGCGTCCTGGTAGGCCTTCAGCTGCCGGGTCAGGTTGACGCACTGCGCCACCGGCACCCGCGCGGCCGCCCCGGCCGAGGTCTTCCACGCCGACGCCGTCATCCCGGCCGCCCGACGCTCGGGCACCACGACGCCGTGGGCTCCGAACCCGGCGGCGCTGCGCACGATGGCGCCGAGGTTGCGCGGGTCGGTGATCGAGTCCAGCGCCACGATGAGCGGCGGGGCGCCGGACTCCTTCGCCAGCCGCAGCAGGTCGTCGGGGTGGGCGTACTCGTAGGCCGGGACCTTCGCGGCCAGCCCCTGGTGGACGGCACCGTCGGTGAGCCGGTCCAGCTCCCGCTTGCTGATCTCCAGCAGCGAGATCCCCCGCTCGGCCACCAGCTTGAACGTCTCCCGGAGCCGGCCGTCACGCTCGGCCCCCTCCGCGACGTACACACCGGCGACGGGCACCTCGGCCCGCAGCGCCTCGACGACGGAGTTGCGCCCGGCGATCCACTCGGTGTCGCCGCCCTTGGCCCGCCTCGGCGAGCTCTTCGGGGCGTCGCGCTCGGAGCGCTTCTTGGCCTTGTAGGCCTGGTGGTACTCGCGCTCGTCCGCCTTCGGCGTCGGCCCGCGGCCCTCGAGCCCGCGCTTCACCCGCCCTCCGGACCCGGCGGTGGGGTTGCCCTTGCTGGTCTTGCGGATCGCTCCCTTGCGGGAGGAGTTGCCGGGCATCTCATGCCTTTCGTCGTACGCCGAGGTGGCGTGCTGTTCGGGGGCCGCCGATGGGGCGGCGTGGTCTCAGGCCAGCGACCAGGTCGAGCCGGACGGCCCGTCCTCGACCTCGATGCCGGCAGCCTTGATGCGGTCGCGCAACGCGTCGGCGGTGGCGAAGTCCTTCGCGGCCCGGGCCTGTTGGCGCTGCTCGAGCAACCCGGCGACGAGCACGTCGACGGCCTCGCGCAGCCGGGCGTCGTCGGAGCCACCGGAGGCCCAGTGCGGGTCGAACGGGTCGAGACCGAGCACGTCGAGCATCGCCCGCACCGACCCGGCCGCCCCGCGCAGCGCCGAGGAGTCACCGGCGCCCAGCAGCTTGTTGCCCTCCCGGGTCACCTCGTGGATCGCCGCCACCGCGGCCGGCGTCCCCAGGTCGTCGTCCATGGCCGCCACGAAGTCGGCGCACGGCGTCCCGAGCGGCACCTCACCGAGCACGGCCGTGGCACGCTCGAGGAAGTTCTCGATGCGCCCGAATCCGGCCGCGGCCTCGTCCAGCGCCTCGAAGGAGAACTCCACGTGCGAGCGGTAGTGCGCCGCCACGATGTAGAAGCGCAGGTCGATAGCCCGCGTGCGCGCCAGCACCGCCGGGATGGTCAACGTGTTGCCCAGCGACTTGCTCATCTTCTCGCCGGCCGTGGTGATCCACGCGTTGTGCATCCAGGTCGTCGCGAAGTCGTCGCCGGCCGCCCGCGACTGGGCCTGCTCGTTCTCGTGGTGGGGGAAGCGCAGGTCGTAGCCGCCGCCGTGGATGTCGAACGCGCCGCCGAGGTACTTCCGCGCCATCGCCGAGCACTCGATGTGCCACCCCGGACGCCCCGGCCCCCACGGCGAGGGCCACGACGCCGTCTCGGGCTCGGTGTCCTTGCGGCCCTTCCACAGGGCGAAGTCGCGGGGGTCACGCTTGCCGCGCGGATCGGCGTCGGTCGCGGCCTCCATCTCGGTGACGCGCTGCCCCGAGAGCTCGCCGTACGCCGGCCACGACATCACGTCGAAGTAGACGTCCCCGGACCCGTCGGCGGCCGGGTAGGCGTGACCGCGCTCGATCAGCCGCTCGATGAGCGCGAGCATCTCCGGGACGTGCCCGGTCGCCAGCGGCTCGTAGGTCGGCGGCAGCACGTGGAGGGCGTCGTACGCCGCCGTCAGCGCGCGTGTCATGTCGTAGGCGAGGTTGAACCAGGGCCGACCCTGCAGGTGCGACTTCACCAGGATCTTGTCGTCGATGTCGGTGACGTTGCGGATGAAGGTGACCTCGAGCCCGCGGTGGGTCAGCCAGCGACGCAGCACGTCGAAGTTGACCGCCGAGCGGACGTGCCCGACGTGCGGCTCCCCCTGCACGGTCAGCCCGCAGACGTAGACGCCCGCCCTGCCCTCGTGGAGGGGCTGGAACGCGCGCACCTCGCGGGTCACGGAGTCGTAGAGCCTGATCGTCACCGGTCAATCGTACGGCGAGCAGGGCCCGCCTCGTTCCGGTAACAGAAGTGACGAAAACGGTCTGCTGGTGCTGAAGTGATCCTAGGCTCGTCCCATGCGCCGCCGACTCCGCCCCCTCGTCGTCCCGCTCGGCCTCGCCGCGGCGGTCACGGCCCTCCCGGTCCTGCCCGTCGTCCCCGACGACGCCGCCAGCACCGCCAGCGCCGCCGACGTCGACAGCCGGCGAGCCGCCGATCGTCGCGCCGGCCAGGAGCGCCACGTCGACTACCGGCAGTGGTCCGCCGACACCCTGGCCGAGGGACGCTTCGGCGGCACCGCGCTCCGCCGCGGTGCCGTCCGCCTCGCCACCGACACCCGCGGGAAGCCCGCCGAGACGGGCCGGTGGGTCTCGCCGTGGGTCGAGCCGGGCTTCGACCTCACCGAGCTGGTCCCGTCGTGGCGGGCCGCCACCCCCGGCGCCTCGTCCATCGAGGTGGCGGTGCGCGGCCGCGACGACACCCGCAGGTCCAGCTGGGACACGATCTCGGTCTGGGCCGCGGGCGACGAGCACGTGAAGCGGACCAGCGGTTCCTCCCAGACCGACGACCTGGGCCGTGTCGTCTACGACACGTGGCTCGCCGATGACCTCCCCGAGTGGCAGGTGCGGGTCACCCTGAAGCGGCGCAGCGCCGAGGACGCCTCACCGCGGGTGAGGACCGTCGGCGCCATGGTCTCGCGCCTGCCCGCGGTCAGCGGCGTGAGGACCTCGAACCCCGGCGCCCAGAAGGGCGCGGCGCTGGGCACGACCCTCCCCGTGCCGCGTTACAGCCAGATGATCCACCGGGGCTCCTACACGCAGTACGGCGGCGGCGGTGAGGCCTGGTGCTCGCCGACCAGTCTCACGATGGTGCTGGCCTACTACGACGCCCTGCCCCCGCGCTCGTCGTACTCCTGGGTGCGCGACGGCCACCCTGACCGCGAGGTGGTCCACGTCGCCCGCGCGACCTTCGACACGTCGTACGGCGGCACCGGGACCTGGCCGTTCAACACGGCCTACGCGGCGTCGCGGACCGGGTCGGCGTTCGTGACACGGCTGCGCAACCTGCGCGAGGCGGAGCGGTTCATCGCCGCGGGGATCCCGTTGGTGGCGTCGGTCCGCTTCGGCGCCGGCGAGCTGAGCGGATCACCGATCTCCTCGACCAACGGGCACCTGATGGTCGTCGTGGGCTTCACCGACGACGGCGACGTGGTCGTCAACGACCCGGCCGCCTCGGGCAGCAGTGGCGTGCGGCGCACCTACGACCGCGGTCAGTTCGAGGACGTCTGGCTGCGGCGCAACGCCTCGGGCTCGGGCGGCTCCGGCGGCCTGGTGTACGTCGTCAACGACGCGGCGCACCCGCTTCCGAACCGTGCGGCCCCGCACAACTGGTGACCCTCAGCCCGGCCGGACCGGCTGGTCGGAACCGGCGACCGAGTCCGACTGCATCGACCTGACCGGCGGGATCGGCTCGACGGGCTGGACGGGCTGGACGGGCTGGACGGGGTGGACGGGCCTGCGCTGACGCGGCACGACGGGACCGGCGGGCACGACACCGGCCGTCGGACCGGCCGGCGGACCTGCCGGCAGACCTGCCGTCGGACCTGCCGGCGGACGCGCCGCCGGACCTGCCGCGCGTGCCCGGGGCGCGCTTGGCTCGGGCGCGGGACGTCGCCGTGGGGGCGACGCCGCCGCATGCCCCCGCTGGACGATGAGGTAGGCGAGGAACTTCATGACATCCTCCTGAACTCGACACCAGCAAAGACGCTACGCCGGTGTCGACACCTGCGCAACCGGTAAACTGTGGATGCTGGTGTCGCATCGAACGACCGAGGAGCGCGATGAGCGAGACGGACCTGCCTCGACCCGAGGCCCCGCGCCCGGTCGCGGTGGTGCGCGACTTCGTGAACACGACCGACCACGAGACCGGCATCGACGAGCTGGTTTCCCCGTCCGGCCTGCTGCGCTACCTGCGCGACGAGGGGCTGCTGACCACTCCCTCGACGCCGGCCTCAGCCGAGGACCTGGCGCTGGCCCTGCGGCTCCGGGCCGGTCTGCGCACCGCCCTGGAGCAGAACCACCGCGGCGACGTCGGGCCCGTGCCCGAGCTGGAGGACACCTTGGCTGAGCTGCCCGTCCGCCTCACCTGGGGCGGCGCCGCGGTGGACGTCGACGCCCGCGGCAGCGAAGTCGCCGCCGCGCTGGCACGGATCGCTCTCGCAGCGGTGGAGGCGGCCTCGGCCGGCCTCTGGCCACGACTGAAGATCTGCGCGTCGGACGAGTGCGAGTGGGCCTACTTCGACCGGTCGAAGAACCGCTCACGCTCCTGGTGCGAGTACGGCTGCGGCAACCGCATCAAGACCCGGGCCTACCGGGCTCGGCAGAAGCAGGCTTAGCGGTCCCCGACCTCACTCGGCGGTGAACTCCACGGTGTGCCAGCCGGTGGCGCCGTCCGGCACCACGTCACGTCGTACGCCGGTCTGGGTGTAGCCGTCCCGGTCGGTCGCGCGCACCGCGAGCGTGTGGACGCCGGGCTCGACGTCGACCGTCCCGGCCCACTGCACCCAGGTGTCCTGGCTCGCCGTGCCGCGGCCCACCTCGACCTCCGTCCAGGCGCCGCCGTCGAGACGCACCTCGACCCTCTCGATGCCGACGTGCTGGGACCAGGCGACCCCGCCGACGCGCATCGAGCCCGACTCGGCGCGCTTGTTGCCGCCCGGCACGTCGATGCGCGAGTGGGTGCGGATCGGCGCCTCCTCGGCCCAGCCGCGGGTGGTCCAGTAGGCCTCGATGTCGCCGAACCGGGTCACCTCGAGGTCGACGACCCACTTGGTCGCCGAGACGAAGCCGTAGAGGCCCGGGACCACCATCCGCGCCGGGAAGCCGTGCTCGAGCGGCAGCGGCTCCCCGTTCATCGCCACCGCGAGCAGGGCGTCGCGCTCGTCGGTCAGCGCGGTCAGCGGCGTGCCGCAGGTCCAGCCGTCCTCGGAGGTCTGCAGCACGGCGTCGGCCTCCGGCAGCGGTCCGGCCTGCGCGAGGAGGTCGGCGATGCGTACGCCGCTCCACCAGGCGTTGCCGATCAGGTCGCCGCCGACCGGGTTGGACACGCAGCACAGCGTCACCCAGGCCTCCGTCTGCTCGGCGTCCAGCAGGTCGGCGAAGCTGACGGTGACCTCGCGCTCGACCATGCCGTGGATGCGCAGGCGCCACGCGTCGACGTCGATCGTGGGGATGGCGAAGGCGGTGTCGATGCGGTAGAAGTCCGCGTTCGGCGAGACCCAGGGCGTGATGCCGTCGACGCCGAGCTCGGCCCCGGCCGGTACGGCGCCGCGCGACACGGGCAGCCGCAGCCTCGAGCGGGCGGCCTCGACCAGGCGGCGGCGGCGCCCGAACAGCTGGGCTCCCAGCCCGACCGTGAGGGACACCGCGGCCACCACGCCGGCGCGCTGCAGGAAGGAGCGGCGCGCCAGGGCGGGCGGGTCGTTCGGGGCTGCCGGGTCGGTGGTCCGCTCCCAGCCGTCGCGGCCCGTGCCGCCCGGCACCGTGTCGGGGGCCGGCGGTCGGGGGCCGCGTCGGGGGCCGCGTCGGCGGCCGGGCGCGCCGACTGCGGACGCGCCGACTGCGGACGCGCCGCGACCCCGGTCGGGACGAGGACCGGCAGGACGACCAGCCACGTGATGGTGCCGGTCGCCACCGGAAGGATGGCCGACCCCGCGCCATCGCCCGGTCCGACGACGGCGGCCAGTGCGAGCAGCCCCATGGCGAGGAACACCAGTCGCCCGGCCCAGGCGCGACGCTCCGCGAGGTGGCCGGCCAGGGCCGCGAGGCCGACCAGCCCGAGGACCACGCCACCGATCAGGAGCGGCTTGTCCCAGGTGCCGACCGCGCTGATCGCCGCCTCGGCGACCTTGCCCGGGGTGATCTTTGCGATGCCCTCGGAGACAGCCGTGACCGGTGACAGCCGCTCGTTGAGGATCGCGGCGGTGGCCAGGCTGACGGTCAGGCCGGCCACACCGGTCAGCACGCCCCCGAGCAGGGACTGCCCGGGGATCGGCGTACCCCGCGAGGGGGGCGAGGAGGTGCTCACTGCTCCATGGTGACCCATGGCCGGTCGGCGGAGGCGGGCTGCCGTCCCTGCCCTCCCGGCCCGGGCGGCCACCGGGCGGCCACCGGGCGGCCACCGGGCGGCCGACCGGGCGGCGGTGCCATGATGCAGCCATGGACGACTCGCCCGTCTCGGCCCCCCTTCCGCTGCCCCGCACGGGCATCGGCGTCGACGTCCACGCCTACGCCGACGGCGTACCGATGTGGCTGGCGGGCCTGCACTTCGGTGACGAGGAGCGTGGCCTGGCGGGCCACTCCGACGCCGACGTCGCGGCCCACGCGGCGTGCGACGCGCTGCTCTCGGCCTGCGGGCTCGGCGACCTGGGGTCGAACTACGGCACCTCCGACCCGGCCTGGGCCGGCGCCTCCGGGGCGTCGCTGCTGGCTGAGACCGCGCGCCGGGTGCGCGAAGCCGGTTTCACGATCGGCAACGTGGCCGTGCAGGTGATCGGCAACCGCCCGCGCCTGGGAGCCCGACGGGCCGAGGCCGAGGCCGCCCTGTCGGCCGCCGCCGGCGCCCCGGTGACCGTGTCGGCGACCACCACCGACGGCCTCGGCCTCACCGGCCGCGGCGAGGGCGTCGCCGCGATCGCCACCGCACTCGTCGCCCGCTGAGGGTCGCCGAATTCACCAGGGACCCGGTGAATTTGGCACTTCCCGATGGTTGCAACCCGCGGGAAGTGCCAGTTTCACCGGGGACCCGGTGATTTCGACATCCCCCAGACGTATGACGACGGCCGCCTCCCCGGTGGGGAAACGGCCGTCGTGACGTGCGAGGTGTCAGGACCTCAGGAGGCCAGGACCTCGTCGAGGAGGGCCTCGGCCTTGTCCTCGTTGGTGCTCTCGGCCAGGGCCAGCTCGGAGACGAGGATCTGGCGAGCCTTCGCCAGCATCCGCTTCTCGCCGGCGGAGAGGCCACGGTCACGCTCGCGGCGCCACAGGTCACGCACGACCTCGGCGACCTTCATGACGTCACCGGAGTGCAGCTTCTCCAGGTTGGCCTTGTAGCGGCGCGACCAGTTGGTCGGCTCCTCGGCGTGCGACATGCGGAGGACGTCGAACACCTTGTCGAGTCCCTCCTTGTCGACCACGTCGCGGACGCCCACCAGATCCAGGTTGCACGCGGGCACGCGCACGACCAGGTCCTGCTGAGCGACGATCCGGAGGACGAGGTACTCGCGGTCCTCGCCCTTGATCGTCCGCATCTCGATATCTTCGATCACGGCTGCGCCGTGGTTGGGGTAGACAACCGTTTCGCCGACGGTGAAAGTCATATGTAGAGAACCCTTTCCTAGGTGACCAGTTTAACACGCCCCCGGAGGTGGTAGGTCACCGTTTCCGCAGGTCAGAGGCGGTCTAGGGGCTTGACAGGTCCCACATTCGTGTGCTGGAGACAGGAGTCCGGCGCGCCGTTCGGCCTCGCGACGTGTCCTCCGACCGCTAGTTTTCCGGCCATGTCCAAACGCAAGCGGCCCGGCTTCGCCCTGTCCCTCGTCCGGGCGTCCCACCCCGGGGAATCGCTGATCATCGCGGCCGGCGTGACGGTCGCCGCCGTCCTGGTCGGGCGCCCGTTGCGCGAGGTCGCGCTGGTCTTCGCCACCGTCCTGCTGGGCCGCCTCACGGCGGGGTGGCTCAACGACGCCGCGGACCGCCGACGCGACGCCGCAGCCGGACGCCTGGACAAGCCGGTGGCGCAGGGCTGGATCGACGGCGGGACGGTCACCTTCACCGTCGCGTGCGCCACCTGCGTGCTCGTGCCGCTGTCGATCTCCAACGGCACCGCCGCCGGCATCGCCCACCTGCTCTCGGTCCTGGCCGCGTGGACCTACTGCACGCGCATCAAGACCACCCGCCTGTCGTTCCTGCCCTGGGCGGTCAGCTTCGCGCTGCTCCCGGCCTTCCTGTCGTACGGCGGGTGGGGTGGCGGAATGCACGGCGGACCGCCCACCGTCCTCATGACGGTCCTGGCCGGACTGCTCGGCATCGGGGTCCACGTGCTGCTGGCCCTGCAGGACCTCGTCGGGGACAACAAGATCGGCCTGCGCACCTTCCCGCTGTTCCTCGCGCTCAAGATCGGCGCCGGCAAGCTGCTGCTCGTCGCGGGTCTCTCCACGCTCGCGGTGCTCGGCGCGATCGTGGCCGCCGGCCTCTCCTCCGGGCTGACCCAGGGCTGACCCAGGGCTGACCTAGGGCTGCCCGGCAGGGCTGACCCAGCAGCCGACCGGCATCCAACGGCCCGGTTCCCCTAGACTCGGGCGCGTGACCGCCACCGCTCTCCGCCCCGTCACCGCGTCGCGGTCCCGGGCCCGCCGCCTGCTCGCCCTGACTCTCGCGACCCCGCTGCTCGTCGCCTGCAACAACTTCGATGCGCAGACCGACCAGGTCTACACCCCGGCCCAGGGCGTCAACGACCGCAGCACCGACATCGACGTGCTCAACGCCCTCGTGGTCGCCGGGTCCGACGGCTCGGGTCGCCTCATCGCGGGCCTGTCCAGCCAGGCCGACGAGGACGTCGAGCTGACCGGCGTCCAGGGCGAGGGCGAGGACGCCGAGGTCCAGTTCGGCACCGACGGCGGCGACGCCGTCGTACCGGCCGGGGGTTTCCTCCAGCTCGCCGACGAGGGCTCCGCCGTCATCGGTGCCACCGGCGAGGGCGTCGAGATCGGCGACTACGTGCGCCTGACGATGTCCTTCAGCAGCGGCGACGAGGTCTCGGTCAACGCCCCGGTGGTCCCCGCGGAAGGCGACTTCGCCGACGTGACGCTCCCCTCGAGCTCCGCGAGCCCGACCGACAGCAGCTCCGAGGAGCCCACCTCCGAGCCCTCGGAATCCCCCTCCTCGGAAGGCTGACCCCATGAGCACGCCGTACACCTTGGTCCTGCTCCGCCACGGCGAGAGCGACTGGAACGCCAAGAACCTCTTCACCGGCTGGGTGGACGTGCCCCTGACCGACAAGGGGCGCGAGGAGGCAGCGCGCGGCGGCCGGCTGATGACCGAGGCCGGCGTGCTCCCCGACGTGCTGCACACCTCCTTGCTGCGGCGCGCGATCACCACCGCGCAGCTCGCGCTCGACGAGGCCGAGCGGCACTGGATCCCGGTACGCCGCTCCTGGCGCCTCAACGAGCGTCACTACGGCGCCCTGCAGGGCAAGGACAAGAAGGCCACGCTCGAGGAGTACGGCGAGGAGCAGTTCATGCTCTGGCGCCGCTCCTACGACACGCCCCCGCCGGCGCTCGACGACGACAACGAGTTCTCGCAGGTCGGCGACCCGCGCTACGACCTTCTCCCCGGTGAGCTGATGCCGCGCACGGAGTGCCTGGCCGACGTGATCGACCGGATGCTGCCCTACTGGTACGACGCCATCGTGCCGGACCTGCGGGCGGGGCAGACCGTGTGCGTGGCCGCCCACGGCAACAGCCTGCGCGGGATGGTCAAGCACCTCGACGGCATCAGCGAGGAGGAGGTCGTGGGGCTGAACATCCCCACCGGCATCCCGCTGGTCTACCGCCTCGACGAGAACCTCCAGCCCACGCAGCGCGGCGGCGAGTACCTCGACCCCGAGGCCGCGGCGGACGCCATCAAGGCCGTCGCCTCCCAGGGGCGCTGAGGGGCTGCCGGTTTCCCAAGGTATGTCGGCAAACTGGCGCTCCCCATGCTCCGGACGCCGTGGGGAGTGCCAGTTTGCCTGCATACCATGGGAAACCGACGCACCCCAAGGGCACCGCTAGGGGGTGAGGCGGGAGGACAGGAACCCCAGGATCCGGTCCTCGTCGCCCACCAGGCGCACGCCCGGGCCGTTCGGCAGGGAGCGCTTCCACAGCAGCGTCAGCAACGTGGCCGCCGGGGCCTCCACCCGGTCGACACCGTCGCGCGGGCCCACGCTGACCTTCGGCGCCGGACGGGCCGACGGCTGACCGCCCTCGCGTACGCCGCGCGCACCCTGCGACGGGATGCCGACCGCGGCCGGCTCCACCACCCACGACACCTCGGCGTCGAGGGCGCGCAGCTCCACGGGCCGGTGCAGCACCGCCGGGTGGCCGCGCTGGTGCATCCGCCACAGGAAGACCTCGAGCGCCTCGGCCACCCCGTCGACGGCCAGCCGCACCGGGACACGCGGCTCGTGGTCGCCGGCCAGCGCCAGGTCGACCCCGTGCATCACCGTCTCGTGGGCCTGGCGGCGCGACCAGAAGCTCGCCTCGCCGGCCCCGAACGCGAAGTTCCAGCAGGGCTTCGTCGGCTCGGTCGAGCGCAGCACCTCGTAGAGGTCCTCGGCCTTGGCGAGGTACCACTCCGCCATCCGACGCGACCGCGCCGACGCCGGCCGGTCCTCGAGCTTGCGTGCCTCCTGGCCGGTCTCCATGATCGACGCGGCCCAGGAGTGCACGTTGCCCAGGTGGGCCACGAGATCCACCACGGCCCACGTCGGGCAGGCCGCCACAGGCGCGCGCGCCGACGTACGGCCGAGGTGCGTCGCGAACCATTCCGCGCCCGACGCGAACTCCTCCACGAAGTCCAGGTCGGCGTCAGCCGGGCGCGCTGAATCCATGCGCCCATGGTGGCACGAGCACGGAGCCGCGCCGACCGGTGGCCACGGCCCCCGCGGCGAGGCGGCTCAGCGGTCCAGCGCGGTCGGGACCTCGCCGGTGACGAGGTAGACCACCCGGCGGGCCAACGAGACCGCGTGGTCGGCGATGCGCTCGTAGTAACGCCCCAGCAGGGCGTTGTCGATCGCCGGCTCCACGCCGTACGCCCAGCTCTCGCCGAGCATCATGCGGAACGAGCGGCGGCGCAGCTCGTCCATCTCCTCGTCGTCGGACTCCACCGAGCGGGCGGCGTCGACGTCTCGGTTCTTGATGACCTCGGCGACCGAGCCGATCATGTGGACCGCGACGGCGGCCATCCGCTCGACGGTGGGGATCAGGTCCGGGGGTACGGCGACCTCGGGCACGCGCAGCTGCGCCACCTTGGCCACGTGCACCGCCAGGTCTCCCATCCGCTCCAGGTCGGCGACCATGCGGACCGCCGCGATGAGCATGCGGAGATCACCCGCCACCGGTTGCTGCAGCGCGAGGAGCTCGAAGGCGCGGCCCTCGATGTCGTTGCGGAGCGCGTCGATCGCCGCGTCGCCGGCGAGCACCTGCTCGGCGACACCGGCGTCGGCGCCGAGAAGTGCCGTCGTGGCCTGGCTGGTGGCATCTTGCACCATGCCGGTCAGACGGACGAGGTCGTCGACGATGGCGTCGAGCTGGTCGTGGTAGGCCGTACGCATGGGTCAACAGTCTCCATGGCATGCGGACAGCCGTCCAACTCATGATGAACCAGGAGTGAACTGCTGACGAAACAGCAGGTCAGAGGGCATCATCCGGAGCGCCCCCGCGTGTCCCGGTCCTAGGATCGACCCGTGGACCCGAACCCGCAAGGAGTGGCACTGCTGCTCCTGGGCATCTTCCTGGGCGCGCTGCCGGTGCTGGCGTGGCGTGCCAGCGAGCGCCAGATCCGCGGCACCTCCGTCGAGGAGGACCCGGCCGCGGACGTCGTACCTCCCGGTGTCGGCACCGTCCTCAACGTGCTGCGCTCCAGCGCCCTGGTCGTCGACGAGGACGACCGCGTCGTGCAGGCCTCCGCGCCGGCGTACACCCTCGGGCTCGTGCGTGAGGGGGAGCTGCGCAACGACGAGCTCGCCGAGCTGGTGCACAAGGTGCGCCGCGACGGCGAGATCCGGCAGGTCGACCTCGACATCCAACGCCCGGGCCAGCAGCAGGTGCACATCAACGCCCGCGTCGCCGCGCTGAGCAGCCGCCTCGTGCTGGTGCTGACCGAGGACCGCACCCGCGAGCGCCGGGTCGACGCGATCCGCCGTGACTTCGTCGCCAACGTCTCCCACGAGCTCAAGACGCCGGTGGGCGCGCTGACGCTGCTGGCCGAGGCGGTGCGCGAGGCCTCCGACGACCCCGAGGCCGTGCAGCGCTTCGCCTCCCGCATGCAGACCGAGGCGGTGCGTCTCAACCGGCTGGTGCAGCAGATCATCGAGCTCTCGCGCCTGCAGGGCGACGAGGCGCTGGAGAAGCCGGCGATGGTGTCGGTCGACCGGGTCGTCGAGCGGTCGATCGACTTCAACGAGATCGAGGCGAAGGCCAAGGACATCGAGGTCGTGTACGACGGGCGGCGCGGCCTGCTGGCGCTGGGCAACCCCGACCAGGTGTCCCTGGCGATCAGCAACCTTGTGGCCAACGCGATCGCCTACTCCCCCGAGCACAGCCGGGTCGTGGTCTCCGCGCTCCAGCAGGACCTGATGGTCGACATCACCGTCACCGACCAGGGCATCGGCATCCCCCGCGCGGAGCTCGACCGGATCTTCGAGCGCTTCTACCGCGTCGACCCGGCGCGGCACCGCTCCACCGGCGGCACCGGCCTGGGGCTCTCGATCGTCAAGCACGTCGCAGCTACCCACGGCGGCGAGGTGAAGGTCTGGTCCGAGCCCGGCAAGGGCTCCAGCTTCACCCTGCGGCTACCGCGGCACACCGCGACACCTGCCCCTGCACCCCCTGAGAAGGAGTCACCGTGACCCGAGTGCTCGTCGTCGAGGACGAGGAGAGCTACAGCGACGCCCTGGCCTACATGCTGCGCAAGGAGGGCTTCGAGGTCAGCCTCGCCGCCACCGGGCTGCAGGCGCTGGAGGAGTTCGACCGCAGTGGCGCCGACATCGTGCTGCTCGACCTGATGCTTCCCGAGCTGTCGGGCACCGAGGTGTGCCGCCGGATCCGTGCGGTGTCCAACGTCCCGGTGATCATGGTCAGCGCCAAGGACGACGAGGTCGACAAGGTGGTCGGCCTCGAGCTCGGCGCCGACGACTACGTCACCAAGCCCTACTCCCCGCGCGAGCTGGTGGCCCGGATCCGCGCCGTGCTGCGTCGCGGCACCGAGGTCGAGAACGCGCCGGCCGCCCTGGAGGCCGGCCCGGTCCGGATGGACGTCGACCGTCACCTGGTCTCGGTCAACGGCACCGACACCCCGTTGCCGCTCAAGGAGTTCGAGCTGCTGGAGATGCTGCTGCGCAACCCCGGGCGGGTGCTGACCCGGGGCCAGCTCATCGACCGGGTCTGGGGCTCCGACTACGTCGGGGACACCAAGACCCTCGACGTCCACGTCAAGCGGCTGCGGGCCAAGATCGAGCCCGACCCCGCCAACCCGGTCCATCTCGTGACCGTGCGGGGGCTGGGCTACAAGTTCGACACCTGAGGGGGCTGCCAAATTCACCGGGTCCCCGGTGAATTTGGCACTTCCCCCAGGAAGTTCTCGACGGGAAGTGACGGTTTCACCAGGGACCCGGTGAAACTGCGGGGCCTACTCCGTCACCTCGGGGGCGGCGCCGCCGGCCTCGAGCCAGCCGCGGAACGCGTCGAGGTTGCGTGTGGACTCACCGCGCGAGACCCGCCACTCCCACTCCTTGCGGATCGAGCTGCCGAAACCGAGCTCGAGGATCGTGTTGAACGACTCGTCGGCATAGCTCAGCACCGCCCCGAGCAGGCGGTCGAGCTCCTCGGCCGTCACGGACGTCAGCGGCAACCGGCCGTCGAGGTAGATGTCCCCGTGGTGGTCGACGGCGAACGCGACGCCGTACAGCTTGAGGTTGCGCTCCAGCATCCAGCGGTAGACGCGCGCGTGGTTCTCGTCGGGGTGCCGCGCGACGAACGCGTGCACGCCGAGCGCGTGCGGCCCGACGTCGAGCCGGCACGGCGTCTGCAGCTTCTTCTCCCCCGGCAGGGTCACGCTGAAGACGCCGGGCGTGATCTCGCTGTGCTCGAGCTCGGTGTCGGCCAGCACCGCGCGCAGCGTCGCGATCGCCTGCTCGCGCAGGTCCGCGCGCGCCTCACCCACGAGCGACGTCCTGCAGGTCCTGCCTCATCGCACGTGCCGCCTTCCGGTAGACCTCGAGCGTCCGGTCGGCCGTCCGCTCCCATGCGAAGTCGCGCGCGTGCAGGGCAGCGGCCGAGCCCAGCCGCTCACGGTACGCCGTGTCGGTGGCGAGCCTGCGCAGGGCCACGGCGTAGTCGGCCGGGTCGTGACCGTCGACGAGGACGCCGGTCTCACCGTCACGTACGACGGTCGTCAGCCCGCCGACCGACGCGGCCACGACTGGTGTGCCTACCGCGGAGGCCTCGATGGCGACCAGCCCGAAGGACTCGTTGTAGGACGGCACGCAGACCAGCGTCGCGGCGGCGTACCAGTCGACCAGGGCGGTCCGGTCGACCGGCGGCACGAAGCGGACGAGGTCGCCGATCCCGAGCTCCGCGGCGAGGTCGGCCAGCGCGGTCGGATGCTCGAGGCCGGAGCCGGAGGGTCCGCCGACGATCGGCACGAGGAGACGCCGGCGCAGCCCGGGCTCCTCGCGGACCAGCAGCGCCACCGCCTTGAGCAGGATGTCGGGCGCCTTGAGGGGCTGCAGGCGGCCGACGAAGAGCGGGATGATCGCATCCGGCGGCAGGCCGAGGCGGGCGCGGGCCTCGCGCTGCGGACGGGGGACGAAGACCCCGAGGTCGACCCCGGGGTGGACGACCTCGACGCGCGCCGGGTCGGCGTCGTACAGGTCGATGAGCTGGCCGGCCTCGAGATCGGTGTTGGCGATGAGCATGTCGGCGGCCTCGACGACCTGGTCCTCCCCGAGCAGCCGCGCGGCGGGCTCCGGGGTGTCACCCTCCGCCAGTGAGGCGTTCTTGACCTTCGCCATGGTGTGCATGGTGTGCACCAGCGGCACCGACCAGCGGTCGCGGACCAGCGCCCCGACCTGGCCCGAGAGCCAGTAGTGGGAGTGGATGAGGTCGAACCAGCCGTGCTCGTGGCCGGCCTCGGCACGCAGCAGGTGGCGGGCGAAGATGCACAGCTGGGCGGGCAGCGCCTCCTTGCCGAGGCCCTCGTAGGGTCCGGCGGCGACGTGGTGGACGCGCACGCCGGGCGCCGCCTCGACGATCGGCTCGAGCGCGGAGGAGGTGGCCCGGGTGTAGATCTCGACCTCGAGGTTGCGCTCGGCCAGGCGGCGCGACAGCTCGAGGACGTAGACGTTCATGCCGCCGGCGTCGCCGGTGCCGGGCTGGTCGAGCGGCGAGGTATGGAGGCTGATCATGGCCACGCGTCGGGGCGCGCGGGCCAGGGCGCGGTCGAGCGGGTCAGCCAGGTCGACCGGCGACCCCGACATCAGGGATGGGCGCTTCATCACGAGTCAGATACCTCCGCAGACTCAACCCACGACGATTGTCGACTATTTCCGCTGACCCGGGACGTGGCGCCCACGTCGCAGACCGAGCGGGCCACCCGCGAGCCCCCACCGAGTCAGATGCGTGGGAAATGCACCCGTCCCGGTCGCCCGGGGGTGCTTTTCCCACGCATCCACTCGGCGCCGGCGACGTGCCGACCGGCCAGCCGGTCCTCGACCCGGGGAGCGAGCCAGCTGTTGAGGCGCCAGAAGGCGACGCCGGCGGCGAGGGACAGGCCGGTCGCCAGCCACGGGAGGCTGAACTCGTAGGCCGGGTAGATCTGCCAGTGGCACAGGTAGATGAACAGCGAGGCCCCCGCCAGCACACCGGCCGCGCGGGCCATCAGGGCCGGCACGCGGAGCGAGGGCACCCAGACCAGGAGCAGGAAGCCCGCCACCACGACCGCCTCACGTTCGGGCTGGCCCTCGAAGAACCCGGGCACGGTCGCGACGGTCAGCGCCGTGACCACGAAGCGGTGCAGCGGGCGGCGGGCCTGGGCGGTGGCCCAGCCCAGCGCGAAGAGCCAGAACAGCACGTGCGCGCGGTGGATGTAGTCGCCGTCGAGTACGCGGACCAGGTCGTAGCGTGTCGGCAGCGCCGCGACCACCAGCGCCACGGGGAGCCAGAACGGCGCGCGTCGTTCCAGACGATGCACCGCCGGGATCGCGAGCAGGGCGACCACGGCGAGGAGCGTCCAGACCAGCGCCTCCACGAACCAGTAGTGCCACGCCTCGCTCCACTCGCGGGTGCCGAGGACGCCGTTGAGGAGGACGACGTTGCGCCAGTCGTACTTCGCGGACGTGGCGGCGGCGAAGCTCAGCCACAGCACGGTCGGCACGGCCACCCGGGCGATGCTCGTGAGCATGCCGCGCACACGCTCGCGCCGGTCGCGCTCGACGAGGTGGAAGCGGGCGAGGTTGAAGCCGACCAGGCCGACGAGCACGTGTGCGCCGCCGAGGACCATGAACAGGTTGGAGTGCGAGCCGACGATGAGCACGATCGCGGCCGCGCGGAGCAGCACGTTGGTCTCGACCGAGCTGGTGCGGCCTGCCGCGTCGAGGGTGTCGGTGAGGCGACGGCTCGCTCGGTCTGCTCTGGCGTCAGCCCGGGCGCTCGCTGTGCCGCTCGCTCGGTCTGCTCTGGCGTCGGCCCGGGCGGTGGCTCGGCGGGTGAGGCCTGCGGTAAGTCTGGCGACGCCGGTGCGCCGCACCGGGGGGGCCGTCGGACGGGCAGTTGGCGCCGATCCCGGGGCCACCGGGGTGGTTCGGGGGCGCACTGCCCGTCCGACGGACCCCTTGCGCGCGGAGACCGCGAGCTCGGCGGCCGTGAGGAGGTGCCAACGGACTGGCAGGTGACCCAGGAGCCGCTCCAGCCTCAGGGACGTCTCGACATAGGAGAGCGAGTCGCCACCCCGGGAGACGAAGGTGTCCTCCGGACCGAGAGGGCCGCGCCCGACGGACGCGAGGACCTCCGAGACCGCGGGGACCGAAGCGGCCGTCTGGTCCGCGCCGGTCCTGGGGTCCGCGGCCCTCATCGCCGTGCCGACGATCGCCGCAGGGCCGCTCACCGCAGGGCTGCTCGCCGCAGGGCTGCTCGTCTCGGGACTGCTCGTCGCGGGACTGCTCGTCTCGGGACTGCTCGTCTCAGGGCTGCTCGTCTCAGGGCTGCTCGTCTCAGGGTTTGCTCCCGGGTTGGTGACCGACGCGGCGATGGCGGCACGGTCGACCTTGCCGTTGGACCGGCGGGGCACCCCGTCGAGCTCGACGACGACACACCCCTCCCGCGGCAGGCCGCTGGCCTCGACGGCGTCGAGCACACGTGCGTGGTCGGCCGGAGAGAGCGGGCGGGCCGACCGGTCGATCCCGACCGCGACCCGGCTCCCGGCGTCAGCGGCATAGCCGATCACCCCGGCCGCGCGCAGGCCGGCCTCGACCCGCTCGAGGTCGATGCGCAGCCCGAAGACCTTGGCGGTGCGGCCCAGACGGCCGACGACCTCGAGGCCGTCGGACGTCCGACGGACGAGGTCCCCCGTGCGCAGCTCGGTCACCTCGCGGCCGCGGGCCAGGTCGGTCGGGCCCTCGGCGTAGCCCAGCATCACGTTGTCTCCGCGGAAGACCAGCTCGCCGACCAACGAGCAGTCGACGGTCGCCCCGGAACCGGCCGCCCCGTGGCCGGGCAGCGCCTCGTCCGTCCGCCCGGCATCAGCGACCGCCTCGGCGTCGTCGGCAGCCAGGTCGTCGACGACACGCACCTCGAAGGTGCCACCGGGGACCGGATCGCCAAGAAGGGTCGGGGTGGCGCGGGCCCGGTCCGGCGACAGCACCGCCATCCGGGCGGTCGCCTCGGTGGCGCCGTACATGAGGAAGAGGTCGAAGCCGCGCCGCTCGCCGAGCTCGGCGTACCGCGTCGCCGTCGCGGCCGGCAACCGGCCGCCGGCGCAGGTCAGGTAGCGCAGCGAGGGCAGGTCGAGGTCCGCGAAGCCGGCGCGGTCGAGCAGGTCGAAGGTGTGGGGCACGCCGGGGAACGTGCTGACGCAGTGGCGGCGCACCTCGTCCCAGAAGCCCGGGTCCACGACGGACGCCGAGGTCAGCACCACCGACGCCCCGGCCTCGAGATGGCTGGTCAGGACCGAGAGCCCGTAGCAGTAGTGCAGCGGCAGCGTGGTCGCCGCGACGTCGGAGGACCGGATCGCGAGGGTCTCGGCAATGCCGCGGGCGTTGGCTGCGACCGCGTCGCGCGAGAGGCGCACCAGCTTGGGCGAGCCGGTCGAGCCGGAGGTCGAGAGAAGGACGGCCAGGTCCGGGTGGAGGTCGTGGCGCGTGCCGACCCGGCGCTCCTCGACCGCTCCCCCGACGAGGACGACGTCGGGGTCGTAGGCGTCGAGCAGGGCCGACCCGGGGGCAGTGACCAGGACGGGGTGGTGGCCGACGAGGCAGGCCAGGTAGCCCACAACCGTGTCGACGTCGTTGGCGGCCTCGAGCAGCACGAGCCGCCGCGTTCCCCCCAGTCGCGCAGCGAGTCGTGCCACTCGATCGGCGAGCTCGTCGTAGCCGACCTCCTCGCCGCCGGCGACCAGCGCGGTGCCGACATCGCGCCGGGACAGGTCCCAGAACGGTCGGGTCTCCACAGCGGCAGTCACCGACGAAGAGTATTAGGTAAGCCTTACCTATGCCAACGTGACCGCTCCCACGTCCGGACCGGTCCGCCCCTGCGCCCGGTTCTGGTCACTCCCCGCACGCTGGCCGGGCTGTGGTCATTCCCCGCTGCCAGAACGGGGCATTCCTGCGGTCAGTGACCAGAGTCCCGCAGGCCGTGGAGGTCCTTGGCGGTCGCGGAGGTGGGTACGTCGGCCGGGTCGGGGTCGGTGCCGAAGAGCCGGTCCGCGCTGTGGGCGGTGGTGACGGTCAGCCAGTAGTTCTCGTTCTTGAAGTGGTGCAGCCGGTGGTGACGGTAGACCGCGCGGTAGGCCCGCGACCGCGGCTTGTAGTCGCTGTGCACCAGGTAGTGGATCCACTCGTAGACGATGCCCGCCGCTCCCACGGTGGCCACGAACGTCAGCGCCTGCTCGGGTCGGGGGAGGAGCAGCAGCGAGGCGGTCGGTACGACGACGATCACCACGGCCAGCGTCTGCCACGGGATGAAGACCAGCGGGATGTCACGGGGGCTGGCGTGGTGCTCGCGGTGCTTGCGCGCCAGCTGGGTGTCGAGGGTGACGCCGGCAACGAGGCGGGGCTTCCAGTGCAGGACGAAGACGTGGACGAGCCACTCGATGACCGGGAACAGTGCGACGAAGACGGCAGGTGCCCAGAGGTCGCTGACGCTCCAGTCGCCGAGCCAGGTGCGCGTGGCGACGGCTCCGACGAGGAGGGCGGTGATCATCCAGGGCGAGGGGTGCCGCCAGAACTCGGCGCCGGTCTCGGAGAGGGTGACGCCTCGCCGGGGGCGTGCGTCGAGCGTGGTCACTGCTCCTCCAGCTGGTCGATCGCGGCGTTGAGAGCCGTGGTGGCGGGGCCGAGAAGGGCCTCGGCTGCGGCCCGGGCACGGGCGGGGTCCCGGGTCGCGACGGCCTCGGCGAGGGCGTCGTACCGCTCAGGCTGCTCGGCCCCGTCCATCAACGAGGCGAGGGCGTCGAGCATCGGCTCGTACGCCGCGCGCAGGCTGTTGAACATCAGCCGGAAGACCAGCGAGTCGGCGGCGTCGACGACGACGTCCCAGAACTCCAGGGCGAGGCGCTGGCGGGTGACCGGGTCGGTGGTTGCGCGCAGGGCGGCAGCGAGGTCCTTCAGCCGCACGCCGTCCTCAGGGGTGAGAACCCGGCCGGCGGCCAGCTCGGCGATCGTGGGACCGACGAGGGAGCGGGCCTCGAGGATGCTGCGGGCGACCCGTACGTCGAGCCGGCCGGCCGGGACGAGCAGCCGCGCGAGGAGGTCGAGGCCGCCGTCACGTCGGAAGTCGCGGACCGTCGTGGCGTCGCCCTGGCGCACCTCGACGAGACCGGCGTGGGAGAGCCGCTGCAGGGCCTCCCGAACGACGGGCCGGCTGACACCCAGGACGTCGGCCAGGCGCCGCTCGCTGGGCAGGTGCTCTCCCGGCGCGAGGCCGCTGACCTCGGCGACGAGCTGTTCGAAGACGTCGTCGGCCACGGTGTGGCGGCGGACCGGCTGCAGGTTCATGCTGCCCATCGTGCCCGGCCACCTGTCCGCTGGTCAACTGGTCAGACCAGTTTCGCAAAACGGCACGTGACCACCATCCCGGGCTCACCGCAGCGCCGTCTCGCGAGTCGGGCGACGTCAGGATCTGACAGACTTCGGCGCGTGCTGACCATCGGACTCGTCGGAGGCATGAGCTGGGAGAGCTCGGCCGAGTACTACCGCCTGCTGAACCTGGGCGTCGAGCAACGGTTGGGAGGTCTGCACTCCGCGAAGACGGTGATGCACTCCGTCGAGTTCGCCGAGCTCACCACGCTGCAGCGCGAGGAGCGGTGGGACGAGGTCGCGGCGATCCTGTCGGCTGCCGCGGTCGGCGTGCAGTCGGCCGGCGCCGACGTCGTCCTGATGTGTACGACGAGCTTCCACCGGGTCGCCGACCAGGTCGCCGAGGCCGTCGACGTACCGGTGCTCCACCTGGCCGACGTCGTGGCCGACGCCGTGTCGGCCGCCGAGCTGAAGAAGGTGGCCCTCCTGGGCACCGCGTTCACCATGGGCCGACGCTTCTTCTCCGACCGTCTCGAGTCGCACGGGCTGTCGGTCGTGACGCCGACCGAGGAGCACCACCAGACCCTCGACCGGATCATCTACGACGAGCTGGTCCACGGGCGCGTGCTCGACCCGTCGCGCCGCACCGTCGTCGACCTGATCGGGCAGCTGTGGGACCAGGGCGCTGAGGGTGTGATCCTCGGCTGCACCGAGCTCGAGCTGCTCATCAAGCAGGCCGACTCGGAGCTGCCGGTCTTCCCGTGCACGACCCTGCACGTGCAGGCTGCGCTCGACCGTGCGCTGGCCTGACGCCCTCGCCTGACGCCCTCGCCTGACGCGCGCGCCCGACGCCCGCCACGCGCCGCCCGACGCGCGCGCACCTGACCGGCCGGCTCCTCGACCGTGGGGGCCGTCGGACGTGCAGTTGGGCTCTGTCAGGCCGTCCAGAGCAGCTCGGGAGCCCGCACTGCATGTCCGTCGGTCCCCTCCACGACGGCACGCAGCGCGGCGAGCACGTACTCCGGGTCGTTCATCACCTGCCACCACGTGAAGCGCAGCACCGTCCAGCCGCGCAGCGTCAGTGCGTTGTAGCGCGCACAGTCACGCTCGAAACCTTTCTTGTCCGCGTGCCACTCCCACGAGTCGGCCTCGAGGACGAGCCGTCGCTTCGCGTCGACGAGGTCGGGCCGCCCCCGGAACCCCCGGTCCAGCAGAAGCACCTGGGGAGTCATGTCGAGACCGGGCACCTCACGAGCCAGGGCGCGAAGCACCGACTCGAAGGGGTTCTCTGCGAGCGGGGTGGCCGCTTCGACCACCGCCAACGCCCGATTCCGAGCGTTCGGGGGCAGCAGGAGTGCACGCTCCTCGAGCACCTCGGCGTCGACGGTCCCGTGGCGCAGCGCCGAGTCGGCGATGGCGAGGGCCTCCTTGAACGGCAGGTCTCGGGCGCAGTCGAGCACGGTCCGGTAGGGCTCGGTGATCGCCGACGCCTGGTCGTTCTTCGACAGCGGCCGCCAGCGGAGCTCCACACCGGCCCGCCTCTCGGGCGCCACCTTCCGGTTGCGCGGCACCACGACCTCGGGCCGTTCCGGCTGGTAGGCAAGGTCCCAGCCGTGGCCGGCGGCCGCGCTTCGGTGCGAGGCCGCACCGCTGAGCCGCCGAGCAGCCGTGGCGCCCACCGTCGCGGTCGTCACGGCGTAGCGGCCCCGTGCGATGCGCACGACCTCGCCCCGTCGCACCGCGCGATCGAGCTGCTTGCGCGAGGTCGCGCGCAGCAGGACCGAGCGCTCGGCGGTGCCGCCGAGACGAGTGAGCGCTTCCACGGGGTGCACGCTCACACCTTCACAGGTTCGGCGAGGTGGCGGTTCCTCTCTCCACAGGGGTCCGTCGGACGTGCAGTTCTCCCCCTTTGCGGCTGCTTCCGGGCTCAGAAGTCGCGAACTGCACGTCCGTCGGCCCCCCGGCCAGGGTCAGGCGACGGTCGAGGCCACAGCCGGACCGAGCACCTCGCCGGCGCGACCCCGCACGACCAGGTCGGCAACGTCGTCGAACGGTGTCTCCTCGTCGTTGACGATCGCCAGCCGTGCCCCGCGGTCGAGCGCGTGCAGCGGCAACGCGGCGGCCGGATAGACCTGCAGCGACGAGCCCGCGACCACCAGCAGGTCGGCCGACTCCGCGAGCCCGACAGCCTCCTCCACCACACCCGGGAACAGCTGCTGCCCGAACGACACCGTTGCCGACTTCACCAGTCCACCGCAGTCCGGGCAACGCGGGTCCACCTCGCCGGCGTCGAGCCGCTCGAACGCCCAGGTGTACGGCGAGCGCCACCCGCAGCCGTCGGGCGCACCGACCGGCCGCTCCCCCAGGCACATGACCTCCCGGGCCGTCCCGTGCAGCTCCACGACCCGCAGGGATCCCGCCTGCTGGTGCAGCCCGTCGATGTTCTGGGTGATCACGCCCGGCGAGCGACCGGCCCGCTCGAGCGCCGCGAAGGCCCGGTGCGCCGGGTTGGGTGACACCGGGGCGGCGAAGAACTCACGGCGCATCTGCCACGAGAGCCGCCGCACGGACACGTCCTCGACGTACCGGTCGAACTCGAACGTTCGCGGGTCGTAGCGGCTCCACACCCCGCCGGGCGAGCGGAAGTCCGGGATACCGGACTCGGTCGACACGCCTGCGCCGGTGAAGCCGACGACGGTCCGAGCATCGCGCAGCAGGTCGACCAGGTCGCTCGTCACGCCCACCACGGTAACCAGGCCGGGTCGCCGCACCCCGAGTCGACCGAGGCGCCGGCTCGTACCCACCTCCGCGCCCCTTCGCTCGCACTCCCACGCCGTCTCGGCGCTCACTGCTCAGTCCCCCGGCAGGTTTCGAGCCGGCACCTCCCGGGCACCTCATCAGGCACAGGCTGCGACCTACGGGGGCCGCGGTGTGCCTTGGAGGTTGTCATGGCCACGTCCCAGACCGACCCTGCCCAGCCCGGCCGGGACGGTCCGCCGCCCACGAACAAGAAGCGGGACAAGACGCACTGGCTCTACATCGGCGTCATCATCGCCGTGGTGCTCGGCATCGTCGTCGGGTTTCTCCTCCCCGACTTCGCGGTGAAGCTGCAGCCGCTGGCCGACGCCTTCATCGGGCTCATCAAGATGATGATCAGCCCGATCATCTTCTGCACCATCGTCCTCGGTGTCGGCTCGGTTGCCAGCGCGGCCAAGGTCGGCAAGGTGGGCGGCCTCGCGCTGGGCTACTTCCTGACGATGTCGACGTTCGCGCTCGCCATCGGCCTGGTCGTCGGCAACATCATCCAGCCCGGCGAGGGCATCAACCTGACCGAGGAGTCGGCCGCGGCGGGCGCCGCCCAGGTCGCGGAGAAGGAGTCGACCACCGACTTCATCCTCGGCATCATCCCGACCTCACTGTTCTCATCGCTGACCGAAGGCGAGGTCCTCCAGACCCTGCTCGTCGCGCTGCTCTTCGGCTTCGCCCTGCAGTCGATGGGCAAGGCCGCGAGACCGGTGCTGGTGACCATCGAGCACCTCCAGCGCGTCGTCTTCCGGATCCTCTCGATGATCATGTGGACCGCCCCGATCGGCGCGTTCGGCGCCATCGCCGCGGTGGTCGGCGAGACCGGCTGGGACGCGCTCAAGTCCTTGGCGATGGTGATGGTCGCCTTCTACGCCACGTGTGCGGTGTTCGTCTTCGGCGTCCTCGGCACCATCCTGAAGGTCGTCACCGGCATCAACATCTGGTCGCTGTTCAAGTACCTCGGCCGCGAGTTCCTCCTCATCCTCTCGACGTCCTCCTCGGAGTCGGCGCTGCCGCGTCTCATCGCCAAGATGGAGCACGCCGGAGTCGAGCAGACGACGGTCGGTGTCGTCGTGCCGACGGGCTACTCGTTCAACCTCGACGGCACCGCGATCTACCTGACGATGGCCTCGCTCTTCATCGCCGAGGCGTTGGGCGACCCGTTGAGCATCGGCGAGCAGATCTCCCTGCTGCTGTTCATGATCATCGCCTCCAAGGGCGCAGCGGGCGTCAGCGGCGCCGGGCTCGCGACCCTCGCCGGCGGCCTCGCCAGCCACCGTCCGGAGATGGTCGACGGTGTCGGCCTCATCGTCGGCATCGACCGCTTCATGTCCGAGGCCCGTGCGCTGACCAACTTCGCCGGCAACTCCGTGGCCACGGTGCTGGTCGGCCACTGGACCGACTCCTACGACAAGGACCGGCTCCAGCGGGTCCTCGACGGCCAGGACCCCTTCGACGAGCAGACCATGCTCGACAGCGACTCCGAGGCCGAGAAGGCGGTCGCCGACCGCTGAGCCCGCGGGGCGACGTACTCCCCACGGCAACCTGGCACTCCCCATGCTCCGGACGCCGTGGGGAGTGCCAGTTTGCCGGCATACCTTGGGAAACCGACGAGGCTCTCGTCAGGGCAGGCGGGGGGTGTCTCCGAGTCGCCAGAGCGTCAGGGCCACCTGCTGCTCGAGGGCGCGGGCGGGGTCGCGCCAGCCCTGACCGAGCAGGCTGCCGATCCGCTCCAGCCGCTGGGCGACGGTGTTCGGGTGCACGTGCAGCCGCTCGGCGGCCGCGGTCGGGGACCCGCCGGCGCCGAACCACGCCTCGAGGGTCGCCATCAGCTCGGTGCCCCGGCGCTCGTCGTACTCCAGGACCGGGCCGAGCGCCCCGTCGACGTACTCCTGCAGCTCCGTCGGGCCCGTTGTGCCCGAGGACCAGCCGCGCCAGTCCGAGCCCGGCCGCGTCGCTGACGTCGCCGGCGCGGCCCAGGGTGAGCAGCGCGTCCAGCACGCCGCCGGCCTCGCGCCGGGCCTGCGCCACCGCGGCCGCACCCTCGACCGGCCCGGCGACGCCGACGGTCACCCGCTCGCTCGCGCCGTCGCCCGGCTCGGCGACCGCCTCCAGCCGGGCGTGCAGCGCGCGGGCGAGTGCGAGCCCGTCGCCGGTGTCCGGTACGACGACCACGGCGCGGTCCTCGTGCCGTCCCCCGAGGCCGTCGTGCTCGGCGGCGAACTTCGACGCGGTCTCGGCCACCCGGCGCTGGTCCGAGGGCAGCCCGGAGCCGGCCGCGGCGACGAGCACCAGCACGGGTCGGTCGAGGTCGACCTGGTGACGTCGCTCGAGACCTGCCAGCCGGACCCGGTCGACCTCGTTGCCGGCCAGCAGGTCGGTCAGCAGGTCGCCGCGCAGGCGTTCCTCGGCCTCGGCCACCGAGCGGCTGAACAGCAGCACCAGCGCGGTGACCATCGCGCCGCGCTCGAGGGTGCGGCGCGCGCTGAGGTCCAGCGCGACCTCGATGCCCCGGATCACGACCGACCCCAGCGGCTCGGCACCGGCCAGCGCCGCGGCCACCCAGACCCCGCCGCCGGCGTCGACGGCTCGCCCTGAGCCCCGAGCCTCGTCGACGGCGGCTCCCGGCAGGTCGAGCACCGGCCCCTCCCCGTTGACCGGCCGGCCGTCGACGTCGTAGACCGAGACCTGCCCGCCCAGCACGTCACCGAGCGCGGCTGCGACGTCGGCCACCTCGCCGCCGTGGAGCAGCACCGAGGTCAGCCGGTCGTGGGCGGCGGCCGCCGAGGAGACCGCTGCGGTCTGCGCCGCGAGCCGCCGGTTGGTCTCGTCGCGCTCGGCCAGGGCGGTCTGCGTGGCCTCGAAGAGCCGCGCGTTCTCGAGAGCGACCGCGGCGTGGGCGGCGAAGGAGGTCAGCAGCGAGATCTCGCTCGGAGGGAACGCCCGCACGGTCCGGTGGGTGGCCAGCAGGGCGCCGATGACGGTGCCCTCGACCAGCAGCGGGACGCCGAGGATGGCGCGCAGCCCCTCGTCGTTGACGGCGTGGTCGATGTACTCGCGGTGCACGAACCGGCTGTCGTGCTGGTAGTCGTCGGTGTTGTAGGGCGCCCCGGTCTGCGCCACCAGCCCGAGCAGTCCCGTGCCCAGTGGCAGCCGCAGGTTGCGGAACTCCGCCGAGACGGACCCGTCGGTGACCTTCATGAACGACGCGCCCTCGGCCTCGTCGTTGAGCGACAGGTAGGCCATGTCGGCGCCGAGCAGCTGGCGGGCGCGGCGCACGATCGCGGCCAGGATCGCGTCGACGTCACGGATCGCGATGAGGTCGTTGGCGGTCTCGTAGAGCGCGGTCAGCTCGGCCTCGCGGCTGCGCTGACGCTCCATCTGCTCCCGCAGCCGCGCTGCCATGTCGCGCTGGCGCCTGAGCTCGACGAGTCCGGCGCCGCTGACCCCGCCGCGGACGGCCTCGTCGACGATCCGGTCGAAGGCCGCCTCGTCCGCTCCGGCGTACAGGAGGTCGAGGAAGGCGGACACGCCTTCAACCTAGCCGCGCCCCGACGCGGCGGCACGTGTCTCTCGCCAGGGGGTCCGTCGGACGTGCAGCTGGGCCCCCTCAGGCCCGGAACGGGCGACGAGACCCCTGGACTGCACGTCCGAGGGCCCCGTCCGCGGAGCGCACACCCGTGGCGGGGGCCACACCCGGGTGGTCAGGAGGCCCGAAAACTGCCCGTAGACTCGGCCGGTGCCGAACAAGACCCGCTCAGACCTCCGCAACGTCGCCATCGTGGCGCACGTCGACCACGGCAAGACCACCCTGGTGGACGCGATGCTCTGGCAGGCAGGGAGCTTCGGCGCCCACGCCCACGTCGACGAGCGCGCCATGGACTCCGGCGAGCTCGAGCGCGAGAAGGGCATCACGATCCTCGCCAAGAACACCGCGGTCGCCTACGCCGGGCCGTCCGCGGCCGAGGCCACCGGCGGTGAGCCGATGACCATCAACATCATCGACACCCCCGGCCACGCCGACTTCGGTGGCGAGGTCGAGCGCGGCCTGTCGATGGTCGACGGCATCGTGCTGCTCGTCGACGCCTCCGAGGGCCCGCTGCCCCAGACCCGCTTCGTGCTGCGCAAGGCGCTCAACGCCGACATGCCCGTCGTGCTCGTCGTCAACAAGGTCGACCGCTCCGACGCCCGCATCAGCGAGGTCGTCGACGAGACCTACGAGCTCTTCATGGACCTGCTCGACGACAGCCACTCCCAGGACGCCCTGGACTTCCCCGTCGTCTACGCCAGCGCCAAGGCCGGCCGCGCGTCGACCACCATGCCCGAGAACGGCGGCATGCCCGACAGCGACGACCTCGAGCCGCTCTTCCGCACGATCATCGAGACCATCCCGGCGCCGGTCTACACCGAGGACGCGCCGCTGCAGGCCCACGTCACCAACCTCGACGCCAGCCCCTTCCTCGGCCGCCTCGCGCTGGTCCGCATCAAGGAGGGCACGCTGCGCAAGGGCCAGCAGGTCGCGTGGATGAAGCGTGACGGCACCAAGCACAACGTGAAGATCACCGAGCTGCTGGTCACCAAGGCGCTCGAGCGGGTGCCTGCGGAGTCCGCCGGCCCCGGCGACATCTGCGCCATCGCCGGCATCCCCGAGATCATGATCGGCGAGACGCTGGCCGACCCGGACAACCCGGTCGCGCTGCCGCTGATCACCGTCGACGAGCCCGCCATCTCGATGACGATCGGCACCAACACGTCCCCGCTGGCCGGCCGCACGAAGGGCGCCAAGGTCACCGCCCGCCTCGTGAAGGACCGTCTCGACAAGGAGCTGATCGGCAACGTGTCGATCAAGGTCCTCACCACCGAGCGTCCCGACGCGTGGGAGGTCCAGGGCCGTGGCGAGCTGGCGCTGGCGATCCTCGTGGAGCAGATGCGCCGCGAGGGCTACGAGCTGACCGTCGGCAAGCCGCAGGTGGTCACCCGCGAGATCAACGGCAAGGTCCACGAGCCGACCGAGCGTCTGACGATCGACGCCCCGGAGGAGTACCTCGGCGCGATCACCCAGCTCCTCGCCGTCCGCAAGGGCCGCATGGAGCAGATGACCAACCACGGCACCGGCTGGGTCCGCATGGAGTTCCTGGTGCCGGCGCGCGGCCTCATCGGCTTCCGCACCGAGTTCCTCACCGACACCCGCGGCACCGGCATCGCCCACCACGTCTTCGAGGGCTACGAGCCGTGGGCCGGCGAGATCCGCTCGCGCGCCAACGGCTCGATGGTGGCCGACCGCTCGGGCGCGGCCACGGCGTACGCGATGACGAACCTCCAGGAGCGCGGCACGATGTTCGTCGAGCCGACCACCGAGGTCTACGAGGGCATGATCATCGGCGAGAACTCGCGCGCCGACGACATGGACGTCAACATCACCAAGGAGAAGCAGCAGACCAACATCCGGTCGGCCACCTCCGACAACTTCGAGAAGCTCATCCCGCCGCGCAAGCTCAGCCTCGAGCAGTGCCTCGAGTTCTGCCGCGAGGACGAGTGCGTCGAGGTCACGCCGAACACGGTCCGCATCCGCAAGGTGGTGCTCGACGCGAACGCCCGCGCCAAGACCGCCTCGCGCGCCCGCAAGTCCGGCTGACCGCGGCTCCTCCCGCGAAACGGCGCTCGCGTTCGCGCGAAACGGCGCTCGCGTTGGCGCGAAACGGCGCTCGCATTCGCGCGAAACGGCGCTCGCGTTCGCGCGAAACGGCGCTCGCGTTCGCGCGAAACGGCGATCGCGTTCCCGCGAGATGTCGCGTACGTCGACCCTCGCGCGTCAGCCGTCCAGTCGACGGTGGACGTCGCGGGCGGCATCGACGGCCTCGGGGCCGTCGGCGAAGCCCTCGAGCAGCTGAGCGATCTCCGCGAGCGCCAGCGGCACCCCGCATGCGTTCACAAGATCGTTCAATTCAGCCGACACGCCGAGCGCGGGGCCGAATGAACGATCTTGTGAACGACTTGCGCAGCGTCAGGCGACCATGCCGTGCGGGTCGATGACGTACTTCGTCGCGGCGCCGGCGTCGAACTCCTGGTAGCCGCGCGGGGCGTCGTCGAGGCCGATCGTCTGGGCGTTGACGGCCTTCGCGATGTGCGCCTTGTCGGCCAGGATCATGTTCATCAGCTTCCGGTTGTACTGCTTCACCGGGCACTGACCGGTCACGAACGCGTGCGACTTCGCCCAGCCGAGGCCGAGCTTGACGCCGATCTGGCCCTGCTTGGCGGCGTCGTCGGCCGCACCCGGGTCACCGGTGACGTAGAGCCCCGGAATGCCCAGCGAGGCACCTGCCCGCGAGACCGTCATGATGTCGTTGAGCACCGTGGCGGGCGCCTCGTCGGCGCCCTCACCGTGCCCGCGCGCCTCGAAGCCGACGGCGTCGACGGCGGCGTCGACCTCCGGCTCGCCCACGATCTCGGCGATCATGTCGGCCAGGTCGTTGCCCGAGGACAGGTCCACGGTGGAGCAGCCGAAGCTCTCGGCCTGCTTCAACCGGTCCGCGACCATGTCGCCGACGATGACGTGCGCGGCCCCGAGCAGCTGTGCGCTGTACGCCGCAGCCAGGCCGACCGGGCCCGCACCGGCGACGTAGACCGTCGACCCGGTGGTGACGCCGGCGGTGTAGGCGCCGTGGTAGCCGGTCGGGAAGATGTCCGACAGCATCGTGAGGTCGAGAATCTTCTCCAGCGCCGCGTCGCGGTCCGGGAACGGCAACAGGTTGAAGTCGGCGAACGGGATCATGACGTACTCCGCCTGCCCGCCGAGCCAGCCACCCATGTCGACATAGCCGTACGCCGCTCCGGCGCGCGCCGGGTTCACGTTGAGGCAGATGCCGGTCTTGCCCTCGTTGCACATGCGGCAGCGGCCGCACGCGATGTTGAAGGGCACCGAGCAGATGTCGCCCTCCTTGACGAACAGCACGTCGTCGCCGACCTCGACGACCTCGCCGGTGATCTCGTGGCCGAGGGTCTGGCCCTCGGGGGCGGTGGTCCGCCCGCGCACCATGTGCTGGTCGGAGCCGCAGATGTTGGTGGTGACGAGCTTGAGGATGACCGCGTGGGGGGCGGCCTGCTTGATGCCCATCCCGTCGGCGACCTCCTTCGGGATCTCCAGCTTGGGATAGTCGAAGCTCTCGACAGCGACCTCACCCGGGCCCTTGTAGACGACGATCCGGTTGCCTGACATGTGATGTCTCCGTCCTGCTCCCGAGCATGGAGCAATGATCGATTGGGGCAGCGCGGTGCTCGCGATGTGACGCACGCCACGCTCTACACCTGCCACGGATCGGTCGGCCCCAAACACCCGACACCCCCCTTACTCCGGGGTAGCCGGAAAGCGTCAGGCGGTGAGCTCGTCGCTCTCCCCACGGACCTGCGCCGCCAGCCCGTGCAGCTCCTCGCGCAGCGCTGCCACCGACTCGGTGCTCAACCCCGTCGCGCGCTCGACCTCGACCTGGATGCGCCGCGCCCGAGCCTTCAGGTCGCGGCCCGCGACGGTCAGCGCCACCTCGACGGTCCGCTCGTCCGCCGGCGGACGCCGCCGCGTGATGAGGCCCTGGGTCTCGAGTCGCTTCAGCAGCGGCGAGAGCGTGCCGCTGTCGAGGTGCAGCGCGTCACCGAGCTCGCCGAGAGTCAGCGGGGAACGTCTCCCACAGCCGCATCATCACGATGTACTGCGTGTAGGTCAGTCCGATCTCGGCCAGCCCCTCCCGGTAGCGGCCGACGATCGCGCGCGACGCGTCGTACAACGCGAAGCACAGCTGGTCGTCCACGTGGAACCGGGTCATGGGCCCAGGGTAGACCGCTCTCTACTCACAGGCACTATTAAGTTGCGCGTTATTGACATGCACGCAACCGATTGGCACCCTTGACCAGGTGCGGTTCCGCCGCCAGCGCGATGGAACAGCACCGGATCGGGGCCGCTCCTCCCAGCGGCCCCGAACCCAGGCCCCCTCGGTCGCCGCACGCGCCGCCCGCCCGCGGCGACCGAGGGATTCACCTTCCGCCCTGCTCGGAGCCCCCCGAGCAGGCGTCCTTGCCGTTAGCGTTGCCGCGACGGAACGGCGAATGACACGTGGCGCAGTGCGGTGGATGCGGGACCCGGCTCCCCGATGGCGCCCGGTTCTGCCTCGAGTGCGGTCGACCCCTGGCCTCCACCTGCAGCGGCTGCGACGCCGCGCTCCCACCCCAGGCCAAGTTCTGCATGGAGTGCGGTACGCCGACCGCCGCGGGCCCCGGTGCCCCGGCGCCGACCTCGACCGAGCCGACCGGCGCCTCCAGCCGTCGTACGACGTCCATCCTGTTCGGCGACCTCGTCGGCTTCACGACGCTGAGCGAGTCCCGCGACGCCGAGGACGTGCGCGAGCGGGCATGGTCGCCGGCGACGCGGTCAACACCGCGGCGCGCGTGCAGTCGGCCGCGCAGCCCGGCAGCGTCTTCGTCGACGAGACGACCCGGCTGCTGACCACCGCGGCCATCACGTACGCCGACGCCGGCTCCCACGTCCTCAAGGGCAAGGCCGACCCGGTGCCGCTGTGGTCGGTGCGCGCGGTCGTCGCGGCCACCGGCGGCGCCCAGCGTGCCGACGGTCTCGAGGCGCCACTGGTCGGGCGCGACCGCGAGCTGCGCCTGGTCAAGGAGCTGTTCCACCACGCCGAGGAGTCCGGCCGCCCCGCACTGCTGGTCGTCGACGGTGAGCCCGGCGTCGGCAAGACCCGGTTGGCCTGGGAGTTCGAGAAGTACGTCGACGGGCTCAGCGAGTTCGTCCGCCGGCACAGCGGCCGGTGCGTGGCCTACGGCGAGGGCGTCGCCTACTTCGCGCTCGCCGAAGCCGTCCGGGGCCGCCTGCTCGCCGGGGTGGACGACCACGAGCAGGACGCACCGACCGAGCGCCTGCTCGAGCACGCACTGGAACGCGACGTGCCCGACCTGGGTGAGCGCGACTGGCTGCGCGACCGGATGGCGGCCCTGCTCGGGACCGGCTCCATCTCCGGCTTCACCCGCGAGGACCTCTTCAACAGGTCAGCGTTGGACTCGGGGATGGCCGTGACGGGCTGGTCGAGGAGACCGAGTCGGCCTTCGGCCGTGCCCTGGAGCACTACCGGGCCTGGGGGTCGGGCCCGTCCGTCGCCCACGCCCAGGTCCACCTGGGCCGGTGGCTGGAGACACAGGGACGCCACGACGAAGCGGCCACCCACCTGACCGACGCGTTGTCGACGTACGAGCGGCTGGGGGCGGTCGGCTGGCTCGCCGACGCATCCGTTGGTCGAGCGGGTCGCCCAGCGACCGTCGTCGAGACCTCGGCTCAGACGACCTCGTTGCGGCCGTAGTCGTCCTCGAGGCGGCAGATGTCGTCCTCGCCGGTGTAGGCGCCGCGCTGGACCTCGATGATCACGAGCTCCTCGGTCGACTCGTTGGCCAACCGGTGCTTCGCCCCGAGCGGTACGTCGATGGTGTGGCCGGGGCCGGCCATCGTCGTCACCCCGTCGATGACACAGGTGGCGATGCCGAAGACCACGACCCAGTGCTCGGAGCGGTGCTCGTGGGTCTGGTAGGACAGCCGGGCGCCGGGACTCACGTGGATGCGCTTGACCTTGTAGCCGTGGTCCACGTCGATGACGTGCCACGACCCCCACGGTCGATCCTCTGACTCCAGTGTCATCCCGCCCCCTGCGTTGTCGACGACCAACTCTAGTGGAACCACGCGGTCTGAGATGTCGACGATCGGGTACAGGGGGAATTCACACCCCCTGATCGAGGAGAACTCATGGCTCGCGACACCCTGTCCCGCTCGCTGCACGACCTCGGCCTCGCCGCCTGGTTCGGTGGCACCTTGGCCAACGCGGTCGCGCTCAACCCGGCGGCCGCCCAGGCCGATTCCTCCACCGCCACCGGCGCGGTCGCCAACGTCGGGTGGGACCGCTGGACGCCGGTGAACGCCGGCGCCATCGGCGCGCACCTCGTGGGCAGCGTCGGCCAGATCCTCGGCAACAGGGGCCGGATCTCCGCGCAGGAGGGCGTCGGCTCCATGGCCCTGACCAAGACCGCGCTCACCGCAGCGGCGCTCGGCGCCACCGGCTACGCCCGGGCGCTGGGCCGTCAGGTGTCGGAGGAGACACGCATGCCGGCGGCCTCGGGCACCGAGCCCGAGCAGGGCACTCCCCCGGCCGTGGCCGAGGCGCAGCGCAGACTGAAGGCGCTGCAGTGGGCGGTCCCGGCGCTGACCGGGGCCCTGCTCGTCGTCAGCAGCTTCGCCGGCGAGCAGCAGCGGGCCACCGAGGTCCACCGAGGCCTGGCACAGCGCCTGGCCGGCTGACGGGGAGCAGGCGGCGGGCTCACCCCACCGGCTCAGCCACCGGCCGACGCGTGGGAGCGACGACCACCAGGCCGACGAGCGGCAGCAGGGCGAGCCCGCCGATGGCCGGCCCGAGCCCCAGCGCCGGGCCCAGACCGCCGACGACGGCTGAGCCGATGCTGCCACCGACCATGAAGACCAGGGTGGCGACGCCCAGGGCGACCCCACGCACGGACTCGTCGACCGCTCCTCCGACCGCGGCCGACAGCGCCGGCTGGCCGATGCCGAAGGCGACCGTCACCAGCACGATCGCCCCGACGAGGACGGGCGGCGATCCGAAGCCGGCGCCGATCCCGGCGATGGCGAGGGAGAAGACCGAGATGCCGGAGGCGACCATGAGCGAGCCGGCTGGTTGCAGCCGGGTCATCAGCGGTCCGACGACGCGCGGCATGAGCAGTCCGACGACGCCGGCGGGCACCAGCGTCAGCCCGACGGCCCAGGTCTCCCAGCCCCGGTCGAGCAGCACGCTCGGAACGGCGATGAGGAGCGCGAACCAGGAGGCCGGCACCGCCGCCGCCGCGAAGGCGCTGCGTACGACGACGGGGTTGCCGATGACCTCCTTCGGCAGGAATCCCTCGGGGTGGCGGCGCACCCAGGCGATCACGGCGGGCACGCCGAGGACGAGCAGCGCGCCTCCGGCCAGCGCCACGGCGATGCCGGTCGAGGGTGACTGCACCAGCAGCACCGCTCCCCCGGCGGCCAGTGCGGTCAGGCCTGCGCCGATGAAGTCGAGGCGGGCGCCGGTGCCACCGACGTGCATGGCCGACCAGATGAACGGCAGCACGAGCAGCCCGAGCATCGGCAGCGCGATGGCGAAGCGCCAGCTCAGCGTGTCGATGACGATGCCGCCGGCGAGCGGGCCGAGCGAGGTGACCGCGGCGGCGATGCTGGCCAGCTTCACCAACGCAGTCGACTTGAGCTCACCGGAGTAGCGCGCGGACAGCACCGCGGCGCCGAGCGTCGGTACGGCGGCCGCGCCGGCGCCCTGGGCGAGCCGGCCCACGAGGTGGATCGGGAAGGTCGGCGCCAGGGCCGCGACCAGGGCGCCGACGCTCATGAGTGTGATGCCCACGGCCATCGGCGTGCGGGGGCCGGACAGGTCGGCGATGCGGCCGTAGACGGCGGTGCCGATGCCGAGCATCAGGGCGTAGAGGCTGATGGTCCAGGTCGCCGCCCCGACGCCGACGCCGTACGCCTCCGCCAGGGGGACGACGGCGATCGCCGCCGCGGCGCTGCCCATGCCGGTGAGTCCGAAGAGGAGACCGAGCAGGACGGCGACGCGGGTGGCGTCGGAGCGGGAGGTGGCAGACATCGACACAACTCAACACCGCCGGCGCGGCGTCCATTCCGCTCTCAGGCGCTCGGCACCCAACCGGTGCGCTCCAGGCCGGCGTCCTCGACGAGGTGCGCGGCGATGTGGCTCAGCACGTTGCGCGCCAGGGCGCCGTCCCGGTTCACCAGCCACTGGATCGAGATCCCCTGGAGCGAGGCGATCGTGTAGCGGGCGAGAGCGTCGACGTCGGAGCGCCAGGTGATGCCCCCCAGATCGGCCACCGCGGTCAGGAAGCGGCGCATGCCGTCGATGTAGGTGTCGTACTGCTCCTGGGCGGCGTGACGCTGCTCGTTGTTGCGCAGGGAGTACTGCGTGAGCTCGAAGAGAAGCATCCGCTCGGTGGGGTGGGCCTCGATGTGGTCCCAGTAGGCCTGGAGTCCGGTCTGGATGACCTCGACCGGGTCGGTGCTGCGCTGCAGGATCTCCCCCGCGGCGGCGAAGCTGCGGGCGTTGATGCTGCGCAGGACCTCCACGACCAGCTCGTCCTTGGAGCGGAAGCAGTAGTGGAAGACACCGATCGTCATGTCGGCCTCGGCGACGATGGCGCGGGTCCCGACGTTGGCCACGCCGTCACGCGCCATGACGTTGATTGCGGCCTCGATGAGCAAGCTACGGCGTTGGTCGACCGACATGCGCGTCACCAGGAACAACTCCCTCCGGACATGGAGAACGCCCGGTTCCGAGAACCGAGCGTTGCTCCCCTGACTTGTGCCCGGCTCCCACACCGGGCGGACGATGCCCGATCTTCGGGGGCCAAGACCGGGCATTTCCGTCAGCTACCGTATCGCGATTTCTCCTGTCCTCCCAAGACAGGGGAACGCGCAAGGGACAGACTGCCCCGGACACGAGTCTTGGTCAAGCGACCAGGACAGACATAACTCGGGCGTGACACTAAATGCTCATTGGCGTAGTCAGACGCCCGCCGTCAATCCCGCTCAGGACAACGGAAACCGCATTCCAAACCCCCGGTATGGACCATCCCCATGGGGGTATGTCGCTGGGGCCACCGGTCCAGTCATCTCGGCCCGGACCGGTCCCGGAACTGACTCGTGAGTCAGCAGCTGGCGCGCAGAGGGCGCTGGGGTCACCTTTTCGGGGGTCACACGAGGTCGTCGACGGCGGCCTGGAGCAGCCGGGTGGCGGACCCGGAGAAGCCGACGAGCACGCAGCGGCCCACCGAGGTCGGCGTCGCGGCCAAGGTCTCGACCTGCACGCGTACGGCGTCCTCGACGGGCCAGCCGTAGACGCCGGCGCTCACCAGCGGGAAGGCCATCGAGAAGGCCTCCGACCCGTGGGTCGAGACGAGCTCGTCGGCCACCGCGAGGGCGTTGGCGTAACAGTTGACGAGGTGGTGCCGGTTGCCGCCGACGCCGTCGTAGATCGGACCGACGACATGCACGACCCAGCTCGCAGGCAGCTGGTGCCCGGTGGTCCACCCGGCAGCGCCCGTGGCCAGCCCGTCGGGAAAGCGCTGGACGCACTCGGCGAGCAGCCCGGGCCCGGCAGCGCGGTGGATGGCGCCGTCCACTCCCCCGCCGCCGCGCATCCGGTTGTTGGCGGCGTTGACGACGGCGTCGACGTCCAGGCGGGTGATGTCCCCGTGGACGACCTCGATGTCCATGGCGTTTCCTTGCGTCGAGAGCCGAAGCGACGCGCGACTACAGTCTCGGTGTGCGCGCCCTACTGCTCGAGAACCTGCATCCCCTGGCCTCGACGATCCTCACAGACGCCGGCCACGAGGTCGAGACCCGTTCGGGGGCGATGGACGAGGACGAGCTCGTCGCCGCCCTCGCCGACGTCGACCTCCTGGGCATCCGCTCCAAGACCGTCGTCACCAAGCGCGTCATCGAGGCGAACCCGCACCTGACGGCGATCGGGGCGTTCTGCATCGGCACCAACCAGATCGACCTGGCCGCGGCCGCTGTCCAGGGCATCGCGGTCTTCAACGCGCCGTTCTCCAACACCCGCTCGGTCGTCGAGCTGGCCATCGCCGAGATCATCTCGATGGGCCGCCAGCTGACCGAGAAGAACCGGGCCATGCACGCCGGGGTCTGGGACAAGTCGGCGGTCGGCAGCCACGAGGTGCGCGGGCGCAAGCTCGGCATCGTCGGCTACGGCAACATCGGCTCGCAGCTCTCGGTGGTCGCCGAGACGCTCGGGATGCACGTCTACTTCTACGACACCGAGGACAAGCTCGCGCTGGGCAACGCCCGCCGGTGCGCGAGCCTCGAGGAGCTGCTCGAGACCGTCGAGACCGTGAGCCTCCACGTCGACGGCCGGCTCGGCAACGCCGGCATCTTCGGCGCCGACCAGTTCGCCCGCATGCGCCCCCGCTCGCTGTTCCTCAACCTTTCGCGCGGCTTCGTCACCGACTACGACGCGCTGGCCGACAGCCTGAAGTCCGGCCACATCGCCGGTGCGGCCATCGACGTCTTCCCCGCCGAGCCCAAGCACCAGGGCGACCCGTTCGACTCCCCGCTGCGCGGCATCCCCAACGTCATCCTGACCCCGCACGTCGGCGGCTCCACGGAGGAGGCGCAGGCCGACATCGGTCGTTTCGTCGGCGGCAAGCTGCGTGACTACGTCGCCCTGGGCAGCACGACGCTGTCGGTGAACCTGCCCGGTCTCACCCCGACGACAGCGCCCTTCGCCCAGCGCATCGCGCACCTGCACGACAACAACCCGGGCGTGCTGGGCTGCATCAACCAGCGGCTGGCCGAGCACCACATCAACATCATCGGCCAGGTCCTCGCCACCCGCGGCCACCAGGGTTACGTCGTCACCGACACCGACTCCCCCGTGACCCCCGAGGCCCTCACCGCGCTCACCGACCTCGACGGCACGATCCGCATGCGCACCTTCGCCAACAGGGACAGCGGTCCAGAGAGACTAGGCCTGCGGCGACCTGGAGTCTTCGGTCCGCCGTCGTCGACCTGCCCCGCCGAACGTGAGCATCGTCGCGGAGGTCACGGGTTGTCCGGCGAGCTCGGTGACCGCGCCGCCAGGATCTCTCGTAACGCCGGCAGCACCCGCTGATCCTTCGGCCTGTTCGCTGCCTGCTTGCTCCGCACCACGTCGGCCAGGGACGCGATGCTCACGACGATGCCAAACGCCTCGATGTCTTGCGCGTCGGTCGCGAGGTCACGGTAACCACGGGTCCCGCTCGGGGTCAGCGACAGATCGAGGTCACCGAACTTGGTGGTCAGATTCAACGTGGCGACGCCAGCCAGCGATGCAGCATCGTGGTCGAAGGGCATCCCTTGGTCGATGCTGTCGCTGCGGATCTTCGCGTCGAGCTCCGTCAACGCCGCCGAGAGTCGGCCCAGGTTTCCTGGCTCGGCATCAGGAGTGATGTCCACGTCCTCGGTCGGGAACGGCGACCCGTGAGCGAGCGCAGCGAGGCCACCGATCAGCACGAAGCGGACATCGTTCGCGACGAGTACGGCGAGCAGCGCTCCCGGGTCGAACTCAATCGACGTCATGGCCGTCCCGAGCAGCGGTCCTCAGCTGACGCATCCGGGCGGCGACCTTGACGCCTCTGTCGAGACGCTGACTCGGAGTCAGCGCGCGCAGACGTCGGGCTTGGCTGGCATCCGAGTCGTCCCGCTCCACGAGTGCCACCTCCAGGTCGAGTCCGCAATGACGGATCAGCCGCTGCACCGCGTCCAGGCTGGGGGTGGTCCGTCCGGTCTCCAGTCGCGCGATCGCGCTCTGAGTCGTCCCGGCGCGCTCGGCAAGGCCTTGCTGCGTCAGACCAGCACGACGCCGCGCCTCGCGCACAAGGTCGTTCCCGATCCCCGCCATGACGACATCATAGCGCTTCTGCTATATGCCATCAGTCCCGCGACTTGTTGCGGAACTGACGCAGCGCGAGCGGGGCGATCACGGCGGTGATCAGCAGCGCCCAGCCGATGGTGAAGAGCACCGGGTGCTGCAGCGGCAGCTGTGCGTCGGGAGACGCGGCGGGTCCGTTGCCCCACAGCTCGCGCGCGGCCTGCGTCAGCGACGACACCGGGTTCCACTCCGCGATCACGCGCAGCACGTCGGGCATCGCCTCCGGCGGCGCGAAGGTGTTGGCCAGGAACGTCAGCGGGAACATCACGGTGAACATGAAGCCGTTGACGGCCTCGACGGAGTTGAACGTCGACCCGACGAGGATGCCGACCCAGATCATCGCGAACCCCACCAGCAGGAACAGCGCGAAGGCGAGCACCGCCTTGGCGAAGCCTTCGTGCATCCGCCAACCGATGGCCAGCCCGGTCAGCGCCATGACGGTGATGCCGATCGAGGAGTGCAGGATGCTGGAGATGCTGCGGCCCACCAGGATCGAGGACCGGGCGATGGGCAGCGACTTCATCCGGTCGACGAAGCCCTTCTGCAGGTCGTTGACCAGGCCGAGCGCGACGATGAACGAGCTGAACACCATCGTCTGCGCCATGATCCCGGGGATGAGGTACTCGCGGTACTCCACGTCGCTGCCGGGGATCGAGATCGCGCCGCCGAAGACGAACGCGAACAGCAGCACGAACATCACCGGCTGGATGGTGACGTCGAGCAGCAGCTCGGGCATCCGCTTGATGTGCAGCAGGTTGCGCCGCACGACGAGCAGGCACGCGCTCAGGTAGCTGGGCGGTGAGAGCGGCTCGCGGCCCTCGGCGGGCTGGACACCCAGGTCGGTCGGGGTGGTGGTCGTCATCGGACACCCTCCTCGAGAAGCTCGTCGGAGCCCTCGGTCTCGTCCTCAGCGCGATGGCCGGTGAGGTGCAGGAACACGTCGTCCAGGCTGGGCCTGGCCAGGCCGATGTCGTCGACCTCGACGCCGTCGGCATTGATCGCCTCACTGATGAGGATCATGTCGCCGACCCCGTCGGCCTTGGCGGTGATGCGCCGCGACGCCTCGTCGACGTGCACCTCGGGCGCGCAGCGGCGGACGACGGCCGCGGCTCGCTCGAGGTCGGCGATGGTCGCGACGTGGACGACGACGCTCGCGCGGCCCGACTGCTGCTTGAGCTGGGTCGGGGTGCCCTGGGCGATGATGCGGCCCTTGTCGATGACGATGATGTCGTCGGCGAGCTGATCGGCCTCCTCGAGGTACTGCGTGGTCAGCAGCAGCGTGGTGCCGTCCTTGACCAGCCCGCGCAGCACCTCCCACAGCTCGGTGCGGCTGCGGGGGTCGAGACCGGTGGTGGGCTCGTCGAGGAACAGCACGGGCGGGGTCGCCACCAGGCTGACGGCCAGGTCGAGCCGACGTCGCATGCCGCCCGAGTAGGTCTTGGCGGTCCGGTCGGCAGCGTCGGTGAGCGAGAACCGCTCCAGCAGCTCGTCCCCGACGCGTTTGACCGACGCGGTCGACAGACCGGCGAAGCGGCCGATGAGCCGGATGTTCTCCCGGCCGGTGAGCAGCTCGTCGACCGTCGCGTTCTGCCCGGTCAGCCCCATGGAGCGGCGGACCGCGTCGGGGTCGGTCAGGATGTCGTGACCGGCCACCCGGCCGGTCCCACTGGTGGGACGCGACATCGTCGTCAGCATCCGCACGGTGGTGGTCTTGCCGGCGCCGTTGGGCCCCAGCACCCCCATCACCGAGCCCTGCGGCACCTGGAAGCTGACGTGGTCGACCGCGAGCGTCTCCCCGAATCGCTTCACCAGGTCGTCGGCCTCGACGGCATACGTAGTCATGACCCCACCTCAACAGACGGCACCGACAGGATGCGAGGGGATTTCAGTCCAGTGTGCGTGTCCGGCGCGATCATGGGTTCTCCTTCGTGGCGGCGGCGGGGAAGAGCAGCTCGAGATAGCGGCGCAGGTGGTCGATGGCGACGATGACGGCGCCGGCGTCGTCGGTGGCCTTGGCCAGCACGAACGAGCCCTGCAGCACGGTCTGGGTGTGCTCGGCGAGGCCGGTCGCGGTCACCGCGGGAGGGGCGCCGTACGCCGCGATGAGGTCGCCGAAGTCGGAGACGAGGGTGCCGGCGTGGCCGAGGATGCTGGCGCGGCAGGCGTCGCGGACGTCGGGGTGGGTGGCGTAGGCCTCCTGGACCATGGTGCCGACCAGGCAGGTGTACTCCGCCGCGTCGCCGTCGACCAGGTTCTCGCGCAGCTCGAGGTAGCCCATGATGCGCTGCCACGGTGTCGAGAGCACGCGGAAGTCCGACGCCGCGAACATCTCCCCCGTCCAGGCGCTCCAGTGGTCGGCGGCCGCGACGGCCAAGTCGTCCTTGGAGGCGAAGTGGTGGAAGAAGGCACCCTTGGTGACGCCGGCGGCGGCACACAGGTCGTCGACGGTGGTGGCGTGCAGACCGCGCTCGCGGATGACACGCATCGCCGCCTCGAGCAGGCGCACACGAGCCGTGCCGCGCACCGTCCGAGTGGTCATGCGGCGAACATACCGACCAGTCGGTATGTCGTCCAGGACTGCAACCGGGACGAACGTCCCCGTGGTCGTTTCGGGTGGTGACCTCACCACCCGTCGGTGCTACCGTCGATCTCGACTAGCGCACGGCGTTGCCACAAGGCAATCCGCCGAGGCACTACATCGGGGTCACCGGGGGAACCATGGGCATCAAGGACACATTCACCAGCGTCGTGGCTCGCCGTCAGGCTGAGCGGGGCGCGGCGAAGAGCACCCTCGCGTCGCCGAGCGACAGGCTCGAGCTGCGGCTCGCGCCCTACACGGTGACCGAGACGAGCATCAGCATCCCGCGTCAGCGCGACGGCAGCAGCCGCGCGGCCGACGCCCAGCCCTGAGGCGCCGGCGACACACGGGGCGTCACTGATCTGTCAGCGACGACGCGTGAGCTCGCGCAGCGCGGGGCGCACGTCGAGAACGTAGACCAGCGCGGCGATCGTGCCGGCGAGGTTGAACAGGTTGATCGGGTCCCAGAAGACCATGTGAGCCGCGGTGGCGACGCCGAGGATGATGCTCCACGCCGGCTTGGTCAGCTTGTCGGCGGCGACGTAGGCCTCGGCCCGATGGGTCAGCGCGTCGACGAACGCGAACGCCTGGAGCACGAAGGTCGCCAGGCTGACGACCGCGAGGATCAGGCTCGGCAGCGCGAAGATGTCCACGGCGCAAGACTAACCGGCGCCGGCCCTGTCCCCGACACGGCACAGGACCCCGACCTGGGAGGCGGCCGGGGTCCTGCTGAACGTGCAGTCGGGATCGCCGCTGTGGGGGGCCGAACGACCCCGACTGGTTCTGGGGCGCCGCCCTCATGGGCGGCGCCGGCTCACGACTGGGTCGTGGGCGTGCCCTGCGCCGCGGTCTTCTTGGCCGCGGGGGTCTTCTTGGCGGCGGTCGACTTCGCGGCCGAGGACTTCTTCGCCGCCGTCGACTTCGCTGTCGAGGCATTCTTGGCCGCCGTCGACTTCGCTGTCGCGGACTTCGTGGCCGCGGCGCCCTTCGCCTGTGACTTCTTGGCGGCCGCCTTCTGCGGGACGCTCTCGCCCCGGACCTTGGCCACGGCGGTCTCGCCACGCGAGGCGAGGCCGGAGAAGGCGGCGACCTGCTCGTCGAAGGCCTTCTCGATCTCCTTGCGGAACTCGGCGGCGCGCGCCTCGTACTTGCCGAGGAGCGAGCGCAGCTCGGCCTGGAGCTCGGTGAAGCGGGACTCGATGCGGATCTGGGCCAGCTTGGCTTCCTTGAGCACGGCGTCGAGCTGCTCGGTGACCTGCTTGCGGGCGATCTCGCCGAGGACCTTGGGGTCGGCCTCGACCTTCGAGACGCGAGTCAGGGCCTCGTCGAGCTGCGTCTGCACCTCGGTGGCGACCTTGCGAGCACGCTCGACGGCGAGGTCGGCGGTGCCGGCGAGGGCGTAGAACGGCTTGGTGGCGTCGAGCTTGAACTGCGTGGCCTGGGCCATGTCAGTCTCCTTCTGGGGTAGTTGCGTTGGATGCACGGAACGATCGGTAGATCTCCACGAGCGACTGCTTCTGACGGTCGGAGAGGCCCGAGTCGGCGAGGACGGCCTGCTCCACCGAACGCACGTCGCTGTCCTCCGGGCTGAGGATCCCGGCTCTGACGTAGAGCGTCTCGGCGGAGATGCGCAACGCGGAGGCGATCGCCTGCAGGACGTCGGCGGAGGGCCGCCTCAGTCCGCGTTCGATCTGGCTGAGGTAGGGGTTCGAGACCCCCGCTGCCTCCGCGAGCTGGCGCAGGGAGAGCTTGTTGGCGACACGCTGCTCGCGCAGGTAGTCGCCCAACGACTCCATGGTCTTGCCCAGCCCGGTTGCCATGCCTCCATGGTGCTAACTATTGCAAGCGAGCACAAGCCAGAATGGCGTGATGCTCCACACTTTGCCCTTCCAGCACAGGGGTGTCGCTGCTAGCAGAGTTGTTAGCGGCACGCCGACAGGGCGTCGCCGATCGTGTCGACCGCCGCTTCGATGAGGTCAGCGGCCTTCACGTGGACCTTCGGGCCGCGGCCGATCGGGTCGACGATGTCGAGGTCGACGCCGGCGAGGGTGCCGCGGGCCCGGGCCGCGTCGGCGACCAGATCGCCGAACGCCACACCTGGCGCAACCTGCGACGGATCCGAGACGAGCGCGGCGAACTCCCGCAGCGTGAAGGTGCGCCGCAGCGCGCTCGGCGACTGGTGCAGCACGCGCCGCCGGAGGTCGAGCGTGGCGGTCAGCACGAGGTCGGCGGAATCGACCATGGCTTCGCTCAAGCGTCGCGCGTGGAACCCCTCGGGATCTCCCCCCCGCTCGACCAGCTGCGCGGCCGCTTCCGGCTCCATGCCGTGTCCGACCATGCCGATCACCCCGGCCGACGCCACCGAGCACGCGTCGTCCAGCCCGTCGCGCGCGAGACGCGCCCGGAGAAGTCGCTCCGCCATCGGTGATCGACAGACGTTGCCGAGGCACACGATGAGGATCGACGACGGATCGTCATCGGTCAGCACGCGGAGCCTCCGATCTTCCCGACGCCGGTCGAGCGGACGCCGGGGGTCGTCATCACACGCGGCTTGCCGGTCTGTCCGCGTCCGGAGTAGACGGTGTACTCCATGACCTGCTTCTGCTCGCGCGGGATGAGAAGGCTGAGCGCGCCCACCTCGCGGTCGCGGTGACTTCCCTCGAAGAAAGCGGTCTCCTCGCCGTCGACCCGCAGAGCGTCGATGCGGCCTCCGGCGGGCGCATACAGGTAGGTAGTGATGAGCATGTCTCCCTTCGCCACCCCGGGCGTCCCGGTCCCGACCACGGACGGCGGGAAGGCCACCCCGACAGGAACGGTCGAGGCCAGCGTGACCTTGACGTCCAGCACCTGGTTTCCGAGGCTCCCACACGATCGGGGCGTCACGTCGACGGTGTGGTCGAGATAGTAGGTGAGCTTGTCCGAGCCGGAGTCGTTCAGGTAGAGCCCGATCTCCGGGTGGCGCCCCGGCTCGTCCGGCACCGCACCGGAGATCCGCAGCGGTGCGAGCACGGCCTGCTCGGACTCGTTCTCGGACCACAGCATGACGCGGCGCTCCTCGACCCCACGACTCAGAGCAGCCACGATCACCCCCGGGTCGAAGTCCCCTCGGGAGATCCTCGCGAAGAAAGCGCGGGTGACGTTCGCGTAGAAGCGGTTCTGCGCCTCGTCGTCCGGCTCCTCGATGTAGACGTCGCGCAGCAGCAGGTCCACAGCGTTGGCGGGGGTCAGCTGCTTGCCGGCCACCGTCAGCGGCCCCGTCGCGCCGAGAGCGTAGGAGAAGGCCACGGGGTCGATGGCCATGACCCCGTCGATCTTCGTGCCCTGCCGCGCGGACCACATCTGGCCCAGCGTCTCTGCGCTCCAGGGGAAGTGGGGGTTGATGCCCGTGTCCTGGGAGTACTGGACGGCTCTGCTCGTGAACAACGCCTCTTCCTCGGGGCTCTGCTCCCGGAAGGGCGCGTCGAAGTAGGGGACGTCACGCGGCGCACCGGTGCGCACCAGCTCGAGCTCGCCGTCCGTGACGGACACGATGGCGAAGGCGCCGGGCAACCCCCCGGTGGCGCGCACCTCCGCGTTGTTCTGGAACTCCAGGAGATAGGTGCGCTCGCGGTCCTGACCGAGCATGGGTGGCAGCAGGTCAGCAGCAGTCGACGCGGCGCTGGTGAGGTCGCGCGCACGCATCAGCTTGTCGCGAAGGTCGCGGACCTGTGGCTCGATGAGCCAGAGCAGCCCCTCGGTCTCCAGTGCATCGATGCGGCCGGCCGCTCCGGCGACCTGCCGGGCGCCGGTCTCCAGACCGGGGGCGGCCGCTGCTATGGGTTCCAGCGCGATGCTCCCCCGGGGCGTGAGCGCCTCGTCGGTCAGCGTCGAGCCGGCGCGAAGGAGCGGCGGCAGGGTGTCACCCGCGAGAGCGTCGGTGACCTCGGCGACCGTGCGCACCGCCGTGACGTCGTCGCCGAGCCACGGCAGCTTGCTCGACATCCACCAGACCGGGCCACGGGTGTGTCGACGCGCCTGGGCTGCGTCGTCACCCGCTGCCCTCACCTGGCGCTCGGCCGCCGCAAGGTTCCCGTCGGCCAGCGACGTCGTCATCGACGTCAGGCTGGCCGCGGCGCCCTGGAGCGCAGACCGCACGTGCAGGGCCTGCCACGCGGTGAAGACGATCGCGATGAGGACGAGGGCCCCGGCGAGGACCGCTCCCCGCCCCAGCACCCGACCACGACTTCTCACCCTGACGTTTGTACAGGTCGTCCCGCGTCAACGGGGTCGTATCAGCCGCCGAGGTCGGTGCAGGGGTACGACGAGGCCGAGAACTGCGCCGAATTGCTGGGAGAGAGAATCGCTTCGATGTTCTTCTTCGCACCAGTCACCGTGTAGGTGTACGTCGCGAGACCCATCTGCGTTGGCGGTGTCCCGACAGAGAGCCCGATGTACGAGCCGCCGTTGCAGGTATCGTTCCGGTCGCCTTCGCGTTGAACACGAGGTTTCCCACGGGCACTGCCGTCGAGTCGCTCGGCTGACTCTTGACCACGGCGGTGTACGTGTTGCCGCTACGCGTGACCGTCGTCGCCGTGGTGCACGACGTAGGAGGACACGTACTTCGCAGGCGACGTCGAGTCCTGTAGTCACAGTTCGTCGTCGTGTAGGTGGCCTCGAACCGGTAGGTGGTGTTGCCTGCAGGCGCCGAGCTCGAGAAGTTCAGGGTCGGGGATGCTCCCGACACGGTCCCGGAGGCCACCTGCGTTACCGAGCGTTCCGTAGCTTCCGCTCGCGTAGGCCGCTCGCGTGACGCTCATGGTGCCTCGCGGGATTGCAGCCGGCCCCTCGACGGTCGCCGAACCGGAGAAGGCCGCCGTGGCCTGCCGGATTGCGCTGGGCAGGCCCTCGAGCTTCGTGGTCGTGGTCTGCGCGACGTCGTACTGGCAGCCGGTCTTCTTGGCCATCAGGGCCAGCTCGGTGCCACCTGTGACAGCGGTCGGGACGACCAGGAGGCCTGCGGCGACGAGCGTGCCTGCGACGGCCTTGGTCAGAACCTTCTTCAACATACTGAGTTACCCCCGTTAGCGATCACCCCGCCGATACGTGTGCTGCCACCCCTGGCGTCGGCTGCAGCAAACGATAGGACATCCCTGAGGCGGCGCCAAGGCTCGACGTCGCGGACCGGCCAGCGGACCCCTCCATACGCAGACAATTCGACCTGAGTGCTGTCTATTGATGACCAAGGTCCCGCGCCTCACCCCGCGATCCGAGGTCGTCACGCGAGCGTGCTGGCATCAATCTCTATGGACATCGTCCATAATGAGCCGCGTGAAACCCCTGCCTCAGCACTGCCCGTCTCCACGCGAGCTGGACGACCTCGAGCTGTTGGGCCACCGAGCCCTCGGGGACCGCGAAGGGTTCGGGCCCGCTGACGACCCGGTCCGACTGCTGGTGCCGCCCAGCGTCGGCGACGCCGCCACGGCCGTCGGCGCCCTCGAGCTCGTCGACCCCGAAGGGCTCCCCCTGGCCGAGGTGGCGGTGGAGTCCACCTTCGATGCCGGGGACGGCCTGGTCGGCTTGGTCGGTCCCGTCAAGACCCTCACCCACCACCAGTTCGGTGCCTACCGCCGTCTCTACCTCGGCCCGACGCAGGTCCGGGAGCAGTTCGGTGCCGACACCGTGACCGTCCCGGTCGCAGGCCCACTCACCGTGAGCGACCTCGCCGCCGTCCGCGCCGCCGCCGGCGGGCGCACGGTCGTCCTGCTGGCTCTGACCGGGCACGGCACACCGACGTACGAGGGCCGGCGTCTCTCGGCGACCGGTCTCCTGCGGGCCACCCTGGTGGCGGCCGAGTCCATCCCTGGAGCGGTGGTCGTCGCGGCGCCGTTGGCCTCGCGCGGACCTGGCGCCGCCGAGGCGGATCACATCCTCGGCGAGCAGGTCGCCACCGCCTACGCGGCCGCTGACGTGCTGGCCGTTGCCGGGGAGGGCGACCTGCCAGACGCCGTCGCGGAGGTCATCAGTGCCGAGGTCCCCGCCGCCGACGAGGTCGGTCTCGTCGTGTTCTTCACCGGCCTGTCCGGCAGCGGCAAGTCCACGATCGCGAGGGCGCTGCACGACGTTGTGCTCGAGCGCGGCGAGCGCAGCGTCACCAGCCTCGACGGCGACGTCGTACGCCGCAACCTGTCCGCCGGGCTGACCTTCTCCAAGCCCGACCGCGAGACCAACATCCGCCGCATCGGCTGGGTGGCCGCCGAGATCAGCCGACACCGCGGAGTCTCGATCTGCAGCCCTATCGCCCCCTTCGACGAGACCCGGCAGCAGGTCCGCGCCCTGGTCGAAGAAGCGGGCGGCGCCTTCTTCCTCATCCACGTGGCCACGCCTGTCGAGGAGTGCGAGAGACGCGATCGCAAGGGCCTCTACGCCAAGGCGCGCCGCGGCGAGATCCCCGAGTTCACGGGCATATCGTCGCCCTACGAGGAACCGGCCGACGCCGACGTCCGAGTCGACACCACGGGTCGCTCCATCGAGGACTGCCTCGACGAGGTGCTGGACGCCCTCGACGAAGCCGGCTTCGTGCCTCGACGGCCGAGACTCGACACCCCAGGAGCCACCTCATGATCGACTTCGTCAGCATCGCGGCCGCCGCCTTCGTGGTGGGCATCGTGGTCGGCCTGACCGGCATGGGCGGTGGCGCACTGATGACGCCGGCGCTGATCTTCCTCGGCGTCGGTGACACCCGGTCGGTCATCACAGCCGACCTGACCGCTGCGGCCGTCTACAAGAGCGGCGGCGCGATCGTGCACTCCCGCCACGGCGCGCCGAACTTCGAGATGGCCAAGTGGCTGATCGTCGGCTCGGTCCCGATGGCGTTCATCGGTCCTTTCCTCGTGAAGGCCGTGGTGGACCCCGACAAGGTCGACGACGTCCTGAAGATCTGCATCGGCTTCGCGTTGCTCTTCGCCGCGGCGACCTACGCCCTACGTCTGTACCTCAACCTGCGCGCCGTACGCCGGGGCTTCGAGCCCGACGACAGCTCGGTCGAGATCCGCCCGATCCCGACGATCGCCGTCGGCGCCGTGGGCGGGATGCTCGTCGGCATCACCTCGGTGGGCTCCGGCTCGGTGATCATGGTCGCGCTGCTCATGCTCTACCCGGCGCTGTCCGCGGTGAAGCTGGTCGGGACCGACCTGGTCCAAGCGGTCCCTCTGGTGCTCGCCGCGGCCATCGCCAACATCCTCGCCCACGGCCTCGACTTCGGCCTGACCATCCCGCTGATCATCGGCTCGGTGCCCGGCACCATCCTGGGCTCGCGCCTGGCGCCGAAGGTCTCGCAGTCGATCATCCGGCGCGGCATCGTCGTCGTGCTCTGCATGTCCGGGGTGGCTCTGCTCGACAAGGCCGGGTGGGCGCCGCTCGGCGCGGCCGAGGACGAGACCTACCCCATGCTCATCGTCGCCACCGGCGCCGTCGTGCTGGTGCTCGTCCCGATCGTCTGGGGCTTGATCCGCAAGTCCGAGGGCTTGCCGTTCTTCGGCGGCCCCACCGTGCGAGAGATCGAGGAGGGTCGCGCGCAGCCGACCGAGCCACGCTAGACGCCCGCGCGTCGGCTCCGCCGGTGGCGACGTCCGCCCGGGCCGTTCTGATGCCCTACAACCGATGGGTGCGCGAGTCGCGGGTCACCCCGCGCGTGTCGAACAGCACCTTGGCGGCCGCAGCCAACGCATCGATGTCGTAGCCCTTGTGGTTCTGCAGGAGGATCGTGAGGTCTGCCTCGGACACAGCCGCTTCGAGATCGCCCTCCGAGGCGCGCGCGCCTGCAACGTTCCAGTCCGTCACGTAGGGGTCGTGGTAGCGAACCTCTGCCCCGAGCTCGATGAGCTGTTGGGCCACCCGTGTCGTGGGCGACTCACGCTGGTCAGCGATGTCCGGCTTGTAGGTCACCCCGAGCAGCAGCACGACGCTGCCCCGAACAGACTTGGCGCTGTCGTTGAGGAGCTGCTGAGCGCGGGTCACGACGTACGTCGGCATCGTGGCGTTGATCTCCTGCGCCAGCTCCACGAAGCGGAACGAGTACCCGAGCTGAGTCCGGACCCGGTGGCTCAGGTAGTTGGGGTCGATGGGGATGCAGTGGCCGCCGACACCCGGCCCCGGGTAGAAGGCTTGGAAACCGAAGGGCTTGGTCCGCGCCAGGCCGATGACGTCCCAGAAATCGATGTCGAGCTCATGGAAGAAACGCGCCATCTCGTTGACCAGGGCGATGTTGACGTGGCGATAGGTGTTCTCCAGGAGCTTGGCAGCCTCGGCCTCCCGGAGGCCGCGCGCGACGACCACCTCGTCGACGAAGGTCCGGTACAGATCGACGGCGGCGCTCGTGCACGCGGGCGTCAGCCCACCCACGATCTTGGGCGTGTTGCGCAGTCCGAAGGTCGCGTTACCCGGGTCGATGCGCTCGGGTGAATACGCGAGACCGAAGCCCTCGCCGGCCTCGAGCCCCGACCCCTCCTCGAGAAGGGGCCTCAGGACCTCGCCCGTCGTCCCGGGATAGGTCGTGGACTCCAGCACCACCAGCACGCCGGACCGCATGTACGGCGCAACGCTCTTGGCGGCACCGACGACGGCCCCCAGATCGGGCCCTCCATCGCTCGAGAGAGGCGTGGGAACACAGATGACGATCGCGTCCACGTCGGCTGCCGACTCCGGGTTGGTCGTCGCCCGGAAGCCGTGGCGAAGAGCTTCTGCGAGGTCGGCCTCACTGATGTCGTCCACGTGCGAGCGTCCGCTGTTCAGCCCGTCGACGACCTCGGGAGATCGGTCGAGACCTGTGACACGGACACCGGACCTGGCGGCCTCCACCACGAGGGGCAAGCCGACGTAACCCAGCCCCACAACCATCAGGTGCACTGCGTCCACCCCCATCTCGAGGCGCGGAGCGTGCCGCGCACGGGCGTTAGTTTCTCATGCTCCGCACGATCGGGTGTCTCGACCCCCCGGCGGCGGGCTGGCGCGGCGTGCGACGAGCGGACCGGCCGGAGCGCATTCAGCGGCGAGCAGGCGGGTGACCTGGCTACGATCGAGGCGCAATAGAAACCCTTGACGTTCCCCGAGGCGATTTTGTGCCGCGAACTCAGCGGAGGGCAGCGCGTGATCGCACGACCGAACATCCTCGTGTCGAGCGCGGGGCGTCGAGGTGAGCTGGTGCAGATCCTGCGCGACGCATCACGGGCGACACCCTCCCCACGCCGGGTCTACACCGCAGACATGTCGACCCTGTCGTCGGCCGGACTGCTCGGAGAGGGCCACCACCTCGTTCCGCGCGCGTCGGACCCCGGCTTCATCCCAGCCATCATGCAGCTCTGCGCCGACCGGGACATCGGGCACATCATCCCCACCATCGACCCCGAGCTACCGGTGTACGCCGAGGCTCGCGCGGAGCTCGCACAGGCAGGAACCCACGTGTGGTGCTCCGGCCCGGAGACCGTCGCCATCGCGAGGGACAAGCGCCTGACCCACCAGTTCCTGAGCGCCAACGATCTGCCCCACGTGACCCAGCTGGATCTCGCATCCGCGATCTCGGCCGCTGACCTCGCGTTCCCCCTCATCGCGAAGCCGGCCCGAGGCTCAGCGTCCGTCGGCCTGCAGCGTGTCGAGTCGCGCTCGGCTCTGGAGAGCCTGGACTCCTCGCTCGACTACGTCGTCGAGACCATCGCGCCCGGAGTGGAGCACACGGTGGACGTGCTCGTGGACTCTGCCGGCTCCTGCCGGGCCGCCGTCACCCGCCGACGTCTGGAGGTGCGAGCGGGCGAGGTCTCCAAGGGCGTGGCGCTGCGCCACGCGGCCTCCGAGCAGACCGCGCGCTCGGTCGTCGAGGCGCTGCCGGACGCCTTCGGCGTCCTCAACGTGCAGATGTTCCACTCGGAAGAGCACGCCCGTCCCCTTGTCATCGAGATCAACGCCCGGTTCGGCGGGGGCTACCCCTTGGCTCACCGGTCCGGTCTCAACGCCCCCCGCTGGCTCCTGGACCACCTCGAGGGCCAGGCATCCGACGAGGACCTTCTCCGCTGGGACGCGGGGACGGTGATGTTGCGCTTCGACCAGGGTGTCTACGCGGACGCCACGACGCTCGGGCTCGACCTCGCATGACCAAGGCCGTCGTGCTGGACGTCGACGACACGCTCTACCTCGAGCGGACCTACGTCCGCAGCGGATTCCGGGCCGTCGGTCAGTGGGCTCGACACGAGCTGGGTGTGGACGGAGTCGCCGAGACCGCGTGGGCGTTGTTCGTCGACGGAGTGCGACGAACGACGCTGACCGATGCCCTGGAAGCCTGCGGCGCGCCGACGGACCCTGGGGTGCGCGATCGTGCGGTGCAGGTCTACCGGGATCACGAGCCCGACATCGAGCTCCTCCCCGACGCGCGGGCCCTCCTTGCCGCCGTGCGCCACGCACCGATCGGCGTGATCACGGACGGCCCGCAGAACAGTCAACGCGCCAAGTGTGACGCCCTCGGCCTCTCGGGCGTCGCCGACGTTCTCCTCGTCACCTCGGATCACGGGAGGAGCAAACCCGACCCCTGGTGCTACGAGTACGTCGAACGCGAGCTGGGTCTGGCGGGGCCCGACTGCCTTTACGTCGCCGACAACCCCGCCAAGGACTTCAGCGGCGCTCGAGCGCAGGGGTGGTGCACGCTCCGGGTGCGACGCACCGGGTCTCTGCATGAAGGCGTTCGCACAGAGCCGGGCGTGCGCGAGGTCGCCGACCTGTGGTCCTGCGTCGAGGCGCTTCGGGTCGCAGGGGTCGAGGGCCTTCACTCCTTCGCTGCGTCTCGCTGAGCCGGGCTGGGGCTGGTCTGAGCCGGGGTGGACCGGAGGGTCGGTGATGACCGGAGCCCAAAGTCGATACGATGTCGGCTGATCCCGAGGAGAGGGCATCCTGAACCGATGACATCCACCCACGCCGACTACCGGCTCAGCCAGCTCGACGAGCTGGAAGCGGAGTCCATCCACATCTTCCGCGAGGTCGCGGCCGAGTTCGAGAAGCCCGTCCTGATGTTCTCGGGCGGCAAAGACTCCATCGTCATGATGCGTCTGGCCGAGAAGGCCTTCTACCCGGCCAAGATCCCCTTCCCTGTGCTCCAGGTCGACACCGGTTACGACTTCCCCGAGGTCCTCGAGACCCGCGACCAGTGGGTCAACCGCCTCGGCGTGCGGCTCATCGTGGCCAGCGTCGAGGAAGCCATCAAGGACGGAGTGATCGTCGACGACGGCAAGACCTCCCGCAACCGGATGCAGATCGGCACCCTGCTGCACGCTCTGGAGGAGGGCGGCTTCACCGCCGCCTTCGGGGGCGGCCGCCGCGACGAGGAGAAGGCCCGCGCCAAGGAGCGCGTCTACTCCCACCGCGACGAGTTCGGCCAGTGGGACCCCAAGATGCAGCGCCCCGAGCTGTGGAGCCTCTACAACGGTCGCCTGCACGAGGGCGAGCACATGCGGATCTTCCCGATCTCGAACTGGACCGAGCTCGACGTGTGGGACTACATCGGCCGCGAAGAGATCCTCATCCCCAACATCTACTTCAGCCACCAGCGACGCGTCTTCCAGCGCGACGGGATGCTGCTGACCGAGAGCGACTTCAACCCGCTCAAGTCGGGTGAGACCGCCGAGGAGCGGACGGTGCGGTTCCGCACCGTCGGCGACCTGACGCTCACCGGCTGCGTGGAGAGCACCGCCAGCACCATCCCCGAGATCATCGAAGAGATCAGCATCGCCCGGGTCACCGAGCGAGGCGCCACCCGTGGTGACGACCGCTTCTCCGAGGCAGCCATGGAAGACCGCAAGAAGGAAGGCTACTTCTGATGGACCTGCTCCGTTTCGCCACCGCCGGCTCGGTCGACGACGGCAAGTCCACGCTCATCGGACGCCTGCTGCTCGACTCCAAGTCGATCTTCGAGGACCAGCTCGAAGCGGTCGAGTCCACGTCGAAGTCGCGTGGCTACGACTACACCGACCTCGCGCTGCTCACCGACGGTCTGCGCTCCGAGCGCGAGCAGGGCATCACCATCGACGTGGCCTACCGCTACTTCGCCACGCCGGCGCGCAAGTTCATCATCGCCGACACACCCGGGCACGTGCAGTACACCCGGAACATGGTCACCGGCGCCTCGACCGCCGACCTCGGCCTGGTGCTTGTCGACGCCCGCCAGGGCCTGACCGAGCAGTCGCGTCGTCACGCGGTCATCCTGTCGCTGCTGCGGGTGCCGCACCTGGTGCTGGCGGTCAACAAGATGGACCTCGTGGACTACGACGAGGAGATCTACAACAAGATCCACCAGGAGTTCACCGCCTTCGCCACGAAGCTGGCGATCCCGGACCTGGAGATCATCCCGATCTCCGCCCTCAAGGGCGACAACGTCGTCAACCGCAGCGAGCACATGGACTGGTACAAGGGTCCCTCGCTGATGCACCACCTCGAGCACGTCCACGTCGCCTCCGACCGCGACCTGGTGGATGCACGCTTCCCGGTGCAGTACGTCATCCGGCCGAAGTCCGACGCCCACCACGACTATCGCGGCTACGGCGGCATGGTGGCCGGCGGTGTGCTGAAGCCGGGCGACGAGGTGCTGGTGCTGCCGTCGGGCATGACCAGCAGGATCGCCGGCATCGACCTGCACGAGAAGGAGATCGCCGAGGCCTTCCCACCGATGTCGGTGACCATCCGTCTCGAGGACGACGTCGACGTCTCCCGCGGCGACATGATCTGCCGCCCGCAGAACGCTCCGAAGCCGAGCCAGGACATCGACGCGATGATCTGCTGGATGACCACCGAGCCGCTCAAGCCGCGGCAGAAGCTGGCCATCAAGCACACCACCCGCGTCGGCCGGGCGCTGGTCAAGGACATCCAGTACCGGCTCGACGTCAACACCCTGCACCGCGATCAGGAGACCAAGGAGATCGGCGTCAACGAGATCGCGCGTGTGCAGCTGCGCACGACGGTCCCGATCCTGTGCGACCCCTACTCCAAGAACCGGACCACCGGTTCCTTCATCCTCATCGATGAGGCGACCGGTGTCACCGTCGGTGCCGGGATGATCAACAGCGGAAGTTAGCGGCATTTAGAAGCTACCGGGGGGACGATGCTTCGCCACAAATTAATACGGCAGTTTAGCTGGACTTTCGGCGCGCGCCTTAGCGCGGCAACCATGCAAATGGGCATCGTGTTACTTTTGGCCATCGGCCTTCCACCGTCACGATTCGCTCTTGTGTCTACGGTGATCGTTGTCGTGCAGGCTTTGACAGCACTCAATGGATTCGGACTCCAGCGGCAAATACAATATCGTCGCAGCCTCGACCCCTCCGACGCGTTGCTCCCGGCGTTATACGAAAAGCGATTGCGATTCACCTACTGGAGCGTGTTTTTATGGTGCATTGCGTGTGTTGCGTTAGCCATTCGTACGGGCTCCGAATCCTATTTGGCGCTTCTACCCGTTGCCATCTGGTTGATGGCCGACCAGACTACTCAAGTATGGAACGGCATCTCACTCGCCGATGGCAGGGCTTCGCAACTTGTACCATCTTCCTTCTTTAGACGATTACCTGCGTTGGTCTCGCTTGGTGTGGCCACCCACCAGAATTGGGATATCCTGTGGAGCTGGACAATCGGAATGGCTGCGGGAGGGATATTGTCGATGGCTTACACTATCCGCGATCAGGATTCCTGGGCCCGACGAATCCTTCCCAAGCCGCGCGAGCCACTACCTACGGTCGCCCTCGACTTCGGATTTTGGTGGAGTCAGGTGTCACTGCACATCCGAGATTTCGACGTACCTCTTCTCGCTGCGGTCGACCCGTACATCGCAGGCATTTATGCCCTACCCGCCAGATTTATTCGGCCGCTGACAATGGTGACTTCATCTATGAGCGCCGTGGCATTCCCTGAACTCAGTCGAAGATCAACGGTGGCTTATTCCACTTTGGCCCGACTGGTCGTGATCAGTACCATCCCAAGTTTAGCTTTGGGCGGCAGTCTCGCGGTTGTCGCTTCACCACTTCTGGCGGCGATCGGTCCAGATTATGCGCCCGCCATCGGCGCTTTCCGGTACGCATCTTTCACGATCCCGTTCCTGGGGTTATCCACCATGTTGACCACCTTCCTGCAGTCACGGCCCAGGAACGGAGCGTCGCAGGCTGGCGCGATCCTCTTAGTTGGCTACACACTTCAGCTGGCTGCCGCCGTCTCTGGAGGGGTGGCCGCCGGCGCTACCGGCGCGGCGGCCGGAGTACTTCTAGTACAGGTGCTGGTGTCGTTCGCACTGGCTTTTGCCGCGGTCGCACATCTCGAATCAACCAAACCCCGAAACGACGAGGTTAACTAGAGCCCGCAGGCTACTCGTCCAACGACGCGGACTACCCTCACCGCCTAGGGTCCACAGCCCTAACGGTCGGCGAGCATACTTGAACCCTCATGAACTCAGTCTTCGCAGATAGAACTTCTCGTAAACGCGAAACTCCCGCTCCTGCTCCTCGACCGGGGGACGTTGCGAATAATCCCCATACAACTTTTGGAGGTAACCATGTGCGTCGGCGGGGATCGGCCGCACACATCCCGCAAACTCGGCAACTTCTCCTGATGCGAAATGGTGACGCTTCATGATCTCGCGCGATCCATAGGAACCAGCGACATTGAACACCAACGAGCTTGACTTTCCCGAACGGGTAAGCACTGAAAACACAACGCGGAACCATCCTTGCGGAAGGCATCGCAAGGGGCGACGCAACGATCGAGCCAACATCTGCTTCTTGAGATCGTGGGCAAACCGGGTCCCGGGATCGCTGTTTCGTACTAGATAAGCCATACGAACCAGTTTCGATGTCGCCAAAGTCATTCGACTAGCCAGCACAGATTTCCGCGCCGAAACAAGCGGAAACACATCCACGTGAATGATGCTCGGGTCAACACCGCGCGGCGACATTCTAGGAAACAGATGATCGTAACCAGGATCGCTCGAATCGAAATATACAAAATCTGCACACAGGTCAGACGCCATTGCATCTGCGAGCCTACCTAGGTCATGGGCCCACACCACCACATCCAAATCGGCATCCCATGGAATCGGCCCATGCTCGCGGACGGCTCCCCAAAGCCGATCCGTACGCAAGACAGTACCAAATTCCGTGGCGCACGCAGACTGAATCGAAGACATCCAGAGTTCGCAGCAACTCGCGCTGATGCTCGGAGATTGTTTTAATATGCACGGCGCCCTCCATTCGCGGAGCGTCGACGACGGCTCTGCTCCGCAGTTCGATCACGGCAACGCTTCGACACTTCGCGAGACTTAGCAGCCAGTTCGGGCGCCGCAATCAGTGCTAATGTCAACCACATATGCCGATAGTTTATCGTGTTGTGAAACGACGCAATCACCGCGAACATGAGCAGGAACGCTTGCGATCGGTGTCCTGCAGTGACCCCAATGGTGACCAGCAAAGCGATCAGGGCCAAGGGTCCCAGTACGCCCATCTCAACGAGGAGACCGATAAAATCGTTGTGCGATTCGCGACCAGCGAATACGTTAGTGAACCCGCCATATCCGACTCCCATCGGGTGCAGGTCCCAAAGCAAAACCCGCAGACCAGATACCGAAGCGCGTTTCGGCCGACCGGCTAGATCGATCGCCCGCTTGGAGAGTGCCCAACGATCCTTTCCAACTGACCGCGATCAGTATCGCGCCAAGCACCACACCCAGCTTCCATATCGTGCGACGCGCCCGGACACCCATATAAACGATCGCGACAAGCACCCCTAGCATCGCTGCATAGGATTGGGTCTGGATGAGGCCAAGGAACGCAATGGTGGCATTTACAAGCTGCACTGCGCGAGACGTGCGGTTCGGCATAATTGCTAATACGAACATGCACGCGAACCATGAACCAGTCAAATTCGGGTTTGACATCAGACCAGCTGGGCGTTCGGAATCGTCGCCATAGACAGTAACGAGCAGCGTGCCACCCACAGCGAGCCAAACCCAATGCAACGAGCGAAGCAAGCTCCCATTGCGTACGAGCACAGCCACAGGAATGGCAAAGTAGGCTAGCGAGAACGTCTTCATAAACGACCTAGTCGCAGATGCGTTGACCGGCAGTGAATACGCGAGAGTGACCACGGCAAACATCGACATTGCTACTAACATCCGTCGAACTGCCGGCCCGGCCAACGAAGCAGCATGATCGCCGGCAGCCCACGAGACGACCAAGTGGACGCCGCAGATGGCCAAGACTATGTCGACAGGTGCCGCGCCGCCACCCGACGTCGGATAGATTGACAGCGCCACTAAGGCGATGATCAACACTGTTCCGATACGGTCACCCTTGGGACATGATTCCAAGCGAGAGGTTGTGCCTCGCAACTGCGCGTAGGTCACCGCGGTCCCCAACTCAGAACTCTCATAAACCCGGCACTCTGCCGCCGAGGCGATTCCTTGTGTCGAGCACAGCGCACGATAATGACTGGATCGCCGAGTAATCAACATCGTCGTGGTCCGTCAAAATGACGACTGCTTCTACATCCTGCAGCTCCGACTGCGGTACCAGTCGCAAATACTCAGGCACCTCACGGACCGTGACGTGCGAATCCAAACCAACCAGATGAGCTCCTCTATCATGAAGCAGACTAGCGATTCGCAAAGAGGGCGATTCTCTGGCGTCGCCAGTATTTGCTTTATAGGATAGACCCACCAATGCGATTGTACTCCCGCGAATCGATCTGGACCGCTCGTTGAGAGCGTCCGCAACACGTTGAACAACATAATCCGGCATATGCTCGTTGATATCATTAGCCAACTCGACAAACCGGAAGCTGTGGCCCAAGGTCCGCCGAACTTGCCACGACAGGTACGACGGATCAACCGGCAAACAATGTCCTCCTACGCCGGGCCCCGGCGTAAAACGCATATAGCCGAAGGGCTTGGTTGAAGCGGCATCTATTGCCTCCCATACATCAATACCCAAATCCTTGGCGAACACAGCGAGTTCATTGACCAACGCGATGTTCACATGCCGGAAGGTGTTTTCCAACAATTTGGTTAGCTCGGCCTCACGCGGAGATGACACCGGCACTACCGTATCAACCAGGCTTTCGTACAACGCCACGATTCTTTGGAGACTGCTCGAACCCAGCCCAGATACAACTTTGGGAGTATTCTCGAACTTGTATATTTTGTTGCCCGGGTCAATCCGTTCCGGGGAGTATCCGACAAAGAAGTCCACCGAGGCCTTCAGGCCCGAGCCCGCTTCCAGGATTGGGACCAGGAGTTCTTCAGTCGTCCCCGGATAAGTAGTCGACTCCAGTACAACCGTCGCACCAACACGAAGGTAGGAAGCGAGCCCACGAGCAGCGTCTTCGATAAATGACAAGTCGGGTAGAGTCTCTCGCAGGGGCGTCGGTACCGTGATGATGGCGAAATCAAAATCCGCTACACCTGCGATCTCAGCCGTCGGAACATAACGACCGGAGGATAGAGCGTCCGCGAGAGTCTGATCAGAAACGTCTTCGACGTACGACTCGCCCTTTGCCAACTGCGCTACTCGCTGCGTGTTGACGTCTAGCCCCACAACTGCGTAACCGCTCTGCACCGCTCGCATCGCAATCGGCAACCCTACGTAGCCCTGTCCGACGATGACGAGTTTCGCTCTTGAAACGCTCACAATAGTTCTTGCTCCTTCGAAGTTAGTTTGCAGTTCCAAGCGACCGCATCCATGCCACAGTTCGCTCGACGCCGGTCCGTAGTGGCACTGGAGCCACATCTGGTAAGAGTGACATCAAAAGGTCGCAGTTCGCCTGTGAATCGCGCACATCGCCGGGTCTAGGGTCGACGTGGCGCACCTCTACAGGGTGGCCAAGGACTGCCTCGACTTCGGATATCAGAGCAAGTAACGAATACCTAGTGCCGAAGGCCAAGTTCACAGGTGTTGGCGACGCTACTCGCCTCTCGGTGGCCTTCGTAAGCGCTTGCACAACCGTATCCACAAAGGTGAAATCCCGTGTCTGGTAACCGTCTCCTTGCACCTCTAGCGGCTTACCTGCCAGAGCGGCGCTCGCAAATGCTGGAACGACAGCAGCATAAGCGTGCCCCGGCGCCTGCAACGGGCCGTAGACGTTGAAGAAACGAAAAGCGAGGGTTGAGAGTCCATAACATAGCTGATACGAGATCGCGTACGACTCTGCCGCCAATTTGCTCACTGCGTAGGGGCTCACTGGCTGGGGCTGCATGCTTTCGATTTTGGGAAGCGCCGTGTTGGCGCCGTAAACTGACGATGAAGACGCGACAATTACCTGAGACGAGAAATTCACGAGCTAACTCCAAAACACGTACTGTCCCGGTCGCATTGGCATCATGGCTCGCCAGCGGATCCTTCACCGAGCGAGGCACTGACGGAAGCGCCGCTAAGTGGATGATGGTGTCCATTCCGCTGAGCGCGCGTAAGTCGCTATCGTCAAGTATCGTCCCTTGATGGAAATCGAGATCCAGTCCGTTCAAGTTTCGTTCGGCACCCGTTGAAAGGTCGTCGAGCACACGCACGAACGCTCCGTTCGAAACTAGGTGTGCAGCTAAGTTAGCTCCAATGAAGCCAGCGCCGCCAGTGATCCCGATTTTCAAAATATTTCTCCTTGGTGATCATCTCGCAATTGCTCACGGTTAAGGGCACCTACGTCTGATCGAAGCTTTAAGACGCTTGCATACGCTAAAATAAGCCTTTGCATCACGGCGGTCTCCCTAAGTGCTGGGTCTGCGGACGACCTAGCACAATCTGACATGACCTCAAACTCCGAAGCACTTAGTCGCGAGAGGCGGCCGAGCGATTCTCGGATCTCCCGGACGTTGCCAGCTTCAAAAAGGAACCCGTTCGCACCATCTTTGACTAATTCACGATTTCCTCGAATATTACTGGCCATTACTGGGCGGGCCGCGGCTAGCGCCTCGATGACACTACGAGGCACGCCTTCTCGATAACTTGGCAAACAAAACGCATGCATCTGCAAATAGAGTTGCTGCAGTTGACTCTGCTTGAGCATGCCATGCAACTTAAGTTGTCCTCGCATTTCGCCCGTGGCCAACGCGTGGAGCTCGGTAGAGACTCCATCCCGGTCTGATTGCAACGACTCGCCCGCCACATGCAACTCGATATTAGGCACTTCGCGAACTGCAGAAACTAGATCAAGAATTCCCTTTTCTCGCACTAAGCGTCCCACGAACAAGACCCTCAAGCGTTGCCCAGCGGTGCATGGCGTAGGTGGCGTGAGGGCAAACCAATCAGCTGCAACCCCATTTCCGAGATATGTCGGATTCCCACCGTAGTTGAGCGCGATGGCGTTCTCAAAATCTTCTCGCGATTGAAACAAAGTCACATGTGTCCGATTTGACTCCCACTTCTCGATTTTCTGTAGCACTCGATCTCGAGGTCGCTCGGGCGGCCACGGGTGAAGATAACCATGAACTGTGTACACGATGCGACTTCGCGAGGGCCAAGCAACTTTCGGCCAGATTCGCACAGGCAGAGCAGCGGCAGGCGTGTGAAGGTGGATGATGTCGGGGCGCCAGTCGCGAACGAGTTTCTGCAGGCGCAAGGTTGAGCGCAACATACCTACTGGAGAGGGCGTGCGAGGAAAGGCTAGATCAATGGGGTTGAAATCGGCTAGATCGGCCCACTCAGCCGTGGTTGAGCGGCCGCAGGCCACTCGCACGTCAAGGCCGCGGGACTTCAGATGATTCATTTGTGGTCGCAACAAACGCGCAGCAGTGAAGTCGACTGCTGCGACGTGCAGGACGCGAATATTCATTTCACCACCTTGGCCAGCTTGGGTAGATTGACGTAGACCCCTGCCAGAGCTGCGATAGACAACCATGACACACTGTTCGGCACGGCGTCCCAGGCGGCTAAACCAAGGCAGGCGATAGCCATAGCGGTGACGACAGCGCTGGTCGCGAGATGGCTGCCGAGTTCGTCGACGAGTCTCTGGTACACGTGCTCACGGTGCGCAGCCATGGGGCTTTCACCTCGCAAAATACGGCGCAAAGAGTCCAACTGGTGTCAGCGGCGTAGATCATCAGGGGAACTACCGAGACAAGTATTGAGGCCCCATCAATCCAACAGAGTAGAGCCGCCGAGGCCAGCGCTGCGCCTAACAGATAGCTACCAGAGTCTCCGAGAAAGACTCTGGCGCGTGGCGCATTCCATGGAACAAAGCCGAGAGAGACTCCAAGTGTGATGGACGCCAAACCGCTTACCCCGTCAAGCTCACGCTGTAGACCCACGCTCAGGTACCAGCAAGAAGCAATCACGGCCGTCATGGCAGAAAGTCCGTTGATTCCGTCCATAAAATTAAAGGCATTCACTATGGCAACAACACAGAGTCCGGCGAGGATCAACGCCATCAACTGCAACTCGTCTTGGCGCAATGCTAAGCCTGTCACTAATCCGGCAGCTACCAGGGATTGGGCCGCGAGGCGGGGTAGCGCGGAAAGGCTCCAAATGTCATCAACCAATCCAAGCGCAAAGTACATCATTACGATGACAATTACGAATCGCGGGGCGGCTAACCCCGTAGCTTGTTCTGCAACCCCGCCAACGAGCATTGCCAAAGCCAAGCCCACCCCGGCCCCTCGCGGGACCACCGAGGAATGTGAGCTTCGGTGGTTGGGCACGTCGAGCGTACCTATACGTCTTAGCATCGCGATGACGAGGGGCATCACCAGAACGCACGCGATAAACGACGTGACCAGACCGACAGCCGTCGGTGGCAAGGTCACGCTTAACCGGCGTGGGAGGCGTGGGAGGCGTGGGTCATCCTCGCACCGCTGTCGGGCGCAACAACGCTTTGCGAGTCGTGAAGTGCAACTCTTTGGGCAACGACTGATGGGGCCATTCTCGCGGCGGCCGCCTGCAGTGACAAGATGACCATGCTGTCTTCCGACCAAGGGTCCATTTCTCGTGCCGCTAAGGCGCTAAATGGCGTAACCGGGGTGTGGGACACGAGGTGGTGCGTCGGACGCAGGTCCGGCTCGCCGTCTCCCCAGAGCTCCTCGTGCATCTTCTCGCCGGCTCGCAGGCCGGTGTACACGACCTCGACATCCTTGCCGGACACCTCGATGAGCTGGCGGGCCACCGCGTCGATCGACACCGGCTCGCCCATGTCGAGGACCAGCGCCTCGCCGTCGCGGCCGATGGCGGCGGCTTGGATGACGAGCTGCACGGCTTCCTGCACTGTCATGAAGTAGCGGGTCACGTCAGGATCGGTCACCGTGACCGGACCGCCGTTGGCGATCTGAGCCGCGAAAGCCGTCAGCACGCTGCCGCGGCTGCCGAGCACGTTGCCGAAGCGCACCGACAAGAAGGTTCCCTCAGCCTCGCGGGCCACGGAGGCGGTCAGGCCCTCGGCGAGACGCTTCGAGTAGCCGAGGACGCTGCACGGGTTGGCGGCCTTGTCGGTGGAGATGTTGACGAATCGCTCGACCTTGTGAGCCTTCGCGGCCTCGAGGATGCTCAGCGTCCCCCAGACGTTCGTCTTGACGGCCTCGCCCGGGTACTGCTCCAGCATGGGGAGGTGCTTGAGCGCCGCGGCGTGGAACACCACGTGCGGACGCCGCTCCTCGAAGAGTGCGTCGATGAACAGGGAGTCGCGGATGTCACCGAGGACGACGTCGTCGGAGTCGAGCAGTGCACGTCCGTAGATGGAGAGCTGCACTGCGTGAAGCGCAGACTCGTCGCGGTCGAGCATGATGAGCTCGTCGGGTGCGAACTTGGCGATCTGGCGGCACAGCTCGGAGCCGATCGAGCCGCCGGCGCCCGTCACGAGCACACGCTTGCCCGTCACGTAGTCCGCGATGGACTCGATGTCGGTGTCGATCTGGTGACGGCCGAGGAGGTCGGTGACGTCGATGTCGCGGATGTCAGCGATAGCGACCTTGCCCCGCTGGAGAAGCTGCTCGGGTGTGGGCAGCACCTTGACCTCGAGGCCGGCCTCCAGCGCCGGCGCGCTGAGCTCGCGGATCCGCTCGGAGTCCGCGCTCGGGATCGCGATGACGCACACCGTCGCTCCTGCCTTGAGTGCCGCTGCTGCGACGTCACGGTGCCCACCGACGACAGGGATGCCGCGAACCCGACGGTGCCGACGCATCGGGTCGTCGTCGAGCAGTGCCACCGGGACCAGCCCAGCGGACCGGTGCTTGAGCATCGTCGCGACCAGCTGTGAGCCGGCGTCGCCGGCCCCCAGGACGACGACGCGTCGGGACGCCGCGGGCTCGGCTGCATCCGGGCCGCCGAAGATCAAGTGGTCCTGACCAGCGCGGTAGGCAGCGCGCGACCACGCCATGAAGGTCAACGCCATGAAGGCGGCCACGATCGGAACCGTGCCCGGCACGAACCGCCCGCCGAGCAGGTTCGCGGTGGTCGTCGCGACGCCGACCGTCGCCACCACGACGCTCAGTGAGATGGTCTCGTCGAGGCTGCCGATCGAGGCGCGTCCGTGGTGCAGCCGCATGAAGAGCCCGAAGAAGACGTGCAGCAAGGATGCCAACAGACCCGCCACCATCACCGGCTGCCAGTTGACCAGGCCGAGTGCCTCACTCACGGAGCCGGTCGACAAGCTGTAGCGGATCACCGTGTAGGCGCAGTAGGCCAGGAGCCAGGCTGCGGTGTCGGTGAGGCTGAGCCACCAGAAGCGGCGACGACGCATGACATCAAGAACTCGTTGCATGAAACCCCCGTTGATTTCCCCCTGCGGCGCGCACAAACTCACGTGATACGGGCCGAACGGTCACCGTCATGGTAGGCCGGATGACGAATGATGCCTAGGCTGGCAGATCGGACGTTTGGAATAAACCCCTACACAACACCCCGGGCCTTTCGGCCCCTTTATTCGGGCCCCTCGGGCCTGCGCCGCCTCCGACGGGTGCAGGATCGCCCACGGTGGCTCACCAGCACCTTCCAGAGCGCGCTCGGCAGCGATCGAGCCCCCAGTCGAGCGCGTCGAAGCCTGCCCTCGAGCAGCCCCCGTCGACCAGGGGGAAGGTCGGAGTAGAGGAACCGGATCTCCTCCTCCGTGAGGAGCAGAGCGCGCTTCGCCAGCCGCGGCCATCCGCGCAGAGGTGTCCTGGAGAACTCCCGGACCCAGGCCACCGAGTGGAGCTGCCGGTGGTGCGTCGAGAGCTCCCACTCCGCGGCGAAGCGCTCGTCGGTCTCTGACTCGACCGGGGTGAGCCCGAGGAGCTGCAGCAGGGGGGCGACCGTTCTCCCTGCTCCTGTCTCACGCGCGAGCGCGACGAGCTGGGTGCGGTGCTCGGACGTCAACAGAGTCGCGCAGCGCTCCGCCATGGTCTCGAGCTCGTCTCGCCGACGTTGCGGATGGCGCAGGAGGTGAAGAGCGGCGACCAGAACGCTGCCGACGAGATCGGTGCACAGGACATCGCGTCCCGCCACCACTGCGGTCGTCCTCCTCCTCCACAGCGCCTCGAAGACGACGGACTCGTCGGCGAGGAAGCCCGGAAAGCGGTCATGGACATCGAGCTCGAGCGGCCAGTCGCGATGGACCACAGGCACGGAGTGCGGCCGGTCGAGGTTGGCCGTCGTGCTCTTGAAGCGTGGGGCCCAACCGACGGCGCCCAAGCCGGCCACCAGGAGGTGGTGCGTTGCGGGGTCGACCAGCACGTCGACGTCCGACGACTGGTGCTCGGACCGGAGACCTTGCAGCTGGAGAACGGGGCCCTTGATCGCCAGGACCCGGACATCCTGGTCCTTCGCCAGCCGGGACACCAGGGCATAGCCGAGCGGCACCGCCTCGGACAGCCGCAGCGCTGCGTCCGACGCGGTGCCGTCGTGGTCCGGGTCAGGAGACCTGACTCGGGGGCTCCTCTTCGACGGGCTCCTCTTCGCCGCCGCCGGTGCTGCCGCCGGTGCTGCCGCCGGTGCGCCGGGCCGCCGTGCCGCCGGTGCTGCCGCCGGTGCTGTCGCCCGTGCTCCCACCCGAGCCCCCCGGCCCGACCGAGCCGGCCGGACACGTCAGCGTGGTCGCCGTGGTCGCCGGGGTGGCGTTCGGCGCCGACGCGGTCGCGCTGATCTGCACCGTGGCGCAGGTCCCGCCCCGCTGGATCTTGAAGCGAGGATTGAGAACCGGGGTCGCCTCGTCCGGCTCGAGGCCGTTGTAGGAGACGAAGCTGTAGACGAACGCCCCACCCTCATCGCTCACCCCGGCGAGGGCCCAGCCCTTGGGCTTCGGGCCGATGTACCTGCCGGCGACGCTGAAGGGACCGGTGGGCTGTTTCGGGATGCGGAAAGCGACCGTCACCTGACCGGTCGTCCCGCTGCCGGTGTTGGTGATCGGGCCCAGGTCCAGCACGAAGTGCTGCCGGTTCTGCTCGATCGAGGCGCTGAAATAGCTCGTCGCCAAGGAGCCCTGGCCTGAGACGGCGAAGGCCGGCGCCGCGGTCGCGACCGCGATCAGTGGCGCGGTCCAGGCGACGTTGGCCCCGACCTTGACGACCTGGCGCCGACTCAAGCCTGAGCGGGTGGCCCCGCCCTTCGGCGACGTGGGTGAGTCGTGCATGTGCGTTTCCCCCTGTGACAGCAGACGGGCCGATCCCCTGAAGGCCCACCGCGATGGTATGCCATCAGTGGAGGGAACAAGCAAGCGTCCTGGTCTCATCGCTCCTGGCGAAGGTCCCGCGTCAGTCCCTCTTCGGACATTTCTCGCAGAATCGACCTGGCGATCGCCTCGGCGGCACCCTCGGGAGGCGGACCGAACCGCTCGACGAGCCTCAGCGCGATCTCCTCGAGACGGAGCGGGCCGTCCTCCAGCCAGGCCATCACAGCGGTCGCCAGAGGCGACAGCGCCAGGACCCGGCCGTCGGTCAGCATCACCACCATCTGGTCCCCGTCGACGTGACGGTCGCGCAGCGGCGCCGCTTCACACCACATCCGACCCCCCGAGCGCCTCGGCCACCAGGGTCTCCAGCTCCGCCGCCTCGGCGTACTCCCACTCCTGCAGCCCCCCGGCACGATCGAGCACCGCGGCGAGGCGAGCCAGCGGCCGGTCGAGGGCCGCGAGGTGGGAGGTGTGCTCCGCCAGTCGCGCGATGCCCGGCACCGTGGCCAACGGGCGCGCCGCCGGATGCCCCGCCTGCGTGCGGCTCAGCAGCACCACCGATGCGACCGAGTAGAGCGGTTGCGGGATCCGGAGCCCGAGGTCGTCAGGCGAGACCTGCTCCTTGACCGTGCCACCGCCCGGCGACAGCGACAGCGGCTTGGGGTAGGCAAGCACGTTCCCGGCCTCGTCGATGCCGGCGCACTCGTCCGTGAGGTAGTCGAAGCGTGACCCGAGCGTCCGGGCCACGGTGGACTTGCCCATCCCCGACGGCCCGACCAGGACCACAGCTCGTCCCGTCTCCGTGTCTCCGAGCGCGCACGCGTGCAGCATCAGCAGCTCGCCGGCTCGCTCCTCGATCGCCGCCACCGTCACCGCCTGGGTCACCCGCTCCATGACGCGGGCCGGGTCAACGCAGTCCTCGACCCGCAGCACGACGTCCGGCCTCGATCGCGGATCGGCCAGGCAGGCCGACCAGGCGTGCCTCAACCGAGAGTGGAGCTCATCGTCAGGGGCGTCGACCCGCACGATCACGCCGAGCGCGTCGAGACGGACTCCGATCGTCACGACGCAGCCCCCGGCTCGACCAGACCGAGCGCGACCAGCTCCGCGAGGAAGTCGCGCACGTGTGGGCCGACCTCCTCCACGGTGGTCCCGTAGTGGGCAGCCACGGCAGACACCAGGGCGTCGCCGTCGAGCGACTCCGCGAGCAACGTCCAGATGAGCGTCCCGGAGCCCTGGAGGACGTAAGGGGGTCGATCCAGGTGCCGCAGGTCGAGCACCACCGCCCGATCGTCCGAGGTGACGTGAGCGACCTCGCCGATCCGCTGCCAGCGCGCGGGTGGCTCCCCGGACATCAAGCGCGCCGAGACCCCGTGGACGTGGGCGCGGTGTCGTCACTCACAGGCTCCGAGTCGCCGGACCTGCGTGCCGTGGTCCGTCGCTTCCGCGACGAGCCCGCCCCGACGGCCTGGTAGTCGCCGGCGTAGTAGCCGGCGTAGGAGCCGCTGTTGGCACCCTTGCGGGGCACCTTGTTGAGGATGACGCCCAGGGCGCGGCCGTTGACGTCGCTGAGGTGATCCAGGGCGGTGGCCAGCTCGGAGTCGATCGTGGTGCCGGCAGAGATCACGAGGAGCGCGCCGTCGGCGTTGGCGGTGAGGACGGCAGCGTCAGTGACCGGCAGCAGGGGTGGCGCGTCGAGCACCACCATGGCACCCTCGGCCATCTTCGCCATCAGGGTCTTCATCGTCTGTGACCCCAGCAGCTCGCTCGGGTTCGGCGGGATCCGGCCGGCGGCCAGGACCAGGAGGTTCTCGTGCTCGGCCGACTGCTGCAGCGCATCCTCCGCCTCGACCCGACCGACGAGCACGTCGGTCAGCCCGACTCCCTCAGCCAGTCCCAGCGCCGTGGCGACCGTCGGTCGGCGCAGGTCCGCGTCGACCAGGACGACCCGCTGGCCGCTGACCGCGATCGCGGCGGCGAGGTTGGTCGACACCGTGGACTTGCCGTCTCCCTGCTTGGGGCTGGTGACCACGATGACGCGCGGCGGGTTGTCGACGTCCATGTAGGTCAAGTTGGTGCGCAGCTTGCGGAAAGCCTCACCCGCTCCGGACTTCTCCGCCGTCCCCGTGTTCAGCGCGAGCTGGGCACGCTCGTCCGCCTTGTGACCCAGCACCGGAGAGACGGGGACCGTGCCGACGACGTTGACGTCGAAGCGGCTCTCCACCGACTCCACCGTGCGCAACCGTCGGTCGAGCACGTTGCGCACCATGGCGTAGCCGAAGGCCAGCAGGCCGCCCAGCACGAGCCCGAGCGCGAGGTTTCGTTGCGGGTTGGGGCTGACGGGGGTGCCCGGCAGCGCGGCGGCCTCGATCGGCATCAGCCGCGGCGTGCCGGACCGCTCGGCGCCCTCGGGGTCCTCGATGGCGGCCACCTGCTCGGCGAGGGCCCCCACCCAGGCGTCCGCGAGCTTCTGAGCATCGAGCGGGGAGTCACCTCGTGCGGTGATCTTGATCAGCACGGTGTCCGGGGGCTGCTCGACGGAGATGCGGCTCACCAGACTGGCCGGGTCGGTGTCGATCCGGAGGCCCCGGGCCGCGTCCTGCGCAGTGGCGCGGCTCTGCGCGATGTCGACGTAGGAGACCGCTCGGGACTTCGCCAAGGTGTCACTGATGGAGCCGAGCGCCGGGTCGCTCGAGGCGCCGGTGCTGACCAAGCCGCTGGCCTGAGCGGCGTACACCTTCGGCTGGGTGAAGGTGTAGAGCGCCGTCACCGCAAGGACAGCCGCAACGATCAGCGCGACTCCTCTCCCGTGGGCGCGCAGGATGCGGATGTAGTCGCGAAGTTCCATACCGATGATGATCCCCCTGAGGGCGCCCGGCCGGGCCAGCCGAGCGCGAATGCCATCGTAACCTTCACCTCGGGCCGCCCGGAGCCTGTGCACGCAAGGTCGGGACCCTCGTCCCGGCGCGGCGGGCTTCCGCGTCTTTCTCGCAGGAGCCGCGGGCTAAGCCGTGACGCGGCAGTCGGCGCAGGTCCCGAAGACGGTCAGGTGGCCCACGTCGGCGATGAAGCCGTGGGCGCTCTCGAGCGCCGTTGCCAGCCCGGCGAAGGACGTCATGTCGGCCTCGAAGACCCGATCGCAGCTGCGGCAGACGAGGTGGACGTGCTCCTCGCCGGTTCTCGAGTGGTACGTCGGAGCACGGTCGGTGATGTGGGTGTGACGGACCAGGTCGAGCTCCTCGAGCAGCTCCAGCGTCCGGTAGACCGTGGAGATGTTCACCGCCGTTGACTGCTCGTGGACCTTGGCCAGCACCTCGTCAGGGGTGCCGTGGCCCAAGGCGTCGATCGCGGCGAGCACCAGCTCACGTTGCGGCGTCAGGCGCAGCCCCTTCTCACGCAGCGTCTGCTGCAGAGCCTCGGTCGACCGCTCGCCACTCACCTGCTCAGTCTAGAAGCGGGAGCACGGCGGCTCGAACGGCGTGTCCTCACTGGCGGACAAGCTTGCCCCACAGGTGCGGCTGGAGCCCCTGGCCCTGCGCCGCCATGTCGTAGGCGAACCACAGGTCACCCTCGACCAGACCGTAGAGCCGCTTGCCGGCGGTGACCTCCTTCGCGGTCTCGGTCCGCACGACGGCGTCGGTGGTCAGCTCGAGCTTCGCGCCGTCGACCGTGCCGTGCCACAGCTCCAGGAAGCCGGTGTTGTGGGTCAGCAGGAGCTCGACCGAGCCGTCCTCGCGGCAGCGCAGGAAGCCGGTCTCCTGGGCGGCGTCGCGCACCTTGGTGCCGTCGGCGTCCACCAGCTCGGCCTTCGCCATGTAGTGGATGAAGGGTCGTCCGTCCTGCTGGAAGATGACTTCCTGGCGGAACGCGAAGGCGTCGATCGTCGGGTAGTCGCCATCGCCGCCGCCCTGCCACCGGCCGAGCAGCCAGGCGAACTTGTGCAGGGCGGGGTGGAGGTTCTCGGGGATCTGGAAAGGCATGCGCTCAGCGGTCCTCGGGGGTCGCGGATCGGGTCACGGGTTCGTCGGCCGGCTTGACGTCGCCCGGAGAGGGGGGTCGAACGGTCTCGACCGCCCGGGACTCCCGGCCCAGCACCCGGACCAGGAGCACCACCACGCCGACGGCCAGCCCGAGCAGCGCCGCCACGCACAGCACCACCCACACCGTCGTCGCCATCCGACGGAGTCTAGCGATCGACCCGGCTCGCCTCGCGCCTCACCTGCTGCAGCCAGCGCGCCGAGCCGACCGCTGCGGCGCCCACCGCGGCACCCAAGGTGTTGGAGATGATGTCGCCCGAGGTCGAGCTTCGCCCGGACAGGTAGGTCAGCTGAAGCCACTCCAGGGTCGAGCTGGTCGCGAAGCCGACGAGGATCCAGCCCCAGGTCGGGACGCGCGGCCAGAGCAGCGCCGCGAGCGCTGTGAGCGGGACGAACAGCAGCACGTTGAGCCCGAACTCGACCTTGTCGGTGCCGACGAGCTGCTCAGGGAGCCCGAGGGAGGTCAGGAGGCCGCTGAGGTGGCTGACCGCACCCGTCGGCGTGGCCGCGCTGGGGTTGAGGACGAGCCAGGCGATGCCGAGCAGCTCGACCACCAGCGCTGCGGCCAGGAGCCGCCGCGTGAGCACGCGTGGGAGGTCGACCCGTCCCCCGGCGTCCGGCATCGTGGGCAGCGTCCTCAACCGAGGCGCGGGCGCACGTGCAGACCGACGTCCGGGTCGACGAGGACCTCCTGCATGGCCGGCATGCCTGCGATGTCGAGCTGGGCCTCGAGCGGGACGTTGCGCTTCACGAGCCCCAGCGCGATGGGGCCGAGCTCGTGGTGGCGTGCGGAAGAGCCCACGAACCCGACCGGCCGTCCCGCGGCGTCGCCAGCCGGGAGGGTGAGGGTGGCGCCCACCGTCGGCAGCGTGTTCTCCGAGCCATCGAGGTGCAGCATGACGAGACGCCGTGGGGGCCGACCCAGCGTGTGGACGCGGGCGACCGTCTCCTGGCCGCGGTAGCAGCCCTTGTCGAGGTGCACCGCGCCGCCGACCCAGCCGACCTCGTTGGGGATCGTGCGGTGGTCGGTGTCCACACCGAACCTCGGCTCCCCCCTCGCGATGCGGAGCGCCTCGAAGGCCCACAGTCCGCAGGCCGGTCCGGCCGCTTCGGCGTACTTGTCGAGCTGGTCGCGAGGGACGAGGTCGTACTTCCCGGGCCCTACCTGCTCGCCCACGAGGTCCGGGCGCCAGGCGACGGCGTACTCCTCGGTGACGTCGGCCACCTCGACCCGCATCATGAAGCGCATCCGGTCGAGGAACTCCGCGAGCGAGCCGATGGTGCCGGGCTCGACGTGGGCCAGGAACGCCTCGCCGTCGTCGACGCCGCGCAGGTGGTGCTCCACGTGTCCCTGGGGGCTGAGGATCAGCGCCTCGGTCGGCTGACCGGGTGCCAGCAGCTCCAGGTGCTGGGTGGTCATCGAGTGCAGGTAGGTCAGTCGGTCGGGGCCGCTGATGCGCAGCACCCCGCGGTGCGACAGGTCGACGAAGCCGTCCCCACGCACCAGCGTGCGCTGCTCGCCGCTGAACGAGCCGTAGTGCGCCGCGACGGGCGCGTCGGCGCCCTCGCCGGCGACGGCACCGGGGAGGGCGAGCAGTGGGCTGGGGGAAGTGCTCATGGGTCCAGTGTCTCTCACTGGACCAGGGGTCTCCCACCGGACCAGCCGGGAGAACGGTGCCGAAGGAAATACGGCAAAAGCGTGCCCACATCTCGAGCGTCACGCCAACGAGTGGACCGCTCCAGCGTGATCTCGGCGACGGCGACGGATGCCTTCTCGGGAACCTTCCGATGGGCGCCGTTGTCTGCTTAGACTCCGTCGCATGAAACGGGGTCTCGGGATTTCTCTTGTCATTGCTGCTGCCGCGATGACGACGGCCGGCGCTGCCTGCACCGCCGAGGGATCGGCACCACCGTCACGCGGTGCCGTCGTCGAACCCGGGGTGGTGGCGATCTCCGTCGACGGGTTGAACACCAAGGCCATCACTCGCCTCGGTCGCTCCGACACGCCTGCGCTCCACCGGATGATGCGCCAGGGGTCGTCCACCCTCAACGCGCGCACCGAGGTCGAGCAGACCGAGACGCTGCCCAACCACACGGGCATGGTCACCGGACGTCGTATCGACGCCGACCGCGCAGGTCACGGCGTCACCTGGAACGACGACCGGCTGCGCCCGCGCACCGTCCAGGACGCCGCGGGTCACGGGGTCGACTCGATCTTCAGCCTGGCCGATCGCCACGACCTCGACGCGGCGATCTACGCCGCCAAGACCAAGCTCTCGCTGTTCGACCGCTCGTGGCCTGCGGGGGTCGACAGGGAGCTGATCTCCAGCAACAACACGCGAAACACGCGGGCGCTGGTCGAGGACCTCGCCTCCGACACCCGCCCCTTATCGCTGCTCCACATCAGCCTCCCGGACAAGGCTGGGCACGCGGACGGTTGGATGTCCCCGGAGTACCTCGACGCCGTGCGCCGCTCCGACGAGCTCGTCGGCACGGTGCTCGACGCCATCGCCGACGACCCCCGACTGTCCGCCCGCTACACCGTCGTCCTCACCGCCGACCACGGCGGCGACCCCGGCGAGCGACGTCACGCCGTCGCGAACCAGCTCGACAACTACCGCATCCCCTTCCTGATGTGGGGGCGCGACGTGAGGTCGGGCACCGACCTCTACGACCTCAGCGCGAGGCTCCGCGACCCCGGCACCGACCGGGTGGGCTACGGCGCCGCTCGACAGCCCGTGCGCAACGCCTACGTCGCCAACGCCGCAGCCGAGCTGCTGGGCCTGCCGGCCGTGCGCGGGAGCAGGCTGAACGACGACTTCGAGCTCGACTGGAATTAGCGAGAATCAATCCGAAACACCCCGACTTTCGAGGGACAGGGTCAGGACCTTCGGCCGTAGGTCCGAGGTCCGGCGCCACATAGTCTCCCCCAGACCACGATTCCACCGGGAATCTCGGAAACCGGGGAGATATTCAAATGCACCTGTCACTTTCGCGCGGGGCGCTCTACTTCGCTGCCGCCACGACGCTCGTCGCCGCTTCCTGGACCGGAGGCAGCTGGGCGTCGGAATCCGACGCCGACACCGCGGCCAACGCGAGCTCGCGACCGGCCAAGCCGGCCTTCGACACCACCACGCCGGTCATCACCGAGCGCGCCGCCGCCGGCGGTCTGCGCTACCGCTCCAAGCTCTTCTCACTCGGCGGCGGCGAGGCAGGCGGCGGCAGCGTGGGCTGCGGCCCTGGTGGCTACCGCGCTGTCGGCGGCGGCGTGCAGACGCCGACCCTGCAGGAGATCGTCAACGAGTCGCGGCCCTACGACTCCCCGCGCGGCGACACCGTGCCGGACAACGGGTGGATCGCCTACATCATCAACCCGGCCAGCAACGGCATCAGCTACCGGGTCTACGTGATCTGCCGGGGCTGATCCTCGCCACCGACGAGCCGGTCACCCTCGGGGGAGTGACCGGCTCGTCTCATTGTTCGGCCCCGGACGAGGTGTGACGCTTGTACCTTTTATGAGGGTCTCGACGACGGTCGCTGCGCGACCTGCTCGGACCGACAACTCGGGGGAATCGATGGACGCACCGGCACTGCTCGAGACTGTCGCAGACGTGCGCGCGGTCATCGACGCGGGCGCGGTCCACAGCGTCTTCCAGCCCATCGTCGACCTCGAGACCGGCGACGTCGTCGCCTTCGAGGCGCTGGCCCGGGGCCCTCAGGGGCGCCTGTCGTCCCCGGTGGCGCTCTTCGCGGCCGCGCGGAGCGAGGGCCTGCTGGGCGAGCTCGACGGAGCCTGCCGGGCGGCGGCCTTCCGGGGGGCGGCCGAGCACGGCCTGGTCGCCCCGCTCATGGTCTTCGTCAACGTGGAGCCCGAGGTGCTCGACACCGCTCCTGCCGAGGACCTGCTCGCCATCGCCGAGAGCGCGCCGGGCCGGCTCCAGATCGTCGTGGAGATCACCGAGCGGGCGCTCGCCTCGCGACCCGCCGAGCTGCTGCGCACCGCCGAGCGGATCCGCGAGCTGGGCTGGGCGATCGCGCTCGACGACGTCGGCGCCGAGTCGGCCTCCCTGGCCTTCATGGCGCTGCTGCGCCCCGAGGTCGTCAAGCTCGACCTCAGCCTGGTGCAGGCCACGCCGACCGCGGCCACCGCGGAGATCATGAACGCCGTCAACGCCTACGCCGAGCGCTCCGGCGCCCACGTGCTGGCGGAGGGCATCGAGACACCCGCCCACCTCACCCACGCCCGCGCCCTCGGCGCCGTGCTCGGACAGGGCTGGCTCTTCGGCCGCCCCAGCGCGACCCCCACGCCTCGTCGTACGCCGAGCCGGGCGCTGTTCCTGCCCCAGGCCGCGGCCCCCTCGTCGCGGAACCTGCCCGGATCCCCCTTCGCCGCGCTCCCGGCCGGCACCGCGCTGAAGCGGTCGCCCAAGCGGCTGCTCGTCGAGGTCAGCAAGCAGCTCGAGCGGGAGGCGCGACGCGTCGGTGAGACCTGCGTCGTGGCCGCCACGCTGCAGCACGAGCACCACTTCACCGTCTCGACCCAGCAGCGCTACCGCGACCTCGTCGAGCGCACCGGCTTCGTGTGCGCCCTGGGCGAGGGCATGGCGACCGAGCCGATCCCCGGCCTGCGGGGCGCCGAGCTGCTGGCCGACGACCCGGTCCGCGGCGAGTGGGACCTCGTCGTGCTCAGTCCCCACTTCAGCGCCGCCCTGCTGGCGCGCGACCTCAGCGAGGACGCGGACATCGAGGCCGGCTCGGACGCCGACCAGGAGCGGATGTTCGAGTACGCCCTGACCTACGACCGTGACGTCGTCACCCGCGCCGCCCACGAGCTGATGCTGCGCGTGGCGCCGCGCGTCGTCGACACCGCAACGGCGACCGCCGGCCGTGGCCCGTCAGCAACCGCGCCGACGCTTGAGGCGCCCCTGCTCCGGGCCAGCGACGAGCTGCTGCGGCGCGCGCTGGCCGCCAGCACCAACGGCCTCACCATCGCCGACATGACCGCGCCCGACCAGCCGCTGATCTACACCAACGAAGCCTTCGCGGTGCTCGCCGGCTTCCCCAGCGAGAGCCTGCTCGGGCGCAACTGCCGCTTCCTCCAGGGCCCCGACACCGACCAGGCCGCCATCGCCCGGATCCGGACGGCGGTGGCCGAGGGCCGGGTCTCTCACGAGACCCTGCTCAACCACCGCGGACCCGACCGGGTGCCGTGGTGGAACGAGGTCCACCTGTCGCCGGTGCGCGACGGCAGCGGACGCATCGTGCAGTACATCGGGGTCCAGACCGACGTGACCGCCCGCGTCGAGGCCGAGCAGGCCCTGCGCCAGGAGAGCGACCGGGCGCGGCAGTACCTCACCCGCCTCGAGGAGCTCGCCTACACCGACTCCCTCACCGGCCTCGCCAACCGCCGCCACTTCGAGACCGTCGTCGAGGAGCACCTGCTGCGGGCGCGCGACCACGGCCGGGCGCTGGCGCTGCTGTTCCTCGACCTCGACGGGTTCAAGGCCGTCAACGACGCCGTCGGGCACGCCGCCGGCGACGAGCTGCTGACCGAGGTGGCGCGCCGGCTGCGCACCCGGGTGCGCGGCAGCGACGCCCTCGCCCGGCTCGGCGGGGACGAGTTCCTCATCGCGCTGACCGACCTCGACCCCCGCGACGCCCTCCAGCAGGCCCAGGACACCGCGGAGCGGTTGGCGGCCGTGGTCGCCGAACCGGTGCGGATCCGTCGTACGACGGTGACGGTGGGGGCCAGCATCGGGATCTGCACCTTCCCCGACGACGCCGGCGACTTCAGCGCGCTGCTGCACCAGGCGGACCTGCGGATGTATGCCCTGAAGTCCAACCGGGCCTGAGGAGCACCGTGGACGACGACCAGGGTGATGCCCGGCCCCCGCATCGAACGGCAGGGAACCGAAGCTGAGGAGGAGCCGTCGCAGGTCGCCTTCTCGGGCATCACCACGCGCCCCGGCCAACACCTCCACCATCACGGGCTCGGGGACACCAGGGCAGCTCAGAGCCCGGAGCCGTTCGGACGGGACAGACGGAACACCTTGTGCCAGGCCGACGCGAGCTGCTGGGACATCGGCGCCACGTGGTAGGTCAGGCCGTAGCGCTCGAAGAGCTGCTCCACCTCCAGGGCGATCTCGGCGTACCGGTTGCTGGGGAGGTCGGGGAACAGGTGGTGCTCGATCTGGTGCGAGAGGTTGCCCGCCAGCACGTGGAACAGCGGACCGCCGGACATGTTCGCGGAGCCGAGCATCTGACGGAGGTACCACTCCCCCTGTGACTCCTCGGCGACGACCGTGTCCTGCTCGAAGGTCTCGACACCTTCGGGGAAGTGCCCGCACATGATCACCGAGTGGCTCCACACGTTGCGGATGAGGATCGCGGTCAGGTTGGCCTTCAACGTCGTACGGGCGTTGGGCCCGGCCAGCAACGGGTGGACCACGAAGTCCTTGAGGGCCTGGCGCCGGGCCTTGCGCAGGGTGCCCTTGATGCGCTCCTTCAGCTCGGGGGTGAAGCCCTGCTTCTCGCGCAGCGTCTTGCCGATGTCCAGGTCGTAGGCGGCGATGCCGTACTCGAAGACGCAGGCGTTGATCGCGTTGAGCAGCGGCTGGAACCGGTGGCGCGGCTCCCACTCCTGGTCCTCGTCGACGCGCATGATCCCGTAGCCGAGGTCGTTGTCCTGGCCCAGCACGTTGGTGAAGACGTGGTGGACCTCGTTGTGGGAGCGCTTCCACTCCGCCGCCGGCGTCGCGAAGTCCCACTCCCAGGTGGCCGAGCTGATCTTGGGGTCGCGCATCCAGTCCCACTGGCCGTGGAGCACGTTGTGGCCGATCTCCATGTTGTCGAGGATCTTGGCCACCGCGAGCCCGGTCGTGCCCAGGACCCGGGCCGGCCGGTAGCCACTGGCCAGCAGGAGCACCCGGCTGGCGAGCTCGAGCCGGCGTTGCACCCCGATGACGCGGCGGATGTAGCGCGCGTCGCGCTCGCCGCGGCTCTCCAGGACGCGTCGGCGGATCTCGTCGAGGCGCTCACCGATGGCCGCGACGTCGTCGGGGGTCAGGTGGGCGACCTGGCTGTGGCGGGTGTTCTGGATCGCGGTCATGCCGAGAGCTCCAAGCGAAGGCGGGGTGCACGCCGAGGTCCGGGGCGGTGCGTGGGGGGATGCATCATGGGTGCCCGCTGGGGCGGTCGCGAAACGGGTGGACTAGGTGTGATGTCCAGGGCGTTGCGGGGGGCATCGGGTGCTCGGGCCGATGTCGTCCTCGCCCCCGCCGGCCCTACTCCGGCTGGTTGTCGGGGACGCGGAGAGCCACCAGGGCGATGTCGTCGCGCGGCAGGCCGCCCTGGAAGTCCAGCACGTCCTGGAGGACGGTCTCAGTCAACGAGGACGCGTCGCCGGTGTGAGCCGCGAACGCGGCGACGAGCCGTTCGTCGTCGTACATCACGCGGCCGCGGCGGCCCTCGGTGACGCCGTCGGTGTAGAGCAGCAGCTGGTCGCCCGGGACCAGCGCGAACTCGGTCGAGTCGCGCTCGATGCCGGGGAACGCCCCGACCAGGGCTCCCGGTGTCCCGATCGGGACGGGGCGCTCGTCTCCCGACTTGAGCAGCGGGAGCGGGTGCCCGCCGGCCACCATCTGGACGGTCCAGGCCCCCTTGTGACGGCGTAGCCTGAGCACGACCACGGTGCAGAAGCGGTCGGAGCTGTGGGCCAGCAGCACCCGGTCGAGGTCGGCCAGCACGCCGGCCGGGTCGCGGACGAGCACGCTCGAGGCCCGGATCGTGTATCGCACGAGCGCTGTGACAACAGCCGCCTGCACGCCCTTGCCACAGACGTCACCGAGCACCACGACCCAGTCGTCGTCGGCGACCTGGAAGACGTCGTACAGGTCGCCGCCGACCTCCTCCCCCGTGCCCGCCGGACGGTAGACGGCCGCGACCTCGAGGCCCGGCACACGCGGCGGGCTCGGCGGGATCAGGGTCTGCTGCAACGTCTGGGCCAGCGCCCGCGCGCGGATCTCGGACTGCTCGGCCCGGTCACGCTCGCGCCGCAGCTCACGTTCGTACTCCCGCCGCTCGTTGACGCCGAAGACCGCCAGCTGCGCCACCAGCCCGCCGTCACCCGCGTCGCGGTCGTCGCTGCCGTCCCCGAGCAGAGCGTTGACGAGCACCGGGATGCGCGTCCTCGAGGTCGTCACGATCTCGAGTGCCATCTCCTGGACCCTGCCGTCGACGCGCAGCATCGGAGAGAAGTGGGTCTCGTGGTAGATCCGGCCGCCAGGGCTCAACAGCTCGGCGAAGGTGCGCTGACCGACGAGGTCCTCCCGCGACCAGCCCGTCCAGCCGAGGAAGGTGTCGTTGACCTCGATGATCACACCGTCGAGCGTCGTCGACAGCAGACCGCAGGCGGCGTGGTGGTAGAGCGTCTCGACGTCGTCGGTCATCTCGACCTCACGCCGCGATGAAGTCCCGGATGGTGCGTGTGGTCTCATCCGGCGCACTGAGGTTGGGACAGTGCCCCGTGGCGGCGAGCTGGACCAGCGTGCTGCCCGTGATCTGGTCGTGCACGAACTGGCCCACCGCCTCCGGCGCGATGACGTCGCGGCTGCACTGCATGACCAGGGTCGGCGTCGTGACCTTCGACAGGTCCGCGCGGTTGTCGCTGAGGAAGGTCGCCCGCGCGAAGCGCTTGGCGATCTCGGGGTCGGTGCGGCAGAAGCTCGACGTCAGCTCCTCACCCAGCTCGGGGCGATCCTCGTTGCCCATGATCACCGGCGCCATCGCCGTCGACCAGCCCAGGTAGTTGCTGTCCAGGGAGTCCAGCAGCTCCTCGATGTCCTCGCGCGCGAAGCCTCCGGTGTAGCCCGTGTCGTCGAGGTAGCGGGGCGACGGGCCGATCATCACCAAGCTCGTGAACCGCTCGGGCTCGCGCAGCGTCGCCAGCATCCCGATCATGGCGGAGACCGAGTGTCCGACGAGGACGACGTCGTGAAGGTCGAGCTCGGCGCAGATCTCCAGGAGGTCCTCGGCGTAGCCTTCGAGCGTGGCGTACTTCTCCACGTCGTACGCCGACAGGTCGGAGCCTCCGGCGCCCACGTGGTCGAGCAGCACGACCCGGAAGTCCTGCTCGAAGGCCGGCGCCACGTAGCGCCACATCTTCTGGTCACAGCCGAAGCCGTGGACGAAGAGCATCGGGCGCCCGTCGGGGCGGCCGGACACCGTGACGTTGTTGCGAACCAGCACGCTCATAGCGAGCGATCTTACGCCGTACGACTCGGCCAGTCAGGCGACCTGCCAGACGGTCCGCGCGACGATGCCGAGCCCCACGACGACGACGCCACCGGCCGCGCCGTACGTCATCAACGAGCGCACCGGTCGCGTGAGGCGCCCGGTCTTGGCGGCATAGCGTTCCGCGCGCAGCAGCAGGTCGCGGGCCAGCAGCCCGACCACGGCCAGCGAGGTCGCCATGCCGACCCCGAACGCCACCACCATCACGACACCGAACGCCGCCTCCCCCAGCGCGACGGCACCCAGCAGCAGCAGCAGGGCCGCCGGGCTGGGCACGAGGCCACCGACCAACCCCATCACCCACAGGCCGGCGCGGCCCGGGGCCGACGCGGGCGTGTGCTCGTGGTCGTCGTGGGGCGACGCGTGGGGCTGGGTCTTGGTGGCGGTGGCGACACCAGCGGCGGCGCTCTCCGGCGCGGTGTCGCTCGCGGCGACGTGTCCGTGCCCGTGACCATGACCGTGACCGTGGCCGTGACCGTGCCCGTGGCCGTGGCCGTGCCCGTGACCATGCCATGCCCGTGACCATGGCCGGAGCGGCGAGCGTTGCGGAGCAGCGAGAGCCCGAGGCCGAGGATGAGGAGCCCCGTCGCCAGCGTCAGCCACGGATAGACCTGCGCCGGCACGAAGGAGCTGCTCACGCTGACGAGCAGCCCGAGGACGAGAACCGAGCCGGTGTGCGCGAGCGTGACGGTGGCACCGACCGAGAGCGCAGCCCGCCACGACGAGTCGCCGCGCTGGGAGAGGTAGAAGGCCATCACGGTCTTGCCGTGGCCCGGCGCGAGCGCGTGGGAGGCGCCGAGCAGCATCGCGACGAGGACGCCCAGCAGGCCGGCCAGCAGGCCGCCGCGTTCGAGGAGGCGAGTGGCGGTGGCCGACAACCCCTCCCCGATCTGTCGACCACCGGCCTCGTCCCCCGCCTGCGTCAGGCCGGGCAGGGAGCCTGGGGGGCCGCCCGCGCTGAGCGAGATGGCGGCCGTGGTCACGTCGGGCGGCGAGCTCAGCAGGTCCTCGGGGTACGACGTCAGCCGGTCGCTGATGCTCGTCGACGGAACGTCGGTCGTGGCCAGGGTCATCTCGTCACCGACCGCGACGACCTCACGCCACCCGACCGTGCCGGGCGCCGTCGTGTCCTCCAGCTCGAGGTCGCCGACCGACGCCAGGTCGGCGTCACCTTCGAGCCCGCACGTGATCCGCGTGACGGGGAGGTCGGCCTCGCCGGGGGCGGAGACCGCCGCGGCGGCGGTCAGGCTGAGAGGGACAGCGGCACCGTCGGCCCGGACCAGCAGCCGGGCGGCCGCTCGCTCGCACTCCTCGTCGGCGAGCCCGTCGAGGTCCTCGGTGCGCGCGCCCAGCTGGGCGGTGGGGATCTCGGCCAGGTCGATCACGTGGTCGACCTGGACGCCCTCGGGGCCGACGAGCAGCCCGGTGTAGCGGTTGACGGTGAAGTTGCCGAGCGGGTGCGCCGAGGCGACCGGAGCCGCGAGCGCCAGCAGCGCGCCGGCGGCCAGCACGGGGGCGAGCAGCCGCGCGAGACGACGCACGGTCAGCCGCCCCCTCATCGGCTCACCCTGTCGAGAGCGTCGCGGGCCAGGGAGGCCTGCCACGGGGAGACCCCGGGGTCTGCGTCCAGCCCACGGCGCAGGTGGCGAGCGGCGTCGTCCCGCATCCCGAGGGAGGCCTCGATCACGCCGCGGTGCATCCACAGCCGGGCCTCCTCGGTGCCCAGCCGCGTCGCCTGGCGCGCCAGGTCGAGGGCTTGCGCGTCGCGACCGTTGACGTGCAGCGCCCAGGCGAGGGCGTCCGCCACGTGGATGCTCTGCCGCGCGGACCACTCCGCCCGCGCCATCCGCAGGGCGCGCGCCGGCGACCCGTGGTCGGCCTCGAAGATCGCCGTCTCGAGATCGGTGTTCACGCCGTTGGCGTCGAACAGGCGGCTCGTCGTCCGGATGACGGAGAACTGCTGCTCCGCCGCCGCGGCCCGACCCCGCTCCAGCTGGATCTCGCCCAGCTCGAGGAGGTACTCCGGCAGCGGGACGCGTCGCACCACGGCAGTCCAGCGTCGTTCAGCCACCGCGAGGTCGCCCTGCGCCACGGCCAGCCGCGCGCCGCTGACCGCGGCCGCCAGGTAGTCGGGGTTCGCGCGACGGGCCTCGGCGAGGTGGGCCTCCGCGCGGTCCAGGAGCCCACGGCGGCGGTCGAGCTCGGCGATCTGGGTCAGCAGGAAGGCGCGGTCGGCGAGGGCAGCGCCTCCGAGCGAGCGCTCGAGCACCTCCGTGGCTCCGCGCAGGTCACCTCGCAGCTCCTCGACGTACGAGTAGCGGGCGGCGACCGGCAGGCCCGGTTGCAGCCGGTCCGCTCGGCGTACGGCGCGCTCCTGCTCGGCGTAGCGACCCAGCTCGGTGAGGGCGTCGACGCGTACGGCGAGGGCGCGGCCGTCGCGCGGCGCGATCGCCAGGGCGCGGTCGGCCTCGGTGAGCGCCTCGTCGAACTCGTGGCGGGCGGCGGCGAGGGCGGCGGCGGACGAGTGGGCGGCGACGTTGCCGTCCGGGTTCAGGTCCAGCGAGGTGGCGACGGCCTCCTCGGCCTTCGGGTAGTACGACGGGTCGCCGGTCAGGCGGGCCTGCTCGACGTACGCCAGCGCCAGGGTCGACCAGGCGGAGTCGTCCTCCGGCAGCCGACGCAAGCGGTCCTGGAGCGCGGTGACGGTGGCGTCGAGGTCCTGCGACGTCGCGACCGGCGCGACGGCCGGCAACGTGACGGGGCCGGTGTCGGCGCCGCTGTCGGGCGGGTCGCCCCCGGCCAGCCCGACGGCACCGCCGACGGAGAGCACCACGGCAACGGCCAGCACGGCGACGTATCTCGGTGTGCGGTTCATGGGGTCCTTCCCGCCGGTCGACCGGTCCCGCGACAGCGCGCCGCGGGACCGGCCTTCCAGTGGTGGTGGGTGTGGATCAGACGGTGCTGCGGCTGGTACGACGTACGGGCCGTCGGGCCATGCCGATCAGTCCGGCCATCAGAGCGACCAGTCCGAGACCCAGCGAGGCGGCCGGGACCGCCTGGCTCGAGAGCCCGGAGCCGTCACCGAACGACGGCAGCCACCCCGCCGCGTTGTCCGACGAACCGTCGTTGCTCGAACGGTTCACCTGACCTGAGTCGTCGTGCGGCGCGTCGTCACTCCCCCGGGCCGGGAGGGCCAGGTAGGGGAACGAGTTGCTGAACTCGGCGTCGTTGACGTTCACGCCGTCGCCCAGCCCGTCGTCACCCGACTCCGGGTCTCCCTGTTCCGGAGTCAGCAGAGCCCCCTGGGACGCCTGCAGCGCGATGTCGAGGACGTCGTCACTCAGCCGGCGCCCGTTCGGGAACCCCTGGGTGTCTCCGCCGACCGCACCGAGCCGGTTCGGGTTGCTCGACACCGGCGTCGACATGTTCAGCCTCAGCTGCTCGCTGGGGGTGACCCCGTCGGGCTGGTTGAGACCCTCGAGACCGGTCAGGAACACCGAGACCAGGTCGTTGCGCGGCTCCTCGGGCGCCTCGAAGCCGTAGACGGCCTCGATCACCTTCGGAAGCTCGGGCTTGGTGACGTACTTGAGGAACTGACCGTCGGCCCGGGGGTTCGAGGCGTTGAACCTGTCCTTGTCCCCGACCGGGATGACGACCTCGTTGACCAGCGGCATGCCCAGGCGCGAGACCTGACGGTAGCGGCCGTTGACACTCTTGCGGTCCGTGGTGGACCAGACGCCGATGATCGGGTTCTTCGCGGCGTCGCGACCGTCGGCGAGCATCCGCCGGGGAACCTGGAGCGCCACGGAGTTGACGTTGAAGCCGGCGAGCGTGTCGTCGCCGGCCTCGCTGAGGTCGCCACCGTAGAGCAGGTCGAACACCCGCAGGTCGAGGAAGAACGGGTCCTCGGCCTGTCCGACGAACGACTGCAACCGGCCCGGGCCGCTCCCGATGTCGTTCGTACCTGCGTCACGCAGTCTCTCGTAGTCAGGCATGGACGCCTGACCGACGTCCGAAGGCACGACCCGGCGGTTCTTGACGAGCACCTTCTGCCGACCGTCCCGGATCTGGGTGAGCCGGTAGGTCTGGTAGTAGTTCAGGTTCTCGTCGCGCAGCGAGGTCACCGGACCGTTGTTGTAGAGGAACGTGTCCCGGCTGCGGTAGTTGTCCTTGAACGTCCAGCGGTAGATGAGATCGGCTTTGGCGTCCCCGTCGTTGTCGACCTTGATGTTGTAGCGGGCGTCGGGCGCGAACGCGTAGAAGTTCGGGCCTCCCGCCGGCTCGGAGAACGGGTGCCAGTTCGCGATCAGCGACACCGTGTTGTGTCGGTCCGGGCTGCGGAACGCGTAGACGTCCGTGGTGTCGTACTGCGGGGCGCCCGCGATGAGCGGTGCCTCACGGTGGCTCGACGCCTGCGCGCCGCTGGGGCCGATCCCGGCCATGCCCGCTGCTACCAGCAGGCCACCGGTGACCGTCAACGCTGCGCTGCGTCGACTGACGGATGGATGAGTTCTCATCCCAATCCTTTCGATGAGGGCACGCGCGCCGCTGAGGGCGGTCTCGGATGACCGGTCCCGAGGTCCGGGGTGCCGGCGCCCTGACGCTCTGTGGCGTCTCCCCCTGTTCCTCTGAGCACGATGTGACGCGAGCCACACGGGGGTTCGTGCCCCACCGGGTCCCGGATGGGTGGGCGACCGTCAAACTTTCGACCGCGACCGGTGCTCAGCGTGCCCAGCGTGCCCAGCGTGCTCAGCGGCCTCGGTGCGCGCGATCCGCCGCCCCAGGATCCCGAAGGCGAACATCACCGGCAGCGCCGCGCTGCCCAGGGACGTCACCGAGGTGATGGCGAGGGCGGCCGGGATCATCAGCGCGAGCAGCACGGCGGGCAGCCTCGGGCGGAAGCGCTTGAGCAGCAGGGTGACGCCGAGGACCGTGGAGGCGATCAGCGTCAGGCCCAGGGCCGGGAACGTCACCCACGTGCCGACCTCGAACAGCACGTTGTAGTCGCCCGTCCACTGGGTCCAGTAGTCGAGGAAGACCCCGAGGCAGGCGGCGGAGTAGGCGAGGATCGCCAGCCGCCACGCGCCCTTCTCGAAGCCCACCGGCTCCCGGCGCCGGTGGACCACCACGGCGCAGAGGGTGAAGGCGACGAACACCGGGAACCAGATCTTGCCGTAGGTCACGTACACGAGATCCGGGTCACCCCAGGTGAGCAGGGGTGCCAGCAGGTCCATCGCGGGCTCCGCCCACGCCGCGGTCAGGGGGTAGTCGGTCACGTCCTCGGAGTGCTCGGGCACCGAGAACCGCGCCAGGGCGTGCAGCTGGCCGACCACCAGCCCGACCCACGCCATCACCCAGGCGAACTTTCCGATCTGTCGGTCACGTCCGTGCAGCATGTCTCCTCCTGCGTTCGTCAGAGCTCCAGGCTCGTGCGCCGGCCGGTGCGGTGTCGTCGGCCCGAGGGCTGGTCCGTGCGTCCACCCGGAGGTGGATGCGCCGACGGACCGGCCGTCCTACTCTCGAGGGATGGCCGAGGGGCGGGGCTGGAGCTGGACGACGTGGGACTGGGCCCTGCCGGCGGTGATCGCGGGCCTGGTCGTCGTCGAGGTGCTCCTCTACCGGCCCGAGAACTGGCCGGCAGCGTTGGCCATGCTCGGCGCGTCCTGCGCGTTCCTGGTGACCAGGCGGCGGTGGCCGCTGGCGAGCTGTGTGCCGGCCGGTGTGCTCTGCCTCGCGATCCCGTGGGCCGGGCCGGAGCTCGACGACCTCGCGAGCCCGATCTTCGTGTTGGTCCTGATCGCCTGGTCCCTCGCCCGCTGGCTGCCCGGCCACCTTCTCGGCCTGACGGCGCTGATCGGCGTCGCCCTCCTGCTCTTCTCCGACTACCTGTTCACCGACGAGCGCGTGAACGGCATCACCGACGTCCTCTTCGCCGCGTCGCTGCTCGTGCCGCCGTACGTCTTCGGCAAGGTCTCGCGCCGGCTGGACGAGCAGGGTCGGCTGCTCGTCGCGCAGCAGGAGCAGATCCGTGACCAGGCGGTGCGCGACGAGCGGGACCGGATCGCGCGGGAGCTGCACGACGTGCTCGCCCACTCGGTCAGCGCCATGGTGGTGCAGACGGCGGCGGCGCAGGACCTGCTGCGGAGCCGGCCGGACCGGGCGGCCGAGCTGCTGACCTCCGTGGCCGAGGCGGGTCGCGCCGCCCTGACCGAGTCGGGTCGGCTGCTGCACCTGCTGCGCGACGAGTCCGACGAGCTGGGGCTACGCCCCGTGCCCGGGCTGGCCGACCTTCCGTCGCTGGTGGCGACCTGCCGGCTGAGCGGGATGGAGGTCGAGGCGCTGATCGACCCACCCGAGCGACCTCTGCCCGCCGGAGCCGACGTGTCGGCGTACCGGGTGGTGCAGGAGGCGCTCACCAACGCGCTGAAGCACGGCGCCGGGCCGGTCCGGTTGTCGGTCACGGCAGGTCGGGACGGGCTGCGGATCCGGTGCGTCAACCGGGTCGCCGGCGGCGGCCGTCTCGACTCCGGGCTCGGTTCGGGGTTGCCTTCAGGACTGGGTTGGGGACTGGATTCGGGGCTGGGTTCGGGACTGGGGTCGGGGCTGTCGACCGGTCTGGACTCCGGGCTGGGCCTGCAGGGCATGGCGGAGCGCATCGAGCTGCTCGGCGGGTCGCTGCACCACGGCAGGGTCGGCGAGTGCTTCGAGGTCGAGGCGGTCATCCCGCTGGCCGAGGCGACGGCATGACGACCGTGGTCGTCGCCGACGACCAGGAGCTGGTGCGGTCCGGGCTCGAGCTGGTGCTGCAGGCGCGGGGCTGCCAGGTGGTCGGGCAGGCCGGCGACGGGCGCGAAGCGGTCGACGTCGTACGACGGACGCGTCCCGACGTGGTGCTGATGGACATCCGGATGCCGGTGATGGACGGGATCACGGCCACCCGTGAGCTCACCTCGAGCGGCTGTGACACCCGGGTGCTGGTGCTGACGACGTACGACCTGGACCGCTACGTCTACGACGCGCTCGCCGCGGGCGCCGCCGGGTTCCTGCTGAAGGCGACGCCGCCGGACCGTCTCGTCGAGGGGATCCGGACCGTGTGTGCCGGCGAGTCCCTGCTGGCGCCCACCCTGACCCGTCGCCTGATCGAGTCCTACCTGCACCAGCCGCCCCCGGACGGAGGCTCGCGCGCCGCTGCGTTCGACGCGCTGACCGGACGCGAGCGGCAGGTCCTGGTCCTGATGGCCCGGGGCATGTCCAACGACGAGATCGCCGGCGAGCTGGTGGTCGCGCTCGCCACGGTCAAGACGCACGTCAACCGGGTGCTGGCGAAGCTCGCGGTGACCACGCGCGTGCAGGCGGTGGTCATGGCCTACGAGCACGGCCTCGTCGGAGTCCGCTGACGTCATCGAGGGTGGCCGTCCGGGCGACCAATTCCAATGACGTCCGCGGTGGTGCCGGCCTCCCCAGGTGGAGCCGGGAGCCGGTCATTGACCCGGGAGGGGCAGCACCAGCCGGAAGTGGGAGGACGGGCGTCCATCGGGGCGCTCGACCAGGTCGAGAGCCCCGTCGTGCTGCTCGGCCAGGCGACGCGCGATGGCCAGCCCCAGCCCACTGCCGGTGCCGTGGCTGCGGGCAGGGTCCCCGCGGTAGAACCGGTCGAAGACGCGGTCGCGCTCCTCGACCGGCACGCCGGGGCCGTCGTCGACGACGTCGAGCACCACGGCGTCGGCGTGGCTGACCAGCGTGAGGGTCACCCGCCGCGCCGCGTGCCTCACCGCGTTGTCGACGAGGTTGCGCACCAGACGGTGCAGCGCCGTGGCGTCGCCCTGCACCGGGGCCGCCGAGACTCCGGTGGTCTCGACCACGGCGTCGGTCGACGGCCGCGCCCGCGCCGCCTCCTCCAGGACGATCTCGTCGAGATCGAGCAGGCGCGTGGTCAGCGCGGCCGTCGCGCCCTCAGCGTGGGCGAGCGCCAGCAGGTCCTGCACCAGCAGCTCCATGTCGGCGCTGCTGGCCAGCAGCTGCCGGGCCCAGCTCTCGACGTCCACCGCGTCGGGATCGGCCATCGCGATCTCCAGCTGGGCGCGCAACGCCGTCAGCGGGCTCTGCAGGTCGTGGGACGCGTCCGCCACGAAGGCGTGCTCACGCCGTGACGCCTCGTCCAAGCGCTCGAGCATGCTGTTCATGGTGGCGGCGAGCCGGCCGACCTCGTCACGCACCTGCGACTGCGGCACCCGTCTGTCGAGATCGCGAGCGTCGATGCCGGCGACCGTGGTCGTGATCTGGTCGATGCGGGACAGGGCTCGGCCCACCACCAGCCAGGTCACCGCGGCCAGCAGCCCGAGCACCGCCGGAACGCCGAGCAGCAGGCTGCGTCGCAGCGTCCGGGTGGCCTCGTCGGTCGACTCCGTGCTGCGACCGACCACCACCGTCACGTCCCCGCCCGGAGCCGGCCCCTGGGCGGTCCAGACCCGGTAGCGCTCGGTCTCGGTGTCGTCCGGGCCCTCCACGGTCGTCTGCTCGAGCCGGCCTGCCTCCGATGCGGGCGCGGTCGCGAAGGTCCGCCCGTCCTGGGCGTTGGCCGACGCGGCCACCACGGCCCCGTCGGCGTCGAGGACCTGCGCCACCGACTCGTCGCTGACCGTGGTCAGAGTGGCGGGCAGATCACCGGTGGCCGCGCGGGCGAGGAGGGCACGCACCTGCTCGCGGTCCGCCGCGTCGCCGGCATCGGTGAGCTGGGCGGTGAGCGTGGTGAGGAGCAGCACGGCGGCCGCCCCCAGGACCAGGGCCGTCACGGCGGTGGCCAGCAGGGTCGTGCGCGCCCTCAACGTCAGCATCTGCGCGCCCTCACCCGGATCCGTCGAGCCGGTAGCCGACCAGACGCACGGTCTGCAGGCTGGCACGCCCGAACGGTACGTCGATCCGCTGGCGGAGCTGCCGGACGTAGACCTCGACGATGTTGGGGTCCCCCTCGTAGGCGAAGTCCCACACGTGCTCGAGGATCGCCGCCTTGGAGACCACCTCCCCGGCCCGCCGCATCAGCAGCTCGAGCAGCGAGAACTGTCGCGGGGTCAGGGCGATGGGGGTGCCGCCGCGGCTCACGACGTGGGCGGCCGGGTCGAGCCGGAGGTCGCCGACCTCGAGCAGCGCCGGCCGCTCCCGACCGCCACGACGCAGGAGGGCACGCAGGCGGGCGAGGAGAACGACGTACGAGAAGGGCTTGGCGAGGAAGTCGTCGGCGCCGACGTCGAGGGCCCGGGCCTCCTCCTCCGCGGCCGCGCGGGCCGTCAGCATCAGGATCGGCGTCCAGTCGCCCGCCTGGCGGAGCTCCCCACAGAGCTCGTCACCGCGGAGCCTCGGGAGCATCACGTCGAGGACGATCGCGTCGTACTCGTTCTCCTGGGCGAACCAGCGGCCCTCGACGCCGTCCCCGGCGACGTCGACGGCGTACCCCTCGGCCTCCAGGCCGCGCCTGACCGCCTCGGAGACACGAGAGTCGTCTTCGACGAGCAGGACCCGCATGCGATCACGGTCCCACGGATGCGCTGAACGCCCGCTGAAACCGGCGGCGCCGTGCGGTCAGGGGACGGCCGGGGGAGCCCGGGGCGGTCGGTCGAGCGGTCAGGGCGGTCAGTGGCATTCAGGGGGGATTCAGCCGCGGCGAGGCACGGTGGTCACACCATCCGCCGCCCACCCGAGGAGCTCGCCATGAAGATGCGCACAGCAGTCCTGACCACCTGCGTCGTCGCGGCCGTCGCCGCAGGCGCCGCCGCCACCGCGGCCGCGTCGACCGCCAACTCACCCGCCGAGGAGGGTGAGGCCGGCTCGACCGACGTCACCGCCCAGCAGGCCGAGGACGCCACGGCCGCTGCGCTGGACGCCACCGGCGGCGGGACCGCCAACAGCGTCGAGCGCGACAGCGAGAACGGCGCCACCTGGGAGGTCGAGGTCACCCAGCCCGACGGAGCCACGGTCGACGTACGCCTGGACGAGACCTACGACGTGGTCGTCATCGAGGGCGACACCGAGTCCTCCGACGAGTGATGAGGTGAGAACGATGAGGACCTCCAGCATCGCGCCCGCGGCCACCGTCGCGGCTCTTGTCGTCGCCGTCGCCGCTCCGGCAGCGTCCTCGGCGCCGGCTGCGGCACCGGCTGCGTCCCCGGCTGCGGCGCCGGCGGTGGCACCGGCCTCGGACGGCGACCGGGGCACGCAGGACTGTGCCCAGCCCGGGCCCTACCAGCTGCCGCGGGGCGACGAGCCGGTCGACCTGCGGCCGGCGGACTTCACCACGCGGATCGACCACCCCTACTGGCCGATGCGACCCGGCACCACCTGGCGCTACGTCGAGCGCGGCGGCGGCGAGGTCGCCCACGTCCGCGTGACCGTCACCGACCGCACGAGGATGATCGAGGGCATCCGGGCACGGGTCGTGCACGACGTCGTGCGCTCCGACGGCGAGCTGGTGGAGAACACGCGCGACTGGTTCGCGCAGGACTCCGGCGGCACGCTCTGGTACCTCGGTGAGTTCTCCCGGAGCTATGAGAACGGCCGCGTGGTCAGCACCGAGGGGTCGTGGGAGCACGGCCGCGACGGCGCCCAGGCCGGCGTGATCCTGCCTGCTCGGACCAGGTCGGGCTGCGGCTATCGCGAGGAGTACCTCGAGGGCGAGGCCGAGGACCGGGCGCGGATCCTGTCCACTCGGGAGACCCTGCGCACGCCCACCGGCGTGCACCGCCGGGTCGTGCAGACCGCGAACACCACCCCCCTCGAGCCGGACCTGCTGGAGAACAAGTTCTACGCCCGGGGCATCGGGCCGGTCCTCGAGCTCGACCTGTCTCCGGAGCTGGCGCGGGCCGTGCTCGTCAGGGTCACCCACCACCGCTGACGTCCCGCACGGCGGACGTCCCCCACGGCGGACGTCATAGGGCATGGTCGTCCGAGCGACCAGTTCCTAGGACGTCCGCGGGGGTTCCAGCCGGTTCTTGCGTGGGCGCTCCGCGACACCGAGCTTCCAGAGCACGGGCGAGAGCGGGTCCGGCTCATAGACGCAGTAGGTCCCGGTGCGCACGGTGCGGTCCAGGTGGGAGCCGAGGTCGGCGTGCGACTCCCCCAGCCTGCGCAGTGCGTAGCGCAAGGAACGGGCCACGCTGGTGCGGGCTCGCTCCGACGTGCCCCCGACCGTGCGGGCGCGACCCCCGAGTCCCACGGCCCGGGTCAGCTCTGCCACCAGGTAGTCCCGGTCGCGCTGCGCCAGCGCCGACCGCGCCAGGTCGTTCATCTGCTCGGCCTCGGTGATGTCCTCCTCGACCTCGCTCAACCGTCGGCGGTAGGCCGCCCGGGCCTCGTCGTCGAGCACCGGCAGCCCCGCCTCGGGCACGGCGATGCCGTCGGTGGCCTGCGTCCCCGTGCGCGTCGCACGCAGCGTCCCGTGCTCGACCGCCACCAGGTCCAGCACGTGGAACTCGCGGCCCGGCTCGGCGAGCAGACGCTCGAGGTAGCGCAGTCCCACCAGGTCGGGCACCAGCACCTCGCGACCCCGGAAGCACACCGAGCGCCCCTGACCCACCAGCCGGAAGGTGGCCGTCATCGGGGTCGGCCGCTCGACCGCGGCCGGTGCGACGACCGGCGTCCCCCCGGTCAGGAGCTCGCGCGTCTCGGCGGCACGACCGAGCGCACCGAACCCGCTGAAGGCCGCCACTGCGGCCTCCCACTCCATCCGCGCGCGTGCCGTGCTGCCACTGAGCTCGTGCGCACGGCCGAGCACCACGCGCGCCTGCGCCGTCTCGTAGGGCGCGCCCAGGTCGGCCCAGGCCGCCACCGCCGCCGAGGACGCGTCGATCGCAGCATCGGTGTCCTCGGCGAGCAGTGCCTCGCGGGCGGTGGCCAGCGTGGCTGCTGCGGTGAGACCGGGGCTCGGGTGTCGACCAGCCACGTCACGCAGCGCTGCCGCCGCGACGGCCAGGGTCGCAACGTCTCCCGCGACGCCCGCGATCTCGGCCTGGGCGTCGTACAACGGCGCCAGACGCAGGTCCCCGAACGGGGGTCGCTCCTTCCACGGCACCTCGATCGGGTGGGCGATCGCGTCCGCGACGAGGTCAGCGGCCGCCGCCACGTCTCCCTGCCTCAGACGCAGCAGAGCGAGCCCCGGGTGCGGACACCAGGCGTGCTCGTGGGCGGCGAGGAACGCCTCCTCCGCGCCGTCGAGATCACCCTTGCGCAGGCGGATGTTGCCGAGCTCGACCAGGGGCCAGCCGAACTCGCGCCGCATCCACGGCCGCAGCTCCTCACACGCTCCGAGAGCCTCCGCCTCGGCCAGGTCGCACGGTCCGGTCACCCGCAAGATCTCAGCCCGGTGCACCCGGCACCGGCCGTGGATACCGCCGTACGCCGACCCGTGACGCCAGCGCTCCATGACCTCGGTCCACTCACGGGCTCGCTCGTGCAGGGCGAGACTCTGTGCCGCGCAGATCAGCTCGCAGTACATCATCCCGGTCGTCAGCGGATCCAGCTCACCGGACATCAGCTGGACCGCGACCTCGTCGAGGAGCTCCAGCCCCTCCGCGACCTGTCCCTCCGCGATCAGCACGCGGCCCGTCGCGGTCTGGCCGATCGTCACCGCCGGTGCGACACCCAGCCGCCGGCCGAGCTCGATCGACTCAGCCGCCGCGGCCAGGGCGCCCACGGGGTCGCCGCACATCACGCGCTCGTAGGTGCGGGTCATCGCGACGACCGCGTGAGCGGGCGCCTCCGGGTGGTCGGTGAGGAGCCGCTCGGCGCGACGCAGCCACCCTCGCACCGGCGCCATCAGCCCGGTGTCGATCATCAAGAACATCGCGACCATGCCGGCCGCCCAGGCCGCCTCTGCCTGCTCGCCCTCGTCGAGGTGGAGGGAGTACAGGTCCTCCCACGAGCCGATCGACAGCTCGAGCTCGCCGACGCCGTACGCCGCCTGGGCGCGAAGCCGCAGCACCTCGGGGTCGTCGACAGGTGAGCGGATGCGCCCGACGGCCTCGAGGGCCACCGGCCAATCACCGTGCTCGAGCGCCGCTCTCGCGCCCGCCAGGTCGGTCACTGTCGCATTGTGACACCGATTGTCACGCCTCGACGGTGACGGACGGCCCCGTCCGTGCCAACGAGAGGACCGACCATGCACCTGCCCAAGGACCAGATCCCCACGCGCATCGACGTACCCGGCGCTGTCGCCCGGCAGCAGCCCGACTTCGGATCGACCAACGCGGAGGAGACCATCGGCGCCGAGTACTTCTCGCTCGCCGCCGGCACCGACATCGCCCCTCTCCTCGTGGGGCTCGAGGGCGACTTGTGCCAGTCCCCGCACTGGGGCTACCTGATCTCCGGTGAGGTCGTCGTCCGCTACCGCGACGGGGAGAGCGAGCACATCAGCGGAGGCGACGTCTTCTTCTGGCCCGCGGGGCACAGCGTCGCGGTCCACAAGGACGCCGAGATCGTGCTCTTCTCACCTCAGGTCGCCCACGGACACGTCATCGACCACCTGCACGCCCAGCTCGTGCCGGCGGGCGCCTGAGCGGCGGGCCGCCGGGGCCGGCACGTCAGCTGAGGCCGAGGAGCTCGCGGGCCTCGGCCGGCGTCATCGGCTCGCGCTGGGCCAGGCGACCGAGCGCGACGGCGCGGGACACCAGCTGCTCGTTGTGCTCGACCGGAACGCCCTTGGCCAGGGTGAGGACGTCCTCCATGCCGACGCGCAGGTGGCCGCCCTTGGACAGCGAGGCCAGCGCCACGGTCAGCGTCGAGCGGCCGATGCCGGTGGCCGACCACGACGTCGTCTCGGGCGGCAGCGCGGCCACCGCGGCGACCAGGGCGTCGGTGGTGCCGTCCATCCCACCAGGGACGTTCATGACGAGGTCACAGTGGACGCGCCCGCCGTGCGGGAGCCCGTAGCGGCGCAGCAGGCGCGCCAGCGAGTGGACCTGACCGAGGTCGAACAGCTCGAACTCCGGGACCACCTGCTTGTCCTGCGAGGCCTGGTAGAGGTCGCAGATGAAGCCCCACGGGTTCATGAACACGTCGTCGCCGAAGTTGACCGTGCCCATGGTCAGGCTGCAGGAGTCCGGCTCGGCGTCGAGCACGGCGAGCCGCGCGTCGAGCGGGTCGTGCACCGAGCCGCCGGTCGAGAGCTGCACCACGAGGCCGGTGTTCTCGCGCAGCGCGGCCACCGTCTCCTTGAGGCGGCCCGCCTCGAGGGTCGGGCGGTGCGCGTCGTCGCGGATGTGGACGTGGACCATCGCCGCGCCGGCCGCCTCGCAGCGCTGGGAGGTCTCCACCAGCTCGTCCAGCGTCGTCGGCAGCTGGGGACAGTCGGCCTTGCTGGTCTCCGCGCCGGTCGGAGCCACGGTGATGAGGAGCTTGTCGGTCGCCACGGCGTCATGCTGCCAGAACGCCCGCGTTCACGCTCTCCCGCCCGGTGCCGCGGCCGCAGGGGTCCGTCGGACGTGCAGCCCTGCCACATTCGGCCGGCTCGACGGCGGAAAACGCTCCCACTGCACGTCCGACGGACCCCTCGGCACGGCACACCCCCGGTCGAACCTGGCGTACGACCACCCCGCCGGCGGAGGCGACTCAGGGCGAAAGGGCATGAAAGCCTCAGATCGTGAGCCACACTGGCCACTGATCTTGGGAGGAATCCGTGACACGACGCCGAAGCGCCACCTGGGCCGCCGCCCTCGCCGCGGGCCTGCTGGCGACCCTGGCCGGCACCGTCCCCGCCGAGGCCGCGGTGGCCCGGGCCACCGCCGGCTGCGAGACCGTCCAGGTCTCCTCGCACCGCGGCGAGACGACGCAAAGCATCACCGAGAACACGGTGCCGGCGTTCAAGCGCGCCGTCGCCGGAGGAGCGCGCTCGATCGAGTCGGACCTCCGCCTCACCTCGGACGGCGCCTGGATCCTCATGCACGACGGCACGGTGAACCGCACCACCAACGGAACCGGCCGCGTGGCCCAGATGACGCTGGCCCAGATCAGGGCGTTGCGGACCGACGGGGGCCAGCGCGTGCCGACCTTCGACGAGGCGGTGTCCGCGCTGCCGGCCGACACCGGCTACCAGATGGAGTTCAAGACCGAACGCTTCAGCGACCGACAGCTCATGGCCGTCGTGAACCGGCTCCGGGCACAGACCAAGGCCGGCGACCTGTTCGTGACGTCGCGCTTCACCAGCGTGCTGCGGCGACTGTCCACGCTGGCGCCCGACCTTCCGCGCGGGCTGATCATGGTGAAGAAGGAGCGGCTCGCGCCCTCCGCGATCCCCGGCTTCGTGGACTCCCTCAACATCTCGCAGACCGTCGCCGACGCGCGCTACATCGCGCGGGTCCACGCCGTCGGCAAGGAGGTGCTCGCCCGCTACGCCAACAAGGAGCACCTGTGGGCCCGCCTGGTGGGTGACGACGTCGACCGGATCGTCACCAGCAACACCTCCGGCTACGCGGACTGGTGCTACGCCTGAGGCACCGACCGCAGCCGGGTCGTCGTACGCGAGACTTCGGGGTGTGAGAGCCGTGGTGCAGCGTGTGACGCAGGCGTCGGTGACCGTGGCCGGCGAGGTCGTCGGCGCGATCGACGGGCCCGGGCTCCTCGTGCTGCTCGGGGTCACTCACGGCGACGGGCCCGCGGAGGTCGACTGGCTGGCGCGCAAGATCTGGGGCGTGCGCATCCTGGCCGACGAGCAGTCCGCTTCCGACGTCGGCGCACCGGTCCTGGTGGTCAGCCAGTTCACCCTGTACGGCGACGCGCGCAAGGGGCGGCGACCGACGTGGGCGGCGGCTGCCCCGGGGTCGGTCAGCGAGCCGCTCTACGAGGCGTTCTGCGCTGCGTTGGAGGGTTTGGGGGCCACCGTGGCGCGCGGGGTCTTCGGGGGCGACATGCAGGTGTCGCTCGTCAACGACGGGCCCGTGACCGTGGTGCTCGACAGCCCCTGAGCCCTCCCCGCACGCAGATGCGTGGGAAAAGCACCCTGGGCGCGGCGATCGAGGTGCTTTTCCCACGCATCTGAGCGGCCGGGCCCGCGTCGGGACGCCCACGTGGTGCATTTCGCCGCGAAGCTCGGGTCGTGGTTCCTACAGTGAGGCCCATGCGTCACATCCGCACCACTCTGCTGGCCACCACGGCCGCTGCCGCCGTCGCCGCCGTCTGCGCGGGTGCCGGCCCCGCCGCCCCGCCGACTGCCCCCACCGAGATCAGCACGGTCAGCACGACCTCGGAGCGGGCCGGACTGCCGGAGCGCCAGGTCGTGGTGATCTCCCTCGACGGGCTGAACCCGACGGCGATCAGCCGGCTCGGCCGCGAGGGCACCCCGGCGCTGCACCGCCTCATGCGCCAGGGCGCCTCCACCCTCAACGCCCGCGCCGAGGTCGAGCAGACCGAGACGCTGCCCAACCACACCGGCATGGTGACCGGCCGACGCATCGAGAGGGCGCACGACGGTCACGCCGTCACCTGGAACGACGAGCGCCTCGAGCCGGCCACGGTGCAGGAGGCCGCCGAGCACGGCGTCGACTCGATCTTCGCCATGGCCCACCGGCAGGGGCTCTCCTCGGCGCTCTACTCCGCCAAGGAGAAGTTCTCGCTGTTCCAGCGCTCCTGGCCGAGCGGCACCAACAAGGTGCTGATCGACGCGAACAACCACGCGCTCGCCAAAGAGGCCGTCAGCGACCTCGAGAAGAAGTCCTTCGACTTCGCCTTCCTGCACATCTCCCTGCCCGACCGCGCCGGCCACGCCCACGGCTGGCTCAGCGAGCGCTACCTGACCGCCGTACGACGCAGCGACGACCTGGTGGGCGACGTGGTGGCGACCATCCGTGCCGACGAGCGGCTGGCCGACCGCGTCACCGTCATCCTGACCGCCGACCACGGCGGCCCCCGCGGGGAGCGCAACCACATCGAGGCGGACCGGCGGGCGAACTACCGCGTGCCGTTCCTGATGTGGGGCAACGGCGTCGCGCGCGGCGCCGACCTCTACGACCTCAGCCCGGACCTGGCCGACCCCGGCCGCGCGCGGGTCGGGTACGGCGCGGCTCGGCAGCCGGTCCGCAACGCCTACGTCGCGAACGCGGCCGCCGAGATCCTCAGGATCCCGACCGTGCGTGGGAGCCGGCTCGACGCCGACAGCCAGCTCAACTGGCGCTGACCCCGCGCTCCTCCCGATCACGCGGGTCAGACGGTGATCTCGACCTCGGTGACCTCGCCGATCTTGGCCGTGATCTTCTTGTCGACCGCGTCGCGCTGGGGCACCAGGGTGCGCAGCGTCCACTCGCCGTTGCCGGCGAAGAAGCGGAAGTGGCCGGTGGCCGAGGTCGGGACCTCGGCGGTGAACTCACCGGTCCGGTCGAGCAGCCGCACGTAGGCCGGGGACGCGGGCTGACCGTCGCTCAGCACGACACCCTGGACGACGGCCTCCTTCTTCACGTCGACGCCGTCGAGCGAGAGCCCGCCCTTGGTCGCGCCGCACATCAGGCCTCACCCGGCTCGTCGCCGAGGGCGATCGGGACGCCGACGAGGGAGCCGTACTCGGTCCACGAACCGTCGTAGTTCTTGACGTTCTTCAGCCCCAGCAGCTCGTGAAGCACGAACCAGGTGTGCGACGAGCGCTCACCGATGCGGCAGTAGGCGATGGTGTCCTTGGCCTCGTCGACACCGGCGTCGGTGTAGAGCTGACGCAGCTCGTCGTCCTTGCGGAAGGTGCCGTCGTCGTTCGCGGCCTTGCTCCACGGCACGTTGCCGGCGGTGGGGATGTGACCCGCACGCTGCGCCTGCTCCTGCGGCAGGTGCGCCGGGGCCAGCAGGCGACCGGCGAACTCGTCGGGGCTGCGGACGTCGATCAGGTTCTGCGTGCCGATGGCCGCCACGGTCTCGTCGCGGAAGGCGCGGATCGAGAGGTCCTGCTCCTTCGCGGAGTACGACGTGCGGTCGCGCTCGGTCGGCTTGTCGGTCAGCTCGCGACCGTCGAGCTCCCACTTCTTGCGGCCGCCGTCGAGGAGCTTGAGGTCGCCGTGGCCGTAGAGCTTGAAGTACCAGTACGCATAGGCGGCGAACCAGTTGTTGTTGCCGCCGTACAGCACGACGGTGTGGTCGTTGCCGATGCCCTTCTCGCTCAGCAGGGCCTCGAACTGCTCCTTGTTGACGAAGTCGCGGCGGACCTGGTCCTGGAGGTCGGTCGTCCAGTCGAGCTTGACGGCGCCCTTGATGTGGCCGGCGTCGTAGGCCGAGGTGTCCTCGTCGACCTCGACGAGAACGATGCCGTCGTCGTCGAGATGCTCCTCGACCCACTCGGCGGTGACGAGAGCTGATTCGCGGCTCATGGGTCCCTCACTCTTTCTCGCCGGGCTGTTCCCGGCTGTGCTTGTCGGTTGGTTGGGTTGGTCTGGGGTCTCGACGAGCGCGACCGGCGTGGTCAGCTCGACCGGCTGGCGCGCAGCTTGGCCAGGCGCAGGTACATCTCGCAGCCGAGGCAGAACCCGAAGGCGGCGTTCAGGAACGCTGCCCCGAGCGCCATCCCCGCGGCCACCGCGCCCACGACGGGCGCGCCGGCGGCGTACCCGAGGAGTGCGACGGCAGCGAACGCGAGACCGACGGCCTGCGCGAACCGCGGCGGGCGCGCGTCCTCGGTCTCGACCGGCGGGCCGACGCGTGGGCGCACGAACGTCCTGAACAGCCAGGCGTACGGCGTCCGCGCCGGTCCGAGCAGCACGCCCGACGCGAAGGCGGCGAGCTGGAAGGCCAGCAGCACGACCGTCGCGGTGCTCGGCGCCAGCAGCAGTGCGGCGACGAGCAGGCCGGTCGTCAGCCAGGCCGAGAAACGCTGGCCGCGCGGGTCGACGACCGGGGTCGCGACAGGCTCGACCGACGCGGGCTCGACCGACGCGGGCTCGACCGGCGCGGGGTCAACCGACGAGTCGGGCCGGTCCGACTCGACCGACGAGCCATCGACGTACGGGGACGTGGTGTGGGACATGAAGGCAGATCTCCTGGGCGGGGCGCAGACGTGCGCCGGGGAAGCTGGGCCGGATCAGGAGAGAGGACACAGCGACGAGCGCACACGGCAGTTGTCCACTGCCCGGCGTCGCGTCAGCATGGTCGAGTACACCCCTCGAGAGTAGGGGGCGGGTCGACACGGCCGAAAGCCGCGTCTCACCATTTGGGCCGACCATCCATCATGTGGACATGGCGTGTCACTTCACTGTCACCGGCAACGTCACCACGTTGTTGCCCAGCTGCCCGGCAGCGCCCGCCCCTGGCCCGCCCGGGCGCTCCCAGGTGTCGATTGGGACCACTTGCACGGTCAGGTTGCGGGTCCCGGCCGGCAGCCCCAGTGGCATGGTCACCTGCCCCGTGCCGCCGGCCCCCACCGTCAGGCGCCGCACCATCGAGATGCCCTGGGCGGCCGAGGCGTCGTTGGGCAGCGGCAGCATCGCCGGGCTGCATGGCGACGTCCTCGCGCAGCTCCACAGCCGTAGCTCCACCCGGTCGCCGGCCAGCGGACGGGACGCCCTCACCCTGATCTTCACCGAGCTCCCGTCCGCTGCCACGGCAACACCGGCGGGCCGCACGGACAGGTCGCTCGCCCGGGCTGGACGGCCGTCGAACCGCTGCAGGAAGAACCCCTGGTTGTTGCCGGTCGGGCAGCGCGAGAGCCGGTTCTCGAAGACGTCCGTCGGGTCGTAGTACTCCGAGTGCAGCGCGTCCAGCAGCGGGTACGTCGCCTTGCAGGCCGCCAGGTCTGCCGGCTCGGTGTAGGGATGGACCTCGGTCACGCCGCGCGGCGGGACGATCACCCCGTGGATCGCCAGCGGGCTCTCGGGGCTGCCGCGCCCGGCCAGGCCCGGCGGCGGGGTCCACCGGCGGGTCACGAACGACTCGTCCCGAGCCGGGATGCAGTATGCGAACCCGGAGCACACCGCCGGGGCGCCTGCCGCGTGGCGGGGCTGCCTCGCCTCGGTCACAACGTAGCCGCCACGTGCCGGATCACCCACGAAGTAGCGGACCGAGGCGGGCTCGGTGCTCACGAACGGCTTGAGGCTGAAGTTCTGGACGTACGCCGACAGCGTCATCGGCTCGCCGGTCGGGGCCGCACTGAGCGGCTCGCACACCGAGGTGCTGATATCGGGATCGACCGAGCAGTCCCACGTCGCGAAGTCCGGCGAGCGCAGCAGGTTGGCCAGGTCGTAGGGCGAGTTGTTCGGGTCGCGGAAGGGGTTCATCAACCGGGGCAGGGAGAACGCGAGGTCCACGTTGCGGCGGTAGACGTCGCCCCAGATCCCCTCGGTGCAGTTCGTCCGGCAATCCGCCGTCCAGTCGAGCGTCATCGCCTTCGTCACCGGGTCGGCCGCGAGGTAGGGACGCACGAAGTAGCCGTCCGCGGACTTGATGTTCGAGCCCACCTTGACCCCGAACGTAGTCCCACTGGTTGCCTGCACGGTGCGGCCCGCCGTCTCGGCGCGCTTGTAGTTGCCCCCCAGGCTGACGTTCACCCCGGTCCCCGCCGTGCCGAGAAACGACCCGGAGAGCGCCACGTTCGCCTCCGCCGAGGTGTCGATCGACCAGGATGCTGAGGCGTTGAACTCCTCCTCGTCGCTCACCTCCACGGCGTTGTCGAAGGCACTGTTGCGCGACACGAAGATGTCCTGGTCCAGGAAGCGGCCGGGCGTGCGGCGCAGGGTGCCCAGCGGGCAGCCGGAGCAGTTGGAGTCCTCCATGTCGCCGGCCTTCCAGGTGCCGTCCGCCAGGTCACCCACGACCCGTCGCGCCAGCAGCTCGTCCGGGCCGAGCTTCTGGGTGACCAAGTAGTTGCCGTTGAACTTGGCGCCCGGGCCTGTCAGGGCCGACAACGACACCGGCACCGAGGCTGTCGCGCACGGGTAGTCCGTCAGGTAGCCCGGCTCCTGGAGCTCGCGGTCGCCGTCAGGAACCGCGAAGCCGGACAGAGCGCAGGTCCAGCCGTGGTCGCCGCGGGTGTGGATCCGCAGCTGCTGGCCCTGCTTCTCGACCTCGCTGACCTGTCGGGAGTCCACGGCCAGGTCTTTCTCCGACTCGGCGTAGGAGAGCATGTTGGTCGGCACCGTCGCCTGCCACCACCGCGCCGAAAGCTCGGGGTCGTTGGCGTCGATCCACTGGAAGCGGGTCTCAGCCGGGCTGTCCACCCGAAGGAACCGTCCAGGCTCCAGGTTCGCCCCGAAGGGTGACACGCCGGGGTAGACCGGCCACTCGAGGGTCTCCGTGGTCTGGACGACGGCGAACGCCGAGTCCGCGCCCGCCCCCACCGAGCGGGCCGCCCGGTAGGTGAAGGTCTTGCCCGCCTTGGCGCTGTCCTCCTGCTGGCCCTCGTAGATCGTGCCGACTCGCACCGACAGGCCGACGCAGACGCCGTCGTCGCACTTGACCTCGTCGGTAATCGCGTCCCGCTCCTGCGAGCCCCACCACGCATTCGCCGTCACCGAGCCACTGATCCCCCACGAGTTCGCGAAGCTGCCCGAGACCGAGGTGTTGATGTTGCTGACCGTGGAGTACTCGCTCGAGGTCCCGCAGTCGTCGGACTTGTTGAGGGCGTAGCAGCCGTTCACGTCGTCGGTGTCGTTGTAGGAGATGAAGCCGTCGACCTTGCCGTCCGAACCGCCGTCGAAGGCGTCGAAGTGCACCGGCGGTGACTTCAGCACCAGCATGGGCTGCACCTGACCGACGGTGAGGTAGGTGACCGGCGGCCCCAGGGACTCGCTGTCGGCGTCGAGGTCGGCCAGCGCGGTGCCGACGTAGGACCGCTCGGCCGCCGGCGACCACGCTCCCAGCGGCCCCAGGGCCGAGGGCATCGCCACCGGCGGCGCGTTGTCGGGAGCGGCCAGGTCGAGCGTCCCCCCGTCCACGTCCGCCCCCAGAGCGCGTACGGCGACCGCCGGCCCGGGCGTCGGGCCACCGCACGTGAGCGTCGAGTTGCAGGTCCACGACACCAGCACGTCGGGGTTGGCCGCGTTGGGCATCCCCACCTCCGCCGGGTCCGCGACGCGACCGATCTGGCCGACGGCCAGGTCGATCTGACCGCTGCCTGCGGCACCGACCGCCCGCGCCGGAGCGGTCTCGCTCGCGATCCACTCGGCCTCGCCGGTGGCGGACCCGAACGCGTTGACGCGGACTTCGGAGTCGTTCAGGCGGGGCGAACGCGTGGTCGCCACCACCGCGTCGTCGAGACCGTCGCCGTCGAGGTCGCCGGTCGCCACCTTGATCCTCGTCGTGTCGACCTGCTCGGCCGGCGTGGGAGCGACGCCCCTGGCTGCCTCGAACACCACGCGGTCCTCGACCGGCCGCACGCCGTAGCGCGGGGTGACGTCGAGGACGACGTACTCCTGGGCCGCGCACGCGGTGATCCCGCTCTGGCAGGCACCCTGGCTCTTCACCCACCCGACGAGCAGGTCCTCACCCTCCGCGTTCCCCTCGTCGGTGCCGTCGAGGTGGCCCGTCGCCACGTCGATCGACTGGGTGCGGCCCTGACCGTTCGTCTCATCGACGTCGACCGTGGGCAGCCGCTCACTGCGCACAGAGACCAGCTGTCGCGAGTCGTTCCAGCGGTGGATCTGGACGCGCGCACACGGGTCGGGGCCGCAACGGGTCGCGAGGACGGTGGCGATCTCGTCGGGCACGCCGCCGTCGAGGTCGCCCACCGTCACCGCCAGCGCCTTTCGGGGGCCGTCGAGGGGCCCCAGGCCGGCAACGTCGCCCAACCGGAAGGGCTGGTCGGCGTTCGGGCGCACCGTGAAGGCCGCGACCTGCGCCACGCCACCGGGGGCCGCGTAGGCGACGGTGACGCCGGGACCTGTCCCGATGACACCCACCCTGCAGCCGTCCGTGCAGCCCTCCGCCGGCCAGTCGGCCGGTTCGAGGGTGCCGTCGGTCAGGCACCGGAACCCGTCGGGGCACGAGCCGTCGGTGGCCGCGTTGAGCATTGACCCCACGCGCACCGAGAAGGACCGCCGGTCCGCCGAGACCGCCTCCACCGCCTGCAGCTGCTCCCCGAACGCGCCGGCACAGGCCGACCCTCCGTCCTCGGACGGCACGCAGAGCGACTCGTTGAGGAGCCACGCGTCGTTCAGGTCGAAACGGACCGCCTGCCCGGGGCGCAGGTCGTGGGGCGCCGCCGTGGCGAGGGTCGCGAACATGCCGACGCCGTCGGGAGCCGCCGCGAAGGACGCACCGGTCACGGTGGTGCTCGCCTGCGCGATGCTGCCGGACGCGAGCCGGATCGGGGCGAAGCCCGCGTCGAGGTCGAGCCCGGTGCGCTGCCAAGCCGTGAAGGAGTTGAGGGCCGGGAGGTAGAGCGACAGGCAGATCTCACCGGTCGGCCCGGCCGCGGTGGCGCACTCGACCGCCTGCACGAGCTCCTGCCGTCCGTCGCCGTTGAGGTCGACCTGGTCCACCGCCATGTCGCCGGTGTCGGCCGCCGTCAACCGGCCACCGGTCGGGAAGGTGGCCGCCGGCGAGGCGTTCTCGTAGAGGAAGTACTCGTCCGGCGACTCCCCCGCCTCGCGTGACCCCACCCGGATGCGGTCGTCGACGAGGCAGCGTTCCTGCTCCGGCACGCAGCCGCCGAGGAAGTCGCCGGTGGCGAAGTCGCGCGGCTGCACCCGAGGGACTCCGTCGGGGGCCCGACCGAGCAGCCCGAGCTCGAACTCACCGATCAACCGCCCACTGGGGAACCGCACCGGCTCGAGCCCGAAGTCGCACGACGTGACGTCGCCACGGTCGTCGAGGCATGAGTCGCTCGGGGCGGCGGCCGCCGGCGGCGTGATGCCCACCTCGGGGGGCACCGTCACCTGAGCCACGACCCCCGCCGTCGAACCGAGGAGCAGGACGGTGACCCATCCCAGCACCCGACCGGTCGTGCGCCCGGTCATCCGTCTGCTCGTCATCGTGGCCCCCTCGGTCCTCATCGCTGAACGTCGAAGCTGTCGACCGAGACGAGGGTGCCGGTCCCGGGTCCGCGGTTCAGGGCCACGACGCGCAGCGTGTGCAGCCCGGGGTCGAGCCCGTCGACCGTGCGATCCACGAGGCCCGCCGCCTCGGCGTCGTTGCCGACCACCTCGCGGCGGACGCCGTCAACCACCAGCCGCACGTCCCCCTGGTCCGGACCGACCACCGACGTCCAGGTGATCCCGGTGCCGTGGAACGGCACGGTGAGCGACGACCCCCGGGTCGACGACCGGCTCACCGATCCCCCGACGGCGCCGTCGACCGCGGTCGTGCCCCAGCTCGCAGCGACGCTCGGCGCTCCGAAGGACCGCCGGCCGACACGGAACCCGTCGACCCCGACGTAGGTGTCGCTCGCGCGGGGTCGGGCGCGCCCCAGCACCTTGACCGTCACCTCGTGCGGCCCTGGGCCGGCGACCTCGATCGGGTGGGGCACCCGGTAGCGCATCGTCGGGGCGAAGAAGTCGATCCGCTGGGGTGTCTGGTCGTCGACGGTGACGGAGGCGCGGCCGAAGCGCGGACCGTGCGTGCCCACCAGGACCAGCCGGTCACCGCGGAACCGGTAGGTCAGGGACGCCCGCGCGGTGCGCTCCGCCACGTACTCACCCTGGGAGGCCCGCGCCGACTGCCGGCGCCCCCAGGCGGCGTAGCCGGCGAGCTCGGCGTCGTCGAAGCTCGTCGGGGCCTGAACGGGATCGACCCGGCTCTCCACCGGCAGTCCCCCCGCCTCGACGGGGTCGACCCCGTCCGGGTTGACCGTCACGGCGTACTGCTCGCCGGGGACCAGCGGGACGAGCGGCTGGAGCAGGACGCTCCTCACCATGTCGGTGGCGCAGCCGACGGGAGCGTCCAGGACGTCGCGGCACTCGAGGGTGACCGGGACCGGGAAGCCGGTGGTGACGGAGCTCAGCAGGACGCTTTCCGGCGTCACCCCGCTCACGGCCGCGCTGAAGGTCACGAGGAAGCCGTCGGTCAGAGCGCTCGGCGGGTCCGTGCTGAAGCCGGGTTCGGGTACGACGATCCCGACCGGCGCCCGGGACGACAGGTCGGACGGCTCGCCCGGGAACTGGTCCTGCTCGCGGGAGCCCCAGCAGTGAACGTCACCCGCGGCGACCGCACAGGCGGTGGCGCGCCCGGCGTTGACCCGCGAGACGTCCGGCAGCGTCCAGAGCTGCGGACCGAGCTGCTCGGAGTCGTCGTTGCCCCAGCACGACACGGCGTCCGAGACCACGGCGCAGGTGAAGCGGTCGCCGGCCTCGACCTGGGTGGCCACCAGGTCCTGCTCGACCCGCCGGCCCTCCCCTGTCGGTGACCCCCCGAGCTGGCCGTCCTCACCGGCACCGAAGCACGAGACGACGTCCGCGCGGCGCTGGCAGGTGTGGTTCCCTCCTGCCGCCAACGTGCCCTCGTACTGGGCCAGCCCCGGCAGGCCCATGAGGACGGGGAAGCTGCTCTGGCTGCCGATCTGGTCGGTGGGAGGCGACAACGGAGAGGTGGTCCGCTCGGGGTCACGACCGAGCTGGCCGGCACCGTCGGAGCCCCAGCACGCGATCTCGTTGCCGTCCTGGGCCGCGCCGCGGGTCTCCAGGAACGCGCACGTGTGGTGCGTCCCAGCCGTCAGGCTGGTGAACCGGTTCGTGCCGATCCGATCCTGTCGGAGCACGGCGGCCGGTCGCACCTCAGCGGGCAGGGAGCGGAAGCTCACCCGGCCGTACGACGCCACCTCGGCGCCCTGGGCGTCCAGCCGCAGCAGCCGCGACCGGCGGGGGCCGGCCTCGAAGGCGTCGTCGTCGGAGACCACGAAGCCGCCGTCGGGCATGGACGTCACGTCGTGGGAGGCGTGCAGGTCGGTGCCCTCGGCCGCCGACCCGGGGTAGCCGTCGAGGGTGCCGCTGCCCGGTCCGAAGGCGTCGGCGCGCACGAGACAGATCGGCTGCGGCACGGTCTCCAGCGCTGTGTAGTTGCGCCCGTCGTCGACCGGGGCCTCGGGCTTCGGCTCGGTCGGCGCGACCTCCACGAGGACCGAGGTGGTCTTCTTGTACTCCAGGAGCATCGAGACGCTGCCGTCCGGCCCGGACCCGAGACGGCTGCCCACGAGGTCGGACTTGGTGTGGGTGTACGTCCACGTCGAGTCGGTCTCGCCGGGCTCGTCGGAGAGCGGCTCGCCCTCCACCACGTAGTCGTCGTGGACCGAGCAGGGTTCGCCGAGACGACGTACGGAGAACTCCGACTGGTAGGCCAGCGCTGCCGTGGTGAAGCGCAGGACGCGCTCGCCGGCGGCGACGAAGACCGAGCGTGAGGAGCCGGTCTCGTTCGGCGACACGGCGACGTCGGTCACCTGGGACGCGCTACCCGGCACCTTCACGGTGCTGCCGGTCGGCACACCGCTCGCGTCGAGGCGCCGCAGCCAGACACTGGAGGCCGGCGCCCCCTGGGTCATGAGGACGACCACCCCACCCTGGGGCAGGGCCGCCAGGCCTTGCACCCGGCAGGGGTCGGCGTCTCTGCAGCCCATCGCCGGGTCCAGCGGGTCGACGGCCGGCTCGTGGGTCCCGTCGGGCTCCAGGCGGAAGACCCGCGGAGACCCCGGCTCGCGGTCGGCTACCCACCCGCCGCCGTCGCCGGTCGCGGCGACCGGGCCCCCTCGGACACCGCCGGACGGGATGTCGGGGGTGCTGACCCGCCAGGCCTGGCGCAGCTGGCCGTCGTCGTCGAAGGCCCACGTCCGCCCCAGCCCGGCTCCGACCAGGACGGTGCCGTCCTCGCCCGCGTCGACGCTGTCGTGGCCCAGAGCCCGCCCGTCGCCGTCCGAGCCGAGGTAGAGCTCGGCGTCACGCACCGAGCCCAGACCGAGCTGGCCGAACCCGTTCGCCCCCCAGCACCAGATCGCGTCCTCGTTACCCTGGAGGGCGCACGTGTGTGCCCGCCCGGCGGCCAGCTCGGTGACGTCCTCGAGATCGGAGACGTCGACCGGTAGCGAGCTGTCGGCGGTGGATGCGTTGCCCAGCTGGCCCGAGCCGTTGCGACCCCAGCAGGACACCGACCCCGCCTCGCGGACCGCGCAGGTGTGGTGGGCCCCGGCGACCAGCGAGGTGGCGTCGTCGATATCTGCGACCTGCTGCGGGGTGGACATCCGCGCCGGCTCGGGACCCGCACCGAGCTGGCCGAACTCGTTGTCGCCCCAACACCAGACGTTGCCCTCCTCGGAGAAGGCGCAGGCATGGCCGGCCCCGACGGCGACGTCGACCATCCGCGGCCCCTGGATGTGGTCGCCGTACGCCGGGCCCGGGGGGAGGAGGACGGCCAGCGGTGCCAGCAGGAGTCCCAGGACGACGAGCCCGACACGGGCGTGACCCGGCTGACGTGACCAGAGCATGGGGTGCACAGTCCCTCCCGGTAGCCCCGGGTCCTGAGGAGGTGCGCGCACCAGGAGACCGGCAGATGAGTCCCCCGGCCGAACCGGTCCGGACCCGACGAGGCAACCAGTCCGCGGGGTCCCCGTCCCGGGCACAATGGCAGGAAGCTAGACAGGCAAAGGTCCCGGCCGGGACCGTCCGCCCACGACCACCGTCGAGGCTCGCCGCCCCACGGTGACCTACAGTTCCGGCAATGAAGCGAGCGCTGATCACCGGCATCACCGGCCAGGACGGGTCGTATCTCGCCGAGCTCCTCCTGGCCAAGGGCTACGAGGTGCATGGCCTGGTCCGGCCCTCGTCGACGGTCAACCTCGACCGGTTGCACCCCGTCGTGGGGGCCGGACGCGCCGACGCCGTCTACGACTTCCCCGTCGCGGGCGAGCTGCCGCTGCACCTGCACTACGGCGACCTCAACGACGGCATGGTGATCAGCCGGCTGGTGCAGGAGATCGCCCCCGACGAGGTCTACAACCTGGCCGCGATGAGCCGCGTGCAGGTCTCCTTCGACATGCCGGAGTACACCGCCTCCACCAACGGCGGCGGCATCGTGCGGCTCCTCGAGGCCATCCGGGCCGCCAAGCTCGACTGCCGCTACTACCAGGCGTCGTCCTCGGAGATGTTCGGCCTCACGCCGCCGCCCCAGAACGAGGACTCCCCGTTCCACCCGCGCTCGCCGTACGGCACCTCCAAGGTGTTCTCGCACTGGTGCACCATCAACTACCGCGAGGCGTTCGACCTCTACGCCGTGTCCGGCATCCTGTTCAACCACGAGTCTCCGCGCCGCGGGGAGAACTTCGTGACGCGCAAGATCAGCAAGGCCGTCGCCGCCATCGTGCGCGGCGAGCAGACGGAGCTGGTCCTGGGCAACCTCGACGCGGTGCGTGACTGGGGGTACGCCCCGGAGTACGTCGAGGGCATGTGGCTGATGCTCCAGCAGGACGAGCCGACCGACTTCGTGCTGGCGACCGGCACCGGGACGTCCGTGCGTGAGTTCACCGAGGCCGCCTTCAGCCACGTCGGGCTGGACTGGAACGACTACGTGTCCAGCGACGCCCGCTACGAGCGGCCGGCCGAGGCGCACGCGCTCATCGGCGACCCCTCCAAAGCCCTCCGACTGCTCGACTGGAAGGCCCAGACCCACGCCCGCGACCTGGCTCGGATCATGGTCGACGCCGACCTGGGCGCCACCCCCGCTACGTCATAGGAATCGGTCGCCCCGACGACCAGTTCGTATGACGTCAGTGGGGCGAGTGAGACGTCCGCGGGGTGAGCGGAGCCAGTCGCTCAGTAGGCGCCGCGGCCGGACAGCACGGCCCGCACCGTGCGCAGCACGATCTCGACGTCGAGCACGAACGACCAGTTGTCGACGTAGTAGAGGTCCAGGCGCGTCGACTCCTGCAGCGTCAGGTCCGAGCGACCCGAGACCTGCCACAGCCCGGTCATCCCGGGGGTGACGAGGAGTCGTCGGTGCAGGTCACCGGAGTACTGCTCGACCTCGTGCGGCAGCGGCGGCCTCGGCCCCACCAGCGCCATCGACCCCACCAGCACGTTGATCAGCTGGGGCAGCTCGTCGAGGGACATCCGGCGCAGCACCCGGCCCACGGGGGTCACCCGCGGGTCGACGTGCATCTTGAACAGCAGCCCGTTGCCGTCACTGGCCATCGCGACCTCGTGCAGCCGCTCCTCCGCGTCGACGTACATCGTGCGGAATTTCAGGCACTGGAAGTGACGCCCGTTGCGCCCGACGCGCGTCTGCCGGAACAGCACCGGGCCGGGGCTGTCGCGCTTGATGAGCACCGCGAGGGCCAGCAGCACGGGCACGAGGGCGACGAGCGCGATCCCCGCGATCGCCGCACCCATGACGCGCTTGAGCAGACGCTGCGGCCCGGTGAACTCGGGCTGGCGCAGCGCGAGGAGGGGCAGCCCCGCGACCGGGCGTACGTCGATGCGGTTGCTGTCGAGGTCGTTGAAGTACGGCGCCACCACGATCTCGATGTCGCTGTCCTCGAGCTGCCACATCAGCCGCCGGACCCCCATGCCCCCGACGCCGCCGGCCGAGGCGATGACCAGGGTCTGGGTCTCGAGCCGGGTGAGGGTGTCGCGCAGGTCGGTGCTGCGACCCACGACCGGGCAGCCACGCACCTCCTCCAGGTCGTCGAGCGACGTGACGCCGGGGACGGCGTCGGGATCGTTCAGGAGGGGGTCGTCGGTCAGGACGACGCCCTGCACGGCGTACCCGGCCCAGGTCTCGCGCTCGAAGATCCGCAGCACCCGCTCGACCTCGACCCGGCCGCCCAGGACGACCGTCGGCACGACGTACGCGTCGCGCACCCGCATGGCGCGCACGATGCGTCGCGCGGAGTAGCGCCAGACGCCCAGGCCCGCCAGGCCGACGCCGAAGAGGGGCAGGAAGTAGTCGCGCGGCACGTTGGTCCACGTGAGGTAGGCGAAGAATGCCGTCGTGCCCGCGGTCGCGGTGGTGGCCAGCAGGACCGCGGAGTACTCCTGGGTGCCGGCTCCCAGCCGGCGGCGCGAGTAGCCGCTGAAGCCGAAGATCATCGCCAGCCAGACCAGCCCCACCGCGGTGCCGAACAGACGCATCGAGGTGCCCCGGAGCGCCTCCGTGCGCGAGGGCACGACGAGCGGCCAGCTGGCGAGCCAGCCCGCCAGCACCGAGGCGCCCAGGATCACCAGCACGTCGCCGGCCAGGACCCCCAACCGGTAGCGCGACTGCTTGTGGGTGGCCGTGACGCGCTCGTCGGCAGAGGCGGAGAGCTCGGTCAGCACGGCGTCGGGGGGCGCGTCGGGCGGGTGCGGGCCCCCGTGACCGGCGACCGCGTCACCGTCCGGGGTGACCGCGTGGAGCCCGCGCGGCTGGAAGAGCGAGCGCTCCACCGGTCCGTGGACCTCGCGGGGAGGTTCGTGGTTGGTGGTCACGAGCCGACCGCCTCGGCGAGCGCGTGCAGGACCTGCGGCTTGCGCAGCGCACCGGCCGCGCGGGACAGCTCGGTGCCGTCGGCGCCCAGCACCAGCGTGGTCGGGGTGCGCTGTACGCCGACCTGGCGCACCAGCTCGAGGTGGGACTCGGCGTCGACCTCGACGTGGGTGACGCCCGGGACGGTGGCCGCGACGTCGGCGAGCACGTGGCGCGTCGCGCGGCAGGGTGCACAGAAGGCCGAGGAGAACTGGAGCAGGGTCGCGCGTTCGCCGAGGGGGGCGCCGATGTCGTGCGCCGACAGGGCGGGGGTAGTGGGTCCGGCGACCGGGGGCGCGGGGGCTGCGGGGGGCACGGGGGCCGCGCTGCCTGCCGGCGAGTCCTGGTCCTGCTGCGTGCTCGGCGCAGGCGTCAGCGGACGCGCACCAGGATCCCCCGACGCTTCGGCCCCCCGAACCCGATGGGTCCCTCGGAAGCGGCCGTCGGTGAGAGCCCGGTGTGCGCCGAACGACGTCGCAGCGATCAGCACCACGACGACCACCCAGTCGCCTAGTCCCACCTGGTGATTCTCCCAGACCATCGGTGCGCGCAAACGAGATCGCGACCGATCGGTGGACGAGCGGGGCCGTTCGGCCCGGGCGTCCCGCCGCATGTCATGACATCGACGTAAAAATGCGGCGGGCCGTCGACCTGGGAGGTGGTCGACGGCCCGGCCATCTCGGGGAAACTGGGAGGAGATCCCCGCTGTCGCCGCCAGCCCCCCGGCCGCGACGACACACGTTCAACGAGCCCGGTTTTCTTGGGTTATGCGCGATTACAAACTTTTGTCCGGTTCTTTGTGGGCCTCGGACAGGGCGGCACGACGTACCTCGACCTCACGCGCGGCCCGCACCCCTCGCGAGAAGTGCGGGCCGAGTGGATCTTGGGAGGAAGTCCACCCGGCCCGGCGAGGCTGTGGGTAGCAACCTCGCAGGCAGACGGTCCCGGGCCCCCGCCCGGACCGCCACCCCACACAGCCAACGAACCTAGTGACCGGGCGTTATGGGCGCTCCACCCGAACGGGTGACGGGACTACCCACAAGGAGGGACCGAACGGGACCTGACCTACCCATCAGTCACACGGGCCTCGCGGGAGGTCCTCCACCCCGTCGCGGGGGCGCGGCGGTCTGCCGCGGCGACACCTCGCGGGTGTCCGGTCCGGGACGTGTGAAGGCCCCCGCTTCCGAAGAAGCGAGGGCCCTCGTCCCCCGGTGACAGATCGTGATCCCCACATGTCACCTGGTGGCCGGAGCCACCACGGTACGTCGCAACACCGTTGCCGGTCTGCTGGCTGCTCTTCATCCCCCGAAGAGCCTCCCCCGGCAGGGCCCGACAACAGCCCTCACCCCCGCGAAGCACGTCGTACCGTTCTGAAAGGTTCAACGAGTGGTCCCCGGACGGGTTACGCCGGGCACCCCGGTCCCGACGAGCCGTCAGCCGCCGGCGAAGGGCGGGAGGAACTCGACCGCCCCGCCCGGCTCGACCATCGTGGTGGCGCGGTCGCCGGCACCCAGGGGACGGTCGCCGACGAGGACGGAGCAGACCTCCAGGACCCGGGTGAGACGCGACGGGTCCGCCTGGCCGCCGGGCGCTCGTCGTACGACCTCGGAGGCGAGCGCGGCGATCGAGACGGGCTCGGAGGCCGGCACGTCGAGGGTGTCCACCCCAGCCGCCGCGCGGGCGCCGGCCCACAACCGAATGGTCACACCCACCGCACTGTCGGACATGTTCGGTATCCTGCCTCATCGAGGAAGAGCTCAACGACGAGTCTCTGTCCGGCCGACGGGTCCCTGCGGGGCTCCGGGGGTTCCCGCACGAGCCACGTGACGAGGAGGTGTGATGAGCACCCTCCTGATGCTGACGAGCGCCCTCCAGCCCTCTGTCGAGGTGCTTCCCGCGCTGTCGTTGTTGTCCCACCAGGTCCGCGTCCTGCCCGCTGAGGGCAGCGCCCTGCTCGAGGCTCCACCGGCCGACGTGATCCTCGTCGACGGGCGGCAGGACCTCGCCCAGGCCCGCGACCTGACCCGCCTGCTGCGCACGGTCGGTACGACGTCGCCGGTGCTGATCATCATCACCGAGGGCGGCCTCGGTGTGGTCTCGGTCGACTGGGACTTCGACGACATCGTGCTCAACATCGCCGGGCCGGCCGAGGTCGAGGCGCGGATCCGGCTGGCGCAGGCGCGCCTGACGCAGAAGCGCGGCGACGACCCGGAGAGCCACGTCATCCGATCGGGTGAGATCACGGTCGACGAGATCACCTACACCGCCAAGCTCGGTGGACGGTCGCTGGACCTGACGTTCAAGGAGTTCGAGCTGCTGAAGTACCTCGCCCAGCACCCGGGGCGGGTCTTCAGCCGCGAGCAGCTCCTCCAGGAGGTCTGGGGCTACGACTACTACGGCGGCACCCGGACCGTCGACGTCCACGTGCGGCGGCTGCGGGCCAAGCTCGGCGTCGAGCACGAGCAGCTGATCGGGACGGTCCGCAACGTCGGCTACCGCTTCGTGCTGCCGCCCAAGGAGAGCAAGGACTCCGAGCCCGCCTCCGCCTGACCGCGCCTGACCGCGCCTGACCCCGCGTTTCCTCCGCGAGACGGCGCTGCGGTACGTCGCGGATCGTCCCTCACGTGACCGCGAGGCGTCACGTGCGTCGGCCCGAACGGCGGCCCGAAAGGGCGCTCGCGTTTGCGCGAAGAGGCGCGTGCGTTGCCGCGAAAGGGCGCTCGCGTTTGCGCGAAAGGGCGCGTGCGTTGCTGCGAAAGGGCGCTCGCGTTTGCGCGAAAGGGCGCTCCCGTTCGGTCGAGGCGTCACTGCGGTACGCGCGCCGCGCTCGGCGTACCCTCCCTCCATGCCCGTACGCCGCGTCGAGCCCGCTGACTTCCGATGGGACGGAGGCACGGCCGCCCAGGCCGTACGCCGTGTCGTGGCCGGCGCCCTGGAGGCCGACCGCCGCTCGCCGCTGAACGAGGCCGCTGTGCTGACGTTGCGACGGCGCGGGCTCGCCGGCGGGCTGCTGCTGCTCGCCGACCGGGGCGACGGTTTCGCCTACGTGCACGGACTGTCCGGCGCCGGCCGACCCGAGCTCGACCTCGCCGTCCACCCCGACGCGCGCGGGCGCGGGCTCGGGCGCGAGCTGGCCGAGGCCGCGGTCGAGGTCACCGCGGGCATCCCGATCACGGCGTGGTCGCACGGCAACCACCCGGCGGCAGCTGCCCTGGCCTCACGCCTCGGCTTCGTCGCCGTGCGCGAGCTGTGGGTGATGCGGCGGCCGGCCGACCCGCTGGACGAGGTGCGCGCCGCCCCCGACGGCGTCGTCGTACGCGCCTTCGTGCCCGGTCAGGACGAGGACGGGGTGCTCGCGGTCAACGGCGCTGCCTTCGTCAGCCACCCCGAGCAGGGCAGTCTCGACCGGCCCGGTCTCGAGGAACGCATGGCCGAGTCGTGGTTCGACCCCGCCGGGCTGATCGTGGCCGAGCGCGAGGGCGAGATCGTCGCATTCCACTGGACGAAGGTGCACGACAGCGGCGCCGACGAGGGCCGCGGCGAGGTGTACGTCGTCGGCGTCTCGCCGTCGGAGCAGGGCAGCGGTCTCGGTCGGGTTGTCCTCGACGCGGGGCTCGCCCACCTGCACGGGCGCGACGTACCCGAGGTGCTGCTGTACGTCGAGGCCGACAACGAGGCGGCCGTGGCGCTCTACACCCGGCGCGGCTTCACGCACGCGCCCGAGGACACCGACGTCATGTACGCGCCCGCCTCCTGAGTCCCCCCACGAAGGGTCGCGTGCGTTTGCGCGAGACGTCACTCCGGTGCGCCCGAGACGTCGACAGGACCCCGTTCGACGCCTCGCGCGAACCGCAGCGCCCTCTCGCGCGAACCGCAGCGCCCTCTCGCGCGAACCGCAGCGCCCTTTCGCGGGAGGTGGAGCGTCAGGGGGTGGGGTGGAGGGCGCGGCGGAGGTGCCCGACGGTGTGGAGCATCGCCCGCCGGGCGGACCCCTCGGCCCCGAGCAGGTTCGCGAAGCCGTGGATCTCGCCCGGATACCGCTCGGCCGACACCGCCACGCCCGCCTGCCGCAGCTTCTCGACGTACGCCTCGCCCTCGTCACGCAGCGGGTCGAACCCGGCAGTGCACACGAACGCCGGCGCCAGCCCCTCAGGCAGCGTCGCCACGATCACCGAGGCCCGTGGGTCGGTCGGGTCGGCGGCGTAGGAGTCCGTGGCCAGCTCCATGAACGCCGTCGTGAGGTAGAACCCCGACCCGAACGTCCTCCGGCTCGGGAACGAGGCCGACGAGTCGGTCATCGGGTAGATCAGCAGCTGGAACGCCAGCGGCCGCCCGGCCTTCGCCGCCTCGATCGCCGTCGCCGCGCTCAGGTAGCCACCCGCCGAGTCGCCGGCCACCGCCATCCGCGACGGGTCACCGCCGAGCGAGGCCGCGCGGTCCTGCACGTCGCAGTACGCCGCCCACGCGTCGTCCACGCCGGCCGGGAACGGATGCTCGGGGGCCAGCCGGTAGTCGACCGCGACCACCCGGGTCCCGGCCTGCTCGGCGATGAAGCGGCACATCGCGTCGTGGCTGTCGAGGTCGCCGTAGATCATCCCGCCGCCGTGGAAGAACACCGTCAACGGCCCCGGCGTGGAGTCGCCCAGCAGTGCCTGCGGCACGTAGAGCCGCGCGTCCAGCGGACCCACGGCGCCGGCCACCGTCAGCGCCTCCACCGAGCCGATCGGCTGGTCGCCACCGATCATCACCGTCTGCCTCACCAGCGCTCGTCGGCCGGCCTCCATCGGCAGCTCCTCGACCGGCTTCTCCCGCGCGAGCTTCATCAGCCGCAGCATCCACTGGGTCTGCGTGCTCAACGTGCTGCCTTCGCGGACGATCGGCCGCCCGGCCAAACCCGCTTGGCGCGCCGGTGGCAACGCCATCGCCCGGGCGAAGACGAGTGACTGGACGCGATCGGCAAGTGACGGTCGGAGCGGGGGTCGAGGAGCCATGGACCGAGACGGTAGTGCCCACGATGTGACTTCACCTGTGATTCACCTTCCAGTGGGACCATGAACACATGACCCCGACCAGCACCCGCGCCGCCAGCCGGGCACGGCTCACCCAGCCCTTCGAGGACCACTCCGACGCCTCGCTCGCCGCGATGGCCGTGGACGCCCCCGGCCGGGTCCAGGACGCCTACGACGTCGAGCCCGTGTACGACGTCGCCTCCGACGAGCTGCCCGTGGACCGGTTCCTCGACCGCGAGCTGTCGTGGCTGCGCTTCAACCAACGGGTGCTCGAGCTGGCCGAGGACGAGTCGGTCCCGCTGCTCGAGCGGGCCCGCTTCGCGGCGATCTTCGCCTCGAACCTCGACGAGTTCTTCATGGTCCGCGTCGCCGGCCTCAAGCGCCGCATCGTCGCCGGGCTCGCCGTACCCTCCGCCGCCGGGCTCCAGCCGCGCGAGGTCCTCGAGCTGATCTGGTCGACGACGACCGAGCTGATGCAGCGCCACGCCCACGCGTTCCGCGACGACATCGTGCCCGCGCTGGCCGAGCACGGCATCGAGATCCTGCGCTGGCCCGAGCTCGACCGCGACGAGCAGCGCAAGATGAAGAAGCTGTTCAAGGAGCGCATCTTCCCCGTCCTCACCCCGCTGGCCGTCGACCCGGCGCACCCGTTCCCCTACATCTCCGGGCTGTCGCTCAACCTGGCCGTCCTGGTGCGCAACCCCAAGACCCACAAGGAACACTTTGCCCGGGTCAAGGTGCCGCCGATCCTCGACCGCTTCCTCGCGGTCGACGAGCAGCGCTTCGTGCCGCTCGAGGACGTCATCGCCGAGCACCTCAAGCCGTTGTTCCCCGGCATGAGCGTGGTGGCCGTCCACTCCTTCCGCGTCACCCGCAACGAGGACCTCGAGGTCGAGGAGGACGACGCCGAGAACCTGCTGGCCGCGCTGGAGAAGGGTCTGCTGCGTCGTCGCTTCGGCCCGCCGGTGCGCCTCGAGGTCGAGGAGTCGATGGACGACCACGTCCTCGACCTGCTGGTCCACGAGCTCGGCATGAACCCCGCCGAGGTGGTCCGCGTGCCCGGCCCGCTCGACCTGCGCGGCCTGCACGACATCGCCGACATCGATCGCGCGGAGCTGAAGTTCCCCGCGTTCCTGCCGGCCACCCACCACCGGCTCAAGGAGGTGGAGACCTCCTCCCCGGTCGACGTCTTCGCCCAGATGCGCGCCGACGACGTGCTGCTGCACCACCCCTACGACTCGTTCTCCACCTCGGTGCAGCGCTTCATCGAGCAGGCCGCGGCCGACCCCGCCGTGCTCGCCATCAAGCAGACGCTCTACCGCACGTCCGGCGACTCCCCCATCATCGAGGCGCTCATCGACGCCGCCGAGGCCGGCAAGCAGGTCCTCGTCATCGTCGAGATCAAGGCCCGCTTCGACGAGGGCGCCAACATCAAGTGGGCCCGCAAGCTCGAGCAGGCCGGCTGCCACGTCGTCTACGGCCTGGTCGGGCTCAAGACCCACTGCAAGCTGGCGCTGGTCGTCCGCGACGAGCCCGAGGGCCTGCGCCGCTACCTCCACATCGGCACGGGCAACTACAACCCCAAGACCGCGCGGATGTACGAGGACCTCGGCCTCATGACGGTCCACGAGGGCATCACCGAGGACGTCGCCCACCTCTTCAACAACCTCTCCGGCTACGCCCGCCACCCGTCGTACTCCCACCTCATGGTCGCCCCCCACTCCGTGCGCGGCGGGCTGGTCGAGCGCATCGAGCGCGAGGTCGAGAACCACCGCGAGGGACGGCCGGCACGCATCCGCTTCAAGGCCAACTCCGTGGTCGACGAGGCCGTCATCGACGCGTTGTACGCCGCCTCGCGGGCCGGGGTGCCGATCCAGCTCCTGACGCGCGGCATCTGTGCGCTTCGTCCGGGTGTGCCCGGCCTGAGCGAGACCATCGAGGTGCGCTCGGTGCTGGGGCGTTTCCTCGAGCACAGCCGGATCTTCTGGTTCGAGAACGGTGGGGACCCCGAGGCCTGGATCGGGTCGGCGGACCTCATGCACCGCAACCTCGACCGCCGCGTGGAGGTGCTGGTCGCCGTACCGGGTCAGGAGTCGCGCGACGAGATCGGGCGCCTGCTCGACACCGCGTTCGACCCCGGGACCGCCGCCTGGGTCCTCGACGCCGACGGCACGTGGACGCGACGCGGCGTCGACGACGAGGGCAACCCCTGCCTGGACCTCCAGGAGTGGCTCATCACGCGTTCGCGTCGCGGCCGCTGACGCCGAGCCGGCCCGCCCGGCCCACAGAACCCAGGGAAAAGCCCCTGGGCGCCGGCCCCCGCGCAGATGCGTGGGAAAAGCACCTTGGGGGTCGCGGCCCCGCGCAGATGCGTGGGAAAAGCACCCTGGTCGGCACCCCCGAGGGTGCTTTTCCCACGTATCTGGCCCGGCCGCGGGAACCACCGCACCTCCAGGTGGGCTCCGGTGCGCTTTTCCCACGCATCTGCCCCAACCGCTGCGCTGTCCCCAGGTACGACGAGCAGCGGCCCGACCCACGCGGTCCTCGGCGAGGGTGCTCGCCATGGACGACGACGAGCTGCCCGCCTGGCGCGCGCCGGACCCGGTGGTGCTCCCGGTGCGTCTGGACCCGTCCGGCGAGACAGGTCCGACTCGGAGCGCTGCACGCGGGGGACGGTGGCGTCGCACCGGCCACGGCTGGTACGTGCCCTCGTGGGTGGACCCCGCGCTGCCCGAGCAGCGCGTGGCCGAGTCGGTCCCCCACCTCGCCCTTGGGGGTGTCGTCACCGGCTGGGGCGCGCTGCGGATGTGGGGCGCGAACTTTCTCGACGGGCGGGCGCGCGACGGCTGCGGGCTCTGGCCGGTCACGCTCGCCCAGGGGTGGCACGCCGCTCCCCGCCCTCCAGCCGCCGGCATCCGTCAGCTCCAGCTCCGCGTCGGCCCTGGCTCACGGGTCGGAGGGGTGCCGGTCCACGCCCCGGTGCCTGCTCTGGTGGACGAGATGCGGCTCGCCCCGGACCTGGCGCACGCCGTCGTCTGTGCCGATGCGTCGCGAGCAGCCCACCTCGTGACGGGCCCCGACATGGCGAACGCCCTGGCGGCCCGCGCCGGCTGGCTCGGCATCGCGCAGGCGCGCCACGCGTGGTGGCTGTCCCGCGACGCCGTCGCCTCGCCCCCGGAATCTCGACTCCGCATGGTGTGCCATGACGTCGACCTCACCGATCTGCTCGTGAACGTGCCGGTGTTCTCGCTCGGCGGCCGCTTGCTGGGCTACCCCGACCTGCTCGACACCGAGGCCGGCCTCGCCGTGGAGTACGACGGCGAGGGCCACCGGTCGGTGTCACGCCGGCGCAGCGACAACCTCCGCGAGGAGGAGCTGCGGGCCCACGGCGTGGAGGTCCTCCGCGTCACCTCGCTCGACCTGGCCCGTCCCGTGGCGCTCGGACGTCGGCTGCTCGGCGTACGAGCACGGTGTGGGTTCCTGGCGCCGCACGCTCGGGCCTGGACGCTCCGGCCGCCGCCGGGGTGGCGTCCGCCCCGGGGCCGGCAGCACGCCCGCCGGAGACCCGCATCTGGCGCGCCCTTGTGAGACCCCACGAGGCTCCCGGTGAGCGCAGATGCGTGGGAAAAGCACCCGATCAGCGACCGCGGACGTGCTTTTCCCACGCATCTGCGGGGTCAGGGCACCCCGGACCGGCCCCGCGGGAGCGCTCAGCAGGTGGCGAAGAGGATCGGGCCCTGGCCCACGTCGGCCAGCACCTGACCGACCACGGGCTCCGCCCGCATGGTCACCAACCGGCCCTCGGCGCTCGACGCGGTGATCTCGAAGCGCTCGGGGAAGGACCCGCCCTGCCCGGGAGCAGCCCCCGAGGCCAGGTCGGTGCGGGGCTGGAGGTCCTGCGAGGCGTCCTCGTCGGAGTCGAAGCCGAAGACGAACTGCAGGCCCTCGTCCGGGGACTCGGCGAACGCCAGCCCGGTCAGCGGGTTCACGCCCCCGGCCTCCTCGACCAGGCGGTCGGCCTCCTCCACGTCGGAGCGGTCCGCCTGCGACATCGCGAGGTCCTCGCAGGCGTAGTCGCCCACCCACACCGTCGCGGTGACCGGGTCCTCGAGCTCGTCGAGCATCGCCTCGACGCCCTCGACCTGCGCGAGCTGCTCGTCCTCCCCGCGTACGGCGGCCACGGCCGACTCCACGAAACCCGGGTCGTCGGCCATGACGAGGATCCCCTCGTCCTCGAGCACGGCGAGGTTCTCCTGCAGCTGCGTGAGGGGTCCGGGGAGCCCGGCGACCTGGTCCACCTCGCCGACCCAGGTGCCGCCCTCGCCGGACCCGTCCGACGGCGGCTCGTAGCCCAGCCCCTCCAGCCGTCCCTCGACCTCGGCCAGATCCACGTCGTCACCGAAGCGCAGCAGCGCCACCGAGCCGTCGTCGGCCTGCCCGTAGACCTCCCACTCGGCGTCGGCCGGGGTGATCGCGAAGTTCTCCTGCAGCCCTGGGAAGCTCGTGACCAGCGCAGAGGTGCCGGCCAGGTCCAGGTCGAAGGCTCGGTCCAGGAAGGCCTCGGCGTCCTCCGCCGACGACCCCGCGTCCAGCGCGCCCCCGTCGGCCTCGGCGCTCACCCGCGACCAGTCGGTCCACGACACGCGCACCACCGAGGAGGGCAGCATCCCGACCCCCTCCGCCACGGGCGTCGAGGAGAAGAGCGGCCGCACCAGCAGCAGTCCGAGGGCCACCGCCGAGAGGGCCACGAACGCCGCCAGCACGACGATGCGCGCCGTCGAGTCGAGTCGCACGCGCACCCTCCCCCGGCTCGGTCCCGGCCGCTTCGAAGGTGAACAGCGAGCGACCCCCGCGACAGGTCGCCCCGGGTGGTGTGAGACTAACGCCATGATCGAGCGGGACCCGATCCTCGCGGCCGGCGCCGTGGTGATGCGGCGGCGCAAGGGAGTCGGCCAGGTGCTGCTGGTGCACCGTCCGAAGTACGACGACTGGGCGTTCCCCAAGGGCAAGCTCGACCCGGGCGAGAGCGCGCGCACGGCCGCCGTACGCGAGGTCCTCGAGGAGACCGGGGCCCGCATCCGCCTCGGTCCCAAGCTGACCGACCAGACCTACGTCGTGGCCAACGGCACGCCCCGCACCAAGCTGGTGCACTACTGGACGGCGCGGGTGCGCGGCGACTACAGGCCCAGCCAGTTCGAGACCAACGAGGAGATCGACGAGGTCGACTGGTTCGACCTCGACTTCGCCGCGGAGTGGCTGACCTACGACCGCGACCGCGACGTCCTCGCCGAGGCCCTCCCGTGGCAGCGCCGCAGCCACCCGCTCATCGTGCTCCGCCACGCCCAGGCCACTTCTCGCAAGCAGTGGTCCGGCGACGAGACCGAGCGGCCTCTCACCGCCCTGGGAAAGCAGCAGGCCCTGGCGCTGGTCCCCGAGCTCGCGGCGTACGGCGTGAAGCGGCTGGTGTCCTCGAGCAGCCGGCGGTGCTGGACCACGCTGGCCCCCTACGGCTCGGCGTACACCCGTGAGATCGAGGTGACCGACCACCTCACCGAGTCCCACGCCACCTACCCGGCGCGCGTCGCGGAGGAGATCGAGTGGCTGCTGGGCCTGGGACAGGCGGCCGTGATCTGCACGCACCGGCCGGTGCTGCCCGCGGTGTTCGACGCCATCGGCATCGACGAGCCGCCGCTGGAGCCTGCCGCGGCCGTCGTGGTGCACCACCGCAACGGTCGCGTCATCGCGCTCGAGCGGCTCCAGCGCTACCGGCCCTGACGACGACCCGCCGAAGGCCCGCCGACGGCCCCGCCGACGGCCCCGCCGACGGCCCCGGCCGGATTCTGGTCGACGGCCGCACGGGATGGCGGTCCTGGCTGCAGCGAGCGACCGGAAGCCGGCCTTCCTGCGGCCAGTGACCAGAACCCGGCCCCTCAGAACCCGGCGCCACCAGAACCCGGCGCCACCAGAACCCGGCCGCCCCCAGAACCCGGCCGCCCCCAGAACCCGGCCCCCAGATGCCCGCAAAGCGGGATCAACGACCCGGGTCCACGTGACGTCCGTCGCACGGACGCGCAATCACCACCGAGATGGCGATCCCCGTTCACCTGCCGTTCACCGACGCCAAGGGGTCGATTCATGTCGCCTCCCTACGTTCGCATCGTCAAGTTGTGACAGATCCCGAACACAGGAGACACGAAGTGAACCGCACTTCCATCCGGCGCGTTGTGGTCCCCACGCTCGCCTCCCTGGCCCTCGGCCTGGGCCTCACCGCGTGCGGCGCGGCCAACGAGGAGCCCGCGAGCGGCAGCGAAGGCACCTCCGAGAGCGGCGACAGCCTCTCCGGCACCCTCAGCCTCGGCGGCGCCAGCTCGCAGGAAGCCGCCCAGAACGCTTGGCGCGCGGCCTTCCAGGGCCTGAACCCCGAGGTCACCGTCAACTACGACCCGATCGGCTCCGGCGGTGGCCGTGAGCAGTTCATCTCCGGCGGCTTCCCGATGGCCGGCTCGGACTCCTACCTCACCGACGAGGAGGGCGAGCTCGAGGCTGCCACCGAGCGCTGCGAGGGCGAGGCCCCCATCGAGGTGCCCAACTACGTCTCGCCGATCGCGGTCATCTACAACCTCGACGGCGTCGAGGACCTGCAGCTCTCCCCCGAGACGCTGGCCGGCATCTTCGCCGGTGAGATCACCGAGTGGGACGACGAGGCGATCGCGGGCGACAACCCCGACGCCGAGCTCCCCGCGGAGACCATCAACCCGGTCCACCGCTCCGACGAGTCGGGCACCACCGGCAACTTCACCAACTACCTCTCCACCGTCGCCCCCGACGCGTGGACCTTCGACGAGGTCGAGGAGTGGCCGATCGACAGCGGCGAGGGTGCCAGCGGCACCTCCGGCGTCGTCGAGGCGGTCAACCAGGGCGCCAACTCCATCGGGTACGCCGACGCCAGCCAGGCCGGCGACCTGGGCGTTGCCCTCGTCGGGGTCGGCGACGACTTCGTGGGCCCGGAGCCCGAGGCCGCGGCGAAGATCTTCGAGGTCTCCCCGCCCGCGGAGAGCGCCACCGACACCCAGCTCATCTTCGACCTCGACTACGAGACCGAGGAGGCCGGCACCTACCCGATCGTGCTGACGTCCTACCTCATGGCCTGCCCGTCGTACTCCGACGCGGCCGAGGGCGACCTGGTGAAGGGCTACATGTCCTACATCGTCAGCGAGGAGGGCCAGACCGAGTCGGCCGAGAACGCCGGCTCCGCCCCGCTGCCGTCGTCGGTCGCCGACGAGGCCCAGAGCATCATCGACGCGATCCAGGTCGGCTGATCCCGACCGGTCGTCGTCCCACGAGCTCGTGCCGGTCACCGCGAGGTGACCGGCACGAGCAGTGTGAGGACCAGGCCGACCGTCGGGCACGCCCCGACGAGACAACGAGGGGGGCGACCGCCATCATGAGAAGACCCCCGCACGACGCACACCCCGGAGGACGAGCGTGACCACGAGTCAGGCCCCGCAGGAACTGGCACCCGACCCGGTGTCCCAGCGCGGCGACCAGGTGTTCGCGGCCATCGCGAAGGCCGCCGGCATCGTCATCCTCGTCGCGCTGGCCGGCGTCGCCATCTTCCTCACCCTCGAGGGCGCGCCCGCCATCACCGCCCCCGAGGCGTCGATGGGCGGCAAGAGCAACATCATCTTGTACGTCTGGCCGCTGCTCTACGGCACGCTGCTGGCCGCCGTGCTCGCCATGTTGATCGCCACCCCGCTCGCTTTCGGCGTCGCGCTGGTGATCTCCCACTACGCCCCGCGGCGGCTGTCGAAGCCGGTGGGCTACCTGATCGACCTGCTCGCCGCCGTGCCGAGCGTCGTCTACGGACTCTGGGGCATCGCGTTCCTCGGCCCGCGGATCGTGCCGTTCTACCAGTGGCTCGAGGACAATCTCGGGTTCCTGCCGTTCTTCGAGGGCCCGGCCACCTCCGGCCGGACGATCCTCACCGCCTCCATCGTGCTCGCCGTCATGGCGCTGCCGATCATCACCGCGATCACCCGCGAGATCTTCTCCCAGACGCCGACGCTGCACCAGGAGGCCGCCCTGGCCCTCGGTGCGACCCGCTGGGAGATGATCCGGATGACGGTCTTCCCCTACGGCCGCTCGGGCATGATCTCCGCCACCATGCTGGGCCTGGGCCGCGCGCTGGGCGAGACCATGGCCGTGGCCATGGTGCTGTCGGCCACCGGCATCATCACCTTGAACCTGATCTCGACGACGAACCCGTCGACCATCGCCGCCAACATCGCCCTGCAGTTCGGTGAGGCCTCCGGCACCAAGATCAACGTGCTGATCTTCAGCGGTCTCGTGCTGTTCGTCATCACCTTCGCCGTGAACTTCCTGGCCCGAGCGATCGTGGCCCGCAGCAACATCGAGGGGCGCTGACATGACGACACCCACCGCCGACCGCACCCGGACCCCTCCCGGACCGGGCCGCGACAACCTGCCGCTGACCCACAAGACGCTGCCGCGCCACTCCCACCTGGTCGTCGCCGGCCCGGCGGCGACCCTCGCCCTGCTGACCTCGCTGACCCTGGGTCTCGGCCTCGTGGCCACGGTCATGCTCGGGGTGCTGACCTTCGCCGTCGCCTGGCCGGTCTGGGCGCTCGTCGTCGAGGGCTCGCGCGCCGCCAAGAACAAGCTGGCCACGACCCTGGTGTGGAGCGCCTTCGCGATCGCGTTGATCCCGCTCGTGACGCTGGTCTACGCCGTGGTCTCCAACGGCTTCCCGGTCCTGAGCGCCGAGTTCTTCACGTTCTCGATGCGCAACGTCGTCGGCGAGGGCGGCGGCATCTACCACGCCATCATGGGCACGCTGCTGATCACGCTGTTCGCCACGCTGATCTCGGTGCCGATCGGCATCATGGCCGCGATCTACCTCGTGGAGTACGGCAAGGGCAACCGGTTGGGCCGCTGGTTGACCTTCCTGGTCGACGTGATGACCGGCATCCCCTCGATCGTGGCCGGCCTGTTCGCCTACGCACTCTTCGTGATCATCTTCGGGCCCGGTGTCCGGATGGGCATCGGCGGCTCCATCGCCCTGTCGATCCTCATGATCCCGATCGTCGTCCGGTCGTCGGAGGAGATGCTGAAGCTCGTGCCAGACGAGCTGCGGGAGGCGGCGTACGCCCTGGGTGTGCCGAAGTGGCGCACCATCACCAAGGTCGTGCTGCCCACCTCGATGGCCGGGATCGTGACCGGCGTGATGCTGGCCGTGGCCCGCGTGGCCGGCGAGACCGCGCCACTGCTGATCATCGCCGGTGACACCGACTCGGTGAACATGAACGTCTTCGCGGACCGGATGGCCACCCTGCCGGTCTTCATCTACTACTCCTACATGCAGCCGGGCGTCCCGCCCGAGTTCGGGCAGGAGCGCGCCTGGGGCGCGGCGCTGGTCCTCATCTCGATCGTCATGATCCTGAACCTCGTCGCCCGCGTCATCGGCTCGTACTTCTCCCCCAAGACCGGCCGCTGAGCCAGAAGGAATCGACACACCATGGCCAAGAGCATCACCGTCTCCGACCTCGACATCTACTACGGCGACTTCCTCGCCGTGCAGGGCGTCTCGATGACGATCGAGGCCCGCTCGGTGACCGCCCTCATCGGGCCGTCCGGGTGCGGCAAGTCGACGTTCCTGCGCTCGCTGAACCGGATGCACGAGGTGATCCCGGGCGCGCGCGTGGAGGGCAAGATCGTCATCGACGGTCAGAACCTGTACGACGCCGACGTCGACCCGGTCGCCGTGCGCCGCCAGATCGGCATGGTCTTCCAGCGGCCGAACCCCTTCCCCACGATGTCGATCTACGACAACGTGCTCGCGGGCTCGAAGCTCAACGCGAAGAAGATGTCGAAGTCGACCGCCGACGGCATCGTCGAGAAGTCGCTGCGCGGCGCGAACCTGTGGACCGAGGTCAAGGACCGGCTGAACAAGCCCGGGATGGGGCTGTCGGGCGGTCAGCAGCAGCGGCTGTGCATCGCGCGCGCGATCGCCGTGGAGCCGCAGGTGCTGCTCATGGACGAGCCGTGCTCGGCGCTCGACCCGATCTCGACCTCGGCGATCGAGGACCTGATCCACGAGCTGAAGTCCGACTACACGATCGTGATCGTCACCCACAACATGCAGCAGGCGGCGCGGGTCTCGGAGGAGACCGGGTTCTTCAACCTGGCCGGCGCCGGCAAGCCCGGTCAGCTCGTCGAGATGAACCCGACGAGCAAGATCTTCTCGAACCCCGACATGGAGTCGACCGAGGCCTACATCTCCGGCCGCTTCGGCTGACCCTCCCTCGCGAAGAGGCGCTCGCGTTCGCGCGAAAGGGCGCTCGCGTTCGCGCGAAGCCGTCAGGGCGCTCGCGTTCGCGCGAGAGGTCAGTCGTGCAGATCGCCGAGGATCTCCTCGACGGTCGCGCGGGCGGTGCGCCCCACGCCGATCAGCGTCGCTGAGGCCGCGCCGACCCAGTCGCCGTACCCCACGAGGTGGACGCGTGGCTCGCGCGCGCTCCGGGTGCCGGCAGCCCCCGCAGTCGCGACGTGGCCGTCCGGCGCGCGCAGGTGCAGCGGAGCCAGGTGACGGAGCGCGGGTCGGAACCCGGTGCACCAGATGATCACGTCGCAGGCGGCGACGCGGTGGTCGTCCCACGCGACCCCCTCGGGCACGAGGTGGCTGAACATCGGCTCCGCCTCGAGGACCCCGCGCGAGCGCGCCTCCCGCACCGACGCGACCATGACGATGTCGCCGAGCCCGCCGACCCCGCTGTGCTCACGGCCCTCGCGCTGCGCCTGGACCCGCGCGGTCGCGGTCTCGAACAGCACGCGCCCGTCGACGTCGTCCGCCAGGAAGCGCGGCGGACGCTGGGTCACCCACGTCGTCGTCTCCGCGACGGTCGACACCTCGGCCAGGATCTGCGCAGCCGAGTTGCCGCCACCGACGACGACGACGCGCCGGCCGCGGAAGTCGCTCGGGGCGGTGGTACGACGACGCGTGCAGCTGGGTGCCGGTGAAGTCGCCCGTCCCCCGGTACGACGGCCAGAACGGCTGGTCCCAGGTGCCGGTGGCAGACACCACGTGCTTCGCGGCGAGCGTCAGGTCGGCGGCCTCGACGAGGAGGTCCCCTGACGGGTCGGCGTCTGCTCGTCGTACGGCGGTGACCCGGTGGGGCCGCAACGGCGCGAGCCGGTAGCGCTCCTCGTAGGCCGCCAGGTAGGACACGACGTGGTCGCGGGGCGGGAAGCCGCGGGCGGCGTCGTCCCACCGGGGCATCAGCCAACCGGGCAGCGAGGAGTAGGTCGCGGGCGAGAACAGCCGCAGCCCGTCCCACATCCGCGGCCACGAGCCGCCCGGACGGTCGGTGGCATCGACGAGGACGAAGTCCGACCCGGGTGAAAGTCCGGCGCGCTGGAGGTAGTAGCCCACGGCGAGACCCGCCTGGCCCGCCCCGACCACGACGACGTCGTACTCACGCACGCTGACACCCTCTCACCGGCGCCAACGCTCGCGCCTGCACGCGCGACCTCTCGAACCTGCCGACGCCTCGCACCAGCAGGAATGACGTCTCGCGCGCACGCACGCGCCGCTTCGCGCGCACGCACGCGCCCCTTCGCGCGCACGCACGCGCCGCTTCGCACGAACGCACGCGCCCCTTCGCGGGGACAGGCCGTCAGGGGAGCTGGAAGACGTTGTGCAGGATCTCGTACATCAGCGCGGCGGCGAGGCCGGCCATCGGGAAGGTGAGCACCCAGGCGGCGACGATGCTGCGGGCCACACCCCAGCGGACCGCCGAGAGGCGCTTGGTCGCGCCGACGCCCATGACGGCCGACGTGATCGTGTGCGTCGTGGAGATCGGGGCCTCGAAGGCGAAGGCGGTCGTGTAGAGCACGCCCGCGGCGACCGACTCGGCCGCGAAGCCGCGCGCCGGGTCCAGGTCGATGATGCGTCGGCCCAGCGTGCGCATGATGCGCCACCCACCGGCGTAGGTCCCGAGCGAGATGGCAGCCGCCGCCGAGAAGATGACCCAGGTCGGGAGGTCGTCGTCGGCCGAGGCGAAGCCACCGGTGACCAGCGCGAGGAAGATGACGCCCATCGTCTTCTGCGCGTCCTGGAGGCCGTGGCCCAGCGCCATGGCGGCGGCGCTGATCGTCTGCGCGCCACGGAAGCCGCGCTGCGCCTTGTTGGGGTTCGCCCGTCGGAAGACCCACATGATCGCGAACATGACCACGGCCGCGGCGGCGAAGCCGAACAGTGGCGAGGCCACCATCGGGATGACGATCTTCTCGAGGATGACGTCCCACTTCACCGCGGAGCCGGACGCGATCGCGGCCCCGACCAGGCCGCCGATCAGTGCGTGGGAGGACGAGGACGGCAGCCCGAAGTACCACGTCAGCAGGTTCCAGGCGATCGCGCCGAAGAGGCCGGCCATCACCACCACCATGCCGCTGGTGGTCTGCGACGGCGAGATGACGCCGCCGACGGTGTTGGCGACCTCCTGACCGAGGAACGCCCCGATGAAGTTCATCACCGCAGCCATCGCCAGCGCGATGCGCGGGGTCAGCGCCCGGGTCGAGACCGAGGTCGCGATGGCGTTCGCGGCGTCGTGGAAGCCGTTGGTGTAGTCGAAGACGAGAGCGACGACGACGACCGCGATGATGATCGCGAGGTCCACGCTCAGGACTCCTTGACGGCGATCTGCTCGACGATGTTCGCGACTTTCTCGAAGGCGTCGATGGCGGCCTCGAGGGAGTCCACGACGTCCTTGAGCTTGAGGACCTCGAGCGCCTCGTAGGCACCGCTGAAGAGGTGGGCGAGGATCAGCCGGTAGGACTTGTCGCCGGCGTTCTCGAGCCGGTTGATCTCGATCCAGAACTCGTCGAGGTCCTTCATGCTGCGCAGGCGCGGCATCGCGTCGGCGCAGATGGCGGCGCAGCGTCGCAGCACCTCGACCTGGTCGGCGACCCCGTCGGGCAGCGCGTGGACGTCGTAGAGGACGACGAGGTCGACGGCCTCCTCCATGAAGTCCATGACGTCGTCGAGGGACGAGGCGAGGGCGTAGATGTCCTCACGGTCGAAGGGCGTCACGAAGGTCGTGTTCACCTTGCGGATGATCGCGTGGGTGTCCTCGTCGGCGAGGTGCTCCTCCTCACGCATCCGCTCGGCGAGCCCCTCGCGGTCGACGCCGCCGTTCTGGAGACCGCCGAGCATCTCGGTCAGCAGGTCGGCACCGGCGACCAGGTGCTTGCTGGCGTCGGTGAACAGATCGAAGAACGTGTCGTCGACGGGGCGAAGACGGAGGCGAAAAGCCACGGTGAACTCCTGAGGAGGGGTGTGGGCCGTCGGCAATCGTAGGGCTTGGGTCGCGTCGGAGGCGAATACGCGCGCTGACGTGCGCGGACGTGTCACGCGGACGCACGAGGGCCCCGACCGTCAGAGACGATCGGGGCCCTCGTGTGAAGCGATCAGGCGTTGCGGACGTTCTCAGCCTGGGGACCCTTGGGGCCCTGGGTGACCTCGAACTCCACGCGCTGGTTCTCCTCCAGGGACTTGTAGCCCTGCATCTGGATGGCGGAGAAGTGCACGAAGACGTCGTCGCCGCCGCCCTCCTGCGCGATGAAGCCGAAACCCTTCTCGGCGTTGAACCACTTGACAGTGCCCTGAGCCATGCTCTGTTACTCCTCTGTTGGGGCTAGGCGCGCCGTCTTCGACGCCCCTGCACCACATGCGTGACGCTGAACCCCACCGAGAAGCAATGCAACTTGTGAGCCAACGCCGCCGGATTCACAACACTCCGCGGACGATTGGGACCTGCCGGAACTGGTGCATCTGGTGCACCACAAACCCTACCAACTATTTGCGGTGACGGAAGGGTCGGGTGCGTCGCGAGTGACACCCGCCCCCGTCGTACGTCGTTCCCGTGGCGGTCCCGCGTGGCTCACGTTCCGGACAGCACGCCGATGGGGTCGTAGCTGAGTCCTGGGAACACCTGCGTGACGTCCTTGGCGGGGAACCGCTTGTGGACGATCTCGCCCAGCACCTGGCGGTAGTCGGTGGTGACCGCGAGGTCTCCGTCGATCAGCTTGCCCGCGGAGAGCCCCGGCCAGGAGCCGTGGTAGCGACCGCCCCGGACCCCTGCCCCGGCGACGAGCATCATGTTGCCCCACCCGTGGTCGAGGCCGCGGTTGCCGTTCTCGGCGACCCGTCGGCCGAACTCGCTGATGGTCACCAGCGTCACCCGGGAGCGCTGCTCGCCGAGGTCGCGCATGAAGGCGTTGATCGACAGCGCCAGGGCTTCGACCATCTTCTGCATCTGGCCGTAGGCGGTGGTGCCGTAGCCGTCGTGGTGGTCCCAGCTGCCGAAGTCGATCGTGATGACCTCGACGCCCAGGCCGGACTTGATCAGGCGTGCGGAGTCGCGCAGTGCGTCGGCGAGGTCCTTGGCCGGGAAGGACGTGGGGTAGGCGGCGCTGGGGACGTAGCGCGTGGCCGAGACCGTCTCGAGCCGGGTGACCGAGTCCATCGCGAGCCGCGCCGCCCGCCCGAGGGGGCCGCCCTGGTCCTGCCAGGTGGTCGTGAGGTGCTGACGGCGGGCCGCCTTCCACCCGTTCTCGGTGCCGCGCAGCACGAGGTCGTCGACCTCGGCCGCCGCCATCGCCGGGTTGGCACCTTCGATGATGGTGGGGGCGATGGCGCTTCCCAGCGACATGACGTCGGTGGCGGGCGCGTCGATCCCGACCATCCGGTTGACCCAGCCCTGGCGTGCCGTGGTGCCGGGGTCGGCGTCCTCGACCTCCTCCATGGCGGCGAAGTGCGAGCGGTTCGGCGCCGGCATCCCGACGGCGTGGACCGCGCCGAGCTCACCGGAGTCCCACAGCCACTTCAGCGGCGCCATCTTGGGGTGCAGCCCGAACATCGAGTCAGTGCAGACCAGCGAGTTGCGCGGCAGCGCGATGGTCGGCCGCGCGCTGTAGTAGGCAGCGTCCCCGTGGGGCACGACCGCCCCGAGACCGTCGAGCCCGCCGCGGCAGCTGAGGACGACCAGGACGTTGCCGGTGGTCTCGCCGAAGGTGGCCTGGCGCACGGCCTCGCCGAACAGGTTGGTGCTGACGGCCGTGGCGCCGGCCGCGGCGACGCCGCCGAGGAAACGACGTCGCGACAGCGCGGACACGCGCTCGTACTCGTCGCAGCACAGGTTCTCGGTCATCGCGACCTCATCTCGGAGTCGGGGGCCGGCAGGTCCCTCGGGGCCCTGCGAGCCAGTGTCGCCCGTGGGCGGGGGTCGGAGGTCGTCATCGCGACATGTGCTCGGGTGAGTCGAGCAGGACCGTGAGCAGCCGGTTGAAGCGGTACTTCACGACCTTGTGCTGGGCGGTGACCATCTCCGAGGCCGGGACCCCGACGCCCTGGCAGGCCGCCTCGAGCAGCCGAGCGGTCGACGGCTTGCCCAGCACGGTGCGCGAGACGTGGTCGACGAGGAGGTCGAAGCGGATCCGTTCCTGCGGCAGGTAGGAAGCCGGTTTGCGGTAGACCGCCTGCCCGTCGGGCCAGTAGCCACCGGCCAGCCCCCAGTGGTTGCGCCACGACGCGAGCATCCGGGAGGCCGAGCACCAGGCGTCGGCGGTGTCGGGCGGCCCGTCGGGCCGGGGCCACTGGAAGAGCCGGACGCTCTTGATCGACGTGCTGAGCTCGTGGGCGAAGGAGGCGCGGGAGGTCGGCGCCTTGACCTTCACCTGGAGCGCTCGGACCGTGGCGACGACGTCGTCGACGGGGTTGCGGACCTTCTGCCCGGCCGAGGCCCAGAAGATCTCCGAGGCGACCAGGGTCCGCAGCACGGCCTTGATGTCGGTGCCCGAGGACAGGTAGGTCCGCACGAGCTCGTCGACCAGCGAGGCCGGCGGGTTGTCGGAGACGAAGCGGATCGCGAGCTTGCGGCAGACCGTGCGTGCGGTGAGCTCGTGGCGCGCGAGGTAGCGCAGGTAGCTCAGGGACATCGCGGCGCCGTCGGCCGAGGCGTTGGCGTGGCTGAAGCCCAGGACGCTGACGGCACCGGTGGTGTGCTTGTTCGGGTCGTAGTAGGCGCTGTAGTCATCGCGGACGGCCCAGCCGGAGAGGATCTTGGCCGAGTCCTTGACCATCGCCTCGGTGTAGCCGGAGGTGCGTCCCACGGTGTGGAGCTCGAGCAGCTCACGACCGTGGTTCTCGTTCGGGCGGTTCTTCACCGACTCGCAGTTGTCGAGGAAGATGAGCATCGCGGGGTGGGTGGTGGCGGCCAGGAGCAGGTCCTCGAAGGTGCCCATCGCCTTCTCGCGCAGCAGCCGGTCGTAGTCGGCGCGCTGCACGAAGCTGGGGAAGTCGCGGGCGTTGACGTGCAGGTGCGTGCTCCAGAAGTCGACCATGGTCTCGAACAGCGGTCGCGAGGAGTTGATCCGCATCTGCAACGAGTAGTTGGCCAGGTCGGTCGCGTAGTGGTAGCCGAGGTACGACCCGTTGCTGTCCGTGGCCTTCTTCGCGGTCGCGCTGCGCTGCAGCTCCGGATACCACGACGGTACGGCGAGCGCCGTGGCGGTCTGGGGGACGGAGTCGGGCTCGAGCTGCTGCTCGAACCAGGCCATCTCCCCGCCGGCGGCGCGCATCTGCTGGAACAGCGCTCGACTGTGCCCCTGCCCGAACCGTTTCATCATGTGCAGCTCACGCGACGTCGGCGCCAGGGTGCGTGTGTACCTGGCTGGCGACGTGGCACGTGCCGAGACGAGCGTTGCCATACGAACCCTCCCAAGTTCTCAAGCGTGAGCTGCGGTTCAGCGAGGGCCGAAAGCCGCTCATGTCCTATTCTGGGACCTATGTCCCGAGATGGCGGGCTAATGGCCCAAATCACCGCAGGGACTAGACCGGTGCAGGCTTGAGAGCCGGGAGCCGGGGGTATACCCCTGCTGCACCACCGGGCTGCCGGTCGGGCAGCCCCGCCACCGAGAGGTGGCGCACAGAGAGGAGCACGTCATGGGTCTCGGACTCGGAGTAGTTCTGATCGTCCTCGGCCTGCTGTTCGTCACGCCGGTCATCAGCTACGACCTCGCCGGCGTGGACGACATCATGCTCGGCTGGATCCTCATCGGCGCCGGCGTCCTCACGATCGTCCTCGGACTCGTGATGACCCAGCAGCGCGCCCGCACCACCCACGTCGAGGAGCGCCGCATCGACCGCGCCTGACGAGCACGGGGTCGGTTTCACCGGGGACCCGGTGAATTTGGCACATCCCACGTGTTGCAACCTGCGGGGAGTGCCAGTTTCACCGGGGACCCGGGGAAACCGACGCGGCGTACGACGCCCCGCGCCCAGGCGGTCGGTCCGCGTCCCGGCTGTGCTGGAGTGCTGGAGTGCTGGAGTGCTGGAGTGCTGGAGTGCCACGGCGTAACCCGGGCGCGCTCATCTCGTTTGACGGCGGTCGACCGGACTGACCACGCTCCGGCGCAGTCCCTGTGAGGATGACCGCCATGATCCTGCGCCACCGCCCCGTCACCGTCTCCGCGGCGCTCGCCGCCCTGGTCCTGTCCGTGACTCCGGCCCTCGCCGGCACCGCGGGCGCAGCCGCGTCACCACTCCCCGACGCGGACGCGGCGGACACTCCGCCCGTCGCTGACGCCGAGGACTCCGCTCCTGAGCTGGCCGCGGACTTCGACGGGCAGGACACGAGCGTCGCCCCGGGCGAGTCGATCCCGGTCGCCGGTCGCATCGGCTCCCCGACCACCGACGGCGTCACGCCCGAGTCGGGCGTCCCGGCGGCGTTCACCCTCGAGCTGGTCGCCCCCGACGGCGAGGTGCTCGCCGCCCAGGACGTCGTCGCCGGCGGCGACGGCTCCTTCGACACCACGGTCCCCGGCCGCGCCACCCGAGCGCTGGCCCGTCAGGACAGCGCGACCACGCTCGCCGTACGCGCCACGGAGGCGTCGTACCAGAACCTGCGCACCGCCGACGCGGGCGCCGCCGCCGTCGTCCTGGCCGGCGCGGACGACCTGCAGCTGGAGAACAGCTTCGTCTCCGAGGTCGGCTGGGTGAAGCCCGGCGACGACTACGTCTCACGCATCTTCGTGCGCAACCCCGCGGACAGCGCGGTCGAGGACGTCACCGTCACCCTCACCGCCCCCCGAGGTACGTCGATCACGGGCGCGCGCAGTGCCGCAGGCAGCGTCTCCGGCGCACCGGGCAGCACCGTCACCTGGACGATCCCGTCCGTCCCGGCGGGCACCGCGGACGAGCCGTCGCAGACCCAGCTCATCGTCGAGTCCGCGGCGAAGTCGACCGCGCAGGAGCCCACCATCGTGTGGCGCGACCTCTCCACCACCGCCGTCCTCCGCGTCGGCGCCACGCAGCAGGGCACCGCCACCAGCCACGGCCCGCGCGTCATCCCGCCGGGCGCGCAGTACGACACCGCCCGGTACGGCGACCGCCCGTTCCCGGTGGTGCCCGTGGCCTACTACGACCGCGACTACCAGACCACGAACGACGGCGCGGAGCTGAGCGAGAAGATCAACTCCCCCAGCCTCCCGGGCTCGACGTTCAACCTGTTCCAGGAGATGAGCCTGGGTCAGCTGTTCCCCGAGGGCGCGGTCCCCTCGGCCGACATCGCCACCGCACCGTTCTCGGGCGAGGAGCGCTTCACCGCCCCCGAGCCGTCGGGCACCTGCAAGGGCGCGACCTTCGCGGGGAACCCCGCGGCCGGACCCGGCTCACCGGTGTACGCCGAGCGCATCCAGGGCGGCATCTACCAGCTGCCCGGGCAGACGGAGTACTACGGCTCGGACAAGAGCGGCAGCGCCGTGGCGGGCTCGTTGACAGGCGTGGCCGCACTGGCCGACATCGACTCCGGGTGCGGCCCGACCGGCAAGCTGGTCTACGACGCCGCCTCGATCGCGGACCCGGAGATCGACTACTCCGACTTCGACACCGACAAGAACGGTGTCGTCGACTTCTTCATGGTCGTGTTCGCCGGTTGCGGCGGCAACGGCGCCTCGCAGCTCAGCGTCGCGGGCTGCACCTACACCGACGCCCCCTACGACAACGTCTGGCCGCACTCGTCCTCGCTCGAGTTCTCCTACACCGACCCCGACACCGGTCAGGGCGGCTTCGTCACCGACGACCAGCTGCGCGACGACGAGGACCGGCCGCTGTTCTACACGAGCGCGGCACGCTCGGAGATGACGACCACCGAGACCGACTTCCCCGTGATGGTGCGCGTCGGGCCCTACAACGTGAACCCCGAGACCGCCATCGACAAGGCCTCGGTGATCTCCCACGAGTACGGCCACTCCCTCGGCCTGCCCGACTTCTACTCGCTGGGCAGCCGCGAGACCTACGGCGACTGGAACCTGATGGCGACCGACAAGTCGCACAACATGGACGTCTTCAGCCGCCAGGAGATGGGGTGGATCGTGCCGGAGGTGCTGGAGCCCGGCACCAGCCCCACGGTCAACGGCTGGACCGACTCCAAGCAGGACACCGGCGTCGTGAAGTGGCAGACCGAGGACGGTACGCCGTACACGCTGCGCAACGGCGCCGACGGGACCGTCCACAACTCGAAGGCCTTCGTGGCCAAGCTGCCCGGACGTCAGCTCATCGACCCGGCGAAGTTCGAGTCCGGCGACGGAGCCAGCGCCAGCCACGCCTGGTGGTCCGGCTCGGGCAACGACTTCGGCTGTGCACCCGAGGCGGGTCACAACCTCGACCTCGCCGTGCCGGGCCTGGCCGAGCTGCCGGAGGGCAGCACGGTGAGCCTGGAGCTGAAGTCGCTGTGGGACATCGAGTGGGACTACGACTACGGCTTCGTGCTGACCTCCACCAACGGCGGCGAGTCGTTCGAGTCCTCGGAGTCGGAGAACGGCTACACCACCCCGCAGGCGCAGAACCCCAACAACGTCGCGTGCCAGAACCGCTACGGCAACGGCATCACCGGCTCGAGCGGTTCCTACGACGACGGCACGCAGGACCTCGACCGGCTGACCGGCACGGTGCCCGACTCGGTCTTCCTGGCCGACCGCTTCGACGTCAGCGAGCTCGCGGGCGCCGACGACGGCGTGCTCCGCTTCAGCTACGCCACCGACCCCGGGCTGGCCCGTCCCGGCTGGTTCATCGACGACGTGTCGGTGACCGCCACGACGCCCGACGGTGACGAGGTGCTGCTCGAGACCGACTTCGAGTCCGACGGCGGGCCCGACGACCCGCGCGTGTTCAACGGCGGCTGCCAGGACGACTTCGGCTCCGACTGCACGCAGGGGTGGAGCTACGTGAACGCCGACGCCGAGGCGCCGGCCGACCACGCCTACTACCTGGAGCTGCGTGACCGCTCGGGCTTCGACCTCGACGGCAAGGGCGAGAACGACCGCGACCCGATCGAGTTCAAGCCGGGCTTGTCGATGGTCTACACCGACGAGGCGCACGGCTACGGCAACGTCGGCACGGACAACCCGCCGGCGCAGTCACCGCTGGACAGCCAGCCCGAGCCCGGCTCGGACACTCCCGACCTGGGCGACGCGGCGTGGACCGACGCGGCCGGCGACAAGGCCTTCTCCGACTCGGGTCAGGGTCACACTGACAATTACACCGACCCGGCTGAGACCGAGCCGGATCCGCGCTTCCCCGAGGTCGACACCCCGTGGCGGTTCCAGTACGACTGCCTCTCGTTCCTGGTGACCTCGATGGTCGGCAAGGACGTCGGCCCGGTGGCCTCCGACGGCAACCTCGCCGGGACGGTCGACTTCGACCTCGGTCGGGGCTGCGGCGCGTTCGACTACGGCTACGCGGCCGGCGACGGTGACCCCGAGCCGCCGGCCAACACCGCGCCGGTCGCCAAGGCGCTGACCAGCGACGAGGTCGTGCGCACCAAGGAGGAGCTCCGGCTCGACGCGCGCAGCTCCGACGACGCCGAGACTCCGAACGACCTGCAGTACTCCTGGGACTTCGGCGACGGTGGCGCGACCAAGGACTCCACGGACGTCCGACCGACGCTCTCCTACCCCCGGGCCGGCCGCTACACGGCCAGGCTGACCGTGACCGACCCCAGGGGCGCGACGGACACCGACACCGTGCAGGTCCTGGTGCGCCAGCTGGTCCCCTGCCAGGCCTCGCGCGTCACGAGGTCCGACTCGTGGCGCACACGCCAGAGCTCGGGCGCCGCGGGCGGAGACTTCTGCGCCACCCCCGGTCCGGGCACCATGCGCCTGACCTTCGGCCAGCCCGCGATCCGCCTCCAGCTCGGCAGGTCTCGCGCCGGCGGCACGGGAGTGCTCCTGCTCGACGGCGACGTGATCGACCGCCTCGACTTCGGCTCGCGGTCGCGGCGCCCGGAGTTCGGCTTCGCCCGCGTCTACCGCGATCTCGGCCCCGGGAGCCACACCCTGGTGCTCAGGGTCCGCAACGGTGCCGGCTACGTCGACCACTTCAAGGTCGGCCGCTGACGGCGCCGGCCCCGGTCGAGGAGTACGACGAGCGCTCGCCTCAGCGGTCCGTGGAACCGACGACCGACGGAGCCAGCTCGAGGTCTGGCACCAGCTCGCCCAGGAGCGTGCGCACCCGGGCGTCGAGGTCGGCGATGATCTCCCGGACGGTCGCCTCGCTCTGGCCGCCGGGATCGGCGACCGGCCAGTCGACGTACCGCACGCCGGGGACGTAGGGGCACTCCTCGCCGCAGCCGAGCGTGATGGCCATCGTCGAGGCGGCGATCGTCTCGCGCGTCAGCAGCGTCGGGGTCTCGCGCGAGGTGTCGAGGCCCAGCTTCTCGAGCACCTCGGCGACCTCGGCGTGGATGTGCTCGCCGGGCTGGGTGCCGGCCGAGAACGCGACGACCCGACCCTGCGCGTAGTGCTCGGTCAGCACGCGGCTGATCACCGAGCGACCGCCGTTGCGCACGCAGGCGAAGACGACCTGTGGGGTCTGCTCCGTGGGAGACGGGGGCTGGGTCATGACACGACTCCTTCGTTGGCGCGGACGGTGAAGAACCTGCGGGCCCAGAGGCTGACGTAGACCAGCGCGACCAGCGCCGGCACCTCGATGAGCGGCCCGACCACTCCGGCCAGCGCCTGGCCGGAGGTGACGCCGAAGACCCCGATGGCCACCGCGATCGCCAGCTCGAAGTTGTTGCCGGCCGCGGTGAACGACACCGCGGTGGCGCGCTCGTAGTCGAGCCCCATCGCCTTCGACAGCAGCATCGACCCGCCCCACATGAGGACGAAGTAGGCGAGCAGAGGTATCGCGATGCGCGCGACGTCGAGCGGCTCGTTGGTGATGGTGTCGCCCTGGAGGGCGAAGAGGATGACGATGGTGAACAGCAGCCCGTACAGCGCCCACGGGCCGATCGCCGGCAGCACCCGCGACTCGTACCCCTCGCGACCCAAGGCGCGCTCCCCCAACGTGCGGGTCAGGAAACCGGCGGCCAGCGGGATGCCGAGGAAGATCAGCACGCTCAGCGCGATCTCCCAGATGGACACGTCGAGGGCGGTCTGCTCGAGGCCGAGCCAGCCCGGGAGCACCTCGAGGTAGAAGTAGCCCAGGAGCGCGAAGGCGAGGATCTGGAAGACGGCGTTGATGGCGACCAGCACCGCCGCGGCCTCCCGGTCGCCGCAGGCCAGGTCGTTCCAGATCAGCACCATGGCGATGCAGCGGGCGAGCCCGACGATGATGAGGCCGGTGCGGTAGTCGGGCAGGTCGGGCAGCAGCAGCCAGGCGAGGGCGAACATGAGCGCCGGACCGACGACCCAGTTGAGGACGATCGAGGTGACGAGGAGCCGTCGGTCGCCGGTGACCCGGCCGATCTCGTCGTACCTCACCTTGGCGAGGACGGGGTACATCATCACCAGCAGCCCGATGGCGATCGGCAGCGAGACCGACCCGATCTCGATCGCCGCGAGCGCGTCGTCGAGGCCCGTCACGACCCGGCCGAGAACCAGCCCGACGGCCATCGCGGCGATGATCGAGACGGGCAGGAAGCGGTCGAGCGTCGAGAGTCGGTGCAGCACGTCGCCCTCGGGTGCAGCGGGCGTGGCCGGGGTGTCGGTGGCGCTCACGGGCAGACCTCTTCGCTGGTGAACAGGTTGGCCAGCGCGGCCATGGCGTCGGCACGAGCGGCGTAGAAGACCCAGGTGCCGCGCTTCTCGCGGTCCAGCAGGCCGGCGTCGTGCAGCACCTTGAGGTGGTGGCTGATGGTGGGCTGCGAGAGGTCGAAGTGCGGCAGCAGGTCGCACACGCACGCCTCGGCGCCCTCGTGCGAGAGCACCAACGACAGCAGCCGGAGGCGGGCCGGGTCGGCGATGGCCTTGAGCATCGGTACGACGGTCACCGCCGCCTCGTGGCTGAGGGGCTCGTGGGCCAGCGGCGTGCAGCACGCCAAGGCGTCGGGCGCCTCGAGCGTCAGGGAGTTCGACATGTGTCTATGTTGACAGATGTCGATATGCCACGGCAATGGGAGGGGGTGGCGCCCGCCATCAGTGCCGCCGCCACGACACCGACGCCCGCGAGCACCAGGAACGCCTCGGCGTGCGATCCCAGGACCGTTGCGAGGGTCGCCCCCACGAAAGGCGCGGCCGCCGAAGCGGCCAGCGCCGGCGCGGTCAGGATGCCGTTGAGCCGACCGTAAGCGCCCGTGCCCCAGCGGTCGGTGACGGCCGTGGCCTGCACCAGCGTGTAGATCCCGCGGGCCAGGCCCAGCCCCATCCCCAGCCCGACGAGCAGCGGCGCCGACGCCGGGGCCAGCGCGAGCGCTCCGGTCGTGACCGCCACCGCAGCCACCACGACGACCCCGCGGGTGGTCACGGTGGTCGACGCGGCGAATCGGGCGTACCCCAGTCGTCCCACGACCTGCCCCACACCCCCGAGACCCAGCGCCAGGGCGGCAGCCGACGAGCTCAGCCCCTGCTCCAGCAGCATCGGGAACATGTTGATGAGCCCCGCGAAGACCACGAGCGCGGCCAGCGCGTTGGCCACGGCCAGCATCACGAACGGCCCGCTCCGCACCACGTCGACCGCGCCCGACGTCTCGTCGTACGACGTCCGCGGGCGGGCGTCCTGCGCATCCCCGCGCCCGCCGTGACGCCACGGCCGGTCGAGCCCCCACCAGTGCAGCGGGACGGTGACGAGGGCGAGCACCCCCAGCAGCACGACGTAGGCCGCGCGCCACCCCAGCCATGCGTCGAGGGCCGTGGCCAGCGGCACGAACACCGTGCTGGCCAGGCCGGCGACAAGGGTGAGCGTGGTGAGCGCGCGGACCCGCCTCGCGCCGCCCCACCGGGTCAGCGCCGCGAACGCGGGCGGGTAGAGCGTGCCGGCCATCGCGACGCCGACCAGCACCCAGCCGAGGTAGAACCACGCCAGGCTCGGCGCCCCGGCGATGAGCAGGATGCCGGGTACGGCGAACAGCGACGCGACCGTCATGACCCGGCGTGGGCCGTGCGCGTCGAGGTGGCGCCCGACCCACAGACCGACTGCCCCGGACACCACCTGGGACAGGCTGAAGGCCCCCGCAACAGCCATCGACGACCAGCCGGTGTCGGCCACGATCGAGGCCTGGAGGGCGGCGAAGGCGTAGTAGAGGACGCCCCACGACACGATCTGGACCGTGCTCAGCACGACGACGACGTGCCGCAGCCCTGCTCCGTCGAGCGCGCCGGGCTCGGGGCCGACCACGCCCTCGGCCCTGTCCCCAGCCCTGGGCCCGGCCTCGTTCCCGGCGTCGTCCCCGGCGTCCCCGGCGTCGTTCCCGGCGTCGTCCCCGTCGGGGAGCCCGGCGCGGTCAGCGGACGATGTCACCGGCCCCCACCAGCGAGAGCTCCACGGTCTCCGGCGAGCCGCAGCAACCGCCACCCTGCGCGGCAGCCTCCGGCTCGTCGAACCGGCCGGCTCCGTTGCAGACCCCCGTCTCGGGCAGCACGAGGTCGACCCGGTCGGCGGCCTCGAGGTCGCCGTCGAGCGCCGCCACGACCGAGCGCGCCTGCTCGAAACCGGTCATCGCCAGGAAGGACGGTGCGCGGCCGTACGACTTCATGCCGACGAGGTAGAGGCCCTTCTCGGGCTGGGAGAGCTCGCGGTGACCGTGCGGGGCGACGTCGCCACAGCTGTGGTGGTCGGGGTGGATCTGCCCGGCGAGCGCTCGCGAGGCCTGCAGCGCCGGGTCGAGGTCGAGACGCACCTCGGACAGGAACGACAGGTCGGGGCGGAAGCCGGTCACCACCACGACCTCGTCGACGTCGGCGACGCGCTGACCGTCGACCGAGACCAGGGCCAGCCGGCCGTCGACCTGCGGCTCGACCGCGACCGCGCGGAAGCGCGTGACGTCGGCGACCGCCCCGCTCGACGCTGCCGCCTTGGCCTGCTGCCCCAGCGCGCCGCGTTGCTCGAGCTGGTCGTTGTCGCCGCCACCGAAGGCGTCCCCGGCGCTGGGCCGTCGCAGCAGCCACGACACCCGGGTGGTCGGGTCGCGTTGGGCGATCTCGGCCAGGCCGATCAGCACGCCCTGGGCGGAGGCGCCCTTGCCGGCGACCGCGACGTGCTTGCCGGCGTAGCGGGCGGCGACCGCCGGGTCGGCGAGGTCCGGGGTGCCGTAGGTGAAGCGGTCGGCGTGCTCACGCTCGCCCAGCGCGGGGTAGCCGTCGGCACCGAGCGGGTTGGGGGTGGTCCAGGTGCCCGAGGCGTCCACCACGGCGCGCGCCAGCAGCCGTTCCGGGCCGTCGGTCGTCTCGATGTGCACCACGAACGGGTCGTCGTCACGCCCCGAGTCGACGAGCAGGTCGCGCCCGGCCCGGGAGACACCGGCGACACGAGCGTCGTGGCGGACCTCGCCCTCCGGGCGGGCGGCGAGAAGAGCGGCCAGCGGCACGAGGTAGTCCTCGCGCCACTGGGCGCCGGTCGGGTAGGCGTCCGGGTCGGGCGCGACCCAGCCGGTGGCGGCCAGCAGCCGCTCCGCCGCCGGGTCGACGAGCTCGCGCCAGGCCGAGAACAGCCGCACGTGCGACCACGCGGCCACGGCCGACGCGGCGACCGGGCCCGCCTCGAGCACGACGTACGGCAGGCCGCGGGTGGCGGCGTGGGCAGCGACGGCCAGCCCGACCGGGCCGGCACCGATGATGGCGAGGGGCTGCTGCACGATGTCCTCCTGGATGTTCATCGACGATTGTCGATGGAAGAGACTGTATCGACCTCTGTCGATGAAGGCAAGGTACAGTCGGCCCATGACCGCGAGCGACGTACGAGCTGCTCCTGCCCCGGACGCGGCACCTCTCCCCACGCTCGAGCGCGCCGACGCCGAGCACTACGCGGAGTGGTTCGCCGTGCTCGCCGACGCCACCCGCGTCCGCCTGCTGCACACGGTCTCGACGTCGGCCGGTGGCGCGATGCGCATCGGTGACCTGGCCGCGGCGCTGGGCATCAGCCAGTCCACCTGCTCCCACCACGTCGAGCTGCTCAAGCGCGTGGGTTTCGTGGTCGTCGACAAGGTCGGTACGGCGAGCCTCGTCTCGGTCAACGCCGCCTGCTGCACTGGCCTGCCCCATGCCGCCGACGTCGTGATGGGGGCGTTGTCCTCCCGCCCCTGCTGCCCCAGTGACCTGCCGAGCGACGTCACTGTCCGCTCCGTCGAGCACGGTGACCTCGATCGCGTGCTGGCGATCTACGCCGAGGGGCTCGCCACCCGCAACGCAACCTTCGAGACGACCGTGCCGACCGCCGAGGAGCTGCGGGCCCGCTGGCTGCCTGACCTGGCCTGGGTCGCCGAGCTCGACGACGAGGTCGTGGGTTGGACGGCGGTCATGCCGACGTCGGCGCGTGCGTGCTACGCCGGCGTCGGTGAGACCGCGGTCTACGTCGCCGAGTCCGCCCGGGGGCGTGGCGTCGGCAGAGCCCTGCTCTTCACCCAGGTCAACGCCTCCGACGCCGCGGGCCTGTGGACCCTGCAGGCCTCGGTCTTCCCCGAGAACCGGGCCAGCCTGGCCCTGCACCACGCCGCCGGCTACCGCACGTTGGCGGTCCGCACGCGGATCGCCCGGCTCGACGGGGAGTGGCGCGACACCGTGCTGCTGGAGCGGCGCAGCGAGGTCTGCTGAGGCGATCAGGCGGGCGCCGCGACGAGGCGCGCGACGTCCTGGGCGCAGCCCCAGCCGATGGTGATGCCGGCGCAGCGCTCGACGATTCCGCCATCCTGCCGCACGGTCAGGCGAGGACTGACCTCCACGACCGAGGCGGCCCAGGGCCGGCTGTTCCCTAGCTGGCTGAGGCGCGTCGCGGGGTGACGAGCGGCTCCACGGTGGCCAGACCGCCGCGGCTCCACAGGTGGTGCACCACGCCCGCCGCCACGACGGCCCCCAGTGTCCCCAGGGCGAGGTCACCGAGGGTGTCGGCGTAGGCGAACTCGCGCTCGGTCGAGCGGCTGATGAAGGCGAAGTACTCACCGATCTCCCACGCGATGGCGGCGGTCGCGCCGAAGGCCAGGGACCGCTCCATCAGCCGCCCGAGGCTCGCGCGCCGGCCCATCGTCAGCAGCAGCACAGCGCCGGCGAGCAGCCCGTTGTTCATGAAGTGCATCCAGTCGTCGAACCAGACCACCGTGTCGTAGAGGTCCATCCGGTTGCCGAGGATGTCGGTGAAGCACGTCAGCGTCACCATCAAGTCGGGCAGCCACGGGAACGAGACGCGCTCGCGCCAGTGCAGCCACCAGATGACGGGCAGGGCGAAGGACAGCAGCGGGTAGATCCCGGCGCGCAGCCCGGCGGCCTTGTCGCGCAGGTTGCCGGACTCGGGGTAGAGCATCGCCAGCACCAGCAGCAGGACCAGCGCGGACTTCGCCAGAACGTTGGCGACACGCGCGGCGGAAGGCGTCGGCTCGACGGTGACGGCAATCTCGCTCACGAGGCTCCTGACGCAGTAGGCCCAGAACGCCTGGGGCGGTGAGTCTGGCACGCCGAGCCCCAGCATCAGCAAATCGCCGCACGTGGGCTGACCCCTCACACGACGTCCGACGACCAAGCGTTGCACCGGGCTCATGTCGCTCCGAGCGGCTCGGACCTCTCCGAGGGTGTCGCGAATCTGACCCGTATGACGGATGGCGTTGTGTCCGCTGGAGCGGACGCCTCAGCTCCAGGATCACCTGCCGTCGGTCACCTTCTCCTGAGCTGGCGATACCGGGGTGATACCAGCGTGGAAGCGGGGTGGTACCGGACCGTGGGAGAGCTGGTGGGCGAAGAGAGGGGTTGCTGCACGCACCGCGGCCCGCCCACCGACAGTGAGGGTTCGTCATGTTCACCACCACCATTCAGCAGGACTACACCCAGGGACCCGGAGCACGGAGAGGCGCAGCGCGACTGGCGCTCGTCTGCGCAGCTGCCCTGGCTTCGGTCACACTCCTGACGGTTGGCCCGGCGCACGCCCGGATCGAGACCCCGCTGGACACCGGCGGCCGGGCGGTACCGAACGCCGACCCAGGGATGTCCGACGTCGTCGCCGCTGGGGAGGTCACACGAACGCGCGTCACCGGCCTGTACGGCGTCAAGGTGGACGGCGGATGGTTGCTGCGCTGAGCGCGTCGGGTGCAGGTCCGGCTTGTAGCGGCCTCACTGGGATGACACGCCTGGGCGGTCGCAGTATCACGTCGGTATCGCCGTGACCAGGGCTCCTTGACCGCTGGTGCCCTCGGGCGGACGCTGAGGACGTGGATATCGGAGTGCTCGGCACTCTCACGGTGGACGAGGAGTCGGCCTCGCTCGGTCGCCGGGACCGCGTCGTGCTCTCCGCTCTGGCGACGAGGACCGGGCAGGTGGTGAGCCAGGATCTTCTGGTCGACGCGCTGTGGCGCGACGAGCCGCCGGCCTCGGCGCAGAAGGTCCTGCACGGCTGTGTCTCTCGGCTGCGACGGCTGTTGGGGGCAGAGGCCATCCAGACGGCGCCTCCGGGGTACCGGCTGGCCGTCCCCGCCGACGCCGTCGACTCGGTGTGCTTCGAGCGGACCGTCGCCCGTGCCAGGGACCTGGCGGCGATGGGGCAGGTCGACCGGGCGGGGCACCTCGTCGGCGATGCGTTGGACCTGTGGCGTGGTCGTCCGTTCCCGGACGTGGACGACTGGGAGCCGGCCGTCGTGGAGGCGACACGGTTGGGGGAGGTGCGGCAGGAAGCACAGGAGCTGCGGATCGACTGCTACCTGCGGTCGGGTCGGCACCATGAGGTTCTGGCCGACGCGGCGGCCCTGCTGCGGGAGGCCCCGACGCGCGAGGCGCGTTGGGCGTTGCTGGCCCGCGCGCAGTATCAGGACGGCCGCCAGGCCGAGGCGCTGGCGACGCTGCAGCAGGCACGAGACCTGCTGGCCGACAGGCTGGGGATCGACCCGGGGCCGGAGCTCGACCGGTTGCAGGAAGCGGTTCTGCGTCACGATCCGCAGCTGCTTCCGGAGGCCCCCGACCCGCGCAAGAGCACCGAGCGGTGCCCCTACCGGGGACTGGCCGCGTACGACGTGAGTGACGCGGAGACGTTCTTCGGCCGCGACCGGGAGGTTGTCACGTGTCTGGCGGTGCTGGAGGCGCAAGGGGTTCTCGCCGTCGTGGGGCCGTCGGGGTGCGGCAAGTCCTCGCTGGTCCGCGCCGGGGTGGCCGCGGCGCTGTCTCGCGCCGGCACGCGGGTCCGGGTGTTCTCGCCCGGGGAGGCGCCGCTGCGGGTGCTCGACGCCCTCCCTCGGCGCAGCGAGCGGGAAGCATGGGTGGTCGACCAGCTCGAGGAGACCTTCTCGCTGTGCTCCGACGCCGAGCAGCGGTCGGAGTTCCTGGACCGGCTGGTCGCGCACGCCGAGCACGCCCCCCTGGTGATCGCACTGAGGGCGGACCGGCTCGCAGAGCTGCCGCCGTACCCGTCGTTCACCCGGCTGGTCGAGCGCGGGCTGCACCTGCTCGGCGCGATGGACGAAACGGCGCTGCGGGACGTCGTGGAGGCCCCGGCGCGGCAGACGGGGCTGATCCTGGAGCCGGGCCTGGTCGACCTGCTGGTCCGCGAGGTGGAGGGAGAGCCCGGCGCGCTGCCGCTGCTGTCCCACGCGCTGCAGGAGACCTGGCAGCGCCGCGAGGGCAACACCCTCACCGTGGCGGGTTACCAGGCCGCCGGCGGCATCCGGGGTGCCGTGGCGCAGACCGCGGAGGCGGTCTACGGCAGCGTCGACCCGAGTCTGCAGCACCTGGTGCGCGAGCTGATGCTGAGGCTGGTGTCCTCCGGCAGCGCGGGAGAGCCGTCCCGGATCAGGGCAGCCCGGTCGCGGGTGATCGTGGAGCCGGCGCAGGAGCGGCTGGTCGACGACCTGGTGGCCGCCCGGCTGCTGACCAGTGAGGAGGGCGCGATCGAGATCACCCACGAGTCGCTCGCGCGCGCTTGGCCGCGCCTGCGGGACTGGTTGGCCGACGACGTCGAAGGACAGCGGATCCTGCACCACGTGACCATCGCGGCCGACGCCTGGGAGGCCCGGGGACGACCGGACAGCGAGCTGTACCGGGGCACCCGGCTCCAGCAGGCCCTGGCGTGGCGCGACCAGGTGCAGGTCGAGCTGACCGGGCTCGAGAACGAGTTCCTCGATGCCGGCCGGCGTGCTGCCGAGACCGAGGCACGGGCCCTCGTCGAGCATGCCCGCCAGCAGGCGCGGATGATCCGCCGGCAGCGGGTGGCCCTCGTCGCCGGATCGGCGTTCCTCGTCCTCGCGCTGGTCGCGGGAGTTCTCGCCGTACAAGCAGGTGAGCGCGCCCGCGCCGGTGAGGAGTCCGCCCAGGCGAGCACTCGGGCCGCCGACGCAGGCCGGATCGGCGCCCAGTCCCTGACGGTGGAGGACCCTGCGCTGTCGCTGCTGCTCGCGACGGAGGCTGTGGAGCTCGACGACACCGCCCAGACCCGTGGCTACCTTCGCGAGGCGATGGCTCGCCGTCCCGGTCTGATCGCCAGCACCGAGCAGCCGGAGCGCTGGATGGTCAACCTCTCGGTGGACCCGCGCGGTCGGGCTGCCGTCGGGTACGCCGCAGACAACCAGGTGCACCGCTTCGACCTCGAGTCCGGAGAGCTCACCGCGAGCTACGACGGAGACGGTCCTGGCAGGCGGCAGAATCTGTTCATCCCGGGCGCCCTCGCGTACTCCCCCGACGGCGCCGTCGTCGCGGTGGGTTCACAGCCCGTCGCCAGGCGCTCGCTGGTCCTGGTGGACTCCGAGACCATGAAGCCCCTTCGGGTCCAGCCTTCGGGGCTTCCTCCACGGCCGGCGATGGGCCTCAGCGTCGCCTTCAGCGCCAACGGGCGGTGGCTGGCCGGTTCGTTCCTCTACGTCGAGGGCGAGGGGAGCGCGGCCGAGCCGACCCGGGCCTTCGCCCACGTGTGGGACGTCGACGACCTCGACGCCGCCCCCCGGGTGGTGGAGCTCCCGTCGCCGGGAGGGTCATGGCAGCGGGTGCAGATCAGCGACGACGGGTCGACGCTCTACAGCGGTGCACCGCCTGCGGCGTACCGCGTGCCCGATCGAGGGGGGGAGCAGCAGCCCCCGCTGTGGCGTCGCGACGACCTGGAGAGCTACGGCGGTTACCTCGTCGACCTCAGCCCGGACGGACGGTGGTTGGCCGCTCCGGTCGTCGAGAAGTCGTCAGGCGCGGCTCCCTTTGTCGTGCTCGACACGCGCGACGGTCGGGGGGTGGCACGCTTCGCGGGATACGGGTCCGGGGTGTTCTCGCCCGACGGGCGTCTGCTCGCCGCGGGCGCCCACGAGGGATGGAACGTCACGGCCTGGCGGTGGCGCTCGGGGGAGGTGGTCCGCCGCTTCCCGGGGCTCGTCTCGCCGATCGAGTTCTCAGCGGACGGCTCCACCCTGCACAACGCGGGATTCCACGGTCTCGAGAGCTGGGACATCGCGGGCGATCGCCAGTTCACGGCCTTCGCGCCCAGGCCCGAGACGCCGGGAGAGCACCACGCGTTGTCGCCGCGCGGGGACCTCGTCGCCACCCACGGGGAAGCGTTGGAGATGTCGGGCATCGAGACAGACACGGTCTCGCTCCTGCGCACCGACGGGACAGAGCCTCTGCGGCAGTTCCGCATCGGTGTCACGGGGGGCTGGCACACGGGGGCCTGGAACGCGGGTGACTGGCGGCCCGACGCCACCGCCTTCGTGGTCGGCAAACCCGACGGCGACGTCGTCACCCTGCCTCTGGAGGGGAAGGTACGAACCTACGAGGTGAGCCGCGCGGGTGTCACCGACCTGGCCCACAGCGGCGACGGCGAGCACTTGGTGATCGCCGACGAGGCGCGCACAGTGAGGCGCGTCGACGCCGAGACCGGGCGACCAGCGGGCAAGGTGGTCCGCCTGCCCGGCGTGGCGGCGGCTGTGGCCGTAGCGGTTGACGGGCGGCACGCCTTCGTGCTGGTGGGACGGGCGTCCGACGGGCCGTACGAGACCGGTCGGGTCGAGACCTGGAGCTGGGTGGACCTGGTCGACGGGCGCACCGTTCACACCGGGGTGTTGCCCGACCCCGGGGACCTCTGGTGGTCGTCGGCCGACCTCGACCCCAGCGATCCCGGAAAGGCCGCGGTCTTCGGCACCGACGGCGTGCTCGTCCTCGACCTCGTGACGGGACGGCCGGTGCGCTCACGGGTGGCTGTGCACGACGGCAGCACGACGTACGGCAGCTACACCGAGGACGGGTCTCGCATCGTGGCGGGCGGTGACGACGGGCGCGTGTCCCTGTGGGACGGCGAGGACGGGAGGCTGCTGGACATCGCCACCGTCGAGCCCGACGCGCCTGTCGCGCCGACGATGCTGGCTGACGGCGTCACCCTGCTTGCTGCGACCGGAGCTGGCTTCTACCGGTGGGACACCCGCATCGGTCCTGCACTCGATGCCGCGTGCAGCGCCGCTGGTCGGTCGATGACCGCGCTCGAGTGGCGCACTCACGTCGGTGAAGACGTGCCTCACCGCGCCACGTGCGGCTGACCCGCGTGAAGACCCCCGGCCCTGGGGACATGGACGACGTCGATTGCCGAATCGGTGGCAGGCGCTCCGTCAGACGGACCGTCTTGTTGCGGCCGGCAGGCGTGCCACACGGGTGGCAGCCGGCCGTGCACGCGTGGCGGTTGGCTACGCTGCTCCGGTTCGGATTGTTCCAAGGGTTCTTCCTTCTTCGCTCCCCTGGTTCTTCCCTACGCCGGGCCTCTAGCTCAATCGGCAGAGCAGCGGACTTTTAATCCGCGGGTTCAGGGTTCGATCCCCTGGGGGCCCACCGCCTGCTTGTATTGCTCCGCCTGATGGCGGACATCTGGTCTTCGGTTGATGCCGGACAGTGTTCCGGTTGATGGGTGACAGTTACTTCGGTTGATGCCGGACACTCCCGAGAATGCGGGAGTTGAGTGTGGCTGAGCAGCGGTATCAGACGATGTTGGCGGTCATCGCGGAGGCTGAGAGCGTCACTGAGGTGGCGGCCCGTTCCGGGTGACTCGCAAGACCGTGGTGCAGCTGCGGCGGCCGCATCCGTCGCGGGCAAGGTCGAGCGGCGTGCACTGGCAGCAGGTCGCTCTCGGACGGGCCGCCGGCGGCAAAGACATCGACGTCTGGGTCACCGACCGGGTCCTGCAGTTGTGGGACGGCGGAGCAGATCTGTCGCCCATCACCCGAAGGTCGTCAGGCCCACTCACGCGTGCGAACCACTTCGCCTGATGGCGGACGTCTGTTCTCGGCGGTGCCGACGGCGCTTCGGTCGACCGGTGACACCTACGTTGGCTCGCTACGGGACCGTGCTCGACAGCCGGGGCGTCCCGCCCCTTGCGGCGCCGTCCGCCCAGGCGGGTAGGCGTGGCGCCGTACGTCCACGGGGCAGGACCACGGTGAACGTGCTGCCCGAGCCGACCGCGGAGTCGACCGACACCGTGCCCCCGTGAGCCTGCACGACGGCACGCACGATCGTCAGGCCGAGTCCTGTCCCTTGGATCGCCCGCTCGATGACCATGGACGAGCGGAAGAACCTGGTGAACAGACGACCCTGCTCGTCGTCGGGGATCCCGAGACCGTCGTCGGCCACCACCAGGGTCACCGAGCCACCGTCGTCCGTCAGACCAACTCGGACGAGGCCGCCGTCCGGCGTGAACTTGATGGCATTGGTCAACAGGTTGACCACCATCCGCCCCAGCTCCTCGGCGTCGCCGTCCAGGACGACGGGACGGTCCGGAACGTCGACGCGGAGCTCGAGCGCGCGACCGGCGAGAAGCGCCGCGACGGAGTCGTGGGCGCCCTCGACGACGGCGCGGACGTCGACGGGCGCGGTGGTGACCGACATCCCACCTGCCTCGATCTGTGAGTGCGTGAGGAGGTCCGAAACGAGGACCAGGAGGCGTTGGCTGTTGCGCTGGACGCGGTCGACGACCTCACGCTGTGGCTGGTCCACCGTCCCGAGGACACCGTCCTGGAGCATCTGCAGATAGCCGATGATGCTCGTCAGCGGTGTCCGGAGCTCGTGACTGACGGTCGAGACCAGGTCGGACTTGGCCTGCTCGAGCTCCTTGAGCCGTTGCACGGCACGCTGCTCGGTGGCCAGCGCATCGGACATCGCCTGCTGCGAGCGATGCCGCTCCGTGACGTCGCTCGCTAACACCACCACGGCGGCGTCGTCCTCGGTCACTCCTGTGGCCAGCGCCGTGGCCGAGAAGCTGAGTACCCGCTCCTCCTCGCCCAGGCCACCGGCGAGCAGGTCGAGATCGTGAACCTGATCCCCGGCCAGGGCGCGGACGTGGGGCATCTCCCGGTGGCCGACCGGGCGGCCGTCGGGATGCCGCAGCCCAGCACCGTCCGACGTCGCGGACGGGCGCCACGCCACTCCGGCGAGCAGCCGATCCGTGGCTGGGTTGCTCAGCAGGACCTCGCCGTCGGCGTCGGTCACGACGAGACCGTCATGGAGCGAGTGCACGATGGTGGTGAGCAACCGCGACTGGGCCTGGGCGGCCTCTCGGGCACGCTCGTGCAACCACCAGTTGACGATGCAGGCGAGACAGGCGCAGGCGAAGAACGTCGCATGAACGGCAGCGAAGAGCCACGGTCGCTCCCAGGCAGCCGGATGGTTGTACACCGTCCGGGGATCGACCGTTCCCATCCACCCGTGATGGATCAACACGTAGAGGACACCCAGCGCGAAGGGCAACCACGCCTCGTAGAGGGCGATGATCGGGATCACCACGAAGAAGTGGAAGTGTGCCTCGACCAGACCGTCGGAAAGATGCACGAGGTATCCGGAGCAGTAGATCAGTCCGAAAGCCGCGCACGACGCGCGAGCGGTACGGCCGAGGCTCGGTGTGCACGCCAGGGCGACGAGTGCCACGACCGGCGTCAGGCTGTGGAACGTGTGGACGAGGGATTCGCCGCGGTGCCAGGCGTAGAGCGGGAGGCCGACGACGTGCAGGGCGAGCAGTCCCACCACCCAGCGGTGTCGGACCTGCCACGCGGGCTCGGGAAGCGACCCGCCACGGGGTAGCCACGACGGCAGCCCTCGACCGCGTGTCGAGCGATGGTCACGCGAGCCGGCCACCTCTCGCCCCCTCCCGGTGTGACAACGACCCAGCCAGCATGGGGCACCTGAGGGGGCGGTGTCCGGCTTTTGCCGCCCCCTCAGGTGTCAGGTCCGGACCGGCAAACGGCTCTTGCCGGGTCCCGCCGAGCGGGACTTCGGCGCCGAAGGCGGCTCGCTCAGAACAGCGCGCGCCAGCTGCGTGCCTTCCAGGACTCCTGGCGCCAGCTGCGCGCCTCCCAGTTCTCGCCGCGCCAGGTCCGCGCCTCCCACTGCGAGCCGGCGCTGCCTCGTCCCTTCCACGGGACCCCGGCCCACGAGGTGCCAGACCAGGGCGCGTAGACCCAGCTCCTCTTGTCGTACTCGTCACCGGTCCACGTCCGGTCGTTCCACTCACCGTCGTCCCACGACGTGCCGTTCGACGAGGCGGACGCCCAGCCCCGCGGGTCCCACTGACTGCCGAGCGCGTCGACCTCGCCCGTGAGCGCGGTCCCGGTGACGGGGTCGATCACGTGCTCACCCCCGCGCGAGGTCTCCAACGAACCCAGCCCGGACGAGATGGGATGCGTGGGATAGGTCGCCGGTACGGGCGCTTCTGCCGCAGCCAGCACGTCAGGCACCCCCGCGCCCGCGACCGGCTCGTCGCCGGACAGCGGACGGGCGGTGGAGACCAGCAGCGCCTTCACCTGGTCCGGCGTCAGCTTGGGGCGCTCCTCCAGCAGCAGAGCGACCTGACCGGCGACGAAGGCTGTCGCCTGGGAGGTGCCGCTGCCACGGAAGTAGCGGCCGCTCGAGTCTCCTTCGACCCGGCCCTCGGGACTCATGGTGTCGGCGTACGAACCCGGGACCCGCAGGGAGACGATCGATCGTCCGGGCGCGACCACGTCGGGACGCCGGGCACTGCTCCCCCCGTTGGTGAAGTCAGCGACCACGTCGTCCGCGGTCGTGGCGGTACCCGCGGGGTCCACCGCTCCGACGGCAAGGACGTGGGGGTCGAGCGCCGGCATGAGCAGGCTGGGCGCTTCCAGACCGTCGTTCCCCGCCGCCGTGACGACGACGACGCCGGCGCGCCAGGCCGCCTCGACCGCGTGGGCCAGGGGGTCCTGCTGCCACGGTTGCGGCGACGCGGTCCCGTAGGCGAGGCAGATCACCCGCACGTTCATGCCACCCTCACGGCGGTGCTGCACGACCCAGTCGAGGGCCGCGATCACCTGGGACACGTCCGCGCCGCCGTCGCCCGAGCCGACCTTGACGTTCAGCAGCCGGGCGTCGGGGGCGACGCCGGCGAACAGTCCCGTCTGCGGGTTCTTGCGGTCCCACTTCTCGTCGCGACCCGCGATGATCCCCGCCAGGTGGGTGCCGTGCCCGAACGCGTCGACGTACCGCGTCTCCGGCCACTGCCCGTCGAAGGACAGGTCAGGTCCGTTGACCAATTTGTGGTCCTTGCCCGCCAGCCCAGGGACGGGGGCCACACCGGTGTCGATGAGCGCCACCGTGACGCCCTTTCCGGTGAGGCCCTCCGCCCACGCACCTTGGATGCCCGACGCAGCTGTCAGCGACGACAACGAGCCAGCGTCTCGGCCCGCTGACCACTCCCCCGCAGGAGTCGTGGACTGGCGCTCCTGGCGGGCCAGGACGTCTCCCCACTCCGCGCTGCCGACGGGATCCCCATCGGACACCACCGCCTGGACCTGCTCCGCCCCGACCTGCTCCGACGCGACTGCCTTGCCACCGGCCCCCACGGCCGACACCATTCCCGCCGCGACCACCCCGGCCATCACCCTGCTCGTGCCCCGCACCCCCACCAGCTCCTCCCATTGCTCCCCTTGAATCCCCCAGGGTGGTCCATACCAGCACGATTCGCCACCAAAACCGGATGATTATGTCGCCGTTGATCCGAACTCGGGACCTTCGGCCTGTCCGCCCAGGACTGTCGGCCCACGATGGCGGGTGTCGGGGCACACCCGCGCGAAGCACGGGCGCTCTGCCGTCTGCAGACGCCGAGTTCGAGCTCACGAGGCCTCGTTTGATCGGCGTGAGATCAGCCGGGACTACGCGGGCGCGAAGCGTGCGACGAAAACGCGGTGCTGCTCGTCGAGGTTCTCGGGACAGACCTCGATGTCCACCATGATCTCGGTCCCGTCCGCCCGAACCATGGGCACGGTCAGCGGCACGCCAAGAAGCCTGTCACGGCCGTTGGTCGCATTCAGGGTGGTCCCGGCGATGTGAGCCTGGTGGTAGCGAGCCGGCACCACGGCTATCACCCGCCGCCCGAGCAGGTCCTCGGCCCGGGGGTAGCCGAGCAGCTGCAGCGCGGCGGGCGAGACGGCCACGATGATGCTCGCCTCGTCAGTGGCCAGCAGGGGCTCCTCCACGACGGCCAGGCCCGCGTAGGTGGTCGTGAAGCTGGCTTGATCGGCGAGCGTGGCACGAACGTCGGTCCTCGCCAACCATGGCGTGGCGGTGGTTCCCCCGCTGCTCTGCTGACCCACCTCGGCGCAGATCCACGTGCGCATCTCGTCGATCTCCGGTTGGGTCGGGGGTCCCAGGAAGCGGCCGGCGCGCGCTTCGTGGATAGCGCGCCGGAGCAACTCATCGAGGGTGGCGAAGTGTGCCACCGCTCCGGCGGGGATGTGCAGCACCACCTCGTCTGCAGTCACGTCCGGCTCGAGGGCATCAGCCATCAGTACGTCGGGATCCTCGGACAGCTTCGGAGCCGGTAGCTGCTCGCTCAGCAGGCTCATCGCCTCGCTGGCCTCTGCGTGTCGGTCCAAGATGGCGGGGTCCTCGTCCAAGACATGCAGAAGGTACTCGCGCAGCAGCGCGGCACCGTGCTCCTGCCAAGCCCAGTGCATGAGCAGGGGTGCTCGCCGCAACGTCACCTGGTGCACGACCTCGTCACCGGCGTCACCATCGTCCGCGTCCCCCGGCGGGCGCACATGCACACCTCTCCCTTCGAGGTGGCCGATCTCGAACCAGACCGTCTTGCCTCCTCCCTCACGCCGGTGAGCACCTGACCGGTCGGTGAGCTCCTCGAGCAGGTGCAGTCCCCGCCCTGTTCCCGCTGTGTCTGCGTAGTGGCGCCGGACAGGGAGGCGCGAGCCGCGATCATCGACCTCGACCCTCGTCCCTCCCGACGCCGACCACACCCGCACCGTCACCTCGGCGCCGGTGTGGACGAATGCGTTCGTGACGATCTCTGAGAGCGCCAGGACCGCGGCGTCCACGTGGTCCGCCCGCCCGCTCCGCGCGATGGCGTCCTGCAGAAAGTGACGCGCGACTCCGACGTTGCGTGCATCGGCTTCGAGGGTGACCGAAGCGGTGATCACGTCGGGCGCCGTCATGATGGGCTCCTCCGCCTCGAGGTGGCACGCACGTCCGCGCCAGCGGCGAGAGTCTATTGACCATCGGCTTCGAGCGCTGACGGTTTCGTGGATGCGACTAGACAAGCGGCGTTGCTCGTTGCTCGTTTCCTGTTGCTCGTCGACTGTCGGCCCTCGTCGCGCCCACGATCTCCAGCAGTGTCGGTGTGGCGCGGTGCGGCTGCTGGCGACGACTCGGACCATCAGGGACGGCGAAAGACCGCCACGTAGGTGGTCGGCTGCCCGGGCGAGGTGATGACGTGCCGACGGGGCCGCCCGTCGGACCAACCCGCGAAGACGTAGCGCTTGCCGTCGATCCGCTGGTCCGGGACCCGCACGCGGAAGCTGTGCCCGACCCACGAGATGACGTTGTGGCGGGTGCGCACCTGCTCACCTTCGACGAACACCGAGCCACCGCGGGGACGTGTGACGAATGACAGCGTCACCTTGCGGGGCTGCAACGTGCGGGTGGCCGTGGTGGCGTGCCCCCGGGAGTCGACGGCCGTCACCTCGACGAGGAGCCGACTCCCCGGCGCGGCAGCGAGACTCTCCGCCTCGGGGTAGGTCCCCTCGACCGAGGCGCCGGTGACCGGCCCGAGGAACGGGTGGACGTGGTTGTCGTGCTGGCGCTTGATCAGCCAACTGATCTGCGAGGGCGGGACCGCCCCGTCCTCGGGGTCACTGACGCTCGCGCGCACCTCGAAGGGCTGCCCCACGCGGAAGACCGCGTCGGGCGCCGGGGAGCTGAAGGTGATCGTCGGAGGGTGCTCCCCCGCGTAGACCGTGCGGGTGACCGGCTCCGACACCAGGCCCCGGGAGTCGGTCACCGTCAGCGTCGCGGTGTGCTCGCCGGCGACGGCGTACGTGTGCGTGACCCTGGGCCCGGTCGTCTCGACCACCGGCGTGCCGTCACCGAAGTCCCAGGTCCAGGTGACGACCCGGTCTCCCTGGTCGCCGTCGCGGCTCGCGGCGCCGGAGAAGCTGAGCTCGTTGCCGTCGGGCGTGTAGTCGAAGGCAGCCGTGGGCTGGGTGTTCGCCGACGTGGTGCTGATACGGCGCACCTCGTTGTCGAAGATGCTCAGGTAGTACAGCGCCGAGGTGTCACCGTCGGGACCGAACCGCACGTGGGTCGGACCCGACAGCCCGGAGCTGAACGGCTGGCGCCGGTAGCTGCCGTCCGCTCGCCGGTCCAGGCGCCAGAGCTTGCCGCAGGCGTAGTCGGCGAAGATGTAGGCGTTCTCGAAGCCCGGCCAGAGACCGGAGGGCACGAAGGCGCCGCCCGTGATCGACCGGCAGCCGTCCGTGTGCGGGTAGGCGTGAATCGGGTTGCTGAAGCCGGGGACCCTGCCGCAGTCGGTCGTGGAGCCGCGTGCGCAGAAGCCCTCGCGCTTGCTCCACCCGTAGTTGCGGCCCTTGGCGAGGACGTCGATCTCCTCCCAGGTCTGGTCGCCGACGTCGTTGACGAAGAAGGTGCTGGTCCCGGGCTTGCGCGCGAAGCGGAACGGGTTGCGAAAACCCATCGCGAAGATCTCCTTGCACGGCCCCGTCCCGGGAGGGATGCCGGCGGGATCGGTGCAGCGTCGCGCCCCGGCCGCCGCGGCGTACGGGTTGCTGGCGGCGGGCTTGCCGGCGCGCCCCACCCGCAGGATCTTGCCCTGGGACACGGACTTGTCCTGGGGGTTCGGGTTCAGGCTCCCGCAGAGCTGGTCGTCGCGAGCGCCGCAGACGCCGTCCCCGACGGAGATGTACAAGAAGCCGTCCGCGCCGAATTCCAGGTCGCCCGCGACGTGGTGCGCCCGGGCGGAGACGATGTTGCCGACGATCACCGTCTCGCTCGCCGGGTCGATGACGTTGGTGTCGGGCAGCACGAAACGCCCGACCTGGTTGGCCGGCTGCCTCGGCCCTGCTTCACCGCACGCTCCGCCACGGTCGCGTGAGTAGTAGAGGTAGACGAAGCGATTCTCGGCGAAGTCCGGGTCCACGGCGATCCCGAGGAGTCCCAGCTCGACCTCCGAGCAGATCGTCGACGTCAGGTCGAGGGCCACCTCGTCGGCCCGCCCCTCCTCCATCACGACGAGCCGCCCCGGTTTGGAGATGACGAGCATGCGCCCGTCGGGCGTCCAGGCCATGCCGGTGGGCTGAGTGACGTTGCCGACGCGGGTGTCGCTGAAGCCGAGGGGCAGCCGGCGTCCCTCGGCGGGGGCCTCCTGCGCGGTCGGGTCGGCGGCGTGCTGGGCCACAGTGCCGTGCTCGTCAGCAGGATGCGCTGACACCACGGCCGGCGCTGCGAACAGCCCCATCAGGCACACACCCGCGACGAGGCGGCCCCACAATTTCCCGGAAGCCACAGCGTCCCCTTCGACCCAGCGCGCCGCTGGGTGCCACCTGAGCCGCGACACCCCCCGCACGCGTCTGGGGCCAGGGTGGTGCTTGGTTCGACGGATGACCAGGGACCATCGTCCCCAGGAGGGCGACTTCGACGATTCAGGCCCCGGGCAGTGGGTACGGCCCACCAATGGAAGCGATCGCCCCGGCGTACGGCGCCGCCACCCTGATGCTCATCGCGGCAGTCGCCGTGGCCCTGCTGCTGATCTTGATCATGAAGGTGAAGCTGCACGCCTTCGTCGCCCTCGTCCTGGTCAGCGTGGTCACGGCCGTAGCCGCCGGCATCCCGCTCGGCGACGTGCCCGACGCGCTGATCTACGGCTTCGCCGACACCATCGGCTCCGTGGCGCTGCTCGTCGGCTTCGGCGTGATGATCGGTCGTCTGCTCGAGGTGACCGGCGGCGCCCAGGTCCTGGCCGACACGCTGATCAACCGGTTCGGCGAGCAGCGCGCGCCACTCGCGCTGGGTGTCGCGGCACTGCTGTTCGGCTTCCCGATCTTCTTCGACGCCGGGCTCATGGTCTTCCTGCCCATCGTGCTGACCGTGGCGCGCCGCTTCGGCGGCTCGCTGCTCCTCTACGGACTGCCTGCAGCCGGAGCGTTCGCGGCGATGCACGCCCTGGTCCCGCCGCACCCCGGCCCGGTCGCGGCTGCGGGGGCGCTCGGCGCCGACATCGGCCTGACCCTGCTGGTCGGGGTGCCGGTCGCGATCACGTCCTGGTACGTCGGGGTGCTGCTCGTCTCCCGCGTCCTCGGCAAGCGGATCCACGTCGACGTCCCGGACGCCCTCTTCGGCGAGGTCAACGGCGGTCGTGACGCAGATGACGAGGCGGGAGGGACCACCGCCGCGAGCGGGACGACGCTCACCCGGACCGCGCCCTCCTTCGCGACCGTCCTGAGCCTGCTCCTGCTGCCCCTGGTCCTGATCTCCTTCAACACGGTGCTCGCCACCCTCGTCACCGCCGGCACCATCGAGGAGGGTGCCACCTGGTCCGATGCGCTCATGCTGCTCGGCGACACCACCGTCGCACTGCTGATCACCACGCTCGCCGCGATCTTCGTGCTGGGCCGTCGCGACCGCTCCATGGCCGACGTCACCACGATCCTCGACAAGGCGCTGGCGCCGATCTGCTCGATCATCCTCATCACCGGCGCCGGCGGCATGTTCGGCGGCGTCCTGGAGCTCAGCGGCATCGGCGAGGCGCTCAGCTCGTCGCTCTCCGACCTCGGGTTCTCCCTGATCCTGCAGGCCTTCCTGATCTCCGCGCTGCTGCGCGTCGCCCAGGGCTCGGCCACGGTCGCGCTCACCACCGCCTCCGGACTGCTGGCACCCGCCGCGGCGGGTGCGGCCCTCGGCGACCTCCAGCTGACACTGCTGGTCATGGCGATCGCCGCCGGTGCCACCGTGCTCTCCCACGTCAACGACTCGGGCTTCTGGCTCGTCAGCCGGTTCTTCGGCATGGACGAGAAGACCACCCTGAAGACCTGGACGGTCATGGAGACGACTCTCGGGCTGAGCGTGTTCGCGGTCAGCGCCGCGGTCTGGGTCGTGGTCTGAGATGCCCCCGAGCTGGCGCACGACGCGTCACCTGGTCGTCATGGGCGTCTCGGGCGTCGGGAAGTCGACCGTCGCTCAGCGCCTCGCCGGTGAGCTCGACCTCGAGCTGGCCGAGGGTGACCACTTCCACCCCCGGCCGAACATCAAGAAGATGTCGGCGGGCCGGCCACTGACCGACGAGGACCGTCAGCCCTGGTTGGAGGCGCTCGCCGACTGGACCGCGGAGCGGCGTACGGCGGGACGGGACACCGTGCTGACCTGCTCGGCCCTCAAGCGTGCCTACCGCGACGTGCTCCGCCACGGGGCGGCCGACACGTTCTTCGTCTGCTTGCTGGGCGACGAGTCCCTGCTGCGCGAGCGCATGGAGAATCGCGAGCACTTCATGCCGGCGTCCTTGCTCGCCTCGCAGATCGGCACCCTCGAGCCGCTCGAAGGCGACGAGCTCGGCGTCAACGTCAACGTGGCCCTGCCCGTGGACGAGATCGTTCTACGCGTCCGAGGTGCCGCAGGGCAATAGTCCAGTAGGGCTGCCTCCCGGGGGCCCGACTCGACCACCTTCAGAAAGTCAGAGCGACAATATGTGTGACCGGGCACCCAGTGGGAATGAGGTCACCATGCCCCCTCTCGGAGAACGTCGGCGATCCGGTCGCACGCGGCGATCGCGGATCGCGGTGGCCGCGGCCCTGACGCTGCTGTCCACCACTCTCGCGGCGTGCGGCGGCGGGTCGGAGAAGCCGGTCCTCACCTGGTACATCAACCCCGACCCGGACCCGCCGCCGGACTTCGAGGGCGCCTTCGGGCTCGAGGGGATCGCGGAGCGCTGCAGCACCGACGCCTACGACATCAAGACCGAGCAGCTCCCGACCGCCGCCACCGAGCAGCGCATCCAGCTCATGCGGCGGCTCGCGGCCAACGACGCCTCGATCGACCTGATGAGCATCGACCCGATCTTCACCGCGGAGTTCTCCGAGGCCGGCTACCTCGCGGAGTTCAGCGAGGCCGACCAGAAGGAGCTGAGCGAGGGCAAGGTGGAGGGCGCTGTCGAGGCAGCCACCTGGAAGGACCAGCTCGTCGTCGCTCCGCAGTGGCTCAACACCCAGCTGCTCTGGTACCGCAAGTCGGTCGCCGAGAAGGCCGGGCTCGACATGTCGAAGCCGGTCACGTGGGAGCAGATCATCGATGCCGCGGAGGAGACCGGCACCAAGGTCAGCATCCAGGGCAACAAGTACGAGGGCTACGTCGTCCTGGTGAACGCGCTGATCCAGGGCGCGGGCGGCAGCATCGTCACCGAGCTCGAGAAGGGCGAGGAGATGAACGTCGGCCTCGACTCCGAGGCCGGGGCAGCAGCGGCCGCCGTCATCGAGAAGCTGGCGGGATCGTCTGCGGCCGACGCCGACCTCCCGGTCTCCAACGAGGGCACCGCCGAGGCGAGCTTCAGCGGTGACACCGGCGGCTTCATGACCAACTGGACCTACATCTACCTCGCCTACGCCGAGACCCTCAAGGGCGACCTCGGCTTCGCCCGCTACCCCCAGACCGTGGAGGGTGAGGAGTCCAAGCCCCCGACCGGTGGCATCAACATCGGGATCGGCGCCTTCAGCGAGCACAAGGAAGAGGCCCTCGAAGCCACCAAGTGCATCACGAGCCTGGAGAACCAGGTGACCTACGCCAGCGAGACCGGTGGGATGCCTACGCTCGAGGGGGCGTACGACGAGAAGAAGCTCACCGAGCTCTACCCGCCGGAGGTGCTCGCCCTGTTCCGCGAGAGCGGCAACGAGGGCGGGCCGCGTCCGACCACGGAGTACTGGGCGACGATCGTCAACGCTGTGCTCAGCCAGTGGCACCCGCAGGATGCAGTGAACGGGGAGACGCCCTCCGAGTCGGCGTCGTTCCTCGAGCGTGTCCTCAACGGCGACTCGTTGGTCTAGGGAGGTGGACACGTGAGCACGACTGCGACGACCAAGAAGCAGGACAAGCCGGCCGCCTCACCGAAGGCCCAGCACCACGACACCGCGCGCGCCAAGGCGGAGAACAAGCTGGGCCTCAAGCTGGTGGCCCCGGCCGTGATCCTGATGTTGCTGGTGACGGCGTACCCGATGGGGCAGGCGCTCTACCTGTCGCTGTTCAAGTACCGGCTCTCCGCGCCCGACGACCGCGAGTTCGTCGGGTTCAACAACTACACGACCGTCCTCACCGACTCCCTGTGGTGGACCGACGTCTTCAACACCCTGGTGATCATGGTGCTGACCGTCTCGGTGGAGCTGGTCATCGGGTTCGCCTTCGCGATGGTCATGCACCGCGTGATCTTCGCCCGGGGCATCATCCGGACCTCGATCCTCATCCCCTACGGCATCATCACCGTCGTCTCGGCCTTCGCCTGGCAGTTCGCCTTCAGCCTCAACAACGGCTTCGTCAACGGGTGGCTGCCGTTCGTCGGCGACGACTTCAACTGGTTCGGCGACAAGTGGCCGGCGATGATCGCGATCATGGTCTCCGAGATCTGGAAGACAACGCCCTTCATGTCCCTGCTCCTGCTGGCCGGGCTCGCGCAGGTCTCGGAGGACACCATCGAGGCCGCCAAGGTCGACGGCGCGACGTGGTGGCAGCGGCTCTGGAAGGTGATCCTGCCCAACATGCGGGCCGCCATCATGGTCGCCGTGCTGTTCCGGGCTCTGGACGCCTACCGGATCTTCGACAACATCTACGTGATGACGCGGGGCGCCCAGGACACCGAGTCCGTCAGCTTCCTCACCTACCGCCAGATCATCGAGCAGTTCGAGCTCGGCATGGGCTCGGCCCTGTCGGTGCTGCTGTTCCTGTCGGTGCTGCTCATCGCCTGGCTGCTCGTCAAGGCGTTCCGCGTGGACCTGGCATCGGCGAGAGGTGAAGGCTGATGAAGTCGAAGATCGGACCCAGCACGATCATCGGGATGCTCGCGATCCTCGTGTGGTGCCTGCTCCCCGTCGTATGGATCATCATGCTGTCGCTCAAGCCCGAGGCGGAGACCACGGCCGGCAGCCCGCAGTTCCTCCCGAAGTCCTTCACCTTCGACAATTACACCGAGGTGCTCAAGGACCCGCTGTTCACGAAGGCGCTCATCAACTCGTTCGGGATCTCGTTGATCGCCACGGTGCTGTCGGTCATCTTCGCCACCTTCGCGGCGTACGCCATCGCCCGACTGGAATTCAAGGGCAAGCGGGTCGTGCTCTCGATCGCCCTGGCCATCGCGATGTTCCCCGTCGTCTCGCTGGTCGGCCCGCTGTTCGACATGTGGCGCACGCTGTCGCTCTACGACACCTGGCCGGGGCTGATCATCCCCTACATGTCCTTCACGCTGCCGTTGGCGATCTGGACGCTCACCGCCTTCTTCCGCGAGATCCCGTGGGAGCTCGAGCAAGCGGCGCGCGTCGACGGCGCGACGGCCTGGCAGGCCTTCCGCAAGGTCATCGTGCCGCTCGCGGCACCCGGGGTCTTCACGGCGGCGATCCTGACGTTCTTCTTCGCCTGGAACGACTTCGTCTTCGGCATCTCGCTGACCTCGACCACCAACGCCCGACCGGTCCCCGCGGCGCTCGCGTTCTTCGTGGGCCCTGACCAGTTCAACCCGCCCACGTCGACGCTGTCGGCCGCGGCGGTCGTCGTGACCATCCCGATCATCATCATCGTCCTCATCTTCCAGCGCAAGATCGTCGCCGGCCTCACCTCCGGCGCAGTGAAGGGTTGATCCATGTCTGCCATCCAGATGAAGAACATCGTCAAGCAGTACGGCGATGGCACGAAGGCGGTGAACGACGTCAGCATCGACGTGGCCGACGGGGAGTTCGTCATCCTCGTCGGGCCGTCGGGCTGCGGGAAGTCCACGCTGCTGCGGATGATCGTCGGTCTGGAGGACATCACCGACGGCGACATGATCATCGGTGACGAGCGGGTCAACGACAAGGACCCGCGCGAGCGCAACCTGGCCATGGTGTTCCAGAACTACGCGCTCTACCCGCACCTCACGGTCTACGAGAACATCGCGTTCCCGCTGCGTCTCAACAAGGAGATCAGCGACGAGGACCTCGACGAGCGCGTCCGCAAGGCCAGCTCGGTCCTCGAGCTCGACGAGCACCTCGACCGCAAGCCGGCCAACCTGTCCGGGGGCCAGCGGCAGCGGGTCGCGATGGGCCGCGCGATCGTTCGTGACGCCCAGGCGTTCCTCTTCGACGAGCCGCTGTCGAACCTCGACGCCAAGCTGCGCGGCCAGATGCGCACCGAGATCCACCGCCTGCAGCGGCGGCTCGGCATCACCACCGTCTACGTCACCCACGACCAGGTCGAGGCGATGACGCTCGGCGACCGGGTCGCCGTGCTGAAGAAGGGCCTGCTGCAGCAGCTGTCGACCCCGCGCGAGCTGTACGAGAACCCGGCCAACCTGTTCGTCGCCGGCTTCATCGGCTCGCCGCCCATGAACTTCCTGCCCGCCACCGTGACCGGCAACGAGCTCGAGCTGCCCTTCGGCAACGTCCAGATCCCCGAGGACCGGGCCGAGCGAGGTCGTGACAAGGGGTTGCTGCTGGCGGGAATCCGGCCCGAGCACTTCGACGACGCGTCGGTGATGGACGAGGACAAGGTGGCGAAGGGCTCCACCTTCCGCGCCACGGTGGAGGTCACCGAGTGGCTGGGCAACGAGTCCTACGCCTACATCCCGTTCGAGGCCCCCGACGAGGTGAAGGACCGCCTGAGCGAGCTCGAGAAGGACCTCGACGGTGAGGGTCTGCGCACCCAGCTCGTGGTCTCCCTCGAAGGCGCGAGCACCATCAAGGAGGGCGACGAGGCGGAGATCTTCGTCAACACCAAGAAGATCCACCTCTTCGACCCCGAGAGCGGCGAGAACCTCACGAAGGGTCTCTGAGCGCGGCTCGGCGGCGCCCGACGGGGCGCCTTCCCGGCCCGCGCACGGCGTACGTCTGCGACCCACGACACATGCTGTCGGCGGTTGCTCGCCCGGCTCACGGGCACGGTGATCACATGAGCAACGACAAAGCATCCGAGGCACGCGAGGGCCTGAGGGACAACCTCGCCGGAAAGGCCAAGGAAGTGGCCGGAGCCGTGACGGGCAAGGACGACCTCGTGGAGGAAGGTCAGCTCCAGCAGGAAGAGGCGCGCAACCGCAAGGAGGCCGTCGCCGAGGAGGCGATCGCCGAGGCCAAGCGGAAGGAAGCTGCCGAGGAGTACCGCGAGGAGACCAGCGAGGCCGGGCAGCTCAAGGACGAGGCCCGCGCTGAGGCCGACCAGCACCAGTCCGCCGCCGACCGCCAGCAGGCGGAGGCCGAGCGCGCCGCCGAGCGCGAGGCCGCGCTGCGCAAGGCCGCCGGTCAGGACGCCGCCGAGGACCGTGCCGCCGACCTCGAAGAGGCCCGGCTCCGCGAGGCCGAGAAGCTGGAAGCAGACGCCGAGGTCTCCCAGCTGCGCGCCGACGCCGAGAGCACGTCACTCGAGAACGAAGCCGCCGCAACAGAGCGCCAGGCCGCCCAGCTCCGCAACGAAGCCACCGAGTCCAACCAGTGAGGACCACCATGATCAGCACCGTCATCGCACTGCCCTACGAGCTGGCGCGCAAGCCGCTGGCCGTCGCCGACGCCAAGCTCTCCCCCAAGCTGCCCGAGGCCGTCGAGACGCGCGTGGGCTGGGCCCTCGGCTCCGCCGACAAGGTCGCCGGCACCGTGCTCCGCAACCCCGACATCGCCCAGCGTGGCAGCGACCGCGTCGAGCGCACCAGCAAGGTCATGACCGCGAACCGCCTCGAGGCCGAGGCGGAGGCCCGTCGCGAGGCTGCGCGCGAGAAGCAGGCCGCCGGCGCTCGTGAGGCCGCGCGCAAGCGCAAGGCGGCGCAGGACCGCGCCGCCGCCGGCATCGCTGAGGCCGAGGAGGCCGAGAAGCGCGAGAAGCGCGAGGCCGAGAAGCGCGCCGAGCAGGCTGCGGCGAAGAAGAAGGCCGCGGCCGAGAAGCGTGCCACGAGCCAGAAGCAGGCCGCCGAGAAGCGCAAGGAGCAGGCGACCGCAGCCGCGGAGGCCAGGCAGAAGGCTGCTCAGGAGCGTACGAAGGCCGAGCTCGCGGACGCCAAGAAGGACCAGAAGGTGGCCGACGAGGCCCGTGGGGACGCCGAGCGCCTCAGCGAGCTGACCGAGGCCAAGAAGCAGGAGCGCAAGGAGAGCTGACAGGCTCCACTCCGCCCATGTGTGGTGGATCTGCAGGTCATAGGCCTGCAGATCCACCACATAAGCGGGTGCACCGGATCGGTCGGCTCGGTTAGCGTCACGCCTCGTGACCGACCTGACGACCGCTCGGCTGGTGCTTCGTCCCGTCCGCGACGGGGAGGTCGCCGTGTCACAGCCGGCTGCTTCGCCGACAACCACGCGTCGGTGCGGATCCTCGAGAAGGTCGGCTTCCGCCGTGAGGAGTACGGCGTCCGCGACTCGTGGCACGCCGAGCTCGGATGGCTCGACGGCTGCTCCTACGCCGTGCTGGCCGAGTCCTGGGATCGCCCGGTCTGACGTCTCGGCCGCACGCACGCGCCCCATCGACCGCTCGCACGCGCCCCATCGGCCGCACGCACGCGCCCCATCGGCACGCAAAGACTCGACGTCCACAAGTTGCAGGGTCGCTCCCCCACCGGTTGGCTGAGGACATGGCCGAGCGCGTGACCTTCCCGAGCACCACCGGCCCGACCCTGGCCGGACTGATCGACGTACCCGAGGGCGAGGTGCGGGGCTGGGGCGTCTTCGCGCACGGGTTCACCCTCGGCAAGGAGTCACCCGCGGCCGCCCGCATCTGCAAGGGGCTGGCCGACGAGGGTGTCGGCATGCTCCGCTTCGACAACCTCGGCCTCGGTGACTCCGAGGGCGACTGGGGTGACGGGTCCTTCACCCACAAGGTGGCTGACACCGCGCGCGCCGCGGAGTTCATGATCGAGCGCGGGTGCCCGGTCGACCTGCTGGTGGGCCACTCGTTCGGGGGCGCGGCCGCGCTGGCGGCGGCCGACCAGGTGCCCGGCCTCCGCGCCCTGGTCTCCATCGCCGCTCCGGTCGAGCCGGGGCACGTCGAGCACCACTACGACGCGCTGGTCGAGCGCGTCATGTCCGAAGGTGAGGCCGAGTGGCTCGTGGGTGGTCGCGCCCTCACGCTGCGCCGGGCGTTCGTCGAGGACGTGCGTGCCGCCGACCTGCGCGCCCACATCCGCGAGATCGGCGTACCGCTGCTGGTGATGCACTCCCCCACCGACGGCACCGTCGACATCTCCAACGCCGGTGACATCTTCCGCGCCGCTCCGCACCCGCGCAGCTTCGTCTCGCTCGAGGGTTCCGACCACCTGCTGACCGCGCCCGGGCAGGCCCGTCGCGCCGCCCGGATCATCAGCGCGTGGGCCCATCAGTACCTCGCGGACAACGGCACCCCTGATGCTCGGGAGCTCACCAGGGGAGGACACGCTTGAGCAGGTCTCGGGTCAGCTACGTCAGGTCGGCCAGGCTGGTGATGATCGCGAGCGTCCTGGCGCTCGGGGCCTCCCTCGCTCCGCCGGGCCTGTCCGCGCTGTCCGCACCGACGGCAACCGCGGCCGATCCTGCCCCGCCGGCGCTGCAGCGCACCGCAGCCGGTCCCCGCCGGCCGAACGTCATCCTCTTCCTCACCGACGACCAACGGCTCGAGGACATGGTCGCCCTGCCCTACGTGCGGCGTCGGATCGGTGGCCAGGGCACGATCTTCTCCCGCGCGTTCTCCTCCTACCCCCTGTGCTGCCCGGCCCGCGCGACCCTGCTGACGGGGCAGTACGCCCACAACACCGGCGTGATGGGCAACACCCCGCCGCACGGCGGCATCGGTCGGTTCCGCGAGGGCCAGACGCTCGCGACGTGGATGCAGGGGGCCGGGTACAACACCGTCGCGCTCAGCAAGTACCTCAACGGCTACGACCGGGGCACCCGGAGGGTGCCACCCGGGTGGACCGACTGGCAGGTGCCGGTGCGCGACATCTACGACTACCGCTCCTTCACGATGAACGAGAACGGCCGCCTCGTCGACTACCGCGCCTACCAGACCGACCACTGGCAGCAGCGTGGCGTCCGGCTCGTCCGCAAGTACGCCGAGCGGCGGCGTCCCTTCTTCCTGTGGACCGGCTTCCTCGCGCCGCACGACGGAACTCCGGTCGAGCGCGACGACCCTCGCTTCGGGCCCGGCGGTGGACTGTCCACGCCCGCGGTCGCCGACCGCTTCCGCAACACCTTCGCCGGCCGCGACCTGCCCCCGAAGCCGTCCTTCCTCGAGGCAGACATGTCCGACAAGCCGCAGGTCCGACCGCGCACCAACCGGCCGCGTGGGGAGTTCGTCGAGACCTACCAGCAGCGGCTGGAGTCCCTGCGATCGGTGGACGTGGCGATCCGGTCCATGATGCGCGAGCTGGAACGAAGCGGCGAGGCCGACAACACGATCGTGCTGTTCACCAGCGACAACGGCCACATGATCGGCGAGCACCGGAAGTACTCGAAGATCCTCGGCTACGAGGAGTCCGCACGGGTCCCGCTCATGGTGACCGGGCCCGGCTTCTCGCGCGGCGTCACCCGCGACCAGCTCGTCAGCCTCGCCGACATCGCCCCGACCGTGCTGGCCGCCGCCGGCGTGCGCGCGGGCATCACCCAGGACGGCCGCCCCCTCCAACCGCTGAGCGCCGACCCCTCGGCGGCGGCCTCGCGGGCGATCCCGCTCGAGGCGGGTCCGGCGCGGGGCACGGGCGGGCGCCGTCTCTACACCGCGATCCGCACGCCCGAGGAGCAGACCCTGATCCGCTGGTGGAACGGGAGCTCCGAGCTCTACGACCTCGCCGAGGACCCGTTCCAGCTCGACGGCGGCATCAGCGCCGGTGAGACCCGGGCCGAGCGACGAGAGCTGATGGCGCGCCTGCTCGAGCTGCGCGACTGTGCCGGGGTCTCCTGCCGCTGAGCGACCTCGCGCTGTCGGTCAGGAGGCGATCGTGATGCGCTCCATCGGCTTCACGTCGCGCGCGGCGAGGGCGTTGCAGCGCGACCCGGCGACCCGGACGTGGGCGTTCGGGTGCGCGGGGTGCGGGCGGCGGACGCAGGGCAGGCCGCCCTCGGCGTGGTCGCACCGGGCCTCGTCGGGCGCCGCGACGTCCACCGAGGTGGGCAGGCAGGCCAGGGCCGGGTCGACGGTGGTCCGCATCGGGCCCTCGGCCGCCTTGTCGGCGGCTCGGTCAGCGGCTCGGTCGGCGGCTCGGCCAGCCACCTCGTCGTACGACCGGGGTGCTGCCTCGAGGACCGGGGCCGGCGGCTCGTGGTCGGCGCCGCGGCGCAGCTCGGTCACGGAGGCGACCGACTCGGGACGCAGGGGCTCGACGGACGGGATGCGCGTGGCGACACTCATGGGAACCTCCGGCGGTTCGGGTCGGGGGCTGGCGGGGGGCTGACGTGCGACCCGCCGCGGGGCGTATCGCTTTCTGCTTCAACTGTTACCCCCGCCGGTTTGTTCCCACGCCCGTAACCATGAGAGGCCGGTCACGTTGGGCAGGGTGAACACGCCCACGCGGAAGGTGGACCCATGAAACGTCGCCCTGTCCTCGGCACCACAGCTGCCGTCCTCGCCGGTCTCGTGCTGGTCCCACCGGCGCCGGCCCAGGCCCACGGCGACGGCGAGATCGGCGACGTGGCCACCAACACCCGCGGCCTCGAGGTCGCCACGTCGGGCGAGGGCAAGGCGATGAACTTCGTCGCCAACCTCCAGTACGACGACAGCGGCGACGTCCAGAACGGCTCGGACATCGAGTTCCTCCGCCTCGGCGACCGGGAGTTCGCGCTGGCGGGCACGCTCGACAAGGGCATGCAGATCGTCAACATCACCAACCCGCGGGAGCCGCGGAAGGTGGCGACGTTCGACTGCAAGATCAGCCAGGGCGACATCCAGGTGTGGAAGCGCGACGGCCGGGTGCTGGCCAGCTACACCGCCGACGGCACCGTGGGGGCCGACGGTGCGGCGTCCACCTGCGGTCGCGACCTCGATCTGTCGGCCAACGACGCGGGGACCGTTCTTGTCGACCTGACGATTCCGAGCAAGCCCTCGTCGTTGAGCTTCCTCGATGTTCCCCGCGGCTCGCACAACATGACGATCCACCCGAGCGGGCGTTACCTGTACAACTCCAACTCCGACCTAGCTGACGAGCACCGAGCCCAGCATCACGATCTACGACGTGACCAGGCCGACGCGTCCGCAGAAGGTGCGCGACTACCGCATCCCGTTCGTGCCGACGTCGCTGGGCTCGGAGTCGCACGACATCACCTTCAACGCCAGCGGCACCCGCGCCTACTCCGGGGCGCTGTCGCAGACCCTGATCCTCGACACGACCGACCCGCGGCGGCCGAAGCAGGTCAGCCAGATCGTCGACCCGTCCATCAACGTCGTCCACCAGGCCGACCCGGTGACGCTGACGCGCAAGAACGGCACGAAGCGCAAGATCCTCGTCGTCACCGACGAGCGCGCCGGCGCCGCTGCCAGCGCCGAGTGCCCGGGTGGAGGCCTGCACCTGTTCGACATCACCGGGGCGAAGGAGCAGAACCCCCAGAAGATCGGCACCTGGTTCATCCCCAAGGTGCAGCCGCAGGACGGCGCCACGTGCACCTCGCACGTCCTGCGCATCTACCCGAAGCAGAAGCTGATGACGATCGCCTGGTACAGCCAGGGCGTCCGGGTCCTCGACATCTCCGGGCTCGCCCGCTTCGAGGGGACACCGGCCTCGGTCGGCATCGGTGACGGCGTCGGGATGAAGGAGATCGGCCACTACGTGATGCCCGACTCCGACACCTGGTCGTTCAAGACCAACAAGATCCGCCGCGACGGCTCCTTCTTCGGCTACGGCAACGACCTCGTGCGTGGGTTCGACGTCTACCGCTTCAACGGCCGGCCGATCGGTGACGTGGCGCCCCTCACCCCGCCGAACCTCAAGCCCTCCGCAGCGTCCGCCGACACCTCGGCGCGGTGGATGGGAAGCGCCGCGATCGTCGGCCCCGCCCTCCTGGTCGCGGGGCTCCTGCGCCGACGCGTCCGTCGTACCGAGGACGCGGACGGCACCGCAGACTGACGCCCCCGGCGAGGCTGCTTGGTCCAGGCAGGTTCACTGGGGGCTTCCCCATCACCACGAGAGGTGACCCGCCATGTCCTCGGCCAAGCTCGTCGCGACCCGTAGCCCGGCCAACCCCACGGGCGCGGTCGTCGTACTGCACGGCGGCGGCGCCCGGCGCGGGCAGATGGCGGTGAGTCCCACCCAGCTCTCGGTGCTGCGGATGGTGCCCATCGCGCAACGCATCGCGCGGGCCGGACGCGGCGACCTCGCCGTCTTCCGGCTGCTGAACTCGACACGCGGCTGGGACACCGGACACACCCCGGTCGACGACGCGCGGTGGGCGCTGGGCGAGATCGCACAGCGGTACGGCGACCTGCCCACGTCGCTGGTGGGTCACTCGTTGGGGGGGCGAGCAGCACTGCTGGCCGGCGACGCGGCCCGCGTGCGCAGCGTGGTGGCGCTGAACCCGTGGGTCACGCCCGACGACCACGTCGACCTCACCGGGCGGCAGGTGCTCATGGTGCACGGCACCCACGACCGCGTCGCCTCGCTGGACCGTGCCGAGAACCTGGCGCGCGGTCTGTCACGCTCGGCCGACCTGCTCGGCTTCGTGCGGGTCGAGGGCGGCAAGCACGCCATGCTCTCGCAGGGCGGCACGTTCACCCGCGCGGCGACCGACTTCGTCACGGCCACGCTGCTGGGCCGTCAGGTCGACGGCCCCGTGGCTCGCGTGCTCGCCGGCGAGGCCGCCCTCTCCCTCTGACGACCGCACATCCGCGCGCGGGGGGTCAGTCGTCCGTGGGCTGCATGCGCGACAGGGTCTGGGCCCGGTCGAGCTGCTCGGTGACCGAGACGGTCTTGGACTCGAGCATCCGGTAGGACTCGAAGAACGCGCCCAGCTCCTCGCGCGCGTTGTCGGGCAGGTCCGTCAGGTCGCGCAGGTGGTCCTGGTGGTGGTCCTTGTCCGGGACGCAGATCAGCTTGGTCTCGTCTTCGTCGCCGACCTGCAGGAGGTAGGCCCCGATGACCCGGCACCGGATGTGCACGCCCGGGAAGGTCGCCTCGTCCAGCAGCACCAGGGCGTCGAGAGCGTCGCCGTCCTCGCCCTCCAGTCCCACGACGTAGCCGTAGTCGCCCGGGAACCCGACCGGCCCTCCGAGACGACGGTCGAACCAGATGACGCCGTCGTCGTCCTCCTCGTACTTGTTGCGGCTGCCGCGGGGGATCTCCACGACGACGTCGACGAGACCTGACTGTTCCTGAGTGTCTGACATCAGGTCAGCATGCCCACGCCGCCGCCATCCAACCCGCACCCGAACCGTCCCACCCCTAGAGGATGGCGTCGAGGAAGGCGCGGGTCTCCGGTTCCCGCGTCCCGGTGAACATCTCCTCGGGCGTCCCGGTCTCGAGCAGCACGCCCTCGTGGAAGAACGCCATCCTGTCGGCGACCTCACGGGCGAAACCCATCTCGTGGGTGACCACGAGCATCGGCATCCGGTGCTCGGTCGCCAGCCGCTTCATGACGCCCAGCACCTCCCCGGTCAGCTCCGGGTCGAGCGCCGAGGTGGGCTCGTCGAAGAGCATGACCTTGGGTTGCATCGCCAGCGCCCGGGCGATCGCGACCCGCTGCTGCTGGCCGCCGGACAGCCGGATCGGGTGCTGGTCGGCCTTGTCGGCCAGGCCGACCTCGTCGAGCAGATCCAAGGAACGCTGCCGGATCACGGCCGCGTCCTTCTCGCCGCCGTGACGGGCGGCCGAGACCGGGCCGGACATCACGTTCTCCAACGTCGTCATGTGGGGGAAGAGGTTGAACTGCTGGAAGACCATCCCGACGTCGAGCCGCAGCCGACGGATCCGCTCGCGCTTGCGTCGGGTCCGGTGTCCGCCACCGAGACGCTGGCCGCCGATCTCGATCGTGCCGCCGGTCGGGTCCTCCAAGAAATTCACGCAGCGCAGCAGCGTCGACTTGCCCGACCCCGAGCGTCCGAAGATCACGATCACCTCGCCGCTGTGCAGGTCGAGGTCGACGTTCTTGAGCACCTCGTGACGCCCGTAGGTCTTCTTGAGCCCGCGCACGCGGACCACCACGTCGGTGGGGTCGAGCCCGCTCACGACTGTCCTCCGCGCGGCCGACCGAAGCTGCGGGCCGCCGTGCTCGCCTTCGCCGCGTCGCGCACGTACCCCGTCTCCATCCGGTTCTCCAGCCGCTGCTGGAAGAACGAGAAGACCACCGTGAGCGCCCAGTACATCGCGGCCACGAGCACGTAGGCCTCGAGGTTCTTGAAGTCGGCCTTGCCGACGAGCTGGCTGCGTCGGAACATCTCCGCGGTCGCCACCGCCCCGCCCAGGAACGAGATCAGGGCGGTGTCCTTCATCATCGCGATGAACTCGTTGCCGGTCGGCGGGATGATCACCCGCATCGCCTGTGGCAGCACCACGCGACGCATCTTCGTCGCGTAGGTCATGCCCAGCGCGTCGGCGGCCTCACCCTGACCCAGGCTGACCGACTGGATCCCGGCCCGGAAGATCTCGGTCATGTAGGCGCCGTAGTTCAGACCCAGCGCCAGCGTGCCGGCCACGACCCCGTCGAGGATCAGGCTCTGCTCGAGGTTCGTGCCCAGCCACGGGTAGCGGTCGACCAGGTTCGACCCCACCTGCGGCAGCGCCAGGTAGATGAGGAACATCTGCACGATGAGCGGGGTGCCGCGGAAGAACGAGACGTAGAAGCCCGCGACGCCGTACGCGACGGAGTTGCGCGAGAGCCGCGCCAGCGCGCCGAGCGTGGCCAGCACGACCGCCAGCACGATGCCGCCCAGCGCCATGATCAGCGTGTAGCGCAGGCCGGTGACGATGAAGGTGAAGTTCTCCTTCATCCAGTCCGTGTCGTAGGCGGCGAGGACGAAGAAGGTGCCGAGGAAGGCGAAGATCACCGCCCAGACGGCGGCCACCTTGAGACGGAACGGGATGCGGGCCAGCGCCAACGACGCGCGCTCGCGTACGTCGACCCGCTCCGGCTCGGCGTCCCCCTCGCCTCCGGTGTGACGGTCCCGCCCGGGATCGGTCACTGCTGCTGGACGGACAGGTCCGTGCCGTCGTACCACTTCTCCGACAGCTCGCTCAGCGTGCCGTCCTCGTGCATCTCGGCGACGACCTGGTCGGCGGCCTCGGTGAGGCTGGCCGAGTCGAGCTCGGAGCTCTTGTCGATGGCCACGCTCAGCGGCTCGTAGAACAGCGGGTCGCCGATGATCTTGACCGGGTTGCCCTCGTCGACGTAGCCCTGCGCGGTGGTCAGCGACGTCATCGCCGCATCGAGGCGCGTGCCGTCCCCGAGCGCGAGGTCCTGCAGCGCGGTGGTGTCGGTGTCGTAGCCCTTGATCTGGGCGTCCTCGATGCTGAAGTCGAAGGTGAAGCCCTTGATCTCCAGCGTCTGGTCGAGGAACTGCTCGTAGGTGCAGCCGCTGCACACGCCCCACGACGACCCGTCGAGCGCGGTGGGGTCGGTGTCGGTGGTGTTCTCCTCGTTGACCAGCGCCACGGCGGGGGTGAAGTAGTAGGGCTCGGTGAAGTAGAGCACCTGCTGTCGGTCGTTGGTGGGGGTCATCGATCCGACGCTCATGTCCCAACGGCCGTTCCAGCTGCCGGCGGTGATGACGTCCCAGGACGGTGTCTCCCATGCGATGTCGACGCCGAGACGATTCGCGATCTCGGTGGCCACGTCGATGTCGAAGCCCTTGTAGGAGTCCTCCTGCGGCACGTACTTCGACTGCGGCGGGTAGGCCGGGTCGGTCGAGACCGTCAGCACGCCCTCGTTGCAGATCTCGGCGAGCAGGTCACCCGTGGCCTCGGTGGTGTCGCAGACGGCGTCCCCGCCCGAGCCGCCCTCGCTCTCGCCGCTGGACCCGGAGCTCTCGGTGTCGGCGTCCCCACAGCCGGCGAGCAGGGCCGAGGTGACGAGCAGGGATCCGAGGGCGAGGCCCAGGGGACGCAACATGGGGAGCTCCTTCATGCGGGACGACGTAACGACGTGGGGGGACCCTCGCACGAGCCGGTGGAGCAGCGGAAGGGTCCGAGGACCACTTGTTACCCACCCGGAACACGGCCCGCCCGCGGACCGCTGCGACGCACCTCGTTCACAAGACGGCGAGGCGTACGGCGACGCGGCCCGCCGACGGGCGGCAGGAGACCGACGCGAGGTCGGTGACGGTGTGGGCCGCCTGTCCCGGACCGGCCATCAGGTTGACTCCGACGACGATCGATCCGGCGGCGGTGCCGGCCTCGATCCCGGCCTCGGTGTCTTCGAAGACGATGCAGTCCGCCGGGTCGACGCCGAGGCGCTGGGCCGCCGTGACATAGGGGTCCGGCGCGGGCTTGCCGGCCGCGACGTCCTCGGCGGTGACGAGCACCTCGGGCAGCGGCAGCCCGGCCGCCTCGATCCGCGCCCGAGCGAGGGGCCGCCCGCCCGAGGTGGCCACCGCCCACCGCACGCTGCCGGAGGCGGCCAGCGCGGTCAGCAGCTCGAGCGAGCCCGGCAGCGCCCGCGCCCGGTGGGCGGTCTCGAGCTCGAGCTCGTCGATGCGGGCGGTCGCCGCGGCACGGCGCTCGTCGGTGATGAGGTCGGCGACGGTGTCGGCGGCGCGGCGGCCGTGGATGACGCGCAGGACGTGCGCCGGGTCCTGGCCGAACTCCTCGGCCCAGCGGTTCCAGGCGTCGTTGCCGGCGTCGACGGAGTCGACCAGCACGCCGTCGTTGTCGAACAGCAGGGCAGCGACGTCGAGCTCCACGATGTCGTGAGGGGTCTCGTCACGGGCAGCAGCGGAGGGTGAGGGCACCCCGAGAGACTAGAGGCACACAGACGAGTGGCAGACGCACCGTCTGCGCGACTAGGTGCGTCCGCCACTGAGGTGCGTCCGCCACTGATCTGTGCCCTTCCCGGCCTCAGGCGACGTGCTCGCCGGTCTGCACGTTCCACAGCGCGGCGTAGAGACCCTGGTGGGCGACCAGGTCCTCGTGGGTGCCGCTCTCGACCACGCGCCCGGCGTCGAGCACCCAGATGCGGTGGGCGTGCCGCACGGTGGAGAGCCGGTGGGCCACGACCAGGGCGGTGCAGTCGGCGGTCGCGACCCGCAGCGAGCGCTGGATGGCCGCCTCGGTCTCGTTGTCGACGGCACTGGTGGCCTCGTCGAGCACCAGCACGGCCGGTCGGCGCAACAACGCGCGGGCCAGGGCGAGCCGCTGGCGCTGACCGCCCGACAGCGTCACTCCGCGCTCCCCCACGAACGAGTCGAGCCCGTCGGGCAGCGCCTCGATGAAGTCCCAGGCGGCCGCGGCCGCGGCAGCGGCGCGGATTTCCTGCCGGGTCGCGTCCGCGCGCCCGTAGGCGATGTTGTCGGCGATGCTGCCGGCGAACATGAAGACGTCCTGGGCGACGTAGCCCATCGAGCCCCGCAGGGAGTCCCAGTCGAGGTCGCGGACGTCCTGACCGTCGAGCAGCACGTGTCCGGCGCGCGGGTCGTCGAAGCGCAGCACCAGTCGCAGCAAGGTGGACTTGCCGGACCCGGTGGCGCCCACGATGGCGTGGGTCTCCCCAGCGGGAACCACGAGGTCGACCTCGTGCAGCACGTCGGGCCCGTCCGCATACCCCGCGCGTACGCCGCGCAGCTCCAGCCGGCCGCGCACCGGACGCTCCAGCGACCGCTCACCGGCGGGCACGGTGACCGGGACCGCCAGCAGGGCGAGGATGCGGGCCGCCGAGGCGCGACCACGCTGGTAGAGGTCGAGCACCTCCGCCACCTCGGTCAACGGCCACAGCAGTCGTTGCGTCATGAAGACCAGCACCGAGTAGAGCCCGACCTCGAGGTCGCCGTCGAGGGTCATCCAGCCGCCGAGCAGCAGGGTGCAGGTGAAGCCGGCCAGGATCGCCATGCGCACCAGCGGGACGAACGCGGCCGAGGAGCGGATGGCGTCGGTGTTGGCGCGGCGGTAGGCCAGGGAGGCCGCGGCGATCCGGTCCCGCTCCCGGTCCTCGGCGGTGAAGGCCTTGATGGTGGTGAGCCCGGCCAGGTTGGCCGACAGGGCGCTGGACAGGTCGCCCACGCTCGCACGGACCCGGTCGTAGAGAGGCTCGAGCCGTCGCTGGAACACCAGCGAGCCGATGACGATCAGCGGGATGGGCAGGAACGCCAGCACCAGCAGGGTCCACGAGGACGCGGCGAAGACGATGCCGACCAGGACGATGTTGAGCGCGGTCTGCAGGATCGTCGGCGCCCCGACGTCGAGGAACCGCTCGAGCTGGTTCACGTCGTCGTTGAGGGTGGCCAGCGTCGTGCCGGAGGGCCGGGCCTCGTGCCAGGACAGGTCGAGGTGCTGGACGTGGTCGTAGGCCTCGACCCTCAGGTCGTGCTCGATGCCCTGCGCCAGCCCGCGCCACAGCACGGCAGCGACGTACTCCGAGATCGACTCGACCACCCAGATGACGACGTTGATCGCGGCCAGCACCGCGAGCTGCGTGTAGCGGGAGTCGATGCCGAGCAGGTCGGCGACGAACGAGGCGTCCCCGCGCACCACGACGTCGACCGCCGCTCCGATGAGCAGCTCGGGGGTGACGTCGGCGACCTTGTTCACCGTCGAGGCGATGACCGCGGCGACGAAGCGTCCGCGATAGGTTCGGTAGCGCGCCCCCAGGGCGTGCAGGGGGCGCTCGGGAGCGGTCGCGAGATCCGAGGACGGGGCAGCTGTCACGTCCGAAGGCTGTCACGTCCAGGTTCTCCTCAGGTCCTGGTGTCACCCTGGGAGCACGCGTGCTCCGACGCGCGGCCCCACCCGACCGTTCCACCTGACCGTTCCCGCTGCCCTCCGAGCCCGAAGGGACCTCATGGCCACCAAGAAGAGCAAGAAGTCGTTGCAGTCCGAGCGCAGCCAGCGCGCTGCGGAGATGCAGGCGCAGGCCCGTCGCGCCGAGCGGCGACGCAGCGGCCTGATCATCGGGGGCACCGCGCTCGTGGGTGTCGCGATCATCGGCGCCGCGGCCTTCGCCGTCATCGACCAGAACAAGGAGAACGAGGCCGCGGAGGCAGCCGGTCAGGCCGCCCTGGGCGACGTGGAGACGTTCGAGGACCTCGAGCGTGACCACGTCGAGACCGCGGTGGAGTATCCGCAGACCCCGTCGGTGGGCGGCGACCACAACCCGGCGTGGCAGAACTGCGGCTTCTACGACTCCGAGGTGGGCCCGGAGAACGCGACGCACTCCCTCGAGCACGGCGCGGTCTGGATCGGCTACTCGCCCGACCTGGCCGACGACGAGGTCTCCGAGGTGGAGGACATCGTCTCGCAGAACGACTACGTGCTGGCCAGCCCCGTCGAGGACATGGACGCCCCCGTCACGCTGAGCGCCTGGGGCTACCAGATCGGCGTCGAGAGCGTGACCGACCCGGCTGTGGACGCCTTCATCGAGGAGTACCAGCAGGGGGAGCAGACTCCCGAGCCCGGCGCCTCCTGCCAGGGCGGTGTGGGCAGCCCGCTGTGAGCTCGCGTACGTCGACCCCGGGCACGTCCGGCGCTGCTTCCGGCGCGGCCGGCTCGGGGGACGGCTCCCCTGCGACCGGGGCCGGTGGCTCCTCGTGGCGGCCGTTGGTCATCGCCGGCGTCATCGTGCTCGTGGCGGCCCTGGTGGCCGGCGCGATGGTGCTCGGCTCCGTGCTCGCGCGGCCGAGCACGCCGACGGCCGACTCGGTGGACGCCGGGTTCTCGCGCGACATGCGGGCCCACCACTCGCAGGCCGTGCAGATGTCGTTCCTGGTGCGTGAGCGCACCGACGACGCCGACGTCGACCAGCTCGCGCTCGACATCCTGCTGACCCAGCAGCAGCAGGTGGGCCAGATGTACGCCTGGCTGGAGGACTGGGGACTCCCGCAGTCGTCCAGCGGGGACCGGATGGCGTGGATGAGCGACGCGTCCATGGGCGGGATGGACAGGGGCGACCGTGATTTGGGTGACATGGGTGACATGGGAGACATGGCCGGCGGGATGCCGGGGATGGCCAGCAACGCCGAGCTCCAGGCCCTCGAGGCCGCCGAGGGCGAGGACGCGGAGCGGATCTTCCTGCAGCTGATGATCCCCCACCACGAGGCGGGGGTGGAGATGGCCGACTACGCCGTCGAGAACGCCTCGACCGGGCAGGTGCGGCTGCTGGCGGAGTCGATCTCGGTCGCCCAGCAGTCCGAGCTGACGGTCCTCAACGACCTGCTCGACGAGCGCGGCGGCCCGGTCACCCTCTCCTGACGGGTCCCCGGGTCCCCTCGTCGCCGTACGCGCGTGGGGTGCCGCCGGTCGCGGAAGCCCTGGTGCGGCCGCTCAGGCGGCGACGGTGGCGTGCATCTCCCAGACCAGGATCTCGGCGGGCTCGGTGGCGGTGACGCGCTGGCCGCCGGTGGCGGTGAGACGTACGGCGTCGCCGGTCTCGAGCGGGCCGGCACCCTCGAGCGTCACGGACCCCCGCGGCACGAACAGGTGCAGGAACGGCGCGTCGGGCAGCTCGACACTCTGGCCGGGCTGCAGCCGAGCAGCCAGCAGCGCGGCGTACTTGTTTCGGATCCGGATCGCGGTCTCGCCGACGTGCTGCTCCATCCCGGACGCCACCGGGACCAGTCCGCTCGCCAGTCGCTCGTCGGCGATCTCGAGCTGCTCGTAGCCCGGCGTGATGCCGGACTCGTCGGGCACCACCCACATCTGCACGAAGTGCACCGGGTCGCGGTGGACCTCGCCGGCCAGACGCCAGGAGTCGTTCTTCTCCGAGTGCATGATGCCGCGGCCGGCGCTCATCCGTTGCGCGAGACCCGGGTAGATGACGCCGTTGTGGCCGGTCGAGTCCTGGTGGACCAGCGACCCCTCCATCACCCACGTCACGATCTCCATGTCGCGGTGCGGGTGGGTGTCGAAGCCGGAGCCGGCGTCGACGACGTCGTCGTTGTTGACCAGCAGCACGCCGTGGTGGGTGTTGGCCGGGTCGAAGTGCGGCCCGAACGAGAACGAGTGCTTCGAGTCGAGCCAGTCGACCCGGGTGGCGTAGCGGTCCGCGGCACGACGTACGTCGACCGACGGGGTGGCGGCGTTGACAGCGCTCATGGCGTCCTCAACCGGTCGGTGTGACCGATGATTCCCGGCCGTCACCTGGCCACCGAGGAAGCCTCACGTCCGGGCGGGCCTGCTGGTCGTCGTACTTCCCGCCCAAAACCTGCACTTCCCGCACGTTGCAACGTGCGGGAAGTGCCAATTTCACCGGGTCCCCGGTGAAATTGCGGGCTACCGACTACTCCTGAGCAGAGCCGGCGGAGTCGACGCCGTGCTGGATGGCCTCGAGCAGGGCGCTGTTGAAGGCCGGGAGGTCGTCGGGGTTGCGGCTGGTGATGAGGTTGCCGTCCACGACGTTCCTCTCGTCGACCCAGGTGGCGCCGGCGTTGCGCAGGTCGGTCTGCAGGCTCGGCCACGAGGTGACGGTCCGGCCCTGGAGCACATCGGCCTCGATGAGGGTCCACGGCGCGTGGCAGATCGCGGCGACCGGCTTGCCGGAGGACACGAAGTCCTTGATGAAGGACACGGCGTCGCCGTCCGTGCGGAGGGCGTCGGGGTTGGCCACGCCGCCGGGCAGCACGAGGGCGTCGTACTCGTCGGCCTTGGCGCCGGAGACCTCGACGTCGACCGGGAAGGTCTCGGACTTGTCGAGATGGTCGAAGGTCTGCACCTCGCCGCTGGCGGTGGAGAGGAGGACCGGCTCGTGGCCGGCGTCCTTCACGGCCTTCCAGGGGTCGGTGAGCTCGACGCGCTCGATGCCCTCGGGGGCGACGAGGAAGGCGATCTTCTTGCTTTCAGACACGAGGTGTCCTTTCCGAGATGGTGGGGGAACACCCCTCACCTACCCGGTCGCGCGACGCCTCGAACCCCCGAACGCGTGAAACGTCAACGATTCAGGCGCGGGCCGGACTATTGCTCGTCGGACTCGCGCCACGGCAGCCGGACGGTGAACACGGTGCCGCCGCCGGGGTTGCCGGCCGCGGAGACGGTGCCGCCATGCGCCTCCACCAGGCTCTTGGTCACCGACAGCCCGAGCCCGGTGCCCTCGATGCCGTGGTCGCGCGCCGAGGTCGAGCGGAAGAGCTTCTCGAACAGCCGCGGACGCTCCGCTGCCGGTACCCCGATGCCGGTGTCGGCCACGCGGATGACGACCTCGTCGGCGTCGACGGAGGTGGTGATGTCGATGCGACCGCCCGAGGGGGTGTACTTCAACGCGTTGCCCACCACGTTGTCGAACACCTGCCGCAGCCTGGCCTCGTCGGCCGGGACCGGGACGCCGCAGCCGGGCCGGAACGTCAGGGCGAGGCCGGTCTGCTCGGCGGCTCGGGCGTAGGTCCGGCTCAGCTCGGCCACCAAGCGGTCGAGGTCGACGGGCTCACGCTGCAGCTCGATCAGCCCGGCCTCGAGCCGTGCGTCGGCGAAGAGCTCCTCGACGAGCTGGTGCAGCTGCTGGGTGCGCCGCCGGATGACCTCCGTCATCGAGCGCACCGTCGGCGGCACGTCGGGAGCCTCGAGCACGAGGTCGGCGTACCCCTGGATCACCGAGACGGGGTTGCGCAGCTCGTGGCTCATCGTGGCCAGGAACTCGTCCTTCATCCGGTCGAGCTCGTGCAGCTGGGCCAGCTGGCGCTCGGTCTGCTGCTGAGCCTGCTGCAGCAGCCGCTCCCGCTCGACCTGGAGCTCGCGGCGCTCGGTGACGTCGCTGGAGATGCCGTCGACGAAACGTCGCTCGCCCTCGCGGCGCGGCACCCCGCGGACCCAGATCCAGCGCACCACGTCGTCGAACCCGACGATGCGGACCTCGACGTCGGCGACCTGTCCCTCCTGGCCGCGGCGGAGGTACTCCAGGAAGCGGGGCACGTCGTCGGGGTGGATGCGGTCCATGATGTGGGCGCCCGGGTCGGCCCCCTCGGGCACGTTCTCCCCGAAAACGCTGTAGACGTTGGGGCTGGCGTAGTTGGAGCGCACCGACCCGTCCTCGAACAGCTCGATGCTCCACACGTGGTCGTCGACCTGCCGCAGCACCCGGTCGAAGGTGGCCCGCTCCTCGGCGAGGGTCTCGGCCAGCTCCTCGGCCCGCCGGCGCTCCTCGTGGCGGGCGATCTGCGCCGAGACCGTGAGCAGCAGGCTGACCAGCTCGGGCTCCGGCTCGCCGTACCCCGCGTCGGCGAACTCCAGCACCCCGATCGTGCGGCCGCCGCTGGTGACGGGGAAGGTGACCCGCCGCGCACCGCCGGTCCCCGGATCCTCGCCCGGGTAAGGAGCCTGGGTCCAGCGCACGCTGCCCTCCAGCGCCTCGAGCGCGAGGCCGGGGTTCCAGCCCGGGTCGCTCTGACCGGGCTGCCAGCTGGTCATCAGGTCGAGGTGACCCGCGTCGCCGGTGACCCAGTAGCCGACCCGGCTCCACCCCAGCTCCCCGCCGAGCACGCTCAGGCCCCGCTGGAGGGAGTCGTCGTCGATCTCGGTGCCCGCGGTCTCCATCGCGAAGGCCGCGGCGCCGGCGCGCATGAGCGCGGCGTCGTGAGCGGCGGTGACGTCGTGCATCTCCACCACGGCCCCGAGGAGCTCGCCGTCGATCCCGTGCACACGGCGGCCGGTGACACGGAACCGGAGGGCGGGCCGGTCCGGCGGCCACAGCAGGAGCTGCTCGCCCTCGACGGTCTCGCCCCGCAGGGCGCGCATCAGCGGCAGCTCGTCGGTGCTCAGCAGGTGGCCGTCGGGGCGGTGGAGCCCCAGCTGCTCACCCAGCGTCTCCGGGTCGACCGGCCCCGTCAGCGGGAGCGGGTTCTCGGCGCGTGCGTGGGCCGTCCTCAGCGCCTGGTTGACCAGCACCAGCTGGCCGGTCTCGTCGCAGGCCAGGACGCCGACGTCGAGGCTGTCGATGAGGGACTGCAGGAACGTCTCCCGGTGACGCAGCTCGTGCTGGGCGTGGTGCCGTTCGGTGATGTCGTGCAGCAGTCCGTGGAAGACCGCCCCCGGGTCACCCGGTCGCAGCGACGGGTCCAGTCGGATCGTCAGCTCGACGGGGAAGCGGCGTCCGGTCCGGTCGACGGCGGCGAGCTCGAGACGCTTGCCGGCCATCATCGAGCGGCCGGTGACGCGCACCCGCTCCAGTCCGCCGCGGTGGCGCTCGCGGAACTCCTCGGGGATGAACAGCTCGGCGGCCTCCCGGCCCAGCGCCTCCTCCTGCGTCCAGCCGAGGAGGAGCTGCGCCTCGTGGTTCCAGCCGACCACGACGCCGTGCGCGTCCATGGCGACGTGGGCCTCGACCAGGCTCTCCAGCACTTCCTGGCTGGTCGGGGCGGCAGCCGGCCCGCCGTCCGGGACGGGAGTGCCGGGTGTGGCAGGAGCCCCGGAGGGGCCGGGGGCTGTCTCGGGGAGCAACGGGACGGACGGAGCCGGTTGCCCGGCGCCCTCCTCGTGGTCCATGCACAAACCGTAGGGGGACGAGCCCCGAAAGACATCAGTTCAACGCGTCATATCGTCAGCTGGTCGTGATGGTGCGTGCGGTGTTGTCGGTCAGTGTGCGCAGCCGGGCCGCCAGGGCGCCCCCGGCGGGGAAGGCATCCGACGGCGCCTGCCAGGTCCAGTTGCCCGCCGCCGTGCCGGGGGTGTTCATCCGCGCCTGGGAGTCCAGACCCAGCAGGTCCTGGGCGGGAACCACCGCCAGCCGCGCGGTGGAGCGGAACGCCTCGTGAACCAGGGCCCAGGGCATCGGCTCCTCGGGGTGCGAGAGGTGGGCCAGCGCACGACGCCGGCTGGCGTCGTCGAGCGTGCGCCACCAGCCCAGCGTGGTGTCGTTGTCGTGAGTGCCGGTGTAGACCACGCTGAGCTCGCCGTGGCGCTCCGGCAGGTAGGGGTTGTCGTCGTCGCCGTCGAAGGCGAACTGGAGCACCTTCATGCCGGGCAGGCCGAACTCCTCGCGCAGCGCGTCGACCTCGTCGGTGATCAGTCCGAGGTCCTCGGCCACCAGCGTCCCCTCGCCGCTGACCGTGACCAGGGCCGACAGCACGCCCCGGCCGGGGCTCTTCTCCCAGCGGCCGGTGGCGGCGGTCGGGGCGTCGGCAGGGATGTGCCAGGCCGCCTCGAACCCGCGGAAGTGGTCGATGCGCACGAGGTCGAAGAGCTCCCGCTGGCGGGCCAGACGGCGCCGCCACCAGGTGAATCCGTCGGCGGCCATGTGATCCCAGTCGTAGTGGGGGTTGTTCCAGCGCTGGCCGTCGGCGGCGAAGTAGTCCGGCGGACAGCCGGTCACGGTCAGCGGCCGACCGGCCGCGTCGAGCTCGAAGAGGTCGCGGCTCGCCCACACGTCGGCGCTGTCGAAGGAGACGAAGATCGGCAGGTCGCCGAAGACCAGGACGCCGCGGTCCTCGGCGTACTCCCGCAGGGCGGTCCACTGCACGTCGAAGACGTACTGCTCCCAGCGCAGCGAGCGGACCCGCTCGGCCCGCGTCGCCAGCAGCGCGTGGACGGCCTCGGGGTCGCGGTCACGCAGGCCCGGCTCCCAGGTCAGCCACTCCGTGCTGCCGAGGGCCTCGCTGAGCGCGACGAACTCGACGTACTCCCCCAGCCAGTCCTGGTGCTCGCGGGCCCAGAGGTCGAAGTCGTCGAGCCGCTCGGGGTCGGCGTCGGCGCCGCGCTCCCAGGCATCGGCCGCGCGCTGCCTCGCCTCGGCGCGGGTCAGGGTGCCGGCGGACACCTCCGCGAGCTCGTCGTCGCCGAGCAGCCCCTGGTCGCGCAGCACCTCGATGCTGATCAGCTCGGGGTTGCCGGCCATCGCCGAGATCGCGTTGTACGGCGACGGCTCGCCACCGTGGGTGGGCACCAGCGGCAGCACCTGCCACACGCTGCAGCCGGCCGAGGCGAGGAAGTCCACGAACGCGTACGCCGCCGGGCCCACGTCGCCGGGGCCGTACGTCGAGGGCAGGGAGGTGAGGTGGAGGAGCACCCCGGCACGCCGTGCCGCCAGGGGCCCGGTCTTCGGCAGCACGGACATGGCACCAGCCTGCCACCCCCGGGCCAGGTCCCCCGAATCCGGCGGCAGAACGTGTTCCAGTCCGGGCTGCGCAAGCCGATCGCGGTCTTCCGGCCCGGGGACCGCCCCGGCCTGATCGCCGGCAACGTCAGGTGGCGTCGACCTTGAGGCCGCGCTCGCCGGCGTCGGTCAGGCGCGCCTCCTCGAGGGCACGCTCGACGAGCTCGGCGCGTCGGGTCTCCTCGATCAACGCCCGCGTGGCGTCGTACATCCCAGGGGTGGAGACCAGGTCCGCGGCACCGTGGTCGAGGCGGTCAAGGGCGAGTCGTCCGAAGATCTGCTGCTCGGTGGCCACGCGCTCGGAGCGGCCGCTGCCCAGGAAGCTGACGAACCAGTGCCCCAGCGCCGAGAGCCGGTTCTTGAAGCCGGTCAGGTAGACCAGGTGCACCGCGAGCCACATCAGCCAGGCGATGAAGCCGGTGATGCGGATCTTGCCGACCAGCGCCACCGCGCTGAAGCGGGAGATGGTGGCCATCGAGCCCTTGTCGAAGTACTTGAACGGCTTCTGCGGCGGGCTGCCGTCGACGCGGCCCTTGATCTCCTTGGCGGCGTACTTCGCGCCCTGGATCGCGACCTGGGCGACACCGGGCAGGTTGTCGAGGGCGATCATGTCGCCGACCACGAACACCTCGGGGTGTCCGGGCAGCGTCAGGTCGGGGTTGACGCCGATGCGGCCGGCGCGGTCGAGCGGGGCGCCGCTCTGCTCGGCGAGGGTCTTGGCCAGCGACGACGCCTGCACGCCCGCGGCCCACACCTTGGTGACGGCCTCGATGCGCTCGGTGGAGCCGTCCTTGCGCTTGACGACGATGCCGTACTCGTCGAGGTCGGTGACCATCTCGCCGAGACGGACGGTGACGCCGCGCTTCTCCAGCGACTGGCGGGTCTTCTCCCCCAGCTTGGCGCCGAAGGGCGGCAGCACCTGGCCGGCGGCGTCGAGCAGGATGACCTTCGCCTCACGGGTGTTGATGCTGCGGAAGTCCTTGCGCAGGGTGCGGTGCGCGAGCTCGGCGATCTGCCCGGCCATCTCGACCCCGGTGGGACCGGCGCCGACGACGACGAAGGTCAGCAGCCGCTCGATCTCCTCCTCGGTCTCGGCCAGCTCGGCGAGCTCGAAGGCGCCGAAGATCCGGCCGCGCAGCTCGAGAGCGTCGTCGATGCTCTTCATGCCGGGCGCGTGCTCGGCGAAGTGGTCGTTGCCGAAGTAGGACTGCCCGGCTCCGGCGGCCACGACCAGCGAGTCGTACGGCGTCGTGGTGACTCGGCCCAGCACCTCCGAGGTGATGACGCGGTTCTCCATGTCGATGCCGGTGACCGTGCCGAGCAGCACGCGGGCGTTCTCCTGGTCGGCGAGGATCTCGCGCGTGGGCGGGGCGATCTCGCCCTGCGAGAGGATGCCGGTGGCCACTTGGTAGAGCAGCGGCTGGAACAGGTGGTGGGTGGTCTTCGCGATCATCGTCACGTCGACGTCGGCCCGCTTGAGCGCCTTGGTGCCGAACAGACCTCCGAACCCGGAGCCGATCACGACCACCTGGTGCCGCTTGTTCTCCGCCACGCCCTGTCACCTCTTCCAAACCATCGGCGGCGCTGATGCACGCCGCCCGACACACGTCGGGTGGATGTACCCGCTCATTGTCTCAACCATGCTGGCACCTCGATGTTTCCCGCGGGTAGCGTCCACAGGCTGTCACCCCGCTCACACCCGCGCCTAGGGTGACCGCGTGCCCTCGACCGCCCGGCTCACCACCCGCCCGACGCCGCGACCGACGCCGGCGGTGCTGGCCGTCGTGGCGCTCGGCGGGGCGACCGGAGCGACGCTGCGCTACACCCTCGACACCGGGGCGCCGACCTCGACGGACAGCTTCGGGTGGACGACCTTCGCCATCAACGTGGTCGGGTCGTTCCTGCTGGCCCTGCTGCCCGCCCTCGCCGTCGTACGTCGTTCGCACCTGCTCCCGCCCCTGCTCGGCCCCGGCGTGCTGGGCGGCTTCACCACCCTGTCAGCGGTCTCCGAGCAGACCCGGGCGCTGCTGGCCGACGACCGGGTCGCGCTGGCGGCGACGTACTCCCTGGCCACGCTGCTGACCTGTCTGCTCGTGGTCGCGCTGGCCGATCGGCTCAGCACACCGATCGAGCGCATGGACTTCGACGTCGAGGAGGGCGACCGGTGAGCGTGCTGTCGGTGGCGACGGTCGCCCTCGCGGCCGGGCTGGCCTCGGTGCTGCGCTTCCTCGCCGGGCACCACCTCGACCGCCGGCTGCCGTGGGGCACGATCACCGTCAACGTCGTGGGGTCCTTCGTCATCGGCGTGGTCGCCGGCGCCGGGCTGCCCGAGGAGGTGTCGGCCCCCCTGGCGACCGGGTTCTGCGGAGGGCTGACGACGTACTCCGCCTTCGCGGTCCAGACCCACGACCGCGGTCGCCGGTTCGGCACGCTCGCCGTGCTGCTGACGCTGCCGCCGGCGCTGCTCGCCTGCGCGGTCGGGTACGTCGTCGGGGCTGCGTTCTAGCGCAGTCCAGCGGCGGTCCAGCGGCGGTCCAGCGGCGGTCCAGCGGCGGTCCAGCGGCGGTCCAGCGGCGGTCTAGGCGTAGCCGAGGTCGTGCAGCCGCGCGTCGTCGATGCCGAAGTGGTGGGCGATCTCGTGGACGACGGTGATGCCGACCTCCTCGACCACCTCCTCCTCGGTCTCGCACATCGCGAGCGTCGGGTTGCGGTAGATGCTGATCCGGTCCGGCAGGGCCATGACGTAGGAGCTGTCACGCTCGGTCAACGGGACGCCCTCGTAGAGGCCCAGCAGCTCGGCGTCCTCGCCAGGGGCGTCGTCCTCGACCATCACGACGCAGTTGTCGATCAGCGCGGTGAGCTCGGGCGGGACGAGGTCGAGCGCGTCGGAGACCAGCTCCTCGAACCGCTCACGACTGACCTCGACCATCCGGACATCATGACGGGTCACCCCAGGCGGCGGACCTGCGGCCAGGTCTCGGCCCACGTCCCCAGCCGGCGGGTGCACACGAAGAACCGCGCCCCCTGCTCGTCGTTGTCGAGGTCCAGCCCGTTGTCGAAGCGTCCCACCGGGCGAACGGAGCCGAACCACGCGCGCAGCGTCGCCTTCTCGTACCCGACCGCCACGACGGAGCGCACCGACTCCGGAGGTGGACCCGCCGACCAGAGCGCGTTGTGCCCGCTGTAGACCGGCACGTCCGGGGTGTAGCGCGCGAGCGCCCCGAGCTGGCCGTAGTTCGAGGCCAGGACAGCGGTCGCCTCTCTGTCCCGTCCCGCGACGACCTCCGCGCGGACCCCGGCGACGACGCGGGCGAAGCGCGGCCAGGCGACCGTCTCGCCGGCGTCGTAGTTGACCTCGACGACCGGGGTGTCGGCCAGCGCCTGCTCGGGCACCGCGGGCAGGAAGAGCACGCTCGCGACGACGAGGCTGGCCGCCAGCGCCCCGCCCACCAGTGCGGGTCCGCGTCGTCGGCCACGGGCCCACGCGAGGACCGGTTCGGCCCCGGCTGCCAGCAGCACCGGGAAGAGCCCCGCGAGGTAGTAGGGCTTGGCCCCGCTGGCGAGGAAGGCGAGCAGCAGGACGAGGTAGGCGACTCCGAGGAAGCGCCACGGCCGGAGACGCGGGTCCCGCAGCAACCGCCACAGGCCCCACAACCACACCGGCGCCAGGAACGGACTGACCAGCACCAGCTGGAAGGGCAGGAACACCCAGCGGTCCGCGCTGGTGCCCGACGAGCCGTCGCTGATGACCCGGGCCAGCTCGAGCTGCGGCCAGCCGTTGGCCTGCTGCCACAGGGCGTTGGGCAACCAGAGCAGCACGGCGACCGTCGCGCCGCCCCAGAGCCACGGCGAGCGGAGGAGCCGGCGTGGCCCGGCGAGCACCACCCCGACGGCGAGCGCGACCAGCAGGAACCCCATGAGGCTCTTGACCTGCAGGCCGACCCCGCCGGCAACCCCGGCCACCAGCCAGAGCCGCTCGTCGCGGACGGTGCCGACGACCGCGGCCCAGGTGACCAGGCTCCAGACCAGGATGTCGAAGATCGTGGTGCCCATCAGGTGGCCCGCCCCGAGCGTGATGGCCCCGACCGCGGTGCAGGTGGCGGCGAGGACCTGGCCCCCTCGACCGGCGCCGAGCTCACGGGCCAGCAGCCCGGTGACCAGGACGGTGCCGCCGGCAGCCAAGGACGCCGGGAGCCGGAACAGCCACAGCCAGTCGGTCAGCGACGCCATGGCGTGCGCCAGCAGGGGGACCAGCGGGGGCTGATCGACGTACCCCCAGGCGGGGTCCGCGCCGATGACGATGAAGTAGAGCTCGTCGCGGTGGTAGCCGTAGCCGACCGCGGCCACGCTCAGCAGCACGACCACCGCGAGGCTCAGCGCGACGAGCTCGCGCCACGCCACCGCCACCCCACCGGACCCCGCCCTCACGCGGTCATTCTGACCCGACTCCCGGCCATGAGGAAGGAGTCGAGCGACCGGCGCAGTCCGGTGGCGTCCAGGCCGTGGGCGGCGACGTGGTCGGCCGGGGTGCCGTAGCGGCGCAGCTCGGTGCGGCCCACACCGAGGCTCAGCAGCCGGTGCGGGTGGTCGCGCAGGGCGTCGACCACCACCCGGGCCGAGGTGCCGGCGAGCCACGGCTCGACCAGCACGACGTCGGGCGTGGCCTGGGCGCCGACGACCGCCGCCAGCGTGGTGGCGTCGAAGGGCCGGACGGTGGAGGAGTAGAGCACGCTCACGTCGCGGTCGGCGGTGGCCGCGAGCACCGCGTCGAGCACCGGACCGAGCACCACGACCGTCGCGCCCCGACCCCGGCGTACGACGTGGAGCCTGCCGTCGGCGGGGAAGGTGGCGTCGTTGACCTGCTCGACCACACGCACGTAGTGCGACCCGGTGCCGGCGACGGCGCGCCGGAGGAGGTCGTCGGTCTCGGCCGCGGAGCCGGGCGCGTGGACGTGCATCCCGGGGACCGTGTCCAGGAGCGCGACGTCGCCGGGGCTCTGGTGGGTGCGCCCGCCGGAGGAGACGTCGAAGGAACCACCGCTCCCGACGAGCACGCCCCCGACGCCCTGGTGGGCGAAGCCGAGCTTGACCTGCTCGAAGCCGCGCTCGACGAGGAAGGAGGCGATGGTGTGGACCACGGGTCGCAGACCGGCGAGCGCCATGCCGGCGCCGACGTTGACCAGCAGCTGCTCGCGGATCCCGACGTTCACCACCCGGTCGGGGTGGCGCCGGACGGCGTCGCGGAAGAACTGCCCGGAGATCTCAGCCCAGACCAGCGCCAGGTCCGGACGCTCGTCGAGCAGGTCGGTGACGGTGGCGGCGAACTGCAGCCGCGGCGACGGCGCGCTCACGAGCGCACCTCCGCCACCACCACGGAGGGACGACCGGTCGAGCGAGCCCGCAGGGCGGGTGCGAGGGCGGCGTGGTCGCGACCGTCCACCGTCGCGACCGCCCACCCCTCGGTGGCGAAGCGCTGCGCGATCCGACCGGGTGAGCCGTAGCTGGCCGAGCCGTTGTCGACCACCACCACGGTGAGGCTGTCCACCGCCAGGGCGGCCGCCACCGCGAGCGCCTCGGCGTTGCTGCCCTCGTCGAGCTCGGCGTCGCCGACGAGGACCACCACCCGCGCCGGGTTCTGCTGCACCCGCAGGCCGAGGGCGACACCGAGGGCGAGCGGCAGACCGTGGCCCAGGGAGCCCGACCCGATCTCGACGCCGGGCACGAGGACACGGTCGGGGTGGTGACCCAGGGGCGAGTCGACGCCGGCCCAGCCCTCGAGCCACCCGACCGGGAAGAATCCCTTCGCGGCCAGGGTGGCGTAGTAGGCCATCGGGCCGTGGCCCTTCGACAGCAGGAACCGGTCGCGCGTCGGGTCCTCGGGGTGGCGCGGGTCGATGCGGAGCACCTGGTCGTAGAGGACCCAGACCACGTCGAGCGTGGAGGTCGCAGCCGCGTCGTGCTTCTCGTCGCCGGTCATCGAGGAGATCAGCTCCGGCAGGTCGTCGTACCCCAGGAGGGGCGGGGAGGTGGTCGTCGTCATGAACCCATGGAACAAGTTAAAGTGAACTTCATGTCAAGCGTCGGCGAGCGGGATCTCTGGAGCATCGGTCGGCTGGCCGAGCGTTCCGGCACCGCGCCCTCCGCGATCCGCTACTACGAGAGCCGCGGCCTGGTGGCGGCGACGCGCTCGGCGGGCAACCAGCGCCGCTACCCCCGCTCGACGCTGCGACGGCTCGGCTTCATCCGGGCCGCTCAGCGCGTCGGCCTGTCCTTGGACGAGATCGCCGACGCGCTTGCCACGCTGCCGTCCGAGCGGACGCCCACCAAGCGCGACTGGCAACGGCTCTCGCGGCACTGGCGGGGCCGGATCGAGGAGCAGATCGACCGGCTCGAGCGGCTTCGCGACCGGCTCGACTCGTGCATCGGCTGCGGATGCCTGAGTCTGCGCACGTGCCGACTGTCCAACCCCGACGACGAGCTCGCCGAGGACGGCCCCGGCGCGGTCAACCTCGAGCCGGGTGGCTCCGCCGGCCCGCCGACGACCCCCGACGTCGCCCTGACGACCCCTGACGACCCCTGACGACTGAGAACCGCCCGCCGTCGCCGTGCCCGGATGCCCTACCATGATCCGGTCGTCGACGACCGGCTCGCCCCGGTCACCCCGACGGCGGGCCCCCATCGTCTAGCGGCCCAGGACCCCGCCCTTTCACGGCGGTAGCACGGGTTCGAATCCCGTTGGGGGTACGGTGCGCACGGGTGGACCGCAGCGCGGGACGGGCCGATTCGGACCAGCGCCCGAGTCCTGTTAGAGTTCCCTCCGCTGGCAACACACGGCCTCAGGCCGCGGTGGAGCCGCACCACGAGGCCCCGTAGCGCAGTTGGTTAGCGCGCCGCCCTGTCACGGCGGAGGCCGCGGGTTCGAGTCCCGTCGGGGTCGCCATCGCAACGCCCCGGACGCCACCGCGTCCGGGGCGTTCGTGCGTCGTGGGCCGCAGCCCGCTTCGACGCCTCGCTCCAGATCGGCTACGTCCTGCTGGGCGTCCGCGCCGTTTGAGAGCGAACTGATTCGGAGCAGACCCGGGCCGTCGGGTAGCATCCTCCACGGCCCGGCCAGGTAGCTCAGTTGGTACGAGCGACCGACTGAAAATCGGTAGGTCGGCGGTTCGACCCCGCCCCTGGCCACAGCCCGGAACGACACAGCCGCAGGTCCCTCGGACCTGCGGCTGTGTCGCCCCTCCCCCCGCCCGCGAAGGGGCTTTCGCGTTCGCGCGAAAGGGCGCGGACGTGCGCGCGAAGCGTCACGGACGTGCGCGCGAAGCGTCACGCGGGTCGGACGTTCGGTCACAACCTGGGGACAGTCGGGCCGGAACCGGCCCGCCACGTTTCCCCGCGCGGGGAAAGTGTGGCTTGCTAAGGGACATGCCGCAGTACGCCGACCCGAACGTCTGCCCTGGGTGCGCCGGCCCCCTGACCTCCGGAACCCGGAGCTGCCCGACCTGTGGCCTCGATCTCTCCGACGACCTGGCCCAGGAGCTCTTCACCGCCCTGACCACGGCCGACCGCTTGCTGGCACGCATGCAGCAACGCCGCGACGGCAGCGGCGCGTCCTCGGGCTCCGTCCGCCCGCCGGACGCCACTCAGGCACAGGGCGGCGCCGTACCGGGCGGCCCGGCACCCGAGCGCGGGACACGCCCCAGCGCGGTGCCCAAGATCCTGCTCGCCCTGGGCGCGATCTGCCTGTTGGCCGCTGCCGTCGTGTTCCTGGTCGTCACGTGGTCCTCCCTCGGCGTGGGCGGGCGCACCGCGATCCTGCTCGGCTTCACGCTCGCCATGGCGGCCCTGACCGCGTGGTCGGCCCGCCGCGGCTTCCGGGGCGCGGTGGAGGCCCTCGGGCTCGTGAGCATCGGGCTGCTCGTGCTGGACCTCGCGGGTGCGGAGTCGGCCGGCTGGCTCGGCACGCCGTCGCAGAGCGCGTTCCTGCTGGGCTGCAGCCTCCTCCTCGTCGCGGTGGGCGTGCTCGCCTCCTGGGCGTCGCGCCGCACGCCGGCGGGGGCGTTCACGGGCGCCGAGGTCGTCGCCGTCATGAGCGCCCTGGTCGCGCTCGTCTCGTCGGCCGGGCTGACCTGGGGCGACCCCGTGCTGCGGCTGGCGGTCGTCCTGCTGGTCCTGGGAGGGGCCGTCGCGCTCGCCCACGCGCTGGGCGTGGCAGGCGCCGCCGCCGGCGTCGCGGCGGTGACGGCCGTGGGATGGCTGGCGCTGCTGGTGACCGCCATCGGCGAGGCCAGTGCGGATGGCGAGCTCACCTCCGCCTCGGTGTGGGCCGACGGTGGGTTCGTCGGGCTCGTCGTGACGGGAGCCCTGGCGACCCTGGTCGCCGTACCTCCCGGAGTGCCGCAGAGCATGCGGACCACGGCCGCCGCGGGCGCCTCGGTCGCGCTCGCTGCCCCGCTGCTGCTGCCGGCGCTGGACGACGACGTGCGGGCGACGCTCGCCCTCGCGATGGGCGTCGTGCTGGTGGCCTCCGCCGCCGTCGTGCAGCTCGTGAGGGTGGCCCGGGACTGGGCGCCCGCCCCTCTCGGGCTGCTGGGCATCGGCGCCGCCACGCTGGGGCTGGCCGTGCTCGGCTGGGTGCTGCGCGCCGTCGACGGCTACACGCGCACGGCCGCCTACGCCTGGTCGGGCACGACCGGCGGCCGCGTGGACGCGGCGCCGCCGCTCGCGTGGGTCGCCGAGGCCTGGATGCTGCCGGCCGCGGTCCTCACGCTCACCCTGGCGGCCTCGGCGTGCGCGCGGCTCGTCACACCCCGGGCACCCGGGCTGCGTCGTACGGCGACAGCGGCGGGGGCGCTCACCCTCGCCTCGGTGCCGGTGGCGGCGCTGGGCTACCCGGTCCCGGTCTGGACGGTCCTGCTCGCGATGCTCGCCGCGGCGGTGCTGGCCGCGACCACCTTGCCCCGCGTGGTGCCGCGACGCGCGACACCACCCGGCAGCCTGCTGGTCCCCCTCGTCGTCGCCGTCCTGCTGGCGGTGGCCCAGCCCCTGTCCTGGTACGACGAGACGCTCACCGCGGCCTGCCTGCTGGTGACGCTGACGCTCCTCGCGGTCGCCCACCGGGCGGCGCGGCACACCCTCGTCGCGCCAGCCGCCGGGGTCGGGGCCGTGGCGGCCCTCGCCGGTCTCGTCTGGACCCTCGGCGCCCTGACCGACCGGCCCGAGCACCTCACCGCCCTGGCGGCGACCGGCGTCCTCGGCCTGGTCGCGCTCGGCCGCGGCAGCCTGCCCGACTCCGAGGGCCTGCCTCGGGCCACGCTCGAGGGAGCCTGCGCCGTCGCGGCCCTGCCGCTGCTGGCGCTGGGCGCCGACGCGGCGGACCGCCCGGCGAGCTGGGCCGCGGTCCACCTGACGGTCCTGGGCGTGGCGGCCGTCGCCCTGTCGCTGCTGCGTGCCGACCGTCGACCCGTCGCGGCGCTCGGCGCCCTGCTGCTGGCGGCGGCGACCTGGTTGCGCCTGGCCGATCTCGGCGTCTCCGAGCCGGAGCCCTACACGCTGCCCTCGGCGCTGGCGCTGACCGCGGTCGGTCTGTGGCAGATGCGCCGTCGCCCCGAGCTCTCCACACGGCTCGCGCTGGGACCGGGACTCATCCTGGCCCTGCTGCCGTCCCTGCTGTGGATCCTGGCCGACGATGACACCGACCTGCGCGTCCTGCTGCTCGGCCTGGCCTGCCTCGGGCTGGTGCTGGGGGGAGCGACGTTGCGCTGGAGCGCCCCGCTCGTGCTGGGGGCCGTCGTCGGGGCGGTGGTCGCGGTCCGCGAGAGCGCGCCGTACGTCGACGCGGCCGTGCCGCGCTGGTCGTTGCTGGCGCTGGCCGGCGCGGTCCTCGTCGCGGTCGCGCTCTCGTGGGAGTCGCGGATGGCCGACGCCCGCCGCGCGTCGGCGTACCTCGGCCGACTGCGCTGAGGGGCCACGGACACGACAACGAGGCGACAGGTCGGAACCCGTCGCCTCGTCCGGCGCTCAGTGGTGCTGGGTCGTGCGTGCTGCTGGGTCGAACGTCAGTCGTTGTCGGCCTGACGCTGCTGCGGGAGCATGCCGGTGAGCAGCTCTCGCACCTCCGACTCCCGGTAGCGGCGGTGGCCACCCAGGGTGCGGATCGAGCTCAGCTTTCCGGCCTTCGCCCAGCGGGTGACCGTCTTCGGGTCAACGCGGAACATCGAAGCCACCTCGGCAGGTGTCAACAGGGCCTCTGACTCGGGCGCTCGTGTGTTCATCGGGCGGCCCTCCTTATCTCGGCTTGCGCTCGACTCAGCAGGGGCTCCCACCTGTGGCCACCACTCGTCGCGCGTACCGCAATACTAGGACAGATAGAAAATCTAAGACAATGGGTGAATAGCAGCCGAACAGGAAGTCAGGACCTAAAGCCCCCGGCAAGGGACCTAACGCCCACTGCTGAGCGGACCTACGCCCCGTCGGGATCGGGACCGGCCTAGAGTGTGAGGTGACGCACACCCCCGCGTCCAGACCACTCCACCCTGTGACCGCGCCACCCCTGCGGTCATCGTGAGGAAGGCACCGCCGTGGCGAGCACCCCCGCCCCCAGCACCAGCACCAGCACCAGCACCGCGTGTTCGATCACCTCGAGGGTCACGAGCAGGTCGTCTTCTGCTCCGACCCCGCCACCGGGCTCCGTGCCATCATCGCGATCCACTCCACCACCCTGGGCCCCGCCCTCGGCGGCACCCGGTTCCTCGCCTACGCCGACGAGCAGGCCGCCCTCACCGACGTGCTGCACCTCTCCCGTGGGATGACCTACAAGGCCGCCGTGGCCGGCCTCTCCCTCGGCGGCGGCAAGGCGGTCATCATCGGCGACCCCGCCACGCTCAAGACCCCGGCGCTGCTGCGCGCCTACGGCCGCTTCGTCGAGGGCCTCGGCGGGCGCTACTGGACCGCCTGCGACGTCGGCACCAGCTCCCCCGACATGGACGTGATCGCCGAGACCTCCCGCCACGTGACCGGGCGCAGCGTGGAGCGCGGCGGCGCCGGCGACTCGTCGGTCCTGACCGCCTTCGGGGTCCTGCAGGGCATGCGGGCCGCAGCCCAGGTCGCGTGGGGTACGTCGTCCCTGTCCGGTCGGCGCGTGGGCGTCGCCGGGGTCGGCAAGGTCGGCCGCCACCTGGTGGGGCACCTCGTCGAGGACGGCGCGCACGTCGTGGTCACCGACGTGAACCCGAGCGCGGTCCGCGCCGTCACCGCCGCCTTCAGCTCGGTCGAGGTGGCGGTCGACACCGCCGCCCTCCTGGCCGACGAGCTCGACGTCTACGCGCCCTGCGCGCTCGGTGACGCCGTCGACGCCCACGTCGCCGACACCCTCACCGCGCGCATCGTCTGCGGCGCGGCCAACAACCAGCTGGCCCGTCCCGGCCTCGACGAGGTGCTGGCCCGGCGCGGCGTGCTCTACGCGCCGGACTACGTCGTCAACGCCGGCGGCCTGGTGCAGGTCGCCGACGAGCTCGACGGGTTCTCGTTCGAGCGCGCCGAGAAGAGGGTGCGCGGCATCTACGACACCACCCTCGAGGTGCTGGAGACGTCGGTGCGCGACGGGATCACTCCCGCCTCGGCGGCGGACGACCTGGCGCTGCGCCGACTGGGTCAGTCGCGGGAGGAGCGCTCCGCGTAGTCCGACCACTCGTCGTCGTCGACCGTCTCCTCGACGGCCTTCGGCGCCGGTTCGGGTCCTCCGTGCAGCTCTTGCGCCAGCGCGCCGAAGTCCGTCTCGTGAGTGCGGTACTTCAGGTCGCGAGCGACTTTCGTCTGCTTCGCCTTGGCTCGGCCGCGCCCCATAGGGTCGCCCCCTCGCTCCATCGGCCGGCGTCAGGAAACCCCGATCGCGGGGCTGAAATCAGCTCCGGAGTCGAGGCTTCGAGCGACCGGTCTGCTTGGTCAGTGGTCTCGTGCGGTCCAGGCTACCTGTCGTCCGGTGATTCACGCACGCCGACGCCCGGTTCCGGGTGGATCAGCGGGTCGGGTGGCTCCCGTGCAGGGTCACCGAGCCGGGCTCGTCGCCCTCCTCGGCCCGCCTGACCTGGCCGCACACCCAGGCCTCGACGTCGTGCTCGGCCAGGGTGGCGACCACGCGCTCGGTGTCGTCGGCGTCACACAGCGCGACCATCCCCACCCCCATGTTGAGCGTCTGCTCCAGGTCGGCGACGGCGACGCCGCCCACCTCGCGGACCAGGTCGAAGACCGGGGCCGGCGTCCAGGTGCCGCGGTCGATGTCGACCGCGACCTCGTCGGGCAGCACCCGCGCGAGGTTGGCGGCCAGGCCGCCGCCGGTGATGTGGGACATCGCATGCGTGCGGGTCCCCCGGGCCAGGGCCAGGCAGGCCTTGGCGTAGATCCGGGTCGGCTCGAGGAGCTCCTCGCCCAGGGTGCGGCCGAGCTCGTCGACGTGACGGTCCAGCTGCCAGCCGGCGCTGCTCAGCAGGACGTGGCGCACGAGGGAGTAGCCGTTGCTGTGCAGGCCGCTGGAGCGCATCGCCACGACCGCGTCGCCCGGACGCACCCGGCCGGGGCCCAGCAGGTGCGCGGCCTCCACGACGCCGGTGGTGGAGCCGGCGACGTCGTACTCGTGGGGCTCGAGCAGCCCGGGGTGCTCGGCGGTCTCACCGCCGATGAGCGCGCAGCCGGCCTCCAGGCAGGCCTCCGCGATGCCTTGGACGATGGCCGCGATGCGCTCGGGCTGCACCCGGCCGGTGGCGATGTAGTCGGTCAGGAACAGCGGCTCGGCGCCGCAGACGACGAGGTCGTCGACGAGCATGCCGACGAGGTCGAAGCCGATGGTGTGGTGGATGCCCATGGCCTGCGCGATCGCCACCTTGGTGCCCACGCCGTCGGCGCTGGTGGCCAGCAGCGGCCGGTCGTAGCGCTTGAGGGCGGAGGCGTCGAACAGGCCGGCGAAGCCGCCGATGCCCCCGAGCACCTCGGGCCGGCGGGCCTTCTCGACCCAGACCTTCATCAGCTCCACGGCCTTGTCCCCGGCCTCGATGTCGACCCCGGCCTGGGCGTACGCCGTGCTGCGGGCGGATTCGGTGACCGGGTTCGGGTCGGCCTGCTGGGTCACGGCTGGTGCTCCTTCGCGGGGTGCCCGCCCGAGGTCGTGCGGGCGCGGGTGGGCGGGCGCTGGTCGGGGGGCGGGTCGGGGTCGCGGGGTCAGGGGTGGTCGAGGGCCCCGGAGCCGCCGGTGGCCACGCCGAGCGGCACTCCCTCGACGTCGCGCGAGCGGGTGGTCTGCTGGGCGGAGGTCCCGCGCCCGGTGGTGTCGGTGATCGGCAGGGCCCGCTCGAGCAGGTGCTTGCCGAGGACCTCCTCCTCCGGCAGGGGGATCGGGTAGGCGCCGTCGAAGCAGGCCAGGCAGAGCTTCTCGCGGGGCTGGTTCGTGGCCGCGATCATGTCGTCCTCGGAGATGTAGCCGAGGCTGTCGGCGCCGATGCTGGCGCGGATCTCCTCGACCCCGAGGCCGGTGGCGATCAGCTCGGCGCGGGTGGCGAAGTCGATGCCGTAGAAGCAGGGCCACTTCACCGGCGGGGCGGAGATCCGCACGTGCACCTCGAGCGCGCCGGCCTCGCGCAGCATCCGGATCTGGGCGCGCTGGGTGTTGCCACGCACGATCGTGTCGTCGACGACGACGATGCGGCGGCCCTTGATGACGTGCTCGAGCGGGTTCAGCTTGAGCCGGATGCCGAGCTGGCGCAGGGTCTGGCTGGGCTGGATGAAGGTGCGGCCCACGTAGGCGTTCTTGACGAACCCCTGCCCGTAGGGGATGCCGCTGGCCTCGGCGTAGCCGACCGCGGCGGGCGTGCCGGACTCCGGGACGGGGATGACGATGTCGGCGTCGGCGGGGAACGAGCGGGCGAGGCGCCGGCCCATCTCCACGCGGGACTCGTGGACGCTGCGGCCGGCGATGGTGGCGTCGGGGCGCGCGAGGTAGACGTACTCGAAGACGCAGCCCTTCGGCTCCGGCTTGGCGAACAGGTGCGAGCGCAGGCCGTCGTCGTCGATGACGACCAGCTCGCCGGGCTCGATCTCGCGGACGACGCGAGCACCGACGGTCGCCAGGGCGGCGTCCTCGCTGGCCACGACCCAGCCGTTCTCCATGCGCCCCAGGACGAGGGGGCGGACCCCCTGCGGGTCGCGTGCGGCGTACAGCGCGTGCTCGTCCATGAAGACGAAGGAGAACGCGCCCTTGAGGGTCGGCAGCACCTTGAGCGCCGACTGCTCGAGGGTGCGGTCGGGGTCGCCGGCCATGAGCGTGGTGACCAGGCTGGTGTCGTTGGTGGCGACCATGTGGTTGCCCTGCTTGACGGGCATGTCGAGCTCGCCGGCGATCTCGCGCAGGTTGGCCACCCGCTCGGCGAGCTCCCGGGTGTTGGTGAGGTTGCCGTTGTGCGCCAGTGCCACCGAGCCGTGCGCGGTCGGACGGAACGTCGGTTGGGCGTTGTGCCAGGTGCTGGCGCCGGTGGTCGAGTAGCGCGTGTGACCGATCGCGAGGTGACCTGTCAGCGAAGCCAGCGTCGGCTCGTCGAAGGCCTGGGAGACCAGGCCCATGTCCTTGTAGACCAGGATCTGGCGGCCGTTGCTGACCGCGATCCCGGCCGACTCCTGGCCGCGGTGCTGCAGCGCGTAGAGCCCGAAGTAGGTCAGCTTGGCGACGTCCTCGCCGGGCGCCCAGACCCCGAAGACACCACAGGCGTCCTGCGGCCCCTTCTCCTGCGGGTCCAGGTCGTGGGTCAGCCGGCCGTCACCGGGACGCGTCGCACGAGGCACGCTCACGAGTGTAAGGGGTCGCGCGGCCCCTCCCGGACCAGCCGGAGGATTGCTGGTTTCACCGGGGCCCCGGTGATTTTGGCAGATCCCACCGGTTGCAACCCGTGGGATGTGCCGGTTCTTGACGGGATGTACGTCGCTCACGGCCTGCCGGGCGCGCCACGAACCTCGCCGTACGACGGGTCCGGCTCAGGCAGCGGCCCGCATGAGCCGGCGAACCAGGCCCGCTGTGACCATCGGCCGGCTGAGATCGGCCCACATGAGCCGAACGAACCGGAACCCGGTCAACATGCGAATCATGTCCTCGCGGCGCTTCTCTCGCACCAGTGCGTCCTCGGGCCTCTCTCCGGGCCTCAGGTGCTTCCCGTACTTCACCTTCCCGTCGAACTCCCCGAGCAGCCCGAGCTCCGGCCAAGCGAAGTCCGTCCTTCCGAGCAACCGGCCGGCGTGCCACACCTCGTACTGCAGCTCCGGGGCCGGCAGCCCCTGGCTCCAGAACAGGTAGCGGGACCGGGACTCACCCACGGACGCGCTGCGGCCGTCGGACAACGTCACCGCGAGCCTCACCTGACGCATGGAGGGCCAGCGGCTCATCGCCTCGTGGGCCGCCGCGAGCTCGGCGGAGTCGAAGAGACCTGCCCGGAGCCCCGAGTCGAGGACGACCAGGCCCTGCTCGACCCCGGTCAGGCTGGCCGTCTCAATCGCGGCGCGGACCGGGGACACGGCCGGCAGGCCCTGGACCGTCGTCACCTCTGACGGATGGACGACCCCTTCGTGGGCGACACGATCCGCGCTTGTCCGCCCCGCAAGCCCGTTCAGCGGCGTGAGGTGAGCCTGCCTCAGGTCTACGCCCCACACGTCCATGCCATGCGCGACGGCCGCCGTCGTGTGCGAGACGACCGCTGGCGCCTCGCCGGATCGGAGAACCGCCTTCGCCAGGACGAGATGCCGACCGCGATCATCCAGGGAGTTCCAGAAGTCGGCAGGTACGTAGCACCCGTGGCGCACCTTGTGCAGGATCCCCGACCGGCACGCACGACGTAAGTCCCGGTCGTCCCAACCGAGCTTGAGTGCCTCGCGCCGAAGAACGACGCCGTGCTGGGCCGCGAACGCGCGGAGGGGGTCGAGACTGTTCATGTCGCGACGCTCCCGCAACGACGGTCGACCCGGGAGTGGGCAGGTCTCGGCCGGGGAGAGCTCGCCCGATCGAGGTGCTGTGGAGAGATTCAGGTGTCGGGCGGCACGCCGGTGCGGCGTACTTCCCGACCAAAGCCAGCACTTCCCGTGCGTTGCAACATGCGGGAAGTGCTGAATTCACCGGGGACCCGGTGAATTCAGCAACCGACCAGCAGCGGCGGGGTCGGCCAGCACGTGCACGTCGGGATGCCGCTGGATCACCGACGCCGGGCAGTCGGGGGTGACCGGGCCGGTCAGCGCCGCGTCGAGCGCCTCGGCCTTGCGCTCCCCGATCGCGATCAGCACCAGCCGCTCGGCCCCCAGGATGGTGGCCAGCCCCTGCGTCACCACCTGGCGCGGCACGTCCTCAGGAGCGTCGAAGAACCGTGCGTTGTCGGCGCGCGTGCGCTCGGTCAGCTCGACGGCGCGCGTGAGGGAGTCCAGCGGGGAGCCGGGCTCGTTGAACCCGACGTGACCGTTGGACCCGATGCCGAGGACCTGGACGCCGACGCGGGCCGCGCGCACCTCCGCCTCGTAGCGGGCCGACTCGGCCCCGAGGTCGTCGGCGCGCCCGTCGGGTCCGTGGACATGGTCGGCCCCCAGGTCGGTACGCCGCACCAGCTCGCGCCGGATGACGCACCGGTAGGCCTGCGGGTGGTCGCGCGGCAGACCGACGTACTCGTCGAGCAGGTAGGCCTCGCAGCCGGCGAGCGAGAGCCCGCCGGCCGCGACCCGACGGCCCAGCTCGGTGTAGGTGCCCAGCGGGGAGGACCCCGTGGCGACACCGAGCGAGGTGGCGCCCGCACGGACGGCCGACCCGATCAGGTCGGCCGCCGCACGGGAGACCGCGTCGGCGTCGGGCAGCACCCTCAGCACGAGCGGTCGATCCTTCCTTCGTCCACGGCTCAGCGGCTCCGGCGGGCCAGCGGGACGACCGCCGCCGAGGACGCACTGCCCAAGACGTCGGAGTCGAAGGCCATCAGCACCCGCCAGCCGGGGTTGCCCGACGTCGGGATGCGGACCCGGGTGGTGCCCGGGCCTACCTCCACGACACGCTGACCCGCGACCTGGTCGCCGTACATCGCGAACAGGTACGCCGTGCCGCGCCCGCGTGACTGCACGATCGCGGCCACGGCACCGTCGCGGGGGACGACCCGGACGACCTCGGCGCTGACACGCTTCGGGGTCTGCGGGAGCCCGGACAGCGCGACGCCGGTGCGCAGCGCCTGCGCGATGGACGGCGGCGACTCCAGGCTGCTCAGCGCCGGGAAGTCGAGCCGGGGCTCGCTGGTGGCCACCGCGGGCGGGGCGTCACCCTCGAGCACCACCCGACCCCAGCGGTAGGGGTCGCCCTGGACGCCCCCGAACGTCGACCAGCCCAGTCGGGTCTGGCCGGTCCGGTCCTGGGTGTCGGAGTCGTAGACGAACGCGTTGAACCCCATCCGGTCGGGATCCACCGTCGCAGGCAGCACGCTGAAGGGGATCTTCGCCTCGATGACGTAGCCCGTGTAGGGCTCGTTCACCTTCGAGACCGCCTCGAAGCCCGGAGCGGTGTCGTCGGACGCGCGGGCCGGTGAGCCGCCACCCCCGACCTGCTCGAAGGTGCCGATCGGGCCCTGCCGGTTGTCGGCGTCCCGCGACGCGCACGCCACACCACCGGTGGTGGTGGGGAGGACGGCCGCCTTGAAGGTCGTCGAGGTGTTCTCCGAGGTGCCGGTCGGGTCGATCGCCAGCTCGAGGGAGTCCACCCGCCAGTGCCGCTTGCAGTCGCTCGGGGCGAGCTTCGTGCCGAGGGTGTCGTCGGTGACCTCGGCGGCCACGTAGAGCGCGTCACCGGACCGGGTGATCCAGCCGGTCGCCGAGCAGTCGGCCGCGTCGGTGCAGGCGGTGCCCTCCCAGCGGCGGCTCAGGTCGATCTCGGCGGTGTACTCGCCGTCCTCGACCACGCCGTCCAACGAGGGTGCCGCGGTGTCACCCACGGTCTCGGTGGGGACGAGCTCGAGCGCCGCGGCCGACTCCGAGGTGCCCGCGCCGCTCGTGGTGAGCACGGTGTAGTCGTAGTCGCCGTTGACCCCGCCCTGGTTGGCCGTGGGCAGGGAGGCGTCGTCGTTGGTGACCTCGATGTCGACACGCTCGGTGGCGCCGGGTGCCAGTCCGGTGAAGGGCTGGGGTCCGTCGGCGCTGAAGCCGTCGGGCAGGTCCAGCTCGACCTCGCCGGAGGCGACGGCGTCACCGTGGTTGGTGACGTCGACCCCGACGGTGCGGGTGCCGCCGGAGGGCAGCGTGAGGACAGGCTTCACGATGCCCTGCAGCTGCTCGACGCCGACCCGCTCGGTCCAGGCGTCGAACTGAGCCACCTGGGGCAGCGGCTCCTGCTCACCCTCGACGACGGGTACGACGTCGAGCTGCTGGTTGCCGTAGCCGGAGCCGTCGCGGGTCACGACGTCCACGCCGACCAGGACGCGGTCGACCTCCGCGTTCGCGGGGGCGGTGACGGCGAAGGAGCGCGTCACGGACTCGCCGGCGCTGACCCGCCCGAGACCGGCGGCCGGTGCACCGCTCCAGCCCTGGGGCAGGTCGAGCGCCACCCTCGTACGACGCAGGTCGGCGTCGCGCGGTGCCCTCAGCACGACGTCGAGCGTGGTGGCCCCACCGGGGACGACCTCGACCGCGTCGGTGGACACGTCGAGGCCGGTGCCCAGCGGGAGACCGCCCACGCTCGGCAGCACGGCGCCCTCGAGGATCGTCGAGGAGGCCGCGGCGTCGGCGGTGAGGTCGCCGCGGACGAACGGCACGCGGGAGTCGATCTGACGCACGAAGTCGCACCCGATCGTCGACGGGTCGGAGCTCACGTCGGGGAATCCCGCCCAGCCCTGGGAGGCGTAGGCCCGCTGGGCCTGACGCTCGAGCTGGGCCCAGGTCTCGCCGCTGCGCGACTCGCGTCCGGCCCACACGCCGTAGATGTCGTCGGTGGTGTCGGCCGGGGTGTAGCTGGTCGAGCAGTTCGGGCCGGCGGATCCGGCCGTGCCCCGCACCGCGGTGGTCAGCAGCTTCTTCGCCGCCCACGGCCGCAGACCCTCGCGGGTGATCTGGTTGGGGTAGCGGGCCGGGTCGGCGGCCGCCTCGTAGGCCTCGATCGCCAGCAGCGCGGCCTCCTGGTGCCCACCGTGGTTGCCGGGGCTGGGCGCCGGGTTCATCGTCATGACGACCTCGGGCCGGGTCTCGCGCATGACCCGCACCAGTCGACCGAGGGTCTCGCGCTCGTTCCACGCCTCCTGGTGCAGCGGGGCGCTGACGGAGTAGTAGAAGTCGACCTTGTCGAGGTTGTAGACGTCGGTGACGCCGAGGGTGCCGACCGCCTTGCGCTCCTCGCGCTCGCGGATCAGGCCCAGGGCCGGGCCCTCCTCGGGCCCGATCGCGTTGCCGCCGCCCTCACCGCGGGTCACGGTGACGACCCCCGTCCGGGCGCCGAAGCGCTCGCGCCACTCCCCGAACATCGAGAGCCGGGAGGCCTCGTCGTCGGGGTGGGCGCCGACGTACAGCACGTCGAGGTCGGCCTTCGCGGGCCGGTCGACCGCGCGGGCGCCGGCGGGGGTGTCGGCCAGGGCCGGAGCGGCCAGGGGTCCGGCCAGGGGGGAGGTGAGACCCAGCGCGAGCAGGGTCGCCGTACCGGTCAGCGCCAGGGTGCGGCGCGGGGAGGGCGTCCGAGACGCCTCGCCCGGGGATCGACGTCGAGAGGACATCGTGGCTCCTTCGTGTCAGGGCAGGCGGGTGAAGGGGTGGGGACTTCTTGGTGGGAGGGGTGGGTGGGGTGGGGGAGCTGACCCGGAGGTCAGCCCTTGGTGGCGCCGTCGACCATGCCGCGGATGAAGTGCCGCTGCGCGAACAGGTAGAAGACGACGACAGGGAAGGCGACCATGACGGCGCCGGCGGCCAGCAGCGACGTGCCGGCGGTGTACTGACCCTGGAACAGGGCCAGACCGAGGGGAGCGGTGAGCAGGTCACCGCTCGGGATGACGACCAGGGGCAGCAGGAACTCGTTCCAGGTCCACATGAAGAAGAGCACCATCATCGTCGTGACGGCCGGGCGGCCCATGGGCAGCAGGATCGACCAGAAGATCCGCAGGTGACCCGCGCCGTCGAGCCGCGCGGCCTCGACGACGTCGCGCGAGGTGCTGCGGAAGTAGGCGCGCATCCAGAAGGTCCCGAACGCCAGCGACTGCGCGATCTGCGGCAGCACCAGCGCGGTGTAGGTGTCGAGCAGGTCGACGCTGCGCAGCTGGAAGTAGAGCGGGATGACGATCGCCTCGCTGGGGACCATGAGTCCCAGCAGGAGCAGGTAGAACAACGCGGTGGAGCCCGGGAAGCTCATGGTGCCGAAGGCGTAGCCGGCGAGCGACGACAGCAGCGTCGCTCCGAGCACCACGCAGACCGTGACGATCACGCTGGTGCGCAGGTAGCTGCCGAACTGGCCCTCGTCCCAGGCGTCGGCGAAGTTGCCCAGGTCCACGCCGGCCGCGGCGCCCACGGCGTCGGGCTGCACGGCCTTCACGAGGATCAGGCCGATGGGGTAGAGCGCCAGGACGGCAGCCAGCACCAGGATCGCGTAGGTCAGGGTGCGCTCGGCGGTCGTCGTCCTCATGTCGTCTGCCCGTCGCCGGCGACGCGGTTGACCAGCCAGGTCGCGCCCAGGATCACCACGGTGAGGACGAGCGCGACGGTGATGCCGGTGCCGACGTCGCCCTCCTGGATGGCCCGGTCGTAGACCTCGTACGACGGGACGCGGGAGGCGTTGCCGGGGCCGCCGGCCGTCATGACGTAGACCAGGTCGAAGGTGCGCAGCGCCGCCACCATCGTCAAGGTGATCGCCACCGCGAGCTCCCCACGCACCGCCGGGAGGCTGACGGCGCGCAGCTCGGACCAGAAGCCGGCGCCGTCGAGCCGGGCCGCCTCGTAGAGCTCGGTGCCCACCTTGGCCAGGCCGGCCAGGAACAGGACCGTGCAGAGTCCGGTGCCGACCCAGGTCCCGACGAGGCCGATCGCGACCAGCACCCAGTCGGCGTCGCCGAGCCAGCCCCGGGTGAGGGCGTCCAGGCCGACGAAGCGCAGGGCGTCGTTCAGCGGTCCGGAGGGGGCGTAGATCTGGCGCCACACCACCGCGACGACGGTGAGGGCCACGACCTGCGGCAGGAAGATCACGGTGCGGAAGAACCCCGCCCCCCGCACCCGGGAGCGCGTCATGAGCGCCGCCAGCAGCAGACCCAGGAGCACCGGCAGCACGCTGAAGAAGAAGACCAGCACCAGGGCGTGGACGAACGGCGCCCGCAGCTCGGGGTCGGTGAAGACCGCGACGTAGTTGTCCAGGCCCACCCACGTGCCCAGACCGAGACCGTCCCACTCGAAGAACGAGAGCTGCACGGCGTACGCCAGGGGCGTCAGCAGGAAGAGGCCGAAGACCACCAGCGCCGGGGCGACGTAGGCGTAGCCGACCAGCCGCGGCTCCCCCGGCGCGCGACTGCGCCGCGCGCTGCGCGACGGCTCCCCGGACGGACCGGCCTGCCGGCGGTCCGCCCGGGAAGGTCTCGAGGAGCCCACCCCGGCGGGGGTCGTCGTGGGTGTCACGGGGTGCCGCTCGTGGTCACGGGGACGGCGTCACTGTCCCGAGACGAAGGAGGTGTACTCGTCCTCGAGGGTGCTGAGGAACTCGTCGTCGGACACCGAGCCGGCGCCCAGCTCCTGGACCTGCGCGGTGATGAGGTCGTAGAAGTCCGGCGTGGCGTAGTCGAGGTAGGGCACGAGCGCGTCCTCCTCGCCGGCGGTGGTCCAGGCGTCGAGCACCTCGGCCGCCACACCCTCGGCGCCCTCGGACGACCCGCCGACGACGGGGAGGTTCCCGGCCTCCTGGATCATCTGCATGGCCTCGTCGCTGGTGATGAAGTCGATGTAGGCCGCGGCCACCTCGGCGTCGTCGGAGGCCTCGGTGATCGAGAACGGCAGCCCGGTGCCGCCGGTCACGGCACGCTCGCCGCTCTCCCCCACCGGGGGCAGGAAGAAGCCGACGTCCTCGCCCATCGCGGCGTCGAGGTCGGCCTGCAGCCAGGTGCCGGCGACCAGGAAGAGCCCGTTGCCCTGGGCGAAGTCCTGCCAGGCCGGGTCGTAACCCACGCCGTTGAAGTCGGGGGTGAAGTAGTCAGCCCCGACCCACTCGCTGAAGGTCTGCGCGGCCTGCACGTTCTCCTCCGAGGTCCACGACGCGCCCTCGCGGCCGAAACCTAGGTTGCGGATGTCTTCGCGCGCGACGAACTGGTTGTGCACGAAGCCGAAGTCGTGGATGCCGGGCCAGCCGTCGAGGTTGCCGAACTGGATGGGCAGCTCGCCGGCGTCCTTCGCGGCCGCCAGCGCGTCGGAGAAGTCGGCCGTGGTCTCCGGCACCTCGAGACCCAGCTCCTCGAGCTTGCTCTTGTTGTAGAAGACACCGACGAGCTCACCGACCTGGGGCAGGCCGTAGAGGCTGCCCTCGCCGAAGGTGGCGCCGTCGTCGCTGTAGCTGGCCAGGGAGCGCACCGACTCGGGGAAGCGCTCGGTCCAGCCGTAGGCCTCCGCGTAGCCGTCGAGCGACTGCAGCAGACCGTTGGCGACGAAGGCGCCCATGTCGGTGCGGCCGTTGTTGGCCTGGACGACGTCCGGGGCGTCGTCGGAGGTGATGGCGTTGCGCAGGGTGCGCTGCAGGTCGGTGAAGGACCGCTTGGTGCGGTCGATGGTGACGTTCGGGTACTCCTCCATGAAGGCCTTGTTGAGCGCGGCGATCTGCTCGGCCTGGCCACCGCGGACCTCCTGGTCCCACACGGTGAGGGTCACGTCGCCGACCTCGCTGATGTCGGTGGTGACGTCCTCGGACTGCGTCTCGGTGCCGCTGCCGCCCTCCTCTCCGGGGGCGCAGGCAACGGTGGTCGCGAGCAGGGCGGTGACGGCCAGGCCGGCGCCGAGGGTGCGACGCGGACGGATGCGGGTCATCAGTTCTCCTGAGGGGTGGTGGGGGACGGCGGGACGGGGTGGCTGGTCTGGCTGGGTCGGTCTGCCAGGTCGGTGGCGTCGGTGGCGTCGGTGGCGTCGGTGGCGTCGGTGGCGTCGGTGGCCGGGTGCGCCGGATGGGCGAAGGCGACGTGCCCGGGGCGGGGGCCGTGCCGGGAGTGGTCGTGGGTGCCGCTGTCGAAGCCGATCGTCGGCACCGCCCGGGCGAACATGCGGTGCTCCACCCCGGCCAGCACGTCCTCGAGGAAGGCGTAGTCGCGCAGCAGGCGGCTGCCCCGGTCGAGGTCGGCCCACCAGTCGCAGACGTCGGCCCATCCCGGGGCGGCGAGCGCGCCGCCGACGTCGCGCACCGAGAGCGCGGCGGCCAGGTTGGCGAACCGGATGCGCTGCAGCAGCGGCCAGTCCCGCAAGGTGCCGGCCATGAGAGCGGCGAGGAACACGTCACCGGCGCCGGTCGGGTCGATCGCCGGCACCCGCAGGCCCGGCACCCAGACGGTCTCGCCGGTGCGGTCGTCGGCGGCGTAGGCGCCGCCGCTGCCGGCGGTCACCACGGCGAGCGGGACCCAGTCGCGGATCACCTCCAGGGCGGCGCCGGGGTGGTCCTTGCCGGTGTAGGCCATCGCCTCCGCGGCGTTGGGCACGAAGGCGTGACACCCCTCGAGCCGCTCGCGCAGCCCGGCGGCGTCCCACGCCCCGGTGTCGTCCCAGCCGACGTCGGCGAAGACGAGGCTGCCCCGCTCGACGACCCCGTCGACCCAGGGGGCCCGGGAGGTGCCGACGTCGGCGAAGCAGACCGCGGCCTCGGGCACGTGTCCGAACAGCTGGTCGGGGTCGATCGGCGGCGGGTGCGCGTGGGTGATCATGGCGCGGTCGTCGTCGTAGGCCAGGGACACCGTGACCGGGGAGTGCCAGCCCTCCAGACGTCGCGACGCCGAGAGGTCGACACCTTCGTCGTCCTCGAGCGTCGACCAGCAGAAGTCGCCGTACACGTCGGAGCCGAAGGCGGCGACGAGGCCGGTGGAGACACCGAGCCGACTGGCCGCCACGGCGAGGGTGGCCGCGCCGCCGGGGCTGGAGCCCATGCCGTCGGCCATGATCTCGCGCCCGCCCACCGGAGCGGCGCGCAGGCCGGTCAGGATGAGGTCGAGGAACACCGTGCCGGTGACCACGAGGTCGAGGGAACGGGCGCCGCAAGGCTCGGACATGGATGCACCTCCTTGCGCGGCAGTGTTGCCCAGATGCTCATTTGTGCGCAAGCACCTGAGCAAGTTAATCCCGATCGTTACGAGATCGGGGGTGCTGCGCCGGTCGACGCGGGTCACCGAGTGCTCGTTTGCTCACTCTTGATCATTCCTGCCTGCTACCTTGTGCGCATGCTCGCCCGGCGCCGCCACGACCACATCCTCGAGCGGCTGCGCACGGCCGGCCCGACCGAGGTGGCCGCCCTCTCCCGCGAGCTCGGTGTCAGCGGGGCGACGGTGCGTCGCGACCTGACCTACCTCGAGGCCGAGGGCATGCTGCGTCGGGTGCACGGCGGCGCCGCTCCGCTCGGCACGTCCGAGCCGCCCTTCGAGGTCGTCGCCGTCGACCACCAGGACGCCAAGCACCGGGTGGCCGCCGTCGCGGCCGGGCTGGTGCGCGACGGCGACGTGCTGCTCGTGGACATCGGGACGACGACCCACCACATCGCCCGGGCCCTGCGCGGTCGCGACATCACGGTCATCACCTCGAGCCTCCCGGTCTACGAGGAGCTGGCCGACGACGAGGCGGTGGAGCTCATCCTGCTGGGAGGCGTGGTGCGCCGGAACTACCGCTCGCTGGTCGGCTTCCTCACCGAGCAGGCGATCCGCCAGGTCCACGCCGACGTGCTGTTCCTCGGCACCAGCGGCGTACGACGTGACGGCAGCGTGCTCGACACGACCGCCGTCGAGGTCCCGGTGAAGCGGGCCATGCTCGAGGCGGCCGAGCGCACCGTTCTCGTGGCCGACGCCAGCAAATTCCCCGGCAAGGGCATCGCCCGGGTCTGCGGCGCCGTCGACCTGGCCGCCGTCGTCACCGAGCCCGCCACCGACCCGGAGACGCTCGGGTGCCTGCGCGAGTCCGGGGTCGAAGTCATCACCAGCCTGGAGGAACCCGCATGAGACTCGTCATCCTGGGCGGTGGGGGCTTCCGGGTCCCGCTGGTCCACCGGGCGCTGCTGGCCGACGAGGGGCCGGGCCGGGTGACCGACCTCGTGCTGCACGACCTCGACCCGGCGCGGCTGCGCACGATCGGTCGCGTGCTCGACGACGCGACGCGGGCCCACGGTGGCGCCGGGCTCCAGGTGCACCTCGAGACCGACCTCGAGACGGCCCTGCGGGGCGCCGACTTCGTCTTCTCCGCCATCCGCGTGGGTGGCCTGGCGGGGCGGGTGTGCGACGAGCGCTCGGCGCTCGACCTCGGGGTGCTGGGCCAGGAGACCACCGGCGCCGGAGGCGTCACGTACGGGCTGCGCACGGTCCCGGTGGCGATGCACATTGCCGAGACCGTCCGCCGGGTGGCACCCGAGGCCCACGTCATCAACTTCACCAACCCCGCCGGGATGGTCACCGAGGCGATGTCGCGTGTGCTCGGCGACCGGGTCGTCGGGATCTGCGACTCCCCCGTGGGGATGTTCAAGCGGGTCGCGCGCGCGCTCGGCGTACGACCTGACGAAGCGGTCTTCGACTACGCCGGGCTCAACCACCTGGGCTGGCTGCGGCGGGTGCTGGTCGACGGCACGGACCTGCTGCCGGGGCTCGTCGCCGATCCCGCCGCCCTGCTGACGACCGAGGAGGGGCGGCTGTTCGGGCCGGAGTGGCTGGCCACGATCGGCGCCGTGCCCAACGAGTACCTCTGGTACTGGTACTACCGCACCGACGCCGTGGCCGCGGAGCAGCGGGCCGGCCGCACACGGGGCGAGCTCCTGCTCGAGCAGCAGCGAGACTTCTGGGCCGAGGGGCCCGGCGACGCGGGCGAGGCGTTCGCGAGCTGGGAGCGCGCCCGGCTGGAGCGCGAGGCGACCTACATGGCCGACAGCCGGGAGGCCTCCGGGTCCGGCGAACGCGAGCAGGAGGACCTCGACGGGGGCGGCTACGACCGCGTGGCGCTGGAGCTGATGCGCGCGATCGCGCGTGACGAGGCGACCACGCTGGTGCTGAACGTCCCCAACGGCTCGACCCTCGCCGGCCTCGACGGCGACGCCGTCGTCGAGGTGCCCTGCGCGGTGGACGCCCGCGGCTGGCGCCCGCACCCGGCGGCCCCGCTGGACCCGCACGCCTTCGGCCTGGTGTCGACGATGAAGGCGGTCGAGCGCACGACGATCGAGGCGGCACTCTCGGGCTCCTACGCGACGGCGACGAAGGCGCTGGCCCTGCACCCGCTCGTCGGGTCGGTCACGGTGGCTCGCGGCATCCTCGACACCCAGCTCGCCACGCTCCCCGAGCTCCGCGCCGTCCTCCACGCCCGCTGACCCCGCGAAGGGGCGTGGGCATCCGCACGAAGGGGCGCTCCCGTTCGCACGAAGCGGCCATCCGATGCGCTCGAGACGTCAGACCCGCACAGAGTGACGTCTCGAGCGAATGCGATCGCCCCTTCGCGCGAATACCGCACGCCCCTTCGCGCGAAACCGCGCGCCCCTTCGTTGGATCAGGGGGTGGGGGCGAGGTGGTGGAGGAGCAGCGTCTCGGCGAGGCACACCCGCGCGAACTCGGCGAGGTGGAGACCTTCGTCGGCGCCGTGGGCTCGGGTGTCGGGGTCCTCGACGCCGGTGACGAGCACGCTCGCCCCGGGGAACGCCTCGAGGAATTCCGCGATGAACGGGATGGACCCACCCACCCCGATGTCGACCGGCTCGGTGCCGTCCCACGCTTCGGTGAAGGCCCTCCGGGCCACGTCGTACGCCGACCCGCTCGCGTCGAGCGCGATGGCCTCGCCACCGTCGTTGAAGGTGACCGTGACCTCGGCGCCCCAGGGGGCGTGCTGCTCGAGGTGGCGTGACAGAGCGGCGAAGGCCGAGGACGAGCTGTCCCCCGGAGCGATCCGCATCGAGATCATCGCCCGGGACGTGGCGGCCAGCGTGTTGGAGGCGCCCTGCACCCGCGGCGCGTCGAGGCCGGTGACCGTCAGCGACGGCTGGGTCCACAAGCGTGACACGGCCGACCCCGACCCGATCCAGTGCACTCCCGCGGTTGCGCCGGACTCGGCCCGCAGCCGCTCCTCGGGGTAGTCCAGCTCCGAGGCGGGCCCGCTGACCAGCCCCTCGACGGCCACCGACCCGTCGTCGGCGTGCAGCGAGGCCAGCAGCCGGTTCATCGCCATGAGGGCGTCGGGCACGAGCCCGCCCCACATGCCGGAGTGGACCCCGTGGGTCAGCGTGCGCACCTCCACCGTGGCCCGCACCAGACCACGCAGGCTCGTCGTCAGCGCCGGCACACCGATGTCCCAGTTGGTGGAGTCGGCGATGACGATCACGTCGGCGCGCAGCCGCTCGGCGTACGCGGCGAGGAAGGCCCCCAGCGTGGGTGACCCGATCTCCTCCTCACCCTCGACGAGGACCGTCACCCCGACGGGGAGGTCGTCGCCCAACGCCCGCAGCGCGGCGAGGTGCGCGGCGATGCCGGCCTTGTCGTCGGCGGCACCGCGGCCGTAGAGGCGGTCCCCGCGCTCGGTCGGCTCGAAGGGGTCGCTGGCCCAGTCCTCGGCCGCGACCGGCTGGACGTCGTGGTGGGCGTAGAGCAGCACGGTCGGCGCTCCGGCCGGTGCCGCGCGGGTCGCGATGACGGCCGGCGCCCCGCCCGCCACCCCGACGACCTCGACCTCCAGCCCCTCGGCCCGGAACAGGTCGGCGGTCGCCTCGGCGGAGCGTCGTACGTCGTCGGCGTGCTCCTCGAGGGCGCTCACCGACGGGATGCGGACGAGGTCCTCGAGGTCGGAGCGGACGGAGGGCAGGACGTCGGTGACTCGCTGGCGCAGATCCATCCCGCCACCCTAGTGAGCCGTCAGCGGGAGCTCTCGTGAGCGGTCAGCGGGAGGTAGCCCGTCAGGTCCGAGCGCTCCCCCGAGGCCAGCAGCAGACCGTCGCGGTCGGCGTCGGCCCACGTCAGCTCGCCGGTGGCCAGCGCCAACCAGGTCTCGGCGCTCATCTCGACCACCGCCGGGGGCGTGCCCCGCTTGTGGGTGGTGCCGCCGATCACCTGGATCGCGGAGTACGGCGGCACCCGGACCTCGACGGCCCCGCCGGGCGCCCGCTGCTGCAACAGGGCCAGGTAGTGCTTGACGAGCAGACGAAGGTCGGCCGGTGACTCCTCCGCCGTGCGCAGCCGGGCCGCGGCCTCGGTCACCTGGGACGGGTCGGCAGGTCGGAGGCGGGCAGGCATGGGACCACTGTGGCACCCGGGTCCGACCCCCGCGCGACCCACCCGGGCACCCCGAGCCCGCACCTCGCCGCGGCCTCGGGCGCAGCCACCCCGACACTCCCGACCTCTGTGACGGTTGTGTCTGAAGTGACAGTTGTGGTTACCGTGCCAGTTCCGACGCCGCCCGCCCTGGGGGAACCATGTCCGCCTCGCTCCGTCTCCTCATCGCCGCCGTCGTGGCCGTCTCGGGCACGCTGGTCGCGGTCGCCGGACCGGTCCCTGCCACCCAGGCCGCCACACGTGCCACGCCCGGCGACTTCTCCGGCTACGCCTTCGACACCTGCGACGCCCCGTCGCAGCGGGCGATGAACGCGTGGCGCCGCGGCTCGAAGTACGCCGGCATCGGCATCTACGTGGCCGGGATGAACCGCGCCTGCTCGAGCCAGCCGAACCTCACCCGGCGGTGGGTCAGGGCCCAGGCCTCGCGCGGCTGGCGGCTGCTTCCCCTCGTGGTCGGACGCCAGGCCTCCTGCTCGCCTCCGGGCTACTACCGCGGCAAGCGGATCTCGCCCAGACCGGCACGCGACTACGCCCGGGCGCGCGCCCAGGGCACCTCCGCCGCCCGCAGCGGGGCGAAGGCCGTCCGCCGCCTCGGCATCGGCCGGGGCAGCGTCGTGTGGTTCGACCTCGAGCACTTCGACCTGAGCAACCGTCGGTGCCGGGCCTCGGCCATGGCCTTCACCTCGGCCTGGACTCGCCAGCTGCACCGGCAGAGGTTCCGCTCCGGGCTCTACTCCAGCGCCGCCTCGGGCATCCGGATGGTCGACGCCGCGCGGGCGTCGGCCTCGCGCAGACGGGCGGTCCCGGACTACATCTGGGTGGCCGAGTGGAACCTGAAGGACACCCTGCGCTCGGCGTACATCTCGACACGGGGGTGGTGGCCGAACCGGCGCGTCCACCAGTACCGCGGCGGCCACATCGAGCGGCACGGCGGCGTCGCGCTCGCCGTCGACAGCAACGTGCTGCGCACTGGGCGGGGCACCCGTCCCGGGAAGCCCGGGCCGAGCTGCGGCGTACGGGTGAGCTTCGGCGACTACGGCCGCACCGAGCGCGGCGACCGGGGGCGCAAGGTGCGCGCCGCGCAGTGCCTGCTCAAGCAGCGCAAGGACTTCGGCGGGAAGCCGAGCGGCCGGTTCGGCAAGGGCACCGCCACGGCCGTCCGCCGCTTCCAGCGCGACGCCGGCCTCCGCACCACCGGCGACCTGACCCGCGCCACCTGGACGGCGCTGCTGGCGCGCGGCCCGTCGGGCGGCTCGCCGTTGATCAAGGTGGGCAGCGGCGGCAACGGCGTACGACGGGTGCAGCGCGCGCTGAACGCCGCCACCGGGGCGAGCCTGAAGGTCGACGGTGTCTTCGGGGTGCGCGAGATGGCAGCGGTGAAGCGGTACCAACGCCGCACCGACCGATCTCGGACCGGGGTCGTGGCCGGCCCCACGTGGCGGGCGCTGCGGCGTGGCGTCACGAGCAGGTAGTGATCAGGGACTGAGCAGCACTCGGCGTGTCGCCTTGCAACGCGCCGAGGAATCCGCCAGGTTGCCCGCTTTCGTGGGACAGGTGTGACTCCTGGTGCATATGGTGACTCGCACCCACCTGGAGGTCCCCATGTCTGCGCCCCTGCCGCCCACCCGGCTCGTCGTCCCGTTCGTCGCCGGGCTGGCTCTGCTCCTGTCCTCGCTGCTGCTGCCCTCACCGGCCCAGGCCGACAACCGCGCCACGCCGCGGAACTTCACCGGCTACGGCTTCGACCAGTGCGTGACGCCGTCCCAGTCGGCCATGGACGCCTGGCTGCGCAGCTCGCCGTTCTGGGCCGTGGGCATCTACATCTCCGGCGACTCCCGCGGCTGCCGGACCCAGCCCAACCAGACCCCGCAGTGGGTCTCCACCCAGCTGCGCAACGGCTGGCGGCTGCTGCCGATCACGTTGGGGCCGCAGGCCTCCTGCAACCCGAGCTTCCCGCGCTACCGCGACGACGTACGCGTCAACCCGAGCTCGACCAACAACTACGCCGCCGCCCGCAGCCAGGGTCGCGCCGAGGCCGTCGACGCCGTCGAGGCGGCGAAGCGCCTGGGCATCACGACCGGGTCGACGCTCTGGTACGACATGGAGGCCTACGACATCGGCAACACCTCCTGCCGTGAGTCCGCGCTGCACTTCACCTCGGCGTGGACGCGCAAGCTGCACAAGCTCGACTACGTGTCCGGGGTCTACTCGAGCGCCGCGTCCGGCATCAAGGCCATGGACGACGCGCGCGTCGAGCGGCCCGACGCCTTCACCGAACCCGACCGGATCTGGATCGCGCGGTGGGACGGCCAGGCCAACACCTCGACGAGCTACATCCGCTCCGACGGCTGGTTGCCGGAGGGCCGCATGAAGCAGTACCTCGGTGGCCACAACGAGACCTGGGGCGGGGTCACCATCAACATCGACTCGAACTGGCTCGACCTCGGTCGCGGCTCGGTGGCGCCCGCCGAGCCGAAGCACTGCGGCGACGTGCGCCTCAACTTCCGCAGCTACCAGCGGCTCGACTCGGGCGACACCGGGCGGCAGGTCCGCGCCGCGCAGTGCCTGCTGAGCGGCGAGGACCTCTACAGCGGCCCGATGGACGGGATCATGGACGCCGAGGTGATCGACGCCGTCCTCGACTGGCGTGCGGCCAACCGGATGCCGGCCGACCGCTGGATCGGGGAACGGGTGTGGGTGGGGCTGCACACCACCGACAGCGCGCTGATCAAGGTCGGCGCCCGCAGCGAGCGGGTGCGCCGGCTGCAGCGAGCCCTCAACGCCGCGTCGCCCGACCGCCTGGTCGTGACCGGTGTCTTCGACCGGGCGACGGCCGCCTCGGTGAAGGGCTACCAGCGCCGCACCGGTCTCCCGCAGAGCGGTGTGGTCACCCCCCAGACCTGGGCCAAGCTCGACCGCGGCGCCCTCTGACCCCTCCACTCAGCCCCGAAGGGGCTTTCCCGTTCGCGCGAAGGGGCTTTCCCGTTCGCGCGAAGGGGCTTTCCCGTTCGCGCGAGAGGTCGACTGACGTCTCGGCGCGACCTCGGCGCCCCTTCGCGCGAACGCACGAGCCCCTTCGTGAGGAAGGCAGCGGCGCGGTCAGGCGAGGGCGGTGCGCAGGGTGGGGGTCCAGGAGGCGCGCAGGGTCTCGACGGGCAGGGTGAAGAGCGCCTCGTCGGCGTCCGCAGCGGTGACGGTGAGGGACGTGCCGCCGGTGCGGCCCAATTCCGCCACTGGTACGTCGAGCCCGTCGCAGCGGGCGCGGACCGCCTCGACGTCCGAGACACGCACGGACACCAGCGCCCGGCCGGCCGACTCGGAGAACAGCGCCACGAACGGGTCCCCGGCCACGGTCACCGTGGCCCCGACGTGCTGGCGCATCACGCACTCGGCCAGCCCCTGGGCCAGCCCGCCGTCGGACAGGTCGTGGGCCGAAACCAGCTCGCCGGCTGCCCCCGCACCCACCAGCACCTCGGCCAGCCGACGCTCGGCGTCGAGGTCCACGACCGGCGGCAGTCCACCGAGGTGGCCGTGGACGACGTTCGCCCATTCCGAGCCCGACAGCTCCTCGCGGGTCTCCCCCAGCAGCAGCACCGCGGTGTCCGCCTCGGCGAACCCGGCCGGGGTCCGTCGCGTCACGTCGTCGATGACACCGAGCACCGCCACGACCGGGGTGGGGAGGATCGCCGTCGTCCCGGTCTGGTTGTAGAGGCTCACGTTGCCGCCGGTCACCGGGATGCCCAGCTCCTGGCAGCCGTCGGCCAGGCCGCGCACGGCCTCGGCGAACTGCCACATCACCTCGGGGTCCTCCGGCGAGCCGAAGTTGAGGCAGTCGCTGACCGCGAGCGGCCGCGCGCCCGACACCGCGACGTTGCGGTAGGACTCGGCCAGCGCGAGCCGCGCCCCGGCGTACGGGTCGAGCTTGGCGAAACGGCCGTTGCAGTCGGTCGCGAGCGCGACGCCGAGACCGGTCTCCTCGTCGACACGCACCATGCCGGCGTCCTCCGGCTGCGCGAGCACGGTGTTGCCGAGCACGTAGCGGTCGTACTGGTCGGTGATCCACGACCGGTCGCACAGGTTCGAGCTGCCGAGCAGCCGCAGCAGCGTCTCGCCCAGCTCGCGCTCGGAGGGCCGCGGCAGCTTCTCGGCGCCGTCGGCCTGCAGCCCGTCCTGCCACACGGGTCGGTGGAAGGGCCGCTGGTAGACCGGCCCGTCGTGCGCCACCGTCCGCGGCGGCACGTCGACGACGACCTCGTCGTGCCAGAGGATCTCGAGCCGTTCGGTGTCGGTGACCTCGCCGACGACGGTCGCGTCGACCTCCCACTTGGCACAGATCTCGAGAAACCGGTCGACCTTGTCGGGCTCGACGACGGCCATCATCCGCTCCTGCGACTCGCTCATGAGGATCTCCTCGGGAGCCAGCGTGGAGTCGCGCAGCGGGACGCGGTCGAGCCACACCTTCATGCCGCCGTCGCCGGCCGAGGCCAGCTCGGACGTCGCGCACGACAGGCCCGCACCACCGAGGTCCTGGATGCCGGCCACGAGCTCCTCGGCGAAGATCTCCAGGGTGCACTCGATGAGCAGCTTCTCCATGAAGGGGTCGCCGACCTGCACGCTGGGCCGCTTGGCCGGTCCACCGCTGCCGCCCCCGTCCGGGCCAGCGTCGAAGGTCTCGCTGGCCAGCACCGAGACGCCGCCGATCCCGTCCCCGCCGGTGCGCGCGCCGTACAGGATGACGAGGTTGCCGGCGCCGGACGCCTTGGCGAGGTGGATCTCCTCGTGCCGCATGACCCCGACGCACAGCGCGTTCACGAGCGGGTTGCCGGCGTACGACGCGTCGAACACCGCCTCGCCGCCGATGTTGGGCAGGCCGAGGCAGTTGCCGTAGCCCCCGACGCCGGCCACGATCCCGGGCAGCACGCGACGCGTGTCGGCCGCCTCGAGCGGCCCGAACCGCAGCGGGTCCATGACGGCCACGGGACGCGCGCCCATCGACAGGATGTCGCGGACGATGCCGCCGACCCCGGTCGCCGCCCCCTGGTAGGGCTCGACGTACGACGGGTGGTTGTGCGACTCGATCTTGAACGTGACGGCGTACCCCTGGCCGATGTCGACGACGCCGGCGTTCTCGCCCATCCCGACCATGAGGTGCTCGCGCATCGCCTCGGTGACCTTCTCGCCGAACTGGCGCAGGTGCACCTTGGACGACTTGTAGGAGCAGTGCTCGCTCCACATCACCGAGTACATGGCCAGCTCCGAGCTGGTCGGGCGGCGACCGAGGATCTCGCGGATGTTGTCGTACTCGTCGGACTTCAGCCCGAGCTCGGCCCAGGGCTGCTCGCGCCCCGGATCGGTCGCGGCGAGGTCGACGGTGTCGAGACCGGAGGGAGCGGACGGGGACGCAGTCAGGTCGGTCACGGGCGCCAATCTATCGGCCCCCCGGCTCCCCTCCGACCGGCGCCCGTCAGCCGATCACGGGCACCGAGGCCATCGCCTCGGCGATGGTGGCGTCACTGAGCTCGTAGTCGGTCATCTGCCCGGAGAGGTACTGGTCGTAGGACGCCAGGTCGAGGTGGCCATGCCCGCACAGCGCGGTGAGGATGACCTTCTCCTCGCCGGACTCCTTGCACGCCAGGGCCTCTCGTACGGCGGCTGCGATCGCGTGCGTCGGCTCGGGTGCCGGCACGATGCCCTCGGTGCGGGCGAACTGGACGGCACCGGCGAAGCACTCGGTCTGCCCGATGGCGATCGCCTCCACCATCCCCTGGTCGTAGAGGTGCGAGACCAGCGGCGCCATGCCGTGGTAGCGCAGACCACCGGCGTGGATCGGCTCGGGGATGAAGGAGTGTCCGAGCGTGTGCATCTTCATCAGCGGCGTCATCCCAGCGGTGTCGCCGAAGTCGTAGCGGTACTCGCCCTTGGTCAGCGTCGGGCAGGCCGCCGGCTCCACGCAGCGGATCGTCGGGTCCATGCGCCCGGCCATCTTCTCGCGCAGGAACGGGAAGGCCAGGCCGCCGAAGTTCGACCCGCCGCCGGTGCAGCCGACGAGGACGTCGGGGGTCTCCCCGACCTTGGCCAGCTGGAGCAGTGCTTCCTCGCCGATGATCGTCTGGTGCAGCAGCACGTGGTTGAGCACCGAGCCGAGGGCGTAGCGGGCGTTCGGGTCGGCCACGCACTGCGCGACCGCCTCCGAGATGGCGATCCCCAGCGACCCGGGGTGATCGGGGTCCTGCGCGAGCAGCCCGCGACCGAACTCGGTGAGCTCCGAGGGGGAGGAGTGCACCGTGGCACCCCAGATCTCCATCATGGTGCGGCGGTAGGGCTTGGTCCGGTACGACGCCGCGACCTGCCACACCTCGCACTCCATGCCGTACTGCGCGGTGGCGAAGGCCAGGGCGCTGCCCCACTGGCCGGCACCGGTCTCCGTGGTGAGACGAGTGATGCCCTCCTGGTGGTTGTACCAGGCCTGCGGCACCGAGGTGTTGGGCTTGTGGGAGCCGGCCGGGCTCACGCCCTCGTACTTGTAGTAGATGCGCGCCGGCGTGCCGAGGGCCTCCTCGAGACGCCGGGCGCGGAACAGCGGGCTCGGGCGCCACAGCCGGTAGACGTCGAGCACCCCGCCGGGGATGTCGATGTAGCGCTCGGTGCTGACCTCCTGCTCGATCAGCGCCATCGGGAACAGCGGCGCGAAGTCCTCGGGCCCGGCCGGCTGGAGGGTGCCGGGGTGCAGCGCCGGAGGTGGCGGGGTCGGCAGATCGGCGACGATGTTGTACCACTGCGTCGGCATCTCCGACTCGTCGAGCAGGATCTTCTTGGGGGTCTCGTGTCCGGCCATGACCCGGGACGCTAGCCGCCGGGTGCCCCCGCCGAACAGACCTCGTCCACGGTGCGACTACCCGACCTCAGAGCTGGTCCACAGGTGCGCAAACCCGCCAAAGCGACCACGACGGTGGCACGATGGCCGGAACCGACCCGAGGGGCCTGCCGTGCTCGATCGACGTACCTTGCTCACCACCGCTGCCGCCGCTGCCACCGCCGGCACGACCGGAGCCCTCCTCGGCGCGGCCCCGGCCGCCGGGGCGATCCGCCGCGGCCGCACCCTCGCCCGGGGCCTGCAGATCCCGTGGGGCCTGGCCTTCCTGCCGAACGGCGACGCCCTCGCCACCGAGCGCGAGACGGCGCGGGTGCACCGCGTCCGCCGCACCGGGGGGCGCAGCCTGGTCGGCACGATCGGCGGGGTCGACCTCAGCGCGGGGGCGGGCGAGGGCGGCCTCCTCGGCGTGGCGGTGTCGCCGGAGTTCGCGACCGACCGTCGCGTCTTCTTCTACCTCACCTCCGGCGACGACAACCGGATCATCTCGATGCGGTACGTCGACGGCAGGCTCCGCGAGCGGCGGACCCTGCTGTCCGGCATCCCCCGGGCCTCGAGCCACAACGGCGGCAGGTTGGCGTTCGGGCCCGGCGGGGCGCTCTTCGCCAGCACCGGCGACAGCCAGGACGCGAACCAGGCCCAGGACACCGACTCGCTGGGCGGCAAGATCCTGCGCCTCGACCCGGACGGTTCCCCTCGGGCGGGCAACCCGTTCGACAACTACGTCTGGTCCTACGGGCACCGCAACGTGCAGGGACTGGCCTGGGACGGCGGCGGGGGCATGTGGGCCACGGAGTTCGGCGCGTCCCGGACCGACGAGCTCAACCGCATCCGTCCTGGCCGCAACTACGGCTGGCCCGAGGTCGAGGGGCGCGACGGACCGGGCGGCTACACCGACCCGTTCGCCACCTGGTCGCCGACGAGCACCTGCTCGCCCAGCGGTCTGGCCGTGACCCGTGGACGGGCCTGGCTCGGCGCACTCGCCGGGGAGTCGCTCTACTCGGTGGTGCTGGCCGGCCCGGACGCCGGGCGGATCCGTCGCCACTTCCGCAACGACTTCGGCCGGGTGCGGGCGGTGGCCGCCGCTCCCGACGGCTCGCTGTGGATCACCACGAGCAACGGCAGCGACGACAAGGTGATCCGCCTGCTGCTGTGAGGGGATCCTCGGGCGACCCCGGGGGCGTGCTCACGCGGGGGCCGGGCCGGTGGTGCCGCGCACGACCAGCTCGGTCGGCAGCACCTCGTGGCGCGGCGGCATGGCGCGGATGCCGCCGGAGCCGGCGATCGCGCCGGCGATGGCGCCGGTGAGCGCCGTGGCCGCCGCGCACCCCTTGGCCCGGACGTCCTGGCGCACGGTCGTCAGCTCCGGACGCATGCGCCGGGCCAGCGGGTTGTCGTCGAAGCCCACGACCGAGAGGTCCAGCGGCACCCGCAGGCCGAGGTCCTCGGCCGCTCGGACTGCCCAGAAGGCCATCGCGTCGGAGTAGCACAGCAGCGCGGTCGGCCGGTCGGGTCGTCCGAGCAGCTCACGCACCACGTCGTACGCCGCCTCGTCGCGGTGGGAGGCGGGTCGCACGACGGGGTTGATGCCGACTCCGCAGAGGGCGTCGGCCCAGCCCTTGACGCGCTCGGCGGACACGTGCGGGCTGCGGTCCATGACCGCGCCGGGGACACCGCGGAGCGTGAGCGGGACGACGCCGACGCTCCGGTGCCCCAGGTCGACCAGGTGCTGCGCGGCCAGGCGGGCGCCCCCGCGGTCGTCGACGTTGATCGTCGACAGCGACTCCTCCGGCGGCTGGTCGACGTACACCAGCGGCAGACCGCGGCGGCGCAGCCAGCCCAGCGCCTCGGAGTCGTCCTGGCACGAGTAGACGATGGCGCCGTCGAGGGGCAGGTCGCGCGCGGGCACGCGATCGCCGGTGGCAGCCGAGGAGATGAGGCTCAGGGCGAAGCCGGTCGGCTTGAGACCCTCGGCGAGTGCGCCGAAGAAGGCGGTGGCGACCTCGTCGTCGAAGGCGTAGCTGACCGAGTCGGTCATCAGCACACCCACCGCGCCCACGCTGCCGCGGGCCAGGGCGCGCGCGGCCGGGTCCGGCCCGACGTAGCCCAGGTCGGCAGCGGCCTCGAGGATCTGCTCCCGCAGGGCGGCGGAGAGCTGGTCGGGCCTGGAGAAGGCGTTGGAGACCGTCATCCGGCTGACGCCGACGCGGTCGGCGACGGTCTGCAGGGTCACCCGTGCCATCGATCCTCCCTTCCGCCCCGGGTCATCCAGCAGCATCTACCCCGCGGCTCCGCCGGTCATGCCACCCGAGCCCCGTGGCCGTGACCCGCGAGCCCGGTGGTCGTGACCCGCGAGCCCGGTGGCCGCTGACCCGCGAGCCCGGCGGTCAGTGCCCTACGAGCCCACCGACTGTCGACGCGGGGGCGTGCGGGTTCGGTGGCCGTCAGACGGCGGGGGCGATCCGGGTCGCGGCGCGGTGCAGGGCGCCGGCGGTGAGGCGGCGGGTACGACGCAGCGGGGTGCGCGTGGAGCGGGTGCTTTCGACGACAGGGGCGTCGGGGCGGGCGCTGTGGAGCTCACGGAGGGCGGCGTGGTGGCCGTTGTGCGCGTAGCCGAGGTGCAGGGTGCTCATGGGGTGTCCTTTCACGTCTGTACCGCTACAGTAGCGGGCCCCGCTTTACCGATCAAGTCACCCTCCTGTGACCCTTACCTCCTTCCGCGAAGGGGCGCATAGTTACGCGCGAAGGGGCGCGCGGATACGGCCGAGAGGGCACTCGCGTGCGAGCAGCGCGCTCGGCGTCCGGGCACTGACCTCTCAAACGAACATCAGCGCCCCTTCGCACGCACGGGAGCGCCCTTTCGCGCGAGCTTCACCGCCCTTTCGCACGCACGCAAGCGCCCTTTCGCGCGAGCTTCAGCGCCCCTTCGCGCGTACCGCACCGCCCGCTCGCGCGGAGAGGGCCGGGTCAGGAGGCGGTGAGGGAGGCCAGCGCGCTGCGGAAGAAGCCCAGCCCGTCGGTGCCCGAGCCACAGAGCGCCTCGACGGAGTGCTCGGGGTGCGGCATCAGACCCACGACGTTGCCGCGCTCGTTGGTGATGCCGGCGATGTCGCGCAGCGAACCGTTCGGGTTGCCGCCGAGGTAGCGGGCCACGACCTGCCCCTCCCCCTCGAGCCGGTCCAGCGTCGGCTCGTCGGCCACGAAACCGCCCTCGCCGTTCTTGAGCACGATGGTGACCTCGGCGCCCTCGTCGTACTCGCTCGTCCACGACGTGCGGCTGTTCTCGATGCGCAGCGCCTGGTCCCGGCACACGAACGTGCGGTGGTCGTTGCGGATCAGCGCACCCGGCAGCAGGTGGGACTCGCAGAGGATCTGGAAGCCGTTGCAGATGCCGAGCACCGGCATCCCCGCGCGGGCGGCGTCGACGACCTGGGTCATCACCGGCGCGAACCGGGCGATCGCTCCGCAGCGCAGGTAGTCGCCGTAGGAGAAGCCGCCGGGAAGCACGACCGCGTCGACCTCTCGCAGGTCGGCGTCCCCGTGCCACAGCGCGACGGACTCGCCCCCGGCCAGGCGTACGGCGCGCCGGGCGTCGCTGTCGTCGAGGGAGCCGGGAAAGGTGACGACGCCGATCCTCACGCGCCCACCACCGCACCGTCGACCTCGACGGCGAAGTTCTCGATCACCGGGTTCGACAGCAGCGTGCCGGCGAGCTCGTGGATCTCGGCCAGCACGGCCTCGTCCACCTCACCCTCGACCTCGAGCTCGAACCGCTTGCCCTGGCGGACGTCGGTGACACGGTGGAAGCCCAGCCTCGGCAGGGCACCGTGGACGGCCTTGCCCTGCGGGTCCAGGATCTCGGGCTTGGGCATGACGCTGACGACGACGCGGGCCACGGGGCTCTCCTTGTGGAGGTGGTGCTGGGCGAGCCCAGTCTAGGGTCGCCGCCGGGCGGCGCCGCTCGCGGTCCGACGTACGACCGCGGATGCGCTCGGACCGGAGTCAGCGACGGCCACGCGCCCGCGTCACAGCCTTCCCTCAGGCGCCTCACAACGACGGCTCACCACCCTCGCGCACACTGGAGGCATGGCCCAGACCCCCGGATCCTCCCGCACCCCGGTCGGCGGCCAGCGCACCGCGCGGCCGCTGACCCTGCAGTTCCCGCAGACCCTCGCCGTCTACGACCAGTACGCCGAGGCGCAGCGCGCCGTCGACCACCTGGCCGACGAGGGGTTCCCGGTCGAGAACTGCATGATCGTCGGCACCGACCTCAAACAGGTCGAGCGCATCACCGGCCGGTTGACGACCGGCCGTGTCGCCGCCGCCGGCGCCCTGACCGGCCTCTGGCTCGGGCTCTTCGTGGGTCTGGTGATGTCGCTGTTCGCCGCCGAGTCGACGTTCGCCACCATCGTGTCGACGATGGTGTTCGGCGTGCTCTTCGGCGTCATCTGGTCGCTGGCCGGCTACGCGATGACCCGCGGCCGGCGCGACTTCTCCTCGGTCAGTGCCGTGGTGGCGACCCGCTACGAGGTGCTCGTCGAGCACAAGCACGTCGACGACGCGCGGGGCCTGCTCGCCGGTCTCCCCGGCGCCCTGCCCAATCCCTTCGCCTGAGTCCCGCCTCCCCCTCGGCGCTGCGGCACCCCCTCCGGGAGGGGGTAGACGCACGCCCCTTGTCGTGGATTACTGAAGCGATGTTCTTCGACGACCACCCCGAGTTCCTGGAGACCAGCAACACCGCGACGACCAAGGACCGGCTCAACCTCCGCCACGTCGGCATCATCGAGGAGAACGCCGACGTGCTGCGCGGCCGGTCGGTGCTCGACATCGCCAGCCACGACGGACGATGGGCGTTCGCCGCCCTGGACGCGGGGGCGGGCCGAGTGCTGGGGATCGAGGGCCGGGCCCGCCTGATAGCCGAGGCCCGCACGACCTTCGCCGCCAAGGGCATCGAGCCGGACCGCTACGACTTCGTCCGCGGCGACGTGCACCGCAAGATCTTCGCCCCGAAGGTGCAGGCCTTCCGGCCCGACGTGGTCATGTGCCTCGGTTTCCTCTACCACACCGCTCGTTACGTCGAGCTGATCTCCGGGATCCAGAAGTCCGGCGCGGAGCACGTCATCGTCGACACCCGCGTGCTGACCGGCGTCGAGGGACCGATGGTGGAGATGCGCAAGGAGGGCACCGTCAGCGAGGCCGTCGCGATGAAGGACCGCTACGCGATGGGCGACCACGTCATCAGCGCCGTGCCCACCGAGGCCGCGGTGGTGCTGATGCTCGACATCGCCGGCTACGACCTCGAGCACCGCACGGACTGGGACGCGATCGTCGAACGGCACCCGCGCGCCAAGAGCGTCGCGCAGTACCGCGACGGCACCCGGGTCACCTTCCGGGCCCGCCGACGCGGCCCTGCTCCCGAGCCCTACGAGCCGGGACGACGGGTCAGGACACCAGCTCGCGCTTCAGGATCTTCCCGGTTGCGGTCATGGGCAGGTCGTCGCGGAACTCGATGATGCGGGGGTACTTGTAGCCCGCCATCTGCTCCTTGCCCCAGGCCACGAGCTCGTCCTCGGTCACCGAGGCACCCTCCTTGAGGATCACGAACGCCTTGATCTCCTCGCCGTGCGACTCGTGGGCCACCCCGACGACGGCCGCGAGGGAGACCGCCTCGTGGGTGAGGAGCACTTCCTCGATCTCACGCGGGTAGACGTTGAAGCCGCCGCGGATGATCATGTCCTTGGACCGGTCGACGATGTAGTACCAGCCGTCCTCGTCCTTGCGACCGAGGTCGCCGGAGCGGAACCAGCCGTCGCGGATGGCCTCGTCGGTGGCGTCGGGCCGGTCGTAGTAGCCCTTCATGATGTTGGGCCCCTTGATGGCGATCTCGCCGACCTGCTCGGGGTCGTCGGGCAGGTCCGACCAGTCCTCGGGGTCGATCAGCTTCATCTCCACCTCGGGGATCGGCTTGCCGATCGATCCGACGCGCACGTCCGCGCCGAACGGCGAGAAGCTGGCCACGGGTGAGGTCTCCGAGAGCCCGTAGCCCTCGAGGATGACCACGCCGAACCGCTTCTCGAACTCCTTGTGCACCTCGACCGGCAGCGCCGAGCCGCCGGCCGCGGCCACGCGCAGGTTGGCCGCCAGCGCCTTCACGTCGACCCCGGAGCCCTCGAGCGCGCCGAGCAGGCCCCAGTACATCGTCGGCACGCCGGCGAAGAAGGTCACGCCCTCCTTCGCCATCGACTTCAGGGCGGCGTCGGCCTCGAAGCGGGGCAGCATCACCACGGTGCCGCCGTACGCGAAGCCACCGTTCATGATCACGGTCTGCCCGAACGAGTGGAACAGCGGCAGCACGCAGAGGTAGGTGTCGGGGTTCTCCTTGTCGGCGCCGAAGAGCGCCTCACCGGTCAGCGCGTTGGAGTGCATGTTCCGGTGCCGCAGCTCGGCGCCCTTGGGCTGCCCCGTGGTGCCGGAGGTGTAGAGGATGACCGCGGTGTCGTCGGCGTCGGTCTCGACGGTCTCGAACGTCGGGGCCTGACCGCCCATGGCCGCGCCGAGCGTCTCCGTGCCCTCGATCGGCGAGGCCGCGGTCGGGTCGACGGTGATCATGAAGAAGTGCTCGCAGCCGTCGGTCTGCTCGAAGCCCTGGTGGCCGGCCTGGCCGATCGGCAGCTCCGCGGTGCCCTCGAAGCAGAAGTAGGCCTTCGCGTCGGAGTCGTCGAGGTGGTAGGCCACCTCGCGCCCCTTGAGCAGCACGTTGAGCGGCACCACGGTCGCGCCCGCCTTCAGGATGCCGTAGTAGACGATGGGGAAGTAGGGCAGGTTCGGGCACGACAGCGCCACCTTGTCGCCCGGCTGGATGCCGCGCGAGACCAGGAGGTTCGCCACCTGGTTGGCCGCGCCGTTGACCTGCGCGTAGGTCAACCGGGTGTCGCCCAGCACGACCGCCTCACGGTCGCCGTAGGTGCGGGCGCTCTCCTCGAGCAGGACGGACAGGTTGAGCACGGCGTACCTCCGGGGTCGTTCAGCGGTCGCTCCGCGACCCTGGCGGGCCACGAGCGGGTCTCGTCGTCAACCTAACGTGACCCCGGTCACCGCGACAGGACAGCACCAAACTCACCCCCGTCGTCGTCCTCACCGAACGCATCTCCGTCGACGCCTACGAGATCCCCCACCCCTGACGACAGGACGCCGAACGCGACCACCACTGCAGATTCCCCTGGTGCACGAACGCCGACCGCTACGACATCGACCACATCGACGCCTACCTCGACCCCGACGACGGTGGCCGCCGAGCCAGACCAACAGCCACAACCTCGGGAGGTTGCGCCGCTACCACCACCGGGTCAAGACCCGCGACGACAGGCACCACGCCCACGACCCCACCACCGGCGTCCTCACCCCAGAGCCGGACCTGCACCGTCGACGAGCAGGGCACCTACCCCCACCCCTGAGAAAGTGCCAGACCTCCTCCATCGCGCGCCGGGAGGTTCCCGGCGCGGACCGACGTCGGAGCCCTAGCATCGGACGATGCCCTCACGCCGTACGACGGAACGCGTCGCCCTGGTCCTCGACGCCGGCGGCGCCCGCTCGGCGTACCAGGTGGGAGCCCTGGAGGTCCTCCTGCCCGCCCTCGCCGAGCGCGGCCAGCGACCCACGATCCTGGTCGGCACCAGCGCCGGCGGACTGCTCAGCGCGGCACTGACCGCCACCGCCCACCTCGACATCGACGAGCAGGTCACGCGGTTGCGTGCGGTGCTGGCCAAGGCGACCAAGGGAAACGTCATCCAGCCGCTGTGGCGCCAGGTGCCGGAGGTGGCGCTGCGCTACGCCTCGGAGACTCTGGGGCTCTCGCGGTTCCGACTCCGCGGCCTCTTCGGCACCGAGCCGCTGGCGAAAACGCTCGATACCGCCATCGACTGGGAGGCGCTGCACACCAACGTCACGCAGGGCCGCGTCGAGTCCACCACCGTCATCGCCACCGGGGTCCGCACCGGGCGCGTCACGCTGTTCAGCGAGACCACCGCCGGCGTGGAGCTGCCCGAGACGCCCGCCGGGCACCACCTGCGATGGGTGCCCACCCGGCTCGGCGTCGACCACCTCATGGCCTCCGCCGCCATCCCCGGGTTGTTCCCCTCCGTGGAGGTGGACGGTCCGGGCGGGGCCGCGGGTTGGTACGTCGACGGCGCGACCCGGCGCCGCTTCCCGATGGGACCGGCCGTCGAGCTCGGCGCCGACCGGGTGCTCGTCGTCGGCACCGGCAGCCTCCACCCCGCCGAGGACGACCCCGAGAAGGACCGGGCCTCGGTCGACCTCGGCGACGGTGTGGCCACGCTGCTCGGCTCGGTGATGGACGACCCGCTGCGTCACGACCTGCGCCGGCTGGCCACCGCCAACTCCCACGCCGGCGACCCCGACATCGCCACGCACGTGAACCGGCTGCGCGAGGAGCGGGGGCGGCGGCCCTACCGCGTCGTGCCGTACGCCGCGGTGGTGCCCGAGCGGGGTGCCGAGATCAGCCGCTGCGCGATGGAGGTGTTCCGGTCCAACCACGGCACTCTCCAGGGCACGCTCGGCGACCCCGACCTGCAGGTGGTGCACCGGATCCTCGGAAGCGACAGCCCGTTGCAGGGCGAGCTGCTGTCCTACCTGATGTTCGACCCGGACTTCTTCGACGAGGTGGCCGGGTTCGGACGTCGCGACGCCGAGGCGTGGCTGGCGGCTCATCCCGACCTGTGGACCACCGAACCGCTGCCGTCCGAACCCGGCGCCGTCTGACCGTGGGTCGGCGTACTCCCCACGGCGAACCGGCGCTCCCCACGCTCCGGACACCGTGGGGAGTGCCAGGTTGCCTGCATACCTTGGGAAACCGGCGCTCCCCGGCGCTCGGGCAGGTCAGCGGGCGGCGAGGATCCGGGCGGCGCGCTTGAGGTCGTTGCGGACCAGGAGGGCGGCCACCGCGGTGGCCGGCCAGCCGAGCGGAAGCAGCGGGCCGCGGGCGCGCACGCGAGCCACGCAGGTCACCTTCGTCCCGGCCACCCCGTCGACGGTGGCGTCCTCGAAGAGCAGCGTGCCGAAGGCGGTGAAGGGGCCGGTCGAGCCGACCTCCGCCCACAGCGTGCCCTCGTCCATGGCGATGATCTGCAGCTCGAACGCGGGCCCCACCGCGACGTGGTCGATCCAGCGCTGCCCCGGGTGCGGCGGGCCGGGGTCGAGGACCTCGACGCGCTTCAGGCTCGCCTGCCACTCGGGACGGTTCACGGGGTCGGCGAAGTAGTCGTAGACCCGGTCGCGGGGCGCGGCGACGAGGACCGAGGCGTCCCACCGGCCGGGCCGGGTGGCGTAGGACGGGCCCATCAGAACAGCTCCCCCGTCAGCTGCTCGTAGGCCTGCACGTAACGGGCCCGGGTGGCCGCGACCACGTCGTCGGGCAGCGGCGGGGGCGACGCCTGGCCGTGCCGGTCCCAGCCGCTGGCCGGCGAGCTGAGCCAGTCACGCAGGTACTGCTTGTCGTAGGACGGCTGCGAGCGGCCGGGCTGCCAGGTCTCGGCGGGCCAGAAGCGGGAGGAGTCGGGCGTCAGCACCTCGTCGCCGAGCACCGTGGTGCCGTCGGGCCGGGCGCCGAACTCCAGCTTGGTGTCGGCCAGCACGATGCCGCGCTCCCGGGCGATGCCGTGGGCCCGCTCGTAGACGGCCAGCGTCAGGTCGCGCAGCTCGGCGGCACGCTCGGCGCCGACGGTGGCCTCCACCGCCTCGAAGGAGACGTTCTCGTCGTGATCACCGATGTCGGCCTTCGTGGCGGGGGTGAAGATCGGGGCCGCGAGCGCGGAGCCGTCCTCGAGACCGGCGGGCAGCGCCACGCCGCACACGGCTCCCGTCGCCCGGTAGTCGGTCAGCCCGGAGCCGGTGAGGTAGCCACGCGCGACGCACTCGACCGGGTACATCGCCAGCCGCTCGCACACGACGGCGCGGCCGCGCACCTCCACGGGCACGTCGAGGGACAGCACGTGATGGGGCACCAGGTCGGCCAGCTGCTCGAACCACCACATCGACATCCGGGTGAGGATCTCGCCCTTGTCGGGGATCGGGGTCCCCAGCACGACGTCGTACGCCGAGATCCGGTCGCTGGCGACCATGAGCAGCGTCCCGTCGGGGAGCTCGTAGAGGTCTCGGACCTTGCCGGAGTGCAGGTGGCGCGCTCCCGGAACCGTCAGCGCGGGAGAGGCGGTCATGTCCCGCAGCCTAACCGCGCCACTGTGCCCGTCCGACGGGGGTCGAAACCCGGGGCGATGTCACGAACCGGTGACATCGCCCGACCGGTTGGCCCGGGAAGGTCCTGAGACCCCAATCCCCTTGTTTCATGGGTCAGATTCACTCGCAACCCGCGACAACCAAGTGTGAGACAGACTACGTTGTCACGGTCCCGTCCGAGCAGGAGGATCCTCGGTGATCGAACATCGCATCGGCTCGAGCCGGCGCTCCGGCGTCGTGCACACCGCGAGCAAGCTCACGATGCGTCCCCTGCTGCGCTACTACCCGCTGCGCGGACCCGCGACGAGGCTGATGCCGCTCCTCGAGCGCAGCGCCGGACTGCTGCCCCGATCCTCGCGCACCACGCACCGCACGATCACCGCCAGGACCTGGGACGCCGAGGTCGTCACCCCGCTCGACGGCCCGACCTCCAACGGCGCCATCCTCTACATGCACGGCGGGGCGTTCCTCATGTGCGGAACCGCCACCCACCGCCGGATCGTCGAGCGCCTGGCCGCCCGCACCGGCATGACGGTGCTGTCGGTCAACTACCGCCAACTGCCCGACGGCCGCCTCGAGGACAGCCTCAGCGACTGCTTCGGGGCCTACGAGTGGCTCGTCGACCACGGCCACCCCGCCCACCGCATCGTGCTCGCCGGCGACTCCGCCGGCGGTCACCTGGCCTTCGCCACCGCGATCCGGCTGCGTGACGCCGGCGCCGTGCTGCCGGCCGGCATCGTGGGCCTCTCCCCGTGGCTCGACTTCGACCACCGGACCAAGCGTCGCCACCACAACGCCTGCCGCGACGCCTACATCCCGGTCCGCCGGCTGCGGCGGGTGGCGAAGATGGTCGTCGGCTCCCGCGTCCGCCCGCACCACTCCCCGGTGAACGCCGACCTCACCGGGCTCCCCCCGGTGCTCATCCAGTGCGCCGAGGGCGAGGTGCTGCGCGTCGACGCCGAGCTCATGGCGCTGCGCCTCGAGGCCCACGGGGTGCCGTGCGAGGTGCAGATCTGGGAGGGGCAGGTCCACGCCTTCCCCGTCCTGTCCGACCTGACGCCCGACAGCTTCGCCGCCCTCGAGGAGGTCATCACGTTCGTCGAGGAGACGGTCGCGACCTCGTCGTACACCGTCGGGCGGCGCTCCGGCGGCCAGTCCGCGGACCTGCGCTCGGTCGAGATCGCCTGACCCTCGCGGTCGTATCCCCTGCCGGGCGGTCAGGCGGTTGCTCGCCGAGGTCGCGCGAACCCGGTGCCGCGCGGTCGTGCGGCGCCGTCAGTCGACCGGGCTGCGGTGGAACCTCTGGAACGAGCGCGACGGCGTGGGGCCACGCTGGCCCTGGTAGCGCGAGCCGTACTTCTCCGAGCCGTAGGGGTGCTCGGCCGGCGACGACAGCCGGAAGAAGCACAGCTGCCCGATCTTCATCCCGGGGTAGAGCTTGATGGGCAGCGTCGCGACGTTGGCGAGCTCGAGGGTGACGTGGCCGGAGAAGCCGGGGTCGACGAAGCCGGCGGTCGCGTGGGTCAGCAGCCCGAGCCGCCCCAGCGACGACTTGCCCTCGACGCGCGCGGCGATGTCGTCGGGCAACGAGACCACCTCGTACGTCGATCCCAGGACGAACTCGCCGGGGTGCAGGATGAACGGCTCGTCGCCGACCGCCTCCACCATCCGGGTCAGGTCCGTCTGGTCCTCGGCGGGGTCGATGTGCGGGTAGCGGTGGTTCTCGAAGACCCGGAAGAATTTGTCGAGGCGGAAGTCGATGCTCGACGGCTGGACCATCGCCTCGTCGAACGGCTCGAGGGCGACGCGGCCGGCAGCGAGCTCGGCCCGGATGTCTCGGTCTGACAGCAGCACACGCGCACCCTACCTGCGGCGGGAGGCCGCGGTGCGGTCGTCCGCCGAACCGGCCGGGGTCGCGGGTGGGCGCCGCCGTCCGGGAGGTTGCGCGGGCGTGTGGCGACCGACACCGAGCTGGTGCACGAGGTGGCCGAGGCCTGGACGCGACGCTGGTCGACAGGCCGACCGGCACAGGGACCGCGGCCGACAGCCCCGAGACGTCAGGTAGTGTCTGACCGCGCGAGCGCCCGCCGGCGCCTCCTCGCGGATGTAGTTCAATGGCAGAACATGAGCTTCCCAAGCTCAGAATGCGGGTTCGATTCCCGTCATCCGCTCTCTTTCCTCCCGCCCGCCGACGGTGTGGCGACGTCTGCAGGGCCCGATCGACGCAGCGTCAGGATCGTGGGCGGGGCGTGGTGAGCTCGGCGACGGCACCCGGGTCGGTGGTGACCTGCGTGGCGACCTCGGTCAGCGGGCGACCGTGTGAACGTGCATAGGCGCGCATCCTGTCGAAGCCCTCGTCGGTGCTGCAGCCGTGGATCTGGGACAGCGCGCCCTTCGCCTGCTCGATGGCCACCCGGCTGTTCAAGGCACCCTGGAGCTGCTCGGTCAGGATCTCGCCGCGCCGGATGGACCGTTCCTGGAGCAGCGCCATGGTGGCGACGTCGGCGAGCGCCTGGACCACCCCCATGTCCACGACGTCCATCTCCCCGGCGTCGGTGCTGAAAAGGTTGAGGGCGCCGATGACCTCGCCACGCAGACGCATCGGGAACGCGTGGACGGCTCCGAAGCCCGCCGCACTCGCGTGGGGTGCGAAGCGGGGCCACCGACCGGCCGCCTGCGCCAGGTCCGACTCGCTGACCGGGCTGCCGGTGCGGAAGCAGTCCTGGCACGGACCCTCGTGAGCCTGCAGCTGGAAGAGCTCGAGCATCTCGGTGCGCTCGTCGGAGGCGGCCATGAGGTGGAGCCGATCTCGGTGGTCGGCCAGGAGCAGTCCTGCCGCGCTGACGTCGAACAGCTCAGCGCTCCGGGTGGAGAGCAGCTGCATGAAGTCGATGAGGTCGAAATCGTCGACCAGCGTGTCCGCCACCTCGACGAAGACCTCAGCGAGCTGCTTGGTCGCGATCATGAGGTGGGCACCTTTCCCGGGGTGTGGGAGCGAGTCTGCTCAACGATCCGGCTCCAAAATCACTCTACGCGCCACCACGTCCGCAGCGACCTCGCTCAGCGGGCGGCCGTGGGCGTAGGCGTATGCGCGCAGACGCATCATCGCCTCGCCGAGGCTGACGCCGAGCTGCACCGTCACCATTCCCTGAGCCTGGTACACGGCCAGCGAGCCACCCTCGTGGAGCGCCGCCCCCAGGGCGGTCTCCACCTCAGCGACGTCGCCGCCCGCCGGATGAGGGGCGGCGAGCATCGCCTCCATCGCGGCATCGGCGAAGGCGAGTGCCCGCCTGACCTCCGGGACGGACAAGGACCCTGGCTGCTCCCGGTAGACGTCCATGGCCCCGAGTCGCGCTCCGCCGATCTGCAGGGGGAAGGCGAACACCGCCTGTACGCCGTGCTCCTGGGCCGCAGAGGCGTATCCGGGCCACCGACTGCTCGACGCGCCCGCGAGGTCGGCGGTCAGGACGGGCCGTCCGAGGGCATAGGCGTCCAGGCACGGGCCCTCCCCCATCGTGAACTGCAGCTGCTCGATCACCTCGCCCCGGGGGCTCGAGGCCGCCAGCACGGTGACCGTCCCCTGCGGAGACATGACGCTCATCCCCACTCCTGAGGCCGAGAGCTCGCGCGTCGCGGCTCGGCACAGGCGCTGCATCCAGCCACCCAGGTCGGGATAGTCGTCGCGCTGACCAGGCTCCTCGGCGATCGACGACCGCACGTCCCGGACCGGGGGGTCGGGAGAGTCGGGAGAGGTCACCGGTTCTCACCAGCGCACGCGAGCGTCGACACGGCGCTGTCCTCGGTGAGGATCACGGCTGCACGCTTTCTCGGGAAGCACCGCTGGGGTCTGGAGCAGCCACGTCCGCAACTAGAACCCCCACAGTAGCCCTGTAGCGCCACACCGCGACGCCGTGCCGTCGGTGCGCCACGGGTCTCACGTGATGTCGCGACGCACCGACAGCAGGATGCCCAGGGCGCTGAAGACACCGGCGTAGCCGATCATCGTCAGCGCGCCGCCCCACCAGGGCAACAGGCCCTCGCCACCGGTCGAGCTCGTCATCGCAGCGGCCGCCGCGCCGGGCAGGTATGCCGCCACGTCGTCCCAGCCGAGCGCGCTGAGGGCCAGGCCCAGGATGGGCTGCAGCACGATCGCGAGACCGAGGGCGAGCAGGATGGCGGCCACCTGGTTGCGCAGCAACGTCCCGACACCCATGCCCAGCAGGGTCCACAGCGCGACGGCCACGATCGCCAGGGCCACGGCCCGCCACAGACCCGGCGTGTCGTAGGCCAACGAGTACCCCCGGGCCAGCATCACGATGCCGGCGCCGACGAGCGCGGTCAGCACCGCCACCACGCCGTACCCGGCTCCGACGCCGAGCTGGGCCAGCGCCTTGGCCGCGACCACCCGCGCCCGTCGGGGCGTGGCGAGGAACGTCGGGGTGATCGTCTGGTAGCGGTACTCCCCCGTCATCGCGGTGACCCCCATGACCAGCGCGAAGAGGTAGGTGCCCGACAGCGGCGCCTGGGCGTAGACCTGCAAAATCGTGGCGGTCTCGTCGAGACCAGGCGTGGGCGGCATCCCGGGGCCTGCCTCCAGCCCGGCGACGAGCGCACCGACGACGGCCTGAAGCGTCGTCAGCAGGACGGCGCCGATGAGCATCCCCCACCACAGCCGGGTGGTGAGGGTCTTGGTCAGCTCCGCGCGCACCAGGTCGCTCATGCCGCCGGTCCTTCCGAGGTCAGGTCGAGGAAGAGTCGTTCGAGGTCGACGGCGCGCGCGGTCAGCTCGTGCAGCTCGATGCCGTGCCGGTGGGCCAACCGGCCGACCTCGGCGGTGGTGGCGCCCGGGACCAGCAGCATGTCGGTCGCCTCCGGCCGGGGCACGCGCCCCTGTGGCAGCTCGCCGCTCAACGCCGTCGCCAGCCGGTCGCGCTCGGGGCTGCGGACCAGGACGTCACCCTGGGCCGCCTCGAGCGAGGCGAGGTCACCGTGGGCGACCAGCCGCCCCCGCGTCATCACCACGACGTCGTCGACGGTCTGCTGCACCTCCCCGAGCACGTGGCTGGAGACCAGCACCGTGCGCCCCTCCTGGGCCAACGTGCGCAGGAAGCCGCGCAGCCACGCGATGCCGGCCGGGTCGAGCCCGTTGGCCGGCTCGTCGAGCACGAGCACCCCCGGGTCTCCGAGGAGAGCCTGCGCCAGGCCGAGCCGCTGCCGCATGCCGAGGGAGAACCCACCGACCCGGCGTCCGGCGTACTCGGTCATCCCGGTGGCGGCGAGCACCTCGTCGACGCGGGACGCCCGCAGCCCGGCCGCCCGGGCGACCCACCGCAGGTGGTTGCGGGCGCTGCGTCCGGGGTGGAAGCTCGACGACTCCAGCACGGCGCCGACGCTGTGCAGCGGTCGTTCGAGGTCGGCGTAGCGGCGTCCGCCCACCAGCACCTCTCCCGAGGTCGGGGTCACCAGCCCCAGCAGGCAGCGCAGCGACGTCGTCTTGCCGGCACCGTTGGGCCCGAGGAAGCCGGTGACGCGACCGGGCGGCACCGTCAGCGTCAGGTCGGTGACGGCCTGGACCTGCCCGAACCGTTTGGTCAGGCCGAGGAACTCGAGGGGGACTCCACTCACCGGCCCATCATCACAAGGCCCGTGCCCCGCGGCCCGCACCCGGGTGTGGCCCGGGGTGTCAGGGTGGAGGCATGCATCTGCTCAGGTGGCTCCGCCCGGGGTCGCACACCATCTCCCCCACCGCGTTGTACACCGGGCAGGTCTGGCAGGCGCACGACCTCGGCCACCCGGCGCTGGGTGCGGCGCTGGGCTCCGTGCCGGGACGCGTCGGGTACGCCGCCAGCGAGCTGGCCTTCCGGCCGGTGACGTGGGCCGGGGGTCCCACCCTCACGGGCTTCCTGCTCGCCCGGCACCGCATCATCGACGCGCTGCTCGAGCGGGCCGTCACCGCCGGCGAGGTCGGACAGGTCGTCGAGCTGGCCGCCGGGCTGAGCCCGCGGGGGCTCCGACTGCGCGCCGCCCACCCTGAGGTCGACTACGTCGAGGTCGACCTGCCCGACATGACCGAGCGCAAGCGCCGCGCGCTGGAACGCGCCGGCGTCGACGCCACCCGTCACCGGGCGGTCGCCGCCGACGTCTTCGGGTCCGAGCTCGACGAGCTGTTCACCGGCCTGGACGCGCGTCGCGGCGTGGCGGTCGTGACCGAGGGACTGCTCAACTACTTCCCCACCTCGGACGTACGGCGCCTGTGGTCGCGGATCGCGACCGCGACCCGCGACCTGCCGAACGGCCTCTACCTGTCCGACCTGCACCTCGACGACCACGTCGCGACGCCCGACCGGGTGTTCGCGGCGGGCCTGGGGCTGGCGGTCCGGGGCGGGGTGCACTTCCACTTCCCCGGGCCGACGGCGGCCGAGGCCGCGCTGACCGGGGCCGGGTTCACGACCGCCACGCTGCACCGTCCCGCTGACCTCGCCGCCGAGCTGCCCGGCATGACCGCCCCGGGGGCCGAGCGCGTCCGCGTCGTGGAGGCCCGGACATGACGGGTCCGCGCGAAGCGCCCGGCGGCGAGTCGCCCGACCGCACGTTCGAGGGGTTCCCCGTCGCGGCGCTGGACTTCTACGACGACCTGGAGCTGGACAACACCAGGTCCTTCTGGGCTGCGCACAAGCACGTCTGGGAGCAGTCGGTGCGCGACCCCATGGTGGCGCTGACCGCCGCGCTTGCCCCGGAGTTCGGGCAGGCCAAGGTGTTCCGGCCCTACCGCGACGTGCGGTTCGCGAAGGACAAGACGCCGTACAAGGACCACCAGGGGGCCTTCGTGGAGACCGGCCCGTCGACCGGTCTCTACCTCCAGGTCGGGGCGCCCGGCGTCTTCGTCGGGGCCGGCTACTACCACCCGGAGGCCCAGCGGCTGGCCGCGATCCGCCGCGCGGTCGCCGACGACCGCACCGGCCCGGATCTCGAGCGGATCCTGGCCGCCCTCGACCGTCGCGGCTGGGTCCGGGGCGGCGAGCGGCTCAAGACGGTGCCCCGCGGCTTCGACCCGGACCACCCGCGGATCGACCTGCTGCGCCACAAGACCCTCACGCTGCGCCGCGAGTACGGCTTCGAGCCGTTCGTGCACACCGCGGCCCTGCTCGACGAGATCCGCAAGGACTGGCGGGCAGCGCGCCCGTTCCTCACCTGGGTCCAGGACGCTGCCGGCTGACCTGGGCACGCCAGGGAAGGGTCCCGACCGACCCGGAGCGCTCAGGTCCTCGGCCGACGGGCGCCGTCCACCCGGACCCAGGGGCCGAAATCAGAGGTTCTTGCGGAGGTGCACGTCCGAGGCGCCGGCGACGGGCACGTCGTCCCAGCGGAAGATCTCGCCGTACCCGTGGTGCTCGTAGAAGCCGGGAGCCTGGAAGGTGAAGGAGGTCACGAAGACGTGGGCGCACCCGCGCCGCCTGGCCTCACCCTCGAACTCGTCGAGCAGCCTCGCGCCGAGCCCGGCGCCGCGCTCGTCCTCGCGCACCCAGCTCATGGCGATCCCCGCCGCGACCCCCCAGGTCCACCCGCTCATGCCGGCGGCGAGCTCCCCCTCGTCGTCGAGCACCTGAACGGTCAGCTCGCGGGCGGGGTCCGTGCCTCTCGTTGCCTCCGCGTTCACCCGGTCCAGCTCGTCGGAGAGCCTCTGGTCGAGCTCAGGGGCAGCCTCCCCGACGCGGAGGCGGTGCCGGGGTGCGCCTGCGGTCACGCGCGTCGTCCTGTTCTCGTCGGTCACGACCACGGATCGTGCCACGTGCTCGTCGAGGCTCGTGGAGGGTCCTGCTCAGTCCGTGCCGAGGGTGGCCATCCTGCGCTCGAGTCCCTCGTCGTACGCCACGCGTGCGGCCGCCACGCCACCGCGGCTGCCAGGCTCAGTGCGGCTGCCAGGCGTCCTCGTCGTGCGTACGGCGCTCCACGAGCTGGGGCAGCCGACCGTCGGCGAGGTCCTGGATGCTCACGGCCTCGCAGACCTCCCGCAGGCTGCTGCGCGCCGCGATCCACACGTGCTGCAGGGCCGCGGCCGACTCGTTGTAGGTCACCGACTCCGGACGCTCGCCGTGGACGCTGACCAGCGGGCCGTCCACGGCCCGGATGACGTCGGCCACGGTGACGTCCGAGGCTTCGCGCGCCAACCGCCACCCGCCCGACTGGCCGCGCTGGCTGAGCACCACGCCGGCTCGGCGGAGGTCGGCCAGGATCGCTTGCAGGAACCCGTGGGGGACCTCCTGCATGCGCCCGATCTCCTCAGCACTGACAGGGCTGCCACCGGGACGGATGGCGAGCTCGATCAGGGCCCGGAGGGCGTAGTCGGTTTTCGCAGAGACGCGCACATCACGCAGTCTCTCAGAAAGCCGTGCCCCCACAGGTCAGACCGCGATCGGCTGCTCGCCGAGTACCGCCTCGAGGCGGGCCTGGGAGAGCCGCTCCTGCTTGACCGCCCAGACGATCCCGGAGATCCAGAGCACGGCGACCACCGCGGCGATGCCCCCGACGATTGATCCCGAGGCGCCGAACGTCTCGGCCATGGTCTTGGTGTTGGTCAGCACGATCAGGCCACCGGCGGCCACACCGAGCACGCGCGCCGGCAGGTGCTTGACCAGCCAGGCCGCAAAGGGCGCCGCGATGCACCCGCCGACCAGCAGCGCCACAGCGATGTCCCAGCGGATGCCGGCACTGCCCAGGGCGAGCAGGAAGCCGATCGAGCCGCCCACGGCGACGACGAACTCCGAGGTGTCGATCGAGCCGACCACCTTGCGCGGCTCCAGCCGACCGGAGGACAGCAGCGAGGTCGTGCCGACCGGACCCCAGCCGCCGCCGCCGATGGCGTCGAGCGCGCCCCCGAACAGACCCAGCGGGGCCAGGAAGCGCTTGGACAGGGTGCCCTTGAACTCCGGACGGCGTCCGCCGAGGGCGAGGAACCGCCACACGACGTACAGACCGAGACCGAGCAGGATCGCCGCGACCCAGGGCTTGGCGACCTCGGCCGGGAGACTCGACAGCACGGTGGCGCCGGCGAAGGCGCCTACGCCACCGGGGATCGCGATGATGCTCACCGTGCGCCAGTCGACGTTGCCGAGCTTGTGGTGGGAGAAGCCCGAGACCAGCGTGGTGCCGATCTCGGAGAAGTGCACGGCGGCACTGGCCGTGGCCGGAGCGATGCCGGTGGCCAGCAGCAGGGTCGACGACGTGACGCCGTAGGCCATGCCCAGCGAGCCGTCGATGAGCTGGGCAACGAGACCCACGATTCCGAGCACGATCAAATTCCGCATGACTTGCATCCCCTACTCTTCAAAGTTACTCAACATTGTAACTATATTGGGATAGGTGACTTTGAAGTCAAGAACTGAGAGCCGCGACACGCGGGGCATGAATCTCGTACCGGCGGGTAGGAACTCGGTGCGACCTACGCAACCGACGGAAGGAACCCACATGAGCGCCAGCGACAAGATCAAGAACAAGGTCGAGGAGACCGGCGGCAAGCTCAAGGAGACCACCGGCAAGGCCACCGGAGACGACGAGATGCGCGCCGAGGGCCAGAAGGACCAGACCAAGGGCAGCGCCAAGCAGGCCGGCGAGAAGGTCAAGGACGTCTTCAAGTGATCCACCGGTCGGCACCGCGGAGATGACTCCGCGGCCACCGGCCTCGCACCTCGCGATCCCTCACGCCCTGCGTGGGGGATTCGCTGTTTTTGTGCCGGCTCGCCTCCGCACCCTCAGTCCCCGGCCCTGCAGCGCCGCGTGGTGGTGTGACCCGCGCCTCCCTCAGACACTCCGCCGATTCCCTTGTCTGGAGCAGGGAGCCCCGCCTATCATTAAGTTACTGACGAGTAGCAACTCGTCCCTACCTCAGTGACGGGCCGCGCCCACGGCGTCGGCCCCTGACACGACAGGGTGCAGCTGTGAGCCACTACAAGAGCAACATGCGCGACATCGAGTTCAACCTCTTCGAGGTGCTCGGTCGTCAGGACGTCCTGGGCACCGGCCCCTTCGAGGACGTCGACGTCGACACCGCGAGGACGATCCTGGCCGAGGTCGACCGGATGTCGCGCGAGGAGCTCGCGGCCTCGTTCGAGGATGCCGACCGCAACCCCCCGACGTTCGACCCCACCACCGGCGAGGTCGACGTCCCGGAGTCCTTCGCGAAGTCCTACCAGTCGTGGATGGACGCGGAGTTCTGGCGACTGTCGATCCCGACGGAGATGGGCGGCCAGCCCGCCCCCTCGAGCCTGGTCTGGGCCCTCGGCGAGCTGGTGCTCGGCTCCAACCCCGCGGTCTGGATGTACGCCGCCGGTCCGAGCTTCGCCTCGATCGTGCACAAGAACGGCAACGACCGCGACAAGCGCATCGCCGAGATCATGGTCGACCGTCAGTGGGGCGCCACCATGGTCCTCACCGAGCCCGACGCCGGCTCCGACGTCGGCGCCGGTCGCACCAAGGCCACGGCCAACGACGACGGCTCGTGGAACATCGAGGGCGTCAAGCGGTTCATCACCTCCGCCGAGCACCAGATGAGCGAGAACATCATCCATCTCGTCCTGGCCCGCCCGGTCGGCGTCGAGGGCGTCGGCGGACCCGGCACCAAGGGCCTGTCGCTCTTCGTCGTGCCGAAGTTCCACTTCGACCACGAGTCCGGCGAGCTGACCGGCGAGCGCAACGGCGCCTACGTCACCGGTGTCGAGAAGAAGATGGGCATCAAGGTCTCCAACACCTGCGAGGTCACCTTCGGCGAGAACGAGCCCGCCCGCGGCTGGCTGCTCGGCGAGGTCCACGACGGCATCGCCCAGATGTTCCAGGTCATCGAGAACGCCCGCATGATGGTGGGCTCCAAGGCCATCGCCACGCTGTCGACCGGCTATCTCAACGCGCTGGAGTTCGCCAAGACCCGCCAGCAGGGCCCGGACCTCACGCGGGCCTCGGACAAGACCGCCCCGCGCGTCGCGATCACCCACCACCCCGACGTACGACGCTCGCTGATGACGCAGAAGGCGTACGCCGAGGCGCTGCGGGCGCTCGTGCTCTACACCGCCTCCTGGCAGGACCGGGTCATGATCGCCGAGCACAACGGCGAGAAGGACGAGCTCGCCGAGCGCGTCAACGACCTGCTGCTGCCGATCGTCAAGGGCTACGGCTCGGAGCGGTCCTGGACCCTCCTGGGCACGGAGTCGCTGCAGACCTTCGGCGGCTCGGGCTTCCTGCAGGACTACCCGATCGAGCAGTACGTCCGCGACGCCAAGATCGACACCCTCTACGAGGGCACCACCGCGATCCAGGGCATGGACTTCTTCTTCCGCAAGATCGTCAAGGACCAGGCCCACGCGCTGGGTCACCTCGCCGGCGAGATCGAGTCGTTCGCGAGCAGCGAGGCCGGCAACGGTCGGCTCAAGGTCGAGCGCGGTCTGCTCGCCACGGCGCTGGAGGACGGCAACGCCATCGTCGCGGCGATGATCGGCCAGCTGATGTCGGCCGACGAGAGCGCCGAGGGCGGCGACGTCCGCAACGTCTACAAGGTCGGCCTCAACACCAGCCGCCTGCTCATGTCCCTCGGCGACATCGTCTGCTCGTGGCTGCTGCTGCGTCAGGCCGAGGTCGCCCTGCAGAAGCTGGGCGGCGAGGTCAGCGCCAAGGACAAGGACTTCTACGAGGGCAAGGTCGCCGCGGCGCAGTTCTTCGCCCGCAACGTGCTTCCGCTGCTCACCGCCGAGCGGGCCATCGCCGAGGCGACCGACCTGTCGCTGATGGACCTGCCGGAGTCCGCGTTCTGATCGGCTGAGACACCCGCGACGGGGCGGGACCGCTACGGCGGTCCCGCCCCGTCGTCGCTCCGGTGCCGGGAGCGGGCGGCGGCGCTGCGTCGACGCCCACCGCGTGACGGGCCCGTGCGCACGCGGGGCGGGGTGGGGTCGCCCGCCGTGGCCAGCGCCTCGACGGTCGGGGGCTTCGGCGTCGTGGCCCACTCGTGGAACAGTGGAGCGACCTCGACCTGCTCCTGCAGGGTGATGACCCCTGCCAGCTGGCGAGGGAGCACGAGCGTGACGACCGTGCCGGACTCGCCCGCGCGCGCCGTACGCCCCGAACGGTGGAGGTAGGCCTTGGGGTCGTGCGGCGGGTCGAAGTGGACGACGAGCTCGATCCCGTCCACGTGGATGCCGCGGGCGGCGACGTCGGTCGCCACCACCACCTGGGCGCGTCCCTCGCGGAACCGCGTCAGGTTGCGCTCGCGCACGTGCTGGCTCAAGTCGCCGTGCAGGTCGACCGCAGTGAGGCCGCGCCGCTCAAGTGCGGTGCGGAGCTCGGTGGCGCCGCGGCGCGTGCGGGCGAAGACGACGGCTCGTGGCTGGGCCGCGACCAGGGCGTGCGTCGCCTCGACCTTGGCGGTGAGCGTGGCTGCCACCACCACGTGGTGGCTCATCGTCTCGACCGAGGCTCCGGTGTCCACCGCGTGACGGCGGGGATCGCGCAGGTGCGTGCGCACGAGCCGGTCGACGTCGCCGTCAAGGGTGGCGCTCAGGAGGAGCCGCTGGGCCGCCTCCGGGGTCGTGGCCAGCAGCCGGTCGACGGCGTCGAAGAAGCCCAGGTCGCACAGCTGGTCGGCCTCGTCGAGCACCGTGACCTCGATGTCGTCGGTCTTCAGGACCCGCTGGTCGACCAGGTCCTGCAGCCGGCCCGGGGTGCCCACGACGATGTCGGTGGCGCGGCGCAGGGCCGCCACCTGCGCGTCGTACCGGGCGCCGCCGTAGATGGCGACCAGCCGCAGCTTCAGGACCTTGGCGACGGGACGCAGCGCTTCCTCGACCTGGATCGCGAGCTCGCGCGTGGGCACCACCACCAGCGCTCGCGGCCGGTGCATCCGGCTCCGGCTGCCCGCCAGGCGGGCCACGATCGGGAGCCCGAACGCGAGCGTCTTGCCCGAACCGGTGCGAGCGCGCGCCAGGACGTCGGCGCCGGCGAGTGCGTCCGGGACGACTGCGGCCTGCACCGGGGTGGGCGCCTCGATGCCCGCGTCGCTCAAGACCGCCACCACGGCACCCGGCAGACCGAGGTCCGCGAAGGAGGAGTCGGGGTCGGGCACGCCGCACCCTAGCGCGGCCCGAGGCGCGTCGATCAGCAGACCGATCACTAGGCTGCCCGCCATGAGCGACGCGACCGACGACCGCGCCCGGCTGGGCCACCTCATCGACGTGTGGGCCGGTGCCACGGCCGACGTGGTGACGCTGCTCCGCTCGCTGTCGCCCGCTGACTGGGAGCGACCCACGGACCTGCCGGGGTGGGACGTGCGCGCGGTGGCGGCCCACCTGGCCCACCTCGAGTCCGAGCTCGCCGGAAACCCCCAGCAGCAGGTGGAGGTGCCCGACGCCCCCCACATCCGTGGCTTCATGGGCCAGTTCACCGAGGCCGGGCCGATCGCGCGGGCCGGCTGGACGACCGAGGAGATCGTCGAGGAGCTGGAGAGCAGCGTCGCGACGCGGCTCGCCGAGCTGCGCGCCGACCCGCCGACGGACGCCGCCGCCCTCGGCCCCGGCTTCGCCGGCGCCATCGGCTGGACGTGGCAGACGCTGCTGTCCAACCGCCCTCTCGACGTGTGGGTCCACGAGCAGGACATCCGCCGTGCGGTGGGCCGACCCGGCGGGATCGACAGTCCCGCGGCGGCCCACGTGGTCGGGGTCTTCGCCCGGTCCCTGCCCTTCGTGCTGGGGAAGAAGGCCGGCGCCGCGCCAGGTCAGAGCGTGCGGGTGGTCGTCACCGGCGAGCAGCCCCTCGACGAGGCGGCCGAGGTCGGTGAGGACGGCCGCGGCGCCCGCTGTGCCGTCGTACCGGCGGCGCCGACGGCGACCCTGGAGATGGACACCGAGACCTTCGTGATCCGCTGCTCGGGTCGCCGCGCCCCCGAGGCCCTCGACGTCACCGTCAGCGGCGACCCCGACCTCGCCGCGCGCGTCCTCGCCGCCCTCGCCACCACCCCCTGAACCCTTCCGCGAAGAGGCGCGTACGTTCCCCCGAAGGGGCGCGTACCTTCGAGCGAAGCGGCACTCACATTCCACCGAGACGGCAGTTCGCGTCGATCCGGCGTCGGTGCGCCCACCCGGTGCGACGGGAGTGACGCCTCGCGCGAATCGGATCGCCCCTTCGCGCGAATCCGGGCGCCCCTTCGCTCGAAGCTGAGCGCCCGCTCGCGCGACTCCGAGCGCCCCTTCGTTGGAAGGTACGCGCCCCTTCGTTGGGGGAGGGAGGGTCAGTCGGTGAGGACGGCCACGTCGTTGCCGTAGTACTCGTCGGCCTGCCCGTCCCGGGCGACCCGCCAGGTGAAGACTGTGCCGCCCGACGGGTTGGGCTCCCAGGTGGCCGTGCCCCCCAGACCCCGGGCCCGGTTCATGAGGTTGCTGATGCCGCTGCTGCGCGGGAGCGGGTCGGGCAGGCCGATGCCGTCGTCGGTGATGCGGACGATGAACTCCCGCGGCGCGCCCTCGAGCGACACCTGGGCGGCGCTGGCACGCGCGTGGCGCGCGACGTTGGACAGGCCCTCCTGGATGGCGGAGGCGAGGTCTGCCGCGAGGTCGGAGCGGACGCCGCCCAGCTCGCCGGCCACGGTGATGCGCGGCATGAAGCCCAGGATTCGCGAGGACCGGGTCGCGATGTCGTGGACGACCTGCTCGAGGTCCTGGTGGTCGTCGATGCTGGTGAGCTGGAAGATCGAGTTCCGCAGCTCGCGGATGGCCAGGTCGAGCTCCCCGGCGATGACGTCGAGCTGCCCGGGCAGACGGGAGGCGTCCGCCCCCTCAGCCACCTTCGACACCGTGCGTGAGAGCGCCCCGATCTGGAGACCCGCGGCGAAGATCCGCTGGATCACCCGGTCGTGCAGGTCGCGTGCGATCCGGTCGCGCTCCTCCAGCAGCGCCAGCTTGGTGCGCTGCCGGTTCACCTCGTGGGAGCGGAGCCGAACCCGGTCCTCGAGCTCGGCGTTCACCCGCTGGTTCTCGCGCAGCAGCTCGTCGCGCTCCTCCTCCACCCGCCGCGACTGGAGACCGATCCACGCACTCAGCACGAGCGCCAGACCGAGACCGCAGGTGACCACCAGCGCGGTGGCCGCGCGAGGATCGAGCCAGCCGTTCTCGAGACCGCTCAGCATCGCCGCCCCGATCAGCGGGATGACCACGAGGGCGATGATCGGCACCGAGCGCTGGAGCCGCGCTCCGCTGTCGCGGCCGTACGACGACCACTGGGCCAGGCTGCCCGGGATCGTGTAGAGCAGCGACTGGGCCAGGGTGACCACGAGGACGGTCCCGACGACCGTCATCATCTCCGGCGCCCGCGAGCCGGCCACCGGCTCGGCGCCGAAGACGTACGCCGCAGCGCTCGCCACGCCGACGGTCAGAGCCAGGAAACCCGCGACCTGGGCGGCACTGCGCCGACCCAGCACCAGGGCCCCCCCGCCGAGGGACAGCAGCACGAAGGACACCACGACGACCAGCGAGGTCCGCTCGTCCACACCGACACCGGCGGAGCTCTCCTCGACCGCCAGGAGGTCGGCGAGCAGCACGGTGCCGGAGGCGTGCTCCAGGAGAGCCACGACCGCCAGCAGACCGGTCAGCCCGAAGCAGATCGCGGGCCCCGGACGAGCGGCGGAGCCGGCCGCCCTCGCCAGCAGCAGCGCCGCGGCCGTGGACAGTCCCATGAGGGGGGTCAGCGCGGTCGTGGGGGCCCACGTCGGTCCCAGGTCGACCAGCACGGAGACGCCGGCGGCGAGCTCGACCAGGGCGAGCACCGAGACCACCGCGGCGACGACGGCCAGGACCGTCGCCGGAAGGCGGGACCGTCGGGCCCAGCGCGCCTCCTCGGCGACCCGGTCCGCCGGCGCGTGGCCGTCGTCGGTCGTGGTCGGCATCAATCCTCCGGAAAAGCGCGGCGCGTCCACCTGGGCCTGGCGACCCGGACGTCAGCATGTCAGAACACCGGGTGAGGCGCGCCGATTCGCCCGGATGCGCCGTCGATGGTCAGGCGCGCCGGGGGAACCGCTCGAACTCGGGGCGACGCTTGGCCTTGAACGCCTCCCGGCCCTCCTGGGCCTCTTCCGAGCCGTAGAAGAGCAGGTTGGCGTCGTGGGCCAGCTGCTGGATGCCGGCGTACCCGTCCTCGTGAGCGTGGAAGCTGGCTTTGAGCAGCCGCAGCGCGAAGGGCGACTGGCGCAGCATCTCCCGGCACCACCGCACCGTCTCGGCCTCGAGGTCGGCCAGTGGCACGACGGTGTTCACCAGCCCCATGGCCTGGGCCTCGGTGGCGTCGTACTGACGGCACAGGAACCAGATCTCCTTGGCCTTCTTGGGCCCGACCAGGTCGGCGAGGATGCTGGCGCCGAAGCCACCGTCGAACGAACCCACCTTCGGGCCGACCTGACCGAAGCGTGCGTTGTCGGCGGCGATCGTGAGGTCGCAGACCAGGTGCAGCACGTGACCGCCGCCGATGGCCCAGCCGGCGACCATGGCCACGATCGGCTTGGGGCAGCGGCGCATCTGCACGTGGAGGTCGGTGACGTGGAAGCGCCCGGTCGCGCCGTCGTGGGTCTGGTAGCCGCTGTCTCCGCGCACGCGCTGGTCCCCGCCCGAGCAGAAGGCCTTGTCGCCGGCGCCGGTGAGGACGATGACGCCGACGGACTCGTCCTCGCGCGCCTCGTTCAGCGCGTGGGAGACCTCGATGAGGGTCTGCGGGCGGAAGGCGTTGTGCACCTCGGGGCGCGCGATGGTGATCTTGGCGATCCCATCCTCGGTGGTCTCGTAGCGGATGTCCTCGTAGTCACCCGAGGACCGCCACTCCACCGGGGCTCCCGGGTCGAGCGGGGCGGGGCGGGCAGGCTGGTCGGGCGAGTCGTCGGGCGAGTCGTCGGGCGAGTCGTCGGGCGAGGACGTGGTGCTAGTCATGGGCCTCATTGTGGACCAGGGACGTCGGCGTCGAGGGACGGGCCAGGGGACGGACCCGGAGCGGGCCGACCAGACGCGGGCCGGAGAGACGCGACTCGAGCCGCCGTCCACCCCGGCGCAGCGGCTGCGCGAGGTACTGCCCCAGGATGACGCCTGAGGCGAGCGCCAGTGCGGTGGCGACGGCGGTGACGATCTGCAGGCTGCCCCCACGACCGTCGGCGAGGTTGAACAGACCGGCGTAGATGGACAGCCCGGGCAGCAGCGGCACCACCGCCGAGACCACCACGATGAGCGGCGGCACCCGGAACCTGCCCGCGGCCGAGTAGGACACCGCCCCGATCAGCACCGCTGCGGTCGCCGCTGCCCAGGTGGCGCCGAAGTCCGCGGCGCTCACGAGCGCGGCCACGACCTGGCCCAGAGCGCCCACCAGCGCGATGGGCAGCAGCGCACGCAGCGGGGCGTACGCCGCGAAGGCGAACGCCGAGGCGGCGACGGCCGCTCCGGTCACGACCACGGGGAGGTCGGAGAGGGCGGGTCCGGCGGGACGGAGCGACCCGAGGTCGACGTCGAGCACGGAGCCGACGGTGAGGCCGCCGCTGACCCCGGCGATGATGCCGACCGTGGCCAGCGTGGCCTCGAGGATCCGGGCGTTGGCGGTCACGGGGAAGCCCGTCAGGGCGTCCTGGGCGGCGCCGACCAGGCCCAGCCCCGAGAGCAGCATGATGATGCCGGTGGTGATGACCTCCGCGGGGGTGACCGGCAGTCCGACCGCCACCGCCGTGACGGCCAGCAGGCTGGCGAGCAGACCACCGGCGACCTGCTGGTAGAACGCCGGCAGCTCCCGCGCCGACATCGCCCGCTGGATCCGGTCGATGCCCATGGCGGCCAGGAAGGCGAGCGCACCCACGACGACCCCGCCACCGAGCAGCGCCGCGGTCCCGGCTCCCATGACGCCCCAGCCGAGCGTGACGGCCCAGGGCGGGCGACGGTGCCCGTGCGCGTTGAGCCGAGCCAACCGGGCGCGGGCGTCGTCGCGGTCGATGTCGCCGGCCAGGAGGGCACGGACGATGTGGTCGACGAGCGTGAGGTCCTCGTAGTCGATCTCACGGTGGCGCACGCTGCGCTTCTGCACCAGGCCCGGGTCGTCGTGGGTGGGCTGGTGGTTGAGCGTGAGCTCGGTGAACGTGACGTCGACGCTCACGCCGTGGAGTCCGCAGGCGCGGGTCACCGCCAGCATCGTGGCGGTGACGTCAGCAGCTCCCGCGCCGTTGGCGAGCAGCAGCTCGCCGACGCGGAGAGCGACGTCGAGGGTCTTGAAGGCGTCGCGGTCAACCATGGCACGACCGAGTGTCCTCGCGTGCGGGAGGCGACTTCAAATCGGCCCGGTGAGGTCTTGGTCACCCTCGTGGCAGCCACGACGACCACGCCCCGGATGCGTCGGGAAAGGGGGTCAGCCCACCGGGTGGTGGCTGATCACGGAGTTGGGGCAGAAGACGGGACGACGGTCCTCCTGCTCCTTGCCGGGGCGGAGGAACTCGAAGCCGGCCGTCAGCACGATCTGACGCTCAACCCCCTCCTCGTGCCCCAGCACGGCCTCACGCGTGCCGGCGTACTCCTCGTGCAGGCGCGAGGCGCACTCGAGGTGCGAGGGCGGGAAGTGGAACGCGTTGCGTCCCACCTCCTCCTCGGTCCCCAGGAACGCGATCGGTCGCCCGAGCCCGGCCCCGCAGACCCCGCACACCCGGCTGAGCGCGCACTGGGTCACCCGGCGACGGTCCAGCGTGGTCGCGGTGGCCGAGGAGGCCGGGGCGCCGAGCTCGCCGACGGCGCCGCAGGCGAACGGCACGACCAGGCCCGTGGCGGGGTCCTTCGGCAGCTCGTCGTAGGCGCGGGGTGCGGGATCCATCGGTATCTCCTCAGGCCTTCGCGCCGACGGCGTTGCGCGACCACGCGCCCAGCTCGGTACGACGGGGCTGGCGCTCGGCGTCGGTCTTGCGGCGGCGGTCGTAGGTGTAGGTCTCCCCCACGGCACCGGCGCGCGCAGGCATCTCGGGGTCGTCGCTCGAGGTCATCTTGTTCGGCAGCGACAGCTTCAGGATCGTGCGCATGACCTGGCCGTACTGCGAGTGCAGCGGGCCCGTCGTGTAGGGCAGGTCGTACTTCTGGCACAGCGCCTGGATCTTCTTCGAGATCTCCATGTAGCGGTTGCTGGGGAGGTCGGGGAAGAGGTGGTGCTCGATCTGGTAGCCGAGGTTGCCCGACATGATGTGCAGCAGCGGGCCGCCGGTGAAGTTGGCCGAGCCGAGCATCTGGCGCAGGTACCACTCCGGGCGGGTCTCGTCCTCGATCTCGTCCTCGGTGAAGTGCACCGCACCGTCGGGGAAGTGGCCGCAGAAGATGATCATGTAGGACCACAGGTTGCGCATCAGGTTGGCCGTCATGTTGGCGCTCAGGGTGGTGCGCCAGTTCGGACCGCTCAGGACCGGGTAGACGACGTAGTCCTTGGCGACCTGACGCCGGACCTTCTTGGCGATCTGCTTGAGCTGCCGCTTCATCTCCTTGGGATCCTTCTCCAGCTTGCGGATCCGCTCCACGTCGAGGTCGTGGAGGGCGACGCCCCACTGGAACAGCGAGGCCAGCATCGCGTTGTAGACCGGCTGCCCGAGGTTGACCGGGTGCCACTTCTGCTCGCGCGCCATGCGCAGCACGCCGTAGCCGATGTCGTTGTCGTGACCCAGCACGTTGGTGAACTGGTGGTGCACGTAGTTGTGGCTGTGCTTCCACTGCTCCGCCGGCTGCGCGGTGTCCCACTCCCAGTTGCTGGAGTGGATCTCCGGGTCGTTCATCCAGTCCCACTGGCCGTGCATGACGTTGTGGCCGATCTCCATGTTCTCCAGGATCTTGGCCACACCCAGCATGGAGGCCCCGGCGATCCACGCCGGCTTCTTGTTCGAGAACAGCAGCGTCGCGCGACCGGCTGCAGCCAGCCCGCGCTGCACCTTGATCATGCGGTTGATGTACGCCGCGTCGGCGTCACCGCGCGACTCCTCGATGTCGGCGCGGATCTGGTCGAGCTCGCGGCCGATCTGCTCGACCTCGTCCTCGGTGAGGTGGGTGTATTCCTTGACGTCCGAGATGGCCATGGCGCTCCTGAGGTGGTGGTGGTCGGTCGGGTGCTTCAGATGTCGAGCGTGCAGTCGCCCATGGCTGCGGTGACACAGGTCTGGATCTGCTCGTTGGGCTGGGTGAACTCCTCGCCGTTGCGCAGGTCCTTGACCGCGCCCTTGACGAGGGTGAGCGTGCAGGTGTGGCAGATGCCCATGCGGCAGCCGTAGGGCATGCCGATGCCGGCTTCCTCGCCCGCCTCGAGCAGGGTGGTGGCGCCGTCCACCTCCTGGGTCTTGCTGGAGTTCTGGAACGTGATCACGCCACCTTCGGCGTCACTGTCGCCCAGGGCGAGCGAGAAGCGCTCGAGGTGCAGCTGGTCCTCGAGGTCGGCATCGTCCCAGTGCTCGGAGATCGCGTCGAGCATCGGGGCGGGTCCGCAGCCCCAGGTCTCGCGCTCCTTCCAGTCCGGCACGAGGTCGTCGAGGTCCTTGAGCTCCAGGATGCCGTCGGAGTCGGTGTGCTGCTGGTGGAGGGTGAAGGAGTCGTACTTCGTGGCGAGCTTCTCGAGCTCCTCGCGGAAGATCATCCGCTCGGCGTTCGTCGAGGAGTAGTGCATGACGACGTCGGGCATCGAGCCGCGCCGGTCGAGGGTGCGGATCATCGACATGACGGGGGTGACACCGCTGCCACCGACGAGGAAGAGCACCTTCTCCGGCGGCGGGTCAGGCATGACGAAGTCACCCTCGGGCAGCGCCAGCCGCACGATCGTGCCCGGCGCCAGGCCGTTGACCAGGTGCGAGGAGAGCAGTCCCTCGGGCATCGCACGGACCGTGATCGCAATGGTGCGACCCGACCGCTTGGGCGCCGAGCTCACCGAGTAGGAGCGCCACTGGAACTTGCCGTCGACCTGGATGCCGATGCCGACGTACTGCCCGGGCTTGTGGTCGTAGCGCCAGCCCCAGCCGGGTCGGATGACCAGCGTGGCGGCGTCGTCGGTCTCGCGCAGCACCTTCTCGACCCGGCCCCGCAGCTCTCGCGTGGTCCACAGCGGATTGACGAGCATGAGGTAGTCGTCGGGGTGCAACGGCGTGGTCAGGCGGGACCCGACACTTCGTACGCGATCCCAGCTCAGCGTGCTGCCTGCCAACCGACTCTCCTCTTTCGTTACCGGGCGGTAGTGCCCGACTCAACTCAGTGAACAAGTGTTTCCTGAGGGCGTCAACCGGTTCGACGGAATATGTGGCGCCGGTCTCACCCAGCCATGTCACCCCGGTCGTCCGCCGGTAAACCCGGCACCCGCGGGTTACGGGACAAACGTCCCGAGACTCGGGTCGGACCGCCTGATACATGCACCAACCGGGCATACCGGACCGGCCCGTGGTCACAGGCTGCTGCCAGGGCGGTGGGGACCTACTGCACCTGAGCCGCACGCACGCTCGCGACGTACGACGACGACGGCGGCAGCAGGGGCGTGAGGAGCGCCTGGTAGGCGTGGTAGACGTCGGGCTTGCCCTGCCAGACCACCGCCGAGGGTCGGTTCGCCTCGTCGACCTCGTGCCACCAGGACCCGCCGTCGGGGTCGGCGAAGCGGGTCAGCGCGAGGTCCAGCCAGGTGTCCCGCCAGACGTCGTACGTCGGGTCGCCGGTGTCCTGGGCGAGGACCGACGCAGCCGCGACCGCCTCGGCGACCACCCAGTGCATGCGGTGGGTGACGACCGGGCGTCCCTCGAAGTCGGTGGTGTAGCAGAAGCCCGGGTGCTCACCCCCGCTCCACCCGTCGGACACGGCCCGGTCGAACAGCGAGCGGGCGTCGTCCACCGCCCACGTCGGGGCGTCGGACCCGAGCGCCCGGCCGAGCAGGAGGGTCAGCCGCGACCACTCGAGCAGGTGACCCACCGTGACGCCGTACGGCCGGAAGGGGTGGGCGGGGTCCTCACGGTTGAAGTCGGGCAGCGGCTCCCACGCCTCGGTGAAGTGCTCCGGCAGCCGGAAGCCGTGCCGGCGGCCGAGCTCGTGCGCCACGCGGGTGGTGACGCGGCGAGCCCGGTCCAGCAGCTCGGGGTCGCCGGTGACGTCGTGGGCTGCCAGCAGTGCCTCGACGAGATGCATGTTGGCGTTGACGCCGCGGTAGCCCTCGAGGGTCTGCCACCCACGGTCCCACTCCTCGACCGCCATGCCGTGGCCCTCGTCCCAGAACCGGCGGTCGACGACGTCGAGGGCGTCGGCGAGCAGGTCGGCCGCGCCCGTCGTTCCGGCGGCGGTGGCGCTCGCGGCGGCCAGCACGACGAACGCGTGACCGTAGGCCTGCTTGGCCGTGTCAGCGGGCCCGCTGGCGTCGACGGCGGCGAACCAGCCGCCGTGCTCGGCGTCGTGCAGGGGACCACGCAGCGCCGCGACCCCGTGCTCGGCCGACGCGGCGCTGGCGGTGTCACCCCCACCCCTGCGCAGCGTCTCCAGCGCGAACACGTGCGTCATGCGGCAGGTGATCCACAGCTCGACGGGACGCTCGGTCAGGGCGCCGCGCTCGTCGAGCCAGCCGAAGCCCAGCGGATGTCGGGCGGCGCGGGCGAAGCCGACGAGGCGCTCGACCTCGGAGAGCAGCGGCGACGGATCCACGTCGTCAGCCAACCACGCAGCGGGCCGGGTCGTCACCGGTCCGCCCGCCTCAGGTCGTCACCGGTCGACTCCTAGGGTGGGCAGATGTTGACGCGGAGGATCGGAACCCGACAGGTCAGCGCGATCGGGCTCGGCGCCATGCCGATGTCGGTGCGCGAGGAGAACGACGCCGAGCGGGCGCGCGCCACGCTGCGTCGGGCGCTCGACGAGGGGGTGACCCTCATCGACACCGCCGACGCCTACAGCCGCGACGAGGCGGAGTTCGGTCACAACGAGGAGCTCGTCGCGCGGGTGCTGCGCGAGCTCGGACGTGACGACGTGCTGGTGGCGACCAAGGGCGGCCACACCCGCTCGGGCACCGACTGGGAGCTCGACGGCTCCCGCGACTACCTGCACCGGGCCTGCCGCGCCTCGCTCGAGCGGCTCGGGGTGGAGCAGATCGACCTCTACCAGCACCACCGCCCCGACCCCGCGGTTCCGTACGCCGAGACCGTCGGCGCCCTGAAGGAGCTGTACGACGAGGGACTCATCGCCGCTGCCGGTCTCTCCAACGCCGACCCGGACCAGATCCGCGAGGCCCACGGGATCCTCGGCGACGCGCTGGTGTCGGTGCAGAACCAGTTCTCCCCCGCCTTCCGCTCGTCGCAGCCGGAGATCGACCTCTGCGAGGAGCTGGGTCTGACCTTCCTGGCCTGGAGCCCGCTGGGCGGGATGTCCGACGCCTCGACGCTCGGGGCCACCTGGAGCGCGTTCGCCGAGGTCGCCGACAAGCACGGCGTCAGCCCCCAGCAGGTGTGCCTGGCCTGGGAGCTCGCCCTCTCACCGGCGGTGGTGCCGATCCCCGGCGCCAGCCGCCCGGAGTCGGTCGCCGACTCTGCGGCCGCCGTACACGTGGAGCTCGACGCGTCCGACCTCGAGCGGCTCTCCGCGCCCTGACGTCCTACCGGAGCGTGCACCCCTGGCGGGCTCGGGGGTGTCGGTTTCCCAAGGTATGCAGAGAATTTGGCACTCCCCATGGTGTCCGCGCCATGGGGAGTGCCAGTTTGCCGACATACCTTGGGAAACCAGCGGCGAACCGTCAGCGGGTGGCGGCCGCCTCCACGCCGATGTCGGGGTTGTCGGTGAAGAAGCCGTCGATGCCGGCGTCGAGGAAGACCTGGATCTCCCCGACGAGGTCACCGGGGGCGTTCGGGTCGGCCGAGGACCGGAACTCCGTCGGGAGGAACTGGTTCTCGACCCGGAACGTGAAGGGGTGCACGACGAGCTTGTTGCGGTGCGCGTCGCGGACCACGGACGTCGGCTCGGCCAAGGTGTTGTCGGCGTTGCGCGGGATCACGAGGTTCTTGCACGGCCCGATGCCGTCGGCGTAGCGCGCGACGTCCCGCAGCCCCTGCGCGGTCACCAGGTCGGCGTACGTCCGCGGGTCGCCCTTCACCTTCAGGTCGTACGGCGCCCCCTGGCAGTCGACGAGCTGCACCAGCCGCACCTTCGTCCGCCGGTCCAGCTCCTTGAGGTTCGTGGTCTCGAAGCTCTGCACGAAGACCGGTGAGGACTTCTTCGTGTAGCCGTAGTCACGCAGCGAGGCCAGCAGCGGCGCCTCGAGGTCGAGCCCGACGGAGTCGAAGTACGTCGGGTGCTTGGTCTCGGGGTAGACCCCGACCGGGTCGCCGTCGCAGGTGCGCGAGCTCTTCGCGAGCCCCAGCACCTGGTCGAGGGTCGGGACCTGGAACTGACCGTCGTAGGCGGTGTTCTGCGGCCGGGTCTGCGGGATCCGCTCCTTGGCGCGCAGCGTCTTCAGCTCCGCGAGGGTGAAGTCCTCGGTGAACCAGCCCGTGTACGCCGTGCCGTCGACCGTCTTGGTCGTGTAGCGGTCGGCGAACTCCGGGTGGTCGGCGACGTCGGTCGTGCCCCCGATCTCGTTCTCGTGGCGGGCGACGAGGACGCCGTCCTTGGTGGAGACGAGGTCGGGCTCGATGAAGTCGGCGCACTGCCGGATCGCAAGGCGGTAGGCCGCCAGCGTGTGCTCGGGGCGGTAGCCGCTGGCGCCGCGGTGGCCGATGACCGTGGCTTCGCGGTCCGCGCCGGGCTTGCGGTCCTGTCCGGGCGCCGCGGTCGCGGGTCCCGCCAGGGGCACGAGCAGGACGGCGGCAAGGCCCGCCACCACGAGTCGGGGCACACGTCGGGGCACGGGTCGGCGCGTCGATCGGTCGAGGGTCTGTCGGTGAGGTCGCATGGGCACATCCAGCGTCGGCGAGCCGCCCCCGATGGCTGACGCTGGTCGATGCCCCGGTGGCGGCCGGGTGAACAGTCGGTCTCCGCCACCTTGTCACGCTCTGGGCATTTCGTCTGCCCCCGAAATCGGGCGGCGGTCAGGCGTCGAGGGCGCGCAGGTCGGCCAGCGCTGCGTCCCAGCGGGCACGCTTCTCGTCCGGCGACTGGTCCCACCACGCGTCGCCGCGCTCCCCCAGCCCGTGCTTGGCGAGGTTGACCCGGTTGCGGGCCGCGGCGAGCTCCTCGGCGCCGCCGGACGCCTTGGCCGTGCGTACGCCGCTGCGGCCGCGGCCCAGGTGGGAGAGCAGCTCGTCACGGACGTCGTCGGGGAGGTCGGGGTCCTGACGCCGCCACCGGCGCCCGCCGATGACCATCCAGCGCTCGTCGTCGGTCGGGTCCGGCTCACCCGGCGGGCTCGAGCCGTCCGGACCGCTCAGCGCTCCGTCTCCTCGGCCCACAGGGCGGCGCCGACGATGCCGGCGCGGTTGCGCAGCTCCGCGGCGACCATCGGGGTCTTGATGTCGACCAGCGGCAGGAATTGGTCGCCGTCCTTGCTGACGCCCCCACCCACGACGAAGAGCTCGGGCGAGAAGAGCTTCTCCAGCGCGCGGTAGTAGACGGTGAGCCGCTCGGCCCACTCCGGGTAGGAGAGGTCCTCCTTGGTACGGATCGAGCTCGCGGCCCACTGCTCGACGTCGGGGTGCCCGTCGACCTCCAGGTGGCCCAGCTCGGAGTTCGGCACGAGCCGGCCGTCCATGACGAGCGCCGAGCCGATGCCGGTGCCGAGGGTGGTGACGATGACCAGCCCCTGCTGACCGGCAGCGGCGCCGTAGCGGACCTCGGCCAGACCGGCGGCGTCGGCGTCGTTGACGACGTGCACCTCCCGGTCCAACGCACGGGTGAAGAGTGCGTCGGCGTCGAAGTCGATCCAGCTCTTGTCGATGTTCGCCGCCGAGCGGACCACTCCGTTGCGCACGACCGCCGGCACGGTCACGCCGACGGCGTCGTCGCGGTCCTGCTGGGGGAAGCGGGCGACGAGCTCGGCGAAGACATCGGCCACCGCCTCGGGCGTCGCAGGCTGGGGCGTCTTGATCCGGACGCGGTCGGCGGCGAAGTCGCCCTTCTCGAGGTCGACCGGCGCGCCCTTGATGCCGGAGCCGCCGAAGTCGATGCCGAAGCTGTGGGTCATGGCGACCATCTCAGCACAGCGCGCCCCCTCACGACCACGCGAGCCGTCCCGAGGGGGCGGCGGGTGGTTGACCGGGGGGCGACCACCCGCCGCGGGAGGAGTCAGGCCGGCGGGTCCTCGGAACGGGCCTGGAGCTCCTCGCGTGAGGGCTGCGGCAGCTGATGACCCAGCTCGCCGCCGATGCGACCGCCGAAGGGACGCCCGTGGTCGGCGTACTCCTCGCGGTAGAAGACCAGGGTGTGGTCGCCCAGGTCGAGGCGCGCACCGGTCCGGAGCACCTGTCCCAGCGCGCCGGCGCCGTGGACGCGGGTGTCTCCGCCCGACGCGGTGACGACGTACTCGTCGCCCTCGGCGTGGTCGATGACCGCGTGCCGCGGCTCGAGCCCGGCCAGGACGATGTCGCAGTCGGGGTCGGAGCCGACGACCGTGGTCTCGCCCAACCAGTACGTGGGTGGCCGCTCATCGCCGAGAACGTAGTCCCAGGCCAGCACGAGCCGCGGGCCTCCGGAGCCGTCGGCGGCGTGCGTGGTGCCGACCGCGCGACGAGCCTGGAGTGCCAGCGTGGGGAAGAGTGGCCGCACCGTGTCCGGGGGGAGCATCTGCGACGACGGGAGGATCGACTCGGGGCGCTTGGCGCGGGCCCAGGCGGTGGTCACGACACCGCGAAAGCTGCCGAGGCGGATGCGCTTCGAGCCGGTCACACGACGATGCCACCACGGCGCTCGAGTCGCTCCCACGGTGATGAGGTGCCGTCCGCTGCTCTCGACGCGGAGACAGATCCCCAGCGACGCCAGCACCCGCGCGATGTCGCGCAGCGAGCCGGTGTCCTGCGAACCGGCGAAAGCGCCCGGGTTGTCGACCTCCATCGTCAAGAAGCTCCCCGAGCCATGGACCCGCGCGTTGACCGGGGCCTCATCGGGTCGCTCGATCTGCAGATGGAGGTCGGCCTCGGCCACGATCGCCGGCGTTCCCGCTGGCGTCATGAGGCCGGTCCGGCTCACTGGCCCTTCCGCGGGGTGCCGCGGTCGTTGGTGGTGATGGTCAGGGTCCCGTTGAGCTTCCACGTCGCACGGGGGGCGCGCGGGCCCGTGTCACGCGGCACCTCCACGGCCATGTCCTCGAACGAGTAGTGGATGGCGGCCTCCTCGCCGGTCAGAAAGGTCCACATGCGCGCTCCGAGATCGGTCCAGTCGACGACGTCGCTGCCGGCCGGGCGGGTGTTCGTGGTGTCGGTCATGATGTTCTCCTCGTTCGACTTGTTCAACAGGGTGTTGAAGTATTACGCTCTCATCATGAACACAACATCCAACTTCGCGCAAGTCGATGCGCCACATTCGCCGCAGACGATCGGTCAGCTGGCCGAGGCCTGCGGCGTCGCTCCCGCGACCCTGCGCATGTGGGAGACCCGCTACGGGTTCCCCGAGCCGCAGCGCCTCGAGAGCGGCCACCGCCGCTACGGCGCGCACGACGTCGAGCTGGTGCGTCAGGTGCTCTCCCACCGGGACGCCGGCGTGCGCCTCGAGCGTGCGATCGATCTCGTCCGCTCGCAGCACACCACGGCTCGTGACCGCGGCTCGCTGTCGGTCTTCGCCGAGCTGCGCCGCCGGCACCCCCACCTGCTGCCGCAGCGGCTCAAGAAGTCCACCTTGCTGGCACTCTCCTGGGCCATCGAGGACGAGTTCTGCGCGCAGGCCGAGCGGCCCCGCATCTTCGGCTCGTTCCAGCGCACCACCTACTTCGACCGCGCCGCCGACCGCTGGGCGGAGCTGTCGCGGGTGTCGCGCTCGACCTTCGTGTACGCCGACTTCGCCGAGACCGGGACCCAGGACGGCATCACCCGGGTGGGGCTCGACGAGTCCGACCCGATGCGCCGGGAGTGGTCGGTGATCTGCGACGCCCCCGGCCTCTCCGCCGCCCTGACCGCCTGGGAGCTCCCGGGACAGGACAAGGTGCCCGACGCCCACCGCCGCTTCGAGAGCATCTGGACCGTCGACCCCCGTGCTGTGCGCGACGCCGCTCGCACGAGCGTCGAGGTGGCGCACGGGCGCGGTGCCGCCGAGGCCGCCCCCCTGCTCTACGAGATGGCCGACACGCCGCCGCTGGCGGTGGCCGACCTGGAGTCGGTCTCGACCATGTTCACCCGCGTCGTGGGCTACGTGGACCGGTACGGCCGGTGATCGTCCTCATCGCCGGCACCACCGGCTACGTCGGCTCCCGCCTCGTCCCCGTCCTGCTGCGCGCCGGTCACGAGGTCCGCGCCGGCACCCGCAGCCGCGATGCGCTCGCGGGCTACTGGTGGTCCGACCAGGTCACGACCGTCGACCTCGACGTCAATGACCCCGCCGTCTGTCGCGAGGCCGTCGAGGGGGTCGACGCCGTCGTCTACCTCGTCCACGGGCTGTCGGGCGACGACTTCCGCGACAAGGACCGGCAGGCCGCGCAGAACATGGCCGACGCCGTCACGTCCGCCGGAGTGGAACGCGTCGTCTACCTCTCCGGGCTCGTCCCCGACGTCGACGAGGACGAGCTCTCCGAGCACATCGTCTCGAGGTTGGAGGTGGAGCGCGTGCTCGCGGACACCCCGGCCACCACCGTCACCCTCCGCGCAGCGGTCCTCGTGGGTGCCGCCTCCACGTCGTTCGAGATCGTCCGTCAGATCAGTGACCGTCTGGCCGTCCAGCCGCTCCCCACCTGGATGGACTCCGAGGTGCAGCCGATCGCGGTGGTCGACGTCCTCGAGGCGCTGCTGGGCGCGCTGACGGTCCCAGGCCCCTCCCGCTCGTACGACGTGGGCGGGCCCGAGCGGCTCGGCTACGCCGACCTCATCCGGACCTACGCCGACGTGGCCGGCACCCGACGCGTCGCCGTCACGGTCCCCGGGCTGCCCGTGAAGGTGGTCGGCAAGCTGGCCGGGCACCTGACCGACGTCGACGGGCCGACCGTGGAGTCGCTGGTGGAGAGCCTGCGCCACAGCATGGTGTGCGGTGACGACGACTTCCGGCGCGATCTGCTTCCCGAGGGTCACGCGATGGTGCCGCTGCGCACCGCCATCGAGCGCGCCCTCGAGGACCCGGAGCCGAGCACGCCCGCCGCCGATCGCGATCCCATGGCCCCGCTGCCCAGCGACCCGGACTGGGTGGGCTCGCCGGGCGCCTGACCCCCGTCCGGGCCGGGAGCACCCATCGAGACGCACCCGCACCCGGGCGACCACCCTGCTCGAGCTCCACCGCGAACCCACCCTGCTCACGGTCGTCAACGTCCGGGACGTCATCCTCAACCGAGGCGCGCAGCGTCACCGCTGGTCGGTGTCACCCGCTCGTGGCGGGGTAGGTTTCCGGCATGAGTGTTGTCGCAGTCGTCGGTGGCCATGGCCAGATCGCCCGCATCCTCCACGGGATCCTCGACGAGCGGGGCCACACCCCGGTCGCCCTGGTGCGCAAGGAGGAGCAGGCCTCCGCCCTGGGCGCCGAGGGGGTCCAGGCGCGGCTGCTCGACATCGAGGCCGCAGACGAGGGCCAGTTCGCCTCGGCGTTCCAGGGGTGTGACGCCGTCGTCTTCGCCGCCGGTGGCGGCCCCGACGGCAGCAAGAGTCGCAAGCTCAGCGTCGACCTCGGCGGCTCGCTGAAGTCGATCGCGGGCGCTCGACGGGCCGGGGCCACCCGCTTCGTCCAGATCTCCGCCATCGACGTCGACGAGGAGCTGCCGGCCGACACCGACGAGGTGTGGCGCGCCTACGTCGAGGCCAAGCGCGACGCCGACAAGGCGCTGCGGGCCAGCGACCTCGACTGGACGATCATCCGCCCCGGTCGCCTCGTCGACGACCCGGCGACGGGCCTGGTCTCCCTCGGACCCGAGGTGTCACGGGGCGACGTCACCCGCGGCGACGTCGCCGGTGTCGTCGCCGCCTGCCTCGACGAGCCCGCGAGCATCGGTCGGCAGTGGAACCTGGTCGGGGGCGAGACCCCGGTCGACGAGGCCGTCACCTCCGCCGGCGCAGACGAGTCCTGACCTGCCGGTCCACACCACCTCCGCTGCGGTGGGTGTGAGGTGTGCACCCAGGGGTATGTGAGGTCCAGCACACGAGTGCCTCGACCTCTGGGAGGGTCCATGCTGATCCGCGAGATGACATTGCTGGTGCGTGACCTGGTGCGCGGCGTCGCGCACCTCGCGGTTCAGCGCAACTGACGCACGAGACTCGGATCGGGTCGGCCGCTGTCGGGGAGTCCTTGTCGCCTCAGGGTTTCCCGCCTGGGAGAGGCGGTGGCCGTCCCCGGTCCCGTCGTACCGACCCCTGCTGCGCAGTGACCCGGCACACGCGCAACCGCGACGCGCTCAGGCGTCGGTGACCAGCAGGACCTCGAGCACCCGAGGTCCGTGGACGCCCTCGACGCGGTTCAGCTCGATGTCGCTGGTCGCCGACGGTCCGCTGATCCACGTCAGGGGTCGCGCCGGGTCCAGGCCCGCGACCGCCTCGGGCACCGTGCCGACCACCTGGGAGGCCCGGACGACGCACACGTGGTGGTCGGGCACCAGTGTCAGCGCGCGACGCCCCTGGTCGCCCCGGTGGTCGAGCACAATGGTGCCCGTCACCGCGATGCCCAGAGCGGATGCGGTGACCACCACGTCGAGGTCGTCCAGCTCCAGGGCCGTCTGACCCGAGTCGACGGCGGCGCCGGTCACGGCCCAGGGAAGGTCCGGCGGCACGATCACGCGCCGTCCGCCCACGGCCTCGTCGATCGCCGCCGGCAGCTCGTCGGCGGCGCAGCGCCGCACCGTCGCGCGGTAGTCCTCGACCCGCTCCACGAAGAGGTCGATCAGCGCCTCCCCGGTGGCCGGGGCCGGGGCCGAGCGGTAGTCGCGCGGCACCTCGACCTCGCCGGGCGGCCGGGTGGCGAGCGCCTCGCGCACCTTGGTGAGGATCTCGTCGCGGGCGCTCACTGCTCCGCACCTTCCTGTCCGGTCGTCGTGGGGGTGCCGGGGGTGGGCCGTGGGGTGCCCGGGTCCGACCCGGTGGTGTCGGAGGTGCCCCCGGACGTACGCCGCCACCACGCGCGGAACGACTCGGCGGGCGGGGTCGGCATGTCACGGGCCCCGGTCCACGCACTCCCCGGGCCGGGCAGGCGCCCGAGCGCGGACCGGCCCCCGGGCAGCGACCGGCGGCCGAAGCGTCGTACGACGTCGCCGAGCAGACTCGAGGCACGCTCGGCCCCGCGCAGCCGGCCGGACCGGCCGAAGGTCCAGGCCGCGCCCTTCATGGCCACGGTCTGGGGCGACGGCACTCCCCCGCGGTGGGCGTCCACGACCTGGGTCCGCAGCTCGACCAGCACGGTCGGGATGTCGATGCGGACCGGGCAGGCCTCGAAGCAGGCGCCGCACAGGGTGGAGGCGTAGGGAAGGCTGTCGACCTGCTCGCTCGAGCCCGGTCCGCGCAGCAGCGGGTTGAGGATGGCGCCGATCGGGCCGGGGTAGACCGAGCCGTAGGCGTGACCGCCGGTGCGCTCGTAGACCGGGCACACGTTGAGGCAGGCCGAGCACCGGATGCACCGCAGGGCCTGACGGCCGACCTCGTCGGCCAGCGCCCGGGTGCGCCCGTTGTCCACGAGCACGACGTGGACCTCCTGCGGGCCGTCGCCGGGGGTGACTCCCGACCAGGTCGACGTGTAGGGGTTCATCCGCTCGCCGGTCGAGGACCTCGGCAGGGTCTGGAGGAAGACGTCGAGGTCGCCCCAGGTCGGCAGCACCTTCTCGATGCCGACCACCGAGACGAGCACCTCCGGCAGCGTCAGGCACATCCGGCCGTTGCCCTCGGACTCGACCACGACCAGCGTGCCGGTGTCGGCGACGGCGAAGTTGGCGCCGCTGATGCCGACCTTGGCACGCAGGAACTTCTCGCGCAGGTGCTGACGCGCGGCCGCCGCGAGCTCACTGGGCTCGTCGGTCAGGTCGGCGGGGGCCGGCCTGCCGGCACCAGCCATGCGGGTCAGGAAGATCTCGCGGATCTCCGCGCGGTTGCGGTGGATGGCCGGCACCAGGATGTGCGAGGGCAGGTCGTCACCGAGCTGGACGATGAGCTCGGCCAGGTCGGTCTCCCAGGCGGCGATGCCGTGCTCGGCGAGCCGTTCGTTGAGCTCGATCTCGGCGGTGGCCATCGACTTGACCTTGACGACCTCGTCGACCTCGTGGGCCTTCGCCACCTCGGCCACGATCGCGCACGCCTCGGCGGCGTCGCGGGCCCAGTGCACGATCGCACCGTTCGCGGTCAACGACTCCTCCAGGCGCAGCAGGTGGTGGTCGAGGTCGAGCAGTGCCTGGTCCTTGACGGCGGCGCCGGCGAGCCGCAGCTCCTCCCACTCCGCCACCTCCTCGACGACGTTGAGGCGCTTGGCCCGGATCGTGGAGGTGGCGTGGGCGAGGTTGCGACGCAGCTGCGTGTCGGCCAGCGCCGCGCGAGCCGCGGTGGGGAAGACCGGCATCCCGACGAAGGTGGCGGTCATGCCCGGGCCTCCTGGCTGGTTCCGACGGTCGTCCCCGCGGCGGGCTGCGCGACGGCAGGAGCAGCACCCTCGGTCGCGGCCAGCACCTCCGCGAGGTGCATGACCCGGACCCCCGACTGCTGACGGGAGAGCAGCCCGCCGATGTGCATGAGACAGGAGTTGTCGCCCGCCACCAGCACCTCGGCGCCGGTGTCGCGGACGTGACGCGCCTTGTCGGACCCCATGGCCACCGACACGTCGGCGTTCTTCACCGCGAAGGTTCCGCCGAAGCCACAGCACTCCTCCGCCATCGGCAGGTCCACCAGCTGCAGGCCCCGGACGTGGTTGAGCAGGCGGGTGGGGCGGTCACCGACCCCGAGGAGACGCAGGGAGTGGCAGGTGGGGTGGTAGGTCACCCGGTGCGGGAAGGACGCGCCGACGTCCTCGACGCCCAGCACGTCGACGAGGAACTCGCTCAGCTCGTGCACGCGCGGCGCGGTCTCCTCGACGCGGCGGGCCAGACCGGGGTCTCCGGAGCGGCGGGCGACGATCGAGTGCTGGTGACGCACCGATCCGGCGCACGAGCCCGACGGCGTCACCACCGCGTCGTACCCGGCGAAGGCGTCGACGAAGGTGCGCACCACCGGCACCGCCTCGTCGAGGTAGCCGGTGTTCACCATCGGCTGCGCGCAGCAGGTCTGCGCCTCGGGGAATTCGACGTCGACACCGAGGCGGCGCAGCAAGGTGACCACGGCCTTCCCGGCTTCGGGGAACATCGCGTCGTTGACACACGTGACCATCAGGGCGACCTTCATCGGCCCATCCTCACCCGGAACCCGTCCCGCGGGAAGCGCCGGGGGGTGAGGGCAGGCGCACGACGGCCCGACCGCGCCACCACGACGGTGGTGCGCACCCCCCTGGTCGTGTGCGACAAGGCGCTGGTCAGCCAGCCGCTCACCGACCTGCTCCAGAACGCGGTGACGTACGTCGACCCGGGGGTGACGCCGCGCGTGCACCTCACCGCGGTGGGCGTCGGCGACGAGGTGCGGTTCACCCTCACCGACAACGGCACGGCCATCCCGGTCTCGGAGCGGGAGCGGATCTTCGACCGTTTCCACCTCGGATCGACGCTCGAGCCGGGCACCGATCGCGGCTGTCGATCTGCGGGCCGTCGTGAAGCGCCACGCGGGACGATCCACGTGGAGGCCGGACCGGGCGGCCTCGGCAGCGCCTTCGTCTTCACCTCCCGGCGATTGCGTCGGACGACGCCCGGTCGCTTGGCATGATGGGGCCCATGACCCCCGACGTGGGCGGAACGCCGCTGCCCTCCGCTGCGTACCGGGACGTCTTCAACGCCACGCCGGTCGCCCTGCTCGTGCTGCGGGCGAGCGACCTGGTGCTGCTCGAGGCCAACCAGCCCTACCTCGACGCTGTCGGCTTGACGGGCGAGGACATCGCGGGGCGGTACGTGTTCGACGTCTTCCCCCACAGCCCCACCAACGCCGGCACCGTCCTGGAGACCCTCGCCCCGCACCCGGGCGAGGACGACATCGCCCTGATCGCCGTCCGTGTCTGACGTGGGCGAGGCCGGGCGGGTGCTGGTCACGGTGCCGCTGCCGGGGCCCGGCATGGAGATGCTGCGCGCAGCGGGTGAGGTCGAGGTCTGCGAGACCCAGCCGTCGGCGGAACAGCTGCGCGAGCTGCTCGCCTCCGGGGAGTACGACGTGGTGGTCAGCCAGCTCAGCGACGACCTGTCGACCGACCAGCTGGCCGAGGCCCGGGTCCGCGGCATCTCGAACTACGCGGTCGGCGTCGACAACGTCGACGTGGCCGCCGCCTCCCGTCGCGGCATCGCGGTCGGCAACACCCCCGGTGTGCTCACCGACGCCACCGCAGACATCGCGATGCTGCTGATCCTGGCCACCCGCCGTCGCGGCGTCGAGGGCGACGCCCTCGTGCGGGCCGGTGGGTTCGTCGGGTGGTCGCCGGAGTTCATGCTCGGTCACGACGTCTCCGGCGCGACCCTGGGCCTCGTGGGCCGGGGCCGGATCGCCCAGGCCGTCGCGCGCCGAGCGGCCGGCTTCGACATGACCGTGCGCTACTGCACGGTGCGGCAGGGGGCTGGCGGCTCGGGCGGCGGCTCGGAGCACCCGATGGACCGGTGCGCCACCCGCGCGAGCTTCGAGGAGCTGGTGTCCGACAGCGACGTGCTGTCCCTCCACGTGCCGCTGGCGCCCGAGACCCGGCACCTCGTGGACGCGGGGGTGCTCGCGCGGATGCGACGTACGGCCGTGCTCGTCAACACCGCGCGCGGACCCGTGGTCGACGAGGCCGCGCTGGTGGAGGCCCTGCGCGACGGGGTGATCGCCGGGGCCGGCCTCGACGTCTACGAGGCGGAGCCTCAGCTGGCACCCGGTCTGGCCGAGCTGCCGAACACCGTGCTGCTGCCCCACGTCGGCAGCGCCACCCACAGCGTGCGGAGCAAGATGGCCGAGCTGTGCGCGGCCAACGCCGTGGCCATGCTGCGCGGCGAGACCCCGCCCCACGTCGTCACACCCTGAGGCTCGGCCCCTGGCCGGCCCGGTCCGCCCGGTCGGCCTTGAGCGCCCGGAGGCCCCAGCGTCCGAGGACGACGGCGATGACGAGGTTGACCACGATGAGCACCGTGTGCGCGACGTAGTAGGCGACCGGCCGGTCCTCCTCGGTGGTGGCGAGCGCCCGGGTGAACTGGGCGTAGGTCAGCACGTTCCACGTCGCGATGGCGAGCAGGGCCAGGGCGTGGCGTCGTTCGAGCTTCACCCCACCACTCTAGGCAGGTGCGCGGACGCGCTCTGGGCTGCCGTCGAGCGGCTGCCCGCCGGCGAGCGGCTGCACAGATGAGTGGGAAAGGCACCCTCGCCGGCTCCCGAGACGTGCTTTTCCCACGCATCTGAGGGCTTGGGGGCGCGAGTCGGTGCGCGAGCCCCGTCCCGGCGTGTGCTCGCCCACGTTTCCTGGCGCACCGCCCGGAGCGTTCCTAGGGTGCGGTCATGGACGGAACCGTGAAGCAGAGCGTCAGGTGGGCGCTGTCCCACGGACTCCCCAGCATCGTCATGCGGCGTCAAGCCGCCCGGGGTGACATCCAGGGCAGGCTGGTCTCCCAGGGTCGGGGCATGGACGCCGCGGCCGTGGCCGCGATCGCCGACGAGGTCCGCGCCGACGGCGCCCTGCACCGCAGCGCCTTCGCCCACATCACCGCCTCCCTGCCGACGGTCAAGGAGGTGCTCACCAGCAACGACTTCCGCACCGGGGTGTTCGACCCGGGCGACGGGGTGCTCGGACGCCTCGGGCGTTGGGCCGAGGAACCGGGACGCCTGGGGCCGCTGACCCCGCCGTCGCTGCTGGTGACCGAGCCCCCGGACCACACCCGCTACCGCAAGCTCGTCACCCGAGTCTTCACCGCCCGGGCGGTCGAGGGGCTCCGCGTCCGGACCCAGGAGATCGCCGACGAGCTCCTGGACCGGCTGGACCCCTCCGACCCGGTCGAGCTCGTGTCGACGTACTGCAGCCGGCTGCCGGTCACGGTCATCGCCGAGATCCTCGGCGTACCGGCCCAGGACCACGGACGGGTGCTGGAGTTCGGCACCGCGGCAGCGCCGAGCCTCGACCTCGGGCTGTCGTGGTCGGAGTTCCGCCACGTCGAGAAGGGTCTCGGCGAGTTCCAGACCTGGCTGGCCGCCCACCTGGCCCACCTGCGCGACCACCCGGGCGAGGACCTCATGAGCCAGCTGGTGAGGGTTCGCGACGAGGGGCAGGGCCTCAGCGACGAGGAGCTCATGGCCACCGCCGGCCTCGTGCTGGCCGCCGGCTTCGAGACCACGGTCAACCTGCTGGGCAACGGCATCGCGCTGCTGGAGGCCCACCCGGAGCAGCTCCAGCGGCTGCGCGACGAGCCTGCCCTGTGGTCGAACGCCGTCGATGAGGTGCTCCGCCTCGACCCGCCGGTGCTGCTGACGGGGCGGCTCTGCGTGGCCGACACCGAGATCGCCGGACAACCGGTCGCCCGCGGTGCCGTGGTCACGACGCTGCTGGCCGGGGCCAACCGTGACCCTGCGGTGTTCGACGACGCCGACCGGTTCGACGTCGCGCGCTCCAACGCCCGCGACCACGTGTCGTTCTCGGCCGGGCGCCACTTCTGCCTCGGCGCCGCGCTGGCGCGGATGGAGGGGGAGGTCGGGCTCCGGACGCTTTTCGACCGGTACCCCGACCTCGAGGTGCTGCCCGGCGCGTCTCGGCGGTCGACGCGGATCCTGCGTGGCTACGCCGAGCTGCCGGTCAGGCTGACGTCCCCGGCGCTCAGCTCCTGACGCGGGAGGCGAGGGCGGCGATGTCCTCGGGGCCGACGCGACAGCAGCCACCGACCAGCCTGGCCCCGGCCTCGACCCAGCCGTCGACGCCGGCCACGTCCCAGCTCCCGGGGCCGACCCACGCGTGGGCGGAGCCGTCCCAGGCCTCGCCACGGTTGGGGTAGGCCACGCCCGGCTTGCCGGTGACCTCGTACGACGTGCGCAGGGCAGCCGGCAGGTCCCGGGCGTCGGAGCAGTTCACACCCACCGCCACGACGGCGTCGCTGTCGGCCGCCACCGCGAAGGCGTCGGCCAGCGGCTGACCGGCCCTGGTCACCCCGTCGGCGACGGCGTAGGAGAGCCACGCCGGCAGCCCGAGCTCGTCGAGCAGCGTCACCAGGACCTCGGCCTCGTCGAGGTCGGGGACGGTCTCGACGGCGAGCAGGTCGGGCCCGGCCGCGGCGAGCAGCTCCAAGCGGGGACCGTGGAAGTCACGCAGCTGGGCGGCGGTCAGCCCGTAGCGGCCGGTGTACTCCGACCCGTCGGCCAGCACCGCGCCGTACGGTCCGACCGAGGCGGCGACCAGCAACCTTCTCCTCCCTGCGGAGGAGGCTTCGTCGCGCGCCCGGCGCGCGAGCTCGACGCTGCGGACGATCAGCCGCTCGGCCTCGGCCTCGTCGAATCCGGCGGCGACCAGGCTCGGGACGCTCGCCTGGTAGGACGCCGTGGTGGCCACGTCGGCACCCGCGGCGAAGTAGCCCGCGTGGACGGCAACGATCTCGTCGGGGTCGTCGGTGAGCAGCCGCGCGGTCCACAGGTCGCTGGAGAGGTCGGCACCCCGGTCCTCCAGCGCGTTGGACAGCCCGCCGTCGAGGACGAGCACGTCGGCGAGGTCGTCGAACCGGTGGTCGGCGGTGGGGAGCGCAGTCACGCCTCGACGCTAGCCCGCCCCGGCTGCTCGCCTGTCCCGAGGACCTCGGAGCCGAGCTGCGCCGGGTCGATGAGGATCTTGGCGTGCGCCTCGGGGCTGCCCAGTGCGGTGAAGGCACCGTCGACGCCGTCGAGGCCGACGGTGCCGGTGAGCAGGACCCGGGGGTCGACCTTGCCGTCGGCCAGCAGCTGCAGGGTGTCGTGGAACTCGCGCGGGGTGTAGGCCAGCACGAAGCGCAGGTCGATCTCCTTGTTGATCGCGATCGCGGGCCGGATCGTGTCGGCCTGCATCGTCACCCCGACCACCACCACGCGGCTGGCCAACGGTGCTCGCGCCACGATCTCGTCGATGATGCCGGGCACGCCGACGCACTCGAAGACGACGGGTCCCTGCGGCATCGCGCCGGCCAGCTCGGCGGCGTGCATGACGTGCCACCACGGCACCAGCGGCACGGCGCGCAGCTTCTCCATCGAGCCGACCGCGAGGTCGAGCATCTGGCCGGCCCCGGTGACGTAGCGGCTCGTGTCGTACGCCGACCAGGGGTCGTCGACCGCGGGGTCCACGACGATGTCGGCGCCGATCGCCTCGGCCATGACGCGGCGTCCGGCCGAGAAGTCGCTGGCCACCACGGTCCGCACCCCGGTGGCCTTGAGCATGGCGATGACGGCCAGCCCGATCGGCCCGCAGCCGATCACGACGGCCACCTGCTTGCGGCCCACCTCGCCACGGCGTACGGCGTGCAGGGCGACCGCCAGGGGCTCGGTCAGCGCCGCGACGTCGGTCGCCAACCCGTTCGGGACCTTCATGGCGAGCGAGGACTCGACGACGACCTGCTCGGCGTACGCGCCGGGGGCGAACGCCGACAGCCCGGTCGGATGCACCCCGCCGCTCGCGCGCACGATCGGCAGCGCCACCACCCGGTCGCCGGCCTGGAAGCCGCCGCGTGAGCCGCGAGCCACGTCCAGCACCTCGCCGATGAACTCGTGACCCATGACGACCTCGTCGTCGGGCCCCATCACCCCGTCGTAGCCGGTGGCCTGCGCGGCCGACCTGAGCTCCTCGGCGTGGTGGCGGGCGTGGAGGTCGGAGCCGCAGATGCCGCAGCGCAGCACCTGCAGCAGCAGCTGACCCTTCTCGGGTCGTGGGTCGGCGACCTCGCGGACGCTGAGCTCGGACTGGTGGCAGACGACGGCCTTCATGCGAGCGATCCTGCCCGAACCCGCGACGTGGAAAGCCGGACCACGCGGACTGGCGTCATGCGGATCTCGGCTGCTCCCCGCCTCTGCCTCGTCGCCGGCGGCGTCAGTGCTGGGAGATCCTCTTGTTCACCAGCCGGGTCAGCCACGACGGCGAGAACCGCGCACCCACCGCCATGGCGCGAGCCGGAGCGCCGACGGCGAAGTGCACCTGGTGCAGCGCCCGGCTGGCGGCTGTGGGGTGGACCGCCTTCCAGATGCCGTCGACCACGTCGTCGGCGGTCAGCCGCACGCCGAGGGTGTTGGTCGAGCCGGTCGAGAGATCGGCCGTCATCGCGGTCTGCACGTAGAGCGGCCACAGGTCCACGACGCGGATGTCGTGCTGCCTCCACTCGATGTCGAGGCCCTCGGTGATGCCCCGGACGAAGAACTTGGTGGCGGCGTAGTTGGACAGGCCGGCCTGGCCGTAGATCGAGGACGCCGACGCCATGTTGACCACGGTCGCGCCCGCCGTCCTCCTCAGGTGCGGGAACGCTGCGTGCAGGCCGTTGACGACACCCTTGACGTTGATGTCGATCTCGCGGGCGTGAGCCTCGACGCCCAGCTCCTCGAACTTGCCGCCCAGCAGGATGCCGGCGTTGTTGAGCAGGACGTCCAGGCGGCCGGTCTCGCCGACGAGCTCGTCCACGCGGGCCTTGAACTGCTCGGCGTCGCGCACGTCGAGCGGGCCGGTCACGACCCGTCCCGGCAGCCGGTCGGCCTCGTCGGCCAGGCTCTTCAGTCCCGTCTCGTCGATGTCGTAGGCCCCGACGGTCCAGCCGGCGGAGAGGAACGTGAGGGCGGCGCCGCGGCCGATACCGGCGGCGGCTCCCGAGATGGCGATGCTCTTGGTGGTCACCCGGGCGATCCTGGCACGCGTGCTGTCAGTCGCGCCGTGAGTTGGCCCACTCCCCGGCGGTGGCGGTCGACACGCTGCCAGGATGGCCGCCATGACGGGCCCGACAGGACGCATCACGAGCTACGAGCACGCCGGGCTGCGGTTCGACGTACGCGACGAGGGGCCCCTCGAGGGCGACGTCATCGTCCTGCTGCACGGTTTCCCCGAGCGTTCGACGTCGTGGCGCGAGGTCGCTCCGCTGCTGCACGCGCAGGGCTTCCGCACGGTCGCGCCCGACCAGCGTGGCTACTCCCCCGGGGCTCGGCCCCGCCGGCGGCGCGACTACCGCAGCGCCCTTCTGACGGCCGACGTCGCGGCGCTGATCGAGCGCGTCGGCGGACCCGTCCACCTCGTCGGCCACGACTGGGGCGCGGCGATCGCCTGGTCGGCGGCGACCTCCCGGCCCGACCTGGTCCGCACCCTGACGGCGTTCTCCGTCCCGCACCCGACGGCCTACCTGCGGGCGATGATGACGACGCGGCAGGCCGTCGACTCCTGGTACATGTACTTCTTCCAGCTGCCCCGCCTGCCCGAGCGGACCCTGGCGCGGCGTGGCGGACGCGGCGAGAAGTGGCTCACCGACGGTGGGATGACGCCGGCTGAGCGCGACCGGTTCCACGCCGAGATCGTGGCCCACGGGGCGCTGCGCGGTGGGCTCGGGTGGTACCGCGCCATGGCGATGTTCGACCGCTCCCAGCTCGGCCGCACGGTCACCGCGCCGACCACGATGGTGTGGAGCGACGGCGACACCTTCATCGCGCGCACCGGCGTCGACGGGTGCGCACGGTACGTCGACGCGCCGTACGAGCTGGTCGTGCTCGAGGGCGTCGACCACTGGATCCCCACCCATGCTCCGCAAGCCGCTGCCGACCTGGTCCTGGCCCGCGTGGGCCGTCCCTCGGCCGGCGCCGCCTGAGGTCCGACGGCCCACCGAGTCACCGCCTCAGCAGGTGTCGCAGCTGCGCCCGTCGCGACGTCGGGTGAGGGTCTGACCGAGGCCCATCAGCCAGCAGCTCGGGCAGCCGCGCCACGCCGCCACGGCCGGCACCAGTGCGAGCAGCGCCCACGGGTGGTCCTGGGCCGAGACCACGGCGAAGGCAACCAGGACGAGTCCCAGGAGACCTCGTACGACGTGCTCGGTCAGCGTCCGGCTGGCGAACATCTCCAGCGTCGGGTCGGGCACCGGATCGGACGCCGGATCGGCGACGACGTCCGGGGAGGGCGCGGTCCGGGTGTCACACATGTCCTGGGTTCGCCTCCGAGCGGTGTTCGGACGGGTCGGCCCGCCCGTCATACGAACGGACGGTTCCCGCGCCCGAAACCCGTCCAGGCGTATGACGAAGCGCACGACCGTCGGCCGGGGAGGCGTTCACCGCGCGGAGGCCGGGTCGGCCCGGTCGGAGCGGTCGTGGCCGCGGGTGACGGCGAAGCCGAACACCGTCGCGAGCACGTACATCAGGATGGAGTACACGGCGCTCGGGATCGCCACCTCGGTGCTGTCGAGCACCGACAGGGCGATGGTGAGGGCCACGGTCGTGTTGTGGATCCCGACCTCCATCGAGCTGGCGATGGCCTGCGGCCGCCCCAGGTCGAGCAGCCGCGCCACGCCGTACCCGAGGCTGAGGCTGATCAGGCAGAACAGCCCGGTCACGAGCCCCACCTGCTGGAGGTAGCCGCCAAGGTTCTCCCGCTCTCCCAGCAGCGCGCCGACCGCGACGACGACCAGCACCGCGATCGAGAAGATCCGCACGGGCCTGTCCGCGCGCACCGCGAAGGTCTCCGAGCGTTGCCGCACCAGCATGCCGATCGCCACCGGCACCAGCACGATCGCGATGACCTGGACGACCTTGCCGAGCTGGAGCCCCAGCTCGCCCTCGACGCCGAAGGAGGAGATCGCGAAGTTCGTGATGAGCGGGATCGAGATCGCCGCCAGCACCGAGTTGATCGCGGTCAGGGAGATGTTCAGCGCCACGTCGCCGTGGAAGAGGTGGCTGAAGAGGTTGGCCGTGGTGCCCCCCGGGGAGGCGGCCAGCAGCATCACGCCCACCGCCAGGAGCGGGTCGAGGTCGAAGGCGACGACCAGCCCGAACGCCACGACCGGCAGCACCAGCACCTGCAGCCCGAGCGCGACGACGACCGCCTTGGGGGTGCGGGCCACGCGCCGGAAGTCATGGGGCGTCAGTGACAGTCCGAGGCCGAACATGATGATGGCCAGGGCGACGGGCAGCCCGACCGAGATCAGGGGTGAGTCGTTCATCGGCTGCTCCCCGCAGGACGGCGACGGGTCGTGACGGTCGCCACAGTGAACCACCGCGAAGGGGTCCGGCGTCTCACGGACTGAGCAATTGCGGGGCAATTCCTCCATCGGGTAACGAGCTGCCGCGGACATAACGGACACGGCTCCACAGAAGATGTGGAGGTATCTGCGAGCCTGTTCTCGTTGACCCCTTGAGTCGCGCCCTCGGGGGCGCAGATCGGAACGTGGCCCGTGCCTGCTCTCCTCCTCGGATCCATCAGCACCGTCGTCGACACCTCGGAGCTCCAGCGTGACGCCTTCAACCGCGCCTTCGAGCAGCACGGTCTCGGCTGGCGCTGGGAGCGCGAGGAGTACGCCGACCTCCTGGCCGGCAACGGCGGGGCCGACCGCATCTCCGACTACGCCGCCGAGCGCGGCGAGGAGGTCGACGTCGACGCGGTCCACGCCACCAAGTCCGAGCTGTTCCAGGACGCCCTGCGCTCCGCGGAGCTGACCCCGCGCGCCGGCGTCGTCGAGACCGTCCGTGACGCCCGCGCCGAGGGCTTCAAGGTGGCCCTGGTGACCACGACGTCGCGGGAGAACCTCGACTCGCTGGCCGCGGCAGTCGCCGGCTCCCTGCCGTTCACCGAGGTCTTCGACCTCGTGGTGGACGGCTCGCAGGTCTCGACGCCCAAGCCGGACGGCGCTGCCTACCGGCACGCTCTCGACACGCTGGGCGAGTCGTCCGAGGGCGCGGTCGCGGTGGAGGACAACGTCGGGGGCGTGGCTGCGGCCACCGCCGCCGGGGTGCCCTGCGTGGCGTTCCCCAACCAGAACACCGCGGACCACGACTTCGAGGGCGCCGTCGGTCGCGTCGACGAGCTCGGCCTGGCCGCGGTCCGCACCCTGGCCGGCCGGTGACCGCGATGACGCAACAGGCCGCTTTCGGCACCCCGCCCACTGCCCGCCTGAGCGTCACCGACACCAGCTTCCGGGTCGAGGCCTACGAGAAGATCGACTACTCCCTGGACTACGTCGCCGACGTCTTCGACCCGCGGAGCAGCGAGCTGGCCGACACCTTCGCCCAGCACGGCCGCTGCCTCATGGTGGTCGACGAGAACGTCTTCGCCCTCCACGGTGACCGGGCCCGCGCCTACTTCGCCCACCACGACATCGACCTGACCGTCGTCGAGGTGCGGATCGCCGAGACCGCCAAGACGCTGCGCACGGTCGAGCAGATCGTCGACGCGTTCGCCGACTTCGGCCTGATGCGCAAGGAGCAGGTGCTCGTCGTCGGCGGCGGCCTGACCACCGACGTGGCCGGCTTCGCCTGCGCGGCCTACAAGCGCAGCACCGGCTACGTCCGCATCCCGACCACACTGATCGGTCTCATCGACGCCAGCGTCTCGATCAAGGTCGGCGCCAACCACGGACCCCACAAGAACCGGCTCGGCGCCTACCACGCCTCGTCGAAGGTCTTCCTCGACTTCTCGATGCTGCGCACCCTGCCGGTCGACCAGGTCCGCAACGGGATCGCGGAGATCATCAAGATCGCCACGGTGAGCAACCTCGGCATCTTCGAGCGTCTCGAGAAGTACGGCGAGGAGCTGCTCACCACGTCCTTCGGGCACGCCGAGGGCGCCGAGCACCTGCGCGAGGTCTCCGGCTCGATCACCTACGACGCGATCCGCACGATGCTCGAGCTGGAGGTGCCCAACCTGCACGAGCTCGACCTCGACCGGGTCATCGCCTTCGGCCACACCTGGAGCCCGACGCTCGAGCTCACGCCGCAGCCGCACTACTTCCACGGTCACGCCATCAGCGTCGACATGGCGTTCTCGGCCACTCTCGCCGAGCAGCGCGGCTACCTCACCACCGCCGACCGGGACCGCGTCCTCGGCCTCTTCAGCCGACTGGGGCTCACGGTCGACAGCCCGTGGTTCACCCCGGAGCTGCTCGAGAAGGCGACCGCCTCGATCCTCGCCACCCGCGACGGTCTGCTGCGCGCGGCCGTGCCACGGCCGATCGGCACCTGCCACTTCGTCAACGACGTCACCGTCGACGAGCTGGTCGCCGTGCTGGGCGAGCACCAGCGGGTCTGCGCGCAGCTGCCTCGCGTAGGCGCCGGCGTCGAGGCCTTCATCGCCCCCGAGGGACCCCGCGTGGAGGTGCCGGCCCCCGTCGGCTCCGGCACGGGCTCCACCGGCGACCCCCTGGCCGGGCTGGTGCCCGCGCAGGCGGCTGTCGCGGAGGGGGCCGCGGTCCGCGATGTCGGCTAGCGCCGGCGTCCTGCGGCACGCCACCCGTCCGGTCACCCCGGTCGGGATCGTGGCCGAGCTGCTGGGCTCGGTGGCCCGGCAGCTCGGCGACGTGCCCGACGTACCGCCCGCAGTCCGCGCCGACCTGACTCGAGCGTGCGCGATCGCGGCCGGGCTCGAGGGGTACGTCGAGCACCACACGTCAGCGCCCTCGGAGGCGCTGGCGGCACTGGAGGTGCGCACCCGGGCCGAGCCTTGGGAGGGGAATCTCGAGGCCGAGATGCTGTCCGGCCACGTCGAGGGCGCGTTCCTCCGGATGCTGGTGGGCATCAGCAGGTCCCAGCGGGTGCTGGAGATCGGGATGTTCACCGGCTACGCGGCGCTCGCGATGGCCGAGGCGCTCCCCGACGGCGGCCAGGTGGTCGCCTGCGAGCTCGACCCTCGGGTGGCGGCGCTGGCGCAGGAGTGCTTCGCCGCCTCCCCCGTCGGCCACCGCGTCCGGGTCGAGGTCGGTCCGGCCCAGGAGACGCTGACTCGCCTGGCCGCCGACGGCCAGGTGTTCGACCTGGTCTTCCTCGACGCCGACAAGCCGGGCTACGCGGGCTACCTCGACCTGCTGCTCGACGGCGGGCTGCTGGCCGACGACGGACTGCTCTGCGTCGACAACACCCTGCTCCAGGGGGAACCCTGGTCGGGAGGCTCGGCCTCCGTCAACGGGGTGGCGGTCGCCGCCTTCAACGAGGGGCTGCGCGCCGACCCCCGTGTCGAGCAGGTCGTACTGCCGCTGCGGGACGGCGTCACCCTGGTCCGGAAGGTCTGAGGTGAGCGTCCCGATCTCCGTCGTGGCGCCGTCGGCCTCCGGGTCCGCCCCACCGGCGATCGAGCGGCCGGCGCGAGCGGCCCGGACACTGGCGGCCCTGACGCTGCTGGAGGCGACGCTGCCGCTCAACCTGGCACTGGTCGCGGGCACCCGGGCGCGGCGTCGCCCCCCTCGGGTCCCCCGGGCCACGCGCCGCCGTACGGTCCTGGTCAGCGGCGGCAAGATGACCAAGGCGCTCGTGCTGGCGCGCGCGTTCCACGCGGCGGGCCACCGCGTGGTGATGGTGGAGACCTCCCGCTACCGCTGGACCGGGCACCGGTTCTCCCGCGCGGTGGACGCCTTCCACGTCGTTCCCGACCTCGACTCCTCCGACTACGCCGACGCGCTGCTGCGAGTCGTCAAGGAGGAGGACGTCGACGTCTACGTCCCCGTCTGCAGCCCGGCCGCCAGCCTGCCCGACGCCGAGGCGGCCGTCCTGCTCGAGGGCCGCTGCGAGGTCGTCCATCTGGGCGCCCAAGATTTGAGTCGCGTTGACGACAAGTACGAGTTCTCCGTCATGGCTGCGGAGCTCGGGCTCCCCGTCCCGGAGACGCACCGCATCACCGATCCCCAGCAGGTGCTGGACTTCGACTTCACCGCCGGCGAGCGTGCCGGACGAGCCTACGTCCTGAAGTCCATCGCCTACGACCCCGTCCGTCGTCTCGACCTCACCCCACTGCCGCGCCCGACACGGGACGACACCGAGGCGTTCGTCCGCGGACTACCGATCTCGCCCGACCAGCCGTGGATCCTCCAGGAGCTGCTCGAGGGCACGGAGTACTGCACGCACGGCACCGTGCGCGACGGCCGCCTGCAGGTCTACGTCTGCTGCGCCTCCTCCCCGTGGCAGCTGACCTACGAGATGGTCGAGAAGCCGGAGATCCGTGCCTGGGTCGAGCGCTTCGTGGCCGCCGGCGGTTGGACCGGCCAGCTGTCCTTCGACTTCATCGAGGGCGCCGACGGCGTCGCGCGAGCCATTGAGTGCAACCCCCGCACGCACTCCGCGATCACCTTGCTGCACGGGCATCCGGGCCTCGCGGCCGCCTACCTCGACGACACCTCCCTCGTGGAGCCCCCGATGGGCGGACGGCCGACGTACTGGCTGCACCACGAGCTGTGGCAGTCCCTGCGCCATCCCCGCCAGGCGCCGGGGCGGCTGCGCACCGTGCTCCGCGGCACCGACGCCGTCCTCGACCGGGACGACCCGCTGCCCTTCCTCGCGCTGCACCACCTGCACGTGCCGTCGCTGCTGCTGGCGAACCTGCGACGGGGACGTCCGTGGAACAAGGTGGACCTCAACATCGGCAAGCTCGTCGAGCCGGCGGGTGACTGACGTGGCGCCGTCGCGACCCCCGAGACGACACCTCCGGGTGCTCCACCTCGTGGGGTCCGCCGAGTCCGAGCTGCTGGCCGACGTCTCGCTGCTCTACGCCCGCGGCTGCGTCGACGCGCTTCGCGCCCTCCCCGGGATCGAGCACGTCGTGGCCCACGTGTCGCCGGACGGGTCGTGGCGCTTCCCGCGCGACCTGACCGCGACGGCGCTGGCTGCAGCCCCCGCCTGCGGGCTCTCCGAGGCGGTCCGACGGCTCACCGTGGCAGCTCCCGACGTCGCCCTGCCGCAGATGTTCTGCCGCCCGGGGATGACCCGCTTCCGCGCCCTCCTCGAGCTGGTGGGGATCCCGGTCGTGGGCAACCGGCCCGAGGTGATGGCGATCGGCGCCGACAAGGCGCTGGCCCGCGCGGTGGTGGCCGCCCACGGCGTGAGGGTCCCCGAGGGCCTGGTGGTCGGGCCCGGTGACCCGGTCCCGCTGATCGGGCGGGTGGTCGTCAAGCCCGTCGACGCCGACAACTCGCTCGGGGTCACGTTGGTGGAGGACGCCTCCGACATCCGCGCCCTCGATGCGGCCGTGGGCGAGGCGTGCCGTCACGCCGAGCGCGCCCTCGTCGAGCAGTACGTCGAGCTCGGCCGTGAGGTGCGCTGCGGCGTGCTCGAGGTCGACGGCGAGCTCGTGTGCCTGCCGCTGGAGGAGTACGCCGTCGACCCGGTCGGCAAGCCGGTCCGCGACCATGCCGACAAGCTGCGGCGCAGCGACGACGGGGACCTCGGCCTGGTGGCCAAGGACGCCGAGCACGCGTGGATCGTCGACCCTGCCGACCCGGTGGTCCCGGCGGTGCACGCAGCGGCGCGAGCGGCGTACGTCGCCCTGGGCTGCCGCCACTACGGTCTCTTCGACTTCCGCGTCGACCCCGACGGGACGCCGTACTTCCTGGAGGCCAGCCTCTACTGCTCCTACGCCCCCAGCAGCGTGCTGGTCGTGATGGCCGCGGCGGCCGGCACCGACCTGGAGCGCCTCTTCCGCCTGGGGGTCGAGGCCGCCCTGGGTCAGCGCTGCTCACCCGCGCGATCCACACCCCCCACCGCGTCCGACTCCCGACTCGACGCTGCCCCTGCCCCTGCCCCTGCTGCCCTGCCCGGAGGAACGCTGTGAAGTACGACGTGCTCGACCCGGTCGGCGCCCGCGTCGTCGACGTCGACCTGGCCCACCCCCACCCCGGGCTGATCGACCGGCTGCGCGAGCTGCTGGCCGCCCACGGTGTCCTGGTGCTGCCCGGTCAGCACCTCGACGATGCCGCGTTCCTGGCCTTCCTCCGATCGTTCGGGGAGCTGACGTTCACCACGGGCGAGACGCCTCTGGAGGGCTTCGCCGACCTCAACGTGATCAGCAACGTGGGGCGGGAGACACCCCCGACGAGCTCGTTCCACGTCGACACCAGCTACGTCGCACGACCTCCGGCGTACACCGCGCTGCGGGCCGTCACCATCCCCGAACAGGGTGGCGCGACCCAGTTCACCAACCAGTACCGCGCCTATCAGACCCTCCCCACGGGCGTGCGCGAGCGGCTGGCCGGGCGCACGGTGCACCACGTGGTGACCGGCGTCGAGCTCGACGAGGACGACGAGTCGTCGGCTGACCACCCGCTGTTCCGGACCCACCCGCGCAGCGGCCGGACCTCGCTCTACCTGACCACCCCGGCGCGGTGTGCGTCGGTGAGCGGGCTGGGCGTGGAGGAGTCGCGCGAGGTGATCACCTACCTCTTCGAGCACTCCACGCGTCCGGAGAACATCTACGACCACCGGTGGGCCGCGGGCGACGTGGTGATCTGGGACAACGGGTGCGTCCTGCACCGCGCCGACCACGCGGGCGTCCTGGGCGACCGTGTCATGCACCGGGGCATGGTCCTGGCCTGAGGAGCGGGCGCCCCCGCTCAGATGAGTGGGAAAAGCACCTCGCTCCAGCCGATCAAGGTGCTTTTCCCACTCATCTGGCTCACGGGGTGGCTCCGGGCGCACACACGGGCACTCAGCGAGCCGCAGTCGGTGCCGTGCCACGGAGCCGCTCCAGGAACGTCATGCCGTGGAAGACCACCAGAGCCGCCACGGTGCCCAGCGCGATGCCGGTCACCACGACGTCGCCGGTGCCGAGCGTCAGGTTGCCGATGCCGATCACCAGCGCCACGGCGGCGGTGAACTGGTTGGCCGGGCGGGAGAAGTCGACCTGGTTGTCGATCCAGATCTTCACGCCGATGACGCCGATGAGGCCGTAGAGCGCGACCGTCACGCCGCCGAGCACGCCGGCCGGGATGGTGTTGACCAGCGCGCCGAACTTCGGCGAGAGGCTGAGCACGATGGCCACGGCACCCGCCACCCAGTAGGCGGCGGTCGAGTAGACCCGGGTCGCGGCCATGACGCCGATGTTCTCGCCGTACGTCGTGGTGCCCGAGCCACCGCCCGCGCCGGCCAGGGTGGTGGCCAGGCCGTCGGCCAGCAGGGCCCGCCCGGTGCGCTCGTTGACGCCCTCGTCGCCGGTGAGGTGGGCGACGGTGCGGACGTGGCCGACGTTCTCGGCGACCAGCACCAGCACGACAGGCAGGAAGGCGGGGAGCACGCCCCAGCTGGGCTCGGGGGCGAAGAAGTCCGGGAGCCCGACCCAGGCGGCGTCGCGCACCGGCCCGAGGTCGACCGCGCCGGCGAAGGCAGCGAACACATAGCCGACGACGACGCCGAGCAGGATCGAGAGCCGGGCCGCGAGCCCCCGGAACACCACGGCAACGACCAGCAGCGTGGCCAGCGTGACCAGCGCCGTCCAGGGCGCGGCCTGCACGTTCGCGGTCGCGGCGCCCGACAGGTTGAGCCCGATGAGGGCCACGATGGCGCCGGTCACCACCGGTGGCATGAGGGCGTCGATCCAGCCGGCCCCGGTGGCGACCACGATCGCTCCGACCGCGGTGAGCAGGAGGCCGGTGGCGAGCACACCGAAGAGCGCGTTGCCCATCGAGCCGCTGGCCGTGGCCGCGCCGATCGGGGCGATGAAGGCGAAGGAGGAGCCGAGGTAGCTCGGCACCCGGTTGCCGGTCAGCACCAGGAACAGGATCGTCCCGACACCGGAGAAGAACAGCGTCGCGGTGGGCGGGAACCCGGTCAGCACCGGGACGAGGAAGGTCGCGCCGAACATCGCGACGACGTGCTGGGCGCCGAGGCCGATCGTCCGGGGCCAGGTCAGGCGCTCGCCGGGGCGGACCACCTCGCCCTGGGTCACCGAGCGGCCGTCGTTGTGCAGGGTCCAGGAGAGCGGCATGGGCTCATCCTCCCGGCCCGGCGCCGGGTCGCCGCGACCGCCCCGCCGTACGACGCCCCTCGCGCGAGTTCGCGCTGCCGTCAGGTACGCCGGGCGCGGAGCTCGGCGCCGGCCACCACGAGGTCCTGCCACGACATGCCGGTGCCCTTGAAGAGCCTCGGCCGTCCCGACGCCAGCGTGACGCCGCCGGTCACGACGTCGCTCAGCGTGACGAGGTCGGACTCGTCGATGACCCCGGCGTCCAGCGGCAGGACCACGTCACCGGCCTCGGCCAGCGCGCTGCGGCGGGACTCCACGACCACCGCGGCGCGACGGACGAGCGCGTCGTCGGTCTCGCGAGCACTCGGGTGGTGGGAGCCGATCGCGACGACCACCGCATCGTCACGGACCAGGTCGCCGTCGAAGAGCGGCGTGGTCGCGGAGGTGCAGCAGCAGACCACGTCGGCCTCCGCCACCGACGCCACGTCACCCACCGCGGCCCCGACCTCGTCCGCCAGCGTCGCCACCCGCTCGGGGTCACGGCCGACGAGGGTCACCGACGCCAGCGCGTGGAGCACGCGCATCGTCTCGACGTGGGCACGCGCCTGCGGGCCGGCACCGATCACGACGAGCCGGAGCGGTCGGCCGACGGGGCCGGGGAGCAGGTGGCGCACGGCCAGAGCGGACACGGCCGCGGTCCGCACGTCGGTCAGCGCCGCCCCGTCGAGGAGCGCCACGGGTCGCTGCCCGGGCCCCTCGAAGAGCAGGTAGGCGCCCTGCACCACCGGCAGGCCGCGCTGCGGGTTGTCGCCGGTGAGCGAGAGCAGCTTGACCCCGGAGAGCTCCCCCAGCGTCGAGGGCATCAGCAGCAGCTCGCCGGCGTCCGTCGCGAGCCGGCTGCGAGGCGCGTCCTGCTCGGGGTCGAGGCCGGACAGCAGCGCCGCCTCGAGCGCGTCGACCGCCCCACGGCGGGTGAGGTTCAGCTCGTCGATCAGGGTCAGGCCCGCGGGAGTCTCCATGACGCCCCAGGGAACCACAGGCGCCCCGACCGGTCCGCCACCGCAGAACCTGGGGAAAGGCACGGTGGCTCGGCCATCGGGGGTGCTTCTTCCCAAGGTTCTGACCCCGACCCGGTCGGCGATCGTCCGGAACCACCCCTAACGTGCAGGCCATGGCCATCGCACGCTTCCCGACCATCGTCCTCGACTGTCCCGACGCCCGGGCTCTCGCCGGCTTCTACGCAGGGCTCCTCGACTGGGAGGTGAGCGACGGTGACGACGGGGAGTGGGTCGACGTCCGCTCCGTCGACGGCCAGAGCCTCTCGTTCCAGCCGGTGGCCGACTACCGCGCGCCGGTGTGGCCGGGCCAGGACGTGCCCCAGCAGATGCACCTCGACGTGGTCGTCGACGACCTCGACACCGCCGAGGAGTCGGTGCTGGCGTTGGGGGCCACCAGGCACGAGCACCAGCCGGGCACGACCTTCCGGGTCTTCCTCGACCCGGCCGGCCACCCGTTCTGCCTCTGCCTCAGCTGAGGTCCAGCCGGGGCCCGGGAGAGGCTCAGCTGAAACGGTCGGCGATCTCGGCCAGCACCCGGGCCAGCTCGGCCGGCTTGCTGAACATCGGCCAGTGACCCGAGTCGAGGTCGACCAGCTCCCGGCGGGTGGCCTTGGCCAGCTCGGGCAGGTCGCCGGCGTCGATCCACTCCTGCGCCTCGGCGGGCGTGTACTCCGGGCACACCAGCACCGTCGGTACGTCGTACCGGCGCGGGTCGGTGAGCCGCACGACTCCGTGGGCGACCGCCTCGGGGACGCCGATCGCGCCGGCAGCGACCCGGTCCCTGGTCGCCTGGTCGAGGTCGGCGGAGTCCGGTCCCTCGAAGGGCCCCCAGCCGGGGAAGGGCATGACGCCGTCGGTGATGTCGAAGAAGGCGGCGTACTTCTCCCCGTCGGCAGTAGGCCACCCGCCGACGAGCGCGGTGGCGGCGACCTGTTCGGGCCGCGCGTCGGCGGCCGCCCAGGCCAGCGCACAGGCAGCGGAGTGACCCACGACCAGGGGCCGGTCCGACGCCGCGTCGACGGCGGCCACCACGGCGGCGACCTGGTCGTCGAGGGTGGCAGCTGCGTTGCCGTCACCTTGGCCCGGGAGGCCGACCGGGACCGCCCGGTGGCCTCGCGAGGTCAGCTCCGGCACGACGGCGTCCCAGGCGGTGGCGTCGAGCCACAGGCCGGCGACGAGCACGATGTCCATGGTCGTTTCCCCTTTCGTACGACGTCCCGGTCGGACGTGCGAGCGTCACGCTAGGTCAGGTTCCGGACGAAAGCCTTCCGGTAGCGGCGGGCGGCTGCCTACCCTGCTGCGGTGTCCCCCGCCACCCGCAGCGACCTCAGCCCCACCGCCCGAGCCCTGCGCGCCCTCGAGATCCTGCAGGCCCGGCCAGGCGTGAGCGCCGGCGAGCTGGCCGAGCGGCTCGGCGTGACCGAGCGAGCCGCGCGCCGTTACGTCGTCATCCTGCGCGAGGCCGGCATTCCGGTGGAGTCGACGCGGGGACCGTACGGCGGCTACCGGCTCGGTCGGGGCACACGACTGCCGCCGGTCTGGTTCACCCAGGCCGAGGCGCTCGGACTGGTGATGGCGGTGCTCGACAGCGGCCCCGACAGCGTCTCGGGCGCCGGTGACGTCGGGCCGGCGCTGGACAAGGTCGTGCGCGCGCTGCCCGACGGCGTACGGCGCGAGGCCGCGACGTTGCGAGCCCACGCCGCCACCACGCCGGCGCGGACCCCGACCCGGCCCGACCCCAGCACGACCAGCGCCCTGGTCGCCGCGGTCGCCGCCCGCCGCCGCGTGCTGCTGTCCTACCGCTCGGAGTCCGGCAACGCCTGGCAGGTCGAGGTCGACCCGTGGGCCGTCGTGGTCCGCCACGGGCGGTGGTACCTGCTGTGCCACTCACACCGGGCCGGTGCGACCCGCACCTACCGCCTCGACCGGATCGGGACCGTCGAGCAGTGTGCGGAGGCCTTCGAGCCGCCGGACGGGCTCGACCCGGTCGCCGAGCTGGAGGCGAACCTGGGCTCCGGCTGGGAGTTCCCGACCCGGGTGCGCTTCGCGGCCCCGCTGGCGTCGGTCGCGCCCTGGATCCGGCCGCCGATGGGGCGACTCGAACCCGAGGGGGACGGCGCCTGCGTGCTGGTGGGCAGCACCGGCAACCCGGCGATGTACGCCCAGGAGTGGCTGGCCCAGGTGCCCTTCGCCTTCACCGTCGAGGACGGGCCCGAGCTGCGCGAGGCGGTGCGGGTCGTGGCCGAGAGGTTCGCAAGAGCACATCGGGCTCCTCGGAGGGGGTGAGGCGACGCTAGCGGTCCGTAGGGTGGGGCGACATGGCCCCAGCCGACGACGAGACCAGCGCCGTGACGGCGAAGCGTGACCGCAACGCGGAGGGTCGAGCCGAGCAGGCGCGGCCGAGGGACCGGCTGGGCCGCCCCCTCCCGTACGGCGAGCAGGGGGTGGAGCCGATCTCCGAGGATCCCCGCCCTCCCGCCGAGACGCTGGACTACGCCCGCGAGCTGCTCGACGAGGGGCGACCCTTCCATGCCCACGAGGCCCTCGAGGTCCGGTGGAAGTCCTGTCCGGCCGAGGAGCGCGGGCTGTGGCAGGGCCTGGCCCAGCTGTGCGTCGGGTTGACCCACCACGAGCGTGGCAACGCGGTCGGGGCCTCTCGCCTCGTCGAGCGGGCTGCCGGCCGACTGGCGGCCTACGAGCAGTCCGGCGCTCCGACGTATGAGCTGGACCTGACGGCCGTGGTCGCGTGCGCGCGGGCCCGGGTGGGCGAGCCCGGCACTCCGCCGGCCGGGCGATGACGACCTCAGCGAGGTGAGCCGGGGCGTCGAGACGCCCGGCCGCGCGGTGCGCCCGACGCGTCGGGCTCGCGGTGGAGCGCGACGGATCAGTGGGCGAGGGAGCGCCGTAGCCGCCGCCCGAAGTGCTCCACGGCGACGCTGAGGAGGAAGGAGACGACCAGCAGCGAGGAGACCACCGAGAACTGGAAGGTCGACAGGTTCTCCGCGAAGAGGCGTCCGAGGCCGGCAGCGCCCACCACGCCCACGACAGCGGTGTCGCGGATGCTGACCTCGAAGCGGTAGAGCGTGTAGGTGAGCAGCTGGTGGGTCGAGCCCGGGAGGACCGCGGCCAGACCCGCGAGCCAGGCGGGGGTGCCGGCTCGTTCAAGGGCACGCGCGGCCGCACGGTCCTGCGACTCCCACGCCTCGGCGACGAGTCGGCCGAGGATGCCGGCGGCGTACAGCCCGAGCGCAAGCGCGCCGGGCAGCACGCCGGGGAAGAGGACGAACAGAGCCAGGACGGCCCACACCGTCGGGGGCACCGAACGCAGGGCGAGCAGGAGCAGTCGGGCGGGGTAGCGCAGGAGGGAGCGGCCTGCCGCCCACGGTCCGACGGTGACGGTGACCCCCACAGCGATCGCCATCGCCAGCACCGCCATGGCCACGGTGTCCATCGCGGCGTCGACCAGGGCCCCGGCACCGCCCTCGGGCAGCTCGGGAGGCACGAGGTCGGCGAGGAGCTCACGCGACAGCTCCCACGTGAGGGGGTCCGCGAGACCGTCGAGGGACAGGTCGGCTGCCACCCAGCAGCCCACCAGCGCCGGCAGCAGCAGGACCATCGTCACGCGCGACCACGGACGACGACGCGCCACCCGCACCGGGCGCGCGGAGCGGGGACCCGACGTCCTGAGCGGTCCGGTCGCGATCACCGCGGCGACGGTCCCCTCCGCGTCGTCCTCCCGCTCGATCGTTCGCTGAGCGGCCTGGCTGCTCGCCGGGACGGTCCCGGCCACCTCTCGCCGCACCCGTGCCGACCAGATCTCGACCACGGCCGAGAGCAGCAGCAGCGCGTAGACGAGCGTCCACACCTCCTCCCAGTTGCGGGACTGCAGTGAGACGACCAGCTCCTGCCCGATCCCACCGGCGCCGACGAACCCCAGCAGCACCGTCGAACGCACCGAGCACTCGAAGCGGTAGAAGGAGTAGGACAACAGCCCCCGCGACGCCGCTGGAACGAGCGCGTAGAGCAGCGCCGAGACCTGGGGGGCACCCGATCGGCGCAGCGCGAGGTAGGGACCGGTGTCGGCCCCGTCGAGCGTGGCGGCGAACACCTGCGCGGTCTGCGCACCGAAGGGGATGATCAGAGCCAGCACGGCGACGAGCGGGTCGAGCCCGAGGACGCTGACCAGGAGCAGGGCCCAGACCAGCTCGTGGATCGAGCGGAGGGCGACGAGGACGGTGCGCACCACGGTGCGGGCGGCGCGCCACACGGGTGGCACCCGACCCGGCCAGGCCACGTCGCTGAGGATGGCGCCCCCCACGATCCCGAGCAGCAGGGCACCGGCGGTCCCGAGAGCAGCAAAGGCCAGCGTCACCAGGGTCGCCTCCCCCACCAGCTGCAGGAAGGCACCGTCCAGACGGGGGGTCAGAGCGCGCCCGGCGAGGTCGCGCAGCAGCGCGCCGGAGCTGCCGTTGAGCACGTCGCCGTCCGCTGGTTGTGCGCGGCTCCAGGCCCAGACCACGAGACCGGTGAGGACCAGCCAGAACGACAGCCTGCGCCTGAGGACCCTGCCACGTGTGGTGCCGCGTCTGCCGCCGGTGGTGCGGGGCCGGTCGCGGGTCGTGGTCGACCTCGGGTCGAGGGCCGTGCTCACGTCGCGGCGTAGAGCTCGTCCAGGTCCGCCACGCGGAGGTCCGGGACCCCGACGTCGAGGACGACACGTCCGGCGCGGAGGCCGACCACGCGGGTGAAGTGGTCGCGCGCGAGCTCGGGCTGGTGCAGGCTGACGACCGCGGTGCCGGCCCTCCTCGGCCCTCCGGCTCGTTGCTCACGCGATCCGCACAGCAGAGCAAGCACGCGCGCCGACGTCGTGGGGTCGAGGCTGGCGACAGGTTCGTCGGCCACCAGGACCTCGGCGTCCTGCACCAGGAGCCGCGCCAGCGCGACCCGCTGCCGCTCACCGCCGGAGAGCTGCTCGACGCGCGAGTGGACCGCCCAGCCCAGGGCGACCTCGTCCAGCGCGGAACAGGCCACCTCGTCGGCACGGGTGCTCACCAGGCCCAGCAGCGCGCGCGGCACCGACCAGGCGCCGAGCCGCCCGGCGTTGACGTTGTGCAGCACGCGGACCTGCTCGATCAGCGCCAGGTCCTGGGTGAGGCTGGCGACGCGGCTGAGCACGTGTCGCCGGGCGGGACCGGTGAGACCCGCCAGGGGGCGTCCGAGGACCCGGACCTCGCCGGCCGTCGGCGCGACCGCGCCGGCCAGCAGGCGCAGCAGCGTGGACTTCCCCGCTCCGCTGGCGCCGAGCAGGGCCACCCGCTCCCCCGGGGCGACCGTCAGGTCGACGCCGTCGAGGGCGGCGTGACCGCCCAGCACCACCGACACACCTGAGAGCTCGAGGGCCGGGGCTTCCGTGGTCACCGCACCAGGCCGAGGGACCGCGCGACGTCCTCGAGCTCGTCGTAGGCCGCGTTCTCGGCCTCGACGAACGTCTCGGCCCCGAACAGCGCCAGCACCTTGGCGTCCGCGGGGTCGTCGGCGTCCAGGCCCAGCAGGAGGTCGATGACCGCCTGGCGGGTGCCGTCGCCGTAGACCTCGTCGATGTCGGGGCGCACCAACCAGTGGTAGTCGGCGTAGCCCGGCGTGCGCCACAGCACCTGCACCCCGCTCAGGTCCACCTCGCCCGCCTCCTGAGCCGCGGTGAACACCTGCTCGTTGACGGCGCCTACCTCGAAGGCCCCACCCGCGACGGCCTCGATGGTGGCGTCGTGGCTCCCCGAGTAGCCCGGGCTCCCGGCGAGGTCGTCGATCGCGACGCCGGCCTGCTCGAGGAAGTACTCCGGCATCAGCCGTCCCGAGGTCGACGTCTCGCTGCCGAAGGTCAGGCTGCGCCCGCGCAGCGCCGTCAGCCCGGACACCTCGTCGAAGGGCTCCAGGCCGGACGCCTTCGTCGCGATGAAGAGGCTGTGGAAGTCGGCGTCGATGTCGCGCTGGACGACGGCGTCCGCACCCGGCACCAGCTCCCGGGCCTGTACGCCGGTGAGCCCGCCCATCCAGGCGAGGTGGATGTCGCCGCGCTGGAAGGCACGCACCACCGCCGTGTAGTCGGTGACGGGGCGGTAGCGGACCTCGAGGCCGGTGGCTTCGGCGAAGCGTTCGGCCATCGCGGGGTAGAGGCGGTTGAGCAGCTCGGGGTCCTGGTCGGGGATCGCCGAGATCCCCAGCGCGCCCACGGCGGCGGCCTTCGCCCCTGAACCCGCACCGGAGTCGGTAGTCGGATCCGCACGCGGAGGTGCCGAGGGCGAGGACGCTGCCGAGGAGCAGGTTGCGGCGGGAGAACGTGATCATGAGGTGGCCTTGTCCTGAGGAGTGGTGACGACCGCGACGACGGCCAGGCAGAGCAGGAATGCCGCCGAGGTCGGGGAGCCGCCCAGCAGCGGGTCGGAGAAGCCGAGCTGGACGTGCAGCGACAGCGCACCCAGCACAGCGAGCACAGCAGCAAGCTGGCCGGCACGTGCCACCCCACGTGAGGCCAGCAGCACGAGGCCGCCGACGACGAGCACCAGCAGCGCGCCGAGCAGGTTGTACTCGCCGAGCGACATCGAGATGTCGGTGTTGCGCAGGCCCGGTCCGAGTCTCGCGAGCGGGTCGTCGAGGCTCAGCAGCAAGCTGTAGACCCCGACCGCCAGAGCCAGTCCTCCCCACGCGAGCTGGAGGCGGCGTGCCGGTCGCAACCCCGCACGCACCGCGTCGACCGCGGCCCGGCGGCCCGCGGTGCTGAGCAGGAGCACGACGTGCGCCCCGATCATCAGCCAGTACGACCAGGGCCACTCGTCGGGAGCGTAGGCGACCGAGAGGGCGATGGCCGCGGACTGGGCGATCCCCAGCACGGCGGCGGTGCGCACAGCGGTGCCCGTCAGCAGCAGGACGGCCAACGCGGTCTCGGCGACGATGACGCCGTAGCCGAAGAGAGTGATCTGGGGCAGGACCAGGTTCTCCACGATCCAGGAGAAGGGAGGCAGGACCGGGTCGGACACGGCGTACGCGGTGAAGTGGTAGAGCCCGTTGTCGGCCTCCTCGCCGAAGTCGGGCGCGCGCTTCCACGCGACGTTGTAGAGCCACAGCAGTCCCAGCAGGATGCGGAACGAGGCCAGGGCGACGTCGCGCGGGCGCTCGCTGACCTCGACCGCCGGGTCGATCCACCACCGCAGCCGCTCACGCACAGCGGAACACCTCACGGCCCGTCGCCTCGGCGGCGCCCTGCACGTCCAAGATGTCGTTGACCACGCCGAAGACCTCGGCCAGCGGCAAGGGCGCGTCCGCGATGCGCATGTGGGGGTTGGTGACGGCGACGGGGTGCCACCAGGCGCCGTCGGCGGTGATGACCGGCTCGGGAGCCAAGGAGTCGAGAGACACGTGGACCCCGGAGTCGGCGAAGCCCTCCTGGGCGACGGGGCGGATGACCCGGTCCTCGGCGGCGATGCCCTCCTGGTCGAGTCGTGCGTGCAGGGCCGCGACACCCTCAGGGTCCTCGTCGAACATGGTCGCTGCCACCCGCACCCGGAAGTCCAGGCTGTGCGCCAGGCCGATACCGTCCAGCGCGCGCGCCCAGGAGCCCTGTCCGCGCTGCGCGTCGTGCAGCTCGGGCCCGGCGGAGTCCAGACTCACCTGCAGGGTGACCGACCGGTCCATCGCCTCCAGCGTCGCGCGGCGTGTGCCGCGTCCGAACACCATCGCGTTGGTCAGGATCGTGCGCTCGAACCCCTCCGCAGCGGCGACGATCTCGCCGAGCTCGGGGTGCATGAAGGGCTCGCCCCCGGTCAGCAGCACCTCGCGACCACCCATCTGCGAGAACTCGTCGAAGGCCCGGCGCATGGTGTCGAGGTCCACGCGTCGAGCGGCTGCGCGTGGGGAGGACTCGGCGCAGCAGTAGAGGCAGGCGAGGTTGCAGTCGAAGTTGGTGTAGACCCACAGCCGCTCGCCGACCGGCGTCTGCGAGCCCTGGCTGAACACGGTGCCCACGGCGCCGCCCTTGCGCACCGCGAACCACCAGGGACCGGCGCCGGTCTCCGCCTGGCTCGCGGCGATGTCGTTGCCAACCATCTCCGCCCACGCCGGCAGGTCGTCGGCGACGCTCGGCTCTGCTGAGCGGATCGCCAGCAGGTCTCCGTCCTCGAGCCGACGCATCGCCCGGGTGATGAGCAGCAGCAGACCGGACCCGCAGTCCATGTCGCCGCCGTCGATGACGCTCTGCACGGCTGGGAAGCCGGGGGGCGTCGGGGCCTGCGCGGTGGAGGTCATGACATGAACCTAACGTCGATGTGGACATGGCTGGTACCAAGCCGCCCCGCCTTGTGTTCGCGTCCGTGGACGGGGAGGCTTGGTCGGTGACGCCATCGACGCAGGACCGCCCCGACGACGCCGGCTCGCGACTGGATTTCTGGGAGGACGTGCACGGCGGGAAGTCGGTCGACTCGGTCTCGTGGTGGCAGTCGGTCCCCGGGCTCTCGCTCGACCTCGTCGACCGCACCGGGGTCGACCACGGGGCCGGCGTGATCGACGTCGGGGCGGGCTGGTCCACCCTGGTCGACCACCTCGTGGAGCGCGGGTTCACCGACGTCGCGGCCATCGACCTGTCGAAGACCGCGCTGCAGACCGTCCGTGACCGGCTCGGGCCGGCCGGCCGCGACGTCGTCCTCACGATGGCCGACGTGCTCGACCTGGACCTGCGTCGCACCTTCGACGTGTGGCACGACCGCGCGGTGTTCCACTTCCTCACCGAGGAGGACGAGCGCGACGACTACCGCAGCTCCCTGGAGCGTCACACCGACGACCGCTCGTGGGTCGTGGTCGCCACCTTCGGGCCCGACGGGCCGACGCACTGCAGCGGGTTGCCGATCGTGCGGTACAGCCACGAGGCCCTGGCCGCCGAGTTCCCCGGCTGGACGCTGGTGGATGTGGCCGGTGACGACCACGAGACACCGTGGGGCACGATCCAGCAGTTCACCGCGGTGCTGCTGCGCCGGAAGTCCTGAGGGTCGCCGACCCGGAGTGGCGCTAGCGCCCGCGCGGCAGCCGGTCCCACGCGCGACGATCAGGCCGGCGCGCACCCCGCACGTAGATTCATGAGATGCAGAACCCTCCGCTCCTCCGGGGCCTTGTCCTCAGCGCGATCCTGGCGATGACGCTGACGGCGTGTGGCGCCGAGGCGTCCGCTCCCGCCGCGGCTGCTGACAGCACAGCGTCGGACAGCCCGGTGTCCGACGCCTCGGAGTCCGCAACGTCCCCGACCCCGTCCGGGAAGTCGTCCGGGGAGTCGTCGGGGACTTCCCGGGTCGTGCCGGCGACTCTCGAGTTCTCGGCCGAGACCGTCTCGGGTGAGGCTTTCGAGGGTGCGAGCCTGGCAGGTAGACCGACGGTGCTGTGGTTCTGGGCGCCCTGGTGCCCGACGTGTCGTGCCCAGATCGGCGGTGTTTCCGGACTCGTCGACGACTACGGGGACGACGTGAGCTTCGTCGGTGTCGGCAGCCTCGACGAGGTGTCCGCCATCGAGGACTTCGCCGCGGACGTGCCCGCCGACCCGGCCGACCTGCCCCAGCTCCTCGACCCGGACGGCGCCGTGTGGCGACACTTCGGTGTCGTGGAGCAGAGCACCTACGTGGTGCTCGACGCCGAGGGCGCCGTGGTCTCCGAGGGTTACCTCGGCGACGCCGAGCTGGCCGACCTGGTCTCCGACCTGGCCGCCTGACGTGCCCGACGGCCTGCTGGGCCTTGCTCTGGGCGCAGGCCTGCTCGCCGCGGTCAACCCGTGTGGCTTCGCGCTCCTCCCTGCTTATCTGTCCTTGCTGATCGTCGGCGAGGACGCACCGACCCGCGCTCGCGCCGTGGGGCGGGCACTCTGGCTGACAGCCGCGATGACGCTGGGGTTCACCGCTGTCTTCGCGACCTTCGGGCTGGCAGTGGCGCCGGTCGCCGCTGGTCTTCAGCAGCATCTGCCGTGGTTCACCGTCGCCCTCGGGCTGACGCTGCTCGTGCTGGGGGCGGTGCTCGCGTCGGGCCGCAGCGTCGCGCTGCCCCGGCTCCGTCTCGGCCGCAGCCACGACAGGCGTCCGCTGACCCGATCGTTCGCCTCGATGGCAAGCTTCGGTGCGGGGTATGCGCTCGCCTCGTTGACGTGCACCATCGCGCCGTTCCTCGCGGTCGTGGTGGCCGGGTTCCGCACCGACTCGACGACGGTGGGCATCGCGCTCTTCCTGGCCTACGCCGCGGGCATGGGCGTCGTGGTCGGCACCGTGGCCGTGGCGGTGGCCCTGGCCAACGACTCGATCGTGCGTCACCTCCGACGTACGGGCGCCTGGGTACCACGACTCAGTGGAGCGCTGCTGCTGCTCGCCGGCCTGTACGTCGCCTACTACGGCTGGTGGGAGCTGCGGGTGCTCGCCGGAGGAGACCCGCAGGACCCGGTCATCTCAGCCGCGGGTGCAGTCCAGCGCGCGCTGGTGGAGATCGTGCAGGCCATGGGTGTCGTGGGCTGGCTCGTCGTCGGAGCCGTCCTGGTTGCGTGGGCCCTCGTGGGCCGGCGGTGGGGCAGGTCGATCACTCGGGAGCAACCGGGGCGGTCCCCTCAGCCGTGAGCCGCAGCGGCTCCCCGTTAGCCTTCCGGGGCCACGCTCGGGGACCGACGAAGGGACAGCCACGTGCCGCTGCTGCTCGCGCTCGCGGTGCTGGTCGGCGTCCTCATCGGGCTGGTCGGAGTCGGCGGGGTGCTGCTGCCGCCGGGACTGATGCTCCTCGGCGACCTGAGCGCCAGCGAGGCAGCCGCCACCAGCCTGTGGGTGTTCGGCTTCACCGGTGTGGTCGGCACGATCGCCTACGCGCGCCGCGGTGCGGTGCCGTGGTCGATGGCGGGGTGGCTCGCGACGGGCATCGCTCCCGGCGCGTTCGTCGGCGCCCGCACCAACGCGGTCCTGCCCGCCACGCTGCTGATCGGCGTCATGGCTGTTTTCACCATCGGCGTGGGTGCCCACCAGCTGCGCCGCCGAGCCCGCCCCCACGACGAGCGGACGGATGCGCCCGGCGGCCGGACGGCTGGGCGCACGCGCGGCAAGGAGCTGGGTGCCGGAGCGCTTGCCACCGTGGGGGCCCTGGTCGGCTTCGGCTCGGCCCTGACCGGCACCGGCGGCCCGGTCCTGCTGGTGCCGCTGCTGCTGATGCTGCGCGTCGCGCCCCTGCCTGCGGTCGCGGTCAGCCAGGTGGCCCAGCTGCCGGTGGTCGTCGCCGGGACGGTCGGCTACCTCGGCGACGACCTGACCGACGTGGGCCTGGGGACGCTGCTCGGGATCCTCGCCGGCGCGGGAGCCGTCACGGGCGCCGCGCTCGGCACCACGATCCGCGCCGACTGGCTGCGCACGATCGTGGCCCTTGCCTGCCTCGCGGCCGGGCTGCTGCTGCTCGCCCGCCTCGTCGTCGGCTGAGCGACCGCATCGCTTCGCGATGAATGGGTACCTACCCACCATGACGTCCACCTCAGGCCCCGACCCGGCCAGCACGTCCACCACGTCCAGCACGTCCACCACGGCCACCACGTCCGCCCGGCCCCCCGGCGTCGCCGCCGGTCTCCTCTACGGGCTGGGGCTCGGCGGTTTCCTCGACGGCATCGTCCTCCACCAGATCCTTCAGTGGCACCACATGGTCAGCCACCGGGAGACGACCGGGACCGTGGCCGGGTTGGAGCTGAACACCCTGGCTGACGGCTTCTTCCACCTCGCCACCTGGGCACTCGTGCTCGCCGGGTCCGTGCTCACGCTCCGCGCGTGGCAGCAGGGTCGCTTGGCGCCCTCGTGGTCCTTCCACCTCGGACTGCTGCTGGTCGGTTGGGGGGTGTTCGACCTCGTCGAAGGCGTCGTGAACCACCACCTCCTGCAGGCTCATCACGTGCGCGACGACCTCGGAGCCCCGCTGTCGTGGGACCTCGGCTTCCTGCTCCTCGGTGTCGTGCTGGTGGTCGCCGGTGCGCTGCTGCACCGACGCGGCCGGGCGACGCTCACGCGTCACCGTGCATGACGTCCACGACCGTCTGAGCGACCTGGTGGGCCACCCCAGACGGCCCAGCTCGTGGGCCACGGCGTCGTCGCCGTACCGCTCCAGAGCCCGCAGAGCCTCGCTGGTCTCGGACGTCGGTTCCAAGTAGGCGTGGACCTCGCGGCCTCCGTGCTCCCACGTCGGATGGCGCAGCTCGACCGCGACCCGCACCCAGCCCGGCACAGCACGTCCTGCCAGTGGTCGTAGCTCCAGCCGGAGGTGCCGGTCCACGCCATCGCGCCAGTATGGGGACCAGGGCGGGCCGCCGCTCCACCGCTCGGGGTGGAGGGCGCCGTGGGGTCCGTCAGCGTTAGCCTCCGGCGCTGTGGGGTACTCCCACAACGTGACCATCGAGAGGAGAGGGACCGGATGCTGGTTCCCAAGCCGCGCGGCCGACTGAGCGAGGTGCTCTTCGGACTGCTGAACGGCGCGAGCGACGACTGGGACCGAGTCGCTGACCTCGATCCCGACAGCGCCGACGACGCCCACATCTCCTTGTGGGCGATGTACGAGCTCCATCATCAGGGCCTCGACGACGCCCCCGACCACCTGGAGTGGCACCCGCCCCTGCTCGCCGTACGGCGGCGCCTGGAGTCGGTCTTCGAGGCAGAGCTGCGGGCGCGGTTCACACCGCCCGCCGTGCACGGTGATTTCGCTGCCGCGTTCTTCTCCTACGTCGCGGACCACGACGGGCCGTCGCTGGCCTCGCACGTGCATCGCCGTGCTGACCGCGAGCAGGTGCTCGAGCTGCTGCGGTGGCGCTCGGTCTACCACCTCAAGGAGTCGGACGCGACGGCGTGGGTGGTGCCACGCCTGCCGGTGCGACCGAAGGCCGCGCTGAGCGAGCTGCTCTTCGACGAGTACGGCGCCGGCGACCCGAACCGCCTCCACTCGCACCTGTTCGCGACCGGCATGTCTGCGGCCGGGCTGAGCGCCGAGTACGGCGCCTACGTCGACGACGCACCTGCCGAGATCCTCGAGCAGAACAACGCGATGTCGTTGTTCGGGCTCCACCGTCGACTCCGGGGCGCGGCCCTGGGCCACCTGGCCGCGTTCGAGGCGACCAGCTCGATGCCCGCCCGTCGCTTCTCCCAGGGCCTGGCCCGGTTGGATCTGCCGCAGGCGCTGGTCGACTACTACGACGAGCACGTCCTCGCCGACGCCGCGCACGAGCAGCAGGCTGTCCGCGACATCTGCGGCACGCTGCTGGAGGACGAGCCAGGATTGACCGAGGACGTGTTCCTCGGCGCGTTCGTGTGCATGGACCTCGAGGACCGTGTCGCGCATCGCGCCTTCGCCGAGTGGGGCGTCGATGCCTGACCCGGGGGCGTCGACCCAACCGTCGAGCGAGGTGACTCCGGCCCTGCGCTTCGACCGCGCGACGCGATGCCCGGGCGGCCCGTTGCTGCTCCGGGGGCAGCACGTCGTGCTCGACAGCGATGGCGTCGAGCACGTCACGACGCGTCCGGTCAGTGCGGTGTGCCGGTGCGGCCACTCGGCCGTGCAACCGTGGTGCGACGGGACCCACAAGGTCGTCCGCCCGGGTTGGGAAGCGACCGAGCCGTCGTACGCACCCGTCGGAGGTGAGCACACGTGACTGGTCGGACGGCGCAGTACGGGCCGCTGTCCATCGCCTACGACCACCGCGTGCTCGAGCCACGGCCCTGGACGGCCGCGCAGTCACGGTGGGTGTCGGCACTGCTGGAGTCGGCGCCACCTGGACCGGTGCTCGAGATCTGTTCCGGCGCCGGCCACATCGGGCTCCTGGCCGTGCACGAGCACACCCGTCCGCTGGTGATGGTCGACGTCGACCCCGTGGCCTGCTCCTTCGCGGAGCGCAACGCGGAGACCGCCGGGATGGCTGACCGCGTCACCGTGCGGTGCGGAGACATGCACGAGGTGCTCGACCCCTCCGAGAGGTACGCCGCGATCGTCGCCGACCCGCCGTGGGTCACCACCGCCGAGATCGGCGCGTATCCCGAGGATCCGCAGCTCGCCATCGACGGCGGGGAGTCCGGCTTCGACCTGGTCCGCGCCTGCGTCGACATCATCGGGCGCCACCTCGCCGCGGGTGGCTCCGCCGTGCTCCAAGTGGGTCCCGGCGACCAGGCCGACCTGGTGCGCGACCTCGTCCTGTCCCACCAGGAGCTCGGCCTGCGCTTGGTCGGGCGGCAGGACCACGACCGCGGCGTGCTGATCCACCTCCAGCGCGCTGCGCCCCGGGAGATCGCCCGCTGACCGAACCGACTCGCACTCGACGGTCGGCCGACGCTGCGCCCCGGGTGCGAGGAAGGATGCAACCCGTCGCTCGCTGCCTCACTCCGGGCCGGAGCCCGCCTTCTTCGCGGTGCCCTTCTTCGCGGTGCCCTTCGTCGCGGTGCCCTTCGTCGCGGTGCCCTTCTTCGCGGTGCCCTTCTTCGCGGTGGCCTTCTTCGCGGGCTTGGCGAGCGCGGCGCGGGTCACCGACGACGGGCCCGATCCAGGCTTCTCGCTCCGCTTGCGCGCCTCTTCGGTGTCCTCGGCGCCGCCGGTGTCCTTGCCACCGGCGGGGAGTCCCAGACCACGCTCCAGCGCGGCCAACGCCTCACCGGTGTAGACGGCGAGCCGTTGCAGGTGCGGCACTGCCTCCCGGTCGCCGATGAAGCCGAAGTTCATCGTGTCGGCGTAGGTCTCCAGGGTGATGTTGAGCGCCATCCCGTGCGCCGGGATCGACACCGGGTAGACCGCCTCCAGGCGCGACCCGCGCAGGTACAGCGTCTTCTTCGGCCCCGGGACGTTGGAGAGCACCAGGTTGAAGGTCGTCGGCAGCGGGTTCTTCACCCCCGCGATCGCGGACACCGTCTGCGCGAGGCTGGGGGCGAGGAGGTAACCGGAGTAGGCCAGTGCCGGCAGCTGACCCAGCCCGGCCATCTGGCTCTTCGCCTGGCTGGTGGAGTCGATCACGGCCTCGAGCCGGCGCACCGGGTCGTCCACGTGCGTGCCCATCGAGGCCATCAGCACGGCAACCTTGTTGCCGCCGCCCTCGTCGCCCTTCTCGCGGATGTTCACCGGCACAAAAGCCACCAGTGGCTTCTCCGGCAGCTCACCGAGCTCCTCGAGGTAGGCGCGGAGCCCACCTCCGCAGACCGCCATCACCACGTCGTTCAGGGTGCCGCCCGAGGCCTCGGCGACGTCCTTGAACCGCGAGGTGGCGAACTGCTGGGTCGCGAATCGGCGCGTGCGGCTGGTGCGCTGGTTGAGGATCGAGTCGGGCGCGCTCCAACCGCCCTTGAGATTCTTGTGCTCCTCGCCGCGGCTGAGCTCGAGCTTGACGACGGCCTTGGCCACGCCGGCTGCGGAACCCGCCGCGCCGAGCGCCCCCTTGGCCACGCCGGTCGCCGTGCCGCTCACAGCCCGGATCAGCGACGCGGACTCCTTCGGCGGCTTCGAGCGCTTCGGCGGGTCGAGGCTGAAGAAGAACTTCCCCCTGGCTTCCGGGTCCTCCGAGAGCGAGCGGCCGAGCATCTTCACCGCGGTGAAGCCGTCCACCAGGGCGTGGTGCACCTTGGTGTACAGCGCGAACCGACCGCCCTCGAGGCCCTCGATGACGTGCAGCTCCCATGGCGGCCGGGTGAAGTCGAGCTGATGGCTGTGCAGCCGCGAGATCAGGATGCCGAGCTCACGCTCGTCGCCCGGGCTGGCGAGCGCGGAGCGGCGTACGTGGTAGTCGAAGTCGAAGTTCTCGTCCTCCACCCACGACTGCAGCGGGTGGCGCAGCAGGAACGGGTGGGTCAGCTTCTTGTTCCACGGCGACCGGACCGGCTCCTCACGCGCCTCGTCGAGGACGTCGCGCAGGTACGTCGGTCCGGCCCCGGCCGGTGGCGTGAACGGCATCAACGAGGCCACGTGCATCATCGTCTCGGGCGTCTCGGTCCACAGGAACATCGCGTCCTGCGGCGGGACCCGCCTTCTTGAGCTCATGGGCTGATCCTGCCGCATGCGCGGGCTTCGCGTCCGCCGATGAGGCCGACGCAGACACCGAGCGAGGCGCTCGTGGACCTGCGGGTCTGTCTCGACGTGGGCCACGGTCACGGCGTCGATCACGAGCGTGGGTTGGCCCATATCCGCGACGTCAGCATGCGGGATGGCCCATAGTGAGGGCTCCGACGCGAGGGGGACCAGTGCTAGCCGATTCTGCGTTCGGACTGCACAGCCTAGGAACCATGGCTCGGGCGCTGAGCAGCTCCACGCCCCTGAACCCGCTCCTGGAGACCGCAGCCGAGGAAGCCCTCCTCGCGCTTCAAGCAGCGAGCGTGTCGATCGGCCGTCTCGAGCCCAGCGGGCGCTCGCTCCGCACCCTCATCAACGTCGGAGACCTCGCGTCGAGCGAGGTCCGCTGGCCCGAGGACGAGACCTACCACCTCGATGACTGGGATCGTCTGTCCCTGGTCCTCACCGACGGCATCACTCGGACGGACCACGTCGGCGCCGATGATTGCGACCCACGAGAGGCAGAGCTCCTGAACGCACTCGGGAAAGGGTCCTCGGTGACGGCCCCGATTCTCGTGGACGGCAGAGTCTGGGGAGAGTTCTACGCCACCCGCTACCTGAGCAACGCGCCGTTCGTCCAGGCAGCTGTCGACTACATCGACGTCCTCATGGCGATCGTGGGAGCAGCGATCTCGCGGTCTCTGCGGGAGTCGACGCTGGAGCAACTCGCCTATCACGACGGTCTCACCGGCGCTCTCAACCGGCGTGGCTTCGAAGAGCAAGCTGCCCGCGCCTTCGAGCTTCCCGAGGGGACCTCACGGGTCGTCACGATCGTCGCTCTCGACATCAACGGTCTCAAGCAGGTCAACGACCAACAGGGTCATCCACGCGGCGACGAGCTCATCCAGGCCGTCGCACGGGCCCTCCACGACGCTTTCGCGCCCCACCCAGGGAGCCTGGTCGCTCGGGTCGGAGGCGATGAGTTCACGGTGCTCGTCCCGCACCACGACCCGGCGCGGGTGGCGAAGACGATCGAGGCACTGTGCCAGAACGTGGGCCAGGGTTGGTCCGTCGGACACGCAGCCGGCGTCAGCGCTGGACTCTCCTCCACCCTGCTCACCGGGCACGGAGACGCGACCTGCTCGGACCTCGTGGCAGCAGCTGACCGAGCCCTCTACCTGGCCAAGCACCATCCGCTGTGGACGACCGTCGTGTCGGAGGAGCACACCCTGGAGCGACGCGGACGACGGGCGAGCGATCGGTGAAGACGCACCCAGGGAGAGTCGCCGGCGTGACCACATCGATGACATGACGCCACGCGTTGGCGACGGTGGCGTTCCACCCACGTGTGAAGGGCCCGTCCGCCGAGTTGGACCCTCGTGACAGGCTCGAGCGGTGAGAGACCATCGAGTCAACCCGGTCGACGCGATCTGGTTGAACATGGATCGGGCCCAGAACCTGATGGTCATCGAGTGCGTGATGTTCCTCGAGGGGCCGATCGACCGGTCCCGGTTCGACCGCGTGGTGCAACGCCGACTGATCGACGCCTACCCCGTCTTCTCGCGACACGCTGCTGTCGCCGCGGGTCGCAGGGCGCGGGCGCGTTGGCGCGACGTCCCCGACTTCGACTTCACGCAGCACGTGCGCGAGGTGCGACTCCCTGCTCCCGGGGACGCCGCGGCCCTGCAGGCGTACGTCGGCAGCCTCCTCGCCACACCGCTGCCGCGTGACCGACCGCTCTGGGAGATCCACCTCGTCAGCGGGCTCGACGAAGGCTCGGCGATCTACGTCAGGCTGCACCACGCCCTGGCCGACGGCATCGCGCTGACCCAGGTCCTGCTGTCGCTGACTGATGCGTCGGCCGACGCGGACGACGACCCGGCCGACGTCGGAGGCGCGAGGCACCACGGCGTCGGTGACCTCATCGACGTGGCCCGGCGCGCTGCCCCCGAGGTGACGAGTGCGCTGCGGCCGGCGCGCGTGCGTGCCACGGCCGCGGCGGCGATCCGGACCGGGCTCAGCGGAGCCGGTGTGCTCGCCAAGCTGCTGCTGACCCGCAACCCGCAGTCGGCGCTGGCCGGTTCGGCGGGCACCCACAAGCAGGCGGTCTGGTCCGACCCGATCGACCTGCAGCTGATCAAGGACATCGCCGCGGCTTCGGGGGCGACCGTGAACGACGTGCTGGTCTCGGCTCTGGCCGGCGCCATCGAGCGCTACCAGGTCGAGCGGGGCGGGCGCGCGGTCGACATCCCGACGATGATCCCGGTCAACCTGCGCCCGATGCACCTGCCCCTTCCCCGCGAGCTCGGCAACCGCTTCGCGCTCGTCCTGCTGATGCTGCCCTCCGGTCTCACCACCGCCGCCGAGCGGCTCGCCGAGACCAAGCGTCGGATGGACCGGATCAAGCGCTCCCCGGAACCGGTCATCACCTTCGCGCTGATCCAGGGGATCGGCCGGCTGGGCAGGCGTCTCAGCAGCGCCCTCGTGACCTTCTTCGCGGGCAAGGCGACCGGTGTCACCACCAACGTCCCCGGCCCGCGAGAGCCGCGCTACCTCGCCGGGACCCGGATCACCAGCCTGCTGGGCTGGGTGCCCGGGTCGGGGGACCAGACGCTCGGGACGTGCATCTTCACCTACGCCGGGACGGTGCGGATCGGCTTCAAGACCGACACCGCCGTCATCGCGGACCCGGGCCACATCCTCACCTCCTTCCACGCGGAGATCGACGACCTCTCCCACGCCCTGACGGTGACCGAACGCCGCTGATCGACGGCCACTCCCGTCTGTGCGTCACGCGAGCGAACGTCCGCTGCGGGCTCACGCCCAGGTCGTCGCCTCCTCGGCGAAGTCGTTGCTCTGCACCGGCACCACGCAGAACACCAGACCCGCCGGGTCGCGCAGGTGGATGCACCCGTCGTGCTCGCCGACACGCGAGGCACCGAGGGCCTCGAGACGGCGGACCTCGGCACCCGTGTCGTCGGTCTCGACGTCGAGGTGGAGGCGTGCAGGACCCCGCTCCAGACGCTGGTGCGCGAGGAGGCGTCCGGAGCCGAGTGGCGCCAAGGTCGTGAACGGCGTCCCGGCCTCCGGGTCGGGCGTCGTGCCGAGCGCAGCGGTCCAGAAGGCGACCTCGCCGTCGGCCACCTCGGGAGGCGAGTCGATGAGGACAACGTGGAGCCGGCTGCGGTGCACAGTCGGGATATTAGGGTGTTCGTCCGCTGGTGAACACACCTTCGGTGGCGCAAAGTGCGAACCCCCACGGCCGAGCTGCTGGGACAGCTGGAGAAGCTGCACCTCGCGGGTGAGCTGGGCAGTTCGCGCCGAGACGGCCGGGCTCTGGGCCCCTGACCTCGTGTACTCCCGTGCGACGGACCGGTACTACCTGACCTTCGTCGTCACCGACACCACCGACGAGACCAGCGGGGTGCCCGGCTGCGAGAGCGACAGCGCCATCGGCGTGGCCACCAGCCGCAACCCGACAGGGCCGTGGCGGATCTCGGACACCCCCGTGGTTCCGCCGCGGCAGAACACGTCCGGCTGTGACTTCTTCTGGACCTACGACCCGGACGTGCTCGGGGACAGTGTCAGGCGACGCAGCGTCCTGTACTACGGCAGCTACTACGGCGGGGTCCACGCGGAGAGGGTCGAGCTGACGCGCCGAGGCGTGGAGCCGGTGGGCAAGCCCAGCATGGTGGCCGTCGGCAATCGCTACGAAGGCACCAACGTCGTACGGCGGGGAGGCTGGTACCACTACTTCGGATCGGCGACGAACTGCTGCAACGGGCCGCTGACGGGGTACAGCGTCTTCTCGGGCCGCTCGCAGGACGTGCACGCCGTGGAGGACGTCGTCGGGGGTGACGACGTGCCGCACGTGCACCCCGTCGAAGTCGAAGTCACCCCACGAGCTCGTGGCCACGATCCACTGGTCGTCGTCACGCACGATCTGCCCCGCGTGGTCACCGACCAGCAGACCGTCGCGGAGGAAGTAGAGCTGGGCCACCTGCTCGAGCCGTTCGGGCCGGGCGAGGTCGAGGGCGAAGACCGCCCAGTGCGCCTGCTGGAAGAAGCCCAGTCCGGCGCACGTGCCGGAGAAGAAGACCTTGCCGTCCTCCTCGTACGGCGTCCCGTCGCTGTGCTGGACGAGATGCAGGTCGCGGAGCCCGGTCATGCCGAAGAGCCCCCACCGCACGTCGGTGAGCTCCCCGGCGGAGCCGTCGTCCGAGCCGTGAGCGTAGCGATGGCTACCCAGGGTCGCGGGGTCGCGCAGGTCGACCAGGGCTCGGACCTTGTCACGCTCGGTGAGCACGGGCTGCCACCCCTCGCCGCCGACGCCCTGGCCTCCGCCACAACCGGCGAGGAGGGCGGCGCTCCCTCCGGCGAGAAGGAAACCGCGACGGCTGAGGCCGGCGCTCAGTAGTGGTGATGTCATGCGCATGGGGTTACTCCTTGGTGGTTGAGACAGGCGGGAAAGGCTCGGAGGAGAGCCGGATGACGGACCACGAGACCGGTGGTAGCAGCACACGGAGCTCAGCGTCGTCGAGGGTGACCTGTTCGAGGCGTCGTGGGACCACGCGCTCGGGATGCTCCTCGGAGTTGCGGGCTGTCACGTCCGGGTCGCTGAGACAGCTCGCCTCGACGAGACGGGTCGGTCGGAGCCCGCGGACGTCGGCGCGGAGCTCGACGGGCTGATCGAGGGACCGGTTGACGCACAGCAGCGTGGTGTCGCCGGACGAGGCGTCGTACGTCGCGGTGGCATCGATCCAGGGGACCCAGCCGTGCACCGGGTCCAGGTACCCCTCGACGGCCGGTTCGATGCGCAGCACCTCTCCGACCGCGTGTCTCGCGGCCTGGGCGAACGGGTGGAAGATCGTCTGGACCCACGCCCCACCACCGACTCGGGTCATGATCGGCGCGATGACGTTGACCAGCTGGGCCTGACACGCGATGCGGACCCGGTCGGCGTGACGGAGCAGCGTGATGAGCAAGGACCCGACGACCACTGCGTCGGCGACGTCGTACTGGTCCTCGATCAGCTCGCGCGGGCCGTCGTAGCGCAATTCGTCCTGGCCTGGGAAGCGGGACTGGTACCAGACGTTCCACTCGTCGACAGAGAGTCCGAGCTGCCTGCGGGACCCCACCCGGGCTCCCACGTGGTCTGCGGTGGCCACGATGGCGCGGATGGCGTGATCGAGGTCGAGCGAGCTCGCCAGGAACGTCGACAGCTCCTGCGGCACGGGGTCGTAGTAGGAGTGCAGGGAGATGTAGTCGACCAGGTCGTAGCAATGCTCGAGGACCGTGGCCTCCCACGCCGCGAAGGTCGGCATCCGGCTGTGCGAGCTTCCGCACGCCACCAGCTCGATCGTCGGGTCGACCATCCGCATGGCGCGCGCCGTCTCGGCGGCCAGACGCCCGTACTCCTGCGGGGTCTTGTGCCCGATCTGCCACGGGCCGTCGAGCTCGTTGCCGAGGCACCAGGTCTTGACGGCGAACGGCTCAGCCTGGCCATGACTGCGGCGGAGGTCCGACCAGGTGGTGCCGCCCGGGTGGTTGCAGTACTCCAGGAGGTCGATCGCCTCTTGCACTCCGCGGGTGCCGAGATTGAGCGCCAGGATCGGCTCCATGCCCACCTCGCGTGACCAGCGCGTGAACTCGGCGACGCCGACCTCGTTGGTCTCGAGCTGCTTCCAGGCGGTGTCCAGCCTTACCGGCCGATCCTCGAGCGGTCCGACGCCGTCCTCCCAGCGGTACCCCGATACGAAGTTCCCGCCTGGGTACCGCGCCACCGTCGGTCCCATCCGTCGTACGAGGTCCGCGACGTCCTGACGGAATCCGAATGCATCGGCCGTCGGGTGGTCGGGCTCGTAGATGCCTTCGTACACGCTGCGGCCCATGTGCTCGACGAACGTTCCGAAGACCCGGGGGTCGACCCGCCCCATCGAGAAGGCGGGATCGACTGTGAGGGTGGCCACATGCATGCATCCCGTTCTAACATCGGATTTACAACGTTGTAAAGAGCCCGCTGGAGGGGATTCGTGACGGTTCGTCTGTCTGACGTCGCTCGGCTCGCCGGCGTGTCCGTCAAGACCGTGAGCAACGTCGTCAACGGTTACCAGCACGTGAGCGCCGGCACTCGCGACACGGTCGAGGCCGCCCTCGCCGAGCTGGATTACCGGCCGAACCTGTCGGCCCGGAGCCTGCGACTCGGGCGCTCGGGGGTCGTGGCCCTTGCCGTGCCGGCCCTCGACATCCCCTACTTCGCCGAGCTGGCGGCCGCACTCGTGGCGGCGGCGCAGCCAGGCTGGACCGTGCTCGTGGATCAGACCGACGGCCGCCAGGACCGGGAGCGTGAGATCGTCGCGGGACTGCGGGCCAATCTCTTCGACGGCCTGATCCTGAGCCCGATGGCCCTCGAGGCGTCAGACCTCGCGCGCACGCAGAAGAGCTTGCCCGTCGTGCTTCTCGGAGAGCGCATTCTCGACGGCGTTGTCGATCATGTCGCGATCGACAACGTCGGTGCGGCGCGGACGGCGACCGAGCACCTTCTCCGGATGGGGAGATCACGCGTTGCGACGATCGGTTGCCAGGAGAACACGCGCGCAGTGTCAGGTGTGGCCCCCTTACGTCGGGCAGGCTACGAGGCTGCCATGGCAGCCGAGGGCGCCGGTGTGCGGCCCGAGTGGACGCCGGTCGTCGGCTCGTACAGCCGTGCGGAGGGCGCGGCCACGATGCGGGTGCTGCTGGAGGGCCCCGACCCGCCGGACGCCGTCTTCTGCTTCAGCGACGTGCTGGCGCTGGGAGCACTTCACGAGCTGCGACACCGAGGACTCGTGGCGCCCGACGACGTGGCGGTGGTCGGGTTCGACGACATCGAGGACGGCAGGTTCTCCTCACCCACCCTGACCACGATCAGTCCCGACAAGGCACGGATCGCCGAGACCGCGGTCGAGATGCTGGCGCAGCGTCTGCTCGGGGAGTCGATCGCTCCGGCCCGTGACGTCAGCGTGCCGTTCCACCTGATCACGCGCGAGTCCACGACTGGTGCAAGCACAAACTACTGACCAGTTCACGTGTCAGATGATCGGGACCGGGGACCGTTAGTACAGCGGCGCTTCGTCATCTCCCAGTCAGGCGCTGCCAGGTCGTGGCCCTGCATACCTCCCAGCAGCAGGGTCCACCGACACTCTCGGTGAGATCGGCCCTCGTCTGCCCAGAGCAGGCGAGGGTTCTGGTGCGGGACCCTGCGACGCGAGGCCCGATCGGGCGCTGGCTCAGGTGGGACACCTCCACCCCGGCGCTGCGTCTCCGGGTGACCTGGGCAGTTCGGGGCTGGTGGGGGTGGTCGCCACGATCTACGGTGGCGACACGGCGCGTTACGGCGACGAGACGTCGGTGATCAGCGTGCGCCGGTGGCACCAGCGCACGCTGGAGCCCGGGAGCGGAGGAAGCATGACGATCGTGCGAGCGGCCATCACCCAGACGACATGGACCGGCGACAAGGAGTCGATGCTCGACAGGCACGAGCAGTTCGCCCGGGACGCCGCCGAGCAGGGGGCGCAGGTGATCTGCTTCCAGGAGCTGTTCTACGGCCCCTACTTCGGCATCACCCAGGACCCGAAGTACTACCGCTACGCCGAGCCGGCCGACGGTCCCGTCGTGCGGCGGTTCGCCGCGCTCGCCCAGGAGCTCGGCATGGTGATGCTGCTGCCGATCTACGAGGAGGCGCAGACGGGCGTCTACTACAACACCGTCGTGGTGGTCGACGCCGACGGCAGCATCCTCGGGAAGTACCGCAAGAACCACCTCCCCCATCTGGAGAAGTTCTGGGAGAAGTTCTACTTCCGTCCCGGCAACCTGGGCTATCCGGTCTTCGACACCGCGGTGGGCAAGGTCGGTGCCTACATCTGCTACGACCGGCACTTCCCCGAGGGCTGGCGCGAGCTGGGGCTCAACGGCGCCCACCTCGTGTTCAACCCCAACGCCACCAAGCCGGGGCTGAGCAACCGGCTGTGGGAGGTCGAGGGGCCGTGCGCCGCCGTCGCCAACGGCTACTTCGTCCTGCAGCCCAATCGGGTCGGCCTCGAGGACAACGAGTACGGCCCCGACGCCGTCGACTTCTACGGCACCTCCCAGGTCGTCGACCCCCGGGGCAACTTCGTGGGCGAGCGCGGCTCGTCGGAGAAGGAGGAGCTGCTGGTCCGCGACCTCGAGATGGACATGGTCCAGCAGATGCGCGACGACTGGCAGTTCTACCGCGACCGGCGCCCCGACTCCTACACCGAGATCGCGAGGCCGTGAGGTGACGACGCTGATCAAGGGCGGCACGGTCGTCAACGCGACCGGCGCGACCGCGGCCGACGTACTGGTCGACGGCGAGACCATCGTCGCGCTACTCGCACCGGGCAGCGTGGCTCTCGGCGCGGACGTCGAGGCGGGGTGCGACCGGGTCATCGACGCGACCGGGAAGTACGTCATTCCTGGCGGCGTGGACGCCCACACGCACATGGAGCTGCCCTTCGGCGGCACCCACGCCAGTGACACCTTCGAGACCGGCACCCGGGCAGCGGCCTGGGGCGGCACCACCTCGATCATCGACTTCGCGGTGCAGCGGACGGGTGAGCGCGTCGAGCAGGGGCTGGAGGCTTGGCACACCAAGGCCGCCGGCAACTGCGCGGTCGACTACGGCTTCCACCAGATCATCGGCGGGGTCGACGAGTTCTCCCTCAAGGCCATGGAGACCCTCGTCGCGGAGGGCATCACCAGCTACAAGATGTTCATGGCCTACCCCGGGGTCTTCTACAGCGACGACGCGCAGATCCTCCGCGCCATGCAGAAGGCCGCCGACCTCGGGCTCATGACGATGATGCACGCGGAGAACGGGCCCGCCATCGACGTCCTCGCCGAGCAGCTCGTCGAGCGCGGGAAGGGCGATCCGTACTACCACGGCATCGCCCGTGCCTGGCAGATGGAGGAGGAGGCCACGCACCGCGCGATCATGCTGGCCGACCTCACCGGCGCACCGCTGTACGTCGTCCACGTCAGCGCCAAGCAGGCCGTCGAGCAGCTCGCGTGGGCGCGCGACCGGGGACAGAACGTCTTCGGGGAGACGTGTCCGCAGTACCTCTACCTCTCGCTCGAGGAGCAGCTCGGGGCGCCCGGGTTCGAGGGCGCCAAGTGGGTCTGCTCGACGCCGCTGCGCTCGCGGGAGGAGGGGCACCAGGAGACGATGTGGCAGGGGCTGCGCACCAACGACCTGCAGATGGTGTCCACCGACCACTGCCCGTTCTGCTTCAAGGAGCAGAAGGAGCTCGGGATCGGCGACTTCCGTGCGATCCCCAACGGCATCGGGTCGATCGAGCACCGCATGGACCTGATCTACCAGGGCGTCGTCACCGGCCGGCTCTCCCTCGAGCGGTGGGTCGAGCTGACCTCGACGACCCCGGCCCGGATGTTCGGGCTCTACGGCAAGAAGGGCGTCATCGCCCCGGGTGCCGACGCCGACCTCGTCGTCTACGACCCGAGCGGCCACACCTCCATCGGCCTCCCCACCGACGCCGACGGCAACCCGACCGGCCGCACCCACCACATGAACATGGACTACTCGGCGTGGGAGGGGTTCGAGATCGACGGACACGTGGACACGGTGCTGTCGCGCGGCAGGGTCCTCGTCGACGGCGGCGAGTACCACGGCCGTCCCGGCCACGGGCAGTTCCTCAGGCGCGGCCTGAGCCAGTACCTCATCTGACCTTCCACCGCGCTGCGAGAGGCACTCACATGGACTTCGGCGTCGTTCTGCAGACGAACCCTCCGGCCTGGCGGACCGTCGGTCTCGCCAAGCAGGCCGAGGAGCACGGGTTCGACTACGTCTGGACCTTCGACTCCCACCTGCTGTGGCAGGAGCCGTACGTCATCTACGGCCAGATCCTCGCCGAGACCCGTCGCATCGTCGTCGGGCCGATGGTGACCAACCCGGCCACCCGCGACTGGACGGTCACGGCGTCGCTCTTCGCGACCCTGAACGAGATGTACGGCAACCGCACCGTCTGCGGGATCGGCCGCGGGGACAGCGCCGTGCGGGTGCTCAACGGCAAGCCCACGACGTTGAAGCAGGTGCGCGAGGCCACGCACGTCATCCGCGAGCTGGCCAACTGCCGGGCGGTGGACTACCAGGGCTCCACGTTGCAGTTCCCGTGGGCCCGCACCTCCTCGCTCGAGGTCTGGGTCGCGGCCTACGGTCCCTTGGCGCTCAAGACCGCCGGCGAGGTCGGCGACGGTTTCATCCTTCAGCTGGCGGACGTCGACATCGCCCGCTGGATGATCGGCGCGGTGCGCGACGCGGCCGAGAAGGCCGGGCGTGACCCCGATGCGCTGTCCTTCTGCGTCGCTGCCCCGTTCTACATCGGCGACGACTGGGAGCACATGCGCGACCAGTGCCGGTGGTTCGGCGGAATGGTCGGCAACCACGTGGCCGACATCGTGGCGAAGTACGGCGACGACCCTGCGGCCGGCGTTCCCCAAGCCCTGACCGACTACATCAAGGGGCGGCAGGACTACGACTACAACGAGCACGGGCGGGCCGGCAACACGCACACCGAGTTCGTGCCCGACGAGATCGTCGACCGCTTCTGCGTCCTGGGCACCGTCGCCGACCACATCGCGAAGCTCGAGGAGCTCAAGGCCGTCGGCGTCACCCAGTTCGCTGGTTATCTTCAGCACGACAACAAAGAGGAGACCATGCGGGTGTACGGCGAGTCGGTGATGCCCGAGCTGCGCGACCACGTGACAGCGAAGGCGTGACGGCGTACTCCACCTCAGGGAGCTGTCCATACGTCCGATTGCGGGGAGCGAGTGGCCGGCTGCCCGCGCGTTGCTCCATCGGCGTTCGTCAACGGGCCCTTCACCGAGGAGATGTATGGTCCCGCGATCCTGGATCGGTGGGGCGGGATGATGGAGTGTTGACGCTGAGAGGGTGGGCTCACCTCCCTGCAGGACCGTGGGCAGGCCCCAGCATGATTCCGGATTTGCTGCCCTGGGCCTCCCGGAGCAATCAGTCGAGGAGGTGGGTCATGGCGCGGTCGACGAAGTCGCGGCGCATCTCCGCCGTGGTGAAACCTTCGGTGCCGAAGCCTGTGAACACGGTGTCCTCGGTGGTGGTGGCGGCGCCCTCTTCGAAGGCCTTCTGGGTGCGGGTCCAGTTGTTCGTCATCCGCGTTCCTTCGGGGGCGGGTTCCGTGGTCCACCCGCCAAGCCCGTCTTCGAAGGAGGTTCCCTCGGTGACTTCTCCATCGACGGTGACGGCGGTGTCGTCCACGAAGACACCCAGCCCCTGGGTGCCCCAGTCGGTCAGGTAGCTGATCGAGACTTCGACCTGCTTGCCGGCGTATGCCGACAGGTCGACGTTCCACTCCTGCCACCCGGAGCTGTTGCCGGTGGCAGCGTGCCACGTTCCCGTCTCACCGGTGGGGGAGCAATCCGCGCCCTGGTAGTTGGCCACGAATGGGTGGAGGTCCACCCAGCCTTCGGCGCAGGAGTCTCCGGTGCCCTGCTGGGTGTGGCCGTTCTCGTCCGGGAGCGTGGTCCACTGGTCGGAGCCGACCTCGTGTGCCTCGACGATGACGTAGTCCCAGTCGGGCTCGGTGTCGTGCGACATCTGGAAGCCCAGCGTGCCGGACGTCGCGGAGGTGAGGTCGACGGTGCGGGTCATCCGCTTCCAGCCCTGGTCGGCCAGCTGGCTGAACATGTACCACTGGCCCGTGTGCGGGTCGTAGGGCGCGGCTCCGGGCCGGTCCCACTTCATCGGCGCCGAGCTGGCGAACTGCGGGAACTCGTCTACCGGTAGGAAGCTCGACGTCGTCAGCAGTGATGCGGTGTGGTCCTGGTTGTCGGCGGAGTCGCCGCCGTTGAAGGTACCGGCGAAGCCGTCGAAGGCACCCTCGACACCGCTCACCGGGAACGGACCGTCGGGTCCGGTGGCGCCGTCGCTCACGTAGTTGTAGGCGCCCAGCCAGTACTGCTGGAAGTCATTGGCCAGCGGCAGGCAGGGGTAGGTGTCCACAGTCGTGCATTCCGGCGGCGCGAACGGGTTGTAGTCGTAGACGCCGTTGGCGGCCTGCGCGAACTGGTTGTACTTGCCGGTCACCAGCGCTTTGCCCCCCTCGTTGAGGTAGTCGCGCACCGCAAGCTCGAGGTCGAGTGCGAGCTTGGCAGCCGTGCCGCCCACCTGACCTGGTGCGCGGGTGATGATGTCATCGCCCGACTCCCACACGATCGCGTCGTAGTGCGACAGCACGCCCAGGTGGTGCGGTTCGGTGCGGTCGTTGACGTCGACGTCGTACACGTCCGAGCTGTAGCCGGCCGCGGAGAGTGCCGCGGCGTAGTCGTCGGCGTACTTCGCGGCGGTCACGCCCTGGGCCGGGCTGAGGCCGGTGACGTCCTCCGCGGCCAGGATGAGTACGTCGCCGCCGATGTCGTTCGCGACCCGGTAGGTGAACCGATCGCTGCTGACCGGGCCTTCCCCGCGCTTGACGCCGGTGAACCACACCGCGACGGAGTCACCCGGCGCGGTGCCGGTGACCGTGCCGCGGAACTCGGCGTAGTAGTCATGGTGGGTGTCGCCGTAGCGCTCACCGCCCTGCCACTGCGACGTCTTGACCGACTTGGTCGGTCCGCCGTTCACGGAGTACCTCAGGCGCAGGTCCGTGAGCGCCTTCTTCGCGGTGACCGCAACCGCCTGGGTGCGGCCGTGCGAGACCGCGAACGGGTCGGACACCATGTCCGCCGCCCTCCGCCCGACCACCGACACTGGGTCGTCCGGGTCCTGGGTCGACTTGGCGACGGCCAGCGCGAACGGGATGTTCTTCTCGAACTCGGCCTGGATCAGCTCCTCGTCGTCGGGGAAGTTGAACCCGCTGATGCAGTCCTCCTCCACCCACTCGTCATCGGGGATGGAGTTCGAGACCGTCTCGCAGGTGGTCATCTCGGGGGTGAAGCCGAGGGTGCGGTTCTCCACGGTGGCGTGCGTGTCGGTGTCGCCGTTGGTGGTGTAGAGCTCTGCGGAGATGTCCGGGTCGTAGCCGGGGACTGCGGGGTCCTCGTCGTCGCCGGTCATCGCCTCGTAGATCACGTCGTCGGGCGAAGGCGTGCTCACCTGCCAGCCGATGCCGTACAGCAGCAGCTCGGCGGCTGAGTGGTAGTTGATGAAGAACTCGAAACCGATCCGGTCGAAGAGTCCGTCCAGGGCCCGTGTCTCCGGCTCGGAGTTCGGGCCGGTGCCACGGAATGTCTCGCTGTCCGGCTCGGGGGAGGAACCCTCGTTGTCCCAGCCCCACTTGACTGCGAAGTTGCGGTTCGGGTCCACTCCGTCTCCCGCGGTGATGGTGCCGTCGCCGTTGTTGTCGTGGAGGTTCTTGCGCCACAGGCGCTCATCGGAGAACGTGAAGTCATAGCCGTCGGGGTTCGCGACCGGCAGGAACCACAGCTCGGTTGTGTTCACGATGCCGGTCAGCTCGGCGTTCGTGCCGTAGCCCTCGAGGTAGTGGTGCATCAGACGGCGGACCATCTCGGGGGTGATCCACTCACGCGCGTGCTGCGCGCCGGCGTACAAGACTGAGGGCCGCTTGCCATCCTTGAGGACCTTGGCGTTCTTGGTCACCTTGAGCGCGAGGATGTCTTGCCCATTCACGCTCTGCCCGATGCTGACGAGCTTGGTGAGCGCAGGGTAGGCCGCCGCAGTCTCACGCAGCTCGTCAGCGATGCCGCCGTTCTCGCTGTAGGAGCGGAAGGCGTCGTAACCGGCGCGGTTCTGGCGCTGCGCCTCGTCGGAGGCCTTGCGGCCGTTCACCTTCTTCACGCGGACCGAGAGGCCTTCTGCACGCAGTGTGTCTGCCTGTTCCTCGGTGATGACGACGTCGAGTCGGACGTCGCCCTCGGCGGTGTCTGACTGCGTCGTGTGATCGGTGTCGACACCGACCTCCGCGAGCTTCTCGAGCTCAGCAGGGCTGGACTCCACGACATAGACCTCGAGGTCTTGCCGGTCGCGTTCGGCCCGGCTGGCTCCGGTGCTCACCGACGGACTGGTGACAAGCAGGCCGGCCGTCAGGGCGGTGATGGCGAGTGCAGCGGGAACGGAGCGCATGATCGGCCTCGGAATCCAAGGTGATGGGCTTTTCACACTGTTGTGATCCGCGTCACAAGTCAAGGAGTCGGGCGAGTAGGTTCGAGCCCGACCAGACCTGGCGCGGAATCAATCAACGCTCGTGCTCATCATCATGCTCAGGACTGCTTCACGAGCAGGTGACAGGTCGGGGGCCACCGCCGTCCTCATCGACTCGACCGTGGTGCGCATGGTCCTGGTCCCGGCGACCATGTCGCTGCTCGGCGACGCGAACTGGTGGCTTCCCCGATGGCTCGACCGGGCGCTGCCGGTCCTGGACGTCGAGGGCGCCGCACCCGCATGGACCGAGGAGGAACAGGCGACCGCTCGCGCGAAGGAGCTGGTTCCCTGACCTGTGCGCGCTACGAGTCCGCGCCGCGATGGCGCATGCGCTCCCCGGGCCGGCCGAAGATGCTCAGCATCTCCGCCGGCGCCTCACCGGTGCTGCCGAACCAGTGCGGCACGGTGGTGTCGAACTCAACGACCTCGCCGGGCTCGAGCACCCGGTCCTCGGCACCCAGCACCAGTCGGCCACGTCCGGAGAGGACAGCCGACGCCATGACCGTCGACGAGCACCACGACCCCGATCGCGAGCTCTTCGGGCAGGGACTCGCCAACATGGTCGTGCCCCTCTTCGGAGGCGTGCCCGCTACAGCTGCCATCGCAAGGACCGCTGTCAATGTGCGCGCCGGAGCCACCTCCCGGCTCGCCGCAGTCACCCACTCACTGGCGTTGCTCGCCCTGGTGTTCGTCGCCGCCCCGCTCGTGTCCAGCATCCCGCTGCCGCTCTCGCCGGCGTCCTGTTCGCCACCTGTGTCCGCATGGTCGAGGCAGGGGCACTGCGCGCACTCGTGCGATCGACACGTTCCGACGCCCTCATCGTGGGCCTGACGTTCATGGTCACCGTCGCTCTCGACCTCGTCACCGCGGTCGGGGTGGGCGTGGGCGTCGCCGTGGTGCTCACCCTGCGATCCGTCGCACGCACCGCCAGCATCGAGCAAGTCCCGATCGACACCCGGGACCACAACACCGAGGAGCACGCCCTGCTCAGTGAGCACATCGTCGTCTACCGCATCGACGGGCCCCTCTTCTTCGGTGCCGCCCACCGCCTCCTGCTCGAGCTGCCCGACGTCGTCGACGTCGACGTCGTGATCCTGCGGATGTCACGCGTCACCACCCTCGACGCCACCGGCGCCAACGTGCTGGACGACGCCATCAGCCGACTCGAACGCCGCGGCATCGTCGTTCTGCTCTCGGGCCTGGCGGCGGGGCACGACGAGGTCCTGCGCTCGCTGGGCTCCGCCCACGCGCTGCGCGCCGCCGGTCGCATCCTGCCCGACACCCCGACGGCAATCGCCCAGGCACGACAACTCCTGTCCCTACCCACGCCATCAACGACAGGACACCCCAGCGATGCCCACCACTGACCGATCTGTTCCACGAAGCCGGAGCACAAGAGGTGCACGCGCACCGAGTCGCGGTGGTGAGTTCCGCCGATCATCCAGCGAGCTGTGCGATCGCTCTTGGCCTCAGCTCGGTTGCGCCCGGCCTCGCGCCGCTCAGGCCAACGGTTGCCATAGGCCGCCTCCTGATTCGCGACATCGTCCTTGTCGAAGGCCATCTCCCGGTCGACCGCTGCCACGTCCCGGGCGCTGGCGTCGGCATCACGCGCATCAGCGCTAGCGAGGCTCGCTCCTGACGCGGCCATACGCTGAGCCAAGGCCCCCTCACGAACGACCAGGTCAGCCTCGCGACGGTCGAGCTCAGCCTCACGTTCGTCGGCGAGACGTTCGCGCCCGGCGTCGTTCTGGCCATCGCTCCAGTGAGTCGCACCTGCCTTGGTGGGGCCGTGTCATGTGTCATCTGCCTCTGTGACTTCTGCATCTGCCGCATTCGCTCGGCCGGTGCGACCGTCGATACATGTTCTCCAGCAACTATCGCGACCCCGATCGAATGATGGACGGCTCCCACGGCGACGGAATCATGAGCGGCAGCTGGGGCTTCTGAATGGTGGCAATCCTCGGGCTCCTCCTTATTGCGATGATCGGACTCACGGTGTTCCTGGCCATGAGGACAGCCGGGGTCCGACAGCCCACAGCGGAAGCTGGCGGCGGGACACCCAACACATCGCGAGAGTCACTTGACCAGCGGCTGGCGCGCGGCGAGATCAGCCACGTGGGGTACGGGTCTACCCGCGCTTTGCTGAACTACCGCAGAGACGTGGTCGTCGACGACCTGACGTTCACCGTCCAGCCGGGACGGGTTACGGGGTTTCTCGGCCCCAACGGTGCCGGAAAGTCCACAGCCATCAAGGTGCTGCTCGATCTTGCCGACGGGCTCGACCCGCAAAAGATCCGCTGGTTGCGCGACCTGCTTCGTGAGCGCGCGGCGGCCGGCGGGACGGTGTTCGTGTCCAGCCACCTGCTGACTGAGGTCGAGCACCTGGCTGACGAGATCGTGGTCCTGAACACGGTCAGCCGGTTGCCACCGGACCCCTCTCTGCTCTGCAACAAGCAGGTACCGCGGTCCGTACCGAGAACCCGAGCGGGCTCACCCAGCTCTTGCAGGGCGCCGGAGCGAGCATCCGCCGCGGCGCCGCAGATGAGTTCGTCGTCCGGGGCGTCGACATCGCCGATATCGGGGACCTTGCCTGCCGCGCCGGTATCGCCCTGCACGATCCTGACGTACCGGTCGCCACCCGATGACCACCATGCTGAGGGTCATTCACGCGGAGATGCGGAAGCTCAGCACCACGAAGCGGACGTGGGTCTGTGGGCCGCCTTGGGGGTGATCATCATATGGGCGCTCGTTCCCGCGGTGGCAGGTCTCGTCGCGGTTCGACGACGCGACGTCGTGTGAGCCAAGCAGACAGAGCTCGACACGCTCTCCTGCCCGCTGCGCGCCCCCAGGAGTCGCCTGCAGGGTCGACGGAGCGAGGGAAGGCTCACCACGATCTGCCTCTGCACGAGGTCATGCTCCTGATGGGGTCGGACCGCGAGGTGGGTCTGACCGAGGACGAGGCGGCGAAACGACTCGAACGGTTCGGGCCCAACGAGCTGCCGGCCGTCCACCCGGTCAGCGCCTGGCTCCGCCTGCTCCGGCAGGTCCACAACCCGTTGATCTACGTCCTGATCGTCGCGGGCGTGGTCACGATGTTCCTCGGCGAGTACGTCGACGCCTCCGTCATCTTCGGCGTCGTCGTCGTCAACACGGTCGTCGGATTCATCCAGGAGTCCAAGGCGGAGTCCGCCCTCGACGCGCTGCGGTCGATGGTGCACACGGACGCACGGGTGCTGCGCGACGGGCGCCAACGGCAGGTTCCCTCCGAGAGGCTGGTCCCTGGCGACGTCGTGCTCGTGGAGGCCGGCGACAAGCTGCCGGCCGACCTGAGGTTGATCCGCGAGGCCGAGCTCCAGGTCGACGAGTCGGCGCTGACCGGTGAGTCACTGCCGGTCGAGAAGGACGAGGTGGTGCTCCCCGAGCTCACCGTCGTGGCGGACCGTCGCAACATGGTCTACTCCGGCACGCTCGTCACCGCCGGCTCCGGTGCCGGGGTCGTTGTGGCCACCGGTGCGGGCACCGAGCTGGGCGAGATCCACCGTCTGGTGGGCTCGGCGAAGTCCTTGGCGACGCCACTCACGCGCCAGCTTGCGTCGTTCAGCGCTCTGCTCACCCTCGTGATCCTGGTGCTGGCGGCGCTCACCTTCGCGGTCGGCGTCCTGCGAGGAGAGCCCGCCGTCGACATGTTCACCGCAGCCGTCGCCCTCGCGGTCGGCGCGATCCCCGAGGGGCTGCCCGCCGCAGTGACCGTCACCCTGGCTATCGGGGTCTCGCGGATGGCTCGGCGTCGCGCCGTGATCCGACGGCTCCCGGCGGTGGAGACGCTCGGAGGCGCCACCGTGATCTGCACCGACAAGACCGGCACCCTGACCGAGAACAGCATGACCGTGCGCTCCCTCTGGTCGGCCGGCGAGGAGCTGCAGGTGCCGGAGGACTCCGAAGTCGCGGCCGAGACACCTGGGGGCGCGCTGCACTGGTGTCTCATGGTCGGCGCCAACTGCAACGACGCCCGCATCCACGAGGACCAACCGCCGGTCGGCGATCCGACCGAGACCGCCATGCTCACGGTCGGAGCGCGGCTCGGCGTACCTCTGCATGGGATGCCGCGGATCGAGACCAGCCCGTTCACCTCCGAGCGGATGTTCATGGCGACCTCTCACCACGATCCCGACACCGACCGGACGCTGGTGTTCGCCAAGGGCGCGGTCGAGCGGGTGCTCGAGCTGTGCGCCACCCAGCTCGCTGCCGACGGCACCACCGAGCCCCTGGACGCGGGGGCCGTGCTCGCCGCGACGGACCGGCTCTCAGCGCGCGGCATGCGCGTGCTCGCCACCGCCGTGGAGCTCGATGCCCGGCCCGATGCCGTGACTCCGGATGGCACCCCCTCGGGGCTCGCCTTCGCGGGCCTGCAGGCGATGCACGACCCTCCGCGTGCGACCGCGACGGAAGCGGTTGCACGGTGTCGCAGCGCCGGGCTCGCGGTGAAGATGATCACTGGAGACCACGCTGTGACCGCCGCCGCGATCGCCCGCCAGGTCGGGCTCCTCGACGACGACGACGCTCGTGCTGACCGGGGTCGACCTGGAAGGCATCGCGTCCGAGGACCTGCCCGCGGCCGCGGAGCGGACCGTGGTGTTCGCCCGGGTCAGCCCGGAGCAGAAGCTCCGCCTCGTGGAGGCGCTGCAGTCGCTGGGCCACGTGGTCGCGATGACCGGCGACGGCGTCAACGACGCGCCCGCGCTGAAGCAGGCCGACATCGGCGTGGCGATGGGGCTGGGCGGCACCGAGGTCGCCAAGGACGCCGGCGACATGGTCCTCACCGACGACGACTTCGCCACCATCGAGGCGGCGGTGGAGGAGGGCCGAGGCGTCTTCGACAACCTCACCAAGTTCATCGTCTGGACCCTGCCCACCAACGTGGGTGAGGGCGTGGTCATCCTCGTCGCGGTGCTGCTCGGGTCGCAGCTGCCGATCCTGCCGACCCAGATCCTGTGGATCAACATGACGACCGCCGTGCTGCTCGGCCTCACGCTGGCGTGGGAACCTCGCGAGGCCGGGATCATGGAGCGCCCGCCCCGCAAGCCTCGGGAGTCCTTGCTCACCCGGGCACTCGTCTACCGAACCCTGCTCGTGTCCGCGCTCCTGGTGGTCGGCTCGTGGTGGGCCTTCCAGTACGAGCTCTCCCAGGGGGCGTCGGTGGAGACGAGCCGGACCGTCGCGGTCAACGTCTTCGTGGTCGCCCAGATCCTCTACCTGATCAGCTGCCGCTCGCTCAGCCAACCGGTCTGGCGGCTCGGCTGGTTCAGCAACCGCTGGCTGGTCGTCGGCATCGGGGCACAGATCCTGGGACAGCTGGCCCTGACCTACGCCCCGGTCATGAACGACCTCTTCCAGACCGCACCACTCGGCCCCGGGTCATGGTCGCGCGTGGTCGCGGCGGCTCTCACGATCTGGGTCGTCGTCACGCTCGACACGTGGGCGAGGCACCGCAAGAGCAAGCGGGACTGCTGCACGGAGAGGTGACAGCTGATCTATGACGCTGTACGGCGTCGATGGAAGGATGTGCACCGTGCAACCACGCCACCACCAGCTCTCCCACGACTGAGCGGGCCGGGTGTGGCGTGTCACCGGGCGCCTCTCCGTGAGTCCCCGTCATGACGGCGACCATCGCCGAGCGGCTTCGAGAGCGTGAGCCAGGGTCACGCCGATGCGACCTGGATGTCTCGAGCGAACCCGTGCACTTCTCGGAATGGGCACGTGGCGCCGCAGTGGTCGCACTCCAGCACGTGCTCGGAGCGCTCTGACGCGGTCGGCGTCACCCTGCCGGCTACTCCGGACACTCGCGTCTTGCGCGGCGCCCGAATGGCAGGCCTGCGTCCGGCGGGCCCCGAAGCGTCGACTGCGCCCGAAGTGTGCCAGCGCCTTCCACTCCGGCGCGGGCGGCACACCTGCGGGCCGGCCGGTCGGTCCACAAACGCGCAAAACCGCAGGTCAGCGGACTGACCTGCGGCTTCTCGATCTGCGCACCCGTAGGGATTCGAACCCCAAACCTTCTGATCCGTAGTCAGATGCTCTATCCGTTGAGCTACGGGTGCCCGTCCTCGGAGATCCGGGGATCTCGTTGAACCTGGGCGAGTCTAACGGACCTCCCACCGGGCTGCGAAATCGGTTGCCCCCTGGCCTCCCGCAGCCACCGGGACACCCCTTCCCGACCCGGTCAGCGAGTCGTCTCGAAGGCCGGCGGGGACCCGCCCCAGTAGTTCAGGGACCTCAGCACGTAGCAGGCCTCGTCCTGCCAGCGGTCCGGCTCCGGGTCGGTCCAGCTGCTGCCGGTCGGCGAGATCCGGTAGGTGGCCAGCAAGCCCCCGATCTGGTCGCTGCCACACATGCCCGGCGGGTGCACCGTCACCAGAAACATCGATCCCCCCGGCATGCCCGCCGGCACCTGCCAGGAGATCGACACCGGGGCGGAACCCGCGTTCCCGCCGGAGGCCAGGGGTGAGACCGGCGCCGGAGGCAGTGGCTCCACCAGACAGACCTCGGGCGCCAGGGCGACGGAGCCGCCGTACAGCCGGACCGCCCGACGGGCGTCGCGCTGCGAGACCCAGCGACAGGTCATCGTGCCGTCGCCGAGCAGGTAGTGCTCACAGAGGTACTGGTTCATCAGGTCGCAGCCGGACGGGTCGGAGTCGTGGCCCAGACCCAGGACGTGGCCCAGCTCGTGCGCGAGCAGGGTGCCGATGACGATCCACTTGCTGCGCGGCAGCTTCTTGGGCAGGTTGTCGCTCAGGTGCACGTAGGCGTTGGGGTGACGCCCCAGGGTGGCTTCCCCTCCGACCCCGGGAGTGGGGGCCCGGCGGATAACTACCTGCCCCCGCTTGCCGTCGGGCGCCTTGACGAACCGGATGTCCGCCCCCGAGCCCTGGTTCCAGGCCCGGACGCCGCGGGCCAGCGCCCAGTCCCAGCTCGGCGGCAGCGTCTCGGAGTAGCGGATCGTCGTCCCCGGCCAGCGGCCGCCCGCCCGTCGTTCAGCCGTGTCGGTCGCCGTGACCGTCGCTGGGGCTCCGGAATCGGCTCGGCTCACCCCTGTCGGCACCGCCAAGGCGGTCAGGAGCATCACCGAGACCGCCATCAGGACCTTCGACGCGCGCAGCATGGTTCACCCTGGCAGGCCACCGACGTCGCCCGCGTCCGCCGAAGGTCCTCACCCCCGGCCCGGACGTGTCATGGCGCTCTCGACGCCAATCTGTCAGGGCAGGGGGTCGACCTCGCCGTACGCCGCGACGCGGCCGGCGAGACGGGCGGTGTGGAGCCGCGCGTCGCCGAGCTGCGCCTCGAGGGCGCGCAGTCGGCTGAGCCGGTGGCCCACGGAGTACTCCGCGGTGACGCCGATGCCGCCGTGCAGCTGGATGGCCTCCTCGCCGACGCGCTTGCCCGCCGTCGAGACCTGCAGCGCCGCGCGAGACGCCGCGACGGACGCCTCCTCGGGAGTGCCGTCGGCCAGCACCATCGTGGCCCACAGCACCAGGCTGCGGGTCAGCTCGAGGTCGACGTACATGTCGGCGGCGCGGAAGGTCAGCGCCTGGAACTTGTTGAGGGTGACGCCGAATTGCTTGCGCGAGGTCAGGTAGTCGCGGGTCGCGCTGAGCGCCTCGGAGATCAGGCCCAGCGCCTCGGCCGCGGCGGCGACGCGGGCCTGGTCGAGCACCCTCTCGATCACCGCGGTGGCGTCGGCGCCGTCGCCCAGGGCGTCGGCCGGGGTGCCGTCGAAGGTCACCAGGGCGGCACGGCCGCCATCGTGGGTGGGGTAGCCGGTGCGGCTCAGGCCGGCCGCGTCGGAGGTGACCGTGAAGAGCCCGGTGCCGCCGTCCGGCAGGGCCGCGGTCACGACGAGGACGTCGGCGTGCTCACCCGCCACGACCGGCTCCTTCGTGCCCGTCAGGGTCCAGCCCTCACCCTCCTGCGAGGCCTTGGTGGCCGACGCCGAGGAGGTGTATCCGCTGCCCGGCTCGTCGTGGGCCCACGCCAGCAACGACTCGCCCGCCGCCAACGGCTCCAGGAGCGCCGAGCGCTGCGCGTCGGACCCGGCCGCGGCGACTGCCCCGCCGGCCAGCACGACCGCGGTCAGGAACGGCTCGGGGGCGAGCACCCGGCCGAGCTCCTCGGCCACGATGCCGACCTCGATCGGGCCGGCACCCATGCCGCCGTCGGCCTCGGCGAAGGGCAGTCCGAGGACGCCCATCTCGGCCAGCTGGCGCCACGTCCCCTCGTCGTAGCCACGCTCGCCCTTGGTCGTCGTACGCCGCTTCTCGAAGTCGCTGTAGGCCTTGGCCAGCAGCCCGCGGACGGCGTCACGCAGGGCCTGCTGCTCGTCGTCGTGCTCGAAGTCCATGTCCGTCTCCCTCTCAGAGGCCCAGGATCGTGCGGGCGATGATCTGGCGCTGGATCTCGTTGGAGCCGCCGTAGATCGAGGCCTTGCGCAGGTTGAGGTACGCCGGGGTTGCGACCCGGGCCCAGCCCGGCACGCCGCTGTCGTCCCCGGCGCCCGAGGCCAGCGACCCCGGACCGGCGAGCTCGACGACGAGGTCGCTGACGGCCTGCTGGAGCTCGGAGCCCTTGAGCTTCAGCACCGACGAGGCCGGGTGGGGCTTGCCGTCGGTGGAGTTCGCGACGACGCGGAGCGCAGTCAGCTCCAGCGCCAGCAGCTCGTTCTCGATGGCGGCGAAGCGCGCGGCCACGAGCGGGTCGCGCAGCGTGTCCTCGCCGACCCACTCCTTCGCGTGGGCCAGGACCCGCTTGACCGCACCGACCGGGGCGACGCCGACACGCTCGTTGCCGAGGAGGAACTTGGCGATCTCCCAGCCCTGGTTCTCCGCACCCACCAGGTTGGCGACCGGCACGCGGACGTCGGTGAACCAGACCTCGTTGACCTCGTAGCCGCCGTCGATCAGCTCGATCGGGCGGACCTCGACGCCGGGGGTGGTCATGTCGATGAGCAGGAAGGAGATGCCGGCCTGCTTCTTCTCCGCCTCGGGGTTGGTGCGGACGAGGTTGAAGATCCAGTCGCCGTACTGCCCGAGCGTGGTCCAGGTCTTCTGGCCGTTGACGACGTACTCGTCGCCGTCGCGGACCGCTGCGCAGCGCAGCCCGGCGAGGTCGGAGCCGGCGTCGGGCTCGGAGAAGCCCTGCGACCACCAGATGTCGAGGTCGGCGGTCTTGGGCAGGAACGTCTCCTTCTGCTCCTGGGTGCCGTAGGCGGCGATGACCGGGCCGACCATGGAGGCGTTGAAGGCCAGCGGCAGAGGGACGCAGGCGCTCTGCATCTCCTCGTGCCAGATGTGGCGCTTGAGCGGGGTCCAGTCCTGACCACCCCACTCGACGGGCCAGCCCGGGACGGCGAGGCCGGCCTTGTTGAGGATGCGCTGGCTCTCGACGATCTGCTCCTTGGAGAGCTCCTTCCGGGCCGCGACGGTGTCCCGGATCTCCTGGGGCACCTCGGTGGTGAAGAAGGTGCGCATCTCCTCGCGGAACGCGGCGTCCTCCGGCGACAGCTCCAGCCTCATGCCACTCCTCGATCGCTCGGCTTCTCGGACGGACCGCCCGGGCGACCCGGGTCGTCGTACGCCGCCCGCCCGACCACGTGGTCGGACACTCGGACAGCGCGTGCCCTCACCCTGCCCTATCCCCCCAAGGAGCATCAGAACCCGCACAATTGTTCACACACTGCGGCCGACACGCCGAGCGAACGGCCCGCTGCGAGAACAATTGCGCGATCTGCTCAGCCCAGGAGGCCCTTGAGGCGGGCCCGGACGAAGTCGAACGTGCGGGTCTCGGAGTTGTGGGCCACGGCCCGCGCCACGGCGGGCAGCGGGAACGAGACACCGGAGACCCGCTCGGGCCAGAGCCGGTCGCTGGTCCACGACGGGTCGCCGGGCTGGGCGTCGTAGATCGTCCCGTCGCCGCTCAGGGCGCGTCGCATCGCCTCGGCCGCGGGGGTGGCGACACCCGGGAGCCCCCAGGCCCGCGCCGAGTCGCACACCATGTCGTGGCGCAGGCTCGCCACCAGCGCCGAGACGGTCCGCGACGGCGCCGCGCAGAAGAGCGGGGCGGTCAGCGACACGAGCGGCACCGGGACTGGCGGGACCGGGAGCCGCAGGCGTCGCAGCCCCGCCTCCTGGGCGAAGAGCGCCAGCAGGTCGGGATAGGGCAGGACGTCGGGTCCGCCCACGTCGACCGCGCCGACCGGATCCGCGGTGGTCAGGGCGTGCGCAAGCAGCTCGATGGTGTCGGCCACGGCGATGGGCTGGATCTGCGAGGTCAGCCAGGACGGCACCGGCGTCACAACCATCGTGGCCGCCAGCTGACGGATGATCTCGAAGGAGGTCGAGCCCGCCCCCAGCACGACACCGGCCCGCAGCGACGTCGTCGAGGCCGAGCTGCGCAGCAGGATCTCCTCCACCTCCAGCCGCGAGGACAAGTGGCTCGACAGCCTGTCGTGAGGCAGGTCGGGCACCAGACCGGACAGGTAGACCAGACGCGGCACCTCGGCGGCGTCCACCGCCTCACGCATGATGTCGGCGGCCTGTCGGTCGAGGTTCGAGAAACCGGGCTTGTCGAGGGCGTGCACGAGGTAGCAGACGGCGTCGGCGCCCTTGACCGCGGCGGCCACGTCGCCGGGGTCGAGGGCGTCCATCAGGGCCCACTCGACGTCGTCGACCCAGGGAAGGGGGGACCCCGTGGGATCGGAGGACGCGGTCGCGACCACGTCGTGCCCCTGCCGCAGCAGCTCGGGCACCAGGCGGGAGCCGATGTAGCCGCGGGCGCCGGTGACGACGATCCGCTTCGGCGAGGGCGACGTCGTCTCGGGAGGCATGTCCTGAACGTACCCAGCCCGATGAACCCCGATCCTCGCCCGCACGAGAGGCGGGTCACCCGTCCGTCGGCGCCACTGGCGCGCATCCTTGCTGGACAACGGGTTCCCGCCACGACTACACCCCTGGGGAGGGGGCCGGAGAACGCGGCGCGCATCTTGGAACGGTCCAATGGATAGCGCGCGAGCGCGGCGGTACTTTTCGACCAACCCATCGGTCGCGCCCGCTGCGAGCCCGGCTCGTGGGCCGCAACGGTGCGGGATTGGCGACACACATCCGTGGGGTCACCCACGCTCACCCGGGACCGCAGACGACCCGGGTGGGGGAACTGCGCGAAGGGGACGGTAGATGACTACCGAGACGACCGAACGACCGACCACCCACGACGGCATCCTGCGCTGGGTCGAGGAGATCGCCGAGCTCACGACCCCGGACCGGGTGCACTGGTGCACCGGCTCCGACGAGGAGTGGACCGAGCTCACGGACTTCCTCGTCAGCACCGGCACCTTCACCCGCCTCAACGCGGAGAAGAAGCCCAACTCCTTCTACGCCGCATCCGACCCCACCGACGTGGCCCGGGTCGAGGACCGCACCTACATCTGCTCGGTCGACGAGAAGGACTGCGGGCCCACCAACAACTGGATGGACCCGGGCGAGATGAAGACCCTCATGACCGACCTCTACCGCGGCTGCATGAAGGGCCGCACGATGTACGTCGTGCCCTTCTGCATGGGTCACCTCGACGCCGAGAACCCCATGTTCGGCGTGGAGATCACCGACTCGGCGTACGTCGTGGCCAGCATGCGCGTCATGGCCCGCATGGGCAGCGAGGTCCTCCGGAAGATGGAGGAGACCCAGGCCGCCTACGTCCCCGCCCTGCACTCGGTCGGCATGCCGCTCGAGGCCGGCCAGGACGACGTGAAGTGGCCCTGCAACGACACCAAGTACATCGTGCAGTTCCCCGAGGAGCGCATGATCTGGTCCTTCGGCTCCGGCTACGGCGGCAACGCCCTGCTGGGCAAGAAGTGCTACGCCCTACGCATCGCCAGCGTCATGGCCCGCGACGAGGGCTGGATGGCCGAGCACATGCTCATCCTCAAGCTCACCAGCCCCGAGGGCGTCAAGAAGTACATCGCCGCCGCGTTCCCCAGCGCCTGCGGCAAGACCAACCTCGCCATGCTCGCTCCGACCATCCCCGGCTGGAAGGTCGAGACCCTCGGCGACGACATCGCGTGGATGCGCATCGGTGAGGACGGCCGCCTGTACGCCGTCAACCCCGAGTTCGGCCTGTTCGGCGTCGCCCCCGGCACCAACGAGCACACCAACCCCAACGCGATGCGCACCATCAACCAGGGCAACTCGGTGTTCACCAACGTCGCGCTGACCGACGACGGCGACATCTGGTGGGAAGGCATGGAGGGCACCCCCGACCACGCCATCTCCTGGAAGGGCGAGGACTGGACGCCGGACTCCGAGGAGCTGTCCAGCCACCCGAACAGCCGCTACTGCACGCCGATCAAGCAGTGCCCGATCCTCGCCGACGAGTACGACGACCCGAACGGCGTCCCGATCGACGCGATCCTGTTCGGTGGCCGCCGCAAGACGACCGTCCCGCTGGTGACCGAGGCCCGCGACTGGACCCACGGCACCTTCATGGGCGCCACGCTCTCCTCGGAGACCACCGCGGCGGCGACCGGCGCGGTCGGTGTCGTGCGGCGCGACCCGATGGCGATGCTGCCGTTCATCGGCTACAACGCCGGTGACTACTTCAACCACTGGATCACGATGGGCAAGGACAACGACGCCTCGAAGATGCCGCGCATCTTCTACGTGAACTGGTTCCGTCGCGACGAGGACGGCGGCTTCCTGTGGCCGGGCTTCGGCGAGAACAGCCGGGTCCTCAAGTGGGTCGTCGAGCGCATGGAGGGCCAGGCCGAGGCCGTGGAGACCCCCATCGGTCACGTCCCGACGCCCGCGTCGCTGGACACCGACGGGCTGGACATGAGCGAGGCCGACCTCGTCGAGGCGCTCAAGGTCGACGTCGAGGAGTGGAAGGCCGAGATCCCGCAGATCACGGAGTGGTTCGAGAAGTTCGGCGACGACCTTCCGGCGACGCTCTGGACCGAGCTCGACGGCCTCAAGGCCCGCCTCGGCGCCTGAGGCGCCTGAGGCGCCTGACGCCACCAGGCGTGCGACGTACGCCTGCTTGCTCTGCACCACCCCGCGGACGTCATAGGAATCGGTCGCTGCAGCGACCACGGCCTATGACGTCCCGGCCTCCTGGTGGGTAGTGCAGCGACGGGTTGGAGCGAAATGTCCGGTACGAGCGCGCGATCCGGCATCATGGGGGCCATGTCAGCGGCGTCCGAGGCGGGAGGCCTCCCCTCGAGCGATGCCGCCGGCGCGGGATCGGCTGAGGCCGACGCGCCGGGCGCTGCTCTCCGCGTCCCGTCGCGAGCCGAGCACCTGATGGTGGAGAAGATCGGCGCCGAGGTCTACGAGGTCGCCGTCACCCAGGGCTGGATCGACGCCGCCGACCGTGACTTCGCCCCCGGCACCCCCCGCCGCGCCGCCGTCGACCTGCTCGTCGGGCTCGGGCTGCTGACCTTCGACACCCAGGCCGAGCGCTACCACCCGGTCGACCCGAGCGCCGCCAGCGACCTGCTGGTGGCGCCGTTGGCGCAGCACGCGAGCGAGCTCATCGCGGAGTCGGCGCGATGGAACAGCACGTTCGAGGAGCTGGGCTCGCTCTACCGCAGCTCGCCGATCAGCCTGAAGCGCGCGAGCACCGAGATCCGCGGCATCGACGCCATCAACCGCTTCATCGACACCCAGGTCGGCAACCTGCGCGTGGAGATGCTCACGGCTCAGCCCTACGGCCGACGCCCCGCGGTCACGCTGGCCGAGGCCGAGCCCCGGGACATGCAGGCGTTGCGGCGCGGGGTCTCGATCCGCACGATCTACCAGCACTCGGCGCGCCAGTCGGCGGCCACGCGCGAGTACGTCGCGGAGGTCTCCTCGCTCGGCGCCGAGGTGCGCACCTCCGACGAGTTCTTCAAGCGCATGCTCGTCTTCGACCGGCACACCGCGCTGATCCCCGCGACCGAGAGCCACGAGGTGGCCGTCGCGATCCACGAGAAGTCGATCCTCGCCTTCCTGCTCGACCTCTTCGACCGGGCGTGGGAACGCGCCATGCCCTTCACGGTCGACACCCAGGCGGCGGCCCGCAACGTGGCTGCGGAGGTGCGCAGCATGACGCTGCGGATGCTCGTCGAGGGCCACAGCGACGCCGCCAGCGCCAAGCGCCTGGGCGTCAGCGTGCGCACCTACGCCTCCTACATCTCCATGCTCAAAGAGGAGTACGGCGTCGAGACGCGCTTCCAGCTCGGCTGGGCCATGTCGCAGTCGTCCTCCCACTGAGGCTGCGGGAAAACGCCAAGAGAGGCAGCAACCGGAGCTGCTGCCTCTCTCGAGCGACTGAGACAGGCCGGGGTGGGCAATGCCCGACATCTGGGGGTGACGTCGGTTCCGTCTCACTCTCGGGCGGCCGGGGGGTGGGGTGGGTGGGGTGGGGTTCCGGCGGCCCGCGTCAGGGGTGGTGCGTCAGGGGCGGTTCCAGCCACTGTCACGCTTGACAACGATCTTGTCGTCGGGCTTGGCGTCGGCGGCGGACACGGACGTGACCATGCTCAGCGACAGTGCCGCGACGCAGGCGGCGAACCATTTCGAAGCGGTGCGGTTGCTCATGGGGAGGGTCCTTCGATCCGTGGGTGCTTGTCTGACGACCTGCATCCATTCTGGCCATGGATCAGGAGGGTGAACCACTGAACAGCAACGCGTGAAAGTGCATTGCAAGTTCGTGCAGAACTGGACCAATACCCCACGAGGTGGTCAGGGTACGTGCTACACGCCGGCGATCAGGTCACCACGTCGCGCCGTAACTGACGAAAGCAGCCGGCGACGGACAGTCAAGGCTCTCACGTTGGGCGGCCGCAAGCGAGGCGGACACGTCATTCTCTTCCACGAGCTCGCGGTGGAGCGCCTCCATGAACAGGGCGCTGACCTCGTCGTTCACCCGTGCGACCGCCGCGACGACGCTGCTGGACCCCAGGTGGAGCAGCACCTGGGCCAGTCCCAGCATCTCCTCCCCGGGCCGGGTCGTGGCGAGCCCGGCATCGCACGCCGAGAGCACGACGCACCCGGCGAGACCGGCTCCCGGGTCGATCTCGTGGGCATAGAGCGAGCCGTCGCTGAGGCGCACCGACGAGAACAGCGGGCTGTCGGAGCAGTGCCGGCCGTGTGCACTGACGTGCACCAGGTCGCCGGTGACGAGCGCGTCGCACGCCGCCGCCGTCGTGGCCTCGGCACCGCGGAGCGCCCGTGCCCCCGGCCAGTGCCTCTCCACCATGCCGACCTCGGCCTCGGCCAGCCTCAGGTCAGGACCCGCGATCGCCACGACGTGGGGGTGGGGCGGGCGGCGTCGCCCCCGCGCGCGCAGCCACGCTGCCGCGCTGGGCGTGACCGAGGTGGGCTGGCCGAGGCGGCTCGGCAGCAGCCCCCACGGCAGCAGCATCAGGTCGCCGCTGCAGGAGAGCACGAGCCGTCGTCCCGACAGCCCGAGCGGGGCCAGCACCGCCGCGTCGAGACCGGCCAGCCCGAGGTCCAGGCTGCGACGTACGGCGGTCCGCAGCACGTCCGGCAGGGCGGGCATCGCCAGCGCGTCCAGGTCCGCCCGCACCCGCGTGACCAGGGCGTGGACCTCACGCACCGGCGCCAGGTCCACCAAGCGGGTGCGTCGTCCGTCGACGACGACCGCCAGCCACCGGCCCCGGTCGCGGGCGAAGCTCACGAAGGCCGACTCGTCGGCCGCAGCGGCCACGCCGAGCGGAGTCGCCCGCGGTGCCTGTGCGACGGCGCCTCCCTCGCCCTCGAGCTCCCACGCACGGACCCGGATGCCGCGCTGCAGGGTCGAGGCCTCACGTCGGAGCCGGGCCACCACGTCCGCCGCCGCCGGGTCGCCCTCCAGACCACGGATCTCCTCCTCCACCCGCCGCATCGCGGCGAGCAGCTCGGCACTCGCCGGATCGCTCGGCGCACGCACCTGCGGCAACCGGGTCGAGACCGCGCGACTGCGTTCGATGAAGGCCAGCACGTCGGCCGGGGAGCCGTGGTGCAGCGCCAGCTGCAGGCCCAGCCGTGCCAGCGCCGACCCGTGCACCGCGCTCGCGGTCCGCAGGTCCAGCGACCCGAAGGAGTGCTGGTAGCTGCCGAGCTCGGCCAGACCCCGCCGAACCTCGCTCGACGCCCGCCGTGTGTCGCCGTCCGCCGCGGCCGCCAACGCGCGGACCTCGCGCGTGAGCAGGCGCGTGGCCAGCGGGTCGTGCCGGCGCAGCGGAGGCGGTGTCCCCGTGGGTGCCGGGGCCGGCCCCGATGGGGGCCCGGAGCGACCTCGGGGCCGGGGCGTGGCACGCAGCGACGCCTCCCAGGCGATCAGCTCGGCACGACGCGCCAGGTCGGCCCGACGCTCCGCCCGGCAGCGGGCCGCCAGGTCCGTGGCCTCGCGGGCGACCCGGGTCATCGCCGCCTCCCGCGCCGCTCCCTCCCGGGTGTCCGCCGCGGCGCGGGAGCACTGGAGCACCAGCACCTCCGCCCGCCGCCGCAGCGTCAGGTTGCTCCGGCGGGCCAGCCGGTGCCGCGCGGCGCGCGCCAGGAGCAGTGCGTCCCCCGGCCGACCTGCGAGCAGCGCACACTCGGCACGGGCCATCTCCGTCTCCGCGAGGTCCTGCCACGAGCCGGCTGCCCGCTGGGCCTCACCGGCCCGCTCCAGGCTCGCCTCCGCCTCCTGCACGAGACCCGCCTCCCGCAGCACCCGCGCCCGGTCGAGCATCCCGATCGGGTGGGGCTCGCCGGGGTTGAGGGACTCGGCCCGCTCCAGCGTGGCGATGGCACGAGGGATCCGGCCGGCGAGGAACTCCGCCCACCCCAGGTTGTGCTGAGCCTTCCAGGCCAGCGTGACGACCTGGTGCTCCTCGGCCAGCATGCCGCACTCCTCGAGGTCGCGCAGCGCGGCGGTCAGGCCTCCGCGCTCCAGGTGCAGCGAGCCGCGGTTCAGCAGCAGCGTCATCCGGTCGTACGGCGCTGCGGCCGCCAGGCCCTCGCCCGCCCGGTCGAACACCGCGAGGGCGGAGCGGAAGTCCCCGCGTCGGAGGAGCAGCAGCGCGCGCTGGCCCTCGATCGGCACCGTGAGGTGCTCGGCGCCCGCGTCGGCGGCAAGACGGCGGGCCTCGTTCAGCAGGGCGACCGCCTCGTCGAAGCGGCCCGACACCTCGAACCCGGCCGCCGCGAGCCCCAGCAGCACACGGGCCCGCACCTCCAGGATCGCCGGGGACTCCGGCAACGCCTCCACGACCCGCACCAACCGGCGGAACTCCGAGGCCGCCCGCGCGGGGCGGCCGACCTGCAGCAGCTCGCGGGCGCGCCGAGCCTCCTGCGAAAGGGTCAGGGTGTCCGGTGCTGTGCGCACGTCGCCGAACCTATCGTCAGTCGGCGACAGGCTCCATCGACTTGATCGTCCTCGATCGTCCTCGATCGTCGCAGCCCCGTCCCCAGGCTCACAGCTGGAACAGCGGGGTCACCACCGTGCCGGCCTCGTCCCCGGCGGGCACGAACGTCAGCTGGGCGAACCCCTCCGGGACACCTTCGATGACGAAGCGACCGGAGTCGTCGGAGTCGACCTCTTGGGTGCCCTCCTGCATCCGGAGCAGCACGCGGACCGCGGCAGCCGGGGCGATCCAGCCGTCGAGGCGGACCTCGTCGGCCCCGGTGCGCGTGACGGTCACCATCGCGGTGAGCCGCTCGGCGGCGAAGGTCAGGGTCTCGGTGCGCATCCCGGCGGTCGGGTCGCTGCGTACGGCGAGCGCGTCGTCGGGCACCCGCGTGATCGCGGCCACCTCGGCGTACACCTCGTCGAGCGCCAGCGAGAACGAGATCCGGGCGACGAGGTCGTCGGGCACGGGGTCGGCGACGTCGAGAGCCGCCGCCACCTCGGTCATCAGCGCCAGGTCGGTCTCGTCCAGCGGCTCGGCGGCAGCGCGGGCCACCTCGGGGCTCACCCCGGCGGGGAAGTCGTCGTTCGTCATCACCGTTCTCCCTCCCATCGAGGATCGTGTGCGAGCAGGTCCTTGAGCTTGGCCAGGCAGCGGCCGCGGGTCGGTCCGATCGAGCCCACCGGCATCCCGAGGGCCTCGGCCAGGTGGGCGTAGTCGGGCCGGTCGGCGAAGGCGATCACCCCGATCAGCTGGCGGCAGCGTTCCGGCAGGGCCTGGACGTGCTCCCACAGGCGGCGTTGCCGGTCCTCGGTGAAGACCTGGTCGTCGGGTGTCGGCGCGGGAGGCAGGTCCATGACCTCCTCGGGGTCGACACCGAACACCGCGGCGGTGTGCTGGCCGTCGTTGCGGGTGCGCCGCGAGACCCGCCAGGCCTCACGTCGGGTCGAGGTCAGCACCCACTTGACGACCGTGCGCTCCTCGCGGATCGTGTCGGCGCTGCGCAGCAGCACCATCCACACGGTCTGCACGACGTCCTCGGCCGAGGTGGCGTCGAGCCCGGCGCCCCGGGCAGTACGCCACATGAGCGGGGTCATCACCTGGACGAGGTCGTCGAACGCGGCGCGATCACCGGCCCGGAAGCGCTCGAAGGCGGCCGTCGCCTGGCCCACGAGCGTCTCGTCGTCGGGGCGGGCCTCCACCGCGCGGCTCACGGCGCCACGTCCTCGCGACGTCCGGGCATGGAGGCGAGCAACGACCTCAGCACCGCCACCCGCTCGTCGCGGTCGGAACGCGGCCCCTCCGTCGCGAGCCGTGCGGCCAGCTGTCCGGCGAAGACCGGCGCCGCGAACGAGGTCCCGCTCCACACCCCGAAGCCGGACGAGAAGTCGTCGAGGTCGAGGGAGGTCCGGAGCTCGCCTCGCGCGTTCCGGACCTCGTTGGTGGGCTCGAGGGAGGCGTCGTACGTCGTGGGCATCGTGCTCACCAGAGCCGCACCGGGGCGGCAGAACCTCACCCAGGGGCCGTCGTTGCTGAAGAGCGCGATGGTGCCGTCCGGGTTGAGGGCACCGACAGCCGTCACGGGCACGCGGCCGGGCTCGTCCGCGACCGGTCCGCCCGGGTAGGGGGCGAAGGCGGCCGGGTAGATCGGGCGCGGCGAGGCGTCGTTGCCCGCGGACACGACCACCGCCACGCCGTACTCCCCCAGCAGCGCGAGCGGCCCCGCGAGCAGGACGTCGAACGCCTTGTCCTCGGGGTTCTCGTGGTAGTAGCCCAGCGACATCGTGAGGACATCGATCGGCTCCACGTCGCGATCACCGGAGACGGCCAGCACCTGGCGGAGGGCGAGGAGCTGGAGGCTGCGCAGCAGCTCCCCCTCGGTCACCACCCCGGTGTTGTCGAACAGGCGCACGTCGAGCAGACGGGCGTCCGGGCACGCCTGGCGCACCAGGCCGGCGATGAAGGTCCCGTGGCCCGAGTCGGGCTGGAGCTCGCCGACCATCGCGTCGGAGACGCCACTGGCCCGCTCGGCCGCCGTCGGCTCGCCCAGGCCGATCATCTGCCCCAGCACCGTCGGGTTGCGGGTCACGTGCTCGGGACCGAGCCAGGGGTGCTCGGCCACACCCGTGTCGAGCAGCGCCACCACGGGTCGGCGGACCCCCGGGTCCAGCCGCGCCTGCGGCTCCGGCCCGGTCCAGCTCACCGGCTGACGACCGCCCCGGCCCGGCGTGCCGTACTCGGTCACCCCGTGGCTGTTCGTGTAGGGGTGACTATTTGTGTAGGGGTGACTGTTCGTGTACGGATGACTATTTGTGTAGGGGTGGCTGTTCGTGTACGGTGCTGTTCGTGTACGGGTGGCTGTTCGTGTACGGCGCCGCCGTCGCATCGTGCTCCAGCCCCACCTCGCAGCGGAGCTCGGGAGCGTCCGCCACCAGGGCCCGATAGGCCTGGAGGAGACGCCAGATGTCGATGGGCTTGTGCACGTCGATGTTGTCCGGCCCCGGCACCAGACGGACGCGTCGCGTCCAGACCCGGGTCAGCTCGCGCCGCTGCTCGACGGTGATCGGCGCCGTCGCGAGCAGCGCGAAGTCGCGCTCGCTCTCGGGGTCCGGCGTCATGACGAAGCCGGCCTCGTGGGCCGCGCGGGCCAACGCCTCGAAGGTCCGGGAATCGTCCCCGCGGACCACGAGCGTGTCCGCGACGTACGCCGTCGGCTGGGGTGCGGCCTCCTGGCCACGCAGCTGGTAGGCGGTGAGGGGATCGAGCACCCTGAGGTGGAACCCACCCTGCCGCGCAGGACGAGGCGACGAGCCGTCCACCGTGCCCGCCGTGCCCGCGGGGCCCGCGGTGCCGCTGTCGGTCTGCCCGTCCGGAGACCGAGGATCCTGGTTCATCCGCCCACTCCTTGCTGCTCACGTGCTCCGTCGAGACTAGGGGCGTCCGCGCCCCCGTGACATCCCCCCGGCGTGACGAACCACGCCGTCCGGCGACCTGGACCGCGGGAGGTGGCCCGGCCTCGTCCCCCCGAACGGGGCCGGGCCACCGGCGGAGGGCCCCCGCGGCGAGATCGCGCCGCGGCCCACCCGACACGGCTGTGTCGACCCCTCTTGTTCTCCATGCCAGCAAGGAGGGGGGGCTGCCGGCCCTGATACGTCGTCGCCGGACATTTCTGCCTTTCCACGACTCCGAGGTATCAGTCGGGCGGCGAGCGCCTCCTTGCGGTGCATGAGCGATCGACACCTGCACGACCTCGATCGAGCCACCGCACTCGCCGTGCGAGCGCTCGCCACCCGCCCCGACGCCTCCTGCGACGCACTGACCCGGATGCTGCGCCAACGATGGTGGCTCGGCCTCGGGCTCCCCGGTGCGGTGCTCGCGGCGCAACGTCGTGCCGCTGACCGCCACCGCGGCCCCTGCGAGCCGTGGCGAACCTGGGGCGAGCACTGGGACCCCGTCACCCACCCGGCGGAGCCGCTCCTGCGCATCTACCTCGCCTGCGCTCCCGGCACGGGTCTGCAGACGGTGGCGACGGTCACCGACCGGGCGCGCGCGTGGTCGGAGCCCTGGCTGCTGTCCTCCCGGGCGCTGCACCAGCCGGTCCCCCGCGCGGACGCGACCGTCCTCACGGTCCCCGCCACGTCGTTGCCACCCCTGCGCAAGCACCTGAGCCGGCTGGTTGCCGACCTGCGGCCCTTCCTGGCCTCGCAGGCACCGCTGCTGACCCTCCACGTCACGCGTGGAGTCGGGATCGCCCAGTGCCCCGGAGGAGACGCCTCCTACGGCGAGCACCGCTGCCGGCTGGTGGCCGCTGCGGTGCTGGAGCACCGTGAGGAAACACTCCGAGAGCTGCAGCGACGCACCCAGGCCGCATTCTGGAGCGTCGGCGTCGACCCACGCCGGCCCTACCGCTCGGTCGACGCCGCCTGGCAGTGGCACCGCGAGAGGGCCGCCGCCTGACTCGCTAGGCTCTCACCGATGCCGACTCCGCCGCGCCCCCACCGACGCCGGGTGATGCTCGGCATCACGGGTCTGGTCGTGTGGGCGCTGATCGCGCTGCCGACCGCTCTGGTGACCTTCCTCGACAGCTCGCGCCAGACCGTCGTCGCCGGGCACGCGGCCGTGGTCTCGCCCACCCTCGACGGCTGGGCGGTGGTCCGGCTCGGACCCTTCCTGCCCGGTCTGCGGCACCCCACCCCGGGACCGGTCGGGGTGAGCGTCGAGCTCGGCCGGACCCCGCTGACGTCGTACGGCGAGCTCGGGCAGCGCTACGCCTTCATCGCCGCCCAGCCGGAGGGGCAGATCGCCAAGGTGGGCGACCTGGTCCAGGACATGGCGATCGAGGCGGCCGTCGTCGGCGCGGTCGCCGGCCTCGTCCCCCTGGGCGTCTGGCTGCTGCTCGGAGCCCGGCGTCGCCGCGAGCTCGTGGCGACGCGCCGGCGCGCCGTGGTCACGACCGGGGTCGTGGGGCTCGTGCTCGCGGTCGCGGGCCTCGGGCTGGTCCGGCCCTGGCAGGGCTCGGCGACCACGCCGGAGTCCTGGTCCCCTCTGGCCAACGTGCTCCCTGCCGGCGTGCGGCTGCCGGAGGAGGCCGAGGCGGTGGAGATCGAGGGCAGCCTGCTCAGCCGCAGCACCCGGCAGCTGGTGGAGTCGGCGATCGACAGCTACCGCCAGGGCCTGGTGTTCTACCAGCGTGCCGTCGAGGACCTGGCACCGGTCGCCGATCAGGTGCGTCAGCCCGAGGACGGCGAGACCGTGGCCGTGCTGGTCTCCGACCGCCACGACAACATCGGGATGGACCCCGTGGCCCGCGCGGTCGCCGACGTCGGCGGCGCCACCGTGCTCCTCGACGCCGGGGACGACACCTCGACGGGCTCCTCCTGGGAGGCCTTCAGCCTCGAGTCGCTCGACGAGGCGTTCGCGTCGTTCGACGAGCGCTACCTGGCCACCGGCAACCACGACCACGGCAGCTTCGTGGCCGGCCAGGCGGCCGACCTCGGTTTCACCGTCATGGACGCCGAGGTGGTGGAGGCCGCCGACGACATCCGGCTGCTCGGGGTCGCCGACCCGCGGTCCTCGGGGCTGGGCAACTGGCGCGAGGAGACCGGCCTGTCCTTCGACGACGTCGGTGAGCGGCTGGCCGAGACCGCCTGCGCCGCTGACGCGGACGGCGAGCGCGTCGGCACCCTCCTCGTCCACGACGCCAACCTCGGGCGCGAGGCGCTGGCGCGCGGCTGCACCGACCTGGTCGTCGGCGGGCACCTCCACGACATCGTGGGGCCCGACCGGGTCGAGGGCGAGAACGGCGAGGTCGGCCACCAGTTCACGACCGGCACCACCGGCGGCGCGGCCTACGCGGTCGCGGTGGGCACCAAGCCCCGGCGCGAGGCGACGGTGTCGTTGCTCACCTTCCGCGACGGCGTCCCCGTGGGGGTCCAGTCGCTGGTCCTGTCACCGCTGGGTGCATGGACGGTCACCGCGTACGTCGACCTCGCCGCGGACCGCGACCAGCCCGCAGAGCCCGCAGAGCCCTGACGGTGGCGACGTACAACGCAACGAGCCCGGACCCACACGTGGGTCCGGGCCGTCCTGATGTCCGTGGACATCGCACCGCGGAGGTGGCGGGATTTGAACCCGCGAGAGGGTTTAGCCCTCAACCCGCTTAGCAGGCGGGCGCCATAGGCCACTAGGCGACACCTCCGTTGCGCTCCGAGGAGCGCGGTGGACAGGCTACCTGGGCGGGATTCGCCAGAGCGAATCGGTGTCACCGCAGGGCTCAGGCCCGGGCTCCCGGCACGGGCTTGTAGCCGTGCCCGCGGTGCAGGTGCTCCCCGAGGTCACGCACGAAGTCCTCGCGCGGCGCGTCGAGGACGGCGACCGGGATCGTCGTGCTCCGACCGTCCCGGTGCCGCAGCACGACGCAGTCGTCGCCGTGCACGGTCGCGGTCACGACGTCCTGGACCTCGTGCCAGCGGGCCGCGACCACGCCGGCCCCCCGGAGGTAGCGGACCCGGTAGCCGACCTCGTCGAGCGACACCAGCGGCGCGGCCCGCAGCAGGCCGTAGCCCGAGAGCAGGAGGAGCGCGATGCTGACCGCGAGCGCCACGGTGAAGGCCATGTCGGGCACGTCCAGCAGCGCGACGAGCAGGCCGACGACGATCACCAGCCCACCCAGCGCCGCCAGCACGGTGCCGAGCAGCCGGAGCCGGACGGCCGCGGCGAGCCGGTACGACGAGTCGCTGGGGGTGGGTCGCTCGGGAGGCACGCCTCGATTGAACCCGGCCGGTGGTCGGGCGGGCAAACCGGTCGACCCGGGGCCGCCCGTCCCGCCCCGTCCCACCGGCGGCCGACCAGCGCCCGACCCGCGCGAGATCGACGTACGACTGGGTAGATCGGGTCTTGCGCGGCCCCGCGTGACGGCGGACACTCAAAGGTCCCCCACAGCACCACGGAGGTGCGCCATGCGTCGTCTGGCCCACGCACTCGACGGCCTGGAGCGGGCCCTCACGACACCGCCGCGACTGCAGCAGTCGTGGCGCTACCTGGTCAAGCAGCGGCTCACCTGGGTCGACGCCGCCCTCGCGAGCGAGGGATCCTCCGACGACGAGCCGTGGCTGCAGGCGCGGGCCGCCCAGCTGCAGCGGGAGCGTGCGCGCCTGCAGAGCCGGACCACCGCGTTGGCCGGCACCGTGTGCGACGCCGTCGACCTCGACCCGATCCGGCAGAGCCTCGCCCGGCTCGTGCTCGACCTGCAGCACTACCAGCAGCGCGTCAACGACCTGGTCTACGACGCCGTCGACCTGGACGTGGGCGGCTCGGACTGAGCACACTTGCGCACGCCGGACACTCAGTTTGTCCGATTTGATCGGCGTGTCGCGTTGACTTTTCTCTATTTCTGCCCCACGAGTTCACATCAGCCCCCAAGGTGGTGGGGTGATCTCCCCTCTGCGACTGCTCCTGCACGCCCTCGGGTCGTTGGTGCTGGCCCTCGCGGTCCTCGCCGTCCCGTCCTCGGCGGGCGCCACCATCACCCGGCTGTGCACCGGCTACACCTCGTGCGCGAACGCCGGGATGGGCAGCGCCGGCTACGCCCAGGCGAGCGGGCAGATGTACTGGCGGATGTACTCCGGGCACAACTGCACCAACTACGCCGCCTACCGGGTGATCGAGAACGGCTACTCGAGCACACGCCCCTGGGACGGCAGCGGCAACGCGACCTACTGGGGCTCGCAGATGTCGGGCATCACCGACCGGACCCCCGCTGTGGGCGCCATCGCCTGGTGGCGCGCCGGGGTCTACCCGGCGGGCTCGGCCGGGCACGTGGCCTACGTCGAGAAGGTCATCAGCCCCACCGAGATCATCATCTCGCAGGACAGCTGGGGCGGTGACTTCTCCTGGGCACGCATCACCTCGACCTCGGGGTGGCCCAGCGGCTTCATCCACTTCAACGACCAGAAGCCGGTCATCAACAACGTCAAGCGCCCGACCCTCTCCGGTGACCTCCGGGTCGGCGAGACGCTCACGGCGACCCGTGGCGGCTGGCGCCCCCGCGGTGCGGACGTCGTCTACCAGTGGCGCTCGGCCGGCGAGGCGCTCCAGACCGGCAGCCTGAACACCTTCGAGGTCGGCAAGGCGCAGCTGGGCAAGCGCGTGCGGGTGAAGGTCATCGCCAGCAAGAGCGGGTACGTCGACGCGGCGGCCAAGTCGGACCTCACCACCCAGATGCGTCCGGGCATCATGACCAGCACCAGGCTCCCGCTCGTCGAGGGCACGCCCGAGGTCGACCAGACCCTGGTCGCCGACGGTGGGCGCTGGTCCCCCCGGGCCCAGACCCGGACCTTCCAGTGGAAGGCCGACGGCCGACCGGTCGCCGGGGCCACCGAACGTCGCCTCACCCTCACCTCCGACCTGATCGGCAAGGTGATGACCGTCAGCGTGACCGCGACGCACGAGGCCTACCGCACCCTCACCGCCACCTCGGCCGGCACAGCCCCCGTGGCCGCGGCGCCGATCGTGGTCGAGGAGGAGCCGGTGATGGAGGGCGCGCCACTGCTCGGCGAGACCCTCCGGCTGACGACGATCGGCACGGCCTCCCCCGAGGCGACCCGCACCGTGCAGTGGTTGCGCGACGGGCAGCCGGTTCGGGGGGCGACCACCCGCCGCTACGAGCTCACTCCCCGCGACCTCGGGTCGAGCATCACCGCCCGGGTGACGTGGACCCGCGACGGCTATCGCAGCGCGGTCGAGGAGACCCCCACCACCACGGTCGTCCGATCGGTCCCGACGGTGGAGCACGAGGTGGTCAGCGGCACCGGCAAGTTCGTCGTGACCGCGACCGTGCTCGCCCCGGGCGTGGACGTCGTCCCGGGCGTCCTCAGGGTCGCCCGCCGCGGCGAGGTGCTCGCCGAGCGACCGGTGGCCGAGGACGGCACCGTGCGTCTGGTCGTCCGCGACCAGCGTGCCGGTGAGCGGTCCTACCGCATCGTGCTGCCCGGGACCGACGTCACCACCAGGGTCGTCGTCCTCGAGAGCGTGACGATCGGCTGACCGCGAGGGGACGTCCGTCGGACCTCGGCAGAGGGGGCGGGATTCGAACCCGCGGCTGACATCACTGCCAGCGACCGCTTTCAAGGCGGTTCCGATAGGCCACTCCGGCACCCCTCCCCGCGCGGGCTCGCACCCGCGACGTGGCAGGAGTCTACGAGGCGCCGGGGTCGCTGCTCCCTGCGCCACCGGCCCCTGCGGCGTGCCGGCGTGCCCTGAGCCAGGGCTCGGCGTCGCGGCGGTTAGCCAGCGACGGGTTCTCCTTGCGGGCCTCACCGACCACGTCGAGCCGCACCTCCGCCACGAGCACCTCGCCGTCACCCTCGCCTGCCTCGGTGACGACCTCGCCGCGCGGGTCCACGAGGAGCGAGTGACCGCTGTAGCGCGGAGCGGGCTGCCCGACGGCGGCGACGTACGCGAGGTTCTCGATCGCCCGCGCGGTCGCCAGGGCGCGCCAGTGCGCGACCTTGCGCGGGCCGGCCACCCAGGCGGCGGGCGCGACCAGCAGGTCGGCACCCGCCCGGGAGAGCTCCCGGGACAGCTCGGGGAAGCGCAGGTCGTAGCAGGTCATCAGCCCGACCCGGACGCCCGCGACGTCGATCAGCACGGGGCGGCGCTCGCCGGCGACGAGCCGGTCGGACTCGAGGTAGCCGAAGGAGTCGTAGAGGTGGATCTTGCGGTACGACGCGAGCAGGCCCGAGCCGTCCACGACGACCAGGGTGTTGAACGGGCGGCCGTCCGTGGTGCGTTCGATCATCCCGGCGATCCACGTGCCGCCGTGCTCGGCCGCCTTCGCGGTCAGCGCGACGACGAAGGGCCCGTCGAGATCCTCGGCGTCGGGCCCGAGATCGTCGTCCGGCGAGCCGAGGTCGCGCTGGAAGACCTCTGGCAGCACGACCAGCTCGGCGGGGGGCACCTCCAGCGCGGCCAGCCGGTCGCGGTTCTCCTCGGGGCGCCGCGAGGCGGCGAGCTGGACGAGCGCGATGCGGAGCGAGGTCGTGGAGGCGGACGGCATGCGACCAGACTGCCACCCGTGTGGCACAGGCTGCACCGACGCGACGGAGTCGAGCCGCAGACGGCAGACTGGGCCGATGGACGAGCTGCCGGACGTCGCCGCCGATCCCGGTCGGGTCGCCGCCGTCGTGCTGGCCGGCGGGACGGCCGCACGGATGGACGGCGCCGACAAGGCGGCCATCGAGCTGCGCGGCGTCACGCTCCTGGAGCGGACGCTCTCGGCGACCTTCACCGCCGTGGAGGTGGTCGTGGTGGGCGACCCGGTCCCGACCACCCGGCCGGTCACCTTCACCGTCGAGGACCCGCGCGGCGGCGGACCGGCGGCCGGGCTGCTGGCCGGGCTGCGGGCGTTCTACCGCCCGCCCGACCTGGTCATGGTGCTGGCCGTCGACATGCCGCGCGTCGGGCCCGGCACCTTCGCGCGGCTCACCGACGCGCTGCTGGCGCCACCGACCGCGCCCGGTGCCGCGGCCGGGGACGAGCCCGAGAGGCCGGACGGCGCGATGCTCGTCGGGTCCGACGGTCGGCGACAGCCGCTGTGCGCGGTCTACCGCTACGCCGCGCTCCAGCGGGCCCGTCCAGCACGTCGCGAGGACGAGCACGGCCTCCCGGTCCACCGGCTCGTCGGCGGGCTGCGCATGGTCGAGGTGCCCGAGGTCGCCTCCGAGGCGCGCGACGTCGACACGTGGGCCGACCTGAGGGCGCTGCGCGAGGAGACGTGACCGCGGTGGTCCAAATCCGTGACATGGGTTGCGCTGCGCGCTTCGTCGTACGACGCTGAGGCCGTGAACCTCCACGACTGGATCGACGAGCTCATGGACGCTCTGGACGTCGAGACCGAGGTGGACGAAGGCCTCATCCTCGACCTCGCCCGTGAAGCGGCCCACCGCGTGCAGCGACCGGCAGCGCCCATCAGCACCTATCTGCTCGGCTACGCCGCCGCGCTCGCCGGCGGGAGCCCGGCCAAGGTGGAGGCCCTCGCCGCGAAGGCCTTCGACCTCGCCAGCCGCTGGGAGGGCGAGGAGGAGCTCGACACCGACGTCGAGGTGGACGAGTCGGCGGTGGTCGACGAGACCGCCCTCGTCGACGCCGACTGACCTCGCGCCGCACTCCCCGGTCGAAACTGTCACTTCCCGCCGGTTGCAACGTTCGGGAAGTGCCGAATTCACCAGGGCCCCGGTGAATTCGGCAGCCCCCTAGGCTGCAGCCATGCGCGCCATCGTCACCACCGAGCCCGGGGGCCCCGAGGTCCTGACCGTCGCCGAGCTGCCGGACCCCACCCCGGGGCCGGGCGAGGTGGTGATCGACGTCGCCGCCACGGCGGTCAACCGGGCCGACGTGCTCCAGCGCAAGGGGTTCTACCCGCCTCCGCCGGGGGCCAGCGAGGTCATCGGCCTCGAGTGCAGCGGCACGGTGTCCGCAGTCGGCGCGGGTGTCACCCGCTGGCACGTCGGTGACGAGGTCTGCGCGCTCCTCGCCGGAGGCGGGTACGCCGAGAAGGTGCTCGTCCCCGAGGGTCAGGTCATGTCCGTGCCCACGGGCGTCGACCTGGTGACGGCGGCCGCCCTGCCGGAGGTGGCCTGCACGGTCTGGTCCAACGTCTTCCTGGTGGCCGGGCTACGGCCCGACGAGACCCTGCTCGTCCATGGCGGAGCCGGGGGGATCGGCACCTTCGCCATCCAGGTCGCCCACCAGGTCGGCGCCCGGGTGATCACCACCGCGGGGTCGGCGGCCAAGCTCGACGTGTGCCGCGAGCTGGGAGCCGACGTCGGCGTCGACTACCGCGAGCAGGACTTCGTGGCGGAGGTGAAGGACGCCACGGCCGGTCGCGGGGCCGACGTCATCCTCGACAACATGGGCGCCTCCTACCTGACCCGCAACATCGACGCCCTGGCCACGGAGGGGCGGCTCGTCGTCATCGGGATGCAGGGCGGGGTCACGGCCGAGCTCGACCTGTCGGTGCTGCTGCGCAAGCGGGCGGCGGTCATCGCCACGACCCTGCGCTCGCGCCCACCGGCGAACAAGGCCGTCATCTGCGCCGCTGTCGAGGACCACGTCTGGCCGATGGTGGCCGCCGGCACGGTGAAGCCCATCGTGCACGCCCGGTTCCCGCTCGAGCAGGCCGCGGACGCCCACCGCGCTCTCGACGACGGCTCCCACGTGGGCAAGATCCTCCTGACCATCCGCTGAGGCGCCCGGCTCGGCGTACGCGCCCGCGGCGGGGGTGGGAACCGTCAGTAGGGTGGCCAGCATGACCGAGCAGCGACCCGACGAGACCTCCGGACCCGACGACAACGACCAGCGCGTGATCGTCGTCGGGCCGAACCAGATGGCCGTCGCCGGCGGCGACCCGGACGCCGAGGACCACGAGCCCCCGATCACCGACCTGGTCGAGCAGCCCGCCAAGGTGATGCGGATCGGCAGCATGATCCGCCAGCTGCTCGACGAGGTGAAGTCGGCCCCGGTCGACGAAGCCTCCCGCGCCCGGCTCGCGAAGATCTACGCCTCCTCCATCGAGGAGCTCAAGTCGGGTCTGGCCCCCGAGCTGGTCGACGAGCTCGAGCGGCTGTCGTCGCCGTTCGCGTCCGACGCGCCGTCGGAGTCCGAGCTGCGGGTCGCCAAGGCCCAGCTCGTCGGATGGCTGGAGGGGCTCTTCCACGGCATCCAGACCGCGATCTACGCCCAGCAGATGGCTGCCCGCGCCCAGCTCGAGCAGATGCGCCGCGCCCTGCCGATGGGCAGTGGCATGCCGGGCCAGCCCGGGCAGCAGGGACACCCGGGCGAGGGTCATCCGGGACCCGGGCACGGCGAGACCGAAGGCCGCAGCGGGGGCATGTACCTCTGAATCGGTCCGGCCACCGAGAACTGACACCTTGCGTAGTCAATCGGTTTGATCCATTCTGGAACGGAACGGTTCGGCTTCGATCAATCCGGTCAAGTGGGTGGGCATGCGACAGTCCGCGGCAGAGATCGACCACGCGATCCTCGACGTGGCGGCCGGGTACTTCGCCGTCCATGGCTTCGCCCACACCTCCGTGCAGACGATCGCCGACGCGGTCGGCTACTCCAAGCCGGGCCTCCTGCACCGCTTCGGCAGCAAGGAGGCTCTCCACCGCGCGGTCATGGACGAGGTGAAGGAGACCGTCGACGTCCTCGTCGACCACGTCGTGTCACTCCAGGAGCACCCCGAGCAGGTCGATCGCGTGCTCGAGATCGTCGTACGTCGCGCGCTCGCCCGACCGGGCATCGTCCAGATGGTGCTGGCCGCCTTCGAGACCCAGCAGCTCGAGCCCGGCACGGAGTCCGCTCAAGCCGCGGGCTACCGGCTCATGGACGCCTTCGAGCAGTCCCATGCTCGACCTGCCGACCGGCTCCGCACGGCACTGGCCCTGCGCCTCATCGTGACGGCGGCGATGTCACAGCAGTCGCCCCTCGACGCCGACCTTCACGTGCCGGAGGCCGAGTTCGTGCCGCTGGTGCGCGACCTGGCGCTCGGAGTGCTCGGCGCGCGAACCTCCTGAGACCCGCCCAGTGCATGCCTGCCGCTGGCAATGGTCGGAACGGACCCCGCACAACCACCCATTTTCGCTCTTCCAACCGGGACCTCTGACCTAGTCGTTCGTTGGACTGCCATCTAGCGTCAGAGCGTGCGGTCCATGGGGGGTCGCAGCAACAACCCAGGACTTTGGGGGTCCACTCAATGAAGGTTTCACATTTCCTCGTGCCCGCTGCTGCCAGCGTCATGCTGCTCGGTGGCTTCGCGACGCCCAGCCAGGCGGCGACTATGCACTGCGACTCGAGCTCGTACCCGAACAAGGTCGAGGTCGACGACGACAGCAACACCGCGCAGACCGACCTCCAGCCGGGCACCGAGGTCTGCATCAAGGCCGGCACGAAGACCACCATCGTCACGGTGGCGCCGGACGGCACGATCACCCAGGATTCCATCAAGAACAAGAACGGTAAGAACCTCGGCATCAGCTACTACGCCTACGGCGAGGAAGCCGAGTGCAACCCGAGCCAGGGACCCTGCTCCTGAGCAAATGCATGGCTCGACCCTGACGGGCGGCTCGTCGCGACCTCGGTCGCCGCGGGTCGCCCGTCGGGCTGTTCAGCTGTCCGACCTCAGCGGAGCAGGAGCCGCTCGAGCACCTGCGCCACACCGTCCTCGTCGTTGCGTGGCGCCACCTGCTCGGCCGCCGCCCGGGCGTGCGCGTGCCCGTTCTCCATCGCGTACGACGTCCCGACCCACCGGAGCATGTCGACGTCGTTCGGCATGTCCCCGAAGGCGACCACCTCGGAGGCGTCCACACCTCGCTCGGCGCACAGCCGCGCCAACGTCGAGGCCTTGGTGACGCCCGCCGCGCTCATCTCGACCAGCGCGTTGGTCGAGGACCAGGTCGTGGTGACGGCACCGCCGACAGCCGCCTCGACGCGCTGCCAGTAGTCGAGCGGCGCGTGGTCCTGGTGCAGCGCGAGCATCTTCACCACGTCGCCGTCAAGGATGTCGGGAAGAGGTGACACCTCGACCTGCCACGCTTCGGCCTCACCGCCGGCGCGGTCGTCGGGGTGCGTCGGGAAGGCCGGCTCCTGCCCGAAGCCGGTGGTCTTCTCCAGCGCGAAGGACGACCCGGGCACCGCCGACCGGATCCGCTCGGCGACCTCCAGGCCCACGTCGCGCGGGATCGTGCGCGCCTCGATCACGGCACGACCCGGGACGTCGTACAGGACGCCGCCGTTGCTGCAGATGGCGAGGCCATGGTCGCCCACGTGCTGCCACAGCGACTCCATCCAACGGATCGGTCGCCCGGTCACGAAGACCACGAGGACGCCGAGCGCGTCGACGGCGTCGAGCACCTCGAGCGTGCGGGCGCTGACGGTCCCGTCGGGCTGCAGCAGCGTGCCGTCGAGATCGGTCGCCACCAGCCGGATCACGGGAACCAGCGTCCGAGCTCGTGCGCGACTCCGTCGTCCTCGACGGTGGCGGTGACGTCGTCGGCCGCCTCCTGCACCGACAGCGTGGCCTGACCCATCGCGACACCACGCCCCGCCCACTCGAGCATCTCGATGTCGTTGCGCCCGTCGCCGATGGCGAGCACGTCGGAGGCGTCGACGCCCAGGCGCTCGCACACTGCCGTCAAGCCAGAGGCCTTGGAGACGCCCGCGGGTGCGAGGTCGAGCCAGGCCGTCCAGCCGATGAAGTAGTTGATGCCGTGCAGACCAACCTTTTCCGCCAGGGCCACAAAATCTTCCTCTGAGGCGTCCGGGTCGCGGATGATCACCCGGGTGACAGGCGCGGCGACCAGCTCGTCGACCGACTGCACCGTCATCTGCCCGTCGATCTCGCCGTCGGGGAAGAGCCGGTTCAACCGGTAGCCGACACCGATCTCCTCCACCGCCACCAGAGCGTCCGGCACGTGCTCCAGCAGGAGGCGCACGACCTCGGAGGCGTCGAACGTCTCGGTCGAGAGGATCTCCACCGGCGGGTAGGAGAAGGTGACCGACCCGTTGGAGGCGACGGCCAGGACCTGGTCGCCGTCCTCGCGCGGCAGCCCGAGCATCTCCAGCACCCCGGTGATCGAGAAGGTGGAACGCCCGGTGGACAGCACCACCGGCACGCCGGCGGCCCCCACCTTGTCGACGGCTCCCCGGACCGCGGGACTGATCTCCTCGTTCACCACGCCCGTGCCGTGGCCGGCCCCGAACAACGTGCCATCGATGTCGAGGGCCACCAGCTTCGGTGTCCAACCCTCGGGGACGTGACGGGTCACCGGGCCTTCACCGGCTCGAGGACCTCGCGGCCCTGCAGGTAGGGCCGCAGCGCCTCGGGCACACGCACGGAACCGTCCGCCTGCTGGTGGGTCTCGAGGATCGCCACGATGGTGCGAGGCATGGCGCAGAGTGTGCCGTTGAGCGTCGCGACGGGCGCCGTGCCGTCCTCGAACCGGCCGCGGATGTCGAGGCGTCGGGCTTGGAAGTCGGTGCAGTTCGACGCCGACGTCAGCTCGCGGTAGCGCCCCTGGGTGGGGATCCACGCCTCGCAGTCGAACTTGCGCTCCGCCGACAACCCGAGGTCGCCGGCCGCCACGTCGATGACCCGGTAGGCCAGCTCGAGCTTGCCGAGGAACTCCTTCTCCCAGCCCAACAGCCGCTGGTGCTCGGCGTCGGCCTCCTCCAACGTGGTGAAGGTGAACATCTCGACCTTGTCGAACCAGTGCACCCGGATGATGCCGGCGGTGTCCTTGCCGTAGGAGCCGGCCTCCTTGCGGAAGCAGGGGCTGAACGCTGCGTAGCGGCGCGGCAGGTCGTGGCCGTCGAGGATCTCGTCGGAGTGGTACGCCGCCAGCGGCACCTCCGAGGTGCCCACCAGGTAGAGGTCCTCGCCGTCGATGCGGTAGACGTCGTCGGCGGCCTGCCCGAGGAACCCGGTGCCTTCCATCGCACGCGGGCGCACCAGCGCCGGGGGGATGACGGTGGTGAACCCGGCGGAGCGCGCCTGGTCCATCGCCATCTGGGTCAGCGCCATCTCGAGGTCGGCCCCGGGGCCGGTCAGGTAGTAGAAGCGGGCGCCGGAGACCTTCACCCCACGCTCGATGTCGATCGCGCCGAGCATCCGTCCCAGCTCGATGTGGTCACGCGGCTCGAAGCCCTCGGCCGCGAAGTCGCGCGGCGTACCGACGTGCTCCAGCACCACGTAGTCGTCCTCGCCGCCGGCGGGGGCGGCCTCGTGGGCGAGGTTGGGGATCGTGCGCAGCACCTCCTGGTAGGTCTGCTCGGCCGTGCCCTGGGCCGCCTCGGCCGCCTTCACCTCCGCCGACAGGATCTTGGTGCGCGCCAGGAGCTCCTGCTTGGCCTCGCCCTGGGCCTTCGGGATCTCCTTGCCGAGCGACTTCTGCTCCGCGCGGAGCCGCTCGAACTCCGCGATCGCGTCGCGTCGGGCCTGGTCGGCCCCGAGCGCACGATCCACCACGTCCGACGACAGTCCCCGGCGCTCCTGGGCGGCTCGGACACGGTCGGGCTCATGGCGGAGAATACGAGGATCGATCACGGCCCCATGCTAGGCGGAGGGCCGTGGTCGACGGTTGCCGCCCGGTTGCCCGTGGGGTCGCCCGCATGGTTGCGCACGCATCACCCACGACGCCGACATACTGACGGCGTACGTCTCACCCCCGAAAGTGGCCCGGCCGACGCCCGGGACCTCACGCCCGTCACCCCTCGTCAGGAGTCGCATGTCGTTCGGAGCCGAGGTCCGGCGCCGTCTGCAGCTGGCAGCCACCGGCTGCGCGGTGGTGCTGGTCACGCTGCTGGTGCTCGTCGCCGTCGGAGCGCACTTCCTGCTCGAGGCCGACCGGTGGATCGGGGAGCCGATCGCGGGCCTGGCCCGCGACCACGCCTGGGTGGAGAGCCTGTCCCACGCGGTCGCCCAGGTGACCCGGCCGGTCTGGCTCAACATCGTGGCCGTCGGCGTCGGGATGCTGCTGGTGGTGCGCGGGTTCCGGCGGCCGGCGACGTGGCTGGTGCTGGTGATGACGGGCTGCTGGACCAGCACCCTGCTGCTCAAGTGGGCCGTCGGTCGCGACCGGCCCGACTACGCGCTGGGCTCCCTGCCCGACGGCTCGTTCCCCTCGGGGCACTCCTCGACCATCGCGTGCGCCGCGGGGGTCACGCTGGTGCTGGCCACCCTGTTCGTACGCCGCCGCAGCCAGCGTCGGCTCGTCGTCGGGCTGGTGACGTCGGTAGCCTTCGTGGTCGGACTCGACCGCCTGCTGCTCGGGGTGCACTGGCCCTCCGACGTGGTCGGCGGCTACGCGCTCGGGGCGCTGTGGGTGCTCGTGGCGGCCGCCGTCGCCGACCCGACGCCGCGCCCGGCCACCGTCGAGCCGATGCCCAGCGCCCGACCCGGCACGCGCCGACTGGCCGTCATCCTCAACCCGGTCAAGGTCGACGACCCGGCCGCCTTCCGTGCCCTCGTCGACCGTCGGGCCCGCGAGCTCGGTTGGTCCGAGCCGGTGTGGTTCGAGACGACGGTGGAGGACCCGGGCCGCTCGATGGCGCACGCTGCCGCCGTGGCCGACGCCGAGCTGGTCGTCGTCTGCGGCGGCGACGGGACGGTGCGCACCGTCTGCGCCGAGCTGGCCGGCACCGGCATCCCCGTCGGCGTGGTCCCCGCCGGCACCGGCAACCTGCTGGCCCGCAACCTGGCGCTCCCGCTCTACCTGAACGCCGCGGTCGAGGTAGCCCTCAACGGTCAGGACCGTGCCATCGACATCGTGCGGGTGGCCGGTGACGGCCTCGAGGTCGACGAGCACTTCCTGGTCATGGCCGGGATGGGGTTCGACGCCGCGATCATGGAGGGCGCCAACGACCAGATCAAGGCCAAGGTGGGCTGGCTGGCCTACGTCGTGGCCGGCCTGCGGCACCTGATGTTCCCCGCCGTCCGGGTCGACATCTCGATCGACGACGAGCCGTTCACACGCCACCGCGCCCGCACCATCGTGGTCGGCAACGTCGGGTTCCTCCAGGCCGGTCTGCCGCTGCTCCCCGACGCCAGCATCGACGACGGCCGGGTGGACGTCGTACTCGTCAATCCGGCGCGCTTCCTGTCGTGGCTGCGCGTCGTCGTACGCATCGTGGGGCGTCGCAAGAAGGTGGACGGCACGGTCAACCGGATGACCGGACGCAAGGTCGTCATCAAGGCCGCCCACGACACGCCCCGTCAGATCGACGGCGACGCCATCGGTGCCGGGACCGAGCTGATCTGCGAGTGCCTTCCCGGCCGTCTCCTCGTCCGCGTCCCGCGCTGAAATCTCGTGCGCCCCTCCCAGCCGGGGGGTGAGCCCCGCGTCGGGGGTGGCCCCGAGGTTGACCACCCAGACCGGCTGCTGGGGCCCGCCGAGCAGCGGCCGACCCGGACGGCCAGCGGCGCGAGGGGAGCCCCACGGCCTCATCACCGAGGTCGGTCCCCGCCGCGCCCGCGGGACGGACCAGACCGGCGTCGGTCGTGGTCAGTCGGTCGCGTCGGCCCGCGCGCCGCTGATGGCGTCCTGCTCCTCGGGGCTGAGCTGCTGGTCGGAGGTCCAACCGCTGACGTTCTTGGCGTAGGTGCGCGCCTCCGATCGGCCGTGGATCGAGGTCAGCACCACGCCCTTGCCGCTGTCGTCGAGCAGCGCCAGCGACCACGACAGCCGCCCGCCCATGTCACCGAACGCGTCGTAGCGCACCAGCGCGAGACGGCGCAGCGCACCGGCGGCCTCCTGCCGCATCACCTCCACCTCGCCCCGCAGGCCGGCCACGTCGACCGGCAACGGCGAGCGACGGGCGCCTCGTCGGCGCGAGGACAGCGAGCGCTGGGTCGTCAGCGCGATCGCCAGCCCGAGCAGGCTGACGAGGCCGAAGAGGACGACCAGGACAGTCAGGGAGGAGTTCGACATCGCGTCCTCAGCCTAACGGCGTCGGGCCCTCCAGCAGGCGCGCCGAACCGGGCGCGTCACGGCGTACGTCGATCCGCGTGCGTCCGCGCTCGGCGACACGGCCCGGCGGACACGCGACGCCGCTCGTCGACCTCGGTGCCGAGGACGCTGACGGACCCTCAGTCGCCCTGACGCAGCCGCGTCAGCCAGGCCTGCGCGTCCTCGAACTCCTCGTCGGTCGTGCCCGGCCGGATCGTCGGGGGCTGACCGTCGTGCCGCTCGTAGGAGCCGAGGAAGCGGACGTCGGCGCAGGTACGGCGCAGGCCCATGAGCGCCTCCCCCACCCGCCGGTCCGCGACGTGACCCTCGGCGTCGATGGAGAAGCAGTAGTTGCCCAGCGCCGCCCCCGTCGGGCGCGACTCGATGCGGCTCAGGTTCACCCCGCGCATCGTGAGCTGCTCGAGGATCTCCAGCAGGGCGCCCGGGTGGTCGTCGCGCATGAAGGCGACCAGGCTGGTCTTGTCCCGGCCGGTCGGCGCCGCCGGGGTGCCCGGACGTGAGACCACGACGAAGCGGGTGACGGCGTCGGGGTTGTCCGCGACGCCCTGGGCCAGGGCATCAAGGGCGTAGTGCTCGGCCGCCACCGGCGCCGAGATCGCCGCCTGCCAGGCCGGCTGGTCGGCAGAGTCAGGGCTCAGCGCCAGTGCTGCGGCGGCCGCCGCGGTCGACGTCGCGTGCACGATCTCCGCTCCCGGAAGGTGCTGGGCGACCCACCGGCGGGTCTGCGCGGCGGCGTGCGGATGGGTGCCGACGGCCGTGACGTCCTCGGCCCGGGTTCCGGGCCGCACCAGCACGGAGAAGGCGACCGGCACCGTCATCTCGCGCACGATCATCAGGGGCTCGCCGGTCGCCAGCTCGTCGAGCGTGACGGGGACGGACCCCTCGACCGAGTTCTCGATCGGGACCACGGCCGCGTCGGCCTCGCCGGAGCGGACGGCGTCAAGGGCCACGATCACCGTGGAGCACGGCATGGGGTCGGACTCGACCACCCCGGGCAGGGTGCGCAGCGCCTGCTCGGTGAAGGTGCCACGCGGCCCGAGGTAGGCGATCCGCCGACCCGGGCGGACCAGCGAGGGGGCGTCAGGCGGCGTGGTCACCGACCCAGGCTAGTGGCCGCTCCTCGCGGCGTGCGGCCTGCGTTCAGGAGGACCCGCGCCGGATCAGCCGCCACACGGCCGCACCGACCACGGCGCCGGCCGCCCCGAGCGCCACGACGGGCCCCCGGGAGGCGTCGGCGGCCTGGGGAGACAGGGCCACGGCACCGCCGGACGGGCTGGCCGCGGGCCGCGGCTCCTGACGTCGTACGGCGGCGTCCGACGGGTCTGCGTCCTCCGTGCTCGACTGCTCGGGCGCGTCAGGCGTGGCCGACGTGTCACCGTCGCCGTCGCCCTCCGCGACCGTCGAGGTGTCGGGGTCGGCGTCCGCCGCCTCCCGGATGCGACGGCCCAGCTCGATGTCCTCGAGCTCCTTCTCGCGCGCCTTCTCGATGTTGCGGGTGTCGCGAGCGGGGAGCTGCAGCTCCTCCTCGGCCGCCATGCCCGCCTGCAGCTCGCGACCACGCTCCATCTCGGAGTCGACCTCGGCGCCGAAGAGCAACGCGATGTTGGTGATCCACAGCCACAGCAGGGCCACGATGACGCCGGCCAGTGACCCGTAGGTCTTGTCGTAGCTGCCGAAGTTGCCGACGTAGAACGCGAACGCGACCGAGGCCAGCACCCAGATCACGATGGCGACGGCGGCACCGACGGAGATCCACCGGAACTTGGGCTGCTGCACGTTGGGGGTGGCGTAGTAGAGCAGCGCCACGATGCACATGACGAGGAACGCGAGCACCGGCCACTTCGCGATGCCCCACACGAGGACTGCCTGGTCTCCGAGGCCGATCACGTCACCGATGGACTCCGCCACGGGCCCGGAGACCACGAGCATCACGAGCACGGTGGCGGCGAGGAAGACACCGATGAGGGTGACGAGCAGCATCACCGGGCGCAGCTTCCAGAACGGGCGGCCCTCGGAGATCTCGTAGATGCGGTTCATCGCCCGGGAGAACGCACCGACGTACCCCGAGGCCGACCACAGGGCGCCCGCGAGTCCGATGACGAACGTGAAGCCGGCGGCCTGTGACGACGCCATCCCCTCGAGGACGGGGCGGATCACGTTGTCCAGGGTGTCGGCCTCGACGAGCGGCGCCATCACCTGGAGCACGGTGTCGATGGCCTCGTCGGCCTGGCCGACCAGTCCCAGCACCGAGGTCAGGGCCAGCAGCGCGGGGAACAGCGCGAGCACGGCGTAGTAGGTCAGCGCCGCGGCCTGGTCGGTGCACTGGTCGTCGCTGAACTCGCGGACCGCCTTGCGGGCGACGTACTTCCAGGAGCGGACGTCGAGGTCGGTGGGGCTGTCCGGCTTCGCCGGGTGGTCAGGATGGGGGATCGCGGCGTCGTGCCGGTCCTGACCCTGCGCCGTGGTGTCGGTCATGGGTTCAGCCTGTCCTGACGGTGGGGTGACAAACGCTCGACGCGCTCGACGCGCACACCTCGGCGGGCCGGCGTTCCCGCCCAAGCGCGGGAACGGCGGCCACACCTTGAGATGTCCGTCCGAGGACGGGCCACGTCGGACAGACGTCCACTTCCGTCCGGTGGCGGAGGCCGGACCCCTGCCGCGGCATGCACCCACGTCAGGTCCGGACCTCCGGGGACAAAGGTAAGTATCGGGGCATCTGCCCCACCACACCCCTGCGGGTGGAATCCGGGAAGCTCGGAGGTCTGGGGTTCTTGGGGCGACCGAGTCCCCCTGAGGCCGGCCTTCGCCGGCGCGTGGAGAACCTGCCTACCCGAGCGTAACTTCCTCCGGCTCGGGACGTTGGTCCTGTGATCCCCGCCACCGAATCCCCAGGAGAAGCCCTATGCGGAAGCCCGTCCGCCTCTCGCTCGGCCTGTCGCTCGCCGCCGCCCTCGGCGCGACGCTCGCCCTGCCCAGCACTCCGGCCAGCGCCGCAACATCAGCCCCGCTGCAGCCCTACCTGGCCGAGCAGCTCTCCGACCTGCGCCTGCTCGAGTCGACCACCGTGCTGGTGCACGGCGAGTCCCTGCAGGCCGCCAAGAACGCGGTCACCGCCTCCGGCATGAAGGCGGCCACCAGCTTCGACAAGATCGGCGTCGTCGTCGCGCGCGGCACCAAGGCGCAGATCACCGACGTCCGCAGCCGTCCGGGTGTCACCTACGTCGAGGGCAACCAGCCCATCGAGTTCGCGCAGTACACCTCCAACAAGTCCACCCGCGGTCAGGAAGCGCTTGACACCCTGACCGGCGTCGACGGCTCGCGCCTGGACGGCTCGGGCGTCAGCGTGGGCGTCATCGACTCCGGCGTCGACCCCAACCACCCCTACTTCGCCGAGGCCGACGGCTCCAGCGCCGTCGTGGCCAACAAGAAGGTCGCCTGCGACCCGTTCGAGGTGGCCTGCCAGGTCATCGACGCCGGTCCGCTCGACACCGACACCCTGTCGGCCGGCGGTCACGGCACCCACGTGAGCGGCATCGTGGCCGGCCGCGAGGTCACCGCCGGCGGCCAGCCGCTGCACGGCGCTGCTCCCGGCGCCAACCTCGTCTCGCTCTCCACCGGCGCGGTCCTGTTCATCGTCGGCGCCGACGCCGCCCTCAACTGGGTGCTCGAGAACCACGACGCGCCCTGCGGCGAGGGCGTCTCCGCCGCGGAGTGCCCCCCGATCAAGGTCACCAACAACTCCTACGGTCCCTCGGGCGGCGGCGCGTTCGACCCGAACTCCGCCACGGTGAAGCTCCAGCGTGCGCTGGCCGACGAGGGTGTCGTGACCGTGTGGGCCGCCGGCAACGACGGTGGCGACGGATCCGAGTCGCTGACCAACCCGCCCGGGCAGGACCCGACCCCCGGCATCATCTCCGCGGCGTCGTACAACGACCTGGAGACCGGCACCCGCGACGGCGAGCTCTCGGAGTTCTCCTCGCGCGGTCGGTCCGGTCAGGCCCAGACCTACCCGGACATCTCGGCCCCCGGCGACACCATCACCTCGTCGTGCCGCATCTACCTGCCGATCTGCACCACCGGTCTCGACCCGGTCGACGGCGGCAACTACAACACCATCAGCGGTACGTCGATGGCCGCTCCGCACATCGCCGGCATCGTGGCCCAGCTGTTCGAGGACTCGCCCGACGCGACCCCGGCCCAGATCGAGGACGCCCTGAAGTCGACGGCGCACAAGTACTCGTTCGGCGCTCCCTACGAGAACGCCGGCGGCTACACCACCTCGTTCGACAAGGGCACCGGCCTGGTCGACGTCGTGGCCGCGGCCAACGCCCTCGGCTGAGGTTCCCGCACGACCCTCCGACGCCTCGGCGTCCCCGAACGCGGCCCCGTCCCCCTGCAGGGCGGGGTCGCTTCGCGTCCCGGCCACCCCAGTGGCCCCACGAGTGGTGGAATTTCACCGGGTCCCTGGTGAAACCGACAGCGAGACGGCTTGTGTGGTGCATCTGCAGGTCATGGGCCTGCAGAACCACCACACAAGACGTGCTGCCGTTCTCCACAGATCGTCCTCCCAGGCCGACTCGCCCCCTCCGGCTCGTGCAGGGTGCCGTCATGGACGACCGACTGCTCCCGCTGCTCCTGGCGCAGGACGGTGTCGTGTCGAGACGACAGGCGCTCGCGGCCGGCTTGACCCGCGAGAACATCGACCGCCTCTGCCGGCGCCGCGAGCTCGCGCCGCTCTTCCCCCGCGTGTACGTCGACCACACCGGTGAACCGTCGTGGGACCAGCGCGCGTGGGGAGCGGTCCTCTGGGGATGGCCGGCGGTCCTGAGCCACGGCTCGGCGTTGGGCGTGGTCGAGGGGGCCTCCTCGTCGCATCGCACCGAGCCGATCCACATCGCCGTGCCCCGGGACCGCCGTCTCCTGCGGGTGCCGGGGATCCTCGTCCACCGCAACGAGCACGTCCGTGAGCGCAGCCAGCCGGGATCACCACCGCGGATGCGTTACGACGAGGCGGCCATCGACGTCGTGTCGGCCTGCGACGACGAGGACGAGGTCGTGGCCGAGCTGGGTCGGATCCTGCAGACGCGCCGAACCACTGCCCCCCGGCTGCTGGCCACCCTGGATTCCAGGATCAGGCTGCCGCACCGGGCGCTGCTCGGCGACATCCTCGGAGACGCCGCGGCGGGTGCGACCTCTGCCCTCGAGCGCTCCTTCCTGCTGAGGGTCGAGCGGGCCCACGGTCTGCCCGCCGCTCGACGTCAGGACCGCGACCTCACCGTGGCGGGCACCGCCTACCGAGACGCCCTCTACACACTGTGCGACAGGCTGCTCGCCGTCGAGCTGGACGGACGCCAGTTCCACGACACCGCGCGACAGCGCGACCGCGACCTCGACCGGGACCTCGTGACGCTCCTGCACCACGCCACCGAGACCGTGCGGCTCGGATGGGGCCAGTGCCGCGGGCGACCGTGCCGCACGGCCGGGCTGCTGGGTGCCGTCCTGGTGAAGCGCGGGTGGGGCGGCGAGGTGCGGGCGTGTCGTCCGGGGTGCGAGGCGCCGCTGGTGCTCCGGCGCGCGGTCGCCGCGACCGCTGCCTGAGACCCCCGCGCACCGGACGGTGTTGTGTGGGCGCCGGCCCGTGGGGTGCGCCGGCTCTGTGTGGTGGATCTGCAGGTCATGGGCCCGCAGAACCACCACACAACGTGTCTAGGACGCTCCGGCTCCGACGCGCTCGACCTCAGGCTGCGAGGTGCGGGCCGACACGTTCCGGGGCCACCAGAACCGGTCTCCCAGCAGTACGGCGACCGCCGGCACCAGCACGGTCCGCACCACCAACGTGTCCAGCAGCACCCCGACGCAGATGATGGTGCCCAGCTGGGCCAGCACCACCAGCGGCAGCACACCCAGGACCGCGAACACCGCGGCCAGCACGATGCCGGCGCTGGTGATGACGCCACCGGTCGCGGTGAGGGCTCGCAACATGCCCGTCCGGGCGCCGTGCTCGCGCGCCTCCTCGCCGGCCCGGGTCACCAGGAAGATGTTGTAGTCGACGCCCAGCGCGACCAGGAACAGGAACGCCAGCAGGGGCACCCCCACGTCGAGCCGTTCGAAGCCGAGCACCTGGGTGAACAGCACCCAGGAGGCGCCGAGCGCGGCGAAGTAGGTGCCCACGACGCTCGCCACCAGGATCACCGGCGCCACGACCGAGCGCAGCAGCGCACCCAGTGCCGCCAGGACCAGGCCGAGGATCAGCGGGATGAGCAGCAGACGGTCGCGCTCGGAGGCGGCCTGCTGGTCGACACGCTCGGCCTCGGTGCCACCGACCAGGCCGTCGTCCCCCAGCTCGGATCGCAGGGCCTCCACGGTGGCGCCGGCCTCCTCGCTGCCGGGCTCGGCCGTGAGCACGACGTCGAGCCGGTTGACGCCGTCGGCCGACCCACCGGGCCGGACCGAGTCCACGCCCTCGACCGTCTCGAGCTCGACCGCCACCGGTTGCGGCGCCCGCTCGGTCAGCACGACCGTGGGGTCGGAGCTCCCGGCCGGGTAGGACTCGGCCAGCCGCTCAGCGGCCGTGATCGCCTCCGGGGTCTCCAGGAACTGGTCGGCCTCCGACAGCCCGGTCTCGATCCGCAGCGCCCCCAGCGACATCACGACGAGGACGGCGGTGGTCACGCTCGCCAGCAGGACCGGCCGTCGCGAGACCTGGTCGCCGACCCGGCGCCACAGCGAGCGGGTGTCGACCAGCGCCGGCTCCCCGACGTGCGGCACGCGCGGCCAGAACACCCAGCGCCCGAAGAGCACCAGCGTGAACGGCAGCACGACCAGCGCCGCAAAGGCCGCGATCACCACGCCCACCGCGCAGGCCAGCCCGAGCCCGCGCGTGGTCGGGAACACCGAGAGCAGCAGGATCAGCAGGCCGACGACGACCGTGGTGGCGCTGGCCAGGACCGGCTCGACGGTACGACGCACCGTGGTCCGCATCGCGGCGTAGCGGTCGTCGACACGTCGCAGCTCGTCGCGGTAGCGGGAGATCAGCAGCAGGGCGTAGTCGGTGCCGGCGCCGAACACCAGCACCGACAAGATGCCCACCGTCGACTCGTCCCAGGCCACGCTGAAGAAGTCGAGGACCTGGGTGGCCAGGACGGCGGCGGCCCGGTCGGCCAGGCCGATCACAACGAGGGGCACGATCCACAGCACCGGGCTCCGGTAGGTCAGGATCAGCAGGATCGCCACCACCAGCGCGGTCGCGCCGAGGAGCCGGAAGTCGGCGCCCTCGAAGACCGCAGCCAGGTCGGCCTGGATGGCCGCCGGCCCGGTGACCTGGGCCGTGACGCCGTCCGGGACGTCGGCATCCAGGGCGTCACGCAGGTCGCCGACGGATGCAGCGATCTCGGTCGCGCCCGCCCCCTGGACGGGGATGATCCCGATCGCCGCCGTGCCGTCCTCGCTGGGCACGACTGCGCTGGTCGGGTCACCCGCCCCCGCCGGCGCTCCCGAACTGCCGCTCTGCCCGTCGCTCTGCCCGCCACCCTGGCCCGCACTCGGGTCCGAGCCTGCGCCGGCCGCGGACTCGGCGCCCGCCGACCGATCGGCGAAGTCCTCCGCGACCTGTGCGAAGAGGTCCTGGGCCGCGGCCAGCTGCGACTGGCTCAGCGCCGAGTCCGCGGCGAACAGCACGATCGCGACGCTGTCGTCCCCCTGGGGGAACGCCTCCAGAGCCGCCGTGACCTGGGTGCTCGCGTAGCCGTCGGGCAGCGCGTCGGTCGGGGTCTGTTCCCGCTCGGCCTCCCCCAGCCCGAGGATCGCAACGAGAGCCAGGAGCAGTCCGAGAACAGGCACGATCCAGGCGCGCCGGCGCCGTAGGCTGGCGCCGAGAAGGCGGGACATCGATCCTCCGCAGGGTCGGTCGGTTGTCGATGGTCAATTTACTTCGACGATCAAAGGGTATATTGCTTCGACAGTCGAAATATAGACGAAGGGGTGATCCGTGGAGCGACACACCAGCCCTGACCTCCCGGCCCACCGTCCCTTTCCCCTCGACGACCGCACTTCCGTCGTCGAGCGCCTCCGTCGTCTCCAGATCGAGCTCGACCAGTTCGTCGACGTCTTCGCGCGGCGCCACACCATGCACCGCACCGACCTCGACGCGCTCGGCCACCTCTGGGAGGCCGAGGTGGCGGGCAGCCCACTCACCCCGACGCGGCTCTCGGCCTCGCTCCACCTCAGCCCCGCGGCCACGTCGGCCTCGCTGGACCGGCTGCAGCGCGCCGGCCACGTCGTACGCCGTCTCGACCCGACCGACCGGCGCCGCACCTTCGTCACGCTCAGCGAGGAGGCGCGCACCCTGTCGGGGGAGTTCTTCCAGCCGCTGGCTCAGCGCATGCGCGAGGCGCTGGCCGACTTCAGCGACGACGAGGTGGCCACGATCGACCGCGCGCTGGGCGCGCTCACCGAGGCCACCTCCGAGCTCACGGCGGAGATCCGGCCCCCCGCACCAGGGCGTTGACCCACTCCAGCTTGTCGATGACCGCCGGCGCCAGCACGAACGGGTAGAGATCGCCCTCGCCCAGGGAACGGTTGAGCTGGTTCAGCGCGATGGCCAACGGCATCCAGGTGCCGACCACGACGTCGGAGAACCGGCGTACGGCGACCATGGGGTCGACGGTCAGACCGAAGGCGTGCGCGGTGTCGAGGGCGTCGGCGATGTGCAGGACGTGCGCGAAGGTCTCGTCGCCGAACACCTCACGGCACGCCTCGTTGCCGTCGCGGTCGTCGACCAGGACCTGCCAGTGGTAGTGGCCGATCTCGTGGCGGAAGTGGCCCAGCAGGGTCCGGTAGGCCTCGCCGAGGCTCTCCTTGACCTTCTCGCGGTGGACGGTGTCGCCCTCGGCGAGGTCGAGGGTGATGACGCCGTCGGCGTGACCGGTGACGACGTTCTCCTCGACGCTCGAGAGCAGGTCGAAGGTGATGCCCTTCCCGGTCGTCTCGTCGCGCGGCACCAGCGGCAGCCCGAGCCCGTCGAGCTCGTAGACCAGGCGACGCTTGGCCTGCTCGGCGCGGTAGTACTGCGGCAGCCCCTCGAGGTCGTCGTCGGCCGGACGGGTCCGGGTGAGCGAGCAGGCGAAGCACTGCTCGCCGGCGACGTCGGGGATCCAGCTGCAGCCGTTGAGGTCGAGGTTGACGCAGGGGATGAACGTGTTGCCCAGCAGCAGCATGTCGCGCTCGGTGCGGGTGGCTGTCAGCCCCGCGCCCCCCGCACCGGCAGCGTCACCCGCACCACGGTCCGGCCCGGCTCGGACGCGATGACGATGTCGCCCGCGTGCCGCTCGACCACGATCCGGCGCGAGATGTCGAGACCCAGCCCGGTGCCCTGGCCGACGTCCTTGGTGGTGAAGAACGGCTCGAAGGCTCGCGTCCGGACCTCGACCGGCATCCCTGGACCGGTGTCGACCACCTCGACCGCGACCTTCCCCAGCTCGTCGACGTACGCCGCGACGGTCAGCGTGCCGACACCTCCCATCGCGTCCACGGCATTGTCGACGAGGTTGGTCCACACCTGGTTCAGCTCGCCCGGGATGGCCTCGATGACGGGCAGGTCGGCGGCGTACTCCCGCACGACCGCGACGTGCTCCAGCTTGTGCGCGAGCATCACCAGCGTGCTGTCCAGCCCCTCGGTCACGTCGGTCTCCTGCACCGCGGCCCGGTCGAGCTGGGAGTAGGACCGCACCGCCGCGACGAGGTCGGAGATCCGGCGGGTGGAGTCCTTGACCTCGGCGAGCAGCCCGCTGACCAGGAAGGAGTTCGCCAGCCACTCCAGCCCCGGGGCAAGCGCTTCGCGTCCCAGCACCTGCTCGACCCGTCCGCACCAACTGACGTCGACCCCGGCCGCGGCGAGCGTGGGCGCGAGGATCCAGTCCCGGTCGACTCCCCGCTCGACGAGCCAGTCGGACAGCGCGTCCTCGGCGTCGGCCGTCGCCAGCGCGTCCACACCCGCCGCCAGAGGGACCGCCTCACGTCGGAGGTGGTCGAGCCGCACGAACTGCTCCGCGGTGATCGCGTCCTCGGCGAGTTGGCGCAGCGAGCCCAGCAGGGCGTCGGAGGTCTCCCCCAGCGCATCGACCGCGCGGGTGGCGGCCGAGGCGGGGTTGTTGAGCTCGTGGGCGAGCCCGGCGGCGAGCGTGCCCAGCGCGACCAAGGCCTCCCGCTGACGCGCGGCGGACTCGATGCGGCGCACCGTGCTGACCAGACCCTTGATGAAGTGCACGCCGAAGGGGAACCAGGCGTCGGCGCAGCGCTTCAGGTCCGCCGCCGCCAGGCGCAGCACCCGTGCGGAGGTCGCCGCCCGGCCGGTGGCGAAGTAGACGCCGTGCTCGTCCCAGGCGCGGAACCCTCCCGCCCACTGACCCGGGTCCGTCATCGCCCCGAGCGTGGACTCCTCCCCGCCCACCTGGCGCACCAGCGCGATGCTGCCCTCGAGCAGCACCCACCAGTCGTCGGCCGGCTGCGCCTCGGAGAACAGCACGTCCCCGACCTCCAGCCGTCGCTCGTCGGCCAACCCGGCCAGCTCCCCCAGCTGCTCGTCGGTCAACCCCTCGAAAAGCGCCAGTGCCCGCAGGTCGGCGAGGGGCGTCATGTCGTCGCCAGGTAGCGGTGGACGAGGTACACCGACATGGCGCCCTCCCCGACGGCCGAGGCCACCCGCTTCATCGAGTCGAGGCGGACGTCGCCCGCGGCGAAGACGCCGGGCACGCTCGTCTCCAGGGCGTACGGCGGGCGGGCCGGCGCCCAGGCGTGGTCCCTGCCGGCGAGCAGCAGGTCCTGGCCGGTGACGACGAAGCCCTTGCCGTCCCGGACGACGCTGTCCCCGAGCCAGTCGGTCCGGGGCGAGGCGCCGATGAACACGAACAGCCAGCTGGTGGCGACCTCCTGCGTGCTGCCGTCGTCGCGGCTGCGCAGGGTCAGAGCCTCCAGGTGGTCGGTGCCCGACGCGGCCGCCACCTCGGTGCGGAAGCGCACCTCGACGTTCTCCGCGGCCTGGATCCGAGAGACGAGGTACTGCGACATGGTGTCCTCGAGCCGTCCTGCCCGGACCAGCATGACCACGCGTCGGGCATAGCGGGCGAAGTTCAGCACCGCCTGCCCGGCGGAGTTGGCCGCCCCCACGACGTACACGACCTCCCCCTCGGTCTGCGCCGCCTCACTGGCCGTCGCGCCGTAGTAGACGCCCCGCGCGCCGATGTCGTCGATCCCGGGAGCCTCGAGGCGTCGGTAGGAGACGCCGGTGGCGACCAGCACCGCACGTGCCTCGATCTCGCCGCCGCCGTCGAGCAGCACCGCCCGCACCGGCCCGCGGGTCTCGAACCCGACGACCCCGTGGGTCAGCACCGTCTCGGCGCCGAACCGGGCGGCCTGCGCGACGGCGCGGTGGGTGAGGTCGGCTCCGGAGACGCCCTTGGGGAAGCCGAGGTAGTTCTCGATCGAGGCGCTCTGGCCCGCTTGACCGCCGGGGGCGTCCCGCTCGACGACGACGGTGCGCAGTCCTTCGGACGCTGCGTAGACGGCCGCGGCGAGACCCGCCGGGCCACCACCCACGATGCACAGGTCGTAGAGCGGCTGCTCGGCCCGCGTGCGCAGACCGAGGGCGTCGGCCAGGTCGGCGTGGCTCGGCGACCTGAGAGCCCCACCGTCGGGCACCAGCACCAGCGGGAGGTCGTCGGGGCCCGCCCCGGCGAGCCCTGCCAGATGGGCGGCGTCCTCGTCGCGCTCGACGTCGATCCAGCGGTAGGGCACGTGGTTCCGCGTCAGGAACGTCTTCACCTCGTAGCTGCGCTCGGACCAGCGATGGCCCAGCACGCGCAGCTGCGACGAGACGTCGGGGTTCTCCTGGCGCCAGTCCTCCAGCAGGTCGTCGACCACCGGGTAGAGACGCTCGGCCGGCGGGTCCCAGGGTTTGAACAGGTAGTAGTCCAACGCGATCTCGTTGATCGCCTTGATCGCCACGTCGGTGTCGGCGTACGCCGTCAGCAGCAGCAGCTTCGTGCCCGAGGTGTCGCGCCGGACCTGCTCGAGCATCTCGATGCCGGTCATCTGCGGCATCCGCTGGTCGGAGACCACCAGGGCCACGGGCCGGTCACGCAGCGCCAGCTGTCCCATCGTGTCGAGCGCCTCCGACCCCGACGTGGCCCGGATGACCTGGTAGTCGGCGCCGTAGCGCGCACGCAGGTCGCGGGCGATGGCGCGGGAGACCCCGGCGTCGTCGTCCACGGCCAGGATCGCGGGTTTCGACATCGTGCCAGCATCGGCGGGACGTCCCGACGCTCACAAGTGGCTCAGGTCCCGCGGCACCCTCGCCGGACGTCATACGGATCGGTCGTCCGAGCAGCCAGTTCCCATGACGTCCGCGAGGGTGGGGTGGGTCAGGAGGGGGCGACGTCGACGGTGACGCTCATCGTCGAGGTGGTGGCCTCGGTGAAGATCACGCCCTTGACCGGGGGCACGTCTCCGTAGTCGCGCCCCCACGCCACGGTCACGTGCCGGTCGGCCACGACGCAGTCGTTCGTGGGGTCGACCGCCAGCCACGTCGACGCCCCCGCGGCCCGGGCAGCCAGCAGGCCAGCCAGGCGTGGGTGGCGCGCCTCGGGCAGATCACGCCGCAGCCCGGGCCGGCACTGCTCCCAGGTCGGCGGGTCGTCGGGAGGCGCGCCGGTGGCCGAGCACTCGACGAGGCTGCGCGCCCCCACGGTCAGGCGGCGGTGCGGCTCGGTCACGTGGAAGTACGTCGCGCTGTTGCCCTCCGCGTCCTCGTGGACCCCGAGGTCGGCGTGGCCGGGGTCGGTCCACAGCTCGTGCTCGAGCACCCGCTGGTCGACGAGGTCGCGCGGGCGGGACAGCACCATGCCGTAGCTGTCGGTGACGTCGTCGTCGTAGGAGTACGTCGTGCGGTGGTCGATCGCGTAGCGCCGCGTCACGTCGTCGCCCCCTCGTGGCCCGGCACCTGGTTCTGCGGCCCGACCGCGAAGCCGGAGCCCATCCGGCGGGGCGCCAGCGGAGGGGAGAAGAAGACCTCGGCGAGCCCGTCGGCCACGAGCCGCAGCCGCGTCTGCAGCCGCTCGGCCAGCGCGGCCAGCTCGTCGCGGTGCTCGGTGAAGAGCGCCTCGCTGTCGGTCAGCCGCGGGTACGACGCCGCGAGGCTCTGCGCGCCGCGTGCGCCCAGGTCGGCCTCGGCCTCGTCGAAACGGCTGACCCGGCGCGACTCCGCCTCCGAGGCGTTCACCGGGATCGCGTCGGAGGACCGGCCCCCGGGGTGGAGCACGTGACAGGTGCATCCTCCCAAAGAGCGCTCGGCGGCGAGGTCGATCACGTCAAAGCGCAGCGGGACGTGGACCTCCGTGCTGGGTGCAGCGCCGAGTGCGGCTGCCAGGCCCGGTGGCGCGAACCACTCCTCGTCCATCGCGACGCCGGTGCAGGTCACCACCAGGTGACGGTTTCCCGCACGAAGGTGGAGACTCGCCGGATGGACCTCACCGAGCTGCCCCCGCTTCCCCCCGGTCCGGAGGCGCTCTTCGACGAGGTCGCCGACGACTACGACCAGTCCGGCGTCCGCTTCTTCGACCCGATCGCCCGGCGGCTCGTCGAGCTGGTCGATCCGGGCGCCGGCGAGCGGGCGCTCGACCTGGGGTGCGGCCGCGGTGCCGTCACCTCGCTGCTGGCCGAGGTAGTCGCACCCGGCGGCTCGGTCACCGCGCTGGACCTCAGCGCGGCCATGGTCGAGCACACCCGGGCGGCGGTGCCGACGGCCGAGGTGCTCAAGGGCGACGCCGCGCACCCCGACGTGGGCGGGGCGACGTACGACGTGGTGACGGCCTCCCTCGTGCTGTTCTTCCTGCCCGAGCCGGTCGCGGTGGCCGGCCGGTGGCTGGACCTGCTGGCACCGGGAGGGCGTCTGGGGCTGACGACGTTCGGGCCGCAGAACGACCTGTGGCGCCACGTCGACGCGCTCTTCAAGCCCTACCTGCCTCCCCGCCTGCGCGACCCACGCGTCGTGGGGCCCGACAGCCCGTTCGCGACCGACGACCGGTTCGAGGCGCTGCTGCGCTCGGCGGGCGCGACGGCGGTGGAGACGCACGTCGAGGAGCTGACCTTCCGCGTCGACGGTGCCGAGCAGTGGCTGGCGTTCTCTCTGGGCACCGGGCAGCGCGCGATCTGGGACTCGGTGCCCCCTGAGGAGCGGCAGGGGATCTACGACGAGGCGGCCCACATGATGAACGACTCCCGCGACGTCGACGGCACGGTCGAGCTCGGCCAGCAGGTCCGCTACTCCGTGGCCCGGCGCGACTGACACCCTGTGACTCTGTGACTCTGTGACCCTGTGACCCTGTGACCCTGTGCCGTTGCGCACGTTCGGTGGGAACCAGCCACGGGACGTGTCAGATTAGGACGTTCCGAGACTTCCCCCCCGACCCCAGGAGTACCCCGTGCCGATGCAGGACGTCGCCCCGATCGAAGCCACCACCGAGATCGACGCACCCCCGGCAGAGGTCTGGGCGCTGGTCTCCGACCTGCGCAACATGGCGCGGTGGAGCCCGCAGTGCGTCAAGACGTTCGTGCGCGGCGGTGGTGAGGTCACCCAGGGCAGCAAGATGGTCAACATCAACCGCCGCGGCCTGCTGTTCTGGCCTACCCAGTCGATGGTCGTCCGCTTCACGCCCGAGAAGGAGATCGCCTTCCGGGTCAAGGAGAACTGGACGATCTGGAGCTACACCCTCGAGCCCACCGCCACCGGAGGCACCCAGCTGACCGGCAGGCGCGAGGCCCCCGACGGCATCTCCGACGTCTCGGTCCGCCTGACGAAGACCGTGCTCGGCGGCAGCGAGACCTTCGCCTCCGAGCTCGCCTCCGGCATCGCGGAAACGCTCGGCAGGATCAAGGCCGACGCCGAGCGCTGAGCGCCTGCGACTCCACGTTCGCGCCGTGTGATCCTCAGGAGACACTGACCCCGTGCGTTCCTTCCTGCTGCTGGTCATCGCCTCCGTGGTCGCGCTCGTCCTGACGCCGGGGGCGCTCGTCGGCGTCTGGGCCTCGAGCAGCGTCACCGACACCTCGGCCTACGTCGACACCGTCGGTCCGCTGGCCGACGACCCCGACGTGCAGCGGCTGGTGGCCACGCAGGTCACGACCGCGATCGAGGGCCGGCTGCCGGCCGCCGAGCAGTCGCGACCGCTGGTGCGCCGAGCCGCCCTCACCGTCATCAGCGGCCCGGGCTTCGCCGAGGTCTGGCGCGACGCCAACCGGGGCGTGCACCGTGACCTGGTCGCCGTGCTCGAGGGAGAGCGTGCCGCGAACGTCGACGAGCTGGGCCGTGTCAGGCTCGACCTCACCCCGGTGACCGGCGCCGTCGTCCAGGTGCTGGAGGACCGAGGCCTGCCCGGAGCCGGCCGGTTGCCCGAGATCCCCGCCTCGGTGCCGGTGGCCGAGGCGGAGCAGCTCGAGCAGGCACGCACCGCCTACGAGCGGCTCGACCGGCTCGGGTGGGTGCTCCCGGTCGCCTGGGTCGTCGCGGTGCTGCTCGGGATCGCGGTCGCCGCCCGCCGCTGGTACGCCGTCGCGGTCATGGGCGTCGCGACCGCCATCGGCGCCGGGTTGGTGCTGCTGGGCGTGGTCTTCGGGCGGCAGCTGTTCGCCGGCATCTCCGAGCGCGAGGAGCTGGCCGGCGCGGTCTGGGACGTCGTCACCGAGGGCCTGTGGCTGCAGTCGTCGATCGCCGGCGGGGTCGCCCTCGTCGTGGCCGTGGTGGCGGGGCTCCTCCAGCGTGCGGCCAACCGGCGCGCCTGACCCGCACGGGTCCGCGGTACGACGAGCAGGGCACGGCTCCCAGCCACCGTCGGCGTACTCCTCCCACCTGTCGGGTAGGAGTAGGGCATGACTGACGACACGAGCACGGGCCCGGCCACGGTCGGGCGACGCACCATCGGTCGCGGCGAGCAGGCGCTGGAGGTCTCTGCGCTCGGGCTGGGCTGCATGGGGATGTCGGAGTTCTACGGCTCTGCCAACGAGGACGAAGCGCTGGCGACCATCGGCCGGGCGCTCGACCTGGGCGTGACGTTCCTCGACACCGCCGACATGTACGGGCCGTTCACGAACGAAAAGCTGGTCGGGCGTGCGATCGCCGGCCGGCGTGACGAGGTGCAGCTGGCCACGAAGTTCGGCAACGAGCGCCTCGAGGACGGCACCCGGGTGGGGGTCAACGGCAAGCCCGACTACGTGCGCTCCGCGTGCGACGCCTCGCTGCAGCGGCTCGGCGTCGACCACATCGACCTCTACTACCAGCACCGCGTCGACACCTCGGTGCCGATCGAGGAGACCGTCGGCGCGATGGGCGAGCTGGTGGCGGCGGGCAAGGTGCGCCACCTCGGGCTCTCCGAGGCCGCGGCCGACACCATCCGCCGGGCTCACGCCACCCACCCGATCACCGCGCTGCAGAGCGAGTACTCCCTGGTCACGCGCGGGCTCGAGGACGAGATCCTGCCGGTGCTGCGCGAGCTCGGGATCGGGCTCGTGCCCTACTCGCCCCTGGGACGCGGCATGCTCTCGGGCGCCATCGACCGGGTGCTCGCCGACCCCGACGACTCCCGCGGCGGACGGTTCCCCCGCTTCCAGGGCGAGGCGCTCGAGACCAACCGGCAGCTGGTGGCGGCGTTCGAGGAGATCGCGGCGTCGAAGGGCTGCACGTCCGGCCAGCTGGCGCTGGCGTGGGTGCTGGCGCAGGGCGACGACATCGCACCGATCCCCGGCACGAAGCGGGTCCGCTACCTGGAGGAGAACGTCGGCGCGGCCGGCGTGCAGCTCTCCGCCGACGACCTGGCCGCGATCGAGCAGGCGGTGCCACGTGACGCCGTTGCGGGTGAGCGCTACCCGGACATGTCGGGCATCGAGCGCTGACGCTCGCGGTAGGCCGCCACGGCGGCCCGGTTGCCGCAGCCGGTCGAGCAGAAGCGCCGCGACCGGTTGCGGGTGAGGTCGACGACGACGCCGGCGCAGTCGTCGAGGTCGCAGACGGAGAGCCGTGACATCTCGTCGGCCCGGACCACGTCGACCAGCGCCATGGCGGTGTCGACGGCGACACGGGTCGCCAACGGTTCGTCGTCGGAGACCGCGTGCAGGTGCCAGTCGACCGGGTCGTGACGCACCAGACGCGGGCAGGCGTGCGCCTGTCGCAGCGTCTCGTTGACCAGGGCCGCGGCGTCGTCACGCCCGGCGGTGAGCATCGCGCGCAGCCGGGGTCGCAGGTCGCGGACCTCCTGCAGGTCGGCGGGGGTGGCCGCCCGGGGCACCGAGTAGTCGAACTCGACGAGGTGGGCCTGCAGCTCGTCGAGGGACGTCAGGGTGTCGGGCTCCTCGGCGGAGTTGGCCAACCAGGCGGCCGCCTGCAGCGCCATCTCGGTGTCATGAGCGAATACCACGTTGACACCTTACATCGGATCCCCTTAGTGTCATGTTCTATGACCCCGGTGACCCATGACAGCCCCGCGGTGATCGCCGAGCTCGCCCGCGCTCGCCGTACGCGGGTGGGGCTGACGTTCGCCGTGGTCTCGGCCGCGGCGTTCGGACTCTCCGGCGGGCTGGCTCGCGGCTCGCTCGAGCAGGGCTGGAGCCCGGGGGCGCTCGTGCTGGTCCGCGTCGGACTCGGCGCACTGCTGCTCCTCCCGCTCGGGCTCCGCGCGCTGGACGGTCGCTGGCACCTCGTGCGCGCCAACCTGGGGCGCATCGGCGCCTTCGGATTCCTCGGCGTGATGGTCGCGCAGTTCTCCTTCTTCTCGGCCGTGCAGACCATGCAGGTCGGGCCCGCGCTGCTCATCGAGTACACCGCTCCCGCGGCCATCGTCGTGTGGCTGTGGCTGCGCCACGGCGAACGCCCTTCACGGACGACGCTGGTCGGGGCCGCGGTCGCCGCCGTGGGCCTGGTGCTCGTCCTCGACCTCGTGTCCGGGGCCGACCTGAGCCTGCCCGGCGTGCTGTGGGCGCTGGCCGCGATGGTGGGCGTCTCGGGCTACTTCCTGCTCTCGGCGGACAGCGACACCGCGCTGCCGCCGATCACCCTGGCCGCGGGCGGCCTGCTGGCCGGCAGCGCCGGCCTGGGGCTCCTCGGGGCCACCGGGCTCATGCCGATGCGAGCCACCACCGGCGACGTCGTGCTCGTGGGCGAGGTCGTGACGTGGTGGGTCCCCCTCGCGCTTCTCGGCGTCTTCACCGCCGCGGTGTCCTACGCCACCGGCGTGGCCGCCACGCGGCGCCTGGGTTCGCGCCTGGCCTCGTTCGTCGCGCTGCTCGAGGTCGTCGCGGGGGTCGGGTTCGCCTGGCTGCTGCTCGGCGAGCTGCCCGGAGCCGTGCAGCTGCTCGGCGGCCTCCTCGTCCTGGCCGGCGTGGTCACGGTGAAGATCGGCGAGGGCCGGACCCTCACCACCCCTGGGGGTGGTGACTACCGTGGAGGCCGAGGTGATGACGATGCCTTCGACCCACGACCCGGCGGGATCGCCGGACCCGAGGCGGCCTGAGACCGAGCCGGACGAGGATCGCCGTACGTCCTGGCGGCTGCGCCGCCGCGAGAAGAGCGACAAGGCCGTGGCCGAGGAGCGGATCCGCAACCAGGCCTCCTGGGTGGACCTCCAGGTGCAGCAGGCGATGGCACGCGGCGACTTCGACGACCTGCCCGGCTACGGCAAGCCGCTGAAGCTGCGCAACACCGACGACCCCGACTGGTTCGTCAAGCAGCTGGTCGAGCGCGAGAACATCACGGGTGTGCTGCCGGCCGCCCTCCAGATCCGCAAGGACGACGCGGCCCTGGACGGCGTGCTCGACCGGTTCAACACCGAGAAGCAGGTCCGCGACGCGGTCGCCGAGTTCAACGCCGCCGTACGCCGAGCGCTCTACTCGACCTGGGGCGACCCGCCCGTGATCACCCGTCCCCGCGACGTCGAGGAGGAGGTCGTGCGCTGGCGCTCCCGCCGTGCGCGCCCCTGAACGACGGGAGCGTGCCCGATTTACCCTGGGGGGGTATGATGGGAGGCATGAGCGAGCACGTGCACCCCGGGTACCTCCAGAGCAAGGACGCCTACCTCAAGCGATTGCGTCGCATCGAGGGGCAGGCCCGCGGCCTGCAGCGGATGGTCGAGGAGGAGACCTACTGCATCGACATCCTCACGCAGGTCTCGGCGATGACGAAGGCGCTCCAGGCCGTCGCCCTCGGCCTGCTCGAGGAGCACGTCGAGCACTGCGTCGCCGACGCCGTCCGCTCCGGCGGCCCCGAGGCCGAAGCCAAGCTGCGCGAGGCCAACGAGGCCATCGCCCGGCTCGTCCGCTCCTGACCCCGCGCGCCGACCCCGCGTCGGTCCGCGCCCCGACCACCCGAACTGCGAGGAGAACCTCATGACCACCCAGACCTTCACCGTCACCGGCATGACCTGCGGCCACTGCGTCGCCTCCGTCACCGAGGAGGTCTCCGAGGTCCCCGGCGTCACGGCCGTCGACGTCGACCTGGCCTCCGGCACCCTGACAGTCACCCCCACCGACCCGGCCTCCCCCGTCGACGACGCCGCGATCCGCGGCGCCGTCGAGGAGGCCGGCTACGCGCTGGCCTGAGCCGGCGCCCCAGAGGACGGCCCCCATGACGAGCACGCCGAGCACCCGCACCCCCGACCCCACGACCACCCCCGGCGAACCGCCCCGCGCCGGTGACCCGACGCCCGGCGTCACGACGGACCTCGACATCACCGGGATGACCTGCGCCTCCTGCGCGAACCGGATCGAGCGCAAGCTCAACAAGCTCGACGGGGTCACCGCCACCGTCAACTACGCGACCGAGAAGGCCAGCGTCCAGCACCCGGGGCTCGTCCGCGTCGAGGACCTGCTGCGCACCGTCGAGCAGGCCGGATACGCCGCCACGCCGCGGGTCGAGGAAGCCGCCGGCGGGCCGAAGGACGTCGCGGCCGACCTCCGCACCGAGGACCTCCGACGCCGCGTCCTGGTCGCAGCCGCCCTCACCGTCCCGGTGACGGTGCTGGCCATGGCGCCCGGCGTCGACGTGCCCGGCGAGGGCTGGTGGCAGCTCGCCCTCACCACCCCGGTCGTGCTCTGGGCCGGCCTGCCGTTCCACCGCGCCGCCCTCGTCAACGCCCGCCACGGCGCCTCGACCATGGACACCCTGGTCTCGATCGGCACGCTCGCGGCGTACCTCTGGTCGATCGTCGCGCTCGTCGCCGGCGGGCACGCGCACTACTACTTCGAGACCGCGGCGGTGGTCACGACCTTCCTCCTCGCCGGCAGGTACGCCGAGTCGCGGGCCAAGCGCCGGGCAGGGGCCGCGCTGCGCGCCCTGCTCGACCTCGGGGCCAAGGACGTCGCGGTGCTGCCCGACGGATCCGGGGGCCCCGACGGACCCGAACCCGGCACCGAGCGACGGGTCCCGATCGACCAGCTGCGCCCCGGCACCCGCTTCGTCGTCCGCCCCGGCGAGAAGGTCGCCACCGACGGTGTCGTCGAGTCCGGCCACTCCAGTCTCGACCTGTCCCTGCTGACCGGGGAGTCGGTCCCGGTCGGCGTCAGCGTCGGCGACGAGGTCGTGGGCGCCACGGTCAACGGCGGCGGACGCCTCGTCGTGCGCGCCACCGCGGTCGGCTCCGACACCCAGCTGGCCCAGATCTCGCGGCTGGTCGAGCAGGCCCAGTCCGGCAAGGCCGACGTGCAGCGGCTGGCCGACCGGGTCTCGTCGGTGTTCGTCCCGGTGGTGCTGGTCATCGCGGTCGCCACCCTGGCCGCGTGGCTGCTGACCGGTCAGCCGGTCGAGGCGGCGTTCTCCGCCGCGGTCGCCGTGCTGATCATCGCCTGCCCCTGCGCCCTGGGGCTGGCCACGCCGACCGCTCTCCTGGTCGGCAGCGGACGCGGGGCCCAGCTCGGGATGCTGATCCGCGGACCCGAGGTGCTGGAGGCAACGCGCCGCGTCGACACCGTCGTGCTCGACAAGACCGGGACGGTCACCACCGGTCGGATGTCGGTCACCGACGTGGTCACGGTCGACACCGGAACCGCTGCCGAGGCGACGCTGCTCCGACTCACCGCCACCCTCGAGAGCGCCTCCGAGCACCCGGTGGCCCGGGCCGTCGTCGAGCACGCCACCGCCGAGGGCCTCGAGCTTCCCGAGGTGACCGACTTCGCCAACGTCGAGGGCCTGGGGGTCCAGGGCGCCGTCGAGGGTCACCAGGTCCTCGTCGGGCGTCCCGCCCTGCTGGACGAGCGCGGTGTCGACGTGCCCGCCGACCTCACGGTCGCCCTCGACGCCGCCCGGTCGCGCGGTCACACCGCCGTCCTCGTCGCCTGGGACGGCCAGGCCCACGGCATGGTTGCGGTGGCCGACACCGTGAAGCCCACGTCCGCCGCGGCCGTGACGGCGCTGCGAGACCTCGGGTTGCGTCCGGTGCTGCTGACCGGCGACAACGCCACGGTGGCACGCGAGGTCGCTGCCGCCGTCGGCATCGACGAGGTCGTGGCCGACGTGCTGCCGGCCGAGAAGGTCGCCGTCGTGGAGCGGCTGCAGCACGAGGGGCGCGTCGTGGCCATGGTCGGCGACGGCGTCAACGACGCCGCGGCGTTGGCGCAGGCCGACCTGGGGCTGGCCATGGGGACCGGTTCGGACGTCGCGATCCAGGCCGCCGACCTCACGCTGGTGCGCGGTGACCTGCTGCTGGTCGGCGACGCCCTGCGGCTCGCGCGTCGCACGCTGAGCACCATCAAGGTCAACCTGTTCTGGGCCTTCGCCTACAACGTCGCGGCGCTGCCGCTGGCCGCGCTGGGGCTGCTCGACCCGATGGTCGCCGGCGCGGCGATGGCGGCCAGCTCGCTCTTCGTGGTCGGGAACAGCCTGCGACTCCGGCGCTTCTCGCCCGCGAGCGGCCGCGCCGGGGAGACCGCGGAGTCGGGCTCGACGTCCCGAGCCGGCGCGTCGACCTGAGCCACGCCGCGCCCGGGAGGTGGCCAGGTTCCGGGTAGCCCGTCCTGCCCACGGTGCCCTAGGTCCCGTGCGCCACACCCCGGACGCGGGCTAGACAGGACGTGTTGCCCAGCACACCGTCGTGCGGGACACGGTCGGAGGTGCTCGTGCACGACCATCGCTGCAGCGCCGTGCGCCAGCACTATGCCGACGTCGCGACCGATCTCGACCAGCTGTGGGCGCTGTGCGCGCCCGACATCGTCTTCCACGTCGCCGGCACGCACCCGCTCTCGGGCAGCTACTTCGGCCGTGACGCCGTGCGGACCTACATCGACGCCGTACGACGCGTGCCCGGCGACCATCCCGGCTTCACGGTCGCGTCGGTGCTGTCGGACCACCACCGGGACCTCCTGCTGGTCGAGGGCACGGCCCGGCACGGCGACCCGGCCTTCGTCCGCACCGTCGTCCACGTGCTCCGGTTCCGCGACTCGCTGCTCACGGAGTACTGGGACTACCCCTTCGACCAGGAGGCCGAGGACACGTTCTGGCGCGCCAGGCTGCCGATACGGGTCCCCGTCCAACGCTCCCGGGTGCCGGTCGCCCCACTCGTCACACCGCCGCTGCACCGGCTCTAGGGCCGGCCCGACGGCGTACGGCGAGCCGGGGCACTGGAGCGGGATCAGCCGCGCCCGTGGGGCTCGAGCCAGGCCGCCGGGTCCGGGCCCTTCGGGACGATCGTCGTGGGGTTGATGTCGGTCTGGACGACGTAGTAGTGCGCCTTGATCTGCTCGAAGTCGACGGTCTCGCCGAACTCCGGGATCTGGTAGAGCTCGCGGGCGTAGCCCCAGAGCGCCGGCATCTCCTTGAGCTGGTTGCGGTTGCACTTGAAGTGCGAGAAGTAGACGGCGTCGAAGCGGGCCAGCGTCGTGAACAGCCGGACGTCGGCCTCGGTGAGGGTGTCGCCCATGAGGTAGCGGCGATCGGTCAGCCGCTCCTCGAGCCAGTCCATCGCGGTCCACAGCCGGTCGTAGGCCTCGTCGTACGCCTGCTGCGAGCCGGCGAAGCCACAGCGGTAGACGCCGTTGTTGACCTCGGTGAACACCCGCTCCATGACCTCCTCCATCTCGTCGCGGAGGGCGTCGGGCCACAGGTCCGGCGCGTCGAGGCGGTGGTGGTCGCGCCACTCGAAGAAGAAGTCGTGGGTGATCTGCGGGAAGTCGTTGGTGACGACCTGCGTGCTCTCGATCTCGACCACCGCCGGCACCGTGATGCCCTGGGGGTAGTCGGGGATGCGGTTGTCGTAGGCCTGCTTCAGCTTCTCGATGCCGAGCACCGGGTCGTGGCCGCCCTCGTCGAGGTCGAAGGTCCAGGAGTCGGCGTCGTGGGTCGGCCCGGCCAGGCCCATCGAGATGACGTCCTGGAGCCCCAGCAGGTTGCGCACGATGATGGAGCGGTTCGCCCACGGGCAGGCCTTCGCCGCGACCAGCCGGTAGCGGCCCGGCTCGACCGGCCAGGTCGGCACCTCGACCTCGGACTCCTCGAACGCGTCCTGGGAGCGGTCGGGCTTGGCCGTGATGCGGTCGGGGATGTAGTCCATGTCGCGCTCGAAGGCCTGGCCCTCGGTCACGTAGCTGCCGGCGGTGTCGTTCACGCGCGCTCCTGTGGTGTCCGAGAAAGGATGTCGCTTCAACTCTCCCCGTTCTGCCCCCGCGCCACACCCCCGAACCGGCACCGGCAGCCGGCACCTATCCTCGGCGGGTGACGCCAGCACCGACCTCGGGACCCATCTCGGGACCCATCTCCGGCCCCGCCTCGGGACGGCGTACGACGAACCGCCGCTCGTTCGGGTCGCGGCCGGTGTGGCTGGTGCTGGCGGGGATCGCCTCGGTCCAGCTCGGCGCGGCGTTCTCCAAGCAGCTCTTCGAGGTCCTCGAGCCCACCGCCGTCGTGTGGCTGCGGCTGGTGGCGTCCTCGATCATCCTGCTGGCCATCGCCCGGCCCCGGTTGCGTGGACGCACCCGGCTGGACTGGCGGACGGTGCTGACGTTCGGGGTGGTGCTCGGGACGATGAACTGGGCGATCTACCAGTCCTTCGCCCGGATGCCTCTCGGCCTGGCCGTCACCATCGAGTTCCTCGGCCCGCTCACCGTCGCGCTGGTCGGCTCCCGGAGGAAGCTCGACCTGGCCTGGGTCGGGCTGGCCGCCGTCGGCGTGGCCCTGCTCGGGTTCGGGGGAGGTGGCGTCACCGTCGGCGGCGTCCTCTTCGCGCTGCTCGCCGCGGTCGCGTGGGCGGCGTACATCCCGCTGAGCGCGGCCGTCGGGCGCGGGTGGGACGGACTGTCGGGCCTGGCCGTGGCCAGCCTGGTCGGCACGGTCGTGCTGGCGCCGTTCGCGATCGCGATCGGGGGGGCCGACCTGCTCGGCACCCGGGTGCTCGTGGTCGGGGCGCTGGTCGGACTGCTGTCGAGCGTCATCCCCTACAGCTTCGAGATGGCGGCGCTGCGGACCATGCCGCCGCGGGTGTTCGGCATCCTCATGAGCCTGGAGCCCGCGGCCGCCGCGATGGCCGGCCTGCTCGTGCTCTCCGAACGGCTCGGCCTCCGCGAGTGGATCGCGGTCGTGTGCATCGTGGTCGCGAGCGCCGGTGTGACCCGGACCGCTCCTCCCGCGCCCGCGCCCGACTGACCGCGCCTGCCCCACCAGCCTCCGGCCCACCCCACGAACCGTCGGGACTTCGGTCCCGAAATGCTCGCCCTGCCGGTATCCTGGAGCGAGGTACGGGGGCCGGAACCGGCACGGAGAGGCACGACGGGGGAACGAGCATGGGTGACCTGATGGTCGACATCGCCGTCCTCACTGCCAGCGAGCGCGACCTGGCGCAGCTGAAGAGTGAGTTCGACGGCATCGAGGACCGACGCGACGACACGGCCGAGGTCTGGGGCCACGACGGCCTGCGTGACGCGATGCACGAGTTCGCCTCGAACATGAAGCACCACCGCGAGGAGCTCTCCGAGAAGATCCAGGCCAACGGCGAGAAGATCGGGGCCACGCTCGACGCCTTCCGCGAGGCCGACGAGAAGCTCGCCAGCGAGCTGGAGAAGAACACCTCCGACCCCTCGGCCGACTCGTGAGCGCCCGCCCGAGCGACTGGTCGGCCCTCGACCTCGGCAGCGACCCGGTCCCCGGGGACGCCGAGGCCCTCAGCGATGAGGCCACCCACTACAGCTCCGTCGCGACCACCATCGAGGCCCAGGTCGCGCGGCTGCGACGCATCGCCGACGGCGACGACACCCTCAAGGGCGACTACGCCGAGGCTTTGCGCGAGTCGTGCGACGAGCTCGCCGGCGACCTGGAGAAGGCCCACGGCCGCTTCGACACCGTCGGGGAGGAGCTCGGCAAGCTCGTCACCCCCCTGACCACGGCCCTGTCGGCCACCGTGACGGCACTGAGGTCGGCCGAGAGCGCGCGCGAGGACATGCGCCAGGCCGAGGCCGCGGGCTACTCCCCCGGCACCGACCTGCTCGGAACCGGCACCCAGGGCGCCGATGGCGAGGAGGACCCCGCCCTGGCGGCCGCCAAGCGGAAGTACGAGAGCGCCGAGACCGCCCTCGGGTCCGCCCAGTCCCGCTGCCGCGACGCCGTCTCCACGTGGGAGGGCGTGGCCGGACCGGCTGCCTCGCGCATCCGCGACGCCAGCGACGACGACCTGAAGGACGGACGCTTCGAGGGCTTCAAGGCCTGGGTCAAGGCCAACGCCGGCTGGCTCAAGGAGCTCTCGAAGTGGCTGGGCCGGATCGTGCTGGTCCTCGCCATCGCCATCCTCATCCTGAGCAACCCCGCCGGCTGGATCATCGCGCTCGCCGTGCTCGGCTCGATCGCCCTGCTCGCGGTCGACACGATGCTGGCCGTCGCCGGTGAGGGCTCGTGGGGCGACGTGGCGCTCGACGTGCTCGGTGTCCTGACGCTCGGTGCCGGCTCCATGATCGGCAAGCTGGCCAAGGCCGGGCGCTCGATGACGCTGTTCCGGGCGGGCAACCAGCAGGGCCTGCGGGCCGGGATGCAGACGTTCCGCAACGCGTTCAACAACCCGGGCCTGCGCGGGGCGTTCACGAACGTGCGCAACGTCTTCCGGCCCAGCAGCTACACCGACGCCGTCTCCGACGGGTGGCGGGTGGCGCGCCACATCCGGCAGACCCCCTTGGTCACCGCACCGCTGTCGGGTCGCTCCCTGGTCTTCGGGCGCGACTTCGCGACGTACGCCGACGACCTGGCCGACATCACGGCCACCTTCGGCGACGACGTCGTCTCCGGCCTCCACCGCACCGGCGTGTCCGGCCTCCGGGTCGTCGGTGGCGTGGAGACGGTCAACACCACCGTCGACAACCTCATGGACGAGGGCGCCCCCGGCTTCCGCCAGCTCGGCGACCTCATGGACCGCCACACCACGCGCGAGGTGGGATCGCTGTGAGTCACCCCTCCGACGGGGCCGGAGGAGCGGGCCCCACCGATCCCCTGCGCGTCGACCTCGACCTCGACGACCTGCCCTGGGTGATCGGACCCACCGAGGACCGACCCCTCGACGACTGGCTGCCGGGCGCGGTGGAGCTGATGATGCGCCAGTTCGACCCGCCCCGACGCAAGCGCGACCGGATGCGGGAGTACGTCACCGCCATGCTCGCGCGCGTCGGGCGACCCGACGACGGCATGCTGCCCTACCTGCTGTTCCGGTGGCCCGATCCCGCCCGACCGCCGGACGTCGCCTTCTTCGGACTCGTCGGGCGCGACGAGGAGGCGGCCGAGGACTTCCTGGCCGCACGCGAGACCGCCCCGGTCGAGGCTCCGGTGGTGGAGCAGGTGCCGGCCCCGCCGGGTGTGGCGGTGCGCCGCGCCGTGTCCTACGCGCAGCCCGACACCGCTCTCTTCGTCCAGGTGCGCTACGTCGTCGACAACGACCACCCCGAGGCCGTGGTCTACGTGCAGTCCGGCGGCCGGAACCCCGGACCGGTCATCGGCTACCTCGACGACCTCGATGCCGTCGTGGAGCGCATGGGTGTGGCCGGGGCGCTGCGATGACCGGGCCCGGACACCGATGAGCGGCTACACCCTCGTCCTGCCCCCGCCGTGGAAACGGATCAACCTGGGACCGGAGCGGCGCGACGACGTACGCCGGGTGATGGACGTGGCCATGGCCCAGGCCCCGAAGGAGATCCCCCCGGACCAGCTGGCGCCGACCCGTCGGCGGCTCGAGGCCGACCTCAACGAGCAGCTCGACCGGGCTGTCGAGGGCGGGGGCGTCGACTTCTACTTCCCGGTGACCGCCATCCACGGCGTGCACCTCAACGCGTCGTTCGTCGTCAGCAGCGTCGTGCCCGATGCCGTGGCCGGCCCGGACATGGTGCCCGGCACCCTGGCCGAGCTCGTCCGCGGCGGCGCCGAGGCCGTCACCGTGCAGGACACCGTCTGGGCCCGCACCGAGTCGGTCGCCGAGACCGACGGATCCGCTGCGCCTGCCGGTGTCCGCGCCCGCCAGGTCGACTACCTCACCGCGGTCCCGAGCGACGAGCGTCGCTGGGTCCTCGTGTCGTGCTCGGTGATCGGCGACGGCGATCCCGACAGCACACCGACCGGCTTGGTCGTCGAGCTCTTCGACGCCATGATGTCCACGTGGCGATGGCAGGCGTGAGTCGACAGGACTCCTTCCGCAGCTCCGTCGCCCCCCTGGCCGTCACCGGGGTGCTCGCTGCCGTCGGCACGTTCGCCCTCGAGTCCCTGCTGTCCGGCGAGACGCCGGCGACCCGCGCCGCCGACCCCGACCTGGGCCTTGTGCTGACCCTGCACCGGGCCGGTGCCGTGCTCGTCAGCCTCGCCGCCCTGTGGTTCCTGCGCGGGCTCTGGTCCGACCGCGCCCTGCTGCGGGCCCGCGACGACCGGCTCACCGGTGAGTACCTCGCGGGCGCGCTGCTCGGCACGCTGTTCTCGGCGCTGGCCGGGACACCGGTGGGCGTCGCCGTCTGCTCCGCTGGGGTCCTGCTGCTGGCGCTGGCCCGCCGCGACACCGCCGACGCCGAGGGCCCGGCAGGTCGCGACCTGAAGAACGCCGCCCTCGTCGCCCTGGCCGGCGGCACGCTGCTGCTCGGCGTGATGGAGTCCCTCGACATCTGGGCGCAGTGGAGTCTCGGCCTCGGCACGCCGGACGCGGCGCGCACGGCGTACGCCGAGGACCTGGGGGCCGGCGTCCTGGGCCAGGTGCTCCTCGTGGTCGCCACCGTCGCCGCGCTGACGGTCACCGCCGCGATCGTGCGTCACCGCGACGTCCTCCACGAGGTCCGGTTCACCGCGCTGAGCGTCTGCGCGGCGCCCGTCGCCGTCGGCGCGATGACCGGCAGCCTGGTGCTCCTCGGGGTGGGTGCGGGCTCGTTCGTGCTGGCGCTCGCGCTGTCGCTACGGTCCCCCGGCCGCGACGACCGCGACGGCTGATCCCTTGGCCCGACGACCCGGGCCGACGGCCGGCGGGCCGGGCGGGCTCAACGGGTGTTCTGGGCGACCAGCAGGTGGGCGACCTGCTCGATGAGGTCCAGCGGCATCGGCTCGGAGAGCGGGAACTTCAGCGTGCCGCGGCCGGCGACGTACCGGTCGATCTCCGGCTGGAGGCTCGAGACGTCGTCGGGGGCCGGATAGACGCTGACGTGCTTGGACCAGCCCGCGAAGTGGACGAGCGAGCGGCCCTCGAGGCGCAGGGTCGGGATGCCGTAGCTGATGACCTCGTCGGCGCCGGGCGCCGCGGCCCGGATCCGGTCCTGGACCTGACGCAGCACGTCCGCGACGGCGTCGGGGAAGGAGTCGAGGTACTCCTGCACGGTGTCGAACTGTGTTGCTGACACGATGGCCCTCCCTGTCCGGTGGCCCCCGCGCTCGACCTGCTCTCGACCGTGCGCTTCTCCTGCCGCCGGATCCATCACACCACGACCGGGGGGACGACGGACATGACACGGGACACTCGAGGCGCGGCGCGGCGCACCACCCGGCCGGCGCTGCTCGGCTCCCTGGCCGGTGGCCTGCTGGCCACCACGCTGGCCGCCTGCAGCTTCGGCTCCGAGCCCACGCCCGACGACGCGGCCTCCGACCTGGCCGCCGGGTTCGAGGCCGGCGAGCTGCCTGCCGATCTCGTCACCGACGGCTCCTCGTCGTCACCGCAGGAGGCGTACGACGCGGTGGTCGACGACCTGGTGGACGGCGCGGGACTGTCCCCGACCGTCGAGGTGGCCGAGGTGACCGAGCCGTCGGAGGACGGGACGGCCACCGCGACCCTGGTCTGGGAGTGGCCCGTCGGCGCCGACTCGTGGCGCTACGAGACGACCGCGGAGCTGACCCAGGACGAGGAGACCGACGCCTGGACGACCGCGTGGGACCCCGCCCTGGTCGAGCCGTCCCTGACCGACGACGAGACGATCGACGTCAGCCGGGTCGCCGCGCCGCGCGCGCGGATCCTGGGCGCCGACGGGGCCGTGCTGGTGCGCGACCGCCCGGTCGTCCGGGTCGGGATCGACAAGACCCGGGTGGGGGCGAACGACGCCGTCGCGAGCGCCCGCCGGCTGGCCGTGGTGGCCGACCTCGACGCCGCGCCCTACGCGAAGCTCGTCCGCGAGGCCGGGGACCAGGCGTTCGTGGAGGCGATCGTGCTGCGTGCCTCCGAGGCCGGGCCGGTCACCTCACGCATCAACCGGATCCGGGGCGCGGTGGCCTTGGAGGACGGCCTGCCGCTCGCCCCGACGCGCGAGTTCGCCGCGCCGGTCCTGGGCCGCGTCGGCGACGTCACCGCCGAGATCGTCGAGGAGTCCGACGGGCGTCTGCAGGCCGGGGACGTGGCCGGGGTGTCCGGGCTCCAGGCCCGCTACGACGAACAGCTGGCCGGCACGCCGGGACTCGCGGTGAGCGCCGGGGACGAGGAGGTGTTCTCGACCGATCCCGAGCCCGGGACGGCCCTGGTCACCACGCTCGACCCGCGCCTGCAGAGAAGGGCCGAGCGCGTGCTCGCCGTACCGGAGGGTGCGGAGGCTCCGGCGACCGCGCTCGTCGCGGTCCGACCGTCCGACGGCGCGATCCTGGCCGCCGCCAGCGGCGCCGGCGGTGACGGGCTCAACGTCGCGACCTACGGGCAGTACGCGCCGGGCTCGACGTTCAAGGTCGTCTCGGCGCTGGCGCTGCTGCGCGCGGGCCTGACGCCCGAGAGCCGGGTGAGCTGCCCGACCACGTCGAGCGTGGACGGCAAGTCGTTCAAGAACTACGACGACTACCCGTCCGGCGCGCTCGGGGAGATCACGCTGCGCCAGGCGGTGGCGAACTCGTGCAACACCGCGTTCGTGGGGTCCGCCGGCGAGCTCGGCCGCGGAGACCTGGCGGGTGCCGCGGAGGCGTTGGGGCTCGGCGTCGACCAGGACCTCGGCTTCCCGGCGTACTTCGGGCAGGTGCCCCCGCCGCGCAGCGAGACCGAGGCGGCGGCCGACCTGATCGGGCAGGGCACCGTGCTGGCCTCCCCGATGACGATGGCCACGGTGGCGGCGTCGGTGCAGGCGGGGCGGACCGTCACGCCGTACCTCCTCGAGGAGTTCCGGCCGGAGGCGTCCCCGGGCGCGCCGCTGACGGGCGCCGAGGGCCGAGCACTGCGCGGGCTGATGCAGGCCGTCGTCACCGAGGGCTCGGGCTCCGTGCTGGCCGGGGTGGCCGACGGCGCCAAGACGGGGACCGCGGAGTACGGCGACCCGCTGCCCGACGGCTCCCTGGCGACCCACGCCTGGATGATCGCCTTCTCCGGCGACCTGGCCGTGGCGGCCTTCGTGGAGACCGGCGAGTCCGGCTCGTCCACCGCCGGCCCCCTCCTCCGCGACTTCCTCGCCTCCCCCTGACCTCCCTCCCCCTCCCCTCCCCTCCCCTCGCGAAGGGGCGCGCGTGTTCGCGCGAAAGGGCGCACACCCTCGTGCGAAGGGGCGCGCGTCTTCGCGCGAAACGGCGCTCACCCTCGTGCGAAGCGGCGCCCGCGTTCGGGCGAAGCGTCAGCTGCGTGCGTCTGGGAGGTCGGTCGTGCGGTCATGCGGCACAGAGTTGACGTGTCGCGCGAACGCAAGCGCCCTTTCGCGCGAACGCAAGCGCCGTTTCGCGCGAACGCAAGAGCCCCTTCGCACGAACGCAAGAGCCCCTTCGTTGGTGACTCGGCAGGTCAGGGGGCGCGGGAGGCGCGGCGGTCCTCCTGCTCGACCAGCTCGTCGAGGTCCGTGAGCCGGTCGAGGCCCTTGACCGCACGCGCCATCCGGTGGTTGCCGGCGAAGTCGTCGCGGTGCCGGTCGAGGAACCACCAGTAGCCGGCGGTGAACGGGCAGGCGTTCTCCCCCACCCGCACCTTCGGGTTGAGCGGGCACTCGCCGCAGTAGTCGGTCATCTTGTCGAGGTAGGCGCCCCCCGACGTGTAGGGCTTGGTCGCCATCACCCCGCCGTCGGCGTGCTGGGACATCCCGACGACGTTGGGCACCATCACCCAGTCGTAGCCGTCGACGAACGCCCGGTGGAACCAGTCGGTGACCTCGCTCGGCTTCCAGCCGCGCTGCAGGGCGTAGCTGCCGAGGATCATCAGCCGCGGGATGTGGTGGACCCAGCCGTGCCGGTCGACGTCGTCGAGGGTCCGCGAGAGACAGCGCGCCTGTGTCGCGGACCCGTTGAGCTCGGCGAACCAGTCCGGCAGGCGCCGGCGCGCGTCGAGCCCGTTGCGACGGCGGTAGTCGTCGCCGAAGTGCCAGTAGAGGTGCCACACGTAGTCGCGCCAGCCCATCACCTGCCGGACGAACCCCTCGACGCTGGCCAGCCGGGCACCATCGGAGCGGTGCCGCTCCTCGGCCTGGCGTACGACGTCCCGCGGGTCGAGCAGACCGAGGTTCAGTGACGCCGAGATCAATGAGTGGGCCATCCACGGGTCGTCGGCGAGCACGGCGTCCTCGTAGGTTCCGAAGGGCTCGAGCCGGTGGTCGAGGAAGTCGGCCAGCGCGGTCTGCGCCTCGCCGGGCGTGACGGAGAAACGGCGCGGCCCGTCCTGTCCGAGGAACGAGATCCCGGTCCGGCCGTCGGACGCCCAACGGTCGAGGTCTCGACGTACCTCGTCGTCGATGGCGTCCTCGCTCGGCCACCACGGCTCGTCGACACCGAGGGTCGTCGCGCCCGTGGGCGGTGACTCCCGGTTGTCGGCGTCGTAGTTCCAGGACCCGCCGACGGGCTCGCCGTCGTCCTCGAGAAGCACGCCGTGCCGGCGGCGGGCGTCGCGGTAGAAGTCCTCCATCAGCAGCCTCTTGCTGCCCCGCCCCTCAGCCCAGCGGGTGAAGTCCTCGCGCGCGGTGACGAAGCCGCGCGGCGGCAGGATCTCGACCGCACGCCGCTCGGCGATCCGCCGGACGAACCGCAGCGCAGCGTGGCTGGTCGGGTGCACCACCTGGATCGACCCGTCGACCTGTGCCAGGGCCTCGCGGTAGGTGTCGGTCTGGAGGAACGTGACGTCGCGCCCGGCCCCGCGCAGCTCGGCGACGCGGTGACGCATGGCCGAGAGGACCAGGTGCGCCTTCTGCCGGTGGTACGTGCGCCGCCGGAAGACAGCCCGGGACTCGACGACCAGGAACGGCCCGTCGTGGTCGTCGGTGAAGTGCGGCCCCAGCTGGTCCGCGAACAGCCACCGCGTCGGCGCCTGGTCGTTCAAGGCGTCAGGAGCCGGTGACGGCCTGGTCGAGCCGGTTGAGGGAGGCCTCGAGCTGGTCGGAGGAGACCAGCGGGAAGCTGACCTTCTTGAGGAGGTCGGGGTCGGTCACGTTGCTCCAGTCGTAGGTCTGACGCACCAGCGTGCTGTCCGAGCCCTGCGACTCCAGCTCCCACATCCACTCCCAGCCGGGAGGCTCCACGCCGTGCGGAGCGGTCTTCCACGCGATCAGGTGGTTCTTGTCGAAGCCGGTGACGTGGTTGTCGGTCTGGTACTCCCCGCCCATGTGGTCACCGGTCATGTTCATCACGAACTGCTGACCCGACTTCTCGATCCGGTCGCCCTTCTCGAGCGAGCGCACGAACCCGGACCCGTCGAGGTCCACGTGGCGGTGAGGGTTGCTCAGCACGTCGAAGACGGCGTCTGAGGAGGCGTTGATGGTCTTCTCGACCACGATCTTGGTGTCGGAGGAAGTCATGGTGAATTCGTGCTCACAACCACCGGCGCCCAAACCTGTCGCCGGTCGTCCGGTGCACGGCGAGGCCGTTGCCCGGCGGAGGCCGCTGTGGAAAGGTCCCGCTATGACGCACGCCACACCCGAGCTCGGTCTCGGCTTCACGCCCACGACCATCGACGCGCCCCTGGCCCACTGGGCCGAGCAGAAGCCCGACGACCTGGCGGTGATGTACGGCGAGCGCTCGTGGACCTGGGCGCAGTGGAACGACCGCGTACGTCGGGCCGCCGGCGGTCTGCGCGCCCTCGGCATCGGGCGCGGCGACGTCGTGGCGTTCCTCGACAAGAACCACCCGGCCTGCGTCGAGATCACCCTGGCCGCGGCCTCCCTCGGCGCCGCCCACGCGATCGTGAACTGGCGCTCGGCGGGCGACGAGGTCGACTACGCCGTCAACGACTGCGGCGCGACGGTGCTGTTCGTCGGCGTCGAGCTGATGGCCACCGTCGAGCCGATCCGCGGCAACCTGACCACGGTCGAGCACCTGGTCACGGTGACCCCCGACGGCGCCGAGGGTGACGAGTACGAAGCCTGGCTGGCGGCGTCGGAGCCGCTGGAGCGGCCGGAGGAGACGACCGCGGAGGACGTCTGCCTGGTCATGTACTCCTCCGGCACGACCGGACGACCCAAGGGCGTCATGCTCACCCACGCCAACATGATCGCCCACACCGTGAACGCCCACGAGGGCTGGGGGTTCGAGGAGGGCGACCGGTCACTGGTGGCGATGCCGCTGTTCCACGTCGGCGGCACGAGCTACATCATGTTCAGCATCTTCGACGGGGTCCCGAGCGTCATGACCCGCGACCCCGACGGCGCCTCGCTGGCGTGGGCGATCATGAACGGCGCCAACGGCGCCTTCCTGGTGCCGGCCGTGCTGGCGCAGGTGCTCGCCTCCGGCGGTGACGCGGTGAGGCTGTTCGGGGCGCTGAAGATCTACACCTACGGCGCGGCCCCGATGCCGACCCCGCTGCTGCGCGCGGCCATGGAGGCCTGGCCGAACACGAAGTTCATGCAGGTCTACGGACTGACCGAGATGTGCGGCGTCATCACCCACCTGCTGCCCGAGGCGCACCACGACACCGAGCACCCCGAGCGACTGCTCTCGGCCGGCACCGTGCTGCCCAACGCCGCCTGCAAGGTCGTCGACCCCGCCACGCTCGAGGAGGTGCCGGTCGGTCAGCCCGGCGAGCTGTGGTTCCAGACCCCGCAGCTGATGAAGGGCTACCTGGGCAAGCCCGAGGAGACGGCCAAGGTCATCACCGAGGACGGCTGGCTCCGCACCGGGGACATCGGCAAGGTCGACGAGGGTGGCTACGTCTACGTCGAGGACCGGCTCAAGGACATGATCATCTCGGGCGGGGAGAACATCTACTCTCCCGAGGTGGAGCGGGTCATGTCCGAGCACCCCGCGGTCGCGGAGGTGGCGGTCATCGGGGTGCCGGACGAGCGGTGGGGCGAGGTCGTCAAGGCCGTCGTCGGGCTCACGCCCGACACCGAGGCGACCCAGGAGGAGCTGATCGCGTTCACAGCCGAGCGACTGGCGAAGTTCAAGTGCCCGCGCTCGGTCGACATCGTGCCGGTCCTGCCCCGCAACCCGACGGGCAAGATCCTCAAGAAGGACCTGCGCCGGCCCTACTGGTCCGACCGCGACCGCTCCGTCGTCTGACCCGCCCCGCCTCCGGTCGACCCGAACAGCGACGCCGGGGAGAGCCGCCCCTGGGCCACCTCGGTGGCCAGCTCGGACAACGGGCGGCGCTCCCCGCGTGCCGCAGTGCGCAGCAGCTCGAAGGCGGTTCCCATGTCGACGCTGGAGCGCTCGGCGATGACGCCCTTGGCCTGCTCGATGACGACCCGGCTGTTCAGCGCGGTCTGCAGCTGCTCGGCGAGCTGCTCATGGCGGCGCACTGACCAGTGGTTGAGGATCCCCAGGGTCGCCATGCTGGCCATCGCGTGGGCCACCTGCAGCTGCATGGCCGTCATCTCGGTCGTCGAGCCGCAGAAGAGGTTGAGCGCACCGATCGTGCGGTCCCTCAGCCGCAGCGGCAGGGCGTAGACGGAGACCACACCGTGTTCGGTGGCCGCCGGCGCGAAGGTCGGCCAGGACACGGCTCGGTCCGGCAGGTGGGTGACCGCGACGGGGTCTCCGGTCGCGAAGGCCTCGTAGCAGGGTCCCTCGCTGTGCTGCAGCTCGAGGAGCTCCAGCACACGCATCTCCTCGGTGGAGGAGGCGAGCACGCGGAGGTGGCCCTGCTGGTCGTCGAGGAGGATGCCGGCCGCCGAGATCGGGAGGAACTCCAGGCAGCTGTGGACCAGGTCGTCGGCCAGGTCGACCACGTCGAACCCGGACACCAACGTGTCGGCCAACGTCACCAGACGGGCGAAGACCTCTTTCGACTCGACCTCGTCCATCCCCGTCTCCCGTCGCTGCTGTGTCCTCATCATTGTGCTCGTGCGCGTCAATGCCTACGGACGGGGTGCGAGGGACCCGGTGCCGAGAAGGTCCGCGGTCGCGCCGCCGGGGCGGCGCGACCAAGGGGCGGCCAAGGGGCGGACGAGGGGCGGAGCGCCTGGCGCGCGACCGGTACCCCGGAGGAGCCTCCGGGGGCTCCTCCGGGGGGCCCGGCTGTCCGAAGACAGAGGAGGCCTCACCGTTCGCTTTCGAGATCGGCGGCGGTCGTCTCCGTCAGTTCCCCTCGGATGACGGCTACAGGACCGCCCCGGCCAAGCATGACGAGAGCCCGTCGCGCTCACCGGTCGCTGATCGCGACGCGGGCGAGGTCCGGGCCCACCACCATGATCTCAGCAGGCCGGAACGTGGTCAAGCAACTGCCCCCGGGCGCTTCCCGATCGGGTCAGGGCCGAGACGTCGAGACTGCGCCCCACCCGCGGGCCGCTGCGGAGCGCACGCGGTCCTGTTCTGGCCGATGTGGCTAATCCGCCTCGTCGAGGCCCTGCTCGATCGCGTAGCGGGTCAGCTCGACCCGGTTGTGCATCTGCAGCTTCCCCAGGGTGTTCTGCACGTGGTTCTGCACGGTGCGGTGCGAGACGACGAGCCGCTCGGCGATCTGCTTGTAGGTCAGCCCCTTGGCGACCATCTTGAGGACCTCGGTCTCCCGCTCCGTCAGCTGCGGCTGCGCACCGCGCTGCGGCTCGTCGGAGATCCGACGGAACTCCCCGAGCACCAGCCCCGCGAGACCGGCGGTGAACACGGGATCGCCGGCCGCGACCCGTCGTACGCCGTCGAGCAGCTCCTCGCGGGAGGCGGACTTCACGAGGTAGCCGACGGCACCGGCCTTGACCGCCCCCAGGACGTCGGCGTGCTCGCCGGAGGCCGACAGGATGAGGACGCGCGTGGCCGGGTCCTGCCGCACGACCTCCGCGGTGACCGCGACCCCGTCGGGCGCGGGGATCTGCAGGTCGAGCACGACCACCTGCGGGCGGGTCGCGGCGAAACGAGCCAGCGCCTGGGTGCCGTCCGCCGCTGTCGCGACGACGTCGAAGCCGGCGGCGGTGAGGTCTCGCTCGACCGCCTCCCGCCACAGCGGGTGGTCGTCGACGAGCATGACCCGGATGGGGTCGCGGGGGGCCTCGGCCATGGCGACGACCCTAGCGGGACGCCGGCGGCGGGACGCCTCAGCCGCGTGGTACGACGAACTCCCACTCGGTGCCCCACGGCCCGGTGTCGAGGGTGGTGGTGCCGCCGAGGTCGGCGACGCGGCCCCGGATCGACTGACTGACGCCGAGGCGTCCCTGGCCGGCAGCCTCCTCGAGACGCCCGTCCGCGATCCCGGGCCCCTCGTCGCGCACGCTCACCTCGACGTGGTCGGGGAAGGCCTGGAGCAGCACCCACGCCGGCGCACCCTCGCCCACGTGGAGGGCGACGTTGTCGAGGCAGGCCCGGACCACGGCCACCAGCTCGCGTGCGGTGGTCTCGGGCACGTCGACCGAGGTCGCCGGCGTGGCCACGGTGACGGTGCGGGCGCGCTCGAGCCGGCCCAGCTCGACGACGAGGTCGAGCGTCCGGTCGGTCCCGCCCGACTCGGACGGCCCGCCCGCCGCGAGCGGCCCGGCGGCCGCCTCCTCGCGGATGAGAGCGCGCAGCTCACGCTCCTGCTCACCGGCCAGCCGGGCCAACTCAGGTCCGTCCTGGCCGAGCTCGTTGCCGCGACGCTGCACCAGCGCGAGCACCTGGAGCACCCCGTCGTGGACCACCCGCGCCAACCGGGTGCGCTCCGCCGCAGCGGCCGCGGTCCGCTCGGCGCGCTCCCGCTCGATCGCCATGCGCTGCAACGACTCGCACATGTAGCCGACGACGAGGCCGCCGATCACCAGCAGGAAGGCGTTGCCGTAGTCGGTCTGGGTGATCTCCGGACGCACCGCCAGGTCGACGCCGGCCAGCAGCACCCCCGCCGCCAGCCCGCCGGCGCGACGGTAGTGGATGGCCCACGCGAAGAGCGCCCCCATGGTCCAGTAGCCCGGCACGCTGGCGTTGAACTCGGCGCCCTTCACCACAGGTGTGATCGCGAGCAGGGCTGTCGTCACGAGCAGGTCGGCCACGAGCAGTGTGCGGCCCCGGCGACGCGGCTCGGCGTACGCCCAGAGCGCCACCCCGGTCCACCCGACCATCGCCACGATGCACGCGACGGCTGCGGCGGGACTGGTGAAATTGTCGATCCGATACAGATTGAGCGCCACGGCGTTGGCGAGCACGATCACGCGCAGCACCGCGAGGGCGTGGAACAGCTGGCTCTTGACATCGACCGCGGCGGCGGTGGTCCAGGCGCTCATGAGGTCTCCGAGGCTACGTCGACGCCACGGCCGACCGACCCTTGACAGGCCGTCGAGCCTGCGAGGAACGTCGGCTCCAGGAGCCAGGCGTTCGACCGGCGCGGTGGCTCGTCACACCGTGAGAGGGGACCACCATGGCCACGAGGCGTCGGCAGTGTGCCGCGATGCAGGAGTACGAACGCTTGCTGGAGGAGCAGCCGTCGTTCCGCGGCAACCAGCAGCGGGCCGAGGCGTTCACCGCCCGGGCCGTCATGTCGGGTGAGGCCGAGCGGGTGGCCCGCCGCGTGGTCACCATCCCGACCGTGGTCCACGTCGTCCACAAGAAGCCCAGCGAGAACATCAGCAAGGCCCAGGTGCAGAGCCAGATCGCCGCGCTCAACCAGGACTTCCGGGCCACCAACCCCGACGTCTCCCAGGTGCCCGCGCCGTGGCAGGGGCTCGTCGCCGACGCGAAGATCACCTTCAAGCTGGCCACGAGGGACCCCGACGGGAAGCGCACCGACGGCATCCTGCGGGTGCCGACCGAGCGTGCGTCGTTCGGTGCCGGTGACGCGGTGAAGCGCGCCGGCGCCGGTGGGTCCGCGGCCTGGCCCACGCACGCCTACCTCAACATCTGGGTGTGCACCCTCGCCGGGGGTCTGCTCGGCTACGCCCAGTTCCCCGGCGGTCCGAAGGCCACCGACGGTGTCGTCATCCTCAACACCGCCTTCGGGACCGTGGGGACCGCCAGCGCGCCCTTCGACAAGGGCCGCACGCTGACCCACGAGGTCGGGCACTGGCTCAACCTGCGCCACATCTGGGGAGACACCCTCGACTGCAGCGGCGGCGACCGCGTCCCGGACACGCCCAACTGCGAGGGGCCCAACGTCGGCGTCCCGACCTTCCCGAAGGTGTCGTGCACCAACGCACCCCACGGCGACATGTTCATGAACTACATGGACTACACCGACGACGCGGCGATGTTCATGTTCACTGCCGGTCAGGTGGCTCGGATGAGCGCCTGCCTGGCGGGCCCGCGCAAGTCCTTCACCCCCGCATGACCGACGGCGTGAGCACATGAGGCCCGAGCAGGTCAGCGGGCGCTGGGTGCACGTGCAGGAGGAGGACACCGAGGAGCAGATGGTGTTCCTCCCGGCGGACTCCGACCTGCCACCTGCCCGCGGCCGGATGGCGTTCGACCTCCGGCCCGACGGCAGCTTCGCCGAGTCGGGCCTCGGGGCCGCCGACGTCCCGGAGGAGGCCACCGGGCACTGGCAGGTCGAGGGCGACACGATCACGTTGAGCGAGGGCGCCGCCCAGGGGGTGCCCCGGAAGATGGAGGTCCTCACGGCGGACGCGGCTCGCCTCGTGATCCGCAAGCGTCGTCGTACGACGTAGGAGCGGCGCACGGTCCGGCGCACCGTGAGGGCCGTGTCCGGCCGCTCGGTCACGCCACCTCGCGGAAGGGGTCGTGCTCGGCGAGGATCCGCTCGACGCGGGCCTGGTCGAGCCGGCTGTAGATCGCGGCGTCCTCCTGGTTGTCGCGGATCACCTTGGCGAGCGTGAACGACGAGGACACCAGGAACAGCGTGGTCATGGCGATGAAGGCCCGCATCCAGGGGTCGCCGGGCATGTAGAGCGCAGCGAAGGCCAGCCCGAGCAGGGCGACACCGAACGAGATCGCGGCCTGGGCGAAGAAGGCCGAGGTGTTCTTGGTGGTGCGGGGCTTGGTGGTGCTCATGGCGTGGTCCTCCTGGTCTGGGCCGGGTCGGATACCGGCGTCTCGTCGTAGGACCAACTCTCGTCGCCGGCGTGCCCGAGCGCCTGAGTAGCGGTACTCAACTGCACCTGGGTGTCTGCACACCGTGCGTGTTCTCGAGCGTGCCCAGACGGCTGAGCGGTCAAGGGGACCCACGCCGTCGTAGGCTGACCTCCTGCACGCGCGCCTGCGCGTCCGCCACCGCCGAGTCAGGGACAGCTGGGAGCAGCAACCATGAACACCAAGGTCATCGCTGTCGTCCTCGTCGTCGCACTCGTCGCGAGCGGCATCAGCACCGCGCTCTTCGTGCTGCTCGGCTGACCCAGCGCGTTCCACCGGTCCACCCACCCGCGCGACCGGACCCTGAGCCCAGGATCGACAGCTTCACGCCGGACACATGGCCACGACGTGGCGGTGCCGCGTGAGACGGCACCAGTGGGTCAAGCCCGAGAATGACTCCGGTGAGGCGTACCTCGTGTGTGCGCGGCGGGCGAAGCAGGACGACAACGAGGGGACCGCGGCTCAGCGCAGCAGGCAGCTGGCGTGCGGCGGCAGCACCAGCTCGTCTCCTCGTACGACGGCTCCTGCCGGTGACTGCCACAGCGCGCTCCAGGTCCGACCCGAGGAGCCGTCACCCAGTGGCACCGTGACCTCGACGTCACTGAAGTTGACCGCCACCACCGGCCCCTCGGCGCCGCCCCGTCGCATGACGAACCAGCGCGCCTTCTCGTCGTACTCACACGATGTCCGCGTCATGTCCGGATCCGTGAGCTCGGGGAGCGAGCGTCGCAACGCTGCCAGGGACCGGTAGGCCTCCAGCACCACCGCATGGCGACCCTCGGAGACCTCGCTCCAGTCGAGCTTCGAGGCCGCGAACGTCGCGGGGTCCTGGGGGTCGAGGATCGTCTCGGTGTCCCACGCCATCTTCTCGAACTCGCGCTTGCGTCCCTCGCTCACCGCGTGGCCGAGGTCCGCCTCGGGGTGCGAGGTGAAGAACGCGAACGGCGTCGACGCAGCCCACTCCTCGCCCTGGAACAGCATCGGGGTGAAGGGACCCGCCAGGGTCAGCAGCGCCGCCGCGGCGAGCTGGTCGTCGTCCAGCGACTCGGTCAGCCGGTCACCGCGGGCGCGGTTGCCGACCTGGTCGTGGTTCTGGTTGCAGACGACCAGGCGCCAGGCGGGCATCCGCTCGACGTCGACCGGCTTGCCGTGGTCGGCGCCGCGGAACGACGAGAACGACCCGTCATGGAAGAAGCCCTTCTCGATCACCTTGGCCAGCGCCGACAGCGGCTCGAAGTCGGCGTAGTAGCCCTGCGTCTCCCCGGTCAGCGCGACGTGGACCGCGTGGTGGAAGTCGTCGCTCCACTGCGCGTCGAGCCCGGTGCCTCCGGCCTCGCGCGGGGTCACCATCGCGGTGTCGTTGCCGTCCCACTCCGCGATCAGCGTCAGCGGCCGGCGGTGGTGCGCCGACAGCGCGGCCACGCGCTGCCCCATCTCCTCGAGCAGGTGGGTCGCCGACGAGTCCACGAGGGCGTGCACCGCGTCGAGCCTCAGACCGTCGACGTGGAAGTCCTCGAACCACATCGCCACGTTGTCGAGGACGTAGGCGCGCACCTCTGCCGCGCCCTCACCGTCGAGGTTGACGTGGTCACCCCACGGGTTGGACCCCTCCGAGGAGAGGTAGGGCCCGAACACCGGCAGGTAGTTGCCCGACGGGCCGAGGTGGTTGTAGACGACGTCCTGGACGACGCCGAGCCCACGCTGGTGGCAGGCGTCGACGAACCGCTGGTAGGCGGCCGGACCGCCGTAGGGCTCGTGGACGGCGAACCACGCCGTGCCGTCGTAGCCCCAGCCGTGGTCGCCGTTGAAGGCGTTGACCGGCATCACCTCCACGAGGTCGACGCCGAGCCCGACGAGGTGGTCGAGCCGGTCGACCGCCGCGTCGAGGGTGCCCTCGGGCGTGAAGGTGCCGACGTGCAGCTCGTAGAGGACCGAGCCGGCGAGCTGGCGACCGGTCCAGTCGGCGTCGCCCCACTCGTGAGCCGAGGGGTCGAAGGTCCGCGACAGGTCGTGCACGCCCTGGGGCTGACGCCGGGACCGCGGGTCGGGTCGGACGTCCGGCGAAGCGTCGACGAGGTAGCCGTAGTCGACCTCGCCCAGCGGCTCCGGACCCACCGGGGTCCACCAGCCACCGTCACCCTGTTCCATCGCAACGACGCGGTCGCCCACGGTCAGGGCCATCGTCTCGGCCTCGGGGGCCCAGACGTCGAAGCGGCCGCGGCCCTCCCGGCGGTCGGGGACGAGCAGCGCCACGGGGTAGTGCGCCAGCAGGTCGCCGACGTCGACGCGGCCCTGCTCGTCGAGCCGCAGCCGGCGTCCGGTCAGCAGGTCGATCCACGGTCCGCCCGGAGGCAGCGGCAGTGTCGTGCCGCGCCAGCCGCCGCGGGCGACGAGCCCCGCGGGCAGCCGGGTGGCCACGGTGATCGCGCCTCCCCGGTCGAAGGCGAGCACGTGCTCGGCGGCGTCGCCCTCGGCGCCCAGAGCGTCGTACGTCGTGAAGTGGTCGGGCTGGTCGCGACGTACGACGAGCGCGGTGTGGGTGAGCAGCAGCTTGATCGTGCCGTCGTCGTCGGGGCCGCCCGCCAGCGCCGGCCGCTCGCCGGACCGCAGCCGCTCGAGGGTCCGTGCGCGGTGGGCGAAGTCGACGGGTCGACGGTTGTCCGGGTCGACGAGGCTCTGCTCCCACAGCTCGCTGCCCTGGTAGACGTCGGGCACGCCCGGGATCGTCAGCGAGACCAGCTTGGCCGAGAGCGCGTTGCTCCAGCCGGGTCCGGCGATCTCGGCGACCAGGCCCTCCACGACCTCACGCACGGAGGAGTCGTCGAAGACGGCGTCGACCGCGGCGTGGACGGCCGCCTCGTAGGTGGCGTCCGGGGCGGTCCACATGGTGCGGTCCCCGGCCTCGCGCATCGCCTTCTCGGCGTAGGCGTGGAACCGGGAGCGCAGGTCGGGGGCGTCGACGCCCCCGGCGGGCCAGGCACCGACGATCGCCTGCCACAGCAGGCTTCCGAAGCCTGGGTCGGGCAGCGGGACGAGCTCGAGCAGGCGGTCGAGCGTCGTGGCCCAGCGGTCGGGCAGCTCGGCGAGCACGGCGATACGGGCACGCACGTCCTCGCCGCGCTTCGTGTCGTGGGTGGAGCCGGCTGTCATGGCGTGCGGCCAGTCGGCCTGGCGTGTGGCCATCGCGTCGTGGAAGGCCTCGGGGGCGACGGCGAAGACGCTCGGGTCGCCACCGACCTCGTTGAGGCTGGTCAGCCGCGACCAACGGTAGAACGCGCAGTCCTCGACACCCTTGGCCATCACCATGCCGCTGGTCTGCTGGAAGCGCTTCGCGGCGTCCGAGGCGCCGTCGAAGAGGACCGGCCCGATGGCGTCGAGCGTGCTGTCCAGGTCGGGGCGGTGGGCGGCCGCGGCGGCGTAGGCCTGCTCGAGGTGCTCGCGGCCGAGCGGCAGGTAGGAGCGGTAGACCGGGAAGCAGGCCAGCAGCTCGGCGACGGCGTCGACGACCTCGTCGAAGGTCGCTTCCACGACGCCGATCTCACGGGCGATGCGTCGCACCTCCGAGTTGAGGACGTCGTCGGCCACCGAGCGCTTCGTGTCGTGGATCATCGCGTGCCAGTCGACGGCCTCCCCGCGCAGGCGGGTCTCGAGGTCGTCGAGCGGCTGCTCGCCGGCCGGGTCGGTCAGCACCCGGTCGACCAGCGCCATCACGTCGTACCCGGTGGTGCCGGCGGTCGCCCACGAGCTCGGCAGCGCCTCGCCGGGCTCGAGGATCTTCTCGACCAGCACGTAGGAGTCGCCGGTCAGGCGCGCCAGGTCGTCGAAGTAGCCGCCCGGGTCGCGCAGGCCGTCGGGGTGGTCGACCCGCAGGCCGTCGACGAGGCCCTCGTCGAACCAGCGACGGATCTCCTCGTGGGAGCGGTCGAACCACTCCTGCTCCTCGACGCGGATCGCGACCAGGGTGTTGACCGCGAAGAACCGCCGGTAGTTGAGGTCGTGGTCGGCGCGACGCCACGACACCAGCTCGTAGTTCTGCCGCGCGGCGACCTCGTTGGCGTCCTCCTCGGGACCGCGGTCGGCCGTCCCGGGAGCGAGCGGGAAGCGCTGGTCGTGGTAGTGCAGCTCACCAGCCAGCACCCGTAAATTGTCGATCCGACCAGTTTCGGGGTCGAGGTCGTCGTCGCCGACCACGGGGATGCGCACCTTGCCGCCGGCGAGGTCCCAGTCGATGTCGAAGGCGTCGGCGTACGGCGACTCCTGGCCGTGCGTGAGGACGTGCCACCACCAGGTGTTCTCCCACGGCCGCGCCACGCCGACGTGGTTCGGCACGATGTCGACCAGCACGCCCATGCCGAGACGACGGGCCTCCGAGGACAGCGCCGACAACCCCGACGACCGGCCCCGGGACGGGTCGATCGAGGAGTGGTCGGCCACGTCGTACCCGTGGTCGCTGCCGGACTCCGAGGCCAGCAGCGGCGAGAGGTAGACCCAGTCCACGCCCAGCTGGTGCAGGTAGGTCAGCTCACGCGCGGCGGCGAGCAGGTCGAAGCTCTCGGTGATCTGGAGGCGGTAGGTGCTCGCCGGGATCCTCACGGGGTGGTCCTTGTCCGGGGGTTGCGGGTGGTGCGGGGTGACGGTCGGGACAGACGCCGGCTACGTGCGACGACGTCGTTTGGACGACGCGGACGCGGCCGGCTCGGCCATGGCGATGAGCGACGCCGCGACGGACACGTCCTGCTCACCCTCCGGCTCGTCGTACTCCTGGAGCACGAGCACGCTGCGCGGCTCCAGCACCAGCGTGCTGCCGTGGGTCTTGGCCTCGGCGTCGCGACGTGCCGCGGCGGTGTCGACGACGAACATCCAGGCCTCGGAGTACTCCTCCGACGGCAGCGTCACGTCGACGGGCTCGTGCCCGGCGTTGAAGTAGAGCAGGAAGTGGTCGTCGATGATCGGGTCGCCCACGGCGTCGGTGCCGGCGATGCCGTGACCGTTGAGGTACATCCCGATGACCTTGGCGTCGCCGGACTCCCAGTCCCCGCCCTCCATGGGCCGACCCTCGGGGTGCAGCCACACGATGTCGTTGAGGCGCTCGCCGTCGCCGGTGCGCACGGTGTTGCCGGTGAAGAACCGCTTGCGCCGGAACGTGGGGTGGTTGGCGCGCAGCCGGGCGATGGCAGCGGTGAACTCGACCAGCGGCCGGTCCATCTGGTCCCAGTGCATCCAGGAGATGTCGGAGTCCTGGGCGTAGGTGTTGTTGTTGCCCTGCTGGGTGCGGCCCATCTCGTCGCCGTGCAGCAGCATCGGCACGCCCTGGCTGAGCAGCAGCGTGGTGATGAAGTTGCGCTGGGCGCGGCTGCGCAGCGCCAGCACCTCGATGTCGTCGGTGGGGCCTTCCACACCGTGGTTCCAGGATCGGTTGTGGCTCTCGCCGTCCCGGCTGTCCTCGCCGTTGGCCTCGTTGTGCTTGTCGTTGTAGGACACGAGGTCGCGCAGCGTGAAGCCGTCGTGGGCGGTGTGGAAGTTGATGCTGGCGAACGGGCGGCGGCCGGACTGCTCGTAGAGGTCGGAGGACCCCGCGATCCGGCTGGCGAACTCGCCCAGCGTCGGCTCGCCGCGCCAGAAGTCGCGCACGATGTCGCGGTACTTGCCGTTCCACTCGGTCCACAGCGGCGGGAAGTTGCCGACCTGGTAGCCGCCGGGGCCGACGTCCCACGGCTCGGCGATGAGCTTGACCTGGCTGACGACCGGGTCCTGCTGCACGAGCTCGAAGAAGGTCGCCAGCCGGTCGACGTCGTAGAACTCGCGGGCCAGGGCGGAGGCCAGGTCGAAGCGGAAGCCGTCGACGTGCATCTCGGTGACCCAGTAGCGCAACGAGTCCATGATCAGCTGCAGCGAGTGGGGGTGGCGGACGTTGAGGGAGTTCCCCGTCCCCGTGTAGTCCATGTAGTAGCGCTGGTCGTCCTCGACGAGCCGGTAGTAGGCGGCGTTGTCGATGCCCTTGAAGCTCAGCGTCGGGCCGAGGTGGTTGCCCTCGGCGGTGTGGTTGTAGACCACGTCGAGGATGACCTCGATGCCGGCGCGGTGCATCGCCTTCACCATCGCCTTGAACTCCTGCACCTGGTTGCCGGGCTCGCGGGCGGAGGCGGAGTAGTCGGCGTGCGGCGCGAGGAACGCCAGGGTGTTGTAGCCCCAGTAGTTGCGCAGGCCCTTCTCGAGCAGGGTGCTGTCCTGGACGAACTGGTGGACCGGCATCAGCTCGATCGCGGTCACGCCCAGCTTGGTCAGGTGGTCGGTCACCGCCGGGTGGGCGAGACCGGCGTACGTGCCCCGGATCTCCTCGGGCACGTCGGGGTGCAGCTGGGTCATGCCCTTGACGTGCGCCTCGTAGATGAACGACTCGTTGTAGGGCACCTTCGGGGCGCGGTCGCCCTCCCAGTCGAAGAACGGGTTGATGACGACACCCTGGGTCATGTGCGCCGCGGAGTCGTCGTCGTTGCGGGAGTCGGGGTCGCCGAAGTTGTAGCCGAAGAGCGACTGGTCCCAGTCGATGTCGCCGAAGGTCGCCTTGGCGTAGGGGTCGAGCAGCAGCTTGTTGGGGTTGCAGCGCATCCCCCACTCGGGCTCGTAGGGCCCGTGGACGCGGTAGCCGTAGCGCTGACCGGGCTGCACCTGGGGCAGGTAGCAGTGCCACACGAAGGCGTCGACCTCGGTCAGCTCGACCCGGGTCTCCTTGCCGTCGGCGTCGAAGAGGCAGAGCTCGATCCGGTCGGCGACCTCGCTGAACAGGGCGAAATTGGTGCCCCGCCCGTCGTACGTCGCTCCGAGGGGGTAGGGCTGTCCGGGCCAGGCGTGCACAGATCTCCTTCGTGGTGCGACGGTCCGTCGCGGTGGCATCGGGCTCTGGGTGGTTCCAGATCCATCGCTGGAACGATCCAACGCTGACCCAACGCTACCTGTACCCATCTGCCGGCACGTTATTGTCGGCCCAGAGGAGCCGACCCCGGGAGGTGTGATGGACCTCTCCCCGGTGAGCCGCACCGACGCGTCTCCCACCGACCCCGGAGCGGGCGACGCGCTGCTCGACCGCTCGTTCGACCGCTACGCCCGCCTCGTCCAGCACGCGCTCGCCGTACCGGTGGCGCTGGTGAGCCTGGTCGAGACCGAACGGCAGTGGTTCCCCGGCGCCGTGGGCCTCCCGGAGCCGTGGGCGACCTGCCGCGAGACACCGCTGTCGCACTCGTTCTGCCAGCACGTCGTGGCCGCCCGGGAGCCGCTCGTGATCCCCGACGCCCGGAAGGACCCGCGGGTCGCGGGCAACCTGGCCATCGGGGACCTCGGGGTGATCGCCTACGCCGGTCACCCGATCACCGACCACACCGGCGAGGTGATCGGATCGCTGTGTGCGATCGGTCACGAGCCTCGCGCGTGGCAGCCCCACGAGCTGGACGTGCTGCGCGACCTCGCCGACGCCTGCTCGACCGAGCTCGCCCAGCGCGGGCAGGGGCTGCTCGCCGCCGAGGAGGCCCGGCGCTCCCGGGAGCTCTCGCACCGCAGCCAGGTGCTGCTCTCACTGAGCCAGGCCCTGGCCGAGACGCAGACCACCGCCGACATCGCGGCCGCTCTCACCCAGGTCACCTCCGAACGTCTCGGCTGCATGCGGGCCGGCATCTGGCTGCGCAGCCCGTCGCGGGCGCTGTCCTTCGACCGCAGCCTGACCGGGGCGGCCTCGGGGCGGGACCTGTTCGCCGACGCGGCCGGCGAGACCCTCGACTTCATCGAGGCCGCCGGTCACGAGTGGGAGGCGGCGCGGGTCTACTCCTCGATGCCGCTGTCCGCCGACAACCCCATCGGTGCGTGCCTGGTCGCCGGCCAGGCGACCTACTACGCCAGCCGCCAGCAGCAGACCGACCGCTTCCCCCACGTGCGCACCTCCGCGCAGATCGGCCAGGCGCGGGCCTTCCTGCCGCTGGCCACCCGCAGCCAGGTGTACGGCGTGCTGGTGCTGCTGTGGGACGACATCCGTGACATCCCGCACGACGAACGGGTCACGATCGACGCGCTGGCGGCGTACACGAGCCAGGCCCTCCAGCGCGCGTTGCTGTTCCAGGACCGCATGGACGCGCTGGTGACGCTGCAGAGCGCGCTCATGCCGCGGCTGCCGAGGCCCGAGAACATGACCCTGGCCGCGCGCTACCTGCCGGCGGCCACCCTCGACCAGATCGGCGGCGACTGGTTCGACGCCGTCGTCATGCCCAACGGCCGCACGGCGCTGATGATCGGCGACGTGATCGGCCACGACATCTCGGCGGCGGCCAAGATGGGTCAGGTCCGCAGCATGCTGCGCGCCTTCGCGCTGGCGGTGCCGGAGTCGCCCTCGGCGAGCGTGCAGCGCCTCGATCGCGCGCTGGCCGACCTCGAGATGGAGACGATGGCGAGCCTGGTCTACGCCCAGATCGTCGACGACGAGCCCGGCGGTGCGGCACTGCGGCAGACCGCGAGCTCGAACGGCACCACGCCCCCGAGGTCGGGCGGGCACACGTTGCACTGGACCAGCGCCGGGCACCCGCCGCCCCTGCTGGTCGCCGACGACGGCACGCTGACCTGGCTCGAGGCCGACTCCCCCGACGCCCTGGTCGGCGTCGCGCCCGAGCTCCTGCGCTCCGACCTGACGACGCGCATCCCCCCGGGTGGCACGGTCCTGTTCTACACCGACGGCCTGGTGGAGCGTCGCGACGAGCCCCTCGAGGTCGGCCTCGACCGTCTCGGTCGATCGGCCCAGGCGCACCACCCCCTCGACGTCGAGGACTTCGTCGACGCCGTCCTGGCCGACCTGGTCCACCGACGCCTCGACGACGACGTCGCCATGCTTGCCGTCCGCTTCGCCTGACCTGCCCTGCCCTGCATCCCTACCTCGACGAAGGGGCGCTTAAGTGGGCGCGAAGAGGCGCCCCCGTTCGCGCGAAGGGGCGCTCAGGTGGGCGCGAAGGGGCGCCCCCGTTCGCGCGAAGCGTCACTCCCGATCGCGCGAGAAGTCGATCGTGCCGCGTCGAGGGATCACGCGCGCGGACGTGACTGCACAGCTGAGGTCCCGGACCCGCGCAAGTGACCTCTCACCCGAACGCGAGCGCCCCTTCGGCCAAACGCACGCGCCCCTTCGGCCAGACGCATGCGCCCCTTCGGCCAGACGCACGCGCTCCTTCGGCCAGACGCGCGCGCCCCTTCAGCCCAACGCGCGCGCCCCTTCGCGCCTGTTCTTGGGGGTCAGCGGTTGAGCTCGGCGCGGGCGGCGGTGCGGGCGGCGCGCATGCCGATCAGCCGCGTCACGACCATGGCGATGTAGAAAAGCCCGGCCATCTGCTCGAGCATCACGACGCTGCGGGCGTGGCCGCGCACCGGCACGATGTCCGACAGTCCCGTGCTCGACAACGTGGTCACCGACAGGTACAGCAGCTCGGTCCAGGTCCGGTCGGCCGTCGGGAAGCTGGCGGCGGTGAAGCTGCCCGGCTGGATCGCCTGCACCACCATGAACGTGTGGGCGAACGCCCACGCCACCAGGGTGAACACCGCGCCGATCGCGAACATCTCGTCGGTCGTGACCTCGTCGTCGGCGTGCATGTAGCGCAGCATCGCGCCCGCGGCGTAGAAGTACAGCAGGGCCTCGAACCCCGCCGCCCAGATCGCCAGCGTCTGCTCGCCGGTCACGAGCTGGGCCAGCAGCAGGACCGTCGCCGGCACTGCGAGCAAGATCGCCACCCACAGCAGCGCCGGCGTCGCGCGCACCGCCCGCAGCGCCACGGCCAGCACCACGAGCCCGAAGAGTGCGAGCAGCGACCGGCCCTCGAGGCTGTCCTCCATCAGCGGGTAGAGCAGCACCCCGGCGAGCTGGACTCCCAGCAGCGTGGCGCAGGGGGTCTCCCGGAGGAAGCGGACGGCTCGCATGGCCCGAGGTTAGTCCGCCTCGGGCGCCTGCGCTGGCTCCGGAGCAGGTACGCCGTCCAGCAGCTCGCGCGCCCTCGCCGCGACCGCAACCATCTCGTCGTGGGGGTCCCAGTCGCCGGGGTCGACCGAGGAGGTCCACCCGGTCACCTGCTCCTGCGCCCACCGGGCCCACGTGAGGACCTGCTCCTCCTCGCCGAGCATGGCCCTGAGGGCGAGCGCCTGCAGGTGCCGGCGCTGGGGGAAGTTGGTCGGGCGGCCGGCGAGGTCGCGCAGGTCCGCCACCCGGGCCAGCGACTCCTCCTCGATCCGCCGCAGGGTGACCAGCAGCTGGTCACGATCGCCGGCGTCGGCGAAGAACACCTTCACCATGCCCTCGAAGTCAGCGGTCCTCGCTGCCGGAGCCTCGCTCAGCCAGTCCGCCAGGGCAGCGCGCCCCTCGTCGGTGATCGTGTAGTGCCGGCTGCGTCGCTTGCCGACGTACTTCTCCTCGACGGCCACCAGACCCGCGGCCGCGAGCTTCTTCGGCTCGTCGTAGAGCCTGCGCTCGGCGCGCGGCGAGAACCAGCGCAGGGAGCGGTGCACCTGCTGGGCCAGCTCGTAGGTCGTCCAGGACCGGACCGACAGGAGCGCCAGCAGGGCGTAGGCGGTGGAATTCCTGGACGCGACCACCCCCGATCTTGACATACTGCAACCTGCAGTATCAGATACACGAGTCCTTGTTCCGTGGTGCCCAACGGCAGGAGCCCCCATGTCCGTCCCCGAGCAGGTGTCCGGCGCGCGCGCCGGCCGGGGCGTGCGACGGGTCCTCGTGGTGGTCGCCCATCCCGACGACGAGACCTTCGGCTGCGGCTCGCTGGTGCTCCACGCACGCGCCGCCGGACTGACGGTCGACATCCTCTGTGCGACCCGGGGCGAGGCCGGCGTCGTCGCGCCGGGCGTGACCGTTCCCCGGGGCGGCCTCGGCGTGCTGCGCGAGGCCGAGCTGCGCGCAGCCGGGCGGATCCTCGGCGTCAACGAGATCGCCACGCTCGGCTTCCTGGACTCCGGGATGGACGGCGACCCCGCGCCCGGCACCCTCTGCAGCGCTCCCCCGTCCCTGGTCGAGGACGAGATCAGCGACGCGGTGGCCCGACTGGCGCCCGACGTGCTGATCACGCTCGACGGCGGCGACGGCCACCGCGACCACCTCGTGGTCCGCGACGCCGCGACCGCGGTGGCCGCCACCTTCCGGCTGCCGGTCTACCTCCACTGCCTGCCCCGCTCGCTGATGTCGCGGTGGGCCGAGCACACCGCGTCCGTCGACCCCGGCTCGGCCTACCTGCGCGGCCTCGAGCTCGGCACCCCCGACGAGCAGGTCACCCACCACCTCGACACCGCGGCGCACCTCGCCCGCCGTTGGCGGGCCATCCGGGCGCACCGCTCACAGACCTCCCCCTTCGAGGGGCTGCCCGAGGAGCTGCAGCACGCGTTCCTCACCCACGAGCACCTCATCGAGGTGCTCCCGGAAGGTGTCGAGCAGCCTGGGGGGTTGCTCGAGGCCGTCGGGTAGCCGAGGCGGGAGGGCGCGGGGCTGGGCCGGCCGACGGGGGAGCGGCTCAGCCCACGCGTCACCCCTCAGGCGCGCGTACGGCGAGCGCGGACCGGTGAGCGCGAGCTAGTGACTACGCCGGAGCCGGACGAGGTCGGCCCACAGCCGCTCGACGTGCGACCGCTCGGTGGCCACGGACCCGATCGCGACGCGGATGACGTGGTGCCCGTCGAGCACGGTGTGGGTCAGGAAGCTGCGTGCCTCGGCGTTGACCGCCGCCATCAGCCGGCGCGACCCGTCGTCGTCCGGGACGCCGTCGGCGTCGAGGACCTGCAGGCACACCAGCGCCAGGGACGGCGCGGTGGCGAGCCGGAAGCCGGACTCGGCCCGGACCCGGTCGGCCAGCCAGTCCGCGAGCGCGACGTGCTCGCGGATCGCCTCGCGCAACCCCGACAGCCCGTGCCCTTGAATCACCGACCACAGCTTGAGGGCGCGCATCCGCCGGCCCAGCGGCACCTGCCAGTCGCGGAAGTCGACGACCTGACCGGAGTCGGTGGCGGCGTTGCGGAGGTACTCCGGGGTGATCGACAGCGCCGCCGGCAGCGCGTCCCCGTCACGGACCCACAGGAACGAGGCGTCGAACGCGGTCATCAGCCACTTGTGGGCGTCGGTGCAGAACGAGTCGACCAGCTCGACGCCGTCGAGCAGCTCGCGGTGCTCAGGGCACAGCGCGGCCACGCCGGCCCACGCCGCGTCGACGTGGACCCAGGCGCCGTGGACGGCTGCCACCTCGGCGATCCGCCGGACCGGATCGACCGCCCCGGTGCTCGTCGTACCGACCGTGGGGCAGACCATCACCGGCACCAGCCCAGCGGCGACGTCCTCGGCCATCGCGGCGGCCAGCGCGACGGGGTCGATCGTCTGCGTGCCCGGGGTGAAGGGCACCGGCCGCATCGACTGCTCGCCGAGGCCGGCGACCCGGACGGCCTTGGCCACCGAGGAGTGGGTGTCGGCCGAGAGGTAGACGCGCTCGCGCCCGCTGACCCCGGTCGCCCGCCAGGCCGGCGTACGTCGATGCAGTGCGGCCAGCAGCGCCACGAGCGCGCCCGACGACGCGGAGTCCTGGAGCGACCCCCCGCCGCCGCCGGCGAAGGTGAACGCCTCCCCCAGCCCGAGCGCGGCGGCCAGCCCGTCGAGGACGACCTGCTCGAGCTCGGTGCCCGCCGGGGACGTCGACCAGAGCATGCCCTGCGCACCGATGCCGCCTGAGGCGATGTCGCCGAGCAGCGAGGCCAGCGAGGCGTTGGCGGGGAAGTAGCCGAAGAAGCCGGGGTGCTGCCAGTGCAGAGTGGCCGGGACCACGACGCCGTCGAGGAGCTCGACCAGCGCGTCACCGAGGTCGCGGGCGGGCTCCTCGGGCAACTCGGTGGGGAGAGCGGCGCGGACCTGGCCGGGCGTGGGGCTCGCCGTCACCGGCAGGGCGTCGAGGCCGGCGCGGTAGTCAGCGACCCAGTCGACGAGGCGGTGGCCGAGCCGGCGGAACTCCTCGGGGGTCAGGTCAGCCATGCGGTGGTCCTCCGAGGGATCGTGGGGTCGAGAGTGACGCGGCGCACGGCGTCCGGGCCTGTTCATCCTGCCCCACCTGGGTACACGTCCCGCGATGACCTCTTCGACGCCCCCGACACCTTGGCGGAACCGATGACGACCAGCTCCGAGCCGGACGCCTACGAGGGCGAGCCGGTCGAGCCCAGGGGCAGGCTGTCGCAACGGCTCTGGGCCCAGCTCAGCGCCGGCCTGCTGGACCGCGTGCCGCGCGAGCAGCGCGACACCGATGCCGACTTCCGCCGCCGCCGCGTGGTGGCCTGGACGACGCTGGCCGTCGGCACGGTGTGCCTGGCCCTCACGCTGCGCATGGACCGCATGTCGCCGTGGTTCACCCTGGCGACGCTCGGCGTGGCCTGCATCTGGTTCGTCGGCTCGTTCGCCTCCGGCAAGCTGCACGCGGGCCGGATCAGTGTGTCGGGGCAGGTGCACCGACCGTTCTGGCCGCCGCTCATCCTGGGCGCGATCCTGGCCGTGGTCTTCGTGGTGGGCGCGTTCGTCACCCGGCAGATCCCACCCCTGGCCGAGCAGGCCAACAACGTGCTGGGCTTCGCCGACGAGAATTCCCTGCTCCTGCTGGCCGTTGCGACGTTCATCAACGGGATCGCCGAGGAGCTCTTCTTCCGTGGCGCGCTCTACGCGTCGGTCAAGGAGCCGCGCCAGGTGCTGGTGACGACCGTGGCCTACGTGGTCGCGACGCTGCTGACGGGCAACGTCATGCTGGCTTTCGCCGCCGCCGTCATCGGCGTGGTGACCGGGTTGCAGCGCCGGGCCACCGGCGGGCTGGTGGCGCCGATCATCACCCACCTGACCTGGTCGATGACGATGCTCTTCGTGCTGCCCCTCATCTTCTGAGTGCCCTCAGCACGCAGCCTGCAGCATGTAACGCGGGGTTATGGACGGGCACCAAGGCGCGCGCGCCTTGGCCCCCGTCCATAACCCCGCGTTACATGGGTCTGGCCGGGGTGGGGAGATGTCCTCAGGCGGCGGCGGACCTGGACCCGAGCTGCTTCTCGATGTCCTTCGCCAGCTTCTCCGGCTTGGTCATCGAGCCGAAGCGCTTGACGACCTGGCCGTCGCGGCCGATGAGGAACTTGGTGAAGTTCCACTTGATCTTGTCGCCCATGAGGCCGGCCTTCTCGTTGCGCAGCCACGCGAAGAGCGGGTGGGCGCTGTCACCGTTGACGTCGACCTTGTCGAAGATCGAGAAGGTGACGCCGTAGTTCTTCTGGCAGAACGCGCCCTCCTCCTCACCGCTCCCCGGCGCCTGGTTCCCGAACTGGTCGCAGGGGAAGCCGAGCACCACGAGACCGTCGCCGCCGTACTGCTTCGAGAGGTCCTCCAGGCCCTCCAGCTGCGGGGTGAAGCCGCACTGCGAGGCGGTGTTGACCACGAGCACGACCTTGCCCTCGTAGGCGTCGAGCGGCTGCTCGGTGCCGTCGGGCAGCGGGGCGGTGAAGTCGGACAGCGTGGTCATACGGTTCTCCTCGGTGCAGGGGGTCCCGGCGGACGCTCGTGGCGCGCGGGATCGACGTACGTCGTTCGTGGGGATACCCGCCGCGGATGGGTGACATGCCGGAAGCGACCTGTCTGTGACCGGCGCCACGGGCCGTCGTGTGGGGTCCGGGCGTTTGGGGGGAAGGAGCCCGGGTACTTAATACTTGAGACTTCAACATCTGGGGCGCCCTCACGCCCCGGTGAACGCCCCCGACGAAAGGCGACCACGTGTCCCAGGCATTCGAGACCGTGACCATCGGCGACTGGACGCTCCCGCAGCGCTTCGTGATGGCCCCGCTCACCCGCAACCGCGCCGGGGAGGGCATGGTCCCCAGCGACCTCGCCGTCGAGTACTACGCCCAGCGCGCCGGCGCCGGCCTCATCATCGCCGAGGGCACCCAGCCCAGCGCGGTCGGCCAGGGCTACCTGAACACCCCCGGCATCCACAGCGACGAGCAGGTCGAGGGCTGGCGCAAGGTCGCGGACGCGGTGCACGCGCGCGACGGCAAGATCGTCGTGCAGCTCATGCACGTGGGCCGGATCGCCCACCCGGACAACAAGCTCGGCCTCGAGACCGTTGCCCCGAGCGCCATCGCTGCCCCCGGCGAGATGATCACCGCCAACGGTTCGTTCCCGCACGTCACGCCGCGTGCGCTGGAGACCGACGAGGTCCCCGGCATCGTGGAGGAGTTCGTCCACGCCGCTCGTCAGGCCCGCGCGGCCGGTGTCGACGGCGTCGAGATCCACGCCGCGAACGGCTACCTGCTGCACCAGTTCCTGGCACCGTCCAGCAACGAGCGCACCGACTCCTACGGCGGTTCGCCCGAGAACCGCGCCCGCCTCGTGGTCGAGGTGACCCGCGCGGTCGCCGAGGCGATCGGCGCCGAGCGCGTCGGCATCCGCATCTCGCCCTCGCACAACATCCAGGGTGTGCTCGAGGAGGAGGCCGCGGAGACGCGGGCGACCTACGAGACCCTCGTCGGCGGCATCAACGACCTGGGCCTGGCCTACGTCAGCATCCTGGCGTCGCCCGAGGCCGAGCTCGTCGCGGACCTGAAGAAGCTCTTCGGCGGTCCGGTCATCTTCAACTCCGGCTTCGCCGACGTCACCGAGCTGGCCGACATCGAGAAGATCCTGTCCGAGGGTCTCGCCGACGCGGTGGCCGTGGGCCGGCCGTTCCTGGCCAACCCCGACCTGCCGAAGCGCTGGCAGACCGGGGCGGAGCTCAACGAGCCGAACCCCGACACGTTCTACGGCGGCGGCGCGGAGGGTTACACCGACTACCCGCGTCTCGCCGGCTGACGCTCTCGCTGATCAAGCGCGAGCGCAGCGAGCAGTCGAACCCTGGTACCAACCGACGTGCACCTCGGCCTGAGGAAGCCCCTTCGGGGGCTGATCCGGGCCGAGCTGCACGTCCGACGGACCCCTGCGCTCAGGAGCCGGCGCCCGCGGCGGCTGCGTCGGCCTCCATCTGGCGCGGGTCGAACGTCCCGCGGCTCGACGAGCACCATCCAATTGCCGGAGTTGTCGCGCATCAGCGCCTCGACGCCGTAGGGGCGCTCCTCCGGCTCCTGGATGAACTGCACGCCCTTGGCCTTGAGGTCGGCGACGGTGGCGCGGCAGTCGTCGACGTGGAGGCCGACGCTGTTCATGCCGCCCTCGTCGAGCGAGCGCTGCATCGCGGCCACCATCTCGGGGGAGAACGGCGGCCCGGGGACGGACAGGTGGACGTGCAGCTCGGGCTGGTTCGGGTGCTGGACGGTGCACCACCGGTAGTCGCCGAGGTTCACGTCGTCGCCCTCGGCAAACCCGAGCACGTCGATGTAGAAGCGCTTGGACTCGTCGATGCTCTTGACGAAGACCGTGGTCAGGCTGATGTTGGTGATCATGCGTTCACGCTAGGCGAGGCGCCGGGCGCCGCGCTTCTCTGATCTTGCGGAGGTCCGAGGCATCCGCCGGCCCGCGTGCGTCAGACGTCGCAGAGGGGGTCCTCCGGCTCGTCGGCGCACACGACGTAGGGCACCGCGTCGCCGGTGCTCGCGTCCACGACCGCCCGGTCCCCGATCGGTGAGGTCAGCCGGATCCGTGTCGCCTCGAGGACGACCTCGTCGGTGCAGTCGCCGTCCGTCGAGACGGTCGTGGCCGACACCGTGACCTCGGTGCGGGACTCCTCGAGGTCGACCGAGCCGGGGTCGGTGCACGCTCCGCTCTCCACCACGACCTCGACGCGCCCGCCGTCCATGAGTCGCATCCCGGCGACCGTCGCGGGTTCGCCGCCGCCACCGCACGCAGCGAGCAGCAGGAGCGGAGCGGCGGCCAGCAGGCGGAGGGTCGTCACACCGGCCATCATCCGTCAGGCCCGGTCGCCGTCCTGGTCCGGGGCCTTCTCCGCCAGACCCCACATGAAGACGAAGCACCCGGGGATGCGCGGCGCCCCGGCTCCCCACCGGGCCTGGAACTCGGTCGGGCTGACCCCGACGATCTCGCGGAACCGCCGGGAGAACGTGCCGAGGCTGGTGAACCCGACGGCGTGGCAGACCTCGGTGACCGAGAGCCCGGTCGCCCGCAGCAGGTCCTGCGCCCGCTCCAGCCGGCGCCGGGTCAGGTGCTCGGCCGGCGTGACGCCGTACGTCGCGAGAAAGAGCCGCTGGAAGTGGTACTTGCTGACCCCCGCCACCTCGGCGACCGTCGCCAGGTCGAGCGGCTCGGCGTAGTGGGCGTCGATGTGGTCGCGGGCCCGTCGCAGGTGGATCAGCACGTCGCCGGGCGCGCGGCGGACGGGCGCGCTCACGCCGTCGGCGCCGTCACGCCGCCGGTGGCGAGCCACTCGTGGACCAGCGGTACGACGGACGCGCCCTCTCCGCTGGCCGACGCGACCCGCTTCATCGACCCCGACCGGATGTCCCCGGCCGCGAAGACGCCGGGCACCGTGGTGGCGAGGTTCTCCGGCGGCAGGTCGCCGACCCAGTGCTCCTTCGGCACGTCGCGCCCGGTCAGCACGAAGCCGCGCTCGTCGAGGGCGAGCTCCGGCGGCAGCCAGTCGCAGTGCGGCGCAGCGCCGAGCAGCAGGAAGAGCCCGCGCGCCTCGACCCGCTCGGTCGCGCCGGTGGTCGTGTCGCGGAGATCGAGCCACTCCAACCGGCCCGCGCCCCCGCCGTCGACCACCTCGGTGCACGGCCGGACGGTGATGCGGTCGAGGTAGCGGATCTCGTTGACGAGGTACGCCGACATCGTCTCGCCGAGGTCGGGGCGTCGGATCACGATCGTCACCGACGTGGCGAACTTGGCGAGGTGGACGGCAGCCTGCCCGGCGGAGTTGCCTCCGCCGACGACGACGGCGTGCTGGCCCTCGAGCTCGCGGGCGGTGGTCATGGCGCTGCCGTAGGTGACGCCGAGGCCGGTCAGTGCCTCGATGCTCTCGACGCCGAGCCGGCGGTAGCGCACCCCGCTGGCCACGACGACCGCCCGGGCGCGGACCGTGCCACCCTCGGTGACCAGCAGGTGCGGCTCCCCGTGACGGCCGGCCTCGAGACGCGTGACGTCCCAGCCGGTGAAGAACCGGCTGCCGAAGCGCAACGCCTGGTTGCGGGCGCGCTGGGCCAGCCGCATGCCGGAGATGCCGCGCGGAAAGCCGAGGTAGTTGCGGATCATCGAGCTGGTGCCGGCCTGTCCCCCGACCGCCTCGGCCTCGAGCACGACGGTCGACAGACCCTCGGAAGCGCCGTAGACGGCGGCGGCGAGCCCGGCCGGTCCGGCGCCGACGACGCAGAGGTCGACGACCTGGTCGACGACGAGCTCGTCGGGTCGACCGTTCATCGCCACCGCGACGTCGCGGGCGCTGCGCGCCGGGAAGGTCTCCCCCTTGAGCGACTCCACCCAGGGGAAGGGCGAGTCGGCCGGGTGGCCCTGGACGACGAGGTTGTCACGGACGCGGGCGCCGACCTCGGAGTCCGGATCGTGCACGCGGTAGGGCAGTCCCATGCGGTCGAGGAAGTCGCGCACGCCCATCGTGACCTGGTCCAGGTGCGGCGAGACGATGCTGACGCTCTCGACCTCGGGCTTGGCCACGGTCGAGCCCCAGTCGCTGAGCAGGTCGCTGACGGCGTGGTGGAACTCCTCGTCACGTCGCCCGCGCGGCATGAGCAGGTAGGCGTCGTACTTGCCGGTGGCCAGGCCGGGGCGCAGCCGCTCCGCGTCGAGCAGGAAGCGGGTGTGGTGGGCGACGACGAGGCGGCGGGCGGTGGGCACGACGGCGCGCAGGCGGTACATCGCCGACATCACGTCCGCGTCGGGAAGCTCGGTGTCGGAGACCAGCAGCGCGACGGGGGTGCCGTCGGCCCGCAGCTCGGCCAGCCGCGCCTCGGCCCGCTCCGCCCCCGGCTCGACGTACAGCTGGTAGTCGCGGGCGTAACGGCCGAACTCGTCGAGCAGGTGCTCGCCGTACTCACCCGAGACGATCACGATCGCGGGGTCGGTGCTCATCCGTTCCCTCCTCCGGGGGGCTGTCGGTTTCCCAAGGTATGTCGGCTTCCTGGAACTCCCCACGGCCCCAACACCATGGGGAGTGTCAGTTTGCCTGCATACCTTGGGAAACCGACAGGGGCTTGGGCGCCGCTGGCAGGGTGGGGGGCGTGCCAGAGGGCCATACGATCCACGCGCTGGCCCGCCGGCTCGATGAGGCGTACGACGAGAGCGTGGTTGCCGCGTCCTCGCCGCAGGGCCGGTTCGTCGAGGGTGCGGCGCTCGTCGACGGCTCGGTGTGGCAAGGCGCCGAGGCCTACGGCAAGCACCTGCTCGTCGACCTCGACCTGCCGCGCGAGCTCGCCGGCACCCGGCTGCACGTCCACCTCGGTCTGTTCGGTCGCTTCTCCGTGAGGCAGCACCGGCGCAAGGCCCGCCCGGCGCCCGACGACCTGCCGACCCGCGGCCAGGTCCGGCTGCGCCTGGTCAACGACACCCATGTGGGCGACCTCCGCGGTCCCACCGCCTGTGCCCTCATCGACGCCGACGAGGTCGCCGCGCTGCTGGGCCGGCTCGGGCCCGATCCGCTGCGCGAGGACGCCGACCCCGAGGTGGCGTGGCGCACGATCAGCCGCTCGCGGCGAGTGATCGGCGCGCTGCTGATGGACCAGTCGGTCATCGCCGGCGTGGGCAACGTCTACCGCGCCGAGGTGCTCCACCGCGCCCACCTCGACCCCTTCACCCCTGGACGCGACGTCCCCCGCGAGGTGTACGACGCGCTGTGGGCCGACTTGGTTCGCCTCATGGCCGTGGGTGCCGAGGTGGGCAGCATCGTGACGCGTGAGGACGACCTCGAGCGCACGCTGCACTGGGAGGGGCGCGGCCGGTTCCGGGCCAGCTACGAGGTCTACCGTCGGGCGGGGCAGGCGTGCCGGCGGTGCGGGGAGAAGATCCTGGCCGCCGAGCTGGTGGCGCGGCGGGTCACCTGGTGCCCCGGCTGCCAGCTCGCGCCCTGACCCGTCAGAGCGCGGCGAGGCGGCGGAGGATCTCGGACTGCTCGGCCGGGTTCGACGTCAGCGCCAGCGCCGCCCTCAGCTCGGTCTCGGCCTCCGCACTGCGTCCGAGGAGGGCCAGCAGGTGCCCGCGGGCCAACCGCCAAGGGTGGTATCCGGGCAGCGGCTGGAGGTCGAGCTCGAGCAGACCTGTCTCCGGCCCGGAGGCTTCGGCCAGCGCGACCGCCCGGTTGGTCGCCACGACCGGCGACGGCGTGAGCGCCATCAGCTGGTCGTAGAGCGCGACGACCTGCCGCCAGTCGGTGTCGGCCGCCGTCGCGGCAGAGGTGTGGACGGCGTTGATCGCCGCCTGGATCTGCAGCGGACCGGGCTCGTTGCGCGTCAGCAGGCTCCGCACGATGGCGTGCCCCTCGTCGACGAGCGCGCGGTCCCAGCGCGACCGGTCCTGGTCGGCCAGCAGCACGATCGACCCCTCGACGACCCGCGCCGGCCGCCGCGCCTGGGTCAGCAGCATCAGCGCCAACAGGCCCTGCGACTCGGGGTCGTCGGGCACCAGCGCGACGAGCAGCCGTCCCAGCCGGACCGCCTCAACGGCCAGGTCGTCGCGCACCGGGTCGGTCGACCCGAGGTGACCCTCGTTGAACAGCAGGTAGACGACCGTCCGTACGCCGGCCACGCGGGCGGGCAGGTCGTCGGCCGCCGGGATGATGAAGGGCAGCTTCGCGGCGGCGATCTTGCGCTTGGCGCGGGTCAGCCGTTGGGCGATCGTCCGCTCGGGCGTCATCAGGGCCCGCCCGATCTCGGGCATCGTCAGCCCGGCCACCAGGCGGAGCGTCAGCGCCACCCGGACGTCGGGCGCCAGCGCCGGGTGGCAGCACATGAAGAGCAGGCGCAGCCGGTCGTCGTCGACCACGCCGAGCGGCAGCGCGTCGGAGCGGGAGGCCTCGTCCATCCGGTCCGCCTCCCTCTCGCGCTGCGGTCGCGACCGCTCGCGCCGGAGCCGGTCCAGCGCACGCCGTACGGCGGTGGTGGTCAGCCACCCGCCCGGGTTCGGGGGTACGCCGTCGCGCCGCCACGTCTCGACGGCGGCGATGACGGCCTCCCCGGTGGCGTCCTCGGCGAGCCCGACGTCACCGAAGCGACGGACCAGGGAGCCGACGACGCGGGCGTGCTCGGCGCGGACCGCCTCGGCGATCGCCTGGTCCAGCGCCGCGTCCGCAGCGCCGCCCGACGCGCTCACTCGCCCTGGAAGGGCCGGACCTCGACCGCGTGGACGCAAGCCTTCGAGCCCTTGGCGGCCCAGGCGAGCGCCGCGTCGAGGTCGGCGGCCCGGATGACCCAGAAGCCGCCGAGGTACTCCTTGGTCTCGGCGTAGGGGCCGTCGGTGATGACCGGCTCGGCGCCGGTGCCGTCGACGGTCGTGGCGGCGCTGATGGGGTGGAGGCCGCCGGCGAAGACCCAGGCGCCCTTCTCCTGGAGCTCGGCGTTGAAGGCGTCGACGTCACGGACGACGTCGGCGAAGTCGGTGCCCTCGGGCACTGCGTTGTCGGCGCCGTGGATGACGGACAGCAGGTACTCGCTCATGGTCGGTTCCTCTCGTTCGGGGCGCCCCCGTGGCGCCCTTCACCTGTTCCACGCACAGGAGCAGCCGGCTGCGACACCGGTGGGCAGAAACCTTCCAGACGCGTCCGTCGGTGGGAAGGCTGCGTCAGGCTCCGCTGCCGATGAGGGACTTCATGGTCTCGATCTCGGCGGACTGGCCGTCGCGGATGTCCTCGGCCAGCTCGATCGCCTCGGGGTTCTCACCCGCGGCGATCTCGGCGTCGGCCATCGCGACCGCACCCTTGTGGTGGGCGAGCATGAGGGCGAGCCAGACGTCCTGGAAGGCCTCGTCGGGGGCGTTCTCGAGCTGCCGCATCGACATCGCCGACATCATCCCCTCCATGCCGTCCTTCCCCTCCATGTCCTCCATCTGCCGGGCGGACATGCCGGCGACGTCGGGCACCTCCTCGTCCCAGGCCTCGAGCCAGGTGGTGAGGGTCTCGACCTCGGGCACCTGCGCCTCCTCGATCGCGGAGGCGAGCTCCTCCACCTCGGGGTCGAGCGGACGGTCGGCGGCCATCTCGACCATCTCGAGGGCCTGCGCGTGGTGGGGGATCATCCCGGCCGCGAAGTCGACGTCGGCGGAGTTGTGCTCGGCGGAGACCTCGGAGGCATCGGTCGTGGCGCCCTCGTCCGTCGCGCTGCCGCAACCCGTGAGGGTGAGAGCAGCAACGGCCGTCGCGGCCGTCATGACCTGGGTGAGTGCGCGCATCGGAGTGCCTCCTGAGTCGGTGCTGCTCCCACTGTAGGCGGGTCCGACGACAAACCCCACCTGTCACACGCGCCACAGGGGTGGTGGCGCCGGTTTCACCGGGTCCCCGGTGAATTTGGCACTCCCCGAACGTTGCAACCCGCGGGAAGTGCCAGTTCCGGGCGGGGAGTACGACGACCCAGGTCCGGTCAGCGAAACAGCGGCGAGGTGTGTCAGCGGCGCTCGGCCAGGATGGTCCTGCCCGCCAGCCTGACGCGACAGAGAGCCCAGATGCCGATCACCGACCTGCCGGGCAAGGCGCGCGCTGTACGACGTACGGCGGACTCGGACGCAGATCCCGCCGTTCACCGACGAGGCGCCGCGGTGCCGATGGCGGCCGGCGAGGGGTGCGTCTCCGAGTTCGACCCGCTCAGCTCCATCACCCTGCGCGTCGTCGACTGAGCGGCGGCCGGGCGGATCTCCCATGGGGTGACATCTGTCGGTGCCGCTCGTTGAGCCCTCGGACACATCCTCACGAGGGAGTCATAGTGCACTTCAGCAAAGCCATCGCCGTACTTCTCACCGGGTCGGTCGCGGCCTCGCTCGCGTTCGCCGGGGTCACGCCCGGGTCGACCGCACAACAGGCCGTTGCCGCTGAGTCCAACCAGGTCTACGACGTGCGCTACGTGCCGACGGTCGGCGATGCCGTCATCCGGGTCGAGATCTGGCGCGACGCGTCGTACGACGCCGAGAAGCAGCCGGTCATCCTCACGTACTCGCCGTACAACTCCCTCGCCGAGCCCGAGACCGCACGCGACTCGGTCGGCGAGACGTTCGTGCCGAAGGGCTACGCCCGCGCCGTCGCCGACGTGCTGGGCACCCGCGGCTCCACCGGCTGCTGGGACTACGGCGGCCCGAAGGAGCAGCAGTCCGGCGTCGACGTCGTGAAGTGGCTGGCCGACCGCGGGTGGTCGAACGGCAAGGTCGCGATGATCGGCGGGTCCTACAACGGCACCACCGCGTCGATGGTCGCCGCCCGGGGCTCCGACGTGCCCGAGCTGAAGGCCATCGTGCCGATCGCCGCGATCAGCCGCTGGTACGGCTACGCCTACGGCAACGGCGTCCGCTACTTCCTGAACTCGCAGGAGCCCACCGACGAGGGCTTCGACACCCCGCTCGCGTTCGATCTCGGGTTCGGCAAGACGGTCGCAGCCGACCCGATGGGGCAGACGTTCGCCGACACGATCCGCGACCGGGCGGCGGAGTGCGGCACGGTGGAGCACACCGAGGAGGGGTACTCCCGCAACCCCGACTACGACGGCTTCTGGCGCCAGCGCGACTACCGCAAGGACGCGCGTGACTTCCGCGCGGCCGTGCTGCTGGCGCACGGGTGGCAGGACTACAACGTCAAGCAGGAGGAGGGCACCGAGCTCTTCCGCCGGATCCCCGTCGACCGCCCTGCGACGCGCGCGGTGGAGGGCGTGCCGTTCAAGCTCGCCTACCTGACGCAAGGCACGCACGCCGGCGCCACCGACGGCCCGCGATGGGACGGCCTGCTGGAGCGGTTCTTCGCGCGCACGCTCAAGGATGAGCGGACAGGCATCGCCGGCGAAGGTCCGGTGATCACCCAGGGCCGCACGAGCAGCGGTGACGGCGCGTTCAGGACAGCTGCCGGCTACCCGCTGCCGAGCACGCAGAGCACGCACCTCTGGCTTCGCGAGGGCCGCCTCGCCAGCGGCCAGGACCGGTCCGGCCAGGTCGCGTCGTACGTCGAGACGGGCACGTCTGTGGAGGAGGCTCCGCTGGTCAACGGGTTGAGCTACATGTCTCGGCCGCTGGCGCGCACAACCCGACTGGTGGGCTCAGCGGTGTTCCGGGCAAAGGTGAGGGTCACGAGCGAGACGATGCACCTGACGCCGGTCCTGGTCGACCTCGCGCCGGACGGGACGGAGCGCACCATCGAGCGCGGGTTCCTGCACCTCGACTACCGCGACGGGCTGCGGACCGCGGATCCAGTCACCGGTCGCTGGCTGAATGCATCGGTGCGGTTGTTGCCCCAGGACTACACCGTGGCCGCCGGTCACCGGATCGGCCTGCGGGTGCAGAGCTCCAACACGGTCTGGGCGGTGCCCGGCAACCCCGGGACCGTCGACGTCGCCGAGGGCGCCGTGGGCCGACTCGCGCGCGGCTCCTCGCTCGTGCTGCCGACCATCGGCAGCCAGGCCCGCTTCCGGTGACGCCTGGGCACCGCGGCGGAACCAAGAACCTGGCGGCGCATTGAGGGAAGGTGCCTGCCTGTCCTGCGAACGCGTTCCGCTCCGCGTACCAGGTGTTCTACCTCCTACCCGTCGCGGCCGTGCTCGCAACGGGCCTGTGGCGCAGGCACCACCCCGTCGGGCAGCATCTCCTCGTCGCCGGGTGCGCCGCCGTCGTCGCGGTCATCACCGCCTACCTCGCCTACGGGGCCGCGAGCGCATGGGTGCCACCGATCGCTGACCGCCTGCGAGCCAACGAGTGCGCCGTCACCTTCGAGAACAATCAGTCCGCGTGCGTCCAGACCCCCGGCTTCATTGACAACGACGGCTGACGTCAGGCCGGGTCAACCCGCCACTCAGCTCCGGGGGCGAGGTCTGTTCGTCCGCACGGTGGCCGGCGCGCTGAGGGGATCCTCGGGCCAGGCGTGCTTGGGATAGCGCCCCCGCAGGTCAGCACGGACGCCCGGGTAGCCGTTGGCCCAGAAGGACTCCAGGTCTGCCGTGACAGCCGCTGGGCGTCGGGCGGGTGAGAGCAGGTGCAGCAGCAGGGGGACGCGGCCGTCGGCGAGGACCGGTGCTGCGGTCCAGCCGAAGACCTCCTGCAGGCGTACGGCGAGCACCGGCTGCTCGGCGGAGTAGTCGATCCGCACCTTCGACCCGCTGGGGACCTGCACCCGCTCCGGCGCCAGCTCGTCGAGCCTGCCCGCCTGCGGCCACGGCATCATCGCCCGCAGCGCGGCCGCCACGTCGATGCGTCGAAGGTGCGCCGCCGAGCGGACCCGCGCCAGCTGCGGCCCGAGCCACGACTGGAGGTTCTGCGTCAGTTCCTCGTCGCTCACGTCGGGCCACGGGTCACCGAGCGCTCGGTGCAGGAAGTCGAGGCGGGCGCGCAGCGCTGTCGCCGCGTCCGTCCAGGCGAGGAGACCGATTCCCTCGCTCGCCAGCGCCTCCTGGATCGCGTCGGTCACGGCCTGCGCCGGTGGATCGGCGAGCGGGACCGAAGCGAGCTCGATCGCGCCCAGCATCGTCCGTCGACGGGCCAGCACCCGCCCTCCGGTCCAGGTCACCTCGTCCACCTCCCGCCACTGGGCCCCCGCCACCTCCAGCGCCAGGTCCTCGGTGAGCGGGGCCGCCGATCGGATCCGGGCCTCACGCTGCCCAGGCCGCCGCTCCGCGTCGCCGACCGCCAGCCACTCGAGGCCGACCAGGGGCCCCGGGGCGCGCGGATCGAGCGCCGCGCCCGTCCCGGACGTCATCAGGTAGCTCGACCCACCAGAGCGCTTGCGCGCGATCCGGTCCGGGTGCGCCAGGCCCACCACCAGGCCCACTGCGACGTCGTCGGTGAGCGCTCGGGCGTCGGCCGCGCCGCTCCGGTCGCCGGCGGCGCCGTACTTCTGAGCGATCTTCTCCAGCCGGGTGACCTGACTGCGCCACGCGCCTGCCGCCTGTCCAGCGCGCAGCGACCGGAGCCCGGCGACCAGGTCCCCGCCGGGAGCGCGCACGTCCTCGCTCAGCATGGCGACCACCTCCGCGGCCCGCCTGGCTCCGACGAGATCGGCGCCGTCGATGAGGGCGCGCGCCAGCCGGGGATCGACCGGCACGTCAGCGATCACCCGGCCCCGCGGGGTGGCTCGACCGTCCTCGGTCATCGCCCCCAGGTCCACCAGGACCTCCCGGGCGGCCGACAGTGCATGGGCCGGCGGCTGGTCGAGCAGGGCCAGGTCGTGCAGGTCGCGACTTCCCCAGCACGCCACCTCCAGGGCGAAGGCCGTCAGATCAGCGGTGGCGATCTCGGGCTCCGGGTGAGAGGCCAGATGCGCGTGCTCCGCCTCGGACCAGCAACGCAGCACGGCGCCCGGCCCCAGCCGTCCGGCCCGTCCCGCCCGCTGTTCGGCCGCTGCTCGGCTCACCGTGACGGTGACCAGTGAAGCCAGACCGCGACGGTGATCGGTGCGCGGCTCGCGCGAGAATCCGGCGTCCACCACGACGCGCACCCCGGGCACCGTCAGCGACGACTCGGCGACCGCGGTCGAGACGATCACCCGTCGACGTGGACCCTCACTCAGCACACGATCCTGCTCGGCGCCGGGCAGGCGTCCGTGCAGGGCGTGCACGGAGGCGTCCACGCCGGCCAGGCGACGCAGGGTCGCCTCGACCTCCGCGACCCCCGGCACGAAGACCAGGACGTCACCCTCGTGCTCGACCAGCGCACGTCGTACGGTCGCGGCGACGTGGTCGTGGAAGGCCGGGGTGATTCCCCGGTCGTCGGTGCGGCGCAACCCTGCTGGCAACGGGCACCAGACCGCTTCGACCGGATGCAGTGCACCAGGGACGCGGATCACCGGAGCGCTTCGGGGATCGTCGGACCCATCGGGATCGTTCCCTCCGAGCAGCGCGGCCGTGCGTTCGGCCTCGATGGTGGCCGACATCGCCACCAGGGACAGGTCCTCCCGCAGGTTGGCCCGGATGTCGACCAGCAGCGCCAGGGTCAGGTCGGCATCGAGGTGGCGCTCGTGCACTTCGTCGAGCACGACGGCCCCGACGCCGGCCAGCTCGGGATCGTGCTGGATCCGCCGAAGCAGCAGGCCGGTCGTGACCACCTCGACACGCGTACGCCGACCGGTGCGCCGGTCTCCGCGCACGGAGTATCCGACCGTCTCCCCCACCGGTTCGCCCAGCAGGTGCGCCAGCCGACGGGCAGCCGCGCGGGCGGCGATGCGGCTGGGCTGCGTGACGACGACCCGTCCGGTGACGACGTCGGCGACCGCGGGCGGGACCAGGGTCGTCTTGCCGGTGCCCGGCGGTGCCTGGACCACCCCGACTCCGCGGGTGCGAAGCGCCTGGTCGAGAGCCGCCAGGCCCGCGGTGACCGGGAGGTCCGGCGGCGCGGTGAGCAGGTCGCGCAGCGGGTCGGACACTCCTGCAGTGTGCCTCAGGTGCCTCGGCGGACGAGACCGTTGACGCTTGCCCACGTGCCTGGCATCCGAGAAGCTCCGACTGGGCCCAGCAGGTCAGCATCGGCGCGGGATGTCCGCTCGCTCAACCGCTGCACAGGCATCGGAAGAACGGACACTCAGGTCGCGCGAGATAGCGTTCCCGAGGTGACCTTGAACCACGTGAGACGCGGGAGCGGCACCCCACTGTTGCTGGTGCACGGTCTGGGGGCGGGGTGGAGATCTTGGCATCCGATCATGGAGGCGCTGGCGGAGCGCCGTGAGGTGATCGCTGTGGACCTGCCGGGATTCGGTGAGACGCCGCCGTTGCCCGGCGAGGTCTCGATCGCGACCCTGACCGACTCCGTCGTGGACTTCATGCGTGAGCAGGGGTTGGACGGGGTCGCGACCGCCGGGCAGTCGATGGGCGGTCGGATGGTGCTCGAGCTCGCGCGGCGAGGGGTTGGTGGCGACACCGTGGCTCTCGACCCGGGCGGCTTTTGGAGCGACCGGGAGCGTCAGGTCTTCAGCGCCACGTTGCGGCCCTCAATCGCCTTGGTCCGCGCGATGCGGGCCACGTTGCCGACTCTGCTCGACAGTCGAGCAGGCCGAACCGTGCTGTTGGCGCAGCTCTCGGCGCGGCCCTGGGCACTCTCGTGCGACACCGTTCTGCCCGATGTGCGCGGGCTGGCCGACGCGCCGTCGACCAGCGCGGCGATGGACGCTCTGACCAAAGGACCCAAACAGCAGGGCGCTCCGGCAGGCACGGTGCCTGGCCGAGTCACGATCGGTTGGGGTCGTCGTGATTTGGTGACCGTGCCGAGGCAGGCCGCCCGCGCAACGGAGTTGTTCCCGGACGCAGTTCTGCACTGGTTCGAGCGCTGCGGTCACTTCCCGCAGTGGGACGCCCCGGACGAGGCTGCGCGACTGATATTGGACGGCACTGGCTAGAAACGATTGCTCGCCCCCTCGGCGCCGCACTGGGCGCAGCAGCGCAACGCTTCGAGAACTGGCGGATCGTATCGAGGGCTCTGAGTTGGCAGCTCGGTCGATGCGCTGTTCGGCACGTCATCTGATCGCGACCGTCCCGTCCGGCTCCGTGCGTGTCCCGCGATCAATCTAGGCTTCACGGTCGAACGCCTGCTATCGATGCGAAGAGTGGGAGCACTCCTTCTCCGAATCTCCAGAAGTGTTGGCTCCGCTGACGTTCGGCTGCAGGCCGCCAGGCAGCCGTAAGACGTGCCGCTGCATTCGCGGCGAAAGGACACGGCCCTGAATGAGCCCCGATGTGCCGGCTACCTCGACACGTTGTGGAACATGACGTCGTGCAGCTGGCCGCCGTCGGCGGTCGCCGTGACGTAGGTGCAGTGAGGCTGACGGCGCCGGTCCGTGGGCGAGCCTGGGTTGAGCAGCCGGAGCCCGGTGGCGGTGGTGGTGTCCCACGGGATGTGGCTGTGCCCGAACACGAGCACGTCGAGGTCCGGGAACTTCGCGCTGCACCGCTGCTCGCGACCCTTCGCGTCGCCGGTCTCGTGGATGACGCCGATTCGGATCCCCTCGACCTCGACACGAGCCACCTCCGGGAGCCGCTCACGAAACGCACCGTGGTCGTTGTTGCCCCACACGGCCACCAGCCGCCGTGCTCGCGCCTCGAACTCGTCGAGGAGAGTCTCGTCAACCCAGTCGCCCGCGTGGATGACGAGGTCCGCGCTCTCCACCTCGTTCCACACCTGCTCAGACAGGTCCCGTGCGCGCTTGGGCACGTGCGTGTCCGCCACCACCAGCAGCCGTGTCGCCATGGCCCAAGTGAACCGGGCCGACGTCGTACACGCACATCGGGTCCCGAACCGCGAGGACGATCCCGACACCTGCGCACGACGGTGTTTGGAGGGTTCCCACAAGAGACGGCTCTGTTCCGGTTGGTGACTCGCCCGTAACCCACGACCCGTGACAGCCTCCGAAGACGGCACCTCCCCGAGCCGCCGCAGGAGAGACACGTGTTCAAGCGCATCGCCATCGTCAACCGCGGTGAAGCCGCCATGCGGCTCATCCACGCCGTACGCGACCTCAACGCCGAGGGCGGCCAGCAGATCCGCACGATCGCCCTCCACGTCGACGAGGAGCGGACCGCCATGTTCGCCCGCGAGGCCGACGAGGCCCACGCGCTCGGCCCGGCCGCGAGCCGGCCCTACCTCGACCACGCCGCCCTCGAGCGCGCCCTGGTCGCCACCCAGGCCGACGCCGTCTGGGTCGGCTGGGGCTTCGTCGCCGAGGACCCCAACTTCGCCGACCTCTGCGAGCGTCTCGGCATCACCTTCATCGGCCCCAGCGGCGAGGCCATGCGCAAGCTCGGCGACAAGATCGGCTCCAAGCTGATCGCCGAGGAGGTCGGCGTACCGGTCGCGCCCTGGTCCCGCGGCGGGGTCGAGACCCTCGAGCAGGCCCTCGAGGCGGCGCAGTCCATCGGCTACCCGCTCATGCTCAAGGCCACCGCCGGCGGCGGCGGACGCGGCATCCGCAAGGTCGAGTCCGCGGCCGAGCTGGAGGACGCCTACCAGCGCACCCGCGACGAGGCCGAGCGCGCCTTCGGCAGCGGCATCGTCTTCCTCGAGCGCCTGGTCACCGGCGCCCGCCACGTCGAGGTCCAGGTCATCGCCGACGGACAGGGCACCGCGTGGGCCATCGGCGTACGCGACTGCACCGTCCAGCGCCGCAACCAGAAGGTCATCGAGGAGTCTGCCTCCCCGCTGCTCGACGACAGCCAGACCGACGAGCTCAAGGCCTCGGCCGAGCGGCTCGCGATCGCCGTCGACTACCGCGGCGCCGGAACTGTGGAGTTCCTCTACCACCCGGGCGAGAAGACCTTCGCCTTCCTCGAGGTCAACACCCGCCTCCAGGTCGAGCACCCCATCACCGAGCTCACCACCGACCTCGACCTCGTCAAGGCCCAGATCCACGTCTCGGCCGGCGGCCGCCTCGAGGGCGAGAAGCCGACGGAGAAGGGCCACGCCGTCGAGGCGCGCCTCAACGCCGAGGACCCCGACCGCGACTTCTCGCCGTCCCCGGGCCGCATCGCCCTGCTGGAGCTGCCGTCCGGGCCCGGCATCCGCGTCGACACCGGCGTCAGCGAGGGCGACACCATCCCGTCGGAGTTCGACTCGATGATCGCCAAGATCATCGCCTACGGCCGCACCCGCCACGAGGCGCTCGCCCGCCTGCGCCGCGCCATGGCCGAGACCACCGTCGTCATCGAGGGCGGCGCCACCAACAAGAGCTTCGTCCTCGACCTGCTCGACCAGCCCGAGGTCGTCGACGGCGGCCCGTCCGGCACCGACTGGGCCGACACCGCCTGGATCGACCGCGCCCGCGAGGCCGGCCGCCTGGTCTCCCACAAGCACTCCGGCATCGCGCTCGTCGCCGCCGGCATCGAGGCCTACGAGGACGAGGCCCAGCTCGAGATCACCCGCCTGCTCGAGAGCGCCCACGGCGGTCGCCCGCAGGTCCAGCACCGCGTCGGCCACCCGGTCGACTTCAAGCTGCGCGGTACGCCGTACAAGGTGGCGGTCCTGCAGACCGGGCCGCACCGCTTCCGGGTCAGCGTGGCCTCCGGCGACGTCGAGCAGGTCGTCGTCGCCGAGCTCGAGCGACGCAGCGAGTTCCACGCCCGCCTGACCGTCTGCGGCACGACGTACCGCCTCGTCACCGCCACCCACGAGCCCGTCCACCTCATCGAGGTCGACGGCGTCGCCCACCGTGTCACCCGCGACGAGGGCGGCGTGCTGCGCTCCCCCGCCCCGGCGCTCGTCGTCGGCTCCCCCGTCGCGGTCGACGACGTCGTGCCGGCCGGCGCGCCCGTCCTCGTGCTGGAGAGCATGAAGATGGAGACCGTGCTGCGCGCGCCCTTCGAGGCGAAGGTGCGCGAGCTCATGGTGATGACCGGCAGCCAGGTCGAGACCGGCGCCCCGCTGGCCCGGCTCGAGCCCATCGGTGACCCCGCCGAGGCCGGCGCCGCCGTCGCCACCGGCCCCGAGCTCGACCTGCCCGCCGAGCCCACCGACGCCCCCGCCGCCACGCGCGCCGCCCGCGCGCGGGCCGACCTGACCGCGCAGCTGCTCGGCTTCGACGTCGACCCGCAGACGCCCGGCCTCGCGCTGGACGACTACCTCGCCGCCCGCGAGGAGCTCAAGGCCGAGGGCGTCGACGTGGTCCGCGACGAGCTCGAGCTGCTGGCGCTCTTTGCCGACTTCGCCGAGCTCAGCCGCAACCGGCCCGCCGGCGAGGAGCTCCACACCGAGCTGCGCATCCACAGCTCCAAGGAGCACTTCCACACCTACCTGCAGAGCCTCGACGCCGACCGCGGCGCGTTGCCGCAGGAGTTCCGCGACCGGCTCGCTCGCGTGCTCGCGCGCTACGGCGTCGACGAGAGCGACCGCACGCCCGCGCTCGAGGAGGCCGTCTTCCGCGTCTTCCTCGCCCAGTCGCGCTCCGCCTCCGACCTCCACCTGGCGACCTCGCTGCTGCAGCGCTGGATCGCCGAGCCGCCGCCGGCCGCCGAGATCGCCGGCCCCGCCCGCGAGCTGCTCGAGCGGCTCGTGCGCGCCACCCAGCTGCGCTTCCCCGTCGTGGGCGACCTCGCGCGCAGCGTGCGGTTCCGCTGGTTCGACCAGCCGCTGGTCGACGAGGAGCGCATGAGCGTGCTCGCCGACGTCCGCGAGCAGGTCGCCACGCTCGCCGCCGAGCCCGACCTGGCCGACCGCGCCGAGCGCATCGAGACGCTGACCAACATCCCCGAGCAGATCGTGCGCTTCCTCGCCGAGCGGCTCGCGCACGGCGTACCGACCCACGAGCCGATGCTCGAGGTGCTCGTGCGCCGCCACTACCGCGAGTACGACCTCCACGGGCTGACGTCCACCCAGCGCGGCGGGCGGCCCTTCGCGGTGGCCGACTACACCCTCGACGACCGCCCGACCCGGCTGGTCTCCACGCTCGGCACCTTCGAGGAGCTGTCCGACCCGGCCGGCCCGCTGGCGACCGCGCTCGGCGAGGAGCTGGCCGCGCGCCAGCCCGGCCAGCACGGCGTCGTCGACCTCTACCTGCACTGGCCCGAGCTGCCGGAGTCGGCCGAGGAGACCACCGCGGTGCTCGGTCGCGTCGTCGGCGCGCTCCCCTTCGCCTCCGACGTACGACGCATCGCGGTCGCCGTCACCACCGGCAGCATCGACGACGGTCGACCGGTCGGCTACTTCACCTACCGGCCCTCTGCTGAGGGCGGCGGCGTGTTCGAGGACGACCTGGTCCGCGGCGTGCACCCGATGGTCGGTCGCCGGCTCAACCTGTGGCGGCTGCGTGCCTTCGACGTCACCCGCGTGGAGGCGCCCGAGGACGTGCTGCTCTACGAGTGCGTCGCCAAGGAGAATCCGCAGGACCGGCGCCTGGTGGCACTGGCGCAGGTGCGTCAGCTCGCCGTGGTGCGTGACGACGAGGGCAACGTCGTGGGTCTGCCCCACGCCGAGCGGGCCGTGGAGAACTGCCTCGAAGCCATCCGTCGCACGCGCAGCTCTCGTGGGGCGGCCGGCAGCAAGCTCGACAACAACCACGTCTGGGTGCAGGTGTGGCCGCTGGTCGAGGCCGACCCCGACCAGCTGACCGCGCTGCAGGGCAAGATCACGCCGCTGACCGACGGCACCGGCATCGCCGAGGTGCTGGCCCAGGGACGGGTGGCCTCGCCCGACGGCCCCGTGCCGCTGGCGATCCGCTTCCACGCCAAGCCCGGCGCGGGCGTGACGGCGTCGTTCGAGGAGCCGCCGACGGAGCCGCTGGCGCCGCTGGACGAGTACGCCTCCAAGGTGGTGCGGGCGCGTCGTCGCGGGCTGGTCTACCCCTACGAGCTGGAGGGTGTGCTGGCCGGACCCGAGGGGTCGCTGGTCGAGCACGACCTCGACGACACCGGTGTGCTCGTGCCGGTCGACCGGCCGCGCGGGCTGAACAAGGCCGGCATCCTGGTCGCCGTCGTGACGACCCCGACGGCGCTTCACCCCGAAGGCGTCACGCGCGTCGTGCTCTGCGGCGACCCGACCAAGGCGCTCGGCGCCGTCTCGGAGCCCGAGTGCTCGCGGATCATCGCCGCCATCGACCTCGCCGAGAAGATGCAGGTGCCGGTCGAGTGGTTCGCGCTGTCGGCCGGCGCGCGGATCTCGATGGACTCCGGCACCGAGAACATGGACTGGGTGGCCGCCGGGCTGAAGCGGATCATCGAGTTCACCCAGGCGGGTGGTGAGATCAACATCGTCGTGGCCGGCATCAACGTCGGCGCGCAGCCCTACTGGAACGCCGAGGCGACGATGCTCATGCACACCAAGGGCATTCTTGTCATGACGCCTGATAGTGCGATGGTGCTCACCGGCAAGCAGTCGCTGGACTTCTCCGGTGGTGTCTCGGCCGAGGACAACTACGGCATCGGCGGCTACGACCGCGTCATGGGGCCGAACGGCCAGGCGCAGTACTGGGCGCCCGACCTCGCCGGCGCGTTCGGCGTGCTGATGGCCCACTACGACCACACGTACGTCGTACCGGGGGAGGCGCGGCCGCGTCGCGCCGAGTCGAGCGACCCGGTCGACCGCGACGTGACGTCCTTCCCGCACACGCACCCGGACAGCGACTTCACCACCGTCGGGGAGATCTTCTCCAGCGAGACGAACCCCGACCGCAAGCGGGCATTCGACATCCGGACCGTGATGCGCGCGGTGGCCGACCAGGACCACCCGACGCTCGAGCGCTGGGCCGGCATGGCCGACGCCGACACCGCGGTGGTGCAGGACGCCCACCTCGGCGGGCATCCGGTCCTGCTGCTCGGAATCGAGTCGCGGCCGGTGCCGCGGCGCGGGTTCCCTCCCACCGACGGGCCCGACACCTACACGGCCGGGACGCTTTTCCCGCGGTCGTCGAAGAAGGCGGCGCGCGCGATCAACGCCGCCAGCGGCAACCGGCCGCTCGTGGTGCTGGCGAACCTGTCGGGCTTCGACGGCTCGCCGGACTCGATGCGCAACCTGCAGCTGGAGTACGGAGCGGAGATCGGTCGGGCGGTCGTGAACTTCGACGGGCCGATCGCGTTCGTGGTGATCTCCAGGTATCACGGCGGTGCGTTCGTGGTGTTCTCGAAGGCGCTGAACCCGAACATGACGGTGCTGGCGCTCGAGGGCTCCTACGCGTCGGTCATCGGTGGCGCGCCGGCGGCCGCCGTGGTCTTCGCCGGCGAGGTGGCGAAGCGGGTGTCCGCGGACGCCCGGATCGCCGAGCTGGAGGGGCGGATCGCCGAGGCGTCGGGGACCGAGAAGGGTGGCCTGGTCGTCGAGCTGGCCGACCTGCGGGCCGCCATCCGGCCGGAGAAGATCGGTGAGGTGGCCGCCGAGTTCGACGGCGTCCACGACATCCACCGGGCCGTCCGGGTCGGGTCGGTCGACGAGGTCATCACCGCCGACCGGCTGCGGCCGCGGCTGGTGCAGGCCGTCGAGGAGGGCCTCGCCAAGCTCGGCTGAGCGCACGCTGCGCGTTTGGACGGGCAGCTCGGCACGGATCCGCTGGGATCCCGCACCGAACGAGGGGAGCTGCCCGTTCAACCGCCCGCCACCCCGCTGGCTCGGGGCTGATCCCGGCTGGCCAGTTTCTGGTCACTGCCTGCCGGAAGGCCGGATCCTGGGCGCTGGCCGCACGGAACCAGCGGGATTTCTGCGGTGAGTGACCAGAAGCAGGCCAGAACCGGCGGCGGGCTCAGGTGACGAGCGGCGGATCCACGCAGGGCGTCTCGTGACTCCACGCGTCGCGCCGTCCGACGTCGCGACTCACACCGGGCGCCTGCACGGTCGACCTCTCCGGCCTGCACGCAAGGCGTCTCGTAGGCGACCGCGACCTCATGCCAGATCCGAGGGGTCCGTCGGACGTGCAGTTCGGCTCACAAGCGGGCCAGATCGCGCGTTCGGGGGCGAACTGCACGTTCGACGGACCCTTCGGCGGCGGACCACGTCGCGACAGGAGCGAGCGCGGCCACCCAGGTAGGCGGCGGACGCGACCAGAGCGACAGCGGGGCGGGGGTGACGCCTCGCGCGAACGCGAGCGCCTCTTCGCGCGAATGCGCGCTCCGCTTCGCGGGAGGATGGGTGAGTGCGGTTGATGAGAGGTCCCCTGGTTCCGGTGACCGGCGCCGGCGTCGGAAGCGGCGAGCAGGAGCCGGCGCTGGAGCTCGCGCTGGCGCGGGCAATGCTGACCCAGGCCAAGGCCGGGGTGTTCGGGGAGGCCGTCCGCGTCTACCGCCCCTCCTCCCCGGTCGTCGCCTTCGGGCGACGCGACACCCGGCTGCCGGGCTTCCCGCGCGCCGTCGCTGCTGCGCGGGCGGCCGGGTTCACCCCGGTGGTTCGCGCTGTCGGCGGCCGAGCCGTGGCCTACACCGAGGCCGCCGTCGTCATCGACCACGTGAAAGCGGAGGTCGGCGCGATCGGCGGCCAGGACGAGCGGTTCGAGGAGTTCGGCCGGCGCTACGTCACGCTCTTCCAGGGGTACGGCGTCGACGCGCGGCTGGGCGCCGTACCGGGTGAGTACTGCCCCGGAGCCCACAGCGTCAACGCCCGCGGCACCCAGAAGCTCGTCGGCACCGCCCAACGCATGACCCCGGGCGCCTGGCTGTTCAGCTCGCTCCTCGTCGTCGGCGACCAGGAACGCCTGCGCCCGGTGCTGGCGGAGGTCTACGCCTGTCTGGGCCAGGACTTCGACGTCGCGTCGGTGGGCGCGATCGGCGACGAGGTGCACGGACTCGACGCGGCGACGCTCGAGGACGCGATCGTCGCGGCCATCGCGCCGGGCGCCGACGCCGAACCCGTCAGCGACGACCTGGTCGCCCTCTCCCACGCGCTGCTCGACCAGCACCACGTCGAGGGCTGATCGTCCACGAACCGCAGTGACGTCTCGCGCGCACCTCAGCGCCCCCTCGCGCGCACCCCAGCGCCCCCTCGCGCGCACCCCAGCGCCCTTTCGCGCGCACCCCAGCGCCCTTTCGCGCGCACTTCAAGGCCCTTTCGCGCGCACCTCGGCGCCCTTTCGCGAGGAGGGTCAGCTGCTCCCTGGCAGGGCCCGGACAGGTCCAGACCGGGAGCGACGGACCTCGCCAGCATCCCCACCCCGTGTGAGCATCGAGCGGTGAAGCGGGGGCCGGCTCTGATCAGGAACCCCGCCCTGGTCAGGTCGCTCGGCTCGTTCGGTTTCGCCTTCACCGCCGAGTGGGCCTTCACCGTCGCCATCGGCCTGGTCGCCTTCGCCGACGGCGGCGCGTTCGCGGTCGGACTGGTCGGGCTCCTCCGCCTGCTGCCGGCCGCGCTGCTGGCACCCGTCATCACGGCGTACGCCGACCGCCTGCCGCGTGAGCGCGTGCTCGTCGCCTCCAGCACGTTGCGGGGCCTCACCACCCTGGCCGCCGCGCCCGTGCTCCTGGCCGACGGCCCGACCCTGCTCGTCTACGTGCTGGCGATCGCCTCCACCATCGCCTTCACACCCTTCCGTGCCGGCCACTCCGCCCTGATGCCCTCGCTGTGCCGCACCCCCGACGAGCTGACGTCGATCAACGTGGTCCGCGGCGGCCTCGACTCCTTCAGCGTGATCGTCGGCCCGCTGGTCGCCGCCCTGCTGGTGGCGGTCGCCGACGTGGCCGCGGTGTTCGTCTTCGCCGGCGTCTGCGCGCTGATCTCGGCCGCCCTGCTGGTGAAGCTGGACTACGAGCGCATCGAGGTCACGCCGCAGCGGCGGCGGCTGACCACCGAGATCCGCGAGGGCCTCTCCGCCGTCGCCTCCGACCGGGGCGTGGCGGTCGTCGTCGGCCTCGTGGTGCTGCAGGCCGCGATCCGCGGCGCGTTCTCGGTGTTCGTCATCGTGGTCGCCATCGACCTGCTCGACCGGCCCGAGTCGAGCGTCGGTGTGATCCAGGGTCTGGTCGGCGTCGGCGCGCTGGTCGGCAGCATGCTCTGCGTGATGCTCGTCGGCAGCCGCGCGATGACCCGCTGGCTCGGGATCGCCGTCGCGCTGTGGGGCGCCCCGCTGGCCATGATCGGCGTACTCCCGTCCTACGCCACCGCCCTGGTCGCGGCCGCCATCATCGGTCTCGGCAACGCCCTGGTCGACGTCACCGCCTTCACGCTGCTGGCCCGGATGGTGCCCAACGCCGTCATGGCCCGCGTCTTCGGCGTGCTCGAGAGCATCGGCGCCCTCGCGGTCGGGCTCGGGTCGCTGGCGGCGCCGCTGACCATCGACCTGCTCGGCACGGAGGCGGCGCTGGTCGTCGTGGGCCTGGTCGCGCCCCTGGTCTGCCTGGTGGGCTGGCGCGGTCTGACGGCCATCGACCGGACCGTGTCCACGCGCACCGACGAGCTCGCCGTGCTGCGCCAGGTGCCGATGCTGCGTCCCCTCCCGGTCCCGGTGCTCGAGCAGCTCGGCCGCGGGCTGGAGCCGGTGTCGCTCGCCCCCGGCGAGGTTCTCTTCGAAGCCGGTGCCGTCGGTGACCACTTCTACGTGGTGTCCGCCGGCAGCGTCGAGGTCCTCGATCGCGGACGGCTGGTCCGCACCATGGGCGTCGGCGAGGGGTTCGGCGAGATCGCGCTGCTGGGCCGTTGCACGCGGACCATGACGGTGCGCGCCTCGACGTCGGAGCCCGTCGAGCTGTACGCCGTCGGCAGCGGGCTCTTCCTCTCCGCCGTGATGAGCGTGAGCGGGGCGCAGTCGGCCGCCGAGGAGACCCGGTGGGCCTACCTCGCCCACGAACCCGGGACCGGCGCCCCCGACGCCCCGCGCGCCTAGTCGTCGTACCGGCTCGTCGAGCCGATCACGCATGAGGCGGGCCCAGAGGGGTAGGGGAACAGTGATGCCCTCTGACATCCCGTCCGCGGGGGGTCCGGCAGCAGTCCTACTCGGAGGACGGCCGACCTCGGCTGGCCACAACACATTCTGGAGCTACCCATGAGCAAGATCGTCACCCTGACCGCAGGAGCCATCGGCTTCGTCCTCGGATCCCGCTCCGGTCGCGGGCCCTACGAGAAGCTGGCCGCCCGGGCCGGCGAGGTACGCCGCGACCCGCGCGTGCAGGAGAAGGTGTCCCAGGCCCAGGACGTCGCCGCCGACAAGGCGAAGACCGCGGCCTCGACCGTCAGCGACAAGGTGAGCGAGAAGGTCAGCGAGGTCCGCTCGAGCAGCGACTCCGGCTCGTCCTCGAGCCCGGCCGTCGACACCGACCCGAGCACCCCCTCCAGCGAGACCGTCGGCGAGGCGGGCCCCGGACCCCAGGGCCCCCTGCCGTGACCGGCCCCACCACCACGACCGAGACGGTCGCGACCACGGACGCGTCCGAGCTCAGCACCGCCCAGCTCGTCTCGCGCATGACCGAGCAGACCTCGGAGCTGGTCCGCACCGAGGTCCAGCTGGCCAAGGCGGAGATCCAGGCGACCGTCAAGGACGTCGGCAAGGGCGCCGGACTGTTCGGCGGGGCCGGCGTGACCGCGCTGTACGGCGTCGGCGCGCTGATCGCCACCGCCATCCTCGGCCTGGCCACCGTCGTCGACGCGTGGCTCGCCGCGCTCATCGTGACCATCGTGCTCTTCGCCGTCGCCGCTGTCCTGGCGCTGGCCGGCAAGAAGAAGGTCGCGCAGGCCCCGCCCCCGGTCGAGGCGACCAAGCGCAACGTCGCCCGCGACATCGCGGCCGTGAAGGAGGCTCGCTCATGACCGACTCCGGCCACCGGTCGGGGCAGCCCGACACCCGCAGCATCGACGAGATCGAGCGCGACCTGGCGCAGACCCGGGAGCAGCTCGGTGCCACCGTCGAGGCGCTCGGCGCCAAGCTCGACGTGAAGACCCGCACCAGGGACTGGGCCGACGAGAAGAAGGCCGCGACCCAGCAGAGGACCAAGCAGGTCACCGACGACCACGGGCGCGAGCTCGTGATCGGCGCCGGCGTGCTGGTCGTGGCGCTGGTCGGTCTCGCCGTCTGGCGCGCCCGCAGCAGCTGAGGACCACCGGTCCTGGCCTCCGTCAGGACCGCGAACGACAGAGCCGGCCCCGGGCAGCTGCCCGGGCCGGCTCTCGTTCGTCAGGAGCGGTCGGCCGAGGGTCTCCTCGACGAGGCGTCGGGGCGAGCTGGTCGTTCGCGCCGGCTGGATTCTGGTCGACGCCCGCACCAAATGGCGGTTCTGGCTGCGGCGAACGCCCAGAAACCGGCCCTCCTGCAGTCAGTGACCAGAAACAGGCCGACCCTGCTCCCCCGCCAACGCCGTGAGCCGCTCGTTGTAGGCGCGCAGCTCGGCGTCGTCGTCGCGGTCGGCGCGAGCGTCCGACCGGGCCGCCTGGGAGCGGTCGGAGCGGAACCACTGCACCAGCACCACGATGACCACCATCACGATCGGGACCTCGCCGAGCCCCCAGGCGATCGACCCGCCGACGTACTGGTCGCGCAGCAGGTCGCTCGCCCACGGCCGGTCCAGCAGCGCGTAGAACTCCCCGCCGATCGCCGGCTCGGTGTCCATCACCGCGATCGAGAAGAACGCGTGGAACGGCATCACCACGATCAGCAGGCCCAGCCTGGCCAGGTGGGGCAGCCGCCGGGGGATCGGAGCGTCGCCGATGAGCACCTCGAAGAACAGGTAGCCGGTCAGCAGGAAGTGCACCTCCATCAGCGCGTGACCGAGGTGGCTCATCATCAGCGCCCCGAACAGTCCGGAGAAGTAGACGCCGTACAGGCTGGTGACGAAGAGCAGCGACGCCACCACCGGGTGGACCCAGAAGGCGACGAAGCGCGAACGCAGCAGCGACGCCAGCATCTGACGCGGGCCGACCCCGCCGGGGACGTCGGGCCCGGGCAGCGCACGCAACGCCAGCGTGATCGGCGCGCCCACCACCAGCAGGATCGGCACCACCATCGACAGCACCATGTGGCCCGCCATGTGGGCGCTGAACGCGACGTGGGAGTAGACGCCGAGCCCCCCGAAGGTCACGTAGCCGAGAGCGACCAGGCCCGCGAACCACGACGCCGTACGCCCCAGCGACCAGTGGTCGCCGCGACGACGCAGGCGCAGCACGCCGCGCAGGTAGAGCGCCGCGCCCAGGCCGACCACGAGCAGGCCGACGCCGGAGGGCGTGAACGACCACAGCAGTCGCCCCAGGGTGGGCGCGGGCGGCAGCGGACCGCCGAGCAGGCTCTCGGCGGTGCTGGTGTAGGGCTCACCGACCGGGGTCGGGGTCCGTGACAGCGCCACGCCGAGTCCGAGGGCCGCGGCCAGGACGGCGGTCTCCAGCGACAGCAGCCGCAGGAGTACGCCGCGCGCGGCTGCCGCGGGGGTCGGGCGCTCCCCGGCGCCACCAGCAACGCGCGGCGCGGTGCGGATCCGCCGCCGGAGGTTCGCCGCGACGACCCCGAGCACCACCAGCGCGACCACCTTCGCGAGCACGCCGGCGCCGTACCCGGTCGACACGAGCGCCGAGAAGGAGCCGAGCCGGACCGCGGCGTTGACCGCGCCCGAGATGCCCACCAGCGCGAAGCACCACGCCGCGAGCGGGGAGAAGCGTCGCGCCGCCAGAGCCCGGCGCTCGTCGTCGGAGCCGAGGTGCCACGCGAGGGCGACCACGCCACCCATCCAGAGCACCACGCCCCAGACGTGGACGAGCATGCTCACCACTGCGGTGTCGTGGCTCCCCGAGGAGGCTGCGTGGCCGGTCAGCACCGCCGGCACCAGTGCGGCGAACGCCAGCGCGAGGACGGCGGCGACCTCGCGCGGCTCGAGCACCCAGCGGCTGGCGACGCCGAGGGCCGTCACGAGCAGCAGCTGCACGAAGAGCGCCACCCCCTGGTCGGACTGGGTCAGCACCTGACCGATGAGATCCGGCGTCAGCCGCCACACCGGCACGGCGAACTGGTCGGAGACGTTGAGCACGATCAGCCCGGCGGTCACCAGCGCCCAGGCCAGCGCGAGACCGCGGACGGCCCGGAGCGCACGGAACGGCCTCCCTCGGACCTCCTCGTCCGGGCGTCGCATCGTCAGCAGCGGCACCAGCAACGAGCCCACCACGAGCACCGCCAGCAGGTTGTCGAGCAGGTTGAGCACCGGGAGGCCCCAGGTCGTCAGCCGCCCCGGCTCGGGCAGGCCGGCCGGCGTCTGTTCCGGTACGCCGCCCGCGAGCGTCAGCAGCAGACCTCCCGCGACCAGCGCGGGGAGCAGGACCAGGAGGCCCAGCCGTCGGCCGGTGGGCCTCGGGGCCGACCTCACGACTCGGGCCGCTTCCGGGACAGCAGGAGCAGGACGACCGCGGCGAGGACCAGGAAGCCACCGAGCAGGAAGTGCGACACGTGCCGGACCACGAACCCCTGGGACTCGGCCGACGTCGCGGCGGGGACCGCGTCGTCGCCCTCCACAGCGGCCTCGCCGGACGGATCGCGATCCGACCCGCCTGCTGCTGCGCCGTCACCCGCCTCGCCCGCCCGGCCCAGGTCGGGCGAGGGCGATGCGGGCTCGCGCACCGTGACGGCGAGCTCACCGGTCACGGGATGGCCGTCGACCGACACGACGCGGTAGGCCATCGTCACCTCACCGGACGCCGCGGACCCGTCGAGCTCCTGGGTCACGGTGACCCCGTCGACCACCGGCCCACCCGAGGTGACGTCGGCGCCGTCGGCTGTGCGCACCACGACGTACGCCGGGGTGACGACGTCCTCGCTGAAGGTGAAGCTGATCCGGCCCGGCAGCCGGTCCAGCGTGGCGCCGTCGCGCGGGTCGCTCGCCACCAGCGAGGCGTGGGCAGCGGCCGGGCCGATGCCGGGCGGCGCGAGCCCGAGCACGAGGAGGGCGACGGCGAGGGCACGCGTGAGGGTGCGCGGGAGGGCGACGGCGAGGGTGCGCGTGAAGGTGCGCGTGAAGGTGCGCAGCCCTCGGGGCACGGTGGTGCTCACAACAGGGTCCTCCAGTAGCTCCAGAAGCGGACGAGGGCGAGCACCACGACGGTGAGGTACCAGCCGAGGACGAGCAGGTAGCGCACCGACCAGGTCCGCTCGGCCCACCGCGAGGGGCGCAACGAGCGCCAGGCGGTGAGCACCGACCAGACCGCGATCGGGATGGTCACCGCCCACACCACCAGGCACCAGGGGCACAGCGCGCCGATGCGGTAGAGGCTCTGGAAGGCCAGCCAGTGCACGAAGGTGGCGCCGGCCAGGCTGCCGGCGGCGAGCCCGACAACCACACCCCTGGCCGGTCGCGACCCGGTGGCCAGCAGCGCCCCCACCGCGACGACGATGCCGAACCCGACGAGGCCGAGCAGCGGGTTCGGGAAGCCGAAGACCTCCGCCTGCTCGGTGCGCATGACCGAGCCGCAGGAGAGCACCGGGTTGAGGTCGCAGCCGGGGACGAAGTCCGGGTCCCGGAGGATCTTGATCTTGTCGACCGTCAGCGCGAACGCGGCGTAGAGCCCGATCGCGCCGAGCACGAGCAGCCCGCGGCCGAAGGGCCGCAGCGACGCCTCGTCCGTGACAGGCGCTTCCTCGACAAGGGTCACGACGCCGCCTGCGCGGCCTCGTCGACGGCGGCTCGGAGGCCGGCCGGGTCGACGGCCTCGATCTTCTCGCCATTGACGAAGACGGTCGGGGTGCCGGTCACCCCGTCGTCGCCGGCCTGCTCGGTGGTCGCGCCGACCCAGTCGGCGTACGTCTCGTCCTCGACGCAGGGGCGTACGGCGTCCTCGGACGCGCCGGCCACCGCGGCGAGGTCGATCAGCTGGTCGTCACCGAGGCCCTCCCCGCCCTCCGGCGGCTGCTGCTCGAACAGGCTGCGGTGGAACCGCGGCCACGCCTCCGGGTCGTCCTCCATGACGCACGCCGAGGCGTTGAGCGCGCGGCTGGAGTAGTCCGTCGACGACGCCTGGTCCAGGAAGGCGATGCCGCGGTAGGCCACGCTGACGTCGTCGCCCTCGACGTACGACGACAGCAGGTCGCCGACGGCCGCCTCGAAGGCCCGGCAGGCCGGGCACTGGAAGTCCTCGACGACCTGGACGGTGACCGGGGCATCGGGGTTGCCGAGGACCAGCGCGCCCTGGTCGTCGACGGCGGCGGGGGTGGCGGCGGGCTCGCCGCCGTCCTGGGAGGACAGGACCGCGATCGTCACGGCGATCACCGCGACGACGGCGACGAGCGCGACGGCGCTCTGGATGAGGATGGTGCGGCGGCGGGCCTTCGCCTGCTGGGCCTTCATCATCTCGGCGGCCTTGCGGGCGGCCTCCGAGCGGGACTGGTTCTGGGCCTTCTTCTTGCTCATGGGTGGTGTCTCCTCGCGACACGGTCGTGCGCCGCGACAACGGTGCGGGCACGCGGGGGAAACCGCCGGGCGCAACGGCGCGGGCGGGGGGCGGCGGCGTCGGTCAGCCTCGGAGGGCTGGCACGGCGAGGACCGGCGGCCCGCGAAGGACGCGGACGGTGAGGAAGCGCGCGGTCTCGAGGGGCGGGCGGTCCTCGGTCGACACCGGGGCCGGCACCGTCGGCGTGAGCGGGCGCCACGTCCGCACCAGGGGTCGCGGCAGCAGGGTGGAGGCGAGTCGAGCGACAGCCTTCACCAGCGACCGGTCGAGACCGACCGCAGCGGCTGTTCCGACCGCGGCGATCAGCAGGTGGGCGCCGAGCATGAAACCGGTCGCCAGGGTGCTCGCGGCCGCGCCGGTGACGTGCGTCGCCGCGGCGCCGTGCCCGTGGGCTGCGCTGCCGGTGGAGGCGGCGGCACTGACCATGAAGACGAGGTGCCACACGCCCTGGGCCAGCAGCATGAGCGCTGCGACTCGGAGCGGGTCGACGGTCCGCCCCCGCGAGGTGCGGGCGAGGAGCGGACCGAGCGCGACCGACAGGGTCAGGGCCACCAGCCCGGCGAGCGGTGTGACCACGCCGCCGGAGAGCGTGTGGGCGGCCCCGGCTCCGGCGCCGGCGATGACGCCGCTCAGCACGCCGCGCGCGCTGCTGGCCACCATGGCTGTTCCCTCCGGTGCTCGAGCTGTCCTCGATGCCAGTCTAGGAAGGGGTTCCACACGTGGGCCGGACGGGCCTGGGCGAGCCCGATCCCCTGGACGCCTCCGAGCCCAGGTCGTAGGTTGACCGGTATGCGGAGAGCACACCCCGGCGAGTCGGTACGACGACTTCCGGCGTACGACCGCTGTGACGACGACGACCGAGCGAGCTGATCCCGGCCCACCACCCTGGGTCTCACCCGTCCCCGGTCGCCGGCCCCCGAGTCGGCGTTTCCCGGCGCCCCGTCACTCTCCGATCGGATGCCTCGCATGCCGCCGCCCGCTTCGTCACGCCCCGTCGTGCTCCTCGTCGCCGCCACCGCGTGCTGGGGCATCGGCACGGTGCTCAGCAAGCACGTGCTCGAGCGAGGTGTGGCACCTCTCACCCTGCTCGTGGTGGAGCTGGCGGCCAGCTCCCTGCTGCTCAGCGTCGTCCTGCTGGCCATCGGCGCCCGGGCGGCCGGACCGGCGTTGCCCCGGCTCGCCCTGCTGGGCATCCTCAACCCCGGGCTGGCCTACGCCCTGGGTCTGCTCGGGTTGGCGAGCATCAGCGCAAGCATGTCGGTCCTGCTGTGGGCGACCGAGCCGGTCCTCATCGTCGTCATAGCTGTCCTGGTGCTGTCGGAGCGGATCAGCGCTTCCACGGTGGCGACCGTCGTGGCGGCGCTGACCGGAGTGCTCCTGGTGGTCTTCCGACCCGGTGCCCAGGGTGACGTCGTGGGGATCACCCTCACCGTCGCGGCGGTCGTGGCGTGCGCCTGCTACACCGTGCTGACCCAGCGGCACCTGCTCGACGACAGCTCCCTGTCGGTGGTCCTCGCGCAACAGGCGGTCGCTCTGGTTTTCGCGCTCGTCCTCGCCGGCTCGGCTGCCGCTCTCGGCCTGGCGGACCTCGGGCTGCCGGCGAGCCCATCGACCTGGGCGCTCGCTGCCGTGTCGGGGATCGTCTACTACGGGCTGGCCTTCTGGTGCTTCGTCGGCGGGCTGCGTGACGTGCCGGCCTCCGTGGCCGGAGTGTTCCTGCCGCTGATCCCGGTGTTCGGGCTCGTTGCCGCCTACGCCACCGGCGACCGGCTGCTGGGCCGGCAGTGGCTCGGTGCCGCCGTCGTCGTCCTGGCCGTGCTCGCCGCTGCACTGCGCCAGCTGCGGAGCGCGCGCATCCGTCCGGGCGCCCCTGGGCCGACGAGTCCCTGACGCGCTGTCACTCCGCCGGTGCGAACACCAGGACCACCCGGGTCGGCGCGGTGGCGTCGTCTCCCAGGACGGTGACCCGGGTCAGGCCCGGCGTGACGCCGGCGGCGTCGTACTCCTTGTTCCAGACGTCGCGCAGCGAGAGCAGGCCCTCGGCCTCGACCACGAACTCGCCCAGGTCCTGCAGGCCCGGCGCGGCGACCGGGGTGAGCTCGACCGTGACCGGGCCCTCACCGACGGCGAAGGCGACGCAGTCGTGCGTCGACACCGCGGTGGCGCCTCCGAAGGAGCGGGGCGGGGAGAAGTCCTCGCGCCCGACCAGGAGCAGGACGTCGTTGCGGGTCTCGATCAGCGTCACCGGGTCATCCTGTCCTCCGTCACCGACAGAGTCGTGGGCGGAGGGGCCCGTCGGACGTGCAGTACGTGCGGATCGGGACCCCGGGAGGGGCTGGACGGGCTGGACTGCACGTCGCTCGGACCCCTCAGGGCGTCCAACCCGGGTCGCGGCCGACGAAGGCCATGAGCCGGTCGGTGGCGTCGGCGTCCGGGGGCGGCTCGACGCGGGGCCCGTACTGACCCGAGGCGCGCAGCATCTCGTCCAGGGGCTCCATGCCGGCGAGCAGCTCGGCGGCGTGGTCGGGGTCGAGGCGGTCGGGCTGGCCGGTGGCGCGGGCCAGGTCCCAGGAGTGCATGAAGACGTCGGTGGTGTAGAGCCGGTCGATCATCTGGGTCAGCGACATCTCCGGGAAGTGCGGGTCCCTGATCGTGTGGTCGCGGCTGGCCGGGTCGTCGAGGAGCGCCTGGACGGCGGCGACCTGGGCCTCCCACTCCCCCACCACGGGGTCGCGATCTCGTTCAGGAGAACGTTCAGAAGGGTCAGACCCTGTCAGTTCAGGGGTTCTGAACGTTCTTCTGAAGGAGATGTCATGCCCCTCCAGGAGGGCGGGGAGCCAGGTCGTGAGGTGTTGCACGACGTCACGCGCGGTCCAGCCCTCGACGGGCGCCGGGGCGTCCCAGGTCGTCGTACCGCGGACGAGGTCGGTGAAGCGGCTCGCGACCTCCCGGTGCCGGGCCGCCTCCTCGGTGGGCAGCGCCATCAGCCGAGGGTGCCGGACGCGAGCAGGCCGTCGAGCTTGGCGTAGCCGTCGTTGACGCCGACCTCCATGCCGCTGCTCAGCCAGCCGTCGCGGGCCTCGAAGCTGTCGCACAGCGACGTCGCGTGCAGGCGGGTGCGCCCGTCGCCGAGCTCCTCGAAGGTCATGGTCTCCAGCGAGACCCCCTCAGGCATGCCCTCCCAGGTGAAGGTCTGCACGAGGCGGTCACCGATCTCGTGGAAGCACCCGCGGAACGAGTACTCCTCGACGCCGTTCTCGCCCTCGCGGATGTTGGTGAACCGGAAGCTCCCGCCGGAGCGGGCGTCCCAGTGGTCGATGCGGGTCTCGAGGTTCGAGGGACCGATCCACTGCGCGAAGATCTCCGGGTCGGTGTGCGCCCTGATGAGCTGGGCCTTCGTCGCGCGGAACTCGCGCGTGATGTGGATGGCGGGCACCGTGGGGTCTGCCTCGATGGCGGCCTGCGGGTGGGTGGCGAGGTTGCTCATGATGCTGTTCCTTCCATTGTTTCCGGGGCTGCTGGGGTCTCGGGGGTGAGGTTGCCGTCCGCATCCATGCGGGCGAGCACGTCGTCGAGGCGGCGGTAGCGCTCCTCGGCCTGCTGGCGGTAGCGCTCGATCCACTTCGTCATGAGGTCGAACACCTCCGCCTCGAGGTGCACCGGTCGCCGCTGCTGCTCCCGGCTGCGGGTCACGAGACCGGCCTCCTCCAGCACCTTCAGGTGCTTGGAGACCGCCTGCAGGCTCACCTCGTACGGCGCCGCCAGCTCGGTGACCGTGGCGTCGGCGTCGGTCAGCCGGGCCACCATGTCGCGCCGCGTCGGGTCGGCCAGGGCGGCGAAGACACGGGAGAGCTGGTCGGCCATGACACCTTCCTCAACTATTTGGTTGAACAACCATGCGCTCACTCACCACCGTTGTCAACCCTCTGGTTGACCACGCCCGCGCGACGTCACCGCGGTACGGCGTACGGCGCGACGCCCAGGCAGGCGAAGATGGACCCATGCCCTCTCTCGAACCCCTGCCGCGCGTGCTCGTCCTCGACGTCAACGAGACGATGTCCGACCTCAGCCACCTCCGGAAGCTGATCGAGGAGGCGGGGCTGCCGTGGACGCTGGTCGACCTGTGGTTCGCGCACGTCCTGCGCGACGGGTTCGCCCTCGCGACGGTCGAGGAGGAGGCGCCCTTCGCCGAGATCGCGGCCCATGGCCTCAAGCAGCTGGCCCCCGACCTGGACGACGAGCTGGTGGCCACCTTCGTCCGCTCGTTCGGTCAGCTGCCCCTCCACCGCGACGTCGCTCCCGGGCTCCGCGCCCTCGCCCGCCAGGGCATGCCGGTGGTGACGCTCAGCAACGGATCCGCCTCCGTCGCCGAGGCCCTGCTCGAGCGCGACGGGTTGCGCGACCTGGTCGGCCAGGTCCTCTCCGTCGAGGGGGCGGGGGCCTGGAAGCCGGCCGCGGGGGCGTACCAGGTCGCGCTCCGCGCCTGCGGGCTCGACGACCCTGCCGACGCGGCGCTCGTCGCCGTCCACCCGTGGGACCTGCACGGCGCCACGCGTGCCGGGCTGCGCACGATCTGGGTCAACCGGCACGGCGCGGCCTACCCGACGCACTTCGCGCGGCCGGACCTGACGGTGCGATCCTTCGAGCACCTCGCCCAGGAGCTCGGCTGATCGGAGCCTTGCATATCGTTAAACGATATGCACATACTGTTTTTCAGCAAGTACACCTTGAGAAACAGTAAGGATGTGGCTCGGCATGAGTGACACCTCAGGCTCCCGGGGCATGCGGATCGCCGCGGTCGGCGTACTCCTCGCCTGGGTCGGCGCCCTGCTGGCGGCGGTCGTCACCGCCGGCGTCGGGGTGGCCGGCCTCGCCGGCTGGAGCGACTCCTTCATCCACCGTTTCGAGCTGGTCCCCGGCGTCGGCGTGTTCACGATCGACGTGGCCCCGACCTGGGAGGGGGTCAGCGGCGGGCCGGTGTGCCGCGAGGTCGACATCGACGACTACCCGACCGACTGCTACGGCTTCGTCCTCAACCAGGGCGAGAACGTCGTCGTCGACGGCGTCGCGCAGCAGGGCGACGTCATCCCGCTGAGCGCGAACCTCTCCGGCCCGATCCGGTTCGACGCCGCGCCCGGGTGGAACCCGCTCATCGCGTCGCTCTTCGTGATGAGCACGCTGTCCCTGCTGGTCGTCGCGCTCACGCTGTTCCAGCTGTGGCGCCTCCTGCGGTCCGCGGCCCAGGGCGAGCCGTTCACCGACGACGCCGTACGACGCCTGCGCACGATGGGCGCGCTGCTGCTGGGGTGGGAGCTGCTCGAGCCGGTGATGTGGCTGTTCCTGAGCCCGAAGGCGTGGGAGTACGGCACGACGAGCTACGGGCCCGGCGCCTGGCTGGAGCTGGGCTCGATGGAGCCCGGCGGACCCAACCTCACGGTGATGGCGTTCGGAGCCCTGCTGCTGCTGCTGGCGCAGGTGTTCCGGCGCGGCGCCGAGCTCGCCGACGAGCAGCGACTGACGGTCTGATGAGCATCGAGGTGCGGCTCGACCACATGCTGCTCGAACGCCGGATGACCCTGACCGAGCTGGCCGAGCGGGTCGGGATCACGGTGGCGAACCTGTCGGTGCTCAAGACGGGCAAGGCGAAGGCGGTGCGGTTCGGCACCCTCGAGGCGGTCTGCCGCGAGCTCGACTGCCAGCCCGGTGACCTGCTGAGGTGGGTCGAGGACGACGCACCTCAGCACGACAAATGACCTCTCGCGCCAACGCAAGCGCCGCTTCGCGCCAACGCAAGCGCCGCTTCGCGCCACGCAAGCGCCGCTTCGCGCCAACGCAACCGCCGCTTCGCCGCAGAGGAGCGGGTCAGGACTCAGGGGCGGCCGGGAGGAGGACGGAGAACGTGCTTCCGGCGCCGAGTCTGGAGTCCACGACCAGCTCGGCGTGGTGACGGTCGACGATGCGGCGCACGATGGCCAGGCCGAGGCCGCTGCCGGGCTGGGCCTGCGCGGTCGGGTTGGAGGACCGGTCGAACTCGTCGAACAGCCGGTCGAGGTCGTCGTCCTCGATGCCCAGGCCCGTGTCGGTGCAGCGGAACGCGACCCGGTCCCCGACGGGTGCGAGGCAGAGCGAGACCCGGCCGCCCTCAGGCGTGTACTTCACCGCGTTTCCGACGATGTTGACCATCATGCGGGCCAGCTCGTCCCGCTCCCCGACCACCACCAGACCGGTCGCAGCGTTCGCGTCGCCTTCCGCGTGGCCGGACGGACCGTCGTCGGCACCGTGCGAGATGACGACCTCGACCCGGATGTCCTTGCGCTGGGCCTGCACCGCGACGGCCTCGACGACCTCGCTCAGCAGCGGCGCCAACGGCACCGGGCTGGCCACCAGCTCACGGTGGGGGTCGCTGACCTTGGCCAGCATCAGCAGGTCGTCGGTGAGGTTCACCAACCGGGTGACGTTGCGCTCGATCGCGTCCATGCCGCGACCGCCGATCCCCTGCTCGGCGAGCAGCTCGGCGTGACCACGGATGGCCGTCAGCGGGTTCTTCAGCTCATGGGTGATCGTCGCGATCATCTCGCCCTTGTAGCGGTCGAGCTCCTGCAGCTCGGCGACCAGCTCGCGCTCGCGCTGGTAGAGATGCGTCCGGTGCACCGCGCGACCCATCTCGCGGCCGACCTCGAGGGCCGCGTCGCTCTCGGCCTCGCTCCACGCCGTGCCCTCCGCACCCCTCACGAGGGTCAGGTAGCCCACGCAGCTGGCACCGGCACCGAGCGGCACCAGCATCACGCCGCCCGCCTCGAGCGCCGCCATCAGGGTGCGCAGCAGCGCCAGGTCCTCCCGTGAGACGAGATCCTCCGGCGGCACCGCGAGCGCGTCGACCACGCACGTGGTCTTCCGCGTCCAGCACGCGCGCGCGATTCGCTCCCCGAGCGCCAGCAGTCCCGGCCCGGTCAGCTGCTCCCCCAGGTCGGCCAGGCGCGGACCGATGGCGTCGAGCAGGCCCGTGGGGTACGTCGCTCCCGCACCCGGGGCGGGCCCGTCACCCGGAGGTCGGCGGTCGTCGAGGTGGTCGAAGACCCGGATCAGCAGCCGGTCGCAGTGGAACCCGTCGGCCAGCGGGACGAAGCTGTCGTCGATGATCGTCTGCAGCTCGAGCTCGCGCGAGGCGGTCTCGAGGATCGTCCGGACGGCCGCTCCCAGCCGGATCCGCTCGTTGAGGCGGGCGCGCTCCTGCGCGTGGTGGATGGCCAGGCCGGCCTGCACGGCGTACATCTCGAGGACCTGGCGCGCGAGCGGGCCGGGTCGCAGCCGGTTGACGGGCACGTCGACGCTGAGCACGCCGACGAGCTCGCCGGTCGGGCCCTCGAGCGGGGCGTAGAGCGCGTCGAGCGGGTGCCAGGCGTCCGGCACGTCGAGGGGCTCGATGTCGGGGACCCAGCTGGTCTCGGCGTCGGCCTCGAGCCGGTCGTGGGGGACGAACCTGAGCAGTCCCCAGGACTCGGCGATGTCGAACTCGGCGAGGATCTCGATGAGCGGGATGCGGCGCGACTTCATGGTGCTGACGGCGTCGGGGTCGCCGGCGACGGCGAGCGCCTCGACGAAGCCGTGGTCGTCGACGCAGTCGATGACGGCGACCTCGAACCCCAGGACGTCGACCACTCCTTGGGCCGCGGTCTGCAGCACGCCCTCGAGGTCCTCCATGCCGTGGACGGAGGTGATGACGTCGTGCAGGCTGCGCAGCGCGAGCACTTCGCGCGAGATAGCGGCGTCGGACACGTCCCTCCCCCTCTCACCCCTTCGAGGGTACGGGGGCCGTCCCGGCGAAGAGGACAGAACGGACTATTCTCTGCCGGTGCCCGCTGCGCGGGCGCGCGCGGAAGGGTAGCGTCAAGGGGAAACGGCCGTGCGCAGTCGCGTGCCGGTCGTCACGGAGGAGTCCCCATGCCTGTCATCAGCGTCCCCCGGGCCCTGGTGCCCCTGCTCGCCGTCCTGGTGGCGGCGCCCCTGGCCCTGTCCGTGCCCGCCGTGTCGGCTCCCGCTGCCGGCGCCACGGACGCGCTCGCGGCGCCACGCCGCGCCGCCGGAACCGCCGAGACCCGACCGCTGACGGTGCGGATCGACTCCAACCGCGCCGACCTCATCTCCGGCGGCAACGCCCTGACCACGGTGGTGCTGCCCCGGCGGGTCGCGCCGCGCGAGGTCCGCGTGCGGCTGAACGGCACCGACGTCACCGATCAGTTCCGGCTGCGTCCCAACGACCGGTTCCAGGCGCTGCTGCGCGGGCTGAAGATGGGCCGGAACGTCGTCGCCGCCCGCGCCCCCGGCTTCGAGGGTCGCCGCGCGGTGACCAACCACCCCAACGGCGGCCCGATCTTCTCCGGTCCGCAGCACGCCCCCTACGTCTGCCAGTCGGGTGCGCGGGACGCGCAGTGCCAGCAGCCGGCGACGTACTCCTTCCTCTACAAGTCCACGGACCCGACGAAGCCGGGCCTGCAGCCCTACGACCGCGACGACCCGCCGGAGGACGTCGCCACCACGACGACCGACCAGGGCGTCGAGGTTCCGTTCGTCGTACGCCGAGAGGACGGCTTCCAGGACCGTGACCGCTACACGATCCTCACGCTGTTCCGCCCCGGCCGGGCGTGGAAGCCCTGGAACGCTCAGAAGCAGTGGAACCGGAAGGTCGTCGTGCCCCACGGCGGCAACTGCGGGGCGTCGTACACCCCGGGCGACCCGCGGCTCGACGACTACTCCGGCACGATCCCGGAGGCCCCCGGCTACGAGCAGAGCTACGTCGCCGCCCTCGGCAAGGGGTTCGCGGTGCTGTCGACGGCGCTCAACAACACCGGGCACAACTGCAACCTGCCGATCCAGGCGGAGTCGATGATGATGGCCAAGGAGCGGCTCGTCGAGCAGTACGGCCCCATCCGCTACACCATCGGCACCGGCTGCTCGGGCGGCTCGATCGCGCAGCACACGATCGCCAACGCCTACCCCGGCATCTACCAGGGTCTGGTCACCAGCTGCTCCTACCCCGACGTGCTGACCGCGGGCGCGCAGTTCGCCGACTACCACCTGCTGCGGCTGTACTTCGAGGACCCGTCGCGCTGGGCGCCGGGCGTGGTGTGGTCGCCCACGCAGATGGCCGACGTCGAGGGGCACCTCACGCACATGAACGCGGTCGCCGCCGACGAGGGCCTGTTCTCCGAGGCGATCAACCCCGAGAGCGCCTGCCCCGGCACCACCGAGACGGTCCCCGGTGAGGAGTCGACACGGTTCGACTCCGAGACCAACCCCGGTGGGGTGCGGTGCTCGATCCTCGACATGATGGTGACCACGCTCGGCGTACGTCCGGAGTCGGACTGGAGCGACACGGAGAAGGCGGCCGGGCACGGCTTCACCGGCGTGCCGTTCGCCAACACCGGCGTGCTCTACGGGCTCGGGGCGCTGCAGAAGGGCCGCATCACGCCCGGCCAGTTCGTCGACCTCAACGTCAAGGTCGGGGGGCTCGACATCAACGCCGACCCGGTCCCGGCGCGGATCACCGGCGACATCCTGGCCATCGCCAACGTCTACCGCAGCGGGCTGGTCAACGAGGCGAACCACCTCGACGAGGTCGCGATGATCAACCACGGCGGCCCCGACCCCGGCATCGCCCACGACTACAGCCACGCCTTCTGGACCGAGGAGCGGCTGATGGCCGACCAGGGCCACACCGACAACCGCGTCATGTGGTTCGGCCCGACGCCGCTCATCGGCGACCTGGACTGGGCCAAGGACGCGCTGTTCGAGATGGACCGCTGGCTGAGCGCGGTCGAGGCCGACCGCCGCGCGGTGCCGCTGGCGACGAAGATCGCGGCCGACAAGCCGGCCGACCTCACCGACCGGTGCCAGGTCGAGGGCCTCGAGACCGTCGGGACGCCGGCGGAGCCGGTGTGCCGGCTGCCGGAGCTGCAGACCCGGTTGGGCACGCCTCGACAGGTGGCCGGCGGACCGGTCGCGAACGACACGGTGGCGTGCGTGACCCGGGCGCTGGAGCGCGAGGACTTCGCCTACGACCTCGGCGGGCTCCCGGTGGTCTTCACCGACGAGGAGTGGGCCACGCTCCAGGACGTCTTCCCCGACGGCGCCTGCGACTGGAGCAAGCCCGGCGTCGGGCAGCGTCAGGCCCAGACGTGGTTGCGCTACCACACCCGCGACGGGTCGCCCGTCTACGGCGGGCTCAACCTGCCCGACGTGCCGGCCGCGTCCGGGGCCGGATGGTCGAGCGTGTCCTTCCGCGGGCTCCTGCGCCAGTAGGCCGGCACCTGGTCACTCCCTGCTGCTGGGCCCGTTTCTGGTCGACGGCCGCACCGACACGCCGTACCGGACTGCGGGCAGCGCTCAGAAAGCGGCCTTCCTGCGGGGAGTGACCAGAAGTCAGCCTCAGCGGGTGGCTTCCTCGAGCACCTCGAGGACGTGGCGGTAATCCTGACCCGTCGCGCGTGACATCCCGATCTCGCAGGTCCGGTTCCCCGAGACGTACGCCGTGAACGCGCGCGTCGCGACCTCGGCTGCCTCGGGAGCGGTCGCCGACGCGGTCAGCTCGGGGTGCAGCATGCCGCGGTCGCCGGCGAAGGCGCAGCAGCCCCATGCCACCGGCACCACCACGTCGTCGGACACCACCCGCGCCAGCTCCACCAGCGCGTCGGTCGACCCCAGGGCCGTCGAGGAGCAGGTCGGGTGGACCGCCACGGACGCGACCGGCCGCGAGACGGTGAGCGCGGGCGCCACCCGGGACGCCACGAACTCCACCGCGTCGAGCACCGTGATGCCCTCGGCCTTCGCCGTCTCCAGCGCGATGATCACGCCCTCGGCGCACGAGGACGCGTCGACCACCACCGGCAGGCGACCACCCTCGGTCGCCTGCCGCAGTGACTGCGCGACCATCGAGGACATCCGCCGGTGGCCGTCGAGGTGGCCCTTGGACTTCCACGGCGTCCCGCAGCACAGGTCGGGCAGGTCCTCCGGGGTCCGCAGCACCACCCCCGCCCGCTCGCACAACGACACCAGCGCCGAGGTCGCCCCGCCGCCGAACATCGTCCCCACGCACGCCGCGAACAGCACGGCGTCCGGCGAGGAGGCCGCCAGCGACGGCCGGGGCGCACCACCGCGCCCCAGGCCCGGGTCGTACTCCGGCACGTTGTCGGCGCCGACCACGCGACGAGCCGCGCGCGAGACCCCGACCGTCAATCCGTCGGGCAGCTTGTCGGCCGCGGTCAGCGCCAGCGACCCGGCGCGCGTCGCCGCGCCCCAGTGGCCGGCCGCCGCGCTCCACGCCCGCTCCGTGACAGCGCCGTTCGACGAGGCCCGCAGCCGCCGCACCAGCGCACCGGTGTCGATGTGGACCGGACAGACGGTGGCGCACATGCCGTCGGCGGCACAGGTCTGCACGCCGTCGTAGTCGTAGTCCTCGGCCAGCGACGCCGCCAGCGCGTCGTCGCCCCGGTCGCGCGCCGCCTTCTCCTCGCGGCGCAGCACGATCCGCTGCCGCGGCGTCAGGGTCAGGGAGCGCGAGGGGCAGACCGGCTCGCAGAAGCCGCACTCCACGCAGCGGTCGACCTCGTCCTCGACCTCGGGCACGACCTTGAGGTCGCTGATCCAGGCGCGGTCGTCGTCGGTCAGCACGACGCCGGGGTTCAGCACGCCGTTCGGGTCGGCCAGCGTCTTCAGCTCGCGCATCACCTCGGTCAGCGCCGCGCCGTACTGGCGCTCGACGAAGGGCGCCATGATCCGCCCGGTGCCGTGCTCGGCCTTCAGCGTGCCGCCGAGATCGAGCACGAGGTCGATCATCTCCATCGTGAAGGCCTCGTAGCGCTCCAGCTTGTCGGGCGAGCCGAAGTCCTCGTTGAGCATGAAGTGCAGGTTGCCGTCGCGGGCGTGGCCGAAGATGACCGAGCCCTCGTAGCCGTGGGCGTCGAACATCTTCACCAGGCTCTGGCTGAGCTCACCGAGCTCGGACACCGGCACGGCGACGTCCTCGAGCAGCGCGCTCGTGCCCATCGGACGTGCGCCGGCGACCGCGGAGTAGAGGCCCTTGCGGGTCGTCCACAACCCGGCCCGTTCCTTGGCGTCGGTGGTCATCTCGGCCGCCGCCTCCAGCGGCAGGCTGCCGAAGGCACGCACCGCGGCGTCCTGCATCCCCGCCAGCTCGTCGGCCTCGCGCGCCTGCAGCTCGACCAGCAGCGCGGCCTGCTCGGCCAGGCGTACGCCGCGGATCGCCGGCGGGCACTTCGGGTCGGCCTGCGCCACGCGCAGCGACTGGGCGTCGAGCAGCTCGGCGGTCGCGACACCGGTGGCCACGATCGCCTCGACCGAGGCAGCTGCGGCGTGGAGGTCACCGAAGACCAGCAGCCCGGTGGCGACCTGGGGCAGCACCTCGACGGTGCGGAAGACGGCCGAGGCGACGAACCCGAGCGTGCCCTCGCTGCCGATGGCGAGGTGGATCAGCATCTCGACCGGGTCGTCGTGGTCGAGCAGCGAGTTGAGGCCGTAGCCCATCGTGTTCTTGATCGCGAAGAGCCGCGTCAGCGTCTCCACCGACGCCTGGTCGGACCGCACCCGGTCGCGCAGACCCAGCAGGCCGGCGTACAGCGCGGGCTCGGCCTGACGCAGCAGGCTGTCGGCGTCCGGGCGCGACGAGTCGACGACGGTGCCCGACGGCAGCACCAGCACCATCGACTCCAGCGTCCGGTAGGTGTTGGTCTGCGTGCCGCACTGCATGCCGGAGGAGTTGTTGGCGATGACGCCGCCGATGGTGCAGGCCAGCTCGCTGGCCGGGTCGGGCCCCAGCCGACGGCGGTACGGCGCCAGCCGGTTGTTGACCGCCCGGACCGTGACGCCCGGCTCGACGCGCACCCGCGCCCCGTCGTCGAGGACCTCGACGCCCTGGAAGTGGGTGCGGGTGTCGACGAGGACGCTGTCGCTGATCGCCTGGCCCGAGAGCGACGTACCGCCGCCGCGCAGGGTCAGCGGGACGCCGAGGCGGGTGCAGGCGCGCATGACCTCCCCGACCTGGTCGGCGCCGCGCGGGATCGCGACCGCCTGGGGGTGGAGCAGGTAGTGCGAGGCGTCGTGCGCCCGCGCCAGGAGGTCCAGCGGGCGCCCGGTGATCTCGCAGGAGGAGTCACCGAGCGCCTCCCGGACGCGGACGTCGAGGGCCTGGTCGAGGGCACCCCCGGTGCCTGGATAGCGACTGTCGAGGTTGCTCAGAGCTCACCCTTCCCGAGCCGGTCGGCGATGTGCTCGGCCTGCCGGATCGCCAGCGCGACGATGGTCAGCGTCGGGTTCGCCGCTGCACCGGTCGTCATGACCGAGCCGTCGCTCACGAACAGGCCCGGTACGTCGTGCGCCTCACCGTACGCCCCCACCACACCGTCCTCGGGCTTCGCGCTCATCCGGCAGGTGCCGAGGTTGTGCGTCGCCGGGTACGGCGGGGTGTGATGGGTGCCGACCGCTCCGACGGCCTCGTAGAGCATGTCGGCGCGGCCGTAGCCGTGCTCGCGCATCGCGACGTCGTTCGGGTGGTCGGTGAAGGAGACGTCGGGGGCGGGCAGGCCCCACTGGTCCGTGAGCCCAGGGTTGAGGGTGACCCGGTTCGACTCCTGGGGCAGGTCCTCGCCGACGATCCACATGCCGGCGGTGTTCTCGTAGGCGTCCATCACCTCGGTGAAGCCGGGGCCCCAGGTGCCGGGGTCGACGAACGCGGCCAGGAACGCGGGGCCGAGCGAGAGCGTCTCCATGTAGTAGCCGCCCGCGAACCCCCGCGAGGTGTCCAGGCGCGCCTCGTCGGCGACGATGCCGGCCATCGTCTCGCCGCGATACATGTGGACCGGGGAGTCGAAGCGGGCGTAGACCGACCCGGTGGTGTGGCGCATGTAGTTGCGGCCCACCTGCCCCGAGGAGTTGGCCAGGCCGTCCGGGTGCAGGCTGCTGGCGCTCATCAGGAGCAGGCGCGGTGACTCGATCGAGTTGCCGGCGACGCACACGACCTTGGCGGCCTGGCGGTGCAGGTTGCCGGCCTTGTCGAGGTAGAGCACACCGTTGGCACGGCCCTGCGCGTCGTGGGTCACCTGGACGGCGTGCGCGCTGGCACGCAGGTCGAGCTTGCCGGTCTCCAGGGCGCGGGGGATCTCGCGCACGGCGGTGCTCCACTTCGCCGTCGACTTGTCGCCCTGGAAGTTGAAGCCGTCCTGGATCGAGGCCGGGCGGCCGTCGTACGGCTCGGCGTTCGTGCCGTAGGGGCCGGTGGCGTAGAACTTGTAGCCGACCTTCTCCGCGCCGTTGGCGAACACCTTGTAGTTGTTGTTGGCCGGCAGCGCGGGCCGGCCGTGGCGGTGGGTCGAGCCGATCGCCTTCTCGGCGGCGTCGTAGTACGGCGCCAGCGTCTCGAGGTCGATCGGCCAGTCGAGGAGGTTCGCGCCCTCGATGCCGCCGTAGTGGGACCGCGTCGTGAACTCGTAGGACCGGAAGCGCGGGGTGGCGCCCGACCAGTGGGTGGTCGAGCCGCCGACCGCCTTGACGATCCAGGCCGGCAGGTTGGGGAAGTCCTTGCTGACCCGGTAGCCGCCGGAGGCGGTGCGGTTGTCGAGCCAGGCCATCTGGTTGAAGGCGGCCCACTCGTCGTTCTCGTAGTCCTCCGGCTTGAGGAAGGGGCCCGCCTCCAGCACGACGCAGGGGATGCCGCGCGCGGTGAGCTCGTGGGCCACGGTGCCGCCACCGGCGCCGGAGCCGATGATGACCACGGCCTCCTCGTCGTGGCTGATGGGGGTGCCGAACTGGTCGATGTCGTGCGTGCTCATGTCGTGTCTCCTTCGGTCCGGCTCAGGCGCGGGCGGGCTGGTCGTCGGGGGCCACTTCGACCAGCTGCTCGGGGCCGTCGTACTCCTCGATGCGCGGACTGGGCAGCCAGTCGAGGTCGTCGAAGCCGCGGTCGACGTACCCGCCCTGGGAGTAGGACTCGCCCTCGTAGCCGAGCAGGTCCCACACCTCGTGGTCGTTGTAGAGCGTCACGACGGTGACGCCGCGGATGAAGGCGAAGAACTGCGCGCCCTCGATGCCCTGGAGCAGCGCGTACGACGTGGCGTCGTCGAGCTCGGCGAAGGTGTCCGCACCGTGCTGGGCCGCGGCGGCGTCGAGGGTGGCAAGTCCCTGGCCGAGGACCATGCGGTGCCACACCGTCTCGTCGGCCTGCTTGATGATCTCGTCGGCGGTCCGCTCGTAGGGCCCGTCGGGGAAGCGCGCGTGCGGGTAGGCGGCACGCAGCAGCCGGACGAGGTTGGTGCGGGCGGTCTGGTCGAGGGGTGCGGCGGTGACGGCGTCGGCCATGGGTCCTCCTGGGGCGTCCCGGACGTGATGGTCGTCACGTTAGGTCGCGGCTCGACGTACCTGAACCCGCGTTATCGCCCCCCGATAACCGCCACCGACCTCAGGTGTAGGTCTTGATCGACCCCTCCTCGACCCGCGCGCGGAAGCCCTTGACCTCCTTCTGCACGACGCGGGCCAGGATGTAGAGCCCGATGATGTTGGGCACGGACATCGCGAAGATCATCGAGTCCGAGAAGTTGATGACCGGGGCGAGAGTGGCCACGGCTCCGATGAACGTGAAGACGCAGAAGACCACCTTGAAGATGTTCTCTGCCGTCGAGCTGTCGCCGAAGAGGTACCCGGTGGCCTTCATGCCGTAGTAGGACCAGCTGATCATCGTCGAGAACGCGAAGAACATCACCGCGATCGCCAGCACGTTCGGGAACCACGGAAGCACTGACTCGAAGGCCCGTGAGGTCAGCGAGACCCCCTCGGTCTTGGGCGCGTCCGGGTCGTTCCACGCACCGGTGATGACGATGGTCAGCGCGGTCATCGTGCAGATCACGATCGTGTCGATGAAGGGCTCCAGGAGTGCGACGTAGCCCTCCGTGGCAGGCTCCTTGGTCTTGACCGCCGAGTGCGCGATGGAGGCCGACCCGATGCCCGCCTCGTTGGAGAACGCCGCGCGCTGGAAGCCGACGAGCAGAACACCGACGGCACCGCCCGCGATCCCCTCCGGGTTGAACGCCCCGCTGATGATCTCGCGGAAGGCCGTCGGAACCTGGTCGAAGTTGGCGAGGATCACGATCAGGCACGCCGTGATGTAGAGGACCGCCATGAACGGCACGATCTTCTCGGTCACCCGCGCGATGCTCTTGATGCCGCCGATGATGACGACGGCGACGAGGGCGGCGAAGACCAGCCCGATGAGCCACCGGAGGTCTCCCAGGAACCCGTCCTCGCCGCCGGTGACGTTGACCAGCTGAGTGGTTGCCTGGTTCGACTGGAACATGTTCCCGCCACCGACAGCGCCGCCGATGCAGAAGATGGCGAAGAGGACGGCCAGCACCTTGCCGAAGGTCTTGTTGACCAGCTTGCCGACACCGTCCTGGAGGTAGTAGGTGGGCCCGCCCGACACGGTGCCGTCGGGGTGCTCGTGGCGGTACTTCACGCCGAGCGTGCACTCCACCATCTTGGTGCTCATGCCGAGGAAGCCGGCCAGGATCATCCAGAGGGTGGCGCCGGGGCCCCCCAGCGAGATGGCGACCGCCACACCGGCGATGTTGCCGAGGCCCACGGTGCCGGACACGGCGGTGGCCAGGGCCTGGAAGTGCGACACCTCTCCGGCGTCCTCCGGGCTCGAGTACTTCCCGCGGATGGTGTCGAACGAGATCCGGAAGCCGCGGAGGTTCTCGAATCCCATCCAGAAGGTGAAGAAGGTGCCGGCGACGACCAGCCACACGAGGATGAGCGGCACCGGCACGTCGCCGATCGTGACGGCGAAGAAGACGGTGCTCGTGACCCCCTCGGAGAGCTTCTCGAAGGCGTCGACCAGGATGTTCTGCGGGATCACGCTCATCACGGCACGACCGTCACCGGCACCGGCGAGGTCTGGGCCAGTCGGCCGACCACACTCCCGAACACGGCTTCGCTGAAGCCACTGTCACCGGTGCGCCCGACCACGATCTGCTGGGCGGCCGACTCCTGTGCCAGGGCCAGGAGGGTGCGCGCCGGTTGTCCGTGACGGATCTCGCTGCGGACCTGCCGTCCGGACTCCTTGGCCAGCGCGACCATGGGGTCGACCACCGTGGTCCGTGCGTGGTCGATCTCCTCGGCGCGCTTTCGCGGTCTCTCCTCGTTGTCGGAGGGTGTGTTGAACGTGAAGGGGGACCAGTGGATGACGTGGGCGACGACGATCTCGGAATCAGAGTCCCGACTCGCCTCCACGGCGTACTCCACGGCTCGTGTCGACGAGTCCCCGCTGTCCACCCCGACGAGAATGGTGCCCACGTGTGACCTCCTGAAGCCTCGCCCGAAGCCCTCGACCGGACACCGGTTGTCGATCCGCCTCTACACCTACCGCTTGTGCGCGGGAAGCGCCAGAGCAGAGATCACCCGGCGCGCGGACAGACCGCGGAATTCGCGCCTGCCGCGGGAGGTGGACGTGCCGGCTCAGGTGGTGTGGCCGGAGCGGTAGAACCGGCTGACCCGGGAGGCAGTGGCGCGCAGGGCGGCCTCGACGGCCCCCCGCTCGGCCTCGGTCGCGAGCCGGGCGTCGGGGGCGGAGATGGCGACCGACCCGACGAGCGTCCCGTTGCCGGCGCGTACGGCGGCCGCGGCGCACGTCGCCCCGGGCTGGAACTCGCCGAACTCCCAGGCCACCCCGCGGTCGGCCACGGTGGCGAGCTGGGCGTGGAGCTCGGCGTGGCGGGTGATGGTGCCCGGCCCGAAGCGCGGCATGGGCTCGGGGTCGAGGTGCCGCTCGACCTGCTCGCGCTCCATGTTGGCGAGCAGGATCTTGCCCAGCGCGTGGGCGTGCGGCGCCTCGTGGAAGCCGAAGTCGATGGGTCGCAGGCGTGGCGCCGAAGCCGAGTCGGCGGTGTGGACGACGACGATCTGCGACCCGCGGTGGATCGCGAAGTAGGCGGCCACCTGCATCTTCTCGTGCAGCGCGTGAATCTCGGCCCGGACCTGGCGGGGGACTCCGATCTGCTGGTGCAGCGAGACGCCCAGCGCGTGCAGCTTGTAGCCGAGCTCGAAGCGCTTCTCCTCGCGGATGTGCACCAGGTAGTCGCTGTCGAGCAGCTCGCGGGCGAGCCGGTAGACGGTCGGCAGCGGCAGCCCGGTGGCCTCGGCGATCTCCTTGGCCGACGCGCCGCCCTGCGCGGCCACGACCTCGAGGATGTCCAGCGTGCGGTGGACCGACCCGGGCCGGGCAGGGGCCTCGTCGCGGGCGTCGTCGGAGGCCGTGCTCATGGCGTCAGCCTGCCACGAGACCGGTTGCGCGCAACAGGTTCCGCTTTCTCAACCGGTGACAGGTCCGGTGGTTGACCACGGCACTGCGGTGGCAGGCTTCCGGCGTACGTCCGTGATCCCCGACTCCAGAGGAGGAAGCCGATGATCTTCATCTGCGTCAAGTGGAAGATCAAGCCCGAGTACGCCGACCAGTGGCCCGAGCTCGCGCGTGACTTCACCGAAGCCACCCGCGCCGAGGACGGCAACCTGTTCTTCGAGTGGTCGCGCAACGTCGAGGACCCGCACCAGTACACGCTGATCGAGGCCTTCCAGGACGACGCCGCCGAGGCGCACGTGACCTCCGCGCACTTCAAGCAGGCACAGGCCGACCTGCCGCAGTACGTCGTGGAGACCCCGCAGGTCCGCAACATGCAGATCCCGGGCGACCACTGGGACACGCTCGGCGAGTTCGAGATCAGCTGACGCCCCCGGGTCGGTCCGGAATGGGCCGCTTCTCGGAGGTGTTGGGCCTCGCATGACGACCTGGGGCTTCATCGGAAGCGGCAACATCGGCAGCACCGTCGCACGGCTGGCCCTCGCGGCCGGTCACGAGGTGGTGATGAGCAACAGCCGCGGGCCAGCGACCCTCGAGGGACTCGTGGCCGAGATGGGCCCCGGCGCCCGCGCCGGCACCGCCGCGGATGCGGCCGAGGCCGGCGACGTCGTGGTCGTCACGATCCCGCTGAAGAACTACCGCGACGTCCCGGTCGAGCCGCTGCGCGGCAAGATCGTCATCGACACGATGAACTACTACCCCCAGCGCGACGGCGTCGTCGCCGAGCTGGAGGACGAGTCGACCACCACCTCGGAGCTGCTGGCCGCCCACCTGCCCGAGTCGGCGGTGGTGAAGGCGTTCAACAACATCTACGTCGGCCACCTCGGCGCGCTCGGCCGCCCCCACGGCGCCCCCGACCGCAGCGCCCTGGCGATCGCCGGTGACGACCCGACCGCGAAGAGGACCGTCACGAAGCTGCTCGACGAGCTCGGCTACGACACCCTCGACCTCGGGCCCCTCGCCGAGGGGTGGCGCACGCAGCGCGACACCACCGCCTACGGCACGCCGTACGCCGCGGACCCGCAGGACTGGTCGGCCGGCGCCAGCCGGACGACGGCCGAGGACCTGCGCGAGGCGGCGGGCCGCGCCCAGCGCTACCGCGACCGATGAGCCTGGGCGAGCAGCCGACCCTCGACCTCGGGACCTGGTTCCCCGACCTGCCCCGGGTGGCGTCGATCCACGTCGCGAAGGGGCGCCGGCTGCCGATGCGCGCCGTCGACGAGGTGTACGCCGAGGCGGGGCGCGGCCTGGTCGGCGACCGCTACCACGGCGCGAAGCACCGCCACGTCAGCGTGCAGAGCCGGACGTCGCTCGCCGACGCGGCCGCCAGGTACGGCGCCGACGTTCCCGCGCACCTGACCCGACGCAACGTGACGCTGACCGAGGGGGACATCCCCACGACCCCCGGCACCCGCCTGCGGGTCGGCGAGGCGCTGCTCGAGGTCGTCCGGGTGGCCGCGCCGTGCAAGCTGCTCGACGACACCATCGGGGTCGGCGCCCAGCACGCGCTACGACACCGGGGCGGGTCGGTGTTCCGGGTGCTGGAGAGCGGACTGATCCGGGTCGGCGACGCGGTCGAGCCGGTCGGCTGAGGGGGGATCAGCCGTCGGCGCCGGCCGGCTGCCACAGCTGGACCGGGTTGCCCTCCGGGTCGGCGAGGTCGGCGAAGCGGCGGTCAGGCGACGTGGGTCAGCGGGTGGATGCCCGGCGGCTGCGCCAGGTGGCCGTCGACGGCGGCGAGCGCGGCCGCGATGTGGGGAGTCGTCATGTGCTCGGCCAGGTCGGCCGCCGAGCGCCAGGTCTCCACGGTGATGAAGGTGCCGGCCGAGGCGGCGGACTCGAAGAGCTCGTAGCTCACGCAGCCCTCCTCGGTCCGGGTGGCGGCCACCAGGTCGGTCAGGGCGGCTCGTACGACGTCGTGGGACCCGGCCAGCGCGATGATGGTCGCGACGACGCGTTCCTCGTTCACGGGGGTGCTCATCATCGGAGCGTACGTCTGATCAGCGCCCCGCGGTCGAGGTCGGGCGGGTTGGGGTCCGCGACGTCCGGGCCAACCAGAACAGGCCCACGAACGGCAGCACCAGCGGCAGGTAGCCGTAGCCGACGCCGAAGTCGGACCACACGGTCGCGTCGTCGAACCACTCCGGCCGCAGGAGACTCACGGTTCCGACCGTGACCACACCGACGGCCTCGACGATGCAGGCGGCCCAGGCCACCCGCGTGGCCCGCTCGCCCGCGCGGGCCAGCCCGACGGTCGCGGCGACGTAGACCAGCGCGGCCAGCGCGGAGAGCGCGTAGGCCACCGGCGCCTCCCCGGCCTTGGTCAGCAGCTGCACCGTCGAGCGACCGGTCGCCGAGAGCGCGAAGACGGCGTACACCGCGACGAGGAGCCGACCGAAGCCGGACGAGGTCCGCCCGCTCACACGCCGGACCAGATCTGGTCGAGCCGCAGCTCGAGGAAGGCGACGACCCCGAGCGCGACGAGCAGCACGGACGTGCCGGCCCGACTGGGTTCGCCGAGGGCCCACGCCAGCCCGGCGGGCAGCACGAGCAGGACGCCGATGAGGTAGCCGACGAAGGTGACCGCGCCGCCCTCGGGGCTCTGATCGCCGGCGAGCAGCACGATGCCGACGACGAGCTGGGCCAGCAGCGCCAGCTCGAGAACGGCCAGCCCGCCGACGAGCCAGTCGGTCGGTCGCCACCCCCGGACGACGTGGAAGACGGTCGCCAGGAAGAGGACGAGGCAGCCCAGGTAGACGCCGGTCTGGAGCGGATCGATCACGGCGCCATCCTGCCAGCCGGACCACACCGGACCTCGCCCGCCGCTGAGGGCGGGATCGGCGGGATCGGCGGGGTCGGCGGGATCGGCGGGATCGGCGGGATCGGCGGGATCGGCGGGATCGGCCGATCATCGGGGACGATCGGTGTCACCTGGTGACACTGATCGACCCCACTCGTCTGCGGCCCCTCTCCGCGTGTGACGCGAGGGACGTGGGGGAAGGATGAGGGCATGACGGTGTCGCCTCCTCGCACTCCCCCGACCGGGGTCGAGCGGACCGACGAGCAGCCGTCCCCTGCCGACCGGGCCCGTCAGGTGACGGTGACGGCCGCCGAGATCTTCTGCGTGGTCGGCACCCTCGTGGGCGTCGGCGTCCTCGGCACCCCGGTCGAGAGCTCCTCGGGCGGGGCGCTGTCGGCCGACGCCACGCTGCTGGCTCCGGCCGGTACGGCGTTCTCCATCTGGTCGGTGATCTACGTCGGGCTCGCGGTCTACACGGTGCTGCAGTGGCTGCCCTCCCAGGCCACCGGCGCCCGGGACCGCGCGATCGGCTGGCTCGTAGCCGCCTCGATGGTCCTCAACGCCGGCTGGCTGCTGGTCACCCAGCAGGGGTGGGTGGAGATCAGCGTGCTCGTGATCGTGGCGCTGCTGGTCGTGCTCGTCGCCGTCGTCCGCCGCCTCGAGCGGCTGCCCGCCAGCGGGACCGTCGACCGGGTGGTCCGCGACGGCACCTTCGGGCTCTACCTCGGCTGGGTCGCGGTGGCGAGCTTCGCGAACGTCGCGGCCGCTCTGGCCGCCTCGTCGCTGACCGCGTCGGAGCCCGTCGTGCTGGCCGGCGCCCTCGCCGGGCTGGTCGCGCTGGTGGGGCTCCACGTCGTGATCGCCCGCTCGGTCGGCCCGCGCTGGACCGTCGTGGGCGCGACCGCCTGGGGCCTGGCCTGGGTCACCGCCGGGCGGCTGACGGACCAGCCGGAGTCGCTGCTCGTCGGGGTCGCCGCTGCCGTCGCTGCCGTCGTCGTGCTCGGTGTCGCCCTCACCGGTCGCCGGGTCCAGGCTCCGCACGCCTGAGCGACGCCGTTGCCGGTGAGCCAGTCCTGCAGCTGCTCGACCGCCTGGTCGACCGGGTCCCCCGGCTGCCTGAGCCTCGTCAGGTCACCGGAGTCCGGACTCCGTCGGGCGACCCGAGCGGATCCACGCCAGGGTGCCGCCCTCGACGTTGACGGCGTCGAAGCCGTTCGCGGTGAGCAGGTCGACCGCGGCGCGGCTGCGGTTGCCGCTGGCGCACACGACGTAGACCCGCTTCGCCCGGGGCAGCTCGCCGAGCGAGGTGGCGATGCGGCTCATCGGGACGAGCTGGGCACCGGGCACGTGCGCCTGCACGAACTCGTCGGGCTCACGGACGTCGATGAGGACGTCGTCGGTGGTCAGAGAGGTGGCGAGGTCGGCGGCGTTGACCTGATTCATGAGGCGAAGGCTCCCATACGGGTGGGGGTATCTGTTCGTCGCAACCATAACACCCCCTGGGGTATGCTGGCCACCTCACTCACGCTCACCGGGAGGTCCCGTGCAGCTCGACCCGTCCGACCTCACGGCCGTGACCAACCGCATCCGGCGCGCGCAGGGACAGCTCGCCGGGGTCCTGGCGATGCTCGAGGACGGACGTGAGTGCGAGGACGTCGTCACCCAGCTGGCCGCGGTCTCCAAAGCCCTCGACCGGGCCGGCTTCGTGCTCGTCAGCCACGGAGTGCGTCAGTGCCTGACCGACGGCCTGGCCACCGGCGAGGGCCCCGACAGCGTGGACCTGAAGCGACTCGAGAAGGTCTTCCTCTCCCTGGCCTGACGCGCCTGCCCCCGAGGCGTCTCCGCGAGGACGCGGCACACCCTCGCCGGCTCAGGACAGCTGGGCGGCCAGTCGCTCGAGCACCAGGCGCAACGGCGGCCAGGCCTCCCGACCGGCGCGCACCACGGCGTACGCCCGCAGGGTCACCGGCGGATCGAGCAACGGCAGCACGTCGATGCCGGCCTCGTCGGCGTGCTCCTCGGCGATCAGCCCCACCCCCAGTCCGCCGCGGATCAGGCTCGCCACCAGCTCGAGGCTGTCCATGCGGTGTGCGATGCGCGGGGTGAATCCGGCCATCGAGGCCAGCGTGCGCACCGCATCCTCGTCGGCGGTGTTGCGGGAGTTGGTGATCCAGGTCCGGTCGGCGTAGGCCGCGACGACCTCCGTCGACGAGCCGGCCGGCGTGCCTGACCCGGCCGGGACCGCCAGCCCCCACGGCACCGTCCACAGCGGGCGGACCGTGAGACGCCCGGGCCACGCGGCCGGGGCCAGCGTGTAGTCGTAGACCAGCGCGAGATCGACGTCGTCGGCCGCCAGCAGCTCGAAGGCCTCGAGCGGCTCGTGCTCGCTGAGGTGCAGGGCGACCTGGGGGTACGTCGACGCCAGCTCGGTGACCAGCGGCAGGAGCGCGCGGCGCACGGCGCTGCCGAAGGCCGCCACCCGGATGGTGCCGACCGGCTCCGCCTCGGGGTCGAGGTCGCGACGCGCGGTCTCGACGGCGGCCAGGACGGTGACCGCGTGGTCGGCGAGGCGACGCCCGGCCGCGGTCAGTCGCACTCGGCGCCCCACGGGCTCGAGCAGAGGCACCCCGACGTCGCGGGCGAGCGCGGCCAGCTGCTGCGACACCGTCGACGTCGTGAGGCCGAGCTCGTCGGCGACCTCGCGCATCGAGCCGAGGCGGGAGAGCTCCAGGAGCAGCTCGAGCCGTCGGACGTCCACGCCGCCATTGTCCGTGTTGCGTGAACGGTATGTCCACCTGTTTCACGTGGACCCGAACACTCCGGTCCTGGTCTCCTCGACTCATGACCGACCTGCTCACCCCACCCGGCACTCCCTCCCGCATCCCCACCTCGCCCGCCACCGCTCGCCGTACCCCGGCGCGCAACGGCGCGCTGATGGCGCTGGTGGCGATGACGTCGGTCCAGCTCGGGCTGGCGGTCTCGGTCGGTCTGGTCGACGTCATCGGCGTGACCGGTGCCGCCTGGTTGCGGTTGAGCGTCGCCGCCCTGGTCCTGCTCGCCCTCGTGCGGCCGCGGCGCGCCCACTTCACCCGGGAGTCGCTCGGCACCACCGTGGCCCTGGGCGTGGCCACCGGTGGCATCACGCTGCTGTTCATGGCCGCCATCGAGCGCCTGCCGCTGGGCACGGCGAGCGCGCTGGAGTTCCTCGGCCCGCTCGGGGTCGCGGTCGTCCGTGGCCGTGGCGCCTCCCGCCTCTTCCCGCTGCTGGCGCTGGTCGGGGTGCTGCTGCTGACCGAGCCGTGGTCGGGCAACGTCGACCCCGTCGGCGTGGCTTTCGCCCTCGGCGCGGCGGTGTGCTGGGCGGCCTACATCGTGCTGACCCAGCGCGCCGGGGACACCGTCGCCGGGCTCTCGGCGCTCGCGGCCTCCCTCACCGTGGCCGCCCTCGTCGCCACCGTCGCCACGCTGGTCGCCTCCCCCTCGGCGCTGGCGCTGACACCGGAGATCGTGATGATCGGCGTGGGTGCCGCGATCCTGCTGCCGCTGGTGCCCTACGTGCTCGAGATGCTGGCGCTGCGCCGGCTCACCACGGCGGCCTTCGGCACGCTGATGGCGCTGGAGCCGGCCATGGCGCTGCTGGTCGGGCTGGTCGCGCTGGGTCAGGTCCCGAGCGTGCTGGCGGTGACCGGCATCGGATTCGTCGTCGCGGCGGGCATCGGCGCCGAGCGCACCGGCGCCCGCGGCTGAGTCAGCCCCGTCGGCTGGCTTCTGGTCACTCCCTGCAGGGGTGCGGAGTTGTGGGCGATGCCCGCACGTCAGGGCGATTCTGGTTGCGGCGAGCGACCAGAAACCAGCCAGGCCCGCGTCTCGCCGAGGTTTCTGGTCACCGCCCACAGCGAGGCCGGCTCCTGGGCGGTCGCCGCACGGATTGGCCGTTCTGGTTGCGGGCATCGACCAGAAACCGGCCGCTGCGCCCGGTCGAGCCGAGCCGGCCCGGCCGTCAGACGTCCAGCCGCTCCTGGTGGTACGTCGCTCGCCCGGGTGAGGCGACCGAGGCTGCGACCCGCCGGAGCTCGGTCAGGGCCAGTCGGATCTCGGGCTGGTCGGAGGTGCCGCGACGCACGCTCGTGCGGACGTGACGGACCGGGGCGTCGTGACCGTGGAGCTCCACCCGCACGAGGTCGGAGCCGGCGGGGAGCCGGGCCAGCCGGGGGATGAGCGCCACCCCGAGCCCGGCGGAGACCAGGGCCGCGCACGTGTCCCACTCGACGGCGCGGTGGACGTGGGTCGGGGTGAAGCCGGCCGCCGTGCAGGCACTGACCGTGAGCTGGTGGTAGGGCTTGCCGGGGCGATCCATGATCCACTCCTCCCCCGCGGCGTCGGCCAGGCTCACCGCCTCCTCCTCGGCCAGGCGGTGGCCGCTGGGCACGAGCAGGTCGAGGGTGTCGGTCAGCAGCGGCTGCTGCTCGAAGCGACCGTCGTTGGTGGCCGGCAGCGGGTCGGTGCCGACCACCACGGCGAGGTCGACCTGCTCGGCCAAGAGAAGCTCGAAGCAGACCTCCGGGTCGGCCTCGGTGATCTGGACGATCGAGCCCGGGAACGCCGCCCGGGAGGCGGCCGCGACCTGCGGCAGCAGGGCCGAGGCCGCGGTGGAGAACCCCGCGAGACGCAGATGCCCGAGCGAGCCGCCGTCGCCGGCCCGCTGCACCTCGGCCCGGATCTCCTCCCACCGGGCGAAGAGCTCGTCGCTGCGGCCCAGGAGCGTGCGGGCGGCCACGGTGAGCCGCACGTTGCGACCCTCGGGCTCGAGCAGCCTCACCCCGACGTCCCTGGCCAGGGTCCGCAGCTGGTGGGAGATCGCCGAGGGGGTGTAGCCGAGGTCGGCGGCCGCCGCGGAGATGGTGCCGCGATCGGCCACCACGCGCAGCATCTTCAGTCGGGGATCGATCATGAAACAGGATTGCACGATGAACGCTCAAAGCCTGCGCTTTTCATACGCGGTCGCGCGCCCGCAGGCTGGGCGCATGCACGCGATGGACCCGCTCCTGCAGCCCTTCACCCTGAAGGGCCTCGAGCTGCGCAACCGTGTCGTGAGCACCTCGCACGAGCCCGCCTACACCGAGGACGGGATGCCGAAGGACCGCTACCGGCTCTACCACCTCGAGAAGGCACGCGGCGGGGTCGGCCTCACCATGATCGGCGGCTCCGCGGTCGTCTCCCCCGACAGCCCGCCCGCGTTCGGCAACATGCTGCTCTACAAGGACGAGATCGTCCCGTGGCTGCGCCGCCTCACCGACGACTGCCACGAGGCCGGCGCCGCGGTGATGTGCCAGGTGACGCACCTGGGTCGCCGTACCTCCAACTTCACCGGCGACTGGCTGCCGCTGGTCTACCCCTCCGGCACGCGCGAGGCCCAGCACCGCTCCTTCCCCAAGGCCGCCGAGCCCTGGGACGTCGACCGGATCGTGCGCGACTTCGCCGACGCCGCCGCTCGCTGCGAGGCGGCCGGCCTCGACGGCATCGAGATCGAGTCCTACAGCCACCTCTTCGACGCCTGGGTCTCCCCGGCGACCAACCAGCGCGACGACGCCTTCGGGGGCAGCCTCGAGAACCGGCTGACCTTCCCGCTGCGCGTCCTCGACGCCGTCCGCGCCGCGGTCGGCCCCGACTTCGTCGTGGGCGTGCGCATGGCGATGGACGAGTGCCTGCCCGACGGGCTCGGCCTCGACGACACCCTCGACATCATGCGGCGCTACCGCGAGCACGGCGTCGACTTCCTCTCCGTCATCAAGGGCGGCCTCGACTCCGACGCCCGGCTGGCCGCCGCCATCCCGTCGATGGGCACGCCCACCGCGCCGTTCCTGGAGTTCGCCGGCCAGGTGCGCCGCGCCCTCGACCTCCCCGTCATGCACGCCGCCCGCATCGGCGACGTCTCCACCGCCCGCCACGCCATCCGCGACGGCCTCCTCGACCTGGTCGGGATGACCCGGCCCCAGCTGGCCGACCCCCACCTCGTGGCGAAGGTCGCTCGCGGCGAGGAGGACCGGATCCGCCCGTGCGTGGGGGCGTCGTACTGCCTGGACGCGATCTACGAGTCCGGCGACGCCAAGTGCATCCACAATCCCGCCACCGGGCGCGAGCAGTCGCTGCCGCACGTCGTCGCCCCCACCGTCGGGCGGCGCAAGCGCGCCGTCGTCGTCGGCGCCGGCCCCGCCGGGCTCGAGGCGGCCCGGGTGCTCGGGGAGCGTGGCCACGACGTCGTGCTCATGGAAGCCGCCGACCGGCCCGGCGGCCAGGTGCTGCTCGCCGCGTCCGGCGCCCGCCGCCGCGACCTGATCGGCATCGTCGACTGGCGCGTGGCCGAGGCGAAGTACAGCGGCGTCGACTTCCGGTACGGCGTCTTCGCCGAGGCCGACACGGTGTTGGCCGAAGACCCGGACGTCGTCGTGGTGGCCACCGGCGGGATGCCGGACCGCTCCTTCTTGTCAGTGGGACAACAACTCGTCCTCGACACCTGGGACGTCATGGGCGGCACCGGCGGTGCCCCCCGACCCGGTGACCGTGTGCTGGTCTTCGACGACCACGGCGGCGAGCCCGCGCTCGATGCCACCGAGCAGCTGGGACGCATCGGCGCCCACGTCGAGCTGGTGACCCCGGAGCGGATGGTCGGCGTCTCGGTCGGTTCCATGAACAGCCCGGCCTACCTGGCTGCCTTCGCCGAGCACGACGTGACGCTGACGGTCGCGCGCCGCCTGGTTGCGGTCCGGCGGGCCGAGCCGGGCACCGGCGGCCGGCTGGTCGCCACGCTGGCCAGCGACTACAGCGGGGTCTCGTTCGAGCGGGTCGTCGACCACGTCGTCGTCGAGCACGGCACCGTCCCCAACGACGACCTCTACTTCTCGCTCGTGCCCGGTTCGGCCAACCTCGGCGAGGTCGACCACGAGGCGCTGCTCGGTGGCCGGCCCCAGGAGGTCCGCACCCACCCGGACGGCGCCTACCAGCTGTTCCGTGTCGGGGACGCAGTCACCAGCCGCAACATCCACGCCGCCGTCCTCGACTCGCTGCGTCTGTGCATGACGGTCTGAGCAGGAGCACCCCATGACGACCACACCCGCACGCCCCGCCCCCGACACCGGCGCCCGCAGTGGGACCGGCCCGCTCGTCGGGACAGCGGCCGCCGAGGCCCGCGAGCACCTCGTCGAGGTGCTCGACGAGCGCCAGCAGAACCGGTCGCTCCCGGGTGCGGCGTACACCGACCCCGCGCTGCACGAGCTCGACCTGTCCCTGCTGTGGCAGCGGCAGTGGGTCTTCGTCGGCACCGTCGCGGAGATCCCCGAGGCCGGCGACTACGTCACCGTCGAGCTCGGCACCGCCTCCGTGCTGGTGCTCCGCGACGACGACGAGGAGGTGCGCGCGTTCCGCAACGTCTGCCGCCACCGCGGCGCCCGGCTCGTCGAGGAGCCGAAGGGGTCGGTCGGCAACATCGTGTGCGGCTACCACCGCTGGACCTACGCCACCGACGGCCGCCTCATCCACGCCCCCCAGCTCGCACCGGTCGACGAGGGCGGAGTCGACCCGGCCTGCCTCTCCCTGCGCACCGTCCACCTTCGCGAGGTGGCCGGGCTGCTCTTCGTCTGCCTGGCCCCCGAGCCCCCCGACGACCTCGACGCGGTCGCGGCCACCGTCACGCCGTACCTCACCCCCCACGCGCTCGGCCGCACCAAGGTCGCCGCCCAGGTCGACCTCGTCGAGGCCGGCAACTGGAAGCTCACCATGGAGAACAACCGGGAGTGCTACCACTGCGAGGGCCACCCCGACCTGGTGTGCACCTTCTTTCCGACCTGGGGCCTGGCCGACCACGAGGTGCCGCCCCGGCTCCGCGCCGCGCACGACCGCTACCTGCTGGCCGAGGAGGGGCTCCACCTCGCCTGCGAGCAGCGAGGGATGCCCTACGCCCCGGTCGAGGACCTGGTCGACCGTCCGGTCGGGTTCCGGATCCAGCGCGAGGCCCTCGACGGGGCCGGGGAGTCGTTCTCCCGCGACGGCGCCCGCCTGGTGCAGCGGTTGCTCGGCGACCTCGACGAGGCCCGGCTCGGCCGACTGACGTTCCACGCCCAGCCCAACCTGTGGTGCCACGCGCTGGCCGACCACGTCGTGACCTTCGCGGTGCTGCCGCTCGGTGTCGACCGGACGCTGGTGCGCACCACCTGGCTGGTCCACGAGGACGCCGTCGAGGGCGTCGACTACGACGTCGAGGCGCTGACCGAGGTGTGGCGCCACACCAACGAGGAGGACGCCGCCTTCGTCTCCCTCACCCAGGCCGGCGTCGCCGACCCGGCCTACGAACCCGGCCCGTACGCCGTCGCCGAGCGCCAGGTGGACGCCTTCGTCTCCTGGTACGTCGCCCGCATGCGCGAGGAGGTCGCCCGATGACCGTCCACCCCCTGACCTGGGCCGACCCGGACCCGGTCCCGCCGGCGCTCCGGCTGGTGCCCGACCTGCCGGGCCCGCTGGGCGCCGACGTGCTGCCGGTCGAGGCGCCGCTCGACCAGGAGGTCGTCGTCCGGCGCGTCGTGCCGGTGACCCACGACGTGGTGTCGGTCGTGCTCGAGCCCACCCGACCGGGCGGCGTGGCCTTCACGCCGGGGCAGTACCTCACCCTCGGTCTCGAGATCGACGGCCACCTCGTCGAGCGCTGCTACACGATCGCCTCGCCCCCGACGCGCCCTCACCTGCTGACGCTCACCGTGAAGCGGGTCCCCGACGGCGCGGTGTCGACGTACCTCCACGAGCGGCTGCGACCCGGCGACCGGCTCGCCGCGCGCGGCCCGCTCGGCGGGTTCTCGGTGGCCGAGCACCCGGCCCGGCGCTACCTGCTGCTGTCGGCCGGCAGCGGCGTGACGCCCACCTTGGCGACGCTGCGCACGATGGCCGACCTGTCCGAGCTGGCCGGGTCCGGCGGGGACCTCGACGTCGTCGTCGTCCACAGCGCCCGCACGCCTGACGACCTCGTCGCCCGCGCGGAGGTCGAGGCCCTCGCGTCGACGTACGACGGGTTGCGGGTGCACTGGGTCTGCGAGGCCGACGGCGCGCCCGACCGGTCCGGGCTGTGGTCGGGGCCGCGGGGCCGGCTGACCGCCGACCTGCTGCGCGCCTTCGCGCCCGACGTCGCCGACCGGGAAGTGTTCACCTGCGGCCCGCCGGGCTACATGGCGGCCGTCCGCGAGCTGCTGGTCGAGGTCGGCGCCGACCCGGTCCGCTGCCACGAGGAGAGCTTCGTGCTCGGCACCGCCGGGGCCCCGAGCGACGCTGACGGTGCGAGCGCGGCGTCGGTCGCCACCGCGCCCGACGGCGACGTCGAGGGTCGCCTGCTCGATCCGGCCGACGGGCTGCCGGCCGGATCTGCCCCCGCCGCGTTCGCTGCCTCGGTCACCTTCGCCCGCAGCGGCTGCGAGGTCGCCTGCCCCGCGGGGACCACCGTGCTGGCCGCCGCCGAGCGGGCAGGGGTCCGGCTGCCGTCCTCCTGCGCCGAGGGCATGTGTGGGACCTGCAAGTCCACGCTGCTGTCGGGGCGGGTCGACATGAAGCACGCCGGCGGGATCCGCCCGCGCGAGATCGCCCAGGACAAGTTCCTGCCCTGCTGCTCCACCCCCGACGGCGACATCGTCGTCGACGCCTGACTGTCGAGACCCCAGGAGAACCCCATGACCGAGACCCTCACCGCCGACGCGGTCGTCGTCGGCTCCGGTGTGATCGGCTCCGCCGTCGCGCTCGAGCTGGCGCGCGGAGGCCGCTCGGTCCTCGTGCTCGACAAGGCCGGGGGCCCGGGCCACGGCTCGACGTCGGCCTCGAGCGCGGTGATCCGCTTCCTGTACTCCACCTTCGAGGGTGTCGCCACAGCCTGGGAGTCGAAGTTCTGCTGGGAGGCATGGTCGGAGCACCTCGGCCTGCCGGGCTTCGCGCCGCTGGCCGACCCGCCCGCTCTGTCGCGCTTCCACCGGACCGGGATGCTGCACCTCGACGTGCCGGCCGTCCCGCGCGAGCACAGCATCGACCTGCTGCGCGCCGCCGGCGTGCCCTTCGAGGAGCTGGGTGCCGACGAGCTGCTCGCGCGCTTTCCCCACCTCGACGGCGGTGCCTACTGGCCCAACAAGCCGGTCGTCGACGACGCGTTCTGGGAGGAGACGCCGGCCCGGCTCGGCGCGGTCCACACCCCCGACGCCGGCTTCATGGACGACCCCCGGCTGGCCGCGGACAACCTCGCCTACGCCGCCCGGCTGCACGGCGCGCGCACGGCGTACCGGGCCGAGGTGACCGGTGTCGAGCGCCGCGGTGAGACGTGGCAGCTGACGCTGGCCGACGGCCGCCGCGTCGAGGCGCCCGTCGTCGTCAACGCGGCGGGCCCGTGGTCGGGCGCCTTCAACACGATGGCCGGCGTGGGCGCCGAGTTCACCGTAGGGGTGCGACCGCTGCGCCAGGAGGTGCACCAGGTCAAGCAGCCCGCGGGCTACAGCACGGCCGAGTCCTACGGGCCGGGCGTCTTCGACCTCGACCTCGGCACCTACATGCGCCCCGGGCCGGCCCAGACCTGGGTGATCGGCGGGACCGAGCCGGAGTGCGACGGCTTCGAGTGGATCGAGGATCCCGACGCAGTCGACGGCCACGTCACCAACGACCGGTACGAGGCGCAGGTGACCCGGGCGGCACGGCGGTTGCCGGAGCTGCGGGTGCCGAACCGGCCCTCCGGCGTGGTCGGCGTGTACGACGTCGCCGACGACTGGACCCCGATCTACGACCGGACCGACGCCCCGGGCTTCTACGTGGCGATGGGCACCAGCGGCAACTCGTTCAAGAACGCCCCGTTGGCCGGCTGCTTCCTCGCCGCCATCGTCGACGCGGTCGAGAGCGGGAGCGACCACGACGTCGACCCGGTGACGTTCGTGGGCGAGCACACCGGCCTGAAGATCGACCTGTCGGCGTACTCCCGCAAGCGGCCGATCAACGCCGACTCCACCTGCACCGTCCTGGGTTGACCGGCGGGCCCGCCGGCCGGTTTCTGGTCACTCCCTGCAGGATGGCCGGATTGTGGTCGCTCCCTGCACGTACCAGGGCTTGATTCCTGCGGTCAGTGACCAGGATCGGGCCTCGGGCCAAGCGATCGACATACCCCGTCACTATTTGGAGGAAACCCATCCGGACAGATCTCCTCGCCGAACCACGTCATGAAGGCCTCGGGAGCCCGTCCCACTCATGACGGCACCACCCGGCAACGAGGAGCACCCGATGACCACCGAGCGACACGGATGGATCTCGACGCTCACCGTGAGCGCGGACGAGCGGCGTGAGCTGGCCTCGGTCTGCCGGTGCGGCCAGGAGCTCGACGTGTGCCACGGCACCCACTGCCCGCGGTGCGGCTCGACGGTCAGTCGCCGCCCCCGCTGAACCGCACCGGCTCGCCGTACGGCGGCCGGGTTCTGGTCGCTCGCCGCACGCCGGCGGGTTCCTGGGCGCTCGCTGCAGGTTCGAGGCCCCAGATCGTGCAGGGACTGACCAGACTCGGGCATGCCTGCAGGCAGTGACCAGAACCCGGCGCAGGTGCCCGGGGAGCCCCGGGGAACGGGTCAGTCGCGGGGCTTCTTGTGACGCGGCTTCTTGTCACGCGGGGGGTAGTCGCCCGAGGAGCGAGGCGGCGTGCTGCCGTCGTCGGGCTCGAGAGCGATCAGCTTGCCGGAGATCCGGGTCCGCGACAGCTTCGACAGCGACTCCGACGAGAGGTCGCGCGGCAGCTCGACGATCGAGTGGTCCGAGCGGATGTCGATGTTGCCGAAGTCGCCGCGGCCGAGGCCGCCCTCGTTGGCGATGGCTCCGACGATCTGGCGGGGCTCGACCTTGTGACGCTTGCCCACCGCGATCCGGTACGGCGCCATGGGCACGTCGCTGCGACCACGCTGCGGCCGTCCGCGCGAGGGCCCACCGCCGTGGCTGCTGTGGCCGCCCGAGCCGCCCCGGTCAGGGCGGTCAAACCGGTCGGAGCGCTCCGGACGCTCGGCCCGCTGGCGCTTCTCCTCGGCCGGGTCGAGCAGCAACGGGGTGTCGCCCTGGGCCACCACGGCCAGCGCCGCGGCGACGTCGACCTCGGGCACGTCGTGCTCGTTGACGTAGTGCTTGATGATGTCGCGGAAGCGGTCGATGCGGCTGGTCTGGGTCAGCGCCGAGGTGATCTGGTCGTCGAAGCGGTTGAGGCGGGTCTCGTTGACGTCCTCGGCCGACGGCAGCTGCATCTGCACCAGCGGCTGCTTGGTGGTGCGCTCGATCAGCTTGAGCAGGTAGCGCTCGCGGGGGGTGACGAACGAGATCGCGTCGCCGCTGCGGCCGGCGCGGCCGGTGCGGCCGATGCGGTGGACGTAGGACTCGGTGTCGGTGGGGATGTCGTAGTTCACGACGTGGCTGATGCGCTCGACGTCGAGGCCGCGGGCGGCAACGTCGGTGGCGACGAGGATGTCGAGCTTGCCGGCCTTGAGCTGGTTGACGGTCCGCTCGCGGACGTTCTGCGCGATGTCGCCGTTGATGGCGGTCGCGGAGTAGCCCCGGGCGCGCAGCTTCTCGGCCAGCGTCTCGGTCTCGTTCTTGGTCCGGACGAAGACGATCATGCCCTCGAAGTTCTCGACCTCGAGGATGCGGGTGAGGGCGTCGACCTTCTGCGGGTAGCTCACCAGCAGGTAGCGCTGGGCGATGTCGGGCGCCGTCGCGGTGGTGTTCTTGACGGTGATCTCGACGGCGTCGGTGAGGTACTTCTTCGAGATGCGGCGGATCGCCGGCGGCATCGTCGCGCTGAACAGCGCGACATGCTTCTCGGCCGGCGTGTCGGCCAGGATCGTCTCGACGTCGTCGGCGAAGCCCATCTTGAGCATCTCGTCGGCCTCGTCGAGGACGAGGAAGCGCAGCTCGCTGAGGTCGAGCGTGCCCTTCTCGAGGTGGTCCATGATCCGGCCCGGCGTGCCGACGATGACGTGGACGCCACGGCGCAGGGCGGACAGCTGCACGCCGTACCCCTGACCGCCGTAGACGGGCAGCACGTGCAGGCCGGGCAGGTGCGCGGCGTACCGCTCGAACGCCTCGGAGACCTGGAGCGCGAGCTCGCGGGTGGGCGCGAGCACCAGCGCCTGCGGCTTCTTCTGCTTGAGGTCGATGCGCGAGAGGATCGGTACGGCGAACGCGGCCGTCTTGCCGGTGCCGGTCTGGGCCAGACCGACGACGTGGCGACCCTCCAGCAGCGGCGGGATCGTGGCGGCCTGGATCGGCGAGGGCGTCTCGTAGCCGACCTTGGTCAGGGCCTTGAGCACCCGCTCGTCGATCCCGAGCTCGGCAAAGCTCGGTCGTTGGTTGTTGGTCTCGTCTGCACCGGTGGTCTCGGTCATCAGTCGGCTCCTCCCGGCATGAGGTGCTCATTCTGCCGTGAACCACCCCCTTCCGTCGCATCGAGCCCGTGTGAGGTCCACCGCGCACGCCCGGCCGGCATCTGGTCACTCCCTGCAGCAGGGTCTGCTTCTGGTCGGCGCCTGCAAGATTTTGGCGCCAGAACCTGCAGGGACCGCCCAGAAACCGGCCAGCCAGCAGGGCGTGACCAGAATCTGGCCCGCGGGCAGGTGACGCAGGTGACCGACCTGTCGCGCCCCCTCGCCGCGGTGGTGGACGCGCTGCCACTGGTCCCCGGTCTGCGGGCCCTGGAGATCGCCGCCGGCACGCTGTCGGTGCGCTGGGCCGCCGCGGAGGGCTGCACGCTCAACGACGACCGAGAGCGCTGAGAACGTCGTGCCTCGCCGGCCCATGGGCCGACCCTCACCGTCGACCCGTCACGCCTCGTCGGCGGGCACGTGGTTCGTCGCCCAGGCGCGGCGCACGAGCTCCCGCAGCACCGCCTCGTCGACGTCGTCGAGGCGCTTGACGTAGAGGCAGCCCTTGCCCGTGGTGTGGGGTCCGAGCCGCTCGAGCAGGTCGTCGTTGGTGCCGTAGTAGGTCAGGCCGTAGAGCGTCAGCGACGCCTTGCGGGGTGAGAGGCCGACGGCGAACCAGTCGTGCTGCTTCTTGTCCGCCGTGGTGTAGGGCTGCCGGCCCAGCCCGATCGTGGAGGCACCCCACAGGACCGGCGCCGCCCCGGTCTCCTCGCACATCAAGGCGAGCGCCCGCTGGGCATCACCGCGTCGACGGTCGTCCGTCACACCCTCGAGGAACTGCTCGACACTGTCGTCGGTGGGCTGGGTCTTGCGGTCCTCGCTCATGTCCCGATCGTCGCTCACGACTGCTCCTGCGGACACCACCACGTCGTACGGCTGCCGATGGTGGCGCGTGTCATCTCGGCGCCGCAGCGGGGGCAGTGCCCGCCGTGCCTGCGGTGGGCGATGACCTCCCCGGTGTGCACCCCGCCCTTGTCGATGGCGCGGCGGATGCCCTTGCGCAGCTCGCGTCGCAGCATGTCGAGCTCGTCGGTGCTGAGCTCGCCCGAGGCACGCCGCGGGTCCAGCCGGCTCTGCCAGAGCACCTCGTCGGCGAGCAGGTTGCCCACGCCGGCCAGGGTGCCCTGGTCCAGCAGGCGCGCCTTGAGCGGCGCCGTGCCCCGCCCCACCCGGTCGCGGAACTCCTCGCGCCCGATCTCGCCGGCGTCGGGGCCGAGCGCGTCGAGGTCGGGGTCGAGCCGCACCCGTCCGAGCCTCCTCTTGTCGAAGAGGCGCAGGCGTCCGCCGTCGGCGAAGGTGAGGGTGAAGCGGTACCACTCCTCCTCGCGGGGTCGGCTCGGCCGACCCCCGTCCGCCTGGCCGCCGCTGCCTTCGTAGTCGCCGCCCTCGTCGCTCATGTGCTGGCCCTCCACGAGGATCCGCCCGCTCATCCCGAGGTGGATGCCGAGGTGGGGGCCCTCACCGTCGCGCGAGTGGAGGCCCGTGGTCTCGCACCACATCAGCTTGCCGCGGCGGTGCACCGAGCGCAGCCGACGGCCGACCAGCGCCTCCTTCATCTCACCGGGCGCGTGCGGGCGGCACTCGTAGGTGTCGGAGTCGTCGACGTCGACGATGCGGCGGTCCAGCGCGGAGCGCTCGATGACCTGGCGGGCGGACTCGACCTCGGGTAGCTCCGGCACCTCGTCAGTGTGCCCAGCGCGACCAACCGGGTCGGCCTGTCGCTCGCGCGGGACGGTCCGCTTCTCCCGCGGCGGATACTGGAGGGATGAACTCCTCCGCAGTGCCCCGTCCCGCTTCATCCGCGACCGGCACGGCAACGACGGCGACGGGTGTCGACGAGGCCGCGCTCGCCGGGCTCCGCCGCTGGAACCTCGGGCTCGCGGTGCTGCACGCCGTCCAGGCGGTCGCCGTCTGGCTGCTCGCCAGCGACTTCGCCATCACGTTCTCGACGGCCTTCCCCGAGGGTCCGCCCGGCTCGCGGGTGCCGGCGCCCGACGCTGCGTTCGACGTACCGATCGGAGCGGCGGTGGCGGTCTTCCTCGCTCTCGCCTCCCTCGACCACCTGCTCACCGGCACCGTCCTGCGCAGTCGCTACGAGCACGACCTGCGCGGCGGGATCAACCGCTTCCGCTGGCTGGAGTACTCCGTGAGCGCCACGATCATGGTGCTGCTCATCGCCTCCTACGCCGGCATCACCCAGCTGGTGGCCGTGATCGCCATCGCCGGCGCGAACGTGGCGATGATCCTGTTCGGCTGGCTGCAGGAGCAGATGAACCCGCCCGGCCGCACGCGCACCTCGATGCTGCCGTTCTGGTTCGGCTGCGTGGCCGGTGCCGCACCGTGGATCGCGATCACGTTCAACATCGTCGGGTCCGAGACTGTGCCCGGCTTCGTCTACGGCATCTTCGGGTCGCTGTTCGTGTTCTTCATGAGCTTCGCGCTCAACCAGTGGCTGCAGTACCGCGGGATCGGGCCGTGGCGCAGCTACGCGTTCGGTGAGAAGGTCTACCTCGTGCTCAGCCTGGGCGCGAAGTCGGCGCTGGCCTGGCAGATCTTCGCGGGGTCACTGGCGGGCTGACCCTCGTCAGGAGCTCTCGGCCCGAGGGCCCGTACGGCGACGGGCCGCGGTCTGGTGCAGGTCGCGCAGCTCCTCGGCGAACTCCTCGACCGGTCCGTGGGTGGTGAGGCCGGGGGCGACGGTGGAGATGGGGAGGGGTGCCACCGGCCCCGGAGGTACGCCGACCTCGGCCAGCCAGGCGCCCAGCTGCGTGGAGGAGCCGGCGTACACGATGCGGCCGAGTCCGACCCACCCGTGGGCAGCGGCGCACATCGGGCAGTGCTCGCCGGAGGTGTAGACGACACAGCGCGCCCGGTCACCGGGAGACAGGTGCTCCGCCGCCCACTGGGCGATGGCCAGCTCGGGGTGCCGGGTGTGGTCGCCGCCGCCGACGTGGTTGTGGTCGGCGAGGAGCACCTCGCCGTCGGGCGAGACGAGGACGGAGCCGAACGGCTCGTCCCCGACCTCGAGAGCCTGCCGGGCGAGGTCGACAGCCTGGCGGAGGAAGTGGAGATCGTCGCTGCTGAGGGTCACCCGGCCATGATGGACCCGTGCTGGGTGAGCGGTGGGGTGTGAGCGACGCGGAGACCGCGCTGTCCTACGGCTGCGACGACTTCGTGACCGCTCCGGCGCTCGAGGCCTGGCGGGGCGTCAGCGTGGTCGCATCTCCCGATGCCGTCTGGGCGTGGGTCACCCAGATCCGAGTCGCGCCCTACTCCTACGACTGGCTCGACAACCTCGGGCGGCGCTCGCCGCGGTCGTTGCTCGGGCTGGCCGAGCCGGTGGTCGGCGAAAGCTTCACCGCTTGTGCCGGACGCCCGATCGGGCGCGTGGTGGCCGTCGAGCCCGGCCGCTCGCTGACCGGGTTCGTCCTCGGCGCCCATCTGACCTACCGGGTCGAGCCGGCCCCCGGCGAGACGACGCGGCTGCTGCTGAAGGTCGTCATGGAGACCAGCCGCCCCGTTGCCGCGCTCGTGACGCTCGGCGACCTGGTCATGGCGCGCCGGCAGCTGCTGACCTGGAAGTCGTTGGCCGAGTCGTCGTGACACGCCCGGTCCAGCGTCAGCCGGCGGCCATGTCGACGAAGCGGGAGTAGTGGCCCTGGAAGGCCACCACGACGTCGCGCGTCGGGCCGTTGCGGTGCTTGGCCACGATCAGGTCAGCCTCACCAGGGCGGGTCGATTCTTTCTCATAAACGTCATCTCGGTGCAGAAGCACCACCATGTCCGCATCCTGCTCTATCGACCCAGACTCCCGCAAATCGGACAACATGGGTCGCTTGTCGGCGCGCTGCTCGGGGCCACGGTTGAGCTGTGACAGCGCCACGACCGGGACGTTGAGCTCCTTGGCCAGCAGCTTGATCTGACGCGAGAACTCCGAGACCTCGAGCTGGCGGGACTCGACCTTCTTGCCCGAGCTCATCAGCTGCAGGTAGTCGATGATGATCAGCCGTAGGTCGTGACGCTGCTTGAGCCGGCGCGCCTTCGCCCGGATCTCCATCATCGTCATGTTCGGGCTGTCGTCGATGAACAGCGGCGCCGAGGACACCTCGCCCATCTTGCGGGCGAGCTTCTGCCAGTCGTCGTCGGTCATGTGCCCGTTGCGCATGTGGTTGAGCGGGATCTTCGCCTCCGCCGAGAGCAGACGCATGGTGATCTCGTTGCGCGTCATCTCGAGGCTGAAGATGACCGAGGCCTGGTTGTGGTGGATGCTCGCGGCGCGGCAGAGGTCCAGCGCCAGCGTCGAGTTGTGGGTGGGGATGCCCGTCGACCCGGCCAGGAAAAGATGGGCGTCGTTGTCGACCTGGACGCAGCGCACCGGCACGGTCTCGACCGGCACGACGCTCTCGACCTTGACCGACGCGCCGTCGGGCATCGCGATGGTGTGACAGGCGCCGATGGTGCGCGCCAGCTCGCCGGTGGTGATGGTGGAGACGCCCGAGCCGGTCGCCGACGGCGATCCGGCACCCGCCCGCGTGACCCACTGGTGCTGCCAGTCGGCCACGATCTCGGAGCCGTCGGAGAACGTCAGGCGGTAGCAGGGACGACGCAGCATCGGACGCGTCGCGGCCACCACCCGCGTCGGATTGCCCTCGGCGTCGAGCAGCTCGTCGCCCACGGCGACCTCGCCCATCGTGGTCCAGCCCGTCGGGGTGGGCAGCGCGGTGTCGAGAGCCAACGCCTTCCCGACCGCGGGACGCGCGGCGATGATGATCATCTGACCGCCGTGCATGCCGTTGGTCAGCTCGTCGAGGTCGGCGAACCCGGTGGGGACGCCGGTCATCTCACCGCCGCGGTTCGAGATCGCCTCGATCTCGTCGAGCGTGCCCTCCATGATCGCGCTCAGCGGCGCGTAGTCCTCGGAGGTCCGCTTGTCGGTGACCTGATAGACCTCCTGCTGGGCGGCGTCGACGGTGTCGTCGACCATCCCCTCCCCGGCGTAGCCCATCTGGACGATCTTGGTGCCGGCGGTGACGAGTCGCCGCAGGATCGCCTTCTCACGCACGATCTCGGCGTAGTAGGAGGCGTTGGCAGCGATCGGGACCGACGCCGACAGCGTGTGGAGGTACGGCGCTCCACCGACCTTCACCAGCTCGCCCCGTCGGCTCAGCTCCGCCGAGGTGGTGACCGGGTCGACCGGCTCACCGCGACCGTAGAGGTCGATGATCGCGTCGAAGATCGTCTCGTGCGCGGGCCGGTAGAAGTCCGTGCCGCGAATGTTCTCCACCACGTCGGCGATGGCGTCCTTCGACAGCAGCATCGACCCGATCACCGACTGCTCCGCGGCGTGGTCCTGGGGCGGCATCCGGTCGGACCCGGGAGCGGCGTACTCGTCAGCGGCGTACGGCGCGAAGCTTCCCCCCCACGGCTCCGCAGAGGTGTTGCCGCGACTTGCCGACTGCTCCGCGATGCTCATGCCTGGCCCCTTGTCTGTGTCCCGGAGGAGACGGTAGGGAGGGGCTCCGACAACTTGTCGAACGGTGCTGCCGACCGTGACCGGTGCGGACCCCGTTGCCCTGCGAAGCCGTGACCGTAGCCCGAAAGCCGGGGCCGCTCCAAGGTCGTTGTCCACAGGCCCTGTGGATAACTCCGCCTGACATGTGGAACACGCCCAGGGAGGGTGTGCACAGGTTGTTGACAAGCCTGTGGACTCAGGATTGCTTTTCGGTCGAAAAGCCCGACTGACCTGGGGTTTCTCGCAGCGTCACCTGTGTGCAGGAAAAAGATCCCGTTACTTCCTGTTCATGTGGACGTCACCGGGCCGTAGGTCCTGGGAGGCGCCAGGGGTGGCGCAGGAGGCCCGCTATCCACAACAAACCCGGGGTTGTGCACAGGGTCGGCTCGGTGGTATCGACCCCGCCGCCGCGGCCGCTGGCCACGCTACGTTCATGTCGCCGACACGCACAGATAGGTTGCCCCCATGGCGTGGCGTCGGTCGGAGAGCACCCGTGGCGTCGACCGTCAGATCCTCGCCCTGGCCGTGCCCGCCTTCCTCGCGCTGGTGGCCGAGCCGCTCTTCCTGCTGGCCGACTCCGCGATCGTGGGCCATCTCGGGACCGCGCAGCTGGCAGGTCTCGGCATCGCCTCGGTCGTCCTGAGACTGGCCATCGGGCTCTGCGTGTTCCTCGCCTACGCGACCACCGCGGCAGTGGCCCGGGAGCTGGGGGCGGGGCAGCCCCGCCGCGCCCTGCAGCAGGGCGTGGACGGCCTCTGGCTGGCCCTGCTCATCGGTGTCGTGCTCACCGTCGCCGGGGTGCTCACGACCGAGCCGCTCGTCGCGCTGTTCGGCACCGACGCCGACGTGACCGCGGCCGCGACGACGTACCTGCGGATCTCCTGGCTGGGCCTCACCCCCATGCTGCTGCTGCTCGCCGCCACCGGTGTCCTGCGTGGCCTCGCCGACACCCGGACACCGCTGGTGGTCGCGGTGGCGGCGAACCTGCTCAACGTGGTCCTCAACGTCGTCCTGGTCTACGGCTTCGACCTCGGCATCGGGGGGTCCGCGGCCGGAACGGTGCTCGCCCAGACCGCCGCCGGGCTCTACCTCGCCGGTGCGGTGGTCCGGGCCGCGGCGGCGCAGGGAGCGACCTGGCACCCCGACCTCCCCGGCGTACGACGTGCCGCGCGCGCCGGCTCCGCGCTGCTGGTCCGGACCCTCAACCTGCATGTCTGCCTGCTCACGATGACCTGGGGAGCCGCGACGCTGGGGACCGTGGCCACCGCCGCGCACCAGCTGGCCTTCACGCTGTGGACGTTCCTCGCCTACGCCCTCGACGCCCTGGCGATCGCCGCTCAGACCCTGACCGGGACCGCGCTGGGCGCCGGTGACCTCGCACGGACCCGCTCCCTGACGCGCCGGATGATCCAGCTCGGGCTCGGATTCGGGGTGGTCACCGGTGTCGTGCTGGCGCTCGGAGCGCCCGTGCTCGGGCGGCTCTTCGTCGACGACCCCGCCGTGGTGGACGCGCTGGCACCGGCACTGCTGGTCGCCGCGATCGCCCAACCCCTCGCCGGCGTGGTCTTCGTGCTCGACGGGATCCTCATCGGCGCCGGGGACGGCCGCTACCTGGCCGTCGCAGGCACGTTGGTGACGGCGGCCTTCGTGCCGGTGGCGGTGCTCGTGGCCGCCCTCACCTCCGACCTCGGCGCCACCGTCGGCCTCGTGTGGCTCTGGATCGCGTTCTGCGTGGTCTTCATGGGCGGACGGGGCGTGGTCCTCGTGCGACGCGCCCGCGGCACGGACTGGATGGTGACGGGATCGGCGGCCTCGGCGGCCACCTCTCACTAGAGTGCGGGGGTGACCTCGCTGCAGACCGTCGTCATGGGTCTGGTGATCGTCTTCCTCGACATCCCTCCGGACGGCTACGACTGGATCGCCGACCCGATCGGCTGGTGCCTCGTGCTGCTCGGGCTCGCTGCCCTGGAGGACCGGATCCCGAACCGCCGCGGGCTCGTCGTGACCGCCTGGGTCTGTCTGGTCTTCTCCGTCGTCAGCTGGCCCGAGGGCTCCCCCGCCACGCTCACGCCCGTGCTGGGATGGCTCTTCAGCCTGCCCACGCTCGCCTGGTGCTTCCTGGTCTCCGACGCCGTCTCGGACGCGGTCGAGGGCCGCTTGCGGTGGGTGATGCTGGGCCTGCGCAACGCCTTCCTGGTCGTCGCGCCACTTCCGGGGCTGGTCTACCTCGCCGGCCAGGACTGGCTCTCCACACCCGCCGAGGTGCTGATCCTGGTGGCCAACCTGACGCTGATCTTCGCCCTCAGCAGCGCCTCGGGACGCCGGGGGCTCGTCGACCCCGAGGCCGCGGAGACACCCGGCCCGCCCCCGTCGCGGACGGCACCCGGCACGGGCACCACGACCGTGTCCAGGTCCGGCGACACGACCGGTGCCGGCACCCCCTCGCGGCCGCGGGCGAAGCCGGTCGGCTTCTCCGCGGCCGAGGCCAAGCGGAAGGCCCGGGCGCGCCGGGAGCGTGAGGCGTCGGCCTCCGCGACGCCCACCACCCGCGCCGGTGAACCCACCGCGACGCGGAAGGGGGTCACGGGGGGACCCTCGGCCGGGTCGGCCGGGTCGGCCGGGTCGGCCGGGTCCGCCGGGTCGGCCGGGTCCGCCGGGTCGGCCGGGTCGGCCGGGCCGGCCGGGTCCGCCGGGTCGACCGGGTCGACCGGGTCGACCGGGTCGACTCGGTCGACAGGGACCGCCAGGTCGACCGAGGACGGCCCGGTCACCGGGGCCGAGGTCATCGAGAAGGTGCGCCGCCGCCGGGCCGCGCGTGAGAAGGCCCAGGAGCAGGACCGCCCCCGGGGCGAGTGATGCTCGGCGGGGTCGGGCGTGGTCGGGCGTGTCCCGGGCCGACCGTCGGGTCCCCTGACCGACGATGGTCGGCGTGGACAGGACCTTCTGTGGTGGATCCGTGCCACCGGGTGACACCGATCCACTCCACAGCCTGTGGTCTCACGGGGGCCGCGACGACCTGGGCAGACCCACGTGGAGCGCGCGGTGATCGGGGTGCCCCCACGGGCGCTGACGGGCCTGGGCGCCCCCACGGCCTTGCGCCGTGGCCCCGACGCATCGGTCGACGGACCGCTCGAGTCGACCGTCCCCACCCCGCGGCGCACGACCGACGACGAGCGGACCACGACCGGCGAGCGCATCGCCCGCCGCTTCTTCGAGCTGTGCGAGAACCCGCGCACCCGCGAGCGCGTCATGCGGACCCTGCGGTCCAGCGCGAACAGCGCGGTGGGAGGGCGGCTGCTCGTGGCGCTGCTGAGCAGGACCGTCCTCACGCCGCTGCTGCGCAGCCGACGGGTCGACGCCACCGCCGCCAAGATCGAGCTGGTGGCGGCCCAGCTGGGCGGGATCGCCGTGCTGCGCTACGTCACCCGCATGGAGCCGATCGCCTCGATGCCGGTCGACGACCTCGTCGCCCTGGTCGGCCCGACCCTGCAGGCCACCCTGGACGCGCCCTCCCGCGGCTGAGGCCGACCCGGACCGTCAGGCCCCGGACGCACGCGACCCGCGCCACCGAGACGGTGACGCGGGTCGTCGTACGACGTGGTCCCCAGCGGACGAAGCGCTCAGGCGGGAACGACGTTGAGGTTGACGGTCGCCTCGAGCTCGTCGTGGACCTTGACGGTCACGACGTGGGGGCCGAGGGACTTGATCGGGTTGCCGACCATGACGCGACGCTTGTCGACGACGTCCGAGGAGCCGCCGACGGCGGCGTTGATCGCGGCGGCGATGTCGGAGACGGTGACGGCACCGAACAGGCGGCCACCCTCCCCGGCACGCACCGGGACCTGCACCTCGCTGCCCTCGAGCTTGGCCTTGATCTCCTGCGCCTTGCCGAGGTCGGCGACGGCGCGGGCGGAACGGGCCTGCTTGATGGAGTCGATCTGGCGCTCGCCGCCGCGGGTCCAACGGATCCCGAAGCCGCGGGGGATGAGGAAGTTACGGCCGTAGCCGTCCTTGACCTCGACGATGTCGCCGGGGGCACCGAGGCCGTCGACCTCGTGGGTGAGGATGAGCTTCATGTCGTTCCCCTTCCTCAGCGAGCCGTCGAGGTGTACGGCAGGAGCGCAACCTCACGGGCGTTCTTGACGGCGATCGCGACGTCGCGCTGGTGCTGGACGCAGTTGCCCGTCACCCGACGCGCGCGGATCTTGCCGCGGTCGGAGATGAACTTCCGCAGCAGCGCGGTGTCCTTGTAGTCGACGTACTCGGTCTTGTCCTTGCAGAACTGGCAAACCTTCTTCTTGGGCTTGCGCAGAACAGGCTTGGCCATCGTGGTGCTCCTTCTCGAGCCCGGGCGGCCCTCTGCGGGGTTGGCCCGGAATGGTTGCTGGTCTGGTGGTCGTGTCACCTCGCCCGGTCAGGGGCGGGTGGGTGGATCAGAAGGGGGGCTCCTCCGAGGAGTTGCCACCCGGGGTCGCCCACGGGTCGTTGGTCTGGCCGGGGGTGTTCCATCCACCCTGGCCACCCTGGCCACCCTGGGGAGCGGGCTGGCCGCCACCCTGCGGCGCGGACTGCGGAGCCGACTGGCCGCCGCCGTACCCGCCACCCTGGGGAGCGGACTGACCGCCGCCACCCTGGTTCGACCACGGGTCGTCGCCGCCGGAGCCACCACCGCTGTAGCCGCCTCCGCCACCCTGACGGGTGGTCTTGGAGACCTTCGCGGTGGCGTACTTCAGGCTGGGCCCGATCTCCTGCACGTCGACCTCGAAGACCGTGCGCTTCTCGCCCTCGCGGGTCTCGTAGCTGCGGGCCTTCAGGTTCCCCTGCACGACGACGCGCGAGCCCTTGGTGAGGGACTCGGCGACGTTCTCCGCTGCCTGGCGCCACACCGAGCAGTTGAGGAACAGCGCTTCGCCGTCCTTCCACTCGTTGGTCTGGCGGTCGAAGTTGCGCGGGGTCGACGCGACGGTGAAGTTCGCGACGGCCGCACCCGAAGGGGTGAAGCGCAGCTCCGGGTCAGCGGTGAGGTTGCCGACGACGGTGATCGGGGTTTCGCCTGCCATTGGATGACTCCCTTGTCTGGGGCTCGCAGCCCCGGTGGTGCTCGGTCCGGTACGTGTTCGCCACATAGAACCTCATGGCGGCGACAGTTACGAGACCGTGCGAGCGATCGGTGGAACGATCAGTGGACGTCGGGGCGGATCACCTTGGTGCGCAGCACCGACTCGTTCAGCGTGAGCTGACGGTCGAGCTCCTTCACCGTGGCCGGCTCGGCCTGCAGGTCGACGACGGCGTAGATGCCCTCGGCGTTCTTGTCGATCTCGTAGGCGAGTCGTCGCTTGCCCCACACGTCGACGTTCACAACCTCGCCACCGTCCTGACGGACGACGTTGAGGTAGGTGTCGAGAGACGGGGCGACGGTGCGCTCGTCGAGGCTGGGGTCGAGGATGACCATCACTTCATAGGCACGCAAAGCAGTCTCCACCTCCTTCGGACTGGCGGCCACGGTCGTTCCGCGGCAGGAGGGCTGTTGCGTCGTCGTACGTTCCGCAGGGACTGCGGTGGTCGTACGACGTCCCGGCTGGTCGGTCACCGTCGGTGGTGACCGGGATCAACCGGACAGGGCAATCTACCAGCGCGCCCGCCCCATCTGGAAATCGGCGGTGAGGCCTAGCCTGGTGGCCATGAACGAGTCCATCGCAACCACCGCCGACACCCTGCGCATCGGCGCCCACGTCGACCAGACCGACCCGGTCGCCGAGGCGAAGGCGCGCGAGACCTCGCTGGTCCAATTCTTCCTCGGAGACCCGCAGAGCTACAAGGGCCCGGAGGTCCGGTACGCCGGAGGGGCGGCCGGTCTCCAGGCCGACGCGGAGGCGGCGGGCGTGGACCTCTACGTCCACGCGCCCTACATCGTGAACGTGGCGACGACGAACAACCGGATCCGCATCCCGTCGCGCAAGCTGCTCCAGCAGCACATGGACGCCGCGGCGGAGATCGGCGCGAAGGGCCTGATCGTCCACGGCGGCCACGTCAACAAGACCGACGACCCCGAGAAGGGGTTCGACAACTGGCGCAAGGCCATCGAGGCGACCGACCTGAAGATCCCGCTGCTCATCGAGAACACCGCGGGCGGCGACAACGCCATGGCTCGTCACGCTGAGCGCATCGGACGGGTCTTCGACGCCGTCCACCAGGCCGAGGGCGCCGACATGGTCGGCTTCTGCCTCGACACCTGTCACGCGCACGCCGGCGGCATCGCTCTCGACACCGCGGTGGAGCAGCTGCTGGCCCTCACCGGCCGCATCGACCTGATCCACGCCAACGACAGCCGCGACGCCTTCGCCTCGGGCGCCGACCGCCACACCAGCTTCGGCGAGGGCCACGTCGACCACGACGCCTTCGTCGAGGTCATCCGGGCCGCCGGCGCCCCCGTCATCGCCGAGACCCCTGGTGGCCCCGAGGAGCACCTGGCCGACTTCGCCTGGCTCCGCTCCCGCCTCTGACGGCTGGTGCCGGTTTCCCAAGGTATGCCGGCGAACTGGCGCTCCCCATGGCGTACGGGGCATGGGAGGCGCCACGTTGCCATGGGGAGTACGCCGTCCCCCGCGGATGTCCCTGCCCTGCGCACGCCTGACGCCGCCTCAGCGCGCAGCCCGACGCCGCCCGACGGCGCACGACGCCGCCCCACGCTCGCCTCAGCGACCGAGAGCGGCGCGCAGGATCGCGACGATGCGATGCGGGCGCTCGAGATCCGCCCACGTGAGGCGAATGACGGTCCAGCCAGTGACCCGTCGCAGCGCGTCCTCCCGTCTCTTCTCTCGGAAGACCGCGTCGCCCGGGGTCTCGCCCGGCCGCAGGTGTTTGAGGTACTTCTCCTTGCCGTCGAACTCCACGATGACGCCGGCCCCGGGCCACACGAAGTCGCACACTCCGATCAGCTCACCCGCCGCCCGTACCTCGTACTGCAGTTCGGGGGCCGGCAGCCCGAGGCGCCAGAAGAGATAGCGGCAACGCGACTCGGCCACCGAGCCGCTCCTGCCGTCGGCCAACCGGGTCACCAGCTGGAGGTGCTGACAGTCCGGCCACGACTGCATGAGCGCCTGTTGCGCAGCGAGCCGCTCACCGTCGTACAGGTGGCGATTCAGTCCTGCATCAACGACGGCGAGCCCTTGCTCGACCGTGAGCAGTGACGCCGACTCGAGCACCGCCCGGACCGGCACCGTTGCCGGGAGCCCACCGACCTCGCACACGTCCGAGTCGAGAAGGAGACCCTCGTGGTGCTGGAGGTCGCCCTCCCTGCGACCCGCCCCGCCGTCGCGTCGCGTCACGCGCACGAGGTCGAGGTCGGCGCCCCAAACCGGCAGCTGGTGCAGGAGGCAGGCGCTGTGGTGGCTCACCGCCACGCGCTCGCCCAGCACACGCATGGCGGCGCGGGCTCGGACGCGATGCCGCTCGTCGAGGTCGCCGGCATCCCACAGGTCGCGGAACGTGTAGGCCCCATGGCGGACCCGGACCCAGGCACCGGCCCGGACCTGCCGACGCAACGTGCGGTCGTCGATGCCGCACGCGAGCGCCTCGCGGCGCAGGAAGGCGCCGTGCTCCTCGGCCAGGGAGCGCAGGGGTCCTGCGAGTTCTTCGGTGTGCGCGATCGCCATGCGACGACCTTGCGCCACAACGCCGGGCCGGTACGGCGCACGCTCTGCCGCTGTGGGTAACTCGGCGGTTCACGTGCTTGTGAGGACTACTGGGGCACTCCCCATGGCACACCAGCACTCCCCATGCTCCGGACGCCATGGGGAGTGCCAGGTTGCCGGCATACCTTGGGAAACCGGCAGCACCCTACTGAGCGGCGCCGGGCTGGAACTGCGAGATGTCGAAGACCTCGTCGGCGGCGGGCGCCTCGAGGTTCAGCTCTGCGTCGAAGTCGGAGAACTGGATCTGACCGGGCTCCTCGCCCTGGTCGACCTCGAGCTGCAGGATGTGGTGAGGGTCCTCGGTGGCCACCCAGGCCTTGACCGGGTCGCCCTCGTCGGAGGTGCTGGTGACGACCACAGCCTCCTGGCCGTCGACCTCCTCGGTCCCCGCGAGCTCGGGGGCGGGCCCCTCGTCCTCCTCGTTGAACTCGTCGAGCAGCGAGTCGAGGTCACAGATCTCGGCGAAGTTGTCGGCCTCGTCACCGGGGAAGGCGACCCACTTGTCGCCCGCCGCCTCGGAGACCTGCGACGCGGCCGGGCCGGCGAACTGCTCCCAGAACGCCGCGCTCGGCTTGATCCAGGTCTCCCCGCCGACGCTGAGGAGCTCGAAGCCGGCGTCCTCGCCCAGCGTCAGGTCGCCCGCGCAGTCGCCCGCCGTGCTCAGGGCCACGTCGATCGAGATCTCCTGGCCGTCGTTGCTGATCGCGCCGGCCATCCGCAGCGAGGAGAGCGCCTTCATGTCCTCCTCGGCAGCGGCCGTGATGTCCTCGGGCGACCCCTCCGCGAATGCGGCCGCCTCCTCGCCGGAGTCCTCGCCGGAGCCCCCCTCGGACCCGCCCCCGCACGCTGCGAGCACCAGCACCGCGCCGAGACCGGCGGCGGTCGATACGAGCTTCATGTGTTCCCCTCCGTCAACGGTGACCCACCGGGCGGACACCCGCGATCCCACGCACCCATCCCACCACAGCCGCCCCGAGGGCACACGCGTACCGACTACTCTTCCCCAGTGAGCCGACTCGTCGTACGTCCCGTGTCCGCCGAGGAGCACCGCCGCTTCGTCGCCGTCCGCGGTCGTGCCAGCTTCCTCCAGACCCCGGCCTGGGGCGAGGTCAAGAGCGACTGGCGGCGCGAGTCCCTCGGTTGGTACGACGAAGCCGGCACGCTCGTGGGCGCCGGGCTCGTCCTCTACCGCCAGCTGCCGAAGCTCAAGCGCTACCTGGCCTACCTGCCCGAGGGCCCGGTCATCGACTGGGGGACCGACGAGCTGGCCGGGTGGCTGGCGCCGATGACGGACCACCTCAAGGCCCAGGGCGCCTTCGCCGTCCGCATGGGCCCGCCGGTGGTCACCCGCCGCTGGGACGCCGCCGCCGTCAAGGCCGGTGTGGCCGACGCAGCCGTCCACCGCCTCGACGAGGTGCCGCCCACGCGGCGCGAGCCGACGGGAGCCCGCGTGGTCTCCCAGCTGCGCGAGCTCCGCTGGCAGCCGCTGGTGGCCGAGGGCGGCTTCGCCGCGGGCCAGCCGCAGTACAACTTCCAGGTCCCGCTGACCACCCCCGAAGGTGAGCCCCGCACCGAGGACGACGTCCTGACGGGCATGAACCAGCAGTGGCGCCGCAACATCAAGAAGGCCGTCAAGGAAGGCGTCGTCACCCGTCGCGTCCCCGCCGGCGAGCTCGACGGGGCGCTCAAGCAGTTCCACGACCTCTACGTCCACACCGCGCAACGCGACCACTTCACCCCGCGACCCCTGGGCTACTTCACGACGATGTTCGCCGCCCTCGGCGCCGAGGACCCCGACCGCATCGCGCTCTTCACCGCTGAGCACGAGGGCGACCTGGTCGCCAGCACGATCCTCATCCAGGTCGGCGGGCACGTCTGGTACTCCTACGGTGCCTCCTCCACCGAGAAGCGCGAGGTCCGCGGCTCCAACGCCGTGCAGTGGGAGATGATCCGCCACGCGCTGACCCACGGCGCCGAGGTCTACGACCTGCGCGGCATCACCGACACCCTCGACAGCGACGACAGCCACGTCGGGCTGATCCAGTTCAAGGTCGGCACCGGCGGTGAGGCCGTGGAGCACGCCGGCGAGTGGGACCTCCCGCTCAACCGCGCGCTGTACAAGGCGTTCTCCCTCTACATGGCACGACGGGGCTGAGGCCGGTGCTCACCCTCCACGTCGACGAGGCCCGCTGGCGCCGCCACCTCGAGCAGGTCCGCGACGCCGACCCCTCGCTGGTGCCGGTCGCGAAAGGCAACGGCTACGGGTTCGGCCTGCCCCGTCTGGCCGAGGTCGCCGACCAGCTCGGCGTCGACACCCTCGCGGTCGGGACGTACGCCGAGGTGCCGGTCGTCGAGCGTCACTTCAGCGGCTCCCTGCTCGTGCTGTCGCCCTGGCGGCCCTTCGAGACCCGCGCGACCTACGACCCTCGCCTGATCCACACCGTCGGTCGGCTCGGTGACGTGGAGGACCTCGTCGCGCGCGCCTCTGACGCCAGTGGTGGTCACGGTCGCCCACGCGTCGCCCTGGAGCTCCTCACGTCGATGCGTCGCCACGGCTTCACGCCGCGGGAGCTGCGAGCGGCGGCAGCCGTCGACGGACTCACCGACCGGCTGCAGGTCGAGGGGTTCGCGCTCCACCTGCCCATGGACCACGGGTCCCACCTGGGCGAGGTCGAACGCCTGCTGACCGAGATCGTGGCCAGCGGCATCACCGCGCGCACGGTCTGGATCTCCCACCTCACGGCCGCCGACATGACCCGGCTGCGGTCGTCGTACGGCGACTTCGACCTGCGCCCGCGCACCGGCACCGGTCTGTGGCTCGGCGACCGGGGCGCCCTCAGCGTCACGTCGTCGGTGCTCGACGTGCACCCCGTCGAGCGGGGTGACGTCTTCGGCTACCGCGGTCGCAGCGCTCCCCGCAACGGTCACATCCTGGTGGTCTCGGGCGGCACCGCCCACGGGATCGGGCTGGAGGCGCCCACCGGCGGCGCCACGCTGCGCGACCGGGCGGCCCGTGTGGCCAAGGGCGGCCTCGACGCCGCCGGCTTCGTCCGCTCACCCTTCACGGTCACCGGGAAGCAGCGGCTGTTCGCCGAGCCACCCCACATGCAGGCCTCGATGCTGTTCCTGCCCGCCGGTGCCGCCGTGCCCGCGATCGGCGACGAGGTCGGCGTGCAGGTGCGGTTCACCGCGACGTCGTTCGACCAGACCCTGCTGGACTGAGCTCCGGTCGCCGGAGGGCCTCCGGGTCCTCCGCGGGCGCCGCCACCGGGTCGTGCCACGGCTGCAGGATGTCGCGCACGACGACCGCGGCCAGGTAGAGCTCGGTGGCCGTGCGGAGCAGGATGGCCGCCGTGTAGGCCGGGTCCGGCGACCCGGTCGTCGCCGAGCTGGTGAAGCCGCCCAGGTAGAGCCACACCATGACGAAGTAGACGACCTCGCCCACCTGCCAGATGAGCAGGTCGCGCCACCGGGGACGTGCCAGCGCCGCCAGGGGCAGCAGCCACAGCACGTACTGCGGTGAGTAGACCTTGTTGACCATCAGGAAGCCCAGCACGATCAGGAAGGCCAGCTGCGACGCGCGCGGCGGGCGGTGGGCCCGCAGGCCGAGCACCAGGACGCCCAGGCAGATCACGGCGAACGCCACGAAGGAGACCGTGTTGACGGTCCCCAGGTCTGCGTCCCACCCGTGGTCCCGCGCAGCCAGCCACAGCGAGCCGAGGTCGGCGCCGCGGTCGGAGTTGAAGGTCCAGAAGCCCTTCCACCCGTCGAGGTGGACCAGCATCGCGGGCAGGTTGCACAGCACCCACGTCGCGATCGTGGCGGCGGTGGTGACCGCGAAGCCCCGCAGCCCCCGCCGTCTGAGCGCGACCACCAGGAAGGCACCCAGCAGGAAGACCGGGTAGAGCTTGGCCGCAGCGCCGAGACCCACGAAGACACCGACGAGCACCGGCCGTCCGCGTGCGTGGGCCCAGAACGCGCCGGCGACGCAGGCGACCGGCAGCAGGTCCCAGTTGACCAGCCCGGTCAGCACCAGCACGGGCGCGGCGACCATGCCCATCGCGTCCCACGGCCGACGGGGGTGGGCGCCGGCGAGCAGCCAGGTCGCCAGCAGCAGCAGCGGCAGCATCAGCACGGCGTTCACCGCCACGAAGTCCTGACGCTCCTCGTCGACGCCGGGGAGCCCGCCGACGGTGTCCACCGCCGCCTCGCGCCGCTCGGTCAGGTCCGGCCAGCCGTGGACCGCCTGGGTGACGACCGCGGCGCTGTAGGCGAAGTAGCCGATGAGCACCGGGTACTCCAGGTCGGGGTAGCGGTCCTCGGACTCGGTGAAGGGGACCTCGAGCTCGGCGAACCCGCGGCCGACGTAGAGGTAGGCGAGGTCGGAGTAGCACAGCTGCGCGTAGCGGGTGTCCTCGCCGTTCCAGCCGTCCTTGATGCACGGCGACTTCTGCACGATCGCCAGCACCCACGCGATGCAGGCGACGGCCAGCATCACCCGCAGCGGGGTCCACCACCGGTGCGGCCGGGCGTGGTCACCCCACGGTCCCCCGACGACCTCGCTCGCTGCGCGGGCGACCGGGTCCTCCCGCGTGGGCGCGACGACCTCGCCGGCTCGACGGTCCCCGGGCGCGGTCACGCCTGAAGGCTACTGTCCGGGCTCGTCGCGACCGGCCCGGGGCGACTGACTGGCGTCGCTGCGCGCCCCACCGCCGTTCGGCGGCTCGGCGATCCCGGGTGACTCGCTGGGCGAGGGCGACTCGCTCGGCGGAGGGCTGGACGGCGGCGCGCTCGTCTCGGTCTCCTCCGGGCTCGGCTCGGGCTCGGGCTCCTGGGTCGTCGGATCCGGCTCGGGCGCCTCGGTCGTCTCCGTCGGGGTCGGTTCCGGGGTGAACGTCGGCGTCGGCTCGAAGCCCTCCACCGTCGCGTCGAGGTAGGCCCGCTCCGGGAACGGGATGATCTCGGCTCCCTCGAGCGCGGCCTGCATGACCGACGCCCAGGTCCGGGCCGGGTACTCGCCGCCGTAGAAGGTGTCCAGGAAGCCGTTGAGCGGCATGTTGCCGTTGCCGCGGGTGTACATGACCGCGGTCGAGAGCTGCGGCGTGTATCCCACGAACCACGACGAGCGCACGTTGCCGCCGTCGGTGGTCGCCGTGCCGGTCTTGCCCGCGATCGGTCGACCGATGACGTTGGCGTTCGTGCCGGTGCCCACGCTGGCCACCTGCTGCAGCGCGTACGACGTCTCGGCGGCCACGTCCTCGGAGATGGCCTGGGTCGTGCGGACCTTGCGCTCGTAGTTCTCGCCCTCCGGCGCGGTGACGCTCTGGACGATGAAGGCGTCCTTGGCGGCGCCGCCCGCGGCGATGGTGCCGTAGGCGTTGGCCATGTCGATGGGACTGACGGTGGCCGAGCCGAGCACGATGGACAAGGTGTCGTCGAGCCCGGGCGCGTTGCGCGGGATCCCCATGTCCACGGCGGTGTCGACGACGGCGTCGACGCCCATCTCGTTGGCCATATTGACGTAGGCGGTGTTCACCGAGTCGATGGTCGCCTGCAGGAGGGACACGAACCCGTAGGAGACACCGCCGGCGTCACCCTGGTTGCCGAACTCGGTGCCGGCCACCTCCTGCGGGGAGGAGCCGTCGAAGGTCGACTCCAAGGAGAACCCGTAGCCCAGGGCGGCCGCGAGGGCGAAGGGCTTGAACGTCGACCCCGGAGCGCCGCCCGCCTCGGCCCAGTTCAGCTGGCTCTTGAGGTAGTCCTGCCCGGCGAACATGCCGCGCAGAGCCCCGGTGCGGGGATCGACCGAGGCGACGGCGACGTGCAGACCCGGCAGGTCGGGCCGGTTGGCCAGTACGCCCTGCTCGGCCGCGGTCATCGACTGACGCGTGAGGGTGGTGGTGATGCGCAGGCCGCCGGTGTCGATCTCGGAGTCGCTGTAGCCCAGGGCGCTCAGCTCGTTGCGGACGAGGCGGAGGACGTGCCCCCGCTGACCGCCGTACTGGCTCTGCTGCTGGACCTCGGGGAAGGGGGGCAGCTTGTCGAGGTACCGCTTGCCGACGACGTTCGCCGGCAGGGTGCCCATCTCCTCCATGCCGTCGAGCACGTAGTCGTAGCGCTCCTTCAGCCCGCGCCGGGACTCCTTGCCGTTGGCCGGGTCGTAGCCGTTGGGGCTGTTGATGACCGAGGCGAGGACGGCCGCCTCCCGCACCGTCAGGTCCTTGGTCGTGGTGTCGAAGTAGGCGCGTGAGGCCGCCTCGATGCCGTAGGCGCCGCGGCCGAAGTAGATGGTGTTGAGATAGCCCTCGAGGATCTCGTCCTTGGACTTCTCCCGCTGGATCTTCAGCGACAGGATCGCTTCCTTCGCCTTGCGCGACCAGGTGCGGTCCTGGCTGAGGTAGAGCACCTTGACGTACTGCTGGGTGATGGTGGAGGCACCCTGGGTGTCGCCACCGGAGGCGTTGTTGAACGCGGCCCGGAGGATGCCCTTCGGGTCGATCCCCTGGTTGGTCTCGAAGGTGCGGTCCTCCGCCGCGGTCACGGCGTCCTGGACGAACTCCGGCACGTCCTCGAGGTCGACGTTGGTGCGGTCCTGCTCGGCGAACTTGCCCAGCGCCGTCTTGCCGTCGGCGTAGTAGACGTAGGTGGTCTGGGCCTCGAACCCCTCATTGGGGTTCGGGATGTCGGTGGTGGCGTAGGCGAAGGCGAACAACCCGAGGCCGATCGCGAAGAGGGTGGCGGCCATGACCGCGATCCACTTGACGCCGCGGCGCCATCCCTGCGACCACTTGCCACGCGGCTCGCCGTTGCGCTTCAGCTTGCCCGCGCCGGCTCCCCCCTTCGCGGACTTGCCCCCCGCGCCGGACGTGCTCCTGCCGGCCCCCGAGCCGGTGCGCCCCTTCCCCTCGGCAGCGCGCTGCTGCCAGGGCCAGGGTTCCTTGCGGTCTCCGCTCACAGGCGTTGCTCCAGGGGCAGGTGGGGGACAGGTCCACCGCCCAGAGTAGGGCGCATCCCGAAGGCCGCGAGCCACGTTCGCCCAAGAACGTCGTGCGACTCACACGCGAGACGCGCCCCGGCGCGGCCCGGTCCAGCGTCGAGCTCGATATATCGATACGATATGTTGAACCGAGACGTCGGCCGCACGTCCCGGGCCACGGGACGAGCACGGACACACGGCTGGACAGGACAGGAGCCTGGGTGACCAAGCGTGGGGAGACCCTCGAGCTGGCGGTGCTCGGGCTGCTGCAGGAGAACCCGCTCCACGGCTACGAGCTGCGCAAGCGACTCACGGTCGTGCTCGGCTGGGGCCGGGTGCTGTCCTACGGCTCGCTCTACCCCGCCCTGAAGAAGATGCTGCGCGCCGGCTGGCTACGTGAGTACGTCGTCGCGCCGGATCCCGGGGAGAAGGCGGCGACGCCGGCGTCGAGCCGGCGGCAGCGGATCACCTACGAGCTGACTCCCGAGGGGAACGCCCGGTTCGCCCAGCTCACGGCCGACTCCGGCCCGTCCTCCTGGGAGGACGACGTCTTCGGTGTGCGCTTCGCGTTCTTCGGCCGCACCGACCGGGAGACCCGCCTGCGGATCCTCGAGGGTCGGCGCACCCGGCTGGAGGAGCGCCTGGAGCGGGTGAGGAAGCAGATCGACCACCTCACCGGCGCCGACGACACCTACACCGCCGAGCTGCAGCGACACGGTCTGGAGTCGGTGGAGCGCGAGGTGCTGTGGCTCTCGGGCCTCATCGACGCCGAGCGGGACGACCGACCGCGCAGCAGCACCTGAACGGTCCGGCACCACCCCGAACGACCACCTGATCACCACAGCACCACATCAACGAGAAGGAGACCTCATGGGTTCCGTACGAGTCGCCATCGTGGGCGTCGGCAACTGCGCCACGTCCCTCATCCAGGGCGTGGAGTACTACAAGGACGCCGACCCCGAGGCAACCGTGCCCGGCCTGATGCACGTGAAGTTCGGTGACTACCACGTCTCCGACATCGAGTTCGTCGCCGCGTTCGACGTCGACGCGAAGAAGGTCGGCTTCGACCTCTCCGAGGCCATCGGTGCGTCCGAGAACAACACGATCCGCATCTGCGACGTCCCGCCGACCGGCGTGACCGTCCGGCGCGGCCCGACCCACGACGGCCTGGGCAAGTACTACCGCATGACGATCGAGGAGTCCGAGGAGGAGCCGGTCGACGTCGTGTCCGTGCTCGAGGAGACCGGCGCCGACGTGCTGGTGTCCTACCTCCCGGTCGGCTCGGAGCACGCGGACAAGTTCTACGCCCAGTGCGCGATCGACGCCGGCGTCGGCTTCGTCAACGCCCTGCCCGTCTTCATCGCCTCCGACCCGGAGTGGGCCGCCAAGTTCGAGGCGGCGGGTGTCCCGATCGTCGGCGACGACATCAAGTCCCAGGTCGGTGCCACCATCACCCACCGCGTGATGGCCAAGCTGTTCGAGGACCGCGGCGTCGCACTGGACCGCACCTACCAGCTCAACGTCGGCGGCAACATGGACTTCAAGAACATGCTCGAGCGGGAGCGCCTGGAGTCCAAGAAGGTCTCCAAGACCCAGGCCGTGACGTCGAACCTCCAGGGCGCGCTCGCCGGCAAGACCGACGACCGCAACGTCCACATCGGCCCCTCCGACTACGTCGCGTGGCTCGACGACCGCAAGTGGGCCTACGTCCGCCTCGAGGGGCGCGCCTTCGGCGACGTCCCGCTGAACCTGGAGTACAAGCTCGAGGTCTGGGACTCCCCCAACAGCGCCGGCATCATCATCGACGCGCTGCGTGCCTGCAAGATCGCCAAGGACCGCGGCATCGGCGGACCGATCCTCTCGGCGTCGACCTACCTGATGAAGTCGCCCCCGGTGCAGATGGCTGACGACCTGGGCCGCGAGCAGGTCGAGGCGTTCATCCGGGGCGACGTCGAACGCTGACACCGCCCTCGATCGACCCGCCGATCGACCAGCAGCGCTGCTGCGACGGGGCCGTGGACCGACCTGGTCCGCGGCCTCGTGCCGTCCGAAGATCCCGACACGGCTCTCCACACGGCACCGATCACTGTCACCGGGACAAGAATCTCGTTACATTCACGTGCATGAGCCAGAACTCGCCCCCGCCGGAGCCCCCTCGCCCCCCGGGAGGGTCGGACACGCCGCCTCCCCCGCCCCCGGGGGCGCCGCCCCCACCCCCGCCTCCCTCGACGCCCCCCGGTGGTGGCGGTCAGGGTGATTCCTCCGGTGGTTGGGGCCCACCCCCACCCGGCGGTCCCAGCGGCCCCGGCGGGCCGAGCGGCTGGGGCACCCCGCCGCCCCCGCCCCCCGGCGGACCCGGCGGCTACGGCGGAGGGCCCGAGTCCTACAGCGTCGGCAACGCCTTCACCTACGCCTTCGAGAAGTTCAAGGCCAACTGGGGTCCGCTGGTCCTCATCACCCTCGTGCTCATCGTCGCCGTGGCCATCCTCAACGGCGTCGGTCAGGCGATCCTCTCCGCGGCCACCAACAGCTCCGACGGTGGTCTCTTCGGCGTCGCGACCCTGCTGGGCTTCCTGTTCAACGCCCTGAGCATCGCGGTCTCCCTCATCGTGCAGGCCGGCATCATCAAGGGCGGGCTCGCGTTGAGCCGCAACCAGCCGTTGTCGGTCAGCACGGCCTTCGAGGGCGTCAACTGGGGTCAGGTGATCCTCGCGGCCATCATCACGGGCGCGATGACCTTCGTCGGCCTGGTCCTGTGCGTCCTGCCAGGCCTCGCGGTCATCTTCTTCACCTCGTTCACGCTCTACTTCGTCATCGACCGCAACATGCCGGCCGTCGACGCCATCAAGGCCAGCTTCACCATGGTCAAGGACAACTTCGGCACCCTGCTGCTGTTCTTCCTGGCCACCCTGGCCGCCTACATCGTCGGCGCGTGCCTCTGCGGTGTCGGCCTGCTGGCTGCCATCCCGATCGTGGTGCTGGCGCAGGTCTACACGTTCCGGACCCTCAACGGGGACCCGGTCCAGGCCTGACCCTGCGCGAACCGGCCCCCGGTCCCCTGCCGCAGCGCAGGGGGTCGGGGGCTTCGTCGTTGCCGCCTCGACCAGGCACCACAATGGCGCCATGACCGCGCTGCGCCACCTCGTCCACCTGTGCGGCGGGACGTGGTTCCGGCGGCTGCTCGGGGTGCGGCTGGCCAGCCAGCTCAGCGACGGCGTGCTGCAGGCGGCGCTGGCGTCGTACGCGCTCTTCGGCCAGGACCAGGCCACCGCGGCCCAGATCGCGACCGCGCTGGCCGTGGTGCTGCTGCCGTTCTCGCTGTTGGGACCCTTCGCCGGCGTCTTCCTCGACCGGTGGTCACGGCGCCAGGTGTTGGTGCTGGCCAACCTGGTCCGCGTCGCGATCGCGCTGGTGCTGGCCGGCGTGGTGGCCGTCGAGCTTCCCGACCCGGTCTTCTACGGCGTCGTCCTCCTCTGCCTCTCGGTCAACCGGTTCCTGCTCGCGGGCCTGTCGGCCGCCCTGCCCCACACGGTGTCGCCGGACGACCTGGTGACCGCCAACGCCCTGACGCCCACCGCTGGGACGCTCGCGTTCCTGGTCGGGCTCGGCACCGGCGGCCTGGTCCGGGTCGTCACCGGTGCCGGGGACGGGGCAGTGCTGGTCACCGCCTCCCTGCTGTACGGCGTCGCGGGTCTGCTCGCCCTGCGGATCCCCCGCGACCTGCTGGGGCCCGACCCGGCTGCCGGCCGACCCGCGCTGACCGACTCGGTGCGCCACGTCGCCACCGGGCTGGTCGACGGGCTGCGTCACCTGGCCGGCCGGCGCGACCCTGCCGCGGGTCTGGTCCTCATCGCCGGCCAGCGCTACCTCTTCGGCATCACCGCGGTCCTGCTCGTGCTGCTGTTCCGCAACGGCCTGCACGCCGACGACCCTGACGCCGCGTTCGCGGCGCTGGGGCGCACCACGCTCGTCGGAGGCGCCGGCTTCGTGGTCGCGGCCCTCCTGACCCCGGTGGTGGTCGAGCGAATGGCGCCCCGGCGCTGGATCACGACGCTGCTCGTGACCGCCGGTCTCGTACAGCTCCTCCCTGCCCTGGTCCTGGAGACGTGGGCGCTGCTCGCGGCCTCCTTCGTGGTGGGGCTGGCCGCGCAGGGCATCAAGATCTGCGTGGACACCTTCGTGCAGCGCGACGTCGAGGACGCGTTCCGGGGACGGGTGTTCTCCGTCTACGACGTGCTGTTCAACGTCGCCTTCGTCGCCGCAGCAGCGAGCGCCGCGGTGGTCCTGCCCCCTGACGGCAGGTCCTCCGCGGCGCTCGTGGTCGTGGCCGCCGGCTACCTCGTGCTGGCGGTCGGGTACTCGTGGAGCACCCGGTGTCGGGTCAGCGCACGATCAGCGTGAAGAACTTCTGTCCGGTCACCACGGCCCGCGCCTGGTTGCTGGTGGCCGGGGGGACCGAGCCGAGCCGGCGCCCGCCGTACAGCTGAGCGGTGACCTGGTCGGTGCGGGGACGCAGCTCCAGCTTGGCGAGCATGTCCTCGAAGCTCTTCGGGGACAGGCTGCGACGGCTGACCCACGCGTCCCCGCCGCCGACACCCATCTCGACGGCGCGGCCGCGGCGCAGGGTGCTCGGCACCGGGATGGTGAGGAGCCGGGTGGTGCGGGAGAGACCCTGGGAGGCACCCGAGCGCGGGTCGAGGGTCACGCGCAGGCGCACCTGGCCCCCGCGGGTGCCGAAGACCGGGGCACCCTGCTCGATGCGGCGCCACTGACCGGCCGCGGTGCGCAGCTCGACCTTGCCCATCTGCAGCTGCTGGAGGTCCTCGTCGAGCACGGCGTCCATCGAGACGGAGTCGATGTCGACCTCGGTGAAGCCGTTGTTCTGCAGCAGCCCGATCACCGAGTAGAGCTCGGCGGGCGACTCGTAGCCGATGTCCCAGCGCGAGGAGATCCGGTTGGCCCGGGTCATCGTGAACGGCTCACCGTCCGCGGTGCCGGTGACGGTGAACGTCTGCAGCGACCCGCCGGGGCCCGCCTTGTCGATCACCCGCGTGTGGTTGACCACGATGCCGAGCGCGGCCAGGTCGGGCAGGAAGTCCGGCATGCTGGCGTACGTCGTGCCCGTGCGGCTGAACCCGGTGTCGCTGTTCTCCGCGTACGACTCGATCTCGGTGGTGTCGGGGGCGGTGCCGGTGAACCCGGAGATGCCGACCAGCCGGTCGTTGTCGATGGTGCCGACCGGCGCCGTCGGATTGGCGACCTTGAAGGGGACCCAGGACGGGTCCTCCTGGACGTAGACGGTGTCGGCGCCGTGCATCGTCATCGACGACCTACCGGTCCACTGCATCGGGTGACCGAAACCGACGACGTCCTCGCCGCAGACGAGGGTGACGGTGCCGATGCCGACCGCGGAGAAGTCTCCGTAGGACAGCGAGCTGCCCAGCGAGCCACCGGGCTCGATGCCGGCCTCCTCGGGGGTGATCACCCCCGGCGCCGCCTCGGCCGCACCGGCCCGGAAGAACCGGGTGTCCTCCATGCCCAGGCGCTTCTGCGCCTTGGCGAGGCGCCCCGCGCCGGCGAGGCCGGAGACGGCGACCGGGGTGGGCAGCCTGGACATGCCGCCGTCGGCCTCGCGGGCGGTGACGACGCCGCTGTCCACGAGCCGCGCGGCCATCCGCTTCGGCACGGCGACCTCACGCTCGACCGGGAAGGCGTCGATGAGGTCGCGCATCGCTCCGGCCGGGGTGACACCGGCGACCGGGGTGGTGCCGGCGAGGCCGTAGGCGACGGCGCCGATGAGGCGCCCGTCCTCGGCGTAGACCGGGGAGCCCGACATGCCCGCCCAGATGCCGCCCACGCGGTCGATCTCCGCCGACGTCAGGCGCATCATGATCATGTCGACGCCGGGGGCGATGCCGTCCGCGAGCGTGCCGAGGACCGTGCCGGTGAAGCCCTCCGGGGTCATGCCGGAGTCGACGGTGAGGCCGGTCACCGCCTGGTCACGCGCCACCTCCGCGAGGGGGAACGTGTCGGGGCAGGCCGGGTCGACGGCCGAGGAGGCCGTGGGGGCGGTGGCGGTCAGCGTCGCGGTGGCAGCCGCGGCGAGGGAGGTGGCGATGATGCCGGCTCGGGTGACACGCGACCGGTGGGAGTGCGATCGAGTCATGGGGCGGGTCCTTTCGCAGACCACGACGGCCGGGGTGGCCGCAACCTTCGCCGCAAAGGTGCGGCTCATGAGACTCGACGCACGGGAGGCCGATTCGGTTGCCTCACCCGTCACACCAATCTCAAACGCTTTATACGTCAGCGTCTGCCCGCCATGTCGGGACTTCGGTCCTGACACTCCGAGATTGTGGGAATCAGGGCCGTTCGGTCAGCCGTCGACGGCCCGCCGCAGGCAGAACCGGCGCACCGCCTCGGGCCCCTCGAGCTCGGACAGGGTGCGGTAGAGGTCGGCGGCCTCCCCGCTCCGCCCGGTGCGCCACCACAGGTCGGCGAGGGCGAAGGTCGCGTCGCGGCGTGCGTACGGCGGAGCAACGTCGACGAGGCGCCGCAGCGAGACCTCGACGGCCGCGACCTCCGTGGGACGGGCGTAGGACCGGGCCACCTGCAGGGCGACCTCCACCGCCGGCGAGGGCCAGACCCGGCCGAGGGCGCCGTACAGGTCGACGATGCGCGACCAGTCGGTGCCGCTGACGTCGGGGGCGGTGGTGTGCAACCCGGAGATCGCGGCCTCGAGGACGAAGCGTCCCTCGCCGTCGCGCGCCGCGAGGGTGGCGTCGCGCAGCCCGGCGCGCACCAGACGACCGTCCCAGCGGCGGCGGTCGACCTCGTCCAGGGTCAGGGCCACCCCGTCGGCGTCGACGCGTCCGGGGCGGCGGGCGAGCCCGAGCAGCACCAGGGCGCGCAACCCCCGGACCTCGGGGTCGTGGGGCCAGAGGCGCACCAGCGCGTCAGCGATGGACAGCGCCTGGCCGCCGAGGTCGCTGAGCGGGTCGGCCGGCTCGAAGCCGTCGCGGTGGGCGACGGTGAACATGCCGGCCACGCAGTCGAGCACCACCGGCAGTCGAGCGGCGCGTTCCGCTCCGCCGGGCACGGCGAATCCGTCACGCGCCCGAGCCAGCGCCTTCTTCGCCCGCGTCAGGCGTGCGGCCGCCGCGGTCTCCTCGATCCCGAGGTGGGTGCCGATCTCACGGATGCTCAGCCCGCAGACCACCCGCAGCGCCAGCACCATCTGTGCTCCCGGGGAGAGTGCGTCGTCGCAGGCGACGAACAGCAGCGCCACCCGGTCGTCGAGCTCCTCGGGCAGGTCGTCGGGGTCCATGTCGCTCTCCCCGGGGTCGGGGGAGCCCCGCCCCCCACCGGCGGGGAGCGGTGCCCCCGGTGGTGGCTCGAACCCGGCCCGGTCGGTGCGCACCAGATCGGCGGCGAGCCGCCCGAAGGTGTCACGCCGCCGGGCCTCGTCGAGGAGGGCGCGCTGACCCACCCGGACGGCCCAGGCGGCCAGGTCGTCGATCCGGCCCCCACCGGCACGGTGGTGGACGGCCCGCGCCATCGCCTCCGCGGCGTGCTCCTCGGCCAGGTCGAGGCTGCCGCACCACCCGGCCAGCGTCCGCACGACCCGGGGCCACGCGGCGCGGAACTCCTCCTCGGACGGCGTCACCGGTCCATGGTGACGCCTGGGGGGTGCGCGCGGTGGGTTCAGGCCTCGTCGGCCATGGGGAAGACCTTGCGCCACTCGATCGTGCCCCCGGTGGGCACCAGCGCCGCGATGGTGCGAGCCTGCTCCTCGCTGTCGACCTCGACGAGGTAGAAGCCGGTGATGAGCTCGCTGGAGTCGGCGTAGGGGCTGTCGGAGTAGACGGCGTCCTCGGCCGCCCGGTCCCCTGAGCCCGGGCTGACGACCCCGCCGTAGCGCGCGTTGGTGAGCGCGCTGCCGCCGACGATCCGTGCCCCGAGCTTCTCGACCGCGACTGCGAAGGCGCCGTGCTCCGCCATCGTGGCCTGCATCTCCGCAGGCATGTTCTCGGGGGCGACGTCGAAGCTGTCGGAGTCCCAGTCCTTCTCCCGGATCAGGTAGCAGTAGGTGTCGTTCATGGCGGTGTCCTCTCGTCGGGCCCCGGGATCAGGTCGGGGTCGGGCTGGTCGGGGCGTCCTCGCCCCACCACTCTGACGAACAGTCCCCCCCGGAATCGACTCGCTGGGGCCGCCAAATTCACCGGGTCCCCGGTGAATTCGGCACTCCCCCCGTGAAACAACTGTCGGGAGGTGCCAGTTTCACCAGGGGCCCGGTGAAACCGACAAGGTCCTCAGCCCCGCTGGGCCCACCAGGCGCGCAGCGCCGCCTCGGCCGCCTCGGGGGACATCGGACCCTGCTCCATCCGCTGCTCGAGCAGGAACCGGTAGGCCTCGCCGACCTCGCGTCCGGGGCCGATCCCGAGCAGGGTCATGATCGCGTTGCCGTCGAGGTCGGGCCGGATCGACTGCAGCTCCTCCTGCTCGGCGAGCCGCGCGATCCGCTCCTCGAGGTCGTCGTAGGTCCGCCGCAGCCGGTCGGCCTTGCGACGGTTTCGCGTGGTGCAGTCGGCCCGGGTCAGGACGTGCAGGCGGTCGAGCTGGTCGCCGGCGTCACGGACGTAGCGACGGACGGCGGCGTCGGTCCACTCCCCGTCGCCGTAGCCGTGGAAGCGCAGGTGCAGCTCGACGAGCGTGCAGACCGCATCGGTCGTGTCGTTGGAGAACCGCAGCGCCTTCATCCGCTTGCGGGTCATCTTGGCCCCCACCACGTCGTGGTGGTGGAAGGTGACCGTGCCGTCACCCTGGAACCGGCGGGTGCGGGGCTTGCCCACGTCGTGCATGAGCGAGGCGAAGCGGGCCACGAAGTCCGGGCCCCCGCCCGGCAGCCGGTGCTCGAGTTCGACGGCCTGCTCGAGCACGGTGAGGGTGTGCTCGTAGACGTCCTTGTGACGGTGGTGCTCGTCGCGCTCCAGCGCCAGCGCCGGCAGCTCGGGCAGCACCCGTGCGGCCAGCCCGGTCTCGACCAGCAGCGCCAGCCCGCGACGCGGGTACGGCGCGCAGACCAGCTTCACCAGCTCGTCGCGGACCCGCTCGGCAGAGATGATCTCGATGCGGTCGGCCATCGCCGTCATCGCGGCGACCACCTCCGGGGCGACCGCGAAGCCGAGCTGGGCGGCGAAGCGGGCCGCGCGCATCATCCGCAGCGGGTCGTCGGAGAACGAGTCCTCGGGGGCGCCCGGCGTGCGGATGACCTGGTGGGCCAGGTCGACGATCCCGCCGAAGGGGTCGGCGAACTCACGGGCCGGCAGCCGCAGCGCCATGGCGTTGACGGTGAAGTCACGACGGCCCAGGTCGCCCTCGAGCGAGTCGCCGTAGGAGACCTCCGGCTTGCGCGACGCCGCGTCGTAGGCCTCGGAGCGGTACGTCGTGATCTCCACCGTCCACGCACCTTTGCGGCAGCCGATGGTGCCGAAGTCGCGGCCGATGTCCCAGGCCGCGTCCGCCCACCCGGCGACCAGCCGCTCGGTGGTCTCCGGGCGCGCAGAGGTCGTGAGGTCGAGGTCGGTGTTCATGCGTCCGACCATCGCGTCGCGGACCGTGCCGCCCACGAGGGCGATCTCCTCACCGGCAGCGGTGAAGAGCTCACCGAGCTCCGCGAGCACCGCTCCGACGCGGTCCAGCTCCCGCTCGGCGCGGGCCTGGACCTCCACCATGGACAGCGGCTCGCTGACCGGCTCACCGGCCGCCGAGGCAGGTCGGCCCGGGGAGGTCGCGGGGGAAGGAGGGGGCAGCTCGGGCACGGGACACCACTGTAGAGACTTCCGGCGGGACACTGGCGCCGTCCCCCTGCTGCCGGGGCGGGCGACTAGCCTGACCAGGTGAGTGCTGCTGACCCGAGACGACGGTGGGCCGTCCTCGGGGTCGGATGCCTCCTGGCCCTGGTGGCCGGCACGTGCCCGACCACCGCCACCCACGCGGCTGCCGTCGAGCCGCCGCGCGAGGCCACCGCGGAGCTGCTTCCCGAGGCCCTGCCGGACGCCCGGCCGCGGGCAGCCGCGACATCCGGGACGCCGGGAGCGCCCTCGGACGGCGCGAGCGCCGGTACGCCGGAGCAGGCCGAGGAGCCCGAGGAGCCCGACTCCCCGCTGCGCGTGGTGATCGACCGGCTCCAGCCCGCCGTGGTGCCCACCGAGGGCGACCTCCGCGTCACGGGCACGGTCAAGAACGTCTCGGAGTCCGAATGGAGCGATCTCAAGGTCTACCTGCTGACCTCCACCGAGCCCATGACGACCGAGGCACAGATCGCCGAGGCCGTGGGCTCCGACACCGACATCGAGATCGGCGACCGGCTCATCGCTCCCAACCTCTTCCAGCAGGCTCCCGACCTCGCCCCCGGGGAGTCGACGCGGTTCCGGCTCGAGGTGCCGGCCGGCAAGCTGCTGGTCTCCGGCGCTCCCGGGGTCTACTGGCTGGGCGTCCACGTCCTGGGAACCGACGACAGCGGCCGGATCGAGGGCGCTGACGGACGGGCACGCACCTTCCTCCCCCTCGTGCCCGAGAGCGCCTCGACCCGGTTGGCGCTGGGGATGCCGTTCCGCCGGCACGTCGTCCGCACCTCGGACGGCACGGTGGAGTACGACCGGCTGTGGACCGCCCAGCTGCGCGACGGCCGGATGGAGAGGTCGCGCGCCTTCGCCGCCAGCGCTCTTCCCGACGAGGACGGGATCGCTGCTCCCTCCCCGCGTCGGCTGCGTGGCCCCGAGGACCCCACCGCGCGAGACCCACGAGGGGGAGGCACCGGCGGCGCCGCGGACCAGGAGGCGGCCGAGGATCCGGCCGACGACCCGGCCGGCGGCTGGCCGCTCACCTGGCTGGTGGACGGCGCCGTCCTCGACGCCGCCGACGCCTTGAGCGCCGGCAACCCCGCCATCGACCTCACCTCCGACGGCTCGAACGAGGTCACCGCACCCGACGACGATCCGACCGAGGAGGAGACCGCCGCCCGGGTCGCCGAGGACGACCCCGCCGCCAAGGTCGCGACCCGGTGGCTGGACCGCTTCGTGGCCGACGCCGGGCGTGCCGGCGTCCTGGCCCTGCCCTACGGCGACCTCGACGTGAGCGCCGCGGCCGCAGGGACCGAGGGCGCCGAGGTGATCTCGATCGCGCTCGACGAGAGCCAGGGCGTGCTCTCCGCACGGGACCTCTCCTCCGCACCCGTCGTGGCGCCGGCCACCGGGTTCCTGTCCCCCGAGGCCCTCGCCGTCCTCGACCCCGACCTCCGCGTCGTGCTCGGCGAGCCGGCCCTGTCCGACGACCTGTCCGACCCCGACGACCCGACGGTGTTCGCCGCCCCACGCGGGGGAAGCCTGGCCACCACGCCGAACGCCGAGGGCGTCTGGGGCCCTGGTCCAGGACCGACGCGCACGGCGATCGCCGTCCGGCAGCGGCTGCTGGCCGAGGCGGCGGTCCACGCGTTGTCGGACCGGGCCGACGATCCCCTGGTCACCGTGCTCCCGCCGCTGTGGGACCCGGGCCGTGGCTGGGAGCGCGCTCAGTTCTTCGACGCCCTCGAGGAGCAGCCCTGGCTCGACGGGGTCTCGCTCGCCTCGGTCGTCGACCCCGCCGCCATCGGCTCGACCACGGTCCGTGGCGACGACGTGGTCTACCCCGACGAGGAGGCCGAGGCCGAGGTGCCGGCGTACACCGTGGCCGCGAGCTCGGAGCTCCTGGACCGCAGCCTCACCCTGACCGACCTGCTGACCGACGACGCCGGCATCGGCGAGCGGCTGGACCGGCAGGCGCTGCTGACCTCCTCGGTCTGGAGCCGTCCGTTCCCCGGGGTCGCCACCGAGCGCGCCCGTGACGCCGTCGCACGGGTCGACGGCTGGCTCAACCAGGTGAGCATCCGCGGCCCGTCGTTCGTCACCATGTCGAGCGAGGCCGGCACCTTCCAGGTGACGTTGGTCAACGGGCTCGACCAGACCGTGACGGTGGGCCTGTCAGCAACCGTGAGCGGCGGACCGTTGCAGCTGAGCACACCCGACCCGGTCGAGCTGCCCCCGGGCGGGCGCCGGCCGATGCGCATCGAGGCCGACTCGACCGACATCGGCGTCCGCCAAGTGACCCTGCAACCGGTCAGCGAGACCGGGCGGGCCCTCGGCGAGACCTCCACGCTCAGCGTGCGCAGCAGCAAGGTCGGACTCATCCTGTGGGTGATCATGGCCGGCGGGGCCGCCGCCCTGTTCGGAGCGATCACCGTGCGCACCGTCCGCCGGGTGCTGGCCCACCGACGTCGCCGCTCCACCGTCGGGGCGGCCGCGTGAACCAGCGCGACACCAGCGTGCTCTCCTCGAGCGCGGTCATGGCCGCGGGCACCACCGTCTCCCGGCTCAGCGGCTTCGTGCGCTCCACGCTGCTGGCCGCGGCACTGGGCACCCAGCTGCACGCCGACGTCTTCACCATCGCCAACACCGTGCCGAACATGCTCTACATCCTGCTGGCCGGCGGCGTCTTCAACGCCGTGCTCGTGCCGCAGCTGGTGCGGGCGATGAAGCACGACTCCGACGGCGGCGACGCCTACACGAACCGCATCATCACCCTGGCCGCGCTGTTCCTGGCCGGCACGACCGCGTTGCTGGTGCTCGCCGCCCCCTGGGTGATGCGGCTCTACCTGGACGACGCCTACTTCACCGACGCCTTCACCGAGCAGCGCGAGTCGGTCATCGCCTTCGCCCGACTCTGCCTTCCGCAGGTGTTCTTCTACGGCATGTTCGTGCTGGTCGGGCAGGTGCTGAACTCCCGCGACCGCTTCGGTCCGATGATGTGGGCTCCGATCGCCAACAACGTCATCGCCGTGCTGGTGCTGGTGATCTACCTCGTCCAGTTCGGCGCGGCGAGCGGCGACGAGCTCGTCGGTGGTTTCACGCGGGGCCAGGAGCTGCTCCTGGGGCTCGGGTCCACGCTCGGCATCGTGGTGCAGCTGCTCATCCTGCTGCCTTACCTGCGCGCCGCCGGCTTCCGCTACCGCCCCCGCTTCGACTTCCGCGGCACCGGGCTCGGACACACCTTCCGCCTCGGCGCCTGGACGCTGGGCTTCGTCCTGGTCAACCAGATCGCCTACACCGTCGTCGTCCGCCTGGCCTCCGGGGGGACGGCGGCCTCGCTCGGGCAGGGAGAGAGCGGCGCCGACGCCACCGGCTACACCGTCTACTCCGGATCGTTCCTGCTGGTGATGGTGCCGCACGCGATCGCGACGGTGTCGCTCGCCACGGCGGTGCTGCCTCGGCTCTCACGGTTCGCCTCCGACGCGGACCTGCGCGGCCTGGCGGGCCAGATCGCCGCCACCACGCGGACCGCCCTGGCCCTGATCCTGCCCTTCGCGCTGCTGCTGCCCGCGATCGCGCTGCCGCTGTCCGACATCGTGTTCGGCTACGGCGCCGCGTCCGAGACCTACGAGGGCTTCTCCACCACGCTGGTCGCCTTCGGGCCGGGTCTGGTCTTCTTCACCGTGCACTACCTGACGCTGCGCGGCTTCTACGCCCTGGAGCGCACCCGCACCGTCTTCTTCGTGCAGTGCGTCATCGCCACCGCGAACGTCGTCCTCGCCGTGGCCGTCGTCAACGCCGTCGACGCGCGTCTCACCGCGCCCGGCCTCGCGGTGGCGTACGGCGGCGCCTACGCCCTCGGTGCCGTCACCTCCTACCTCGTCCTGCGGCGGGTGCTGGGCTCGATGGAGACCCCCGAGCTGCTCCGCTTCGCGGTGCGCATGGTGATCGCGGCCACCCTGGCCGGCGCGGCGGCGTACGGCTGGAGGACCGGGGTGTACGCCGTGTGGGACGGGGTGGGCGACGGCAGCAAGCTGCAGTCGCTGGTCGTGCTCGGCAGCACCGGGCTGGTGGACCTCGTCGTGCTGGTGCTGGTCGCCCGTGCCTTGCGGATCGGCGAGATCCGCGAGGTGACCTCGCTGGTCACCACCCGGCTGCGCCGGTGACCCGCCTACCATGGAGATCGGCGTGAACGGTTCCCCCCGAAGGAGCTGGTCCGGTCGAGGGAACACGCGAGGGGACCAGGGAGGAGTGGACGCGGCATGAGCCAGGGAGGCCAGGACGCCTGGGGACCCGGGAGCGTGGTGGCGTCCCGCTTCCGGCTCGAGGACCTGCTCGACGAGCGGGCCGGCGCCCGCTTCTGGCGGGCCACCGACCTCACGCTCGCCCGCAACGTCGCGATCCACGTGATCTCCGCCCAGGACCGGCGGGCGCACGCCGTGCTCACCGCCGCCCGCACCTCGGCCACCGTCAGCGAGCCCCACCTGCTGCGGGTGCTCGACGCCGTGCAGGAGGACGACGTCGTGCACGTCGTGCACGAGTGGGGCACGGGGATGTCGCTGGACCGCATGGTCGCCGAGGAGCCGCTCGACCCGCGCCGGGCCGTCTGGCTGGTGCGTGAGGTGGCCCAGGCGATCGCGGCCACCCACGCCCAGGGGGTGGCGCACGGTCGGCTGCTGCCGGAGAACGTGCTCGTCTCCGACTCCGGCTCGGTCAAGCTGATCGGCTTCGTCGTCGACGCCGTGCTCTACGGCCGGCTCTCACCCCACGACGTCGAGAACGACACCGACGGCCCCCCGTTGAGCGACCACGAGAACGACGTGCGCAACCTCGGCGCGCTGCTCTACGCCGCGCTCGTCGGCCGCTGGCCGGGCCGCCCGGCCAGCGTCGTGCCCGACGCGCCGCTCGACCACGGCCAGGTGTGCCGTCCTCGCCAGGTGCGGGCCGGCGTGCCCCGCGAGCTCGACACGCTGTGCCGCCGCCTGCTGCGCAGCGAGGAGAACGCGGGGGTGACGATCACCGCCGCCTCGGTCGCCGAGGCGCTGAGCCGCTACCTCGGTGAGGGGGGTCCGCACACGCTGACCAGCCTGTCCGCGGCCACCGCCTTCCTCGCCCCCGACGTGCTCCGCGGCCCCGGCGACGCCGGGGAGGACAGCTTGGGCGCGGAGGACCCGCCACCGTCGCCGGCCGGGTACCCCCGCGACCGCGCCGCCGACCCGGAGGCCACCCAGGCCTCGCCCATGGGGCGCTGGAACCTCGACGACACCGACGCGGGCGAGTCCCGTCGGGGCGTCGCCGATCCGGAGGCGACGCAGGCGGCGCCGTTGGCCCGGCCCACACCCGCGGACGCCCCCGAGGACGCCGAGGCCACGCGGGTGACCCCCGCTGCAGCTCCCCCAGCAGCTCCCCCAGCAGCTCCCCCAGCAGCTCCCCAGCGGCTCCCCCAGCGGCTCCCCCAGCGGCCCCGGCCGCGAGGGTGCCCCGACGCGAGGACGACGTGTCCGACGGGGTTGCTCCACCCCGCGACCCGTGGCTCGGGATGGGGGCCGGAGCCGTGCCCGAGGACTGGGGTCCCGACCACGACGACACCGGTTCGCTGCCGGTCTACGAGGAGCCCCGGGAGCGTCCCGGGGCCAGCTGGATGCGCCTGGGCGCTGCGCTGGCAGGTCTCGTGCTGCTGGTGCTGACGCTCGTCGTGGTCGCCAACCTCGGCGGTCCCGACCTGGTCCCCGGGGGCGAGAACGAGGCCGACCCGACCCCCGAGGCGTCGGCCGAGCCGGACCCTCCCCAACCGGTACAGGTCGCGAGCATCTCCGACTTCGACCCGTCGGGCGACCCTCCGGAGGAGAATCCCGACCTGCTGCCGTTGGCGGTGGACGGACAGCGCGGCACCACCTGGGAGACCCAGACCTACTTCGACGGTCCGCCGCTGGCACCCTTCAAGCCCGGCGTGGGGCTGCTGCTCGACCTCGGCCAGGAGACCGAGGTCACCGACGTCGTCACGCGTCTGCCCGGATCCGGCTACTCCGTGGAGCTGCTGGCCGCCTCCGAGGGCTCCGGTGCTCCCACCACGGCCGCCGGCCTCGACCGCGTCGCGAGCGAGACCGGGGTCGGGGGGCGGGTCGTGCTGGCGCCCGACTCCCCCGTCACCACCCGCTACCTCGTGGTGTGGCTGACGGCACTCCCGAGTGTCGAGGGTGGCTTCCAGGGTCGGGTGGCCGAGGTCGTCGTACGGTCGTGACGTGACCGAGGACACCGGTGGGGACGACACCGGTGAGCAGGGGGCCGGGAAGGACGACCGCGCCCTGCTCGCGGCCCACGTCGCCGGTGACCCCGAGGCCTTCGGGGTGCTGTTCGCCCGCCACCGGGACCGGTTGTGGGCGGTGGCGCTGCGCACCACCGGCGACCGCGAGGACGCTGCCGACGCCCTCCAGGACGCCATGGTCTCCGCCTTCCGGCGCGCCGAGAGCTATCGCGGCGACGCGGCGGTCACCACCTGGCTGCACCGCGTCGTCGTCAACGCCTGTCTCGACCGGCACCGGCGCCAGGCCGTGCGCCGGACCGAGCCGCTGCCCGAGACCGAGCGCGCGACCGAGCTCCCGGACCCCGGGCCGGGCACGGGCGTGCTGCGTCCCCGCGGCGACGGCGACCCCGCCGCCATGGCCGAGCGGGACGAGCAGCACCGCGCCGTGCACGCGGCGCTCGCCGCGCTGCCGCTGGACCAGCGCGCGGCCCTGGTGCTCGTCGACATGCAGGGACTGCCGGTCGACGAGGCCGCCGCGGTCCTCGGGGTCGCGTCGGGGACGGTGAAGAGCAGGTGCTCACGGGGGCGGCGTCGGCTCGCCGAGCTGCTCGCTCCGTCCGCCCCGGGGAACCGGGACGGGCCGTCGCGCGTCCCATCACGGAGCGACGAGACCACGGCCGGAGGTGAGCAGCGATGAGTGAGGACCGACCGGGCACCGGCGCGCCCGGGGACGGACTCTCCGAGGAGCAGGTCACGCAGCTGCTCGCCGCGGCCGGTGCCACCGAGCCGACACCTCCCGACGTCGCCGCCCGGCTGGACAGCATGCTGGCCGACCTGGTCGCCGAGCGCGAGGACACCGCGGCCTCCGCCGAGGACACCGGCGGCACCGGCGGCACCGGCGGGGCGGCACCGGTCGTGGCCCTGTCCGAGCGGCGCGGGCGCCGGACCTGGGCACCGCGGCTGCTCGTCGCGGCTGCGGTCCTGGGACTCGCCGGGATCGGCTTCAGCGTGGCCGACGACCTCGCCGGCGGGTCCGCCTCCCCCGACAGCGCGACGGCCGGCGACGCCGGGGGTTCGGCCAGCGAGGAGTCCGCGACCAGCTCCGCTCCCGGCGCCGGGAGCGGAGGCGGCGCCGCCAGCGAGCAGGACCGGGACATCCTGGGGGACGGCGCGGAGGCCCCCGAGGCGGCCGGCGAGGCCATGCGGCTGCCGGAGGTGCTGCGGATCACCGACACCGCGAGCCTGCGCGCCGCCGTGCGCGCCGAGCGGTCGCAGGACGACGGCCCCCGGGTCGGCGCGCTGGACTCCCGCCGCAACACCTTGAAGTCCGCCTCGGTCGCCTGCGTGGTCCCGCGGGGGCCCGGGTCGCGCACGCTGGTGACCTACGAGGGCAGCCCGGCCACGCTCGTCGTACGACGTGCCGGCGACCGGCTCGACGGGCGGGTGTACGACTGCGAGCTGGGTCTGCAGCTGGACGGGGTCGAGATCGGTCCCGCGGGGGAATAGCGGGCGCCTAGGATCGGTTCTGACGACGGTCCCGACGAACATGCCTGCGCTCCCTGCGGCGCGGTTCACCGTCGGGCCGGATCCCCCTAGCAACCGCGAGACGAAGGACATCCATGACCTCCGAGGCAGCAGTCCACGACGTCATCATCATCGGGTCAGGACCGTCGGGCTACACCGCCGCGATCTACGCTGCGCGCGCGAACCTCTCCCCCCTCGTCTTCGAGGGCGCGGTCACGGCGGGCGGTGCCCTGATGAACACCACCGAGGTGGAGAACTTCCCCGGATTCCAGAACGGCATCATGGGCCCGGCGCTGATGGACGAGATGCGGGCACAGGCCGAGCGCTTCGGCGCCGTCTTCGTGACCGACGACGTCACCGACGTCTCGCTGACCGGCGAGGTCAAGGAGGTCACCGACGGTGACGGCACCGTCCACCGGGCGCGCACGGTGATCCTGGCCACCGGGTCGGGCTACCGCAAGCTCGGCATCGCCGACGAGGAGCGTCTCTCGGGCCACGGTGTGTCCTGGTGCGCCACCTGCGACGGCTTCTTCTTCCGCGACCAGGAGATCGCCGTCGTCGGCGGCGGGGACTCCGCCATCGAGGAGGCCACCTTCCTCACGCGCTTCGCGAAGAAGGTCTACCTGATCCACCGTCGTGACGAGCTGCGCGCCTCCAAGATCATGCAGGAGCGCGCCTTCGCCGACGAGAAGCTCGAGATGGTGTGGAACAGCACCGTCACGTCGCTGCACGGCCAGGACAAGCTGAGCGGCATCACGCTGAGCGACACCGAGACCGGGGAGACCCGCGAGCTGCCGGTGACCGGTCTGTTCATCGCCATCGGTCACGACCCCCGCTCGGAGCTGCTGGCCGGGCAGGTCGACCTCGACGACGAGGGCTACGTGCTGGTCGAGCACCCCTCGACCCGCACGAACATCGAGGGCGTCTTCGCCTGCGGCGACCTCGTCGACCACGAGTACCGCCAGGCGATCACCGCGGCCGGCACCGGCTGCTCGGCCGCTCTCGACGCCGAGCGCCACCTCGCCGACCTCGACCACGCCGCCAAGAAGTCCGGCGCCGGGGTGGGTCGCGAGCCCGCCAACGTCTGAGGCCTGACCGACCCGGGTCGGCTGGGTCGCCCTCGGGCGCCATCGGGAACAATCCGTCGGCGTCGTGGTGTTGACTCAGCACGCACGAACCCGCAGGAACCGCACGAACCCTCGCACCACCCCCGAACCACCCCCCGCACCGATCCACGAACGGAAGGACCTGATCCGTGGCCGAGATGAAGAAAGTCACCGACGCCGACTTCGAGGCCGAGGTCCTCAAGTCCGACAAGCCCGTGCTCGTCGACTTCTGGGCCGAGTGGTGCGGCCCCTGCCGCCAGGTCGCCCCGATCCTCGCCGAGATCAGCGCCGAGCACGGCGACAAGGTCGAGATCGTCAAGATGAACGTCGACGAGAACCCGGTCGTGCCGGCGCAGTACCGCGTCTCCGGCATCCCGACGATGAACCTCTACCACAACGGTGAGGTCGTCAAGCAGATCGTGGGGGCGCGCCCGAAGGCCGCCATCCTCAAGGAGCTCGCCGACTTCATCGGCTGAGTCGATGTCCGACGTCCCCACCCCGAGCCGCGCCCCTGTGGTGTTCCGGCTCGGGGACCGGGCCGCCGAGGTCGCCGAGCTCAAGGACCGGCTGGTGGCGCTCGCGCTGCTGCCGGTCGACGCGGTCGGTGACCCGGGCGAGTACGACGCTCCGCTCGAGCGTGCCGTCCGTGCCTTCCAGCAGCAGCGTGGCCTGAACGCCGACGGCGTCGTGGGCCGGTCGACCTACCGCGCGCTCGAGGAGGCCCACTGGCGCCTCGGCGACCGCGTCCTGGTGCACCTGCCAGGCAGCGTGCAGACCGGCGACGACGTGATCGCCCTGCAGCGGCAGCTCCTCGAGCTCGGTTTCAAGACCGGGCGGGTCGACGGACGCTTCGGCTCGGTCACCGAGCGCGCGGTGAAGGAGTTCCAGCACAACATCGGCGTGCCCGCCGACGGCACCTGCGGACCGGCCACCCTCAAGGCCCTGGCCCGGCTGGCGCCCCGGGTCTCCGGCGGGCGCCCCAACGCGCTGCGCGCGGAGGAGCGGATTCGCACGGCCGGCCCGCGTCTGAGCGGGAAGGTCGTGGTCATCGACCCGTCGCCCGGGGAGAGCGGCGACAACCGGACCAGCACCGACCCCGAACGACGCACCCGCGCCCACGAGGCCAGCAGCGACCTGGCGCGTCGGGTGGAGGGCCGCCTGCTGGCCACCGGCGTCCAGGCCTTCCTGTCCGTGCCGCACGCCGGGCACGACGAGGAGGAGAGCGTCCGGGCCGCCTTCGCCAACCGCGCCGATGCCCACCTCTGCGTCTCGCTGCTCGTCGACCCGGCGGCACAACCCGCCGACCGCGGCGTCTCGACGTACTTCTTCGGGATGGAGGCCCACGGCCTGCGGTCCTGGGTGGGTGAGCGGTTCGCCGGGCTGGTGCAACGCGAGATCGTCGCGCGCACCGCGCTGTCCGACCTGCGCACCCACGCCCGCTCCTGGGACCTGCTGCGCCAGACGGTGATGCCTGCGGTGTGCGTCGAGGTCGGCTACGACGCCGACGCGGTGACGAGCGGCCGCGACCACCAGCTGCGCGACACCGTGGCCGAGGCCATCGTCATCGCGGTCCAGCGCCTCTACCTGGACCCCGAGTCCGACCCCCACACGGGCGTGCTGCGCATCGCCGACCTGCGCACGCTGCGCCACCCCTCGCCGGACAGCTGATCCGGGGGCTGATCCGGGGCTGATCCGGGGGCTGATCCGGGGGCTGATCACGGCCTGATCGGCCCGCGGGTCGCCCGCGGCACGGGCAGCGGCGCCGGGGGGCGGACCGCACCCAGCAGCCGCTCCCACGCCAGCTCCACCTCCTCGCGCCAGCTCACCACCGACTTGAGGTCGAGGCGCATCCGGGGGTGGCGCGGGTGAGGTCGAGCGGTGCGGAAGCCCACCCGCTGCAGGAACTCCGCCGGCAGGCAGCAGGCGTCGGCCGAGGGCGAGACCCCGGCCCGGCTGCCGAAGCACTCCACCGCCCGGTAACCGCCGCGCTGCAGGACGTCCTTCACGACCAGCTGCATGAGCAGTCGTCCGATCCCCCCACCGGCGAACCCCTCGGTGACGAAGGCGCCCGCGATCTGGACGGCGTCCTCGCCGACCGGCGCGGTCGGCATCACCACCGTTCCCGGCAGGTAGGCGGGCGGGGCGTAGAGCACGGCGCCGGCCACCTCGTCGTCGACCCACACCACCCGACCGCACGAGCCCCACTCCAGCAGGACGCGCGAGAGCCAGGCCGCCTTCTCCTCGGCCGCGGTGCCCTCGCGCTCCGCGCGGGCCCGTTCGACCGGGTCGAGCTCCCACGCCACACAGGTGCGCACCGCCTCGGGCAGGACCGCGAGGGAGTCCACGGTGAGACGTGCGACGCGTCGCGACACGACACCTCCTCGGGTGTGGATACTTTGATGGTAGTCAGCCGCCAGGAGTTCGCACCCATGTCAGTCCCGCCGCCCGAGCTGCCCGCTCGCAGCAGCACCCGTCTCGACAGCTACGTCGACAGGTACGCCGCACGCACCAAGGGCATGACGGCCTCGGAGATCCGCGCGCTGTTCTCCGTGGCGAGCCGTCCCGAGGTGGTCAGCCTCGCCGGTGGCATGCCGAACATCTCCGGGCTGCCCCTCGACGTCGTGGGCGGCGCCATCAGCGACCTGGTGGCCCAGCACGGTGCGACCGCGATGCAGTACGGCTCGGGCCAGGGTGACCCGGTCCTGCGCGAGCAGATCTGCGACGTGATGCGACTCGAGGGCATCGAGGCCCACCCCGACGACGTCGTGGTCACCGTCGGATCCCAGCAGGCCGTCGACCTCGTCACGCGCATCTTCTGCGACCCCGGCGACGTGGTCATCTGCGAGGCACCGTCCTACGTCGGTGCCCTCGGGGTGTTCCGCTCCTACGAGTGCGACGTCGTCCATGTCGAGATGGACGCCGACGGGATGGTCCCGGAGTCGCTGCGGCAGGCCATCGCCACGGTCCAGGCGGCCGGGCGGACCATCAAGTTCGTCTACACCATCCCGAACTACCACAATCCCGCCGGGGTGACGCTGAGCGCTGCCCGGCGTACCGAGGTGCTCCAGATCTGCCGCGAGGCCGACGTGCTGGTGCTCGAGGACAACCCCTACGGGCTGCTGGGATTCGAGGGCGAGCCGATCCGCGCGCTGCGCGCCGACGAGGCCGAGGGCGTCATCTACCTCGGCTCGTTCTCCAAGACCTTCGCACCCGGGTTCCGGGTGGGCTGGGCGCTCGCCCCCCATGCGGTGCGCGAGAAGCTCGTGCTGGCTCAGGAGTCCGCCACGCTGTGCCCTCCGTCGTTCAGCCAGATGGCGGTGTCGTCGTACCTGCGCAACCACGACTGGCAGGGCCAGGTGAAGCAGTTCCGGGAGATGTACCGCGACCGGCGCGACGCCATGATCGAGGCGCTGGACGACATGATGCCGGCCGCTGCCCGGTGGAACGTGCCCGCCGGCGGGTTCTACGTGTGGCTGACGCTGCCGGACGGGCTCGACGCCAAGGCGATGCTGCCGCGGGCGGTCACCGCCCGCGTCGCCTACGTGCCGGGCACCGCCTTCTTCGCCGACGGTTTCGGAGCCCAGTCGATGCGACTGTCCTACTGCTACCCCACCCCTGAGCGGATCCGTGAAGGCGTCCGGCGCCTCGTCGGGGTCATCGAGGACGAGCTCGAGCTGCGTCAGACCTTCGGCGCGGTCGCCGACGTGGTCGCGCGCGGCTACGAGGGCCCGAACACCGACCTGACGTGATCGCCGGCCCGCGTGTCCCTGCTCCTGTCCGTCCCGTCTGCTGTGGAGGTCGATCCCTGTGAGTGATCGCGTGCTGGTGCTGGCCGGAGGGCTCTCCCACGAGCGCGACGTCTCGCTGCGCTCGGGGCGCCGGGTGGCCGAGGCGCTGCGTGACGGCGGGCACGAGGTGGAGGTCAGCGACGTCGGCGCCGGCCTGCTGGACCGACTGCAACAGGACCGGCCCTCCTGCGTCGTGCCCCTGCTGCACGGGGAGTCCGGGGAGGACGGCGCGCTGCGCGAGGTCCTGGAGCTGCTCGCCCTGCCCTACGTGGGCTCCCGTCCGAGCGCCTGCCGGCTCGCCTTCGACAAGCCGGTGGCCAAGACCCTCGTCGAGCGGGCCGGGATCCGCACGCCGGCCAGCGTGACCCTGCCGGCCGAGGCGTTCCGCGAGCTCGGCGCCGCCGCCGTCATGGCGGCCATGGTCGAGACCGTCGGTCTGCCGATGATGGTCAAGCCGGCTCGTGGCGGCTCGGCGCTGGGCTGCAGCCTGGTCACCGACGCCGGTCAGCTGCCCGGCGCCATGGTCCACGCCTTCTCGTACGGCGACACGGCCCTGGTCGAGACGTTCGTCGTCGGCAGCGAGGTCGCGGTGCCCGTCGTGGAGACCGAGGAAGGGGCCCAGACCCTGCCCGTCGTGGGGATCAGCCCCGACGGGGGTGTCTACGACTACACCGCCCGCTACACCGCGGGCTCGACGGTGTTCGACGTGCCCGCGGACCTGGCGCCCGAGGTGACCCAGGCGTGCGCCGACGTCGCCCTGACGGCCCACCGCACCCTGGGGCTGCGCGACCTGTCCCGATCCGACCTCATCGTCGACGCGCACGGCCAGGTGTGGTTCCTCGAGGTCAACGTCGCTCCTGGCCTGACCGAGACCTCGACGGTCCCGCTGGCCGTCGACGCCGCCGGTGAGGACCTGGGCAGCGTGGTGGCGCGCCTGGTCCGACGAGCGGTGGCGCGCGCGGCTGCGGCGGACGCGCCTGGCCAGTAGCCTGTCCCGGTCCGTCACCCGCGGATCCCGCCGGCCCTCACCCCCTACGGAGCCCCATGACCGACCTGACGTACCTCTCGATCATCGGTGCGGCCCGGACGTGGTTCAAGGCCATGGACTTCCAGTTCCGCGTCACCGGGGAGGAGCACATCCCGGCCGAGTCGGGCGCGGTGCTGGCGATCAACCACATCTCCTACGTCGACTTCATCATGGCCGGGCTCGGGCCGCGCTCGGTGAACCGGATGACTCGCTTCATGGCCAAGCGCGAGACCTTCGACCACCCGTTGACCGGTCCGATCATGCGCAACTGCAAGCACATCAGCGTCGACCGGGCCGACGGCCAGGCGTCGTACGACGAGGCGGTGGACTACCTGCGTCGCGGGGAGCTGGTGGGGGTCTTCCCCGAGGCGACGATCTCACGCAGCTTCCGCATCAAGGAGCTCAAGACCGGCGCGGTGCGGATGGCAGAGGACGCCGACGTCCCGCTCATCCCCCTCATCCTGTGGGGCACCCAGCGGATCATGACCAAGGACCATCCCCGCGACCTCTCGCGGCACAAGACGATCACGATCACCATCGGGGAGCCGTTCCGGCCCGAGGGCGAGACCGCGGTCGAGAAGACCAAGGTGCTGCACGAGCACATGTCGGCGATGCTCGACAAGGCGATCCGCGAGTACCCGGACGACGAGCAGCCCCCTGGTTCCTGGTGGCTGCCGGAGTCCTACGGCGGCTCCGCGCCCACGCCGGAACGCGCCAAGGAGATGGACCGCGAGGAGCTCAAGCGCCGGGCCGAGAAGCGCCGTGCCAAGGCCGAGGCCGCCCGCGCCAAGAAGACGAAGTAGCCCGCCCCCTCCCCTCTCCCTTCCCCACGAAGGGGCGCTCGCGTGCGCGCGAAGGGGCGCGTCGATGCGCGCGAGACGTCGATTGACGTCTCGCTGCGACGCGAGCGCCGCTTCGCGCGCATCTACGCGCCCCTTCGTGGGGGAGGCCGGTCAGTCGTGGGTGGGGTTGGCGTGCTTGGGGAAGTCGGCGAGCTCCTCGGTGGAGAGGTGCAGCCCCAGGCCCTCGCGGCAGAAGTCCTCCCCGAACGGCGTCAGGTGGATGCTGCGGCGCACGCACTTGGCGCGCTTGACCGACTCCATCGCCTCGATGACGTTCGGCTGGGCCTCCAGCACCTGGTAGTCCATCGGGTCGGTGACCAGCTCCGGGGAGAACCAGATCAGCCCGAGCCGCTCGAGGTTGTGCAGGTAGGACGGCACGCGGTCGACGTACCGGCAGCCGGCGTGCGCGCCGATCATGTTCAGCTGCGGAGCCACCAGCGTCGACGACACCGTGCCGATCAGTCCGCCGGTGCGGACGTCGACCGCCGCCTGCGGCCCGCGGCGCAGCAGCAGCAGCAGGATCCGACCCTCGTCGGGTGCCAGCTCCTCGATTATCCGGGCGTACGCCGGGTGGCCGGCGTCCTCCGCCCAGACGTCGCGTGAGCGGTGCAGCAGGTCGCGCCCGGCCGCGTGCAGCGGGTTCTCGGGCTCCTGCTCCTCCTCGGGCGGCGGGTGGTTCGGCGTGACGTTGTCGAAGGTGTCCGTGACCACGCGCACCACCGGGTTGGACGCGGCTGCCGCACGAACGTCGTCGAACCGGTCGCCCACCATCGCCCGCGTGACGGCCCCGGCGGCGTAGCGCACGTCCTCGGCCAGCTCCCGCGCATGGTCGGGATGCCGGGCGACGTCGACCACACGGCGCGTCGCCGACAGCCCGGTGTACGCCGCCCAGGCGCCCACCCGGATCCCCGAGACCGCCACGACCTTCGCCAGGCCGACCACGTCGCCCGCGGTGAACTCGTCGGGCTCCCCCTCGGGGGTACGTCGCTCGAGGCTCATGTCAGCTTGTCCGAGCTGAAGATGAAGACGTGCAGGAGTCCTCCGGCGAACCCCATGACCGCTCCGTGGGCGTACAACATCCACTCATCCTCCTTGATCGCTGCTCGGAGCATCTCCACGAAGTCCTTCGACGGCAGCTCGCGGGTCCGTTTCTCGAACAGCAGCCGGATCTTCTCGCTCTGCTTGGCCGAGAAGCTCGGGTCCTTGAACGGCTCGATGGTGTGGGCCGCGGAGTCGTGGGCGACCTGGTTGCGGATCGCGTCGAACTCCCGCGTCCCGACCGCCACCCGGAGGGCTCCGCGCACGGGGCCGGCAGCACGGTCGATGGCCGGACCCATGGCCTCCTCGAGCATCTGGTGGGTGCGGTCCCCGCGGGGGCCGTAGAGCAGGAAGTCGCCGATGTTCTCCAGCGTGATCACGTCGTCGGCGATGATCTTGGCGTAGATCGTGGCCACCTCGTCCTGGCGGCGCAGGAACAGCCCGTGCACCTTGATGCCGAGGATACGACGCTCCTCCACGGGCGAGAAGATCAGCGCCATGCCCAGCAGGTTGGTGGTCCACCCGACGACCACACCCAGGAACGGCAGCGTCCACCACAGGTGGAACAGGACGTCGATGACGGCGACCGGGATGCCGAGCAGGAAGCCGAAGAGGAACCCGACGCGGACCATGAGCTTCAGCTCGCGCTCACCGACGTCGTAGAAGATCTTGTTGACCAGCGCCGGGTTGTTGCGGAAGTGCTCGATGACCATGATCTTGGGGTCGAGGAGCTGGTCGATGTGCTCACCGATCTCGTCGGTGATCTCCTCGACGATGCTGGGCAGCTGCTGCCGGACCCGCTCGATGATGGCGTCCTTCAGCCGCGCCGGCAGGTTCGTCCACAGCTGAGGGTGCTGGCGCATCATCACGCCCTCGACGATCTCGGGCACCTTCGGCGCCATGATCGACACGATGTGCTCGCCGATGACCGGCGGGTCGAGGTGCTGGTAGAACTCCTGGGGCGTGCCGATCTTCGCGATCGCCTTGTCGACGGCGATGCTGCCCATCTTGGCCGCCCGTGCCGGCACGATCCCCTGCCAGCCCAGTCGGCCGTAGACCAGGCCCGGGACCTCCTGCAGCTTGTGCGGCAGCAGCCGCGCCAGCTCCGCCAGGCCCGGCACGCGTACGCCGTACAGCCGGACGGGCTTGAAGAGCATGATGAGGCCGGTCCAGTTGATCAACCAGCCGACGGTGCCGGTGAAGAGCGGGATGGTCCAGAAAATCACCCACTCGTTCTCGAAGAAGCTCGAGATCCCGTCCACCGGCCGAGCGTAGCCAGAATCCGTCGGCTCCGAGGGTGGTTGCCCTCACGAAGTGACGACCGCCACCTCCCGGGTCCGGCCGAGCCGCCAACAGGGTCGACTCGACGACATGTCGCTTCGTCTGTTCGGCGATCTAGCGCTGAGTCCACAGATTGTTTTGTCGACAAATCACTGTGTCGATGGAGAGCCCTGACTCGGGTCCATCGTCGCCACGATGCGCTCGAGGTCGGCCAGCGAGGCGAACTCGATGGTGATGCGCCCCTTCTTCTGGCCCAGGTCGACTTTCACCCGTGTCTCGTAGAGGTCGGAGAGCCGCTGGGCGACCTCGGCGGCGTGCGGGGCGACCGGCTTGGCTCGTCTCACCCGGGGCGCCGCGTCCTCGCCGTACTCCCCCACCGCGACGATCTCCTCCAGCGCCCGCACCGAGATGCCCTCGGCCACCACGCGCTCGGCCAGACGGTCCTGGAGCGAGGCCTCGGGCACGGAGACCAGCGTGCGCGCGTGACCGGCCGACAGCACGCCGGCGGCCACGCGCCGCTGCACCGCCGGGGACAGCTTGAGCAGCCGCAGCGTATTGCTGATCTGCGGCCGGCTGCGCCCGATGCGTCGGGACAGCTCCTCCTGGGTGCACCCGAAGTCGTCGAGCAGCTGCTGGTAGGCCGCTGCCTCCTCGAGCGGGTTGAGCTGGGCGCGGTGCAGGTTCTCGAGCAGCGCGTCGCGCAGCAGGTCGTCGTCGGTGGTGTCGCGCACGATGGCCGGGATCGTGTCCAGGCCCGCCTGCTGGGTGGCCCGCCAGCGGCGCTCCCCCATGATGAGCTCGTAGCCGCCGGCCCCGGCGGGCCGCACCACGATGGGCTGCAGCAGTCCGACCTCCGTGATCGAGGCGACCAGCTCCGCCAGCGCCTCCTCCTCGAAGACCTCGCGGGGCTGTCGTGGATTCGGCCGGATGTCGGTGACGGGGAGCTCGGCGAAGTACGCGCCTGCCACCGGGGCGGGCTCGGTGGCCGCCGACGCCTCGGCCCCGGACTCCGGCGGGTCGATGCGCCCGATCCAGTCGGTCGGGGTCGGCTGACGCGGTGGCGTGCCGCCGTCCCCCGCCAGCGCGACCGTCGAGACGCCGCCCGACTCCTCCTCGGGCACCGGCGCCGTCGGGATCAGCGACCCGAGGCCGCGTCCGAGTCCACGACGCTGCTGGTTGGTGGTCATGCGTTGCCTCCCTGGCTACCGGCCGCCACGGCGTGGGGCTCCGATGGTTCCTGCGCTGGGTCGTCACGGAACCCCTCGGCGCCCTGGGCCAGCTCGCGAGCCGCCTCGCGGTAGCTGAGGGCACCCGAGGAGGCGGGATCGTAGGTCATGACGGTCTGCGCGTAGCTCGGTGCCTCGGAGACACGGACCGCGCGCGGGATCGCCGTGCGCAGCACCCGGTCGCCGAAGTGGCCGCGCACCTCGTCGGCGACGGCAGCGGAGAGCCGGGTCCGGCCGTCGTACATGGTCAGCAGCACGGTGCTGATCCGCAGCCGTGGGTTGAGGTTGGCGCGCACCAGCTCCACCGTCTCCAGCAGCTGACCCACTCCCTCGAGGGCGTAGTACTCCGCCTGGATGGGCAGCAGCAGCTCCTCGGCCGCCACCAGCGCGTTGAGTGTCAGCAGGCCCAGGGACGGCGGGCAGTCGATGAGCACGTAGTCGAAGCGGTCCTCACCGTCGCCGGACACGCGGTCCCAGCCCAGGATCGCCTTGCGCAGCCGGTTCTCGCGGGCCACCACACTGACGAGCTCGATCTCGGCGCCCGCCAGGTCGATGGTGGCCGGCACGACCATGAGACCGGGCAGCTCCTCACAGGGCTGGGCGACCTCGGCCAGCGGGACACCGTCCACGAGGGCGTCGTACGTCGAGAGCGTGCCGCGGGTGTGGGCCACGGCGAGAGCCGTCGAGGCGTTGCCCTGCGGGTCGAGGTCGATCACCAGCACGCGCAGACCGCCCTGGGCCAGGCCGGCGGCGATGTTGACCGCGGTGGTCGTCTTGCCGACGCCACCCTTCTGGTTGGCCACCACCATGACGCGCGCGCGGTCGGGACGGGGGAGTGCCTCGCGGGTGAGGAGACCGCGCCGCAGCTCGAGCTGCTTGGCGACCGCGGCCGCCAGCGGAGTGGGCTCCGCCCCGGCCTGCTCAGGCGCCGCCTGGGTGGGGATCGCGGGTGTTTCACGTGGAACCGCGTCGGCCTGAGGCTCAGCGGGCGACGTGGCAGCCTTAGTGACGGGCGCGGTGACGGCGTCGGCAGCAGGGGCGACCGGCGCGGCCTGCGTCGCCGTTTCACGTGGAACATCCGCGGCCGGAACAGGCTCGGAGCGCACCGGGGGCGGGGGAGAGGCCGTCAGCGAGTGACGCGGCGGCACGGTCGGGGCAGCGGGCCAGCCCAAACGCGAGCGCCGCAGGTCGCGGACCTTTTGAGGCCAACCGAGCCCCCGTTGGACGCCTGGTGAAGCGGTCGGGCGTCGCAGTGACACGGTGGGTGCCTCCTCGTCGTGGCCGTCGCGCCCGGGCCGGCCCTGCTGGGGGAAGGCCCGTTGCGCGCTGTCGGCCCAACCTAACGAGACGCGGGGGACGCTTCCACTCGCACCACCGTGACCGGCGAAGAAAGCCAGTCCTTTTCGACCAGCAGCACCTCGGGCGTCCCGCAGCGCAGTCGACGCAACGCCTTCGAGGCCTTCTCGATCTCCTCCGCAACGCTGCGTCCCTTGAGCGCCAGCACCTCACCGTCGGGCTCGGCCAGCGGCAGCGACCACGCCAGCAGGGTCGCGATGTTCGCCACCGCGCGGGACGTGACCACGTCGAAGCGCCGCTTCCCGTGGACATCCTCGGCGCGACCGCGCAGCACCTCCACCTGGTCACCGATCCCCAGGTCCGAGACCACCTCCTCGAGGAACGTCGTACGCCGCAGGAGCGGCTCGACGAGCGTCACCCGCAGGTCGGGGCGGGCGATCGCCAGCACCAGACCCGGCAGACCGGCGCCGCTCCCCACATCGGCCACCCGGCGGCCCTGCGGCACGACGGCGGCCAGGGCAGCGCAGTTGAGCACGTGACGGTCCCAGAGCCGCGGGACCTCGCGAGGCCCGATCAGGCCGCGTTCGATGCCGGGGCCGGCCAGCCAGTCGGCGTAGGTGACGGCGAGGGGGAGCCGGTCATGGAAAACCCCCGCGGCCGAGATCGGCGGCGGGGGCGTTCCACGTGAAACGGAGTCGTTCATCAGGCGCCGGCCGGCCTCACGACCACGTGGCGGCGGGGCTCGACACCGTCGGAGTCGGAGACCAAACCGGCCTCGGCCACCACGTCGTGGACGACCTTGCGCTCGAACGAGTTCATCGGCTCGAGGGCCACGGACTCGCCGGAAGCCCGGACCTCCGCGACCGCGTCGCGTCCGATCGCCTGCAGCTCGGTCCGTCGCTGGGCCCGGTGACCGCCGATGTCCAGCATCAGGCGCGAACGGTCGCCGGTCTCCCGCAGCACCGCGAGACGGGTGAGCTCCTGCAGCGCGTCGAGCACCTCACCGCGGGGCCCGACGAGCCGACCCAGGTCGCCTCCGACGATCGAGACCGACGCACGGCCGTTCTCCACGTCCATGTCGAGGTCACCGTCGAAGTCGGCGATGTCGAGCAGCTCCTCGAGGTAGTCGGCGGCGATGTCGCCCTCACGCTCGAGCTGTTCCACCTTGCTGGCCGGTGCCGCGGCGCTCTCGGTCGGCTCACTCGCGACGTCGACGTCGGCGTCGACGTCGACGTCCTGGGTCTCCGGGGTCTCGGTGGCGGTCTGGTCACTCACGATGGCGTGCTCCTTGACGTTGGTGCGGGACTGGGGAGCGGGCGGCGAAGCGCCACTCCGGGGGACTTTGGACGGGTCAGTCCGGGTTCTTCTGCTCGGACGGACCGGGCTGGCGCGGGCCGGGCTGCTTCGGCGGTCGCGGCGGGCCCTGCTTGCGTCGCTGGTCGCGCGTCTGCTTCTTCGGCTGCTGGCGCGGCGGCGGGGGTGCGGCCGGGGTGTCCGTGGCCGTCATCGTGGTGCCCGGAGCAGGCTCCTCGGGCAGTCCCTTCTTGCGTCGCTTCGCGGCGTCGCGCTCCTCCTTGGCCTTGGCGGCCGGAGTGCCGGGGACCGGGTTGTTGCGGATGACGTAGAACTGCTGGCCCATCGTCCACATGTTCGAGGTCGTCCAGTAGATGAGCACACCGATCGGGAAGGCGATGCCACCCACCGCGAACACCAGGGGCAGCACGTAGAGCAGCAGCTTCTGCTGCTGGGCGTACTGCCCGGTCAGCGCGTCAGCCGGCATGTTCTTGGTCATCAGCTGGCGCTGGGTCAGGAACGTGGTGGCCGTCATCGCCACCACGAGGACCGCAGCCAGGACCCGCACCTGGGTGGCGGTGCCGCCGGTCGCACCGAGGAAGGTGTCGGCGATGCGCGCCCCGAACAGCGTGGCCGACGACAGCTGGTCGACCTGGTCCTGGGTCAGGACACCCTTCTTCTCCCCGTTGGCGGCGCTGTCGATGAGGTGGAACAGCGCCAGGAAGATCGGCATCTGCAGCAGCAGCGGGAGGCAGGCAGAGAACGGGTTGGTGTTCGTGTCCTTGTAGAGCTTCATCTGCTCCTGGGCGAGACGCTCCCGGTCGTGCTTGTACTTCTTCTGCAGCTCGCGCACCTTCGGCTGGATGAGCTGCATGTTGCGGCTGGACTTGATCTGCTTGACGAACAGCGGGATCAGCGAGGCCCGCACGACGAGGGTCAGTCCGACGATCGACAGCGCCCAGGAGGCTCCCGACGCGTCACCGAAGATCGCGCCGAAGACGCTGTGGAACCCCGACAGGACCAGGGAGGTGATCCAGTAGAGCGGCGTCAGGATGGCGCCGAAGAACGAACCGATCGCGTCAAACACGCTGGCTCCTCGAGTCAGGGTCGATGGGGGTGGTCTCAGGGTCTCCCAGGTCGTTCGCAGCCCCGCGCACGGGAGGGACCGGGTCGTACCCGCCTGGGTTCCAGGGGTGGCAGCGCAAGATCCGGCGCACGGCCAACCACGAGCCTCTCAGACTGCCGTGCCTGGTCACCGCCTCGAGGGCGTACGCCGAGCAGGTCGGGTGGTAGCGGCAGACCTGACCGTAGAGCGGACTGATGGCGAAGCGGTAGGCCTTGAGCAGGGCGATCAGCACGTGCTTCACGACCGGCCACCCGCGTCGCGGTCCGGGCCGGTGAGTCGTCGGAGCACCCGCTCGAGGTCCTCGCCCAGGCGGGCGGAGTCGGCGTCCGCGGCGGCGGGCAGCGCCCGGACCACCAGGGTGCAGCCGTCCGGCAGCTGCGCCAGACGACCGGCGACCAGGTGGCGCAGCCGCCGCTTGGTGCGGTTGCGCACCACGGCGTTGCCCACGGCTCGGCTGACGACGAAGCCGACGCGCGGTGGCTGCGTCGAGCTCGTGGGCGCGCACAGATGACCCACGAGCGTCGCGGAGCCCTTGCGGGATCCGCCACGAACCGTCGAGGAGAAGTCCTGGGCACCGGTCAACCGGTGCCGCTGGGCCAGCACGGTCGGCTCAGCGCCGAGGTGCCGAGGCGGCGGGCACGAGGTCCCCCGCCGTCAGACGGCGAGGCGCTTGCGGCCCTTGCTCCGGCGGCCGGACAGGATGGAACGGCCGGCGCGGGTGCGCATCCGCAGACGGAAACCGTGCGTCTTCGCGCGGCGACGGTTGTTCGGCTGGTAGGTCCGCTTGCTCACGAGGTATCTCCGGGTGTCGAGGATGAGACAGACTGGGGAGACCGGGGTGCTCGGGCACGTCGCTGAGCGGTGTGGGCCTGAGGCTCACGCCACGCGTGCGGACATGCGGCACTCGACGATCCGGTCGTCCGCTCTACGGTACGGCGTCCCTCGGAGGAGGGTCAAACCGGGCGGCGGGGAGCACATGTCCACGCCTTGTCGGAGCACCATCCAGCCTGTGGAGAACTTCTTGATCCACAGCCACGGTCCTTGTTAGGTTCAGCCTCTCCCCGAGACTTCCCCCTCAGGTTCGCAGACCGTCCCACCGCGGCACCGACGACACCCCTCGCTCCGATGGAGCGCCGACGTGCCGAGCGATGTCTGGAACGATCTCAGGCGCTTCGTCCTCGCCGGGAGACGCCCGACCCCACCCCCGCTGCACAACCTGTGGACAAAGGTGTGGAGAACTACTTCGTGAGGCGCAGACGTCCTCGGAGTTCGACGCCGTTGCCGGCACGGCCCTCGGGCCAGTGCGTCAGGCAGGCACAGGAGAGGACAGTACGACGTGACCTTCGGCGGCACCCCCCCGGACTCCGGCCCCGATCCTCGCCCGGCCGGTCCCCACGACCCCGACGAGCTGCTGAGGGTCTGGCGACACCTCGTCGAGGACCTCCCGCTCAACCAGCGGGTGTGGCTCAACGCCAGCCAGCCGCGCCACCTGCGCGACAACATCGCCACGATCGCGGTCGGTGACGAGTTCACCCGCACCCGGCTCGAGGGGCGGCTGCGCACCTGGCTCGAGGACGCTCTCGGCAACGCCTTCGGTCGCCCCGTCCGCCTCCAGGTGGAGGTCGACGAGAACCTCCCCGTCCCGGCCGAGCCGGCATCGACCCTGCCTGCGGCGCCGGTGTCCATGTCGACGGACACCTTTCCCGACAAGTCGACAAATCGCTATGGCGACGACTACTACGGTCTCGGACGCCCGTCCGGCAGCATCGTCGAGGCACGGCTGAACCCGAAGTACATCTTCGAGACCTTCGTCATCGGCTCCTCGAACCGCTTCGCCCACGCCGCCGCCGTCGCCGCCGCCGAGGCCCCCGGTCGCGCCTACAACCCGCTCCTCATCTACGGCGGCTCCGGACTGGGCAAGACCCACCTGCTGCACGCCATCGGCCACTACGTCCGCAGCCTCGTCGCCGGCGCCCGGGTGCGATACGTGTCCAGCGAGGAGTTCACCAACGAGTTCATCAACGCGATCCGCGACGACAAGACCTCCACGTTCCACCGCCGCTACCGCGACGTCGACGTCCTCCTCATCGACGACATCCAGTTCCTGGAGGGGAAGATCCAGACGCAGGAGGAGTTCTTCCACACCTTCAACACGCTCCACAACGCCAACAAGCAGATCGTCATCACCTCCGACCGGCCGCCCAAGCGGCTCGAGGCGCTCGAGGACCGGCTGCGGAACCGCTTCGAGTGGGGCCTCATCACCGACGTCCAGCCGCCCGACCTCGAGACCCGGATCGCGATCCTGCGCAAGAAGGCCGCCATCGAGCGCCTCACCGCGCCGCCGGACGTGCTGGAGTTCATCGCCAGCAAGATCCAGACCAACATCCGTGAGCTCGAGGGTGCGCTCATCCGGGTGACGGCCTTCGCGAGCCTCAACGGCCAGCCGGTCGACCTCACGCTGACCGAGATCGTGCTCAAGGACCTCATCTCGGACGGCAACGAGTCCGAGATCACCGCGCCGCTGATCATCGCCCAGACGGCGTCGTACTTCGGTCTGTCGATCGACGACCTGTGCGGGCCCAGCCGGTCGCGCAACCTGGTCACCGGCCGTCAGATCGCCATGTACCTGTGCCGCGAGCTGACCGACCTCTCCCTGCCCAAGATCGGGCAGCAGTTCGGCGGCCGGGACCACACCACGGTGATGTACGCCAACAACCGGATCCGTGACGAGCTCGCCGAGCGTCGCAGCACCTTCAACACGGTCACCGAGCTGACCAACCGCATCAAGCAGCAGGCACAGCAGGGATGAACTACACCGGTGCAACATGTGCACGACCCTGGGGGCCGCCGTCCGTCGATCAGGGACAGCCTGTGGAGAACATGTGGTTCGCCGGGGACGACACCCGCTCCGTCCCCACCCCCGCCGCTGTTCCCGGCGCGTCGTCCACAGGGCGGAAAGAACAACTTCGGTGCGCTGACCTGCGCGGACAGCAGTTCTCCACAGTTTCCACCGGTGCTACGACTAACCCTGTAATTCCTATGACTCCATCCTCGGTGAACTTCTCCTTTCCGCCCGACCTGTGGATAGCCGGCCCGACCGTGGCAGGATTCACCTCCCCATCACTCAGGAGGCAGCAGCCGTGAAGTTCCGAGTCGAACGCGACGTGCTGACCGAGGCCGTGGCCTGGGCAGCGCGAGGCCTCCCGGTCCGCCCCAGCGTCCCGGTGCTCGCCGGCCTGCTCATCGAGACCACGGACACCGGCGACGGCCTGGTGCTGTCGACCTTCGACTACGAGACCTCGGCCCGGGCCTCGATCCCTGCGGCGGTCCAGGACGAGGGCAAGGCCCTGGTCTCCGGTCGCCTCCTGGCCGACATCTGCCGCAGCCTGCCGGCCAAGCCGGTCGACATGGCGATCGACGGTGCGAAGGTCGTCCTGACCTGCGGTTCGGCCAAGTTCACGCTCCAGACCATGCCGGTCGACGAGTACCCGGCGCTGCCGGCGATGCCCCAGGCCACCGGCTCGGTCAGCAGCGACGTCTTCGCCCAGGCGGTCGGCCAGGCCGTCACGGCGGCGGGTCGCGACGACATGCTCCCGGTCCTGACGGGCGTCCGGATCGAGATCGCCGGCAGCAACATCTCGCTGCTGGCCACCGACCGCTTCCGCCTCTCGCTGCGCGAGCTGACCTGGGACCCCCAGCCCACCGACGTCGAGGCCCACGCGCTGGTGCCGGCCCGGGTGCTGGCCGAGACCGCTCGCGCCCTGACCTCGGGATCCACCGTCACCATCGCCCTGTCGGGCAGTGGCGCCGGCGAGGGCATCATCGGCTTCGAGGGCGAGGTCGGCGGCGGCTTCCGTCGTACGACGACCCGGCTGCTGGACGGTGAGTTCCCCCGGGTCCGCACCCTGTTCCCCAGTGAGCACGCCACCACCGCCCGCCTGCAGCGCACCGACCTCATCGAGGCCGTCAAGCGTGTCTCGCTGGTGGCCGAGCGCAACACCGCGGTCCAGCTGAAGTTCGACGACGAGGGTCTGACCCTCGACGCCGGGCACGGCGACGAGGCGCTCGCGACCGAGCTCATCGAGGCGCAGGTCAAGGGCGAGGGGATCATCACCGGGTTCAACCCGCAGTTCCTGCTCGACGGTCTCACCGCCATCGAGGAGCCGGTCGTCGAGCTCGCCTTCACCCAGGCCGCGAAGCCGGCCGTCATCACCGGGGTGCCGGACCTCGACGGCGAGCGCAACACCGACTTCCAGTACCTCCTCATGCCGCGCCGGCTGCTGAGCTGATCGGCATGGGCGAGACGAGCGAGACGAGCACGGGCGCGCCGATGGACCACATCGGCATGGTCGGTCTGGGCAAGATGGGCAAGAACATGCGCGACCGCATGCGTCGCGCCGGGCTCACCGTCATCGGCTACGACCGGAACCCCGAGGTCAGCGACACCGAGTCGCTCGAGGCGCTCGTCGAGGCGCTCCCGAAGCCCCGCGCGGTCTGGATCATGGTCCCGGCCGGCGGACCCACCGACGAGACGGTCACCGCGCTGGCCGAGCTGCTCGACGAGGGCGACCTCGTGGTCGACGGCGGCAACTCGCGCTGGACCGACGACGAGCGGCACGCGGCGGAGCTCGACGCCCGCGGCGTGGCCTACGTCGACTGCGGCGTCTCCGGTGGCGTCTGGGGCCTGGAGAACGGCTACGGCCTGATGGCCGGCGGCGCTCCCGAGCACATCGAGCAGCTCCGCCCCTTCTTCGAGGCGCTCAAGCCGGGGGGTGAGCTCGGATTCGTGCACGCCGGGCGGGCCGGCTCGGGCCACTTCTCGAAGATGGTCCACAACGGCATCGAGTACGCCGTGATGCAGGCCTACGCCGAAGGCTTCGAGCTGCTCCAGGCCGCGGACATGGTCGACAACGTCACCGAGGTCTTCCGCTCGTGGCGCGAGGGCACGGTCATCCGCTCCTGGCTGCTGGACCTGCTGGTCCAGGCGCTCGATGAAGACACCGACCTCGAGGGCATCCGCGGCTACGCCGAGGACTCCGGGGAGGGCCGGTGGACCGTCGAGGCGGCCATCGAGCACGCCGTGGCCACCCCGGCCATCGCCGCGTCGCTCTTCGCGCGCTTCGTCTCCCGGCAGGACGACAGCCCGGCGATGAAGGCGGTGGCGGCGATGCGCAACCAGTTCGGGGGTCACGCCGTGCACGCCGGTCCGCCACCGGGCGACGCCGGCGGGCACACGGGTGGTCAGGGGTCGGGCGGGAGCCCGGCCGCCTCCTGAGGCGTACGACGTGCACGTCGCGCACCTGACGCTCCACGCCTTCCGTTCCTACGACGCGCTCGACCTGGCGCTGACACCGGGACCCACGGCGATCGTGGGCAGCAACGGCCAGGGCAAGACCAACATCGTCGAGGCCATCGACTACCTCGCGCGGTTGTCCTCCCACCGGGTCTCCAGCGACGCCCCGCTCGTCAAGCAGGGCTCGGAGCAGGCCGTGGTGCGCGCCGCGGTCGTCAAGGACGGACGGCAGGCGATCCTCGAGGTGGAGATCAACCCGGGCCGCTCCAACCGGGCACGCATCAACCGCTCACCGCTGCCGCGGGCCCGCGAGATCGTCGGCCTGATGCGCACGGTGCTGTTCTCGCCCGAGGACCTGGCCCTGGTGAAGGGCGACCCGTCCGACCGCCGTCGCTTCCTCGACGACCTCATGGTGCTGCGCACGCCCCGGCTGATGGGGGTGCGCGCCGACTACGACAAGGTGCTCCGCCAGCGCAACGCGCTGCTGAAGAACGCCGGGCAGGACCGGCGGCGTCCGAGCGAGTACTTCGAGAGCACGCTCGCGGTCTGGGACGACCAGCTGGTGCGCCTGGGGGCGGAGCTCACCGCGGTCCGCGCGGCCACGATCGAGTCCCTGCGGCCGCTGGTGGCGCAGGCCTACGCCGAAGTGGCCAAGGACGCCGCCCGGTCGGAGGCTCGGGTGGACTACGTCCCCTCGGTCCCGATCGAGGAGACGCCCGGACCGGGGGAGACCTCACCCGACCGGGAGGCGTTGCAGGCGGCCTTCCAGGCGGCGCTGGACGACAGGCGTCGCGAGGAGCTGGCCCGCGGGCTGACCCTCGTCGGTCCGCACCGCGACGAGCTCGCGCTCGCCGTCGGCACGCTGCCGGTCAAGGGCTACGCCTCGCACGGGGAGTCGTGGTCCTACGCGCTGGCGCTGCGCCTGGCGTCGTACGAGCTGCTCAAGGCCGACGGCGACGACCCCGTCCTCATCCTCGACGACGTGTTCGCCGAGCTCGACGTCGCGCGGCGTGACCGGCTGGCCGAGCTGGTCACGGACGCGGAGCAGGTCCTGGTCACCGCCGCGGTGGGGGCCGACGTACCGGCGGTGCTCGCCGGGACCCGGCTCGAGGTGCGCGACCTGGTCACGGGGCGTCGGGATGGGTGAGGACGACTCCGGGAGGCCCGACGGAGCTGACACCGGGGCGAGCGCAGCGAGGGACACGGGGGAGGGCACGGGGGAGGGCACGGGGAGGGCACGGCCCCGCGTGAGGAGCCGCACCACGACACCGGCCTGGAGCTGGCGCGCAGCATCGCCCGGTCCCTGGCCTCACGACCCCGGGTCCCCGGCTCCGGCCGGCCGGGAGCAGGGCGGTCGCGCCGCAGCCGCCGCGTCGACCCCCAGGCGTCCGGGGCGCACCCCGACGACCGTGACCCCCAGACCCTCGACGCCACCATCGGACGCTTCATCTCCCAGCAGGGCTGGGAGGCCGACGTCCGGGTGCACGGCGTCTTCTCCCGCTGGGGGGCCATCGTGGGCGACCAGGTCGCCCAGCACGCCCAGCCGATCTCGTTCGTCAAGGACCCCGACACCGACGGCGGCCGCCTGGTGGTGCAGACCGACTCGACCGCCTGGGCCACCCAGATGCGGTTGCTGGCCCCCACGGTGCTGACCCGGCTCAACGCCGAGCTGGGGGACGGGACCGTCACCTTCATCGAGGTGCGGGGCCCGTCGGCGCCTCGCTGGAGCCACGGGCGACGGTCGGTCCGGGGCGGTCGTGGGCCCCGTGACACCTACGGCTGACCCCGGTCGGGCGAGGGCTCCGCAGGCGCCTGCGTGCGCCCCGGAACGCCGGTCGCCCGGTATAGGGACTCACGCCGCCCCCTGTCAAGCCCCCTGAGTGGCCCTGCGAGGTCCACAACCGGCTGATTTCACGGCGTTGTCCCCAGATTCCCCGGGCCCGCGCTCCGTTTCCGGGCCTCTGAGAGGTAGGGTGAGGGGACAGGGTCGTTCCCCGTCAGGCGATGAAGAGGGACGACCTTCGCTGTGCCTCCACTCCTTTGAGAAGTCAGGACGGTTCGTGCCCGACGACACTCCGCTCACGCCCTCCACCCCCTCGCCCGACTCCGGATCCGGTGACATCGGCCCCGAGGCCGCTGCGGCGCTCGAGGCCATCCCCGCCGCGTCAGCCGCCGCGCTCCCGTCGTACGACGCCTCCGCCATCCAGGTCCTCGAGGGCCTCGAGGCCGTGCGCAAGCGACCGGGCATGTACATCGGCTCCACCGGCGAGCGCGGCCTGCACCACCTGGTGTGGGAGGTCGTGGACAACTCCGTCGACGAGGCCCTGGCGGGCCACTGCGACCGCATCGTCGTGACGATGCTCGACGACGGCGGGGTCGAGGTCGTCGACAACGGCCGCGGCATCCCGGTCGACATCCACCCGGTCGAGGGGATCCCCGCGGTGACGGTCGTGCTGACCGTGCTGCACGCCGGCGGCAAGTTCGGTGGCGGTGGCTACAAGGTCTCCGGTGGCCTGCACGGCGTGGGCGTCTCCGTGGTGAACGCCCTGAGCCGTCGCGTCGAGGTCGACATCAAGCGGGACGGCTTCCGATGGACCCAGGGCTTCGCCTTCGGCGTGCCCGACGGCGAGCTGCTCAAGCACGAGGCCACCGACGAGACCGGTACGACGACCCGGTTCTGGCCGAGCGAGGAGGTCTTCGAGACCACCGAGTTCAACTTCGAGACGATCACCAACCGCTTCCGCGAGATGGCGTTCCTCAACAAGGGCCTCGAGATCGTGGTCCGCGACCACCGCACCGCCGCCGACGAGATCGCCGACGCCGTCGAGGACGGCACCGTCGACAACTCCCTCGACCAGGCCGACGCCTCCGACGCCCAGCGGGGCGCGACCGGCGGCCTGGAGCGGACCTTCAAGTTCGAGCGGGGCCTCGTCGACTACGTCGAGCACCTCAACAAGCGCCGCGACCCGGCCCACCCCAGCATCATCAGCTTCGAGGCCGAGACGGCTCTGGAGTCCGACGCCGGCCTGAGCCTCGAGGTCGCGATGCAGTGGAACACCGGCTACACCGAGTCGGTCCACACGTTCGCCAACACCATCAACACCCACGAGGGCGGCACCCACGAAGAGGGATTCCGCTCCGCACTCACCTCGCTGATGAACAACTGGGGCGAGGAGTGGGGGCTGATCAAGAAGCGCGAGGACCGGGTCTCCGGCGACGACGTCCGCGAGGGCCTCACCGCCATCGTGTCGGTCAAGCTCGGCGAGCCCCAGTTCGAGGGGCAGACGAAGACCAAGCTCGGCAACACCGAGGTCAAGGGCTTCGTGCAGCGCGTGGCCAACGACCAGCTCGGTCACTGGCTGGAGGCCAACCCGGCCGAGGGCAAGGACATCGTCCGCAAGGCGATGTCGGCGGCCCAGGCGCGGATCGCGGCCCGCAAGGCCCGCGAGCTGGCGCGCTCGCGCAAGGGCCTGCTCGGCGGCGGCGGCCTCCCCGGCAAGCTGGCCGACTGCCAGTCCACGAACCCCGCCGAGTGCGAGATCTTCGTCGTCGAGGGCGACTCGGCCGGCGGCTCGGCCAAGGGTGGCCGCGACCCCCGCATCCAGGCGATCCTCCCGATCCGCGGCAAGATCCTCAACGTCGAGAAGGCCCGGATCGACAAGGTGCTGGCCAACAACGAGGTGCAGGCGATCATCTCGGCGCTCGGCACGGGCATCCACGAAGAGTTCGACATCGAGAAGGTCCGCTACCACAAGATCGTGATGATGGCCGACGCCGACGTCGACGGTCACCACATCCGGACCCTGCTCCTGACGCTGCTGTTCCGCTTCATGAAGCCGCTCATCGAGCACGGCTACGTCTACCTGGCGCAGCCCCCGCTCTACCGGCTGCGCTGGAACAAGCCCCACGATCACGAGTTCGTCTACTCCGACGCCGAGCGCGACGCCGTCATGCGGGTCGGCCTCGCCGCCGGCAAGAAGCTGCCCAAGGAGAACCCGGTCCAGCGCTACAAGGGCCTCGGCGAGATGAACCCCGACGAGCTCTGGGACACCACCCTCGACCCCGACAACCGCCTGCTCCTGCAGGTGCAGCTCGAGGACGCCGCCCAGGCCGACGAGATGTTCTCCGTCCTCATGGGCGAGGACGTCGAGCAGCGCCGCTCGTTCATCCAGCGCAACGCGAAGGACGTCCGCTTCCTTGACATCTGATGAGCCACGCGATGCACGCACGCTGGCTGCGTTGTCCTCGCTCGACGGGCCGCTCCGCTCAAGCCCGCCTTCGCTCGTCCGCCTTGCCAGCGCACGCACCTCACGCCGCTCATACGAAGGAATGATCAATGACTGAGATCCCGCCGACGGAGCCGCTGGGCGGGCGGATCGAGCCCGTCGAGCTGCAGGTCGAGATGCAGCGCTCCTACATCGACTACGCCATGACGGTGATCGTCGGGCGCGCGCTGCCCGACGTACGCGACGGTCTGAAGCCGGTGCACCGCCGGGTGCTCTACGCGATGTACGACGGCGGCTACCGGCCTGATCGCGGCTTCTCCAAGTGTGCCCGCGTCGTGGGCGAGGTCATGGGTCAGTACCACCCCCACGGCGACTCGGCCATCTACGACACCTTGGTGCGTCTGGCTCAGCCGTGGGTGATGCGGGCGCCGCTGGTCTCCAGCCAGGGCAACTTCGGCTCGCCGGGCAACGACCCCGCGGCCGCGATGCGCTACACGGAGTGCAAGATGGCTCCGCTGGCCATGGAGATGGTCCGCGACATCGACGAGGACACCGTCGACTTCACACCGAACTACGACGGTCGTTCGCAGGAGCCGTCGATCCTGCCGGCCCGCTACCCGAACCTGCTGGTCAACGGCAGCGCCGGCATCGCGGTGGGTATGGCGACGAACATCCCGCCGCACAACCTGCGCGAGGTGGCCGAGGGCGTGCAGTGGGCGCTGGCCCACCCGGAGGCGACCCGCGAGGAGCTGCTCGAGGCGCTGCTGGAGCGGGTCAAGGGCCCTGACTTCCCGACGAAGGCCCTGATCGTGGGCCGGCACGGGATCGAGCAGGCCTACCGCACGGGTCGCGGCTCGGTGCAGATGCGCGCCGTGGTCGACGTCGACGAGGACGCGCGCGGCCGGACCCAGCTGGTGATCACCGAGCTGCCCTACCAGGTCAACCCCGACAACCTGGCCATGAAGATCGCCGAGCTCGCCGACTCCGGCCGCATCCAGGGGATCGCCGACGTCAAGGACAACACGTCGCACCGCACGGGTCAGCAGCTGATCGTGGTGCTCAAGCGTGACGCCGTGGCCCGGGTGGTGCTCAACAACCTGTTCAAGCACACCGAGCTGCAGACGAACTTCGCCTGCAACATGCTCGCGCTGGTCGACGGCGTGCCGCGCACGCTGACGCTGGACCAGTTCGTCAGCCACTGGGTGACCCACCAGATCGAGGTCATCCAGCGTCGGACGCGCTACCGGCTGCGCAAGCGCGAGGAGGAGGCCCACATCTTCCGCGGCCTCGTCAAGGCGCTGGACGCGCTCGACGACGTGATTGCGCTGATCCGTCGCAGCCCGGACGTCGAGGACGCCCGTCAGGGCCTGATGTCGCTGCTGGACATCGACGAGGTGCAGGCCACGGCCATCCTCGACATGCAGCTGCGCCGCCTGGCCGCCCTGGAACGCCAGAAGATCGTCGACCGCCTCGAGGAGCTCGAGCGGATCATCGCCGACCTGCGCGACATCCTCGACAGCCCCGAGCGTCAGCGTCAGATCGTCTCCGACGAGCTGAACGCCGTCGTCGAGAAGTTCGGCGACGACCGTCGGGCGCAGATCATCCCCGCGGACGGCGACCTCTCCATGGAGGACCTGATCCCCGACGAGGAGCTGGTCGTCACGATCACGCGCGGCGGCTACGCCAAGCGGACGCGCGCCGACCTCTACCGCACCCAGAAGCGCGGCGGGAAGGGCGTGCGGGGTGCCACCCTGCGCGGGGACGACGTGGTCGAGCACTTCATGGCCACCAGCAACCACCACTGGTTGCTCTTCTTCACCACGGCGGGCCGGGTCTACCGCACGAAGGCCTACAACCTGCCGGAGGCGTCGCGTGACGCCAAGGGCGGGCACGTGGCCGGGCTGCTCAGCTTCCAGCCGGACGAGAGCATCGCCCAGGTGCTCGCGATCCGTGACTACGAGCAGGCGCCGTACCTCGTCCTGGCCACGCGCACCGGTCTGGTCAAGAAGACCCGTCTCGGTGACTACAACTCACCCCGCCAGGCCGGCGTCATCGCCATCAACTTCCGCGAGGACGACGACGAGCTGATCGGCGCCGAGCTGTGCGGGCCCGACGACGACATCCTGCTGATCTCTCGCAAGGGTCAGGCGATCCGGTTCCGCGCCGACGACAGCCAGCTGCGCCCCATGGGCCGGGCCACGTCGGGCGTGAAGGGCATGGAGTTCCGCGGCGAGGACAGCCTGCTGTCCATGTCGGTGATCCGCCCGCACGCCGAGGACGACAGCACGCCTCAGCAGTTCGTCTTCACGATCACCGACGGAGGCTTCGCCAAGCGCAGCCGCATCGAGGAGTACCGCCTGCAGTCGCGCGGCGGGCTCGGCATCAAGACCATGAAGCAGGACGACGACCGCGGCAACCTGGTCGGCGGCTTCATCGTGGTCGACGGTGACGAGGTGCTGGCGATCAAGTCGTCCGGTCAGGTCACCCGTAGCGCCATCGACGACTCGCTGCGAGCGACGAGCCGCGACACCAAGGGCGTGAAATTCGTGGGCGTCCGCGAGGGTGACGCCGTGGCCGTGGTGGCTCGCAGCGTCGAGTCCACGCTCGAGGCCACGGACGGCGCCGACCCGGTCAACGAGCCGGTCACCGATGCCGACATCGAGGCCGTCGCGGAGGCCGCGACGGCGAGCTCGGATGAAGGGGGCGAGCAGGGCGCGGGAGACGCCGACGTGGAGATTGATGCCACAATCGACGGTGGAGCCCCCGATGACGGCCCGCAGGACGGGCCGGAGACACCGGAGACAGAGGAGTCCTGATGGCCGACCGGCCTACCGACGAGACGTCCGTCGCACCCGACCGCAGCAGCGGGAAGGGGAAGGCGGGCGCGTCGACCCCGTCGACCCCGCAGGGCCGTTCGACGTCGACCCCGTCCGGCAAGTCCGGGCAGTCCGGCGTCAGTCGAGGTCAGGAGCGTTTCGCGGCCGCGGTCGCCAAGGCACGCGAGGGCGGCAAGTCCTCGCGTGGCTCGGACTCCGCTCAGGCCACGAAGTCGGGTCCGAGCTCGGCCCGGCCGGCCGGCTCGCGGCCCGCGGGGCCCAAGCGCGTACGACGTGCTCGCCTGCGACTGACCCACATCGACCCGTGGTCGGTGATGAAGACGGCGTTCCTGCTGTCGATCGCGATCGGGATCGTGACCGTCGTCGCCGTCGGGATCGTGTGGTCGGTGCTGGGCGCTGCCGGCGTCTGGGACTCCATCAACCGCGCCGTGGCCGACGTCGCCGGCGACACCGGCGGTGAGTTCGCGATCGAGGACTACCTCGGCACCAGCCGCATCATGGGGATCACCATGCTGCTGGCGGTCGTCGACGTCTTCCTGATCACCGTCGTGGCCACGCTGGGGGCGTTCCTCTACAACCTGGCCGCTGCCCTGCTGGGCGGCCTCGAGGTGGTCTTCGCGGAGGAGGACCGCTGAGCCTCGCCTCCGCGGTCCACGCGGAGGGGCTCGGTTTGGGAGCGACCGCGACGGTGCGGTAATCTGCCTCGTCGGCCAGGCGATCGTGTCCTGGCCGGTTGTGTGCGGGCCTATAGCTCAGACGGTTAGAGCGCTTCCCTGATAAGGAAGAGGTCACAGGTTCAAGTCCTGTTAGGCCCACTCGAGGAAAGGACACCCATGAAGAAGATCATCCTTCTCGCAGCAGCCGTCGTCGGCGGCGTGGTGGCCCTCACCAAGGCCAAGGAGACCCAGCACGAGCAGGCGCTCTGGGCCGAGGCCACCGACAGCGTCAAGCGCAGCAGCTGACGCCCGCCGGGTGACCTTCCCGGTCACCGTCCCGGGGCCATGGCGCAATTGGTAGCGCACCTGCTTTGCAAGCAGGGGGTTAGGGGTTCGAGTCCCCTTGGCTCCACTCGAGGAAACCCCAGGTCAGCCTGCGGCGCCCCGGCAGATCCCGTCGGCGCGACGGTGATGCGGGGGACGTCGAGTCGGCGGTGCCTCGAGCTGCGACCTGTCAGGGTCAGCGCTGGGAGAGTCCCACGACGACCGCCAGCACCATCATCAGCAGCGGTGGGGTGACCATCGCCGGGAGCACCCAGCGCGGGAGAGGCGGTGTCATGTCCGCTCCTGTGCGCGGATCGAGAACCTGGACATCGCTGTGTCGTGCCATCCGGCCCAGCCCGACAGCCAGCCCGACGAGAAGGGCGAGCCCGAGTAGGAGCGAAACCGCCGCTGGGAGGCCCAAGGAGCCGCGTTCGCCGGTGCTGAACGCGAGGACACCCTCGATGAGAAACCAGGCGCCAACCGCCGCGCCGAACCCGTTGACCGCGGAAGTCCAGGTGAGCACACTTCGCCACACGGCGGGTGGCTTGCCTGTTTCACCGAGAGCGGCTCTGACCTGGTCGGCGTACGCCTTGGGTAGCCCAAAGGCCTCGCGCGGATTCTCGCCGGTCTCGGTCACATGGCTGTGGACCTCGGCAAGGGCTTCGGCGATCCGGGGACCCGGGACCTCACGCATACGCAACGCGAACAGCAGTTCCTTGCTGTAGGCCTGCACGTCAACTTCAGTGGTCATGTGGTAACTCTCCCTGAGGTGAGCAGGCTGGTGGCCCGCTCGGTGAAGGTCAGCCAGCGGGTCGTGCGATCGTGAAGCGCCGCGTGGCCCGCGGGAGTGGCGGCGAAGAACTTTCTCCCCGGCCCACCGATCCCCTCGCGCCAGGTGGTGGTGAGCAGGCCATCCTGCTCGAGGCGAGTGAGCACCGGGTAGAGCGTGCCGCCCTTGACTGTGCCCAAACCGGCCTCCTGCAGTCGTTGAGCTACCGCATAGCCATAGGTCTCCTGCTCGGCAACCACGGTGAGCACGCACAACGAGAGGACACCGCGCATCCACTCCCCGGGCCACTGCTGTTCTTCCATGACTAGACAGTACGACACACTAGTCAGGCAGGCAATAGCGTCGTCAGCGCGCCGCCAGCGCGTCCGATCCCGCTGCTCGAGCTCCTCACCCCTCGTCGTCGAGTCCCCGTGGCTCCACCACCAACCCGCCTGCTCCGCGGGGAGTGGGACGGCGATGGCCGGCGAGGCGCCGAGCGCCTCACCGGCCAACAGTCGTCGGTGAGCTGGGCCTCCCGATCAGCCGACGCGGATCGGGCGCCCGTCGACGGTGAGGACGCCACCGTCGTTGTAGGTGTTCGGGCGTCGCGGTGCCTTGTTGTTGCGGAAGACCACGTCCTCGACGGTCATGACACCGGTGGCGGAGTTCCACAGGCCCCCGCCCTCGGCCGCAGCGACGTTCCCGATCAGCGATCCGCGCGTGTAGTCGACCACGCCGGCGTCGGTGGTGTGCAGACCGCCACCGTTGCCCGGGTTCGCGGCCGCCCGGTTGCGCAGCATGTCGACGTTGGCCAGGGTGACCTGCCCGGCGTTGGTCTCGATGCCGCCACCGGCCCGGGTCGCGACGTTCTCGACGAGGTCGGTGGCCCGGACGATCAGGGTGCCCTGGTTGTTCAGGATGCCGCCGCCGGAGCCCATCGCGACCGGCGCCCGGTTCCTGACCAGGCGCGAGCGCTGCACGCGGAGGGTGCCACCGTCGTTGTACAGGGCGCCACCACCGTTGTCGCTCGCCGCGCCGCCGCGGGCGACGTTGCCGCGCAGGACCACGTCGCGGACGAGCATGGTGCCGGTGCTGTTCCACAGACCGCCGCCCTCGTTGCCGGCGCGGTTGGCCACGACCCGCCCGCCGACGTAGGAGACCGTGCCGTCACCCGTGATGTGGAACGCACCACCGTTGCCGGGGTTCGTGGCCACGACGTTCTCCTCGAACGCGGTGTCGGTGAGCTCGGTCGTGCCACCGACGGTCTCGATGCCGCCACCGGCCCGCTGCGCACGGTTGCCCCTGAGGAGCACGTCGTCCGCGGTCAGCTCGCCCGCGAGGACGTTGAGCACGCCGCCGCCCGAGCCGGCCGTGCCGGCCGCCTCGTTCTCGCGGAGGTCGACGCTCGAGAGGTTGAGCTCGCCGCCGTCGTTGTAGACGCCACCGCCGCCGCTGTCCGCCGCGTCACCGTTGGCGACGTTGCGTGCCACCACGGTCTTGGTGACGGTCATGGTGCCCTCGGGGCTGTTCCACAGACCGCCGCCCTCGTTGGCGGCGCGGTTGTTGACCACCGCACCCTCGGTGAGGGACACCTCGCCGGCGCCGGTCAGGTGCACCGCACCGCCGTTGCCGGGGTTGGAGCCCGCGACGTTGTCGAAGAGCTGGACGTCGGTGAGCTCGGTCGTGCCGCCCACGGCCTCGACGGCGCCACCGGCGCGGCTGGCCCGGTTGTCGAAGGCCTGGGTGCCGAACACCCGTGCCACACCGAGGTTGAGCAGCCCGCCGCCGGAGCCGCTGGTGCCGGTGGCCTCGTTGTCGTCGAGGCTGCTGCCTCGGACGACCAGGGTCCCGCCGTCGTTGAACAACGCTCCGCCGCCGTTGTCGGTCGCCGCGCCCTGAGCGATGTTCTCGGTCAGGTACGTGCCACGAACCGTCATCGTGCCAGTGCTGCTGTTCCAGAGCCCGCCACCCTCGGAAGCGGCCACGTTGTTGATGACCAGCGTGTCGATCACGTCGACCTCACCGGCCCCGGTGAGGTGCAGGCCACCGCCGTTGCCGGGCAGCGGGCCCGTCGAGTTGCCCGTCATCCGGGAGCCCTCGACCCGCGTCGTGCCGCCCACAGCCTCGATGGCGCCGCCGGCCCTGGATGCGGAGTTGCCACGGAGTCGGGACGTGTCCACGTCGAGACTGCCGCCGTTGTTGACGATGGCGCCACCGCTGGCGCTGGGGCCTGTCACGGTGTTGTCGACGAGAAGCGAGTTGACGACCGCGAGGGTGCCGAGGCTGCGGATGGCCCCGCCGCTGGACTCGAGCGCGGGCGCGCCGTTGCGCAGCACGATGTCGTCCACGAGGAGCTCGGACTCGGCCGGTACGTCGAAGATCCGGTCGGTCCCGGCGGCGTTGATGGTCTCGCCGTTGCCGATCACCTCGAGGGTGTCGGTCACGTCGAGGTCCCCGGCGGCCGGGCCGTCGTCCTCGCCCGTGGGCAGCGTGCTCAACGTGATCGAGTTGGCCAGCACGATCCGGTCCAGCCCGGGTGAGGCGTTGGCCGCGGCGACGGCCTCCCGAAGCCCCTCCTCGGTGCCGACCTCGGTCGTGGCTGCGCTCGCGGGAGCCACCACGGCGAGCGAGAGGCCGCCGACAGCCAGTCCGGCTGCAGCACCTCCCGCGAGCGTACGAAATGTCCTGCGTCTCATGTGTCGTCCTCCGTCGGGTCCGCGTTGGCGTCCGCCGAGTCGCGGATTCCCCCGGGAGCCGACGATGCACGTTGTCTGTTACGACGTTCGTCGCTGATCCGGGTGCGGATCGGTCGATCCCCGAAATCGGCCGTACTTCTCAGCGGATTCTCAGGTGGGCGACCGCTCAGGCACTCGTCCGCGTCGCCATGATCCGGACGCGATCGGGGGTGAAGCCGTGCTGGAGCCCCCACAGCACGGCGTTGGTCCGGCTGCTGACCCCCATCTTGCGGTAGCTGCTCCGGATGTAGGTCTTCACCGAGTTGATCGACAGCGAGGCTCGCACCGCGATCTCGGCGTTGCTCAGGCCCTGGGTGATGAGGGCGACGACCTCGGCCTCGCGCGCGGTGAGGCCCTCCTGCCGGCCCGGCCAGTCACCCTCGACGAGGGGCGTGTCGCCCGGGTCGGGAGACACCAGGCGTTCACCGGCGTGCACCGCTCGCAACGCGGCGACCAGCTCGTCGGCGGGCAGGGTCTTGGAGAGGTACGCCGCGGCGCCGCCGCCGAGCGTGCCGTCGAGGAACTGGTTCTCGATGTTCCAGGTGTAGACCACCACCCGGCCGATGAGCGGGCTGCGCAGCAGGTCGGCCACGTCCGGTCCGTCGCCCTGGCTCTGGGCGAAGGTGTCGTAGAGAGCGATGTCCACGGGCTGGCTGACCGGCAGCGAGCTGTTGATCTCGACGATGCTCACCTCGTCGGCGAAGGGACTCAGCATGTCCGCCAGACCACGCACGACGACCTCGTAGTCGTTGACGATGGCGAGGCGCAGGGGCACCGCTCCATCGTAGGGCGGTCTGTGCCGGTCGGGGCGGCACTTTTGTCCTTCGGCCTCCGGAGGGGGATGATGGACACGGAGGGCGAAGGGACCCAATTGCGGCATCGCGCTCTGGCTCTACCAGGGAGGGACACCCATCGTGAATTCCACGTCGACCGACAGCCCGAGAATCTGGGGCGGCACCACGCTCGCGACCCGACAGAAGGCCCGGCGCGAGAAGCTGCTGGCCGTCGGGCTCGACCTGCTCGGAACCCCGGGCTCGACCTTGTCGGTCCGAGCGGCGTGCCGCTCGGCGCAGCTGACCGAGCGCTACTTCTACGAGAGCTTCCCCGACCGCGACGCCCTGGTGCTCGCGGTCTACGAGGAGCTGGCGGGCGAGGTCCGTCACGCCCTCGACGAGGCAGGTGCGGGCGCCGAGGACGGTGATTCCTCCGAGGTCGCGCGCCGGAGCATCGAGGCGCTGGTGACGCTGATGGTCGACGACCGCCGCAAGGGCCGGGTGCTCCTCGTGGCCCCGTTGACCGAGGCCGTGCTGGCCGAGCCGTCGCAGGCCCTGCTGCCGGCGCTGGGGGAGCTCATCCGCAGCAAGCTGCCGCGCTCCACCCCGGCCGACCAGCGCACGCTGATCTCGGTGGGCCTGCTCGGTTCGCTGACCGCGTTGTTCTACGCCTATCTCGAGGGTGACATGCAGGTCAGTCGCGAGGCGCTGGTCACCCACTGCGTCGCGGTCCTCAACCACGCCGGGCACCTGGCGGGCTGACCAGCCGCGCAAGCCAAGCACGCGACGCCTCCCATGACCCGACCGACCCCGCTGACCCGACCGTGACGCCCGCATGACCCGGTGGCGTGCCTGGACGACGTCGCGCATGCTTCTGCTCCACGCCGGTCTGGTCGTCAGCGTCCTGGCCACGACGCTGCTCGGGCTCTGGCAGCTCGGGGCCTGGCAGGGGCACCGCGAAGACCGGGTCGAGTCGCTCGCGGACCTTCCGCCGGTCCCGCTCGCCTCGGTGCTCGGGCCGGACGACGCCTTCCCACCCGCCGACGCGGGCCGCCCGGTCACCCTCACCGGCGCGTGGCTGCCCGAGGAGACGGTCAGCGTCACCGGTCGGCCGCAGCACGGCGACGTCGGCCGGTGGGTCGTCGTCCCCTTCGCGGTCTGCGAGACCCCGCCGTGCGGAGACGACGCGAGCGTGGTGCCCGTGGTGCTGGGGTGGACCGACCAGCCTGGGACCGGCGGTGCAGGCGGCGTCACGCCCCCGTCGGGTGAGGCATCGGTGGTGGCACGCATCCAACCGGCCGAGCAGGACGACTCCACCGATGAGAACCCCGACGACGACGTGCTGCCGTCGTTGAGGATCCCCGACTTCGTGCAGCGGGTCGACCAGGATCTCTACAGCGCCTTCGTCATCCTCGACGAGCCCGCGTCCCTGCGCGGCGACCTCGAGGCCGTGACGCCCGCAGCCCTCCCCAGCCCTCCGGCCTCGACCGGTCTGCGCAACCTGCTGTACGCCGTGCAGTGGTGGGTGTTCGGGGCCTTCGCCGCGGCCGTGTGGTGGCGCTGGAGCCGTGACGAGCTCGAGGCCGCCCGCGCCGACGGGGCGGGGGAGCCTCGGATAGCGTCGCCGGTGTGAGCGCCCCCGAGCATCCCGGTCCTGACCACCCCCGCGGCGGCCCGCCCGAGCCGGGCCCCGCCGGGCTGCTGCGTGCCTACCGCTTCATGGCAGGCGTCGTGGGTGTGCTGCTCGTGGTGCTCTGCCTGGTGGGTCTGCCTCTCAACGAAGCGCACCTGCTGGACCCGGACTGGTTCCCGGTGGGGAGCGACCCCCAGCGCCTCGGTGACGCGATCTCGACGTACCTCGGGGTGGCGCACGGGTGGCTCTACATGATCTTCGTGGTGGTCGCCTTCGTGCTGTCGCGCCGCGAGCGCTGGAGCCTCGGGTTCACCCTCGGCACCCTCCTGGCCGGCACGGTGCCGATCCTGTCGTTCTGGGCCGAGCGCCGCGCGACGCGCGCGGTGCTGGCTGCCCACCCCGACCTCCAGGAGCACTCGGGATCGGCCGCGACGCAGCAGACGCCCCGACCCGCTCGCTGAGGAGGGATCGGGGCGTCCGCCGGTGCCGCGACGCTGCGGCGGTGGTTACTTCTTGTCCTCGATGTCCACGACCTCGACCGGCTCGTCGGGGGTGGTCGGGGTGTGGGCGGTCTCAGCGGCGTCGGACGCGGCTTCGTCCGGGCTTCCGCCGGCGACGTCGGCCGCAGCCGGGCCCGTGGTGGCGGGGGCGGGCGTCGGGCGCGGAGCCGAGGGCTGCTGCCAGACCGGCTCCTTCTCGGCGGCACGCTTGCTGGCGATGAACGCGACGGCGGCACCCAGGCCGAGCAGCGCCACGATGGTCTTGAACTTGCCGGGTCCACGACCGTTGGCCGAGGCGTCCTTGACGAAGTCCGGCGTGCGGTCGTCGGGCAGCGCCTCGTCGAGCTTGGTCGCCACCGTCTCCGTCAGGTCCGCGAGCCGCTCCTTGGCGTCGGCCACGACGGGCGTGACGAAGCCTCGGGCCTCGGCCACAGCCGGGGCGAGACGGTCACGGGCGTCGGCCACGGTCGGCGCGACGCGGCCGCGGGCGTCGGCCAGCGTCGGGGCGACCCGGTCGCGCGCGTCGCTGAGCGTCGGGGCCACGCGGTCGCGGGCGTCGGCGACGGTCGGCGCGATGCGGTCGCGGGCATCGGCGGCCTGCACCTTCAGCCCCGCGGCGGCGGCCTGTGCCTGGTGCCTGGCCACATCGACCTTCGATGAAGACTTCCTCAAACCCATCAGCCGCTCTCCTCATGTCTGTCTGTCTGTGTCCCGAGGGCGCTCGAACGTGTCGCCCGAACCCGTCTCATCCTTCCCCGTGCGCTCGGCCGGGGAAACCCCTTTGGGCAGGTCGTGACAAGATCAAGGGGACCTCACGCGGCCGCGCCGACCCTCGCGCGCAGCCTCCCCCGCCCCACGAAAGGCGACCCCCTGTGGCCGACACCTACGCGACGTTCAAGACCAACCGCGGAGACATCACCATCAAGCTGTTCGCGAACCACGCGCCGACCACGGTCGGCAACTTCGTGGGTCTGGCCACCGGTGAGAAGGAGTTCACCGACGCCACGTCGGGGGAGAAGAAGACCGGCCGCTTCTACGACGGCCTGACCTTCCACCGCGTCATCGACGGCTTCATGATCCAGGGCGGCTGCCCGCGCGGCGACGGCCGCGGCGGCCCGGGCTACACCTTCAAGGACGAGTTCCACCCCGAGCTGCAGTTCGACCGCCCCTACCTGCTGGCGATGGCGAACGCCGGTCCGGGCACCAACGGCTCGCAGTTCTTCATCACGGTCGGCCGCACGCCGCACCTCAACATGAAGCACACGATCTTCGGCGAGGTCGACGACCAGGCCTCGCGCGACGTCGTCGACGCCATCGCCACGACCGAGACCGGCTCGATGGACCGCCCGGTGGAGCCGGTGGTCGTCGAGACCGTCGAGGTCTCGGAGCGCTGAGCCCGCTCGGACGCCGACCGGCGGACTGACGTGCAAGCGACCAGCACCTGAGTGTGACGAGACCTCGATGAGCACCGAGCAGCCCGGCGTCGAGCCGGTGGCGGCCACGCCGACGTGCTACCGGCACGCCGACCGGGAGACCTACATCCGTTGCCAGCGGTGCGAGCGACCCATCTGCCCGGACTGCATGCGCTCGGCCGCGGTGGGTTTCCAGTGCCCCGACTGCGTCGCGGAGGGGGCGAAGGCCACCCGCCAGGCGCGCACGGCGTACGGCGGGACGCGACCGACCCGACCGGGGGCGGTCACCCAGGTGCTCATCGCGATCAACGTCAGCGTCTTCGTGCTGGTGCTCGCCGCGGGCGGCGTCAGCAGCGTGCTGCTGTCGAAGCTCGCGCTCATCCCGTTGCAGGCCGGCCTCGTCATCGACGGGCGGCCCACCGTGGTCGACGGCGTGGCCGCGGGGGCGTGGTGGCAACCGGTGACCTCGATGTTCACCCACGTCGAGGTCTGGCACATCGGCTTCAACATGCTGGCGCTGTTCATCCTCGGGCCCCAGCTCGAGCTGCTGCTCGGGCGCGCCCGGTTCCTGGCGCTCTACCTCATGTCGGGCTTGGTGGGCTCGGCCGCCGTCTACTGGTTGTCGGCGACCAACTCGATCACCATCGGCGCCTCGGGCGCCCTCTTCGGACTCATGGCGGCGCTGCTGGTGGTCGCGGTGAAGGTCAAGGGCGACGTGCAGTCGCTGCTGACCCTGGTGCTCATCAACGTGGTCATCACGGTGCTGGGCGCGAGCTTCATCTCCTGGCAGGGCCACCTCGGCGGGTTCGTCGGCGGCCTGGTCATCGGCACGGTGCTCGTCTACGCGCCCCGCGAGCGGCGCACCCTGTGGCAGGTGGGCGGCCTGACCCTCGTCGGTGTCGCCACCCTGGCGGCGATCGCGCTGCGCACGCTCGTGCTGACCTGATCGACCGGCCTGATCGACCGGCCTGGTCGACCGGCTTGATCGACCGCGTGAGCGCCGGCCTGGGCGACTGGTCCGGTGGACCGGCTGGTCCAGACCGGTCCGGCGCGGCTGAGGTCACCCGGGTTTGCGCCGCGGACCTCCCGGGGACAAGAGATCCTGACGGGGCTGTCGTCCCCTGGGGCCGCGCTGCGCGTGCCCGGCCTACTGCGAAGTTATCCACATTGGGGATAACTACTGTGGAGAAACTACACCGGTGTCATTGTCCCCAGGTGTGTCCACAGCTGGGGAGAACTCGGGTCACTCCCAGCGCGTGGCGAAGACGAACCCGGTCGCCATGAAGCCGATCCCGACGAGCAGGTTGTAGTTGCCGAGCTCGCTGATCACCGGCAGGTCCAGGTCCTGGCCGGTCACGTAGTAGATGACGATCCAGATCAGCCCGACGAGGAAGCAGCCGAGCATCCCGACGACGACCCCGCGGCCGCGGCCGAGCGGCGAGCGGGGGTGAGCCGAGAGCGCCAGGCCGAGGAAGATCGCGCCGAACCCGATGAGGAAGTTCCAGTCGCCGAGGTCGGCCATCCAGGCCGGCTTGCCCGAGTCCAGCGCGGAGGCCAGGTAGTAGCTCACCCAGGCGATGCCGGCCACGACGAGGACGGCGACGATCGCCATCCGCACCACCGAGATCGAGGCACCCTTCGGCTCGGGCGGCATTGCGGTGGGGCGGGGCTGGGACACGGGTTCTCCTCCGAAGACGGGCACGATGCTCTCGGTGCTGCGACGAGCGGGCCGGCTAGGTCGCGTCGGCTAGCGTAGTCGGGACGGGGCGTGCGGCCGTGCACCACCGGGCCCGACCGGCGGAAGCGACCTCTGGAGGCAGCAGCGTGGCAGAACGACCCCGGGGCGTCGGTGGCGCCCCCGAGGCCTTCAAGCGTCTGCGGCCGCGCCGCACGGCGGCGAGCCGAGACCCGGGGCGACCGCCACGCCGCGTGGCGAGTGGCCAAGCCGCTCGCGTTCGCGGGGGCCGGGATGCTGATGGTCGCGAGCGCCGTCAACAGCGACGGCACCGACCTGCGGCCCGAGCGCTTCGAGTCCCTCGCCGACCTCGCTCAGCAGCAGAGCCAACGCGTCGAGGTCCTCCAGCAGGAGATCACCGACCTCAACGCCGACGTCGACGACCTGAGCGACGGGCTGGAGAGCGCCCAGCTGACACGTCTGGAGGAGCAGGCGGCCCGCCTCGCCGACCCGGCGGGCATGCGGGCGGTGGAGGGGCCGGGACTCACCGTGGTGCTCGACGACGCCCCCGAGAAGGGTCGCGCCGAGGCCGGGGACGACGTCGAGAACGCGATCGTGCACCAGCAGGACATCCAGGCGGTCGTCAACGCGATGTGGGCCGGCGGCGCCGAGGCCATGACGATCCAGGGCCAGCGGGTCATCTCCACGACCGGGATCAAGTGCGTCGGCAACACCGTGATCCTCCACGGCGTGCCGTACTCGCCGCCGTACGAGATCTCGGCCATCGGGGACTCCGCGACCATGGTGGGGTCGCTGGGCGACAGCGACTACCTCCGCGCCTACCTGCAGTCGGTCGCCGACTACGGACTGGGCTGGGAGGTCATCCCCGAGGCGATGGTCCAGGCCCCGGCGTACGAAGGCTCGACCGACCTGCAGTACGCCGAGCCCGCCGCGGCTGGGCACGTCCTGACCGCCGCTGCTCCGGGTCCACCCCCGGGCCCACCCCCGGGGCCGGCCCCGGGCCCACCTCCGGGTCCGTCGTCGTCCGGGTCGTCGGGGGACGCGCTCTCCGTCTCGGTGGGCGTCTCCGTCGGGGTCTCGGTCGGGGTCTCCGTCGGGGTCTCGGTCGGGGTCGGGGTCGGGGTGGGTGTGGGCTCCTCGTAGCGCGAGACCGTGATCCGCACCGTGGAGCCGCGGGCCACCTCGGCGCCGGCCTCGGGGTCCTGCGCGAGCACCTGGCCTGGCTCGGAGGGGGTGGTGCTGTCCTCGACGACCTCGACCTCGAGGCCGGCACGGTCCAGGGTCGCGCTGGCCCGGCCCTCCGTGCGGCCCACGACCCCGGGCACCTCGATCGGTCCGAGGGAGAGCACGACCGTCACCGTCCCCCCGACCTCGATCGGGGTGTCGGCGTTGGGCGTGGTGCGGATGACGGTCCCGGCCGGTGCGGTGGAGTCGGCCTCCTCGAAGTCGCCGACCAGGCCGCGGTCGTCGAGCTTCTGCTCGGCCTCGTCCCGGGTGTCCTCCAGGAGGTAGGGGACGCTCGTGGTCTCGGCCCCGGCGGAGATCACCACGTCGACCTCGGCACCCTCGGCGATCAACGCGTCGGCGCCTGGGTCCTGGTCGACGACCAGGCCCTGCTGGACGTCGGAGGGCTCCCGGTCGACGTCGCCCAGCACGAGACCGGACTCGTCGAGGGTGCGCCGGGCCTGGTTGAGGGTCTGGTCGGAGACGTCGGGGACGGGGACGTCCGGCTCCGAGCCCATGAGGGTGGCAGCCAGGGCGATGCCGCCGGCCAGCAGTGCCAGCACCAGCACGATCCCGAGCACCAGCGGCCAGCGCCGCTTGCGAGGCTCCTCCTCGTAGTCCTCCTCGTCGTCGGAGGGACGGAAGATCGAGGTCTCCGGCTCGGCCGCCGCCACGACGGGAGCGGCCGCGGCCACCGCGGTCGGGGCGTCGACCGGCTGCCCGTCGAGATAGCGCTGGATGTCCGCTCGCATCTCCGCAGCGCTCTGGTAGCGGTCCTCGACCTTCTTCGCCAACGCCTTCATGGTGATGGCGTCGAGCTCCTCGGGCAGCTCGGGGTTGTGCGTTCGCGGCGGTTCGGCCACCTCGCGCACGTGCTGGTAGGCCACCGAGAAGGGGCTGTCACCGACGAACGGGGGCCGGCCGGTGAGCAGCTCGTAGAGCAGGCAACCGGTGGAGTAGACGTCGCTGCGTGAGTCGACGGTCTCGCCGCGGGCCTGCTCGGGCGAGAGGTACTGCGCCGTGCCGACGACCGCGGACGTCTGCGTCATCGTCGAGGTGCCGTCGGCGATGGCCCGGGCGATGCCGAAGTCCATCACCTTCACGTCACCGGTCGGGGTCAGCATGACGTTGGCCGGCTTGATGTCACGGTGGACGATGCCGGCACGGTGGCTGGAGTCGAGGGCGGCCAGCACGCCGGCGGTGATCTCCAGCGCCCGCTCGGGCAGCAGCTTGCGACCGTCGTTGAGCACGTCGCGCAGCGTGCGGCCCTGGACGTACTCCATGACGATGTAGGGCTGGACGTGGCTGCCGTCGGGCGCCATCTCCTCGCCGGTGTCGTAGACCGACACGATGTTGGGGTGGTTCAGCCCGGCGGCTGCCTGCGCCTCACGGCGGAAGCGGGCCTGGAACGTGGGGTCGGTGGCCAGGTCGGTGCGCAGGCGCTTGACCGCCACGGTGCGGCCCAGGCGGACGTCGGTGCCGTGGCGCACCTCCGCCATCCCGCCCCGACCGAGGAGCTCACCGATGACGTAGCGGCCGCCGACGCGGACCTCAGGCGCGGTGTCGTCGGACACGCTCACCCACCGCCCTGCTCGCTGTTGCCGTTCTGCCCGGCGTCGCCCGAGTTCCCGGGCTCGACCTCGACCTCCGGCTCCTCGGCGGGCTTGTCGTAGTACTCGAGGGTGACCTCGGTGCCCGGCTCGAGCTCCCCGGTGGGGGAGACGGAGGCGACCGTGTCCTCCTCCTCGTCTCCGGGGTTGTCGACCTTCTCCTTCTTGGGCTTGAGGCCGAGGTCCTCGAGCGCCTGCTCCGCGTCGTCGACCGGGTCTCCGAGGTAGTCGCCCTCGTCGACCGTGACGGTCTCCGGCTCGGTCTCGCTCGGCGCCGCCTCAGTGGGGGTGGCCTCCTCGGAGGACTCGCTCGGCGCGGGCTCGGAGGCCGCGGGCGCCGAGGGCTCGGGCGCCGGCTCCTCGGCCGTGGCCCCCGCGGTCGGGGTCTCGGCAGTCGGCTCGTCCTCACCACCGAGCAGCGCGGAAGCCGCCCACAGGCCGAGCACCAGCAGCGCGATGGCGATCAACCCCAGGACGAGGGGTGAGGGACGCCGTGACCGGCGGCGTCGCGTCGAGGCAGCGGACGTGGAGTGATCGATCGACGGTGGGTCGGTCGTCAGCGACTGCGCGGACGGGGCGGGGGCCACGGCCGTCGCCGCGACGGTTGCTGCACCGGCTGCTGCGGCGGCGGGCGCCACCCGGGTCACGTCGTCGAGGTCGCCGCGCAGGATCTCGGCGAGCGCCGCGGCGCTCTCTGGTCGGGCGGCGGGGTCCTTCGACAGCGACTGGGCGACGACTGCGCGCAAGGCCGCGGGAATGCTGCCGGGCAGCTCGGGAGCGGGGTCACGCACGTGGGCGAGCGCCACCCCCACGGGGCTGTCGGAGGTGAAGAGTCGCTGCCCGGCGAGGCATTCGTAGAGCACCACCGCGAGCGCGTAGACGTCGCTGGCCGGCGTCGCCTCCTTGCCCTCGGCCTGCTCGGGGGAGAGGTAGTGGGGGGTTCCGATCACCTGCCCGGTCAGGGTGAGGGGCACGGCGTCCGCGGCTCGGGCGATCCCGAAGTCGGTGACCTTGACCTGGCCCCCGGGGGTGACCAGCAGGTTGCCGGGCTTGACGTCGCGGTGGACGATCCCGAGCCGGTGCGCGGCGTGGATGCCGGTGGCGGCCTGGGCGATGAGCTCGGCGGCACGGAGCGGGTCCAGCGCCCGGCCTCCCTTGAGCAAGGTGGACAGCGGCTCGCCCCGGACCAGCTCCATGACCAGGTAGGGGCGGTCCGGCTCGCCGGGTGCCCCGCCGGGGACCTCGCCGTAGTCGAGGACACCGGCGACGTTGGGGTGGCTCAGCGCCGCCGCGTGCTTCGCCTCGGCGTCGAAGCGGGCCCGGAACGTCGCGTCGTCGGCGTACTCCTTCTTGAGCACCTTGAGCGCGACCTTCCGCTGCAGGACGGTGTCGGTGGCCTCCCAGACCTCGCCCATCCCGCCGACCGCGATGAGGCGGTCCTGGTGGTAGCGCGGGTGCATCAGCGACGTCACGGGCCGATCACGGCTTCCATCACGCTCTTGGCGATGGGCGCGGCCAGGCCACCGCCGCTGATGGCGTCGCGCTCCACCCCGGCGTCCTGCACCAGCACGGCCACCGCGACCTCGGGGTTGTCGGCCGGCGCGAAGGAGACGAACCAGGCGTAGGGGTTGCGATCGGCAGCGCTCTGAGCGGTGCCGGTCTTGCCGGCCACCTTGATGTCGGGGATCGCGGCGGGGTTCGCGGTGCCCTGGTCGACGGTCTCGACCATCATCTGGGTGAGCAGGCTGGCCGAGGTCGAGGACATCGCCCGGTCCGGCATCTCCTCCTCGGAGGTCTTCTCCAGCACGCTGAGGTCGGGGGCGCGCACCTCGTCGACCAGGTAGGGCCGCATGCCCTGGCCGTTGTTGGCGATGGTCGCGGTGGTCAGCGCCATCTGCAGCGGGGTGGCGGCCACCTCGAACTGGCCGATCGCGCTCAACGCGGTGTTGGGCTCGTTGAGCTCCTCGGGAAAGACGCTGACCGCCTGGGCGCCGAGCCCGCTGAGGTAGCGCTGACCGAAGCCGAACTTCTCGGCCTGCTCCGTCATGGCCTCCGCGCCGAGCTCGTTGCCGAGCCGGAGGAACGCCACGTTGCAGGAGACCTGCAGGGCCTGGGTCAGCGTGATGCGGTCGCCGCCACAGCTGCTGCCGCTGTCGTTGGGCACGTCGACGCTGGTGTCGGGCAGGCGGTACGTCGCGCGCCCGTCGACCTGGGAGTCGGGGTCGTAGTCGCCGCTCTCGAGGGCCGCTGCCGCGGTGACCAGCTTGAAGGTCGACCCGGGGGGATAGACCTCCTGGATCGCGCGGTTGAACATCGGCTTGGCCGGGTCCTCGATGAGTCGCTGGTAGTCGGTCTGGCTCTGCTCGAGGTCGTGCGAGGCGATCCTGTTGGGGTCGTAGGTCGGGTTGGAGACCATCGCCAGGATCCTGCCGGTGGAGGGCTCGAGCGCCACCACCGCCGCCTGGGTGTCGGGACCGAGCGCCTGGATGCCGTCGAAGGCGGCGCTCTGGGCCGCCGGGTCGACCGTCAGCGACACCGACCCGCCCTCGGGCTGCTTGTTGCTGAGCGTGTCGACGAGCCGGTTGACGAAGAAGCGGGGGTCGCTGCCCGACAGCACGGTGTTCTGGTTCGACTCCACGGCGGTGGCGCCGTAGATGTAGGAGAAGAACCCGGTGAGGTGGGCGTACTTCAACGGTTGCGGGTAGCGCCGCTGGTACTTGAACTGGTCGTCGACCGGCACGCTCTGGGCGACCGGGTTGCCGTTGACCAGGATCGCGCCGCGCTCGCGGGAGAACTCCGCGTCGCGGACCCGGCGGTTGTCGTTGCGGTCGTTGAGGCTGCCGGCCTGGACGTACTGCACCCACGTGGCGTTGAGCAGCAGCGCCAGGAACAGCACCAGGCACAGCACGGCCATGCGGCGGATGGGGGTGTTCATCGCAGCACCACGACCTCGGTCTGGTCGTTCTCGGCCATCCCCTCGGGCTCCACGTCGGGGGCGGGTCGACGGGCGTGGTCGCTGATGCGCAGCAGCAGGGCGACCAGCACCCAGTTGGCGATCAGCGAGGAGCCGCCGTAGGACATGAACGGGGTGGTGAGGCCGGTCAGCGGGATGAGCCGGGTGACGCCGCCGACGACGACGAACACCTGGAGGGCGAAGGCGACCCCGAACCCGGCCGCCATCAGCTTGCCGAAGCCGTCGCGGCAGATGAGGGCCGTGCGCAGCGCCCGCTCGACGACCAGCCCGAAGAGCAGCAGGGTGGCGATGAGGCCGGTCAGCCCGAGCTCCTCGGCGATCGAGGCGATGATGAAGTCGGAGTAGGCGAAGGGGATGCGCCAGGGCTCACCCTGGCCGAGCCCGCGGCCGACGAGCCCGCCCCAGGCCATGCCGTAGAGCCCCTGCACGATCTGGCCGAAGGTGCCGGTGTCGGAGAACGGGTCGAGCCAGCCGTTGACCCGGGTCTGCACATGGCTGAAGAGCGAGAAGGCCGTGAGTGCGCCCCCGACGAACAGCACCGACCCGACCACGAGCCACCCGGCCCGCTCGGTCGCGATGTAGAGCATGACCAGGAAGAGGCCGAAGAACAGCAGGCTGGAGCCGAGGTCGCGCTGGCCGACGAGGATCATGAGGCTGACCAGCCACATCGCCAGGATCGGCCCCAGGTCGCGACCTCGGGGCAGGTCGATGCCCGCGAAGCGGCGCCCGGCCAGCGCCAGCGCGTCGCGGTGGAGCACGAGATAGCCGGCGAAGGCGACCACCAGGCAGATCTTGGCCACCTCACCGGGCTGGAAGGAGAATCCGCCGATGCCGATCCAGATGCGGGCGCCGTTGATCTCCTTGCCCAGGCCGGGGATCATCGGCAGCAGCAGCAGGAAGATCGAGAGCAGTCCGATGGTGTAGGTGAACGCCTGCAACCGGCGGTGGTCGCGCAGCACGATCAGCACCCCGGCGAACAGCACGACGCCGAGCGTGGTCCACATCAGCTGCTTGGCCGACAGGTTGGTGTCCGAGGCCAGGTCGATGCGGTAGATCATCGCCAGGCCGAGCCCGTTGAGCGCCGTCACGACCGGCAGCAGCACGGGGTCGGACCACGGCGCCACCCAGCGCACGACCACGTGGGCGGCGAGGGCCAGGGCGGCCAGCCAGATCGAGTAGCCGATCATGTCGGCGGGCAGCTCGTCCTTCACGCCGAGCCCCACCGCGGCGTACGCCCCGACGCCGACGGCCAGCGCGAGCAGAAGGAGCATCAGCTCGGCGCCGCGGCGCCGGCGGTGGACGAAGCCCGGCGAGGCGTTGGCGGCGCTCACGACGCGGCCCCGGTGGCGGTCCCTGTCTCCGTGCAGTCGACGGTGGCGTCGACCTCGGTCGGGGAGGGGGAGGGGGTGGGCTCGATGTCGTTGCCGCCGTTGCTGCCGCCGGTCCGGTTCTGCTTCCGCGCCTCCTCGGCGGCCTGGCGGGCCTCGCGACGGGCGTCGGCCTCGGCCTGCTCGCGCTGCCGGGCCGCCCGCTCCTCGAGGTTCGTCACGATGCGCTCGGCCGCGGTCAGGTCGCCTGCCACGATGCCGGCCTGCACCTGCTCCTGGTCGAAGCAGGGCAGCTCGGCGACGACGACGTCGCTGTCCTGGTGGACCGAGGAGAGGCTCACCAGCGGCAGGTCCATCTGGACGCCCTGGTAGATGGCGACCCGGTCGCCGGCGGCCGCCACGTAGTACTGGTTCTGCGACCAGATGTAGCCGAAGACGATCCCCCCCGCCAACAGGATGAGAGGAACGAGCACGAGGGCCAGTCGCCTGACGGCGAGGAAGCGTCGGGGGGGCCGGGGGGCGTAGCGCAGCTCCTCGGGGTCGACCGGTTCGGTCGAGAGGGCGTCCGGGACCGGGTCGATCTCGTCGGTGTCGCTCTGGCGCCGGAACATGCCCCTGCCGGCGCCACCGGCACCGGAGCCGGCGCCCCGACGGGGCTGGGCGGCGGCGGCGCCGACCAGCATCGGCCCCGTCGTCGCGGCGGCGAGGTCGGGGTCGTCGGGCGCGTCGGCGGTCACGACCTCGGCCACCACCACGGTCACGTTGTCGGTCGAGCCTCCGTCGAGCGCCGCCTGCACCAGCGTGAGGGCGGCCGAGTCGACGTTGCCCTCGCCGAGCAGGTGCGCGATGCCGGCGTCGTCGACGCCGCCGGTGCAGCCGTCTGAGCACAGCAGGAGGCGGTCGCCGGTCTCGAGCGCGAGGTGGAAGAGGTCGGGCTCGGTGTCGTGGACGCCGTCGACGGCCCGCAGGATGATGTTGCGGTGCGGGTGGACCTTGGCCTCGGCCTCGGTGATGCGGCCCTCGTCGATGAGGGTCTGGACGAAGGTGTGGTCAGCGGTGAGCTGACGCAGCTCGCCGCCTCGCAGCAGGTAGGCACGGCTGTCGCCGACGTGCGCGAACCCGAGCTGCCGGCCGTCGAACATCGCCGCCGTGACGGTGGTGCTGGTGCCGTCGAGCTCCTTGTCGTTCTCGACGAGCTCGGCCAGCCTGTCGTGCACCCGGTGGACCGCGCCGGCGAGCAGCGGCAGCATCTCGTCGGTGGGCTCGTCGTCGAGCTTGCGCAGCAGCTGGACCGCGGTCGAGCTGGCCACGTCACCGAAGGCAGCGCCGCCGACGCCGTCGGCGACGACCAGCAGCCGTTCGCTGGCGTAGCCGGAGTCCTGGTTGTCCTTGCGGTGGCGGCCCACGTCGCTGAGCGCGGCGAAGCGCAGGCGCAGTGCCGGGGCCCGTGCCCGGTCGTGCGGCTGGTCGTGCGGCTGGTCCTGGGGGGTGTCGGTCATCGGCTACTTCTTCAGCTCGAGGGTGGTCTTGCCGACGCGGACCTTCGAGCCGAGCTGGATGGCGGTGGCCTGGGTGAGGCGGTGGGTGCCGATGTAGGTGCCGTTGGTCGAGCCGAGGTCCTCGACGTACCAGGTGTCCTCGGAGCGCCCGATGCGCGCGTGCCGGGTCGAGACGTAGTCGTCGTCGAGGCGGATCCCGGCGTCCGGTCCGCGTCCGATGAGGATCGGCACGTCGTCCAGCGACACCGAGAAGCCGGCGCTGGGCCCGTCGACGATGACGACCTGCGAGGGCGTGCCGCGCGCGGGCTTCGAGGCCTTGCGCGACTGCTTGGACTGCTTGGCCGCGGCGCGCTTGTCGCGTCGGCCGGTGGAGGGGGCGGTGTCGGCGCGGGCGCCGAACATGTCGGAGCGGATGACCGAGATCGCGCCGAGCACGAAGACCCACAGGATCGCCAGGTAGGCGAAGCGGATGAGCACGAGGGTGAGCTCTTGCATCGGCGGGTCAGACCTTCCCGTCCGTACGGCGACCCTCGGGCCCGAGCCGGACCACGATGTCGGTGTTGCCGATGCGGACGGTGGTGCCGTCGGTGAGGTCGGCCTCGTCGACGCGTCGCTTGCCGACCAGGGTGCCGTTGGTGGAGCCGAGGTCGACCACCGAGACCGTGGTCGCGTCGCCGTGGGTGGTGACGCGGAACTCCGCGTGCCGACGGCTCACGCCGGGGTCGTTGATGCGGACGTCGGCCTCGGAGCCGCGGCCCACGACCAGCCCGGGTGGGGTGAGGGCGTGGCGGCTGCCGTTGACGACCAGGGCCGCGCCCGCGGCGCGGACGCTGCGGTTGCTGCCCGTGACCGAGGAGGAGACCTGCGCGGCGGCCCGGCTACGGACACGGAAGCGTCCGGTGACCAGGTCGTCGGCCTGGTCGAAGTCGATCGAGACCGGCCCGGCGAAGACGTAGTGCTGGTCCTCGGCGTGCTCGCGGAGCAGGTCGATCAGCTCGGTGGTCAACGTCTGCTCGTAGGGCACGAGCCGGTCGTAGTCCATCGCGGACAGATCGATCTGGAACGTGTTGGGGACGAGCCTCCGGTTGCGCGAGAGGATCTGCGCGGAGTTGTCCACCTCGCGTTGCAGGGCAGCGGCCAGCTCGACTGGCTGCACGGCACTGCGGAACGCCTTGGCGAAGGCACCCGAGACAGCTTGCTCCAGCCGGTTCTCGAACCGCTGCAGCATGCCCATGGCGCCTCCTTTCCGTCTCGTCGGAGCGTGTGGTGACCGGGACGGGCCCGCGACACGTCCTACCCACCGGGGGGCAGGACCATTCGATCGTATCGGCCCACCTCGGTTTGGGACGGCTCCCCCACGTGGGTTAGCCTTGGCTCGCTTCACGCGCGAGTGGCGGAATAGGCAGACGCGCACGGTTCAGGTCCGTGTGTCCGAAAGGACGTGGGGGTTCAACTCCCCCCTCGCGCACGTTGAGGTGGACGCGACTGGGACGGCCCCTGGCCTGAGTACTCCTCAGGCCGGGGGCCGCGTCACGTGTCGGCCGGTGTCGGCGTCGAGCCCGTCGTGGTGGGGAGGCCGGCCGCCTTCCACGCCCGGTAACCCCCGACCATGTCGGTGGCGCCGGCGATGCCGAGGTCCTGCAGCATCGTGGCCGCGAGGCTCGAGGAGTAGCCCTCGTTGCACACCACGATCACGTGGAGGTCGTAGGAGGCCAGCGGGAGCCGGGCGTCGCTGGCCGGGTCGAGCCGCCACTCCAGCACCGTCCGCTCGATCACCACCGCGCCCGGAAGGTGACCCTCCAGCCCCCGATTGGCCTCGGGTCGGATGTCGACGAGCACCGCTCCGTCCTGCTGGGCCCGGTGCGACTGCTCGGCGGTGAGCCGCACCAGTCGCGCCCGCGCCCGCGCCAGCAGCTCGTCGATGCTGTTCCTGTCCGGTGTGGTGCTGTCGCCCCGCGTCATTCAGCCATTGTGCGTCAGATCGCGCGCCACCCCGCAGCGCTCACGTGCCACGTACGTCGTAGTGCCTCACCAGTCACGCCGACGGACTAGGGCACGATGGGCGGCATGTCGAACCTGCTCAGTGAATCGGCCGGGGAGGCCCCCGGCGCCCCGACGCGCGAGGAGGTGCTCGGCGTCGGGGTCCGCTGGCTCTCGACCTGGGCGCTGCGCTGGATCATCATCCTGGTCGGTGCCTACGTCGTCGGCCAGGTCTTCGCGGCGCTGTGGAGCGTCATCCTGCCGGTCGTCCTGGCCCTGGTGCTGACCTCGGCGCTCGAGCCGCCGGCCCGCAAGCTGCGCACGCGCTTCGGCTTCCCGCCGGCGCTGGCCGCCGCGGTCGTCCTGCTCCTCACCATCGCCGTGGTCTTCGGCGGCTTCTACCTGCTGGCCCCTTCCATCGGCACCCAGGCCACCGAGATCGCCGAGAGCGCCTCGGAAGGGCTGGTCACGGTGCAGAGCTGGGTGACCGACAGCAAACTGGCCACCGAGGCCCAGGTCAACGACGTGGTGCGCACCGCCCAGGAGCGGCTGGAGTCCAGCGCGGCGACCATCACCGCCGGCGTCCTGGTCGGGCTCGGCGCGGCCACCACCTTCCTGATCAACGCCATCCTCACGCTCGTGCTGTCGTTCTTCTTCCTCAAGGACGGCGACCGCTTCCTGCCCTGGTTCGGCGGAGTCCTGGGTGCGCGGACCGGCACGCACGTCGTCGAGGTCGGCTCGCGGTCCTGGCTGACGCTCGGGACCTTCGTCCGCACCCAGGCGCTCGTCGGAGCCATCGACGCGGTCCTCATCGGGACCGCTCTGCTCGTGGTCGGTGTCCCGCTGGCGATCCCTCTCGCGGTGCTGACGTTCTTCGCCGCGTTCGCCCCGATCATCGGCGCGGTCACCGTCGGTGCCCTCGCGGTCCTGGTGGCGCTGGTCTCCAGCGGCTGGATCGCGGCGCTCATCATCTTCGCCAGCGTGCTGGTGGTGCAGCAGCTCGAGGGCAACGTGCTGCTGCCGTGGCTCCAGGGCCGCAGCCTGGACCTGCACGCGGCGGTGGTGCTGCTCTCGATCGTGCTCGGATCGACGCTGTTCGGGGTCACGGGCGCCTTCTTCGCCGTCCCCGTGGCGGCGGTGCTGGCGGTCGTGCTGCGCTACGTGAACGAGGTCGTGGTGGCCCGGACCCCGCCCGACGAGGTTCCTGACGAGGTGAAGGGCCCCCCGGGCACGGTCTCCGATCCCGACGTAGCGGCCGAGATCGTCGCGGTCCGGGAGGAGCAGCAGGAGCAGGAGGCCCGCGAGGAGGCCGAGCGCGAGGCCCGGGAGGACGACGAGACCCGCTGAAGCGGCCCCTCAGGTCAGCGGACGACGAGGCCGCCCTCGGCGCGGTCGAACACGATCTCGGACGCGCCCTGCTCGAGGGCCCGGACGACCAGGGTCACGACGTCTCCCCCGGGCATCGGCGCGGGGAGCCGCGGGGGCTCGCCGGCCAGGGCGCGGGTCTCGAGACCGGTGTCGAGGTGGGGCGGGCGCACGTCGAGCACGGTGAACCGCTTGCGCTCCTCGCGGCGCAGGACCTGCAGCCAGGTCGACAGGGCGGACTTGGCTGCCGAGTAGTCGGCCATCCCCGCCGTCGGCAGGTCGGCGAGGATCGCGGAGAACACCGCGACGGTGCCGCCCTCGCCCAGGTGGCGCGCCGCAGCCCTCACCAGCGCCATCGGGCCGAGCACGTCGACGGCGAAGAGCTCCTCGGAGACGGCCGGCTCGGTGTCCAGGGCGCGGCCGAAACCGGCCACTCCCACGGTCACGAGAATGGCGTCGAGCCCTCCCAGTGCCCTGGCCGCAGCGTCCACGGCAGCGGTGCAGGAGTCGACGTCGACGGCGTCGAAGGTCACCGGGTCGGTGCCGCAGCGCTCGGCGACGTCGCGGAGCCGGTCGGCGTCGCGGCCGCCGGCCACGACCGTCGCCCCGCGCTCGCGCAGGGCGTCGGCGAGCTGTCCGCCCAGCGCGCCGCTCGCTCCGGCCACCAGTACGCGCGCTCCGTCGAGCTCCATGGTTCCTCCGGCGGGATCGCGGGGCCGTCCGCGCGGGCGCGCGTCCTCGACCGACGCTAGCCCCGCGGGCCAACTCCCGCCCGAGCGGCGCGGTCGATGCCGCAGCGGTGGGGTCGGTGCGGCAGGGTGGGGCCATGTACGCCGTCGGAGTGGACCTGGCCTGGGGACGCCGCAGCCCGTCGGGGCTGGCCGTCCTCGACGGGGGTGGTGCGCTCGTCCACGTGTCGGCGCAGCGCAGCGACGAGGACATCGACGCCGCGCTGGCGCCGTACGTCGAGGGACCGTGCGTGGTGGCGATCGACGCCCCGCTGGTCGTCACCAACGACACCGGCAACCGTCCCGCGGAGGCGGCGCTCAACCGTGACTTCGCGCGCTTCGACGCCGGCGCCCACCCGTCGAACCGGGGAAAGCCCGAGTTCGCCGGCGTGCCGCGGGGGGCGGCGCTGGCCGACCGGTTCGACCTCGACATGGATCCCGTCCCGACCCGCTCGCGGCGCGCCGTGGAGGTCTACCCGCACGCGGCCACGGTCGCTCTCTTCCGGCTCGGCCGGACGCTGAAGTACAAGAACAAGAAGGGCCGCTCGCTGGACTCGATGCGCAGCGAGCTGCTGACGCTCACGGCGCTGCTCGAAGGGTTGGCCGACGCCTCGCCCGCCATGCACCTCGGCGACCACCCGGAGTGGAACGCGCTGGTGGCGCTCATCGAGGCCGCCGGCCGCAAGAGCGAGCTGCGGGTGGCCGAGGACCAGGTGGACGCGGTGGTCTGCGCCTACGTCGCGCTCTTCGCCGCGCGTCGCCCGGACGACATCACGGTGTACGGCGACGCGGGCTCGGGCGCGATCGTGACCCCGACACTGCCGTCGGACCACGCACCCGAGCCCCGCGCCCGACGCCCCCGGGCGAGCCTCGACCACGCCGACGCGCTGCGTGGAGCGGTGGCGACGTACGCCGCGGGCTTCGAGGAGGTGACGCGCTCCACCGACGCCTACGTCGAGCTGGTGACCGCGCTGCTCGACGACGCCGGCATCAACTACCTCAGTGTCACCGGGCGCCCGAAGAGCGTGGCGTCCTTCGCGGCCAAGGCGCACCGGGAGGCCGCGGGTCGGCCGGTGTTCACCGACCCGCTGACCCAGATCACCGACGTCGTGGGCGTGCGCGTCATCACCTACCTGCGGCGCGACGTCGCCGCCGTGGCGGGCCTCCTGCACGACGCCCTGACGGTCCTCGACGACCGTGACATGGGCAGGGAGACGGCCAGCGAGGGCCGCTTCGGCTACGCCAGCCGGCACCTGCTGGTCGAGGCCACCGACGAGCGCTCGGCGCAGATCCAGGTCCGCACGGTGCTGCAGCACGCCTGGGCCGAGTTCGAGCACGCGATGCGCTACAAGGGCGAGATCCCCGACGACCAGGCGCCCGAGCTGGACCGACGGTTCACCCTGGCGGCAGGGCTCCTGGAGCTGGCCGACCGGGAGTTCTCCGCCATCCACGAGGCATTGCGGCGCACCGGCACGCTGCGCCAGATCGGTGGCGTCGACGACGACCCGCGGATCGGGGGCGAGGACCTCGCGACGTTCCTGACCGAGCGCTACCGCGAGGCCGGCTGGTCGCGACCGGACCACTACACGTGGATCTCGGGCCTGCTGCTCGAGCTCGGCATCACCTCGGTCGAGGAGCTCGAGGCGTTGCTGGACAGCGTGGACGCCGACGAGGTGGCCGAGCGGATGGCCTACCGCTACCCGCCCGGAGCGGTCCGGAGGCTCGACGACGCGTTGCTGGTCCGCTACGGCGAGCAGTACGTCCACCTGCACGGCAACGGGCACCGACGTGACTCGTTGCAGGCCCGGTGGGACAAGCTGCGCGCCTGACCTGGTCGGGCCGGGACCCGCGTGCCCTCGTCGTCCTCGTCGTCCTCGCGCCCATCGACGCAGCGTCGCACACAGCCGAGCAGGCACCATGGTCACGTGACCCTGCAGGCGACGGCTCGCTTCGACACCTTCGGCTCCCAGCACCTGGTGCTGCTGGGGGTGTTCCTGGTCGGTCTGGTGGTCGTGGTGGCGTGGGGCCGGCGGCACCGGGACACCCCGGCCGAGGAGCGTGGACGACGCCGTCTCGCCGTGGTGCTGGGCCTGGTCGCCGTGGGGATGCAGGCCTACCAGCTCACGCCCGACGACTTCGACGTCGACACCTCGCTGCCCTTCCAGCTGTGCGACGTGGCGACCGTGGCGGCCGTCGTCGCGCTGTGGACCCGGTCGCCTCGGGCGACCGCCTTCGTCTACTACGTCGGCCTCACGCTGACGATGCAGGGGGTGCTCACGCCGAGCCTGGCCGAGGCGTTCCCGCACCCGCGTTTCTTCGGCTTCTGGACGCTGCACTTCCTCGTGGTGTGGTCGGCGGTCTACCTGACCTGGGGGCTGGGGATGCGGCCGACCTGGCGGGGCTACCGGTTCGCCGTGGCCGCGACGCTGACGTGGGCGGCGTCGGCGTACGTCTTCAACGTGGTGGCCGACACCAACTACGGCTACCTCAACGCCACACCGGCCTCGGCCTCGCTGCTGGACCTCTTCGGGCCCTGGCCGGTGTACGTCGTCGTCGTGGTGGGCGTGCTCTGCACCACGTGGGCGCTGCTGCTGACGCTGCCGTGGCAGCTCGTCGGAGAGGACCCGAGGGGAGCCCCGCCCTCGCGGACAGGACTCCCCACCCACCCACCAGGTGGTCCGGGAGCGTCGGGCTCACGCTGAGACGGTGAGCCACCGACGCGCCGCGAACGTAGCGCCGGCGCACCGGGCTCGGCCACCTTTTCGGGGTGGCTCCAGCGTCGTTCCCCCCAAAGGAGGGGGACAGAAACGGACAAAGTCCGTTGTTGCCGCCAGCGCGGCGCGGAGGGCGAGCGTCAGGGGGCGATGCCGACGTACTTCACCGCGAGGTACTCGTCGATGCCCTCGGGGCCACCCTCGCGACCGAAGCCGGAGGCCTTCACGCCACCGAACGGTGCCGCGGGGTTCGACACGATGCCCTGGTTGATGCCGACCATCCCGAACTCCAACGCCTCGCTGACGCGGATCATCCGACCGAGATCGGTGGTGTAGGCGTAGGCGACCAGGCCGTACTCGGTGTCGTTGGCCATCTGCACCGCCTTGGCGTCGTCGGAGAAGGTCGCGATCGGCGCGACGGGTCCGAAGACCTCCTCGCGCATCAGCTCGGCGTCGGCCGGCACGTCGGTGATGACGGTGGGCTGGAAGAAGTAGCCCGCCCCGCCGGTGGTCGAACCGCCGGTGGCGATGCCGGCGCCGCGCTGCTTCGCGTCCTCGACCAGCTCGGAGACCTTGTCGAGCGCCTTCTGGTCGATGAGCGGGCCGACGTCGACACCGTCCTCGGTGCCGCGCCCCAGCGTCTGCTCGGCCATCTTGGCGGCGAACCTCGAGGCGAAGTCGTCGGCGACGTCCTCGTGGACCAGGAAGCGGTTGGCCGCCGTGCAGGCCTCGCCCATGTTGCGCATCTTCGCGATCATGGCCCCCTCGACAGCCGCGTCGAGGTCGGCGTCGGCGAAGACGAGGAAGGGCGCGTTGCCGCCGAGCTCCATGGAGACCCGCAGCAGCTGGTCGGCGGACTGCTTGACCAGCTGCTTGCCGATCGGGGTGGAGCCGGTGAAGGTCAGCTTGCGCAGGCGCGGGTCGCCGATCAGCGGCTCCATGACGTCGCTCGTGCGGCTGGTGGGCACCACGTTGAGGACACCCTTCGGGACGCCGACCTCCTCGAGGAGGGCCGCGAGGGCCAGCATCGTCAGCGGGGTCTGGGAAGCGGGCTTGACCACCATCGTGCAGCCGGCGGCGATGGCCGGACCGATCTTGCGCGTGCCCATGGCGAGGGGGAAGTTCCACGGCGTGATCATCAGCGTCGGGCCGACCGGCTGGCGCATGGTCAGGAACCGGGTCTTCCCGTCCGGGCTGGTCGACCACCGTCCGGCGATCCGCACGGCCTCCTCGGAGAACCAGCGGAAGAACTCCGAGCCGTAGGTGACCTCGCCCTTGGCCTGCGCGAGCGGCTTGCCCATCTCCAGGGTCATGAGCATGGCGAAGTGGTCGGCACGCTCGGTGAGCAGCTCGAAGGCCGAGCGCAGGATCTCGCCCCGCTCGCGCGGTGCGACCGCCGCCCAGTCGGCCTGGGCGGCGACCGCGGCGTCGAGCGCAGCCGCGCCGTCCTCCGGGGTCGCGCTGGCGATGGTGGTGAGGGTGGACCCGGTGGCCGGGTCCTCCACGTCGATCGTCGAGCCGTCGGAGGAGTCGCGCCACTCGCCGGCGATGAACAGCTGGGTGGGGACGTTCTCCAGCGCGGCCTTCTCGGTCGCGGCGGTGTCGTTCTGGTTCACGGCGTCATCCTTGGGTCGGGAAAGGCTGCGGGGGGGCGGGGGAGGTGACGTCAGCCCAGGACGTGGGCGAACGCGTCCTCGATGATGTCCAGGCCTTCGGAGAGCAGGTGGTCGGGGGAGGACAGCGGCGGCAGGAACCGGAACACGTTGCCGTACGTGCCCGCGGTCAGGGTCACCAAACCCTGGCTGTGGCAGTGCTTGTTGATGGCGGCCGTCGCGTCCGGGTGGGGCGTCAGGTCGCCGGCGCCGGCCGTCAGCTCGATCGCCAGCATGGCGCCCCGCCCCCGGATCTCGGCGATGACGTCGTACTTCGAGCGGAGCTGTTCCAGCCGGTCCCGGAAGAGCGCCTCGATCTGCCTGGCCCGGCCGCACAGGTCTTCCTCCCGCATGGTCGCGATCGCGCCCAGCGCGGCGGCACAGGCCACCGGGTTGCCACCGTAGGTGCCGCCGAGACCCCCGGAGTGCACGGAGTCCATGAGCTCGGCCCGGCCGGTCACGGCCGCCAGCGGCAGACCGCCGGCGATGCCCTTGGCGGTGGTGATGAGGTCGGGCACGACGCCCTCGTGGTCGCAGGCGAACCAGTCGCCGGTGCGGCAGAAGCCCGTCTGGATCTCGTCGGCGATCAGCACGATGCCGTGCTCACGGCAGTAGTCCGCGACCCGGGACAGCCACCCGGCCGGGGGTACGACGAAGCCGCCCTCGCCCTGGATCGGCTCGATGATCACCGCCGCGGTGTTGCTCTCCCCGACCTGGGAGTGCACCACGTCGACGAAGGCGGCGAACGCCTGGTCCGCGCACTGCTCGGCGCCGCCGGGCCAACGCAGCGGGTAGGCCATCGGGGCGCGGTAGATCTCGGGTGCGAACGGGCCGAAGCCGTGCTTGTAGGGCATGTTCTTCGACGTCAGCCCCATGGTCAGGTTGGTGCGACCGTGGTAGCCGTGCTCGAAGGCGACCACTGCGGTGCGGCCGGTGGCGGTGCGGGCGATCTTGATCGCGTTCTCGACGGCCTCGGCGCCGGAGTTGAACAGCGCGCTGCGCTTCTCGTGGTCCCCGGGAGTCAGCTCCGACAGCTGCTCGCAGACCTCGACGTACTCCTCGTAGGGGGTGACCATGAAGCAGGTGTGGGTGAAGTCGGCGACCTGCTCGGTCACGTTCGCCACGACGCGCGGCGCACTGTTGCCCACGCTGGTCACCGCGATCCCGGAGCCGAAGTCGATGAGCTGGTTGCCGTCGGCGTCGACGAGGATCCCGCCGCCCGCGCGCACGACGTACGCCGGGAGGCCGACGCCCACCCCGGAGGCCACCGCGGATGCCTTGCGGGCGTGAAGGGCTCGGGAGACCGGGCCGGGCAGCTCGGTGACCAGCGTGCGCTCTTGCGGGACCGGGGTCGAGGAAGTCATACCCCCATCGTGGTTTCCTCCAGCCGACCTGTCCAGTGGCGACGGCATCCGTCTCGAGGCTGGCTCGTTGCGACGGAATCGGTGGCGGACGTGCGACAGCCCCGACCTGTTCCCAGGTCGGGGCTGTCGTCGGGTGAGGATCGTGCCGGTGTCCCCTCGAGGTCCCCCCTCGAGCACCGACCGATGCCTGCGGTCCCAGGCTCGATCAGGCAGCCGGGGGCATCATCACGGCGTCGATGAGGTACACCGTCGCGTTGGCGGTCTGGACGCCGCCGCAGATGACGTTGGCGCCGTTGACCTTCAGGTTGTCGCCGGAGCCGGTGACCTCGACGGTGCCGCCCTGAACGGTGGTCTGCTCGCCGACGATGGCGTCAGGAGCGATCTGGCCGGGGACGACGTGGTAGGTCAGCACGGTGGCCAGGGTCTCGGCGCCCGCGGGGGTGCCCAGGGTCTTGACGGTCTTGGCCGGCAGCTCGGCGAACGCGTCGTCGACCGGCGCGAAGACGGTGAACTCGTCGTTGTTGAGCGTGTCGACGAGGTTGACGTCCTTGTTCAGCTCACCAGAGACGGCCGCGGTGAGGGTCTTCAGGAGCGGGTTGTTGCTCGCGGCGACGGCCACGGGGTCCTGGGCCATGCCCTCGACGGAGCCGGCGCCGTCCGGAACGGCCTCGGCGTAGTCGGCGCAGCCGGAGCCCACCAGGGTGGCGGCGGCGTCGTCGGCAGGAGCGCTCGACTCCTCCTCGGGGGCGGGCGTCTCGCTGGTCTCGCTGCTGTTCTCGTTGGCGGAGCCGGTGTCAGCGCTGCCCGAGTCGTCACTGCCGCAAGCGGCGGTCAGGGACAGGGCGGCGACCACCGCGAGAGCGGCGGAGTACTTCTTCATGGGGCGCATCGGGGGGTTCCCTTCGTGGATGTGTATTTCCTTGCTGTGTGGGGTGTTCGGACCCCACACAGGGGTGGATTGGTCGTTTCGGGACCAGATCCTGGGTCGTGTCAGGTCAGGAGACCGTGACGCTCTTGCTGTCCCAGCCGGTCGAGCCGTCGGGAGCGATGGGGGCCCGTTTGCCGGTCTGCACGAAGCCGGTCCGGTCGGTGGCGCGGACCTCGAGGGTGTGCGGGCCGCTGCCGGCGTCCCAGTCGTAGACCCACTGGCGCCAGGTGTCGACGCCGTCCTCCTCGCCGAGGCTGGCTTCCTGCCAGTCGCCGCCGTCGACGCGGACCTCGACCTTCTCGATGCCTGAGGCCTGGGCCCACGCGACGCCGGCGATCTTGTTCGGTCCGGCCTCGAGCTGGGCGAAGGAGCGCGGGACGTCGATACGGCTGGAGGTCTTGATCGGGGCCTCGGCGGAGTAGCCGCGGGTGGTCCAGTAGGCCTTGAAGTCGGCGAAGCGCGTGACCTCGAGGTCGACGAGCCACTTGGTGGCCGACACGTAGCCGTAGAGGCCCGGGGTGACCATGCGGGCCGGGAAGCCGTGCTCGAGGGGGAGCGGCTCGCCGTTCATGCCGATGGCGATCATGGCGCCGCGCTCTTTGTCGGTGAGGACCTCGAGCGGCGTGCCGGCGGTGAAGTCGTCGGCCGAGGTGGACTTCACCGCGTCGGCGCCGTCCTGCACACCGGCCTCGGCGAGCAGCTCGTGCAGGGGGATGCCCAGCCACAGTGCGTTGCCGAGGTACTCCCCACCCACCGGGTTGGAGACGCAGGTCATGGTGATGCGGTTCTCGGTGAGCCTGCGCTCGAGGATGTCGGCGTAGGTCAGCTCGATCTCGTTGTCGACCATGCCGTGGATGCGCAGGGTCCACCCTTCGATCGGCACGTCGGGCACCTGCAGGGCGGTGTCGACCCGGTAGAAGTCGCTGTTCTCGGTCAGGTAGGGCGTGACGCCCTTGACGCCGAGGACCGTGCCGCTGGGCACCGGCGGCGCCTTGCTCGCGGCGCTGGGCAGCGTGATCCCGGCCCGGTCGGCTGCGGCGGTCAGGCCACCGAAGACCCGCGACACGACACCCCCGACGGCGGCCAGGGCGACAACGCCGACCGAGGCGACCAGGAACTGGCGGCGGTCGGCTGGGACGGGTCCGGCGCCGGTGGTGGTGGCCTCTCCGTTGCGTCCGGCCAGGCGGGCGAGAGCGCCGTCGCTGGTGGTGACAGGGGCGCCGAGACGACCCAGCAGCACGATCAGCGCCAGGAGCCCGACGACGACCAGGGCCAGCACCGGCAAGAGGCGCAGGACGGGCCCGGCAGTGGCGGAGCGGTCGGTGAGGGCGGCGGCACCGGCGACGGCGGAGAGCCCGAGGAAGGCCACGAGGGCCAGTCGGGGCCGGAAGGCGCCCACGGCCCCGATGACCACGGCCAGCAGCGCGACGGTGCCGATGACACCACCGATCAGCACGGGCTTGTCAGCAGTGCCGAAGGTCTCGATGGCCCACTCCTTGACCGGGCGCGGAGCCCAGTCGACGGCACGGTTGCCCACCGAGAGCAGCGGGCTCGTGACGCCGTCGACGAGGACCGCCACCGCCTCGCTGGCGGCGACCGCGGCAATGCCCGACAGCAGTCCCGCCAGTCCTCCCAGCAGGAGGGCGGAGGCGTTGGTGCGCAGGCGCTGCAGCAGCCCGGGGGCGTGTCCACGAGGGTCGTTGCTCATGGGGGGTGTTCGTCCCCGGGACGCTCCCGGATGGGTAGGGCAGTTGTCAGGAACCGATCACTGACCGGTCAGTGACCGGTCAGTGACCGGCGCCTCAGGAGCCGTCGAGCTCGGGGTTCTCGAAGGTCGCGGGACGCTCCACGAGCGAGAACCGGTCGGCGGGCCAGACGATCGCCCAGACCTTGCCGACGACCGTGTCGACAGGGATCGTGCCGAGGTCCTGCTGCTGGTGGAAACGGGAGTCCTCGCTGTTGGCGCGGTTGTCACCCATGACCCACAGCCGGTCCTCGGGCACGGTCACGTCGAAGTCCCGGTCGGAGGGCCGGCCGGGTTGTCGGAGGTAGTCGTCCTCCTCGAGGGCGACCCCGTTGACCGTCACGCCGTCCTCGTCGTCGCAGCAGACGACCTGGTCGCCGCCGACCGCGATCACCCGCTTCACCAGGTGGCCGCCGGGCGGGTAGAGACCCACCACCGACATCGCCTTCTGGAGCGGGTTGAGCACGGGCTCACCGCCCAGCCAGCCTCCCGGGTCCTCGAAGACGACGACGTCGCCACGCTCGACGCCGCCCGACCAGTAGGAGATCTTCTGGACCAGGATGCGGTCGTCGGTGCGGAACAGCGGCTCCATGGACTGCGACGGCACGAAGAACATCTGGACGACGAAGGCCTTGAGCACCACCGAGAGCGCCAGCGCCAGCCCGAGGAGCAGGAGGGTCTCCAGCCAGCCCGGGATGCGACGCCGGGTCGCGGGTTTCTCGGGGGCGGGCGCGGCCATGGCTCGACCCTAGCGGGCGCCAGATGCTGGATAGTCCCCCCGGGCTTGACCCGGCGACGGACAATGGGGTGTGTCCCCGGACACCCCTGCGACCGACCAGTGGTCGGGACCGTTCAGCACCGCCCACCCAGCACGTCCGCGTCGTCCGCATCGCCCAGGAGAGCCCATGTCCCCCCGCCCTGCTCGTTGGCGCCGGGCCGTTGTCGCCTCCCAGGTCGTGGCCCTCGGGGTGCTCGTGGCGGCGTGCAACCAGGAGAGCCTGGTCGACAACGTCAGCGACGAGCCCACGACCGGTGAGGTCGCCGGGGGAGAGGCCGGCGGGGCCGACGACGGCGGGTCGGACGGCGGCGGTGGTGCGACGGAGCCGGCGGCCGAGCCCACCGAAGCGGTCGAGGAGAGCACGGGCGGCGAGACGTCGTACGCCGTGGACGCGCCGGGACCCTTCACCCAGCTGCGCACCTCCGACGCCCTCATCACCAGCACCGAGCCGCTCTCGGAGGAGACCGTGGAGCGGATCAAGGCCATCGACGGCGTCGTCGCGGCCGTCCCGCTGTCGTGGGCCTCGGCCTCGATCAACGGCCGCACCCTCGACATCGCCGCGGTCGACGCTACGGCGTTCCGCAGCTTCATGCCGGTGGCGACCGCCCAGGCCGACTTCGTCTGGGAGCGGCTCGCCGGCGGCGAGGTCGTGGTCGACGACCAGGTCGACACGAAGCTGGTCGACAAGGGCGACATGTTCCAGCTCGGCTCCGACGACGACGCGCCGTCGGTGCACGTCGGCGCCTACGCGCCACTGCACGACGAGCTCGACAAGGTCACTCCCTTCGACGTCGTCATGAACTCCAAGCGCGGCGAGCAGATCGGGCTGCCGAGCGGCAACGCGCTGCTGCTCTCGACCGGGTCGCTGACGCCGTCGAAGCTGAAGAAGGAGTTCGACAAGGTCCTCGACGACGACACGACCTTCCGCACGCTGGCCATCGAGTTCGACACCGTGCAGCAGGCGGTGCTCACCGGGGAGTCGGTCAGCAACGCCATCGGCACGTTCTCCTACACCGACGGTCCCGACGGGACGGTGATCCCGGAGAAGAGCTGGGTCGACGAGTACATCCGCACCGAGGAGGTGCCGATCCTGGGCACCGTCACCTGCAACAAGGGCATGCTGCCGCAGCTGCGCGGCGCCCTCACCGAGATCGTGCAGCTGGGGCTGGCCGACGAGATCAACCCCGACGAGTACGCGGGGTGCTACTACCCGCGCTACATCAACCGCTCGCCGGAGTACGGCCTCTCACTGCACTCCTGGGGCATCGCGGTCGACCTGAACGTTCCGGGCAACCTGCGCGGCACCGTCGGGGAGATGGACCGCACCGTGGTCACCATCTTCAAGAAGTGGGGCTTCGCCTGGGGCGGCGACTGGAGCTACACCGACCCGATGCACTTCGAGATGGCCAAGGTCGTCCGCTGACCCGCTGACCCGCTGACCCGCTGACCCGCTCCCCGTGGGCTGGCAACTGGTCACTCCCCGCAGCTGGGCCGGCTTCTGGGCGCTCGCCGCAACGACACGCCGCGGCGTACTGCGGCCAGCGACCAGAAACCAGCCCGCGGGCCCGTCTGACTGACCGCGCCTGATCCGGCCCGCAGCGTGCCGAACCCGCCGGCTGTCCCCAGATGGCTCGGCGCCCCTGTCGGCACCTCGGCACACGACGCAGCCTCGGAGCATGAGAGCGGAGCGGGACGTCGTCGTCGGTGAGGTACGTCGAGAGGGCTGGGTGCGCGTCGGCACCGGCCTCTACCGGCGTGAGGAGGGTCCGGATGCCTCGGGCGAGGTGCCCGGATGGTCGGACCTGGTGGCCTGGCAGGAGGTGCTGCCGGCCTCGGCCTGCGTGACCCACCTGAGCGCGGCCCGGGTGCACGGGATGTGGTTGCCGCCGCTGCCGCCCACGCTCCCGGTCTTCGTGAGCATGAGCGACCGCGAGCACCGTCCGCGCCGCCCGGAGCTGCAGGTCATGCGACACACGCAGCCGATCGTCACCACCCGCCGCGGTGGCGTCGAGATCGCGACCCCGGAGGAGACGCTGCTCGTCTGCGCGCGACACCTCGAGCTGCTCGACCTCGTCGTGCTGGGTGACTCCGCGCTTCAGCTCGGTCTGACCTCCGTGGAGCGGTTGGCGTGGACGGCCCGCCGCCGACGGTGGGGCGCCTCGCGACTGGGGCGCGCGATCGGCTGGATGGACGGTCGCTCGGAGTCGGCGTGGGAGTCGCTGCTGCGCGTGATGCACCGGGCGTGCGGCGTCCCGGTGGTTCCGCAGCACGTCGTACGCGACGCCGAGGGGGGCTTCGTCGCGCGTGGCGACCTGTGGATCGTCGGCTCGCGGATGCTGCACGAGTACGACGGCGCGGGGCACCTCGAGGCCGTCGAGTACGCCCGGGGCCTCGACCGGGACCGACGGCTGCTCGCAGCGGGGTGGAACCGGCGCGCCTTCACCGCCTCCGACCTGATGCTGCGCCCGGAGAGGATCCTGCGCGAGGCCGACGACACGTCGGGGCGACGCCACCGCGTCGACCGGCTCGACCCGTGGCTGGCGATGCACGAGGAGTCGCTGTTCCACGCGCGGGGCCAGGAGGCGTTCCTGCGGCGTCTGGGGCGTGCCCTGGGCTGAACGCTGCCTTCTGGTCGATCGCCGCGACGACACGCCGCGGCGTACTGAGGGGAGCGCCCACAAGCAGGCCCGACTGCCGGGAGTGACCAGAAGCCGACCGGCGGCGACCGGCATACTCGCCCGCATGCGTTCACTCCAGGTGACCTCGCTCGAGGGTCCAGCGTCCGTCCAGGTCACCGACGTCGAGGAGCCTGCCGCCGGGTCCGGCCAGGTCGTCGTCGAGGTGAAGGCGGTCGGGATCAGCTGGCCCGACCTGCTCCAGACGCGTGGTGAGTACCAGATCAAGCCCGACCTGCCCTTCCAGCTCGGCGTCGACTTCGCCGGTGCCGTCCGCAGCGCGCCGGAGGGCTCGGGACACACCGCCGGCGACCGCGTCGCCTGCGTCCTGCCGTACGGCGGTGGGGCCGACGTCGTGGCCCTCCACCCGGAGTCGGTCTTCCCGCTGCCCGACAACGTCTCCTTCGAGGCCGGCGCGGCGCTGCCGATGAACTACCTGACGGCCGAGTTCGCCCTCACCACCCGCGCCGGGCTGCGCGAGGGCGAGACCGTGCTCGTCAACGGCGCGGCCGGGGGCGTCGGCACCGCTGCCATCCAGGTCGCCAAGGGCCTCGGCGCCCGAGTGATCGCGTTGACCTCGACCGACGCCAAGGCCGACTTCGCCCGGTCCGCCGGCGCCGACGACGCGGTCCTGGTCGACGGCTTCCGCGACAGGGTCGAGGAGCTGACCGACGGCCGCGGCGTCGACGTCCTGGTCGACGTCGTGGGCGGTGACCTCATGACCGACTCCCTGCGCAGCCTGGCCCCGCTGGGTCGCCTGCTGGTGCTCGGTTTCACCGGCGGTGAGATCCCGCAGGTGAAGGTCAACCGGTTGCTGCTCAACAACGTCGACGTCCGCGGGGTCGGCTGGGGCGCCTACGCGATGGCGCGCCAGGGCTACATGCGTCAGCAGTGGGAGCGGCTCGTGCCGATGCTCGAGTCCGGCGTGGTCGACCCGCCGATCGGGCGGACCTACCGCCTCGACGAGGTCCAGGACGCGCTGGTCGAGATGGCGGAGCGCCGCACGCTCGGCAAGTCGGTGCTGGTGCTCTGACGCCGGGATCAGGACACCGCCCGGCCAGGCCCCTGCACACCGTCGAGGCGGCGTGCACCGCCACCCGGCAGCCGGTGCCACGGGCTGCGCCGAGGACCGCCTCGGTGCCGGCGGCGACGTCGGTCACCCGGCCCGTCTGCTGCAGGCGATGACCACAACCGGGCCCTCCTGCAGGGAGTGACCAGAAACCAGCCAGCGGGGAGCGGAGCCGGCTGAACCGCCGGGGCTCAGGTGGCGCGGAGGAACCGGCCGGTCCGCTCGCGGCCAGGGCGGGGCTGCCCGTCGACCCACACCGGAGTGCCCTCGACCATCCCCGGCATCACCCGACGACCGCCTGCGTCGACGACCTCGGCGCCGCGCTCGTCGAGCGGCTCGGGCGAGACCGCGACGACGTGACACCCGCTGATGCCGAGATGACGCACACCCGAGGGCGCACCGGTGCCCTCGAACCAGCCGCCGCCTCGAACGAGGGTGTCGAACGCCCCAGTGGGCTCATCGGACCGTCATGCCGGCAGGTCCTCGCCCTCGGCCAGGAGGTCGAGGGTCTCGGGATGGTTCTGCATCCAGGAGGCGATGAAGGGGCAGTCGGGCCGCACGGTGCGGTCGCGCTCGCGCAGCGCGTCGAGCATGCCGCGGGCGAGGCGGCTCCCGACGCCCTCGCCCTCGTAGGCGTCGTCGACCTCGGTGTGGACGACGCGGTAGGAGCCGTCGGTGCCGAGCCGGTACTGCGCAAAGCCTGCGACGGTGCCGTCGTCGAGCACGGCCTCGAAACGGTTGTGCTCGAGGGACTCACGGACGTTGACGGAGAGATCGGACATACCGGTGATCCTGCCAGCCCCAGCGGCATCCGACGAGAGGGCGGACCAGGGTGGTTCCACGTGGAACCTGAGAAACCCTGCGCTCGGGGCCGGGAAACCCCACCAGTCACGCGGGTTTCTCGATAGTTTCAGCAAGGATCGTCCGCTACTGGTGCGGATGACTGCGGGACACCCGCCGCGGCGGGGAGAGGCGGCGACCATGGCCAGCTCAGGGAAGAAGTCCGGGGGGCGGGTCGACTACCAGGCGGTGGACGAGGGCTACCTCAAGCACCGCACGCTGAAGCGTGGCGCCGCGGGCTGGGTCCTGCTGGCGGGTCTGGGCGTCTCCTACGTCATCTCCGGCGACTTCGCCGGGTGGAACTTCGGCCTCGCCGAGGGCGGCTGGGGCGGTCTGCTGATCGCCACCATCCTCATGGGTGTCATGTACACCTGCATGGTCTTCGGCCTCGCGGAGATGTCCTCCTCGCTCCCGGTGGCCGGAGCCGGTTACGGCTTCGCCCGTCGAGCGCTCGGCCCGCTCGGTGGCTTTGCGACGGGCATGGCGGTGCTCATCGAGTACGCCGTGGCGCCGGCGGCCATCGCCGTGTTCATCGGCGGCTACGTCCAGGCGCTCGGCCTGCTCGGCGGCGTCAGCCTCTGGGTGATCTACCTCGGGGCCTACCTCATCTTCATCGGGGTCCACCTGTACGGCGTGGGCGAGGCGCTGAAGCTGATGTTCGGCATCACCGCCATCGCGATGGTCGCCCTCATCGCCACCGTCGTGGGACTGGCGCCGAAGTTCTCGGTCGACCGGCTGCTCGACATCGACCCGGACGGCTCGACCATGTCGAGCAGCTTCCTGCCCTACGGCATCTCCGGGGTCGTGGCCGCGCTGGTCTACGGCATCTGGTTCTTCCTCGCCGTCGAGGGTGTGCCGTTGGCCGCCGAGGAGACCGACGACCCGGCGCGCGACATGCCTCGCGGCATCATCGGCGGGATGCTCGTGCTGCTGGTGACGGCGTTCCTCATCCTGTTCATCGTCCCGGGCGCGGCGGGCTCCTCGACGATCGCCGACTCCGACAACCCGCTGCCGGCCGCGATCCGCGAGGCGCTGGGCGGCGACTCGCTGCTGGCCGACTTCGTGAACTACGCCGGACTGGCCGGCCTGATCGCCAGCTTCTTCTCCATCATCTACGCCTACTCGCGCCAGCTGTTCGCGTTGTCGCGGGCCGGCTACCTGCCGAAGGCACTGTCGCTGACCAGCGGGCGCAACACGCCCTGGGTGGCGCTCATCGTGCCCGGCACGATCGGCTTCGCACTGGCCGCCATCACCGAGGACGGCGCGCTGCTCATCAACATCGCGGTCTTCGGTGCGACGGTCTCCTACGTCCTGCTCAACCTCAGCCACATCGTGCTGCGCCGCAAGGAGCCCGACCTCGAGCGTCCCTACCGGACCCCCGGCGGCACGGTCACCACCGGTGTCGCGCTGGTGCTCAGCGTGATCGCGGTGATCGCGACGTTCTTCGTCGACGAGAAGGCGGCGTTCATCACCGCGCTGGTCTTCGCGGCCGCGATGGCCTACTTCTGGTTCTACAGCCGTCACCACCTGGTCGCCTCGGCGCCCGAGGAGGAGTTCGCCGCGATCCAGGACTCGGAGTCCCACCTCCGCTGACCAACCCCACCACCCTCATGTAACGCGGGGTTATGGACGCCTTCCAAGGCGCACGACGCGTGGGAGGCGTCCACAACCCCTGCTCGGATAGGAGATGGCTTCCGCGGTCCCGCCGTCAGAGCGCGATCGCCCGGTGGACCCACTCGCTGGAGACCTCCATGCCCACCTTCTCGTAGAGCCCGAGCGCGCCCGTGCGGGTGTCTGTAGCGAGCTCGGACCCGGTCGCCCCGTGCTCGCGCGCGAGCGCGAAGGCGTCGACCAGCAGTGCTCGCGCCAGTCCGAGCCCGCGCCGGTCACGCCGTACGGCGAGCTGGTCGACGTACCCGGTGCCCTCGGCCAGGAAGACCAGGCACATCCCGACCACCTCACCGTCCGGGTCGGCGGCCACCCGCAGGTTCCACGGCTCGAAGCCGGGTCGCTGGATGCCGGTGGCGGCCCAGTCGTCGTAGGGCTCGCGGTCCCGGTCCGACCACTCGAGGAACGCGTCCTCCTTGACGTCGAAGGCGCTGCGACGGTCGGCGTCACTCTCCGCGGTGCGGATCACGTAGCCGTCGGGCACCGGCTGCGGCTCGATCTCGCGGCCCTCGGGAAGCCGCAGGACCCACGACCGCCATCGCTCGCCGTACCCGAGCCCGGCGAGCAGGCGGTCACCCGGCGACCCGAGCGGCACCGAGCTGCCGACGACGGTGGCGCCCCGCGCCCGCGCCGTCTCGCGGACCCAGCCGGAGAGCCCCGTGCCGATGCCGCGGCCGCGATAGGCCGGGTGCACGGCCGCGTCCGCCCGGTCGACGTGCATGAGCTCGGCGTAGGCGACCAGCGTGTCCCCGTCGAGGACCCCGAGGCTCCAGCGGGCCAGGTCGGCGCTGGGCCGCTGCCAGTCGCCGATGATGTCGGCCTCCTCGATGACGACCTCGCCGACGTCCTCGAGCTCCTGGGCGGCCATGACCTCGTAGACGGCCCGTGCGTCGGCGAGGGTCAACGGGCGGGTGACGAGTCCATCGGGCAGGTCCATGGGATCAGTGAAGCGAGCCCGGGGCGGTCCGGCCACCCGATTTCGGGGCGGGCGGGGGGCCGACGCGTCCGACCGAGGCCTGTGGACGCCTCCCACGCGGTGTGCGCCTTGGTCGGTGTCCATAACCCCGCGTTACATGTGGGAAGTAGGGTCGGCGACATGACGATGCTCGACGAAGCCCGCCCGGGCATGGACCCTGCGGTTCGCCCCCAGGACGACCTGTTCGGCCACGTGAACGGCCGCTGGCTCGACACCGAGGAGATCCCCGACGACCGGTCCAGCTGGGGAGCCTCCTCGGAGCTGAACGTGCTGTCGGAGCAGCGGGTCCGCGCCATCATCGAGGAGGCGGCGACCGAGGCCGACGCCGCTCCGACGGGCTCGCCCACGCAGCAGATCGGCCACCTGTGGCGCTCCTTCATGGACGAGGACACGATCGAGGCCGCCGGCGCCGAGCCGCTCCAGGACGACCTGCGCCGCATCGACGCTGCCACCGACCACACGGCGCTGGCCGGCCTCATCGGCGAGCTCGAGCGCTCCGGCTGCGGCGGGTTCTTCGGCGCCTACGTCGACAACGACGACCGGAACTCCGAGCGCTACCTGGTGAACCTGCTCCAGGGCGGTCTCGGTCTGCCCGACGAGTCCTACTACCGCGACGACAAGTTCGCCGAGATCCGCACGGCCTACGAGGCCTACGTCGCCCAGATGTTCGCCCTCGCCGGCCTGGACGACACCGGGGGCCGCGCCGCCCGCACGGTGGCGCTGGAGACGCGGATCGCCCAGGGCCACTGGGAGCGCGCGGACACCCGCGACGTGCTCAAGGCCTACAACCTGACGACGTTCGCCGAGCTGCGCGAGCTGGCGCCGGCCTTCGCCTGGGCCGAGTACGCCGACGCGATCGGCGCCGACGACCGCACGATGGCCGAGGTCAACGTGCGCCAGCCCAGCTTCTTCGAGCACCTCTCGACGCTGGTCACCGAGGTCGACCACGCCGACTGGCAGGACTGGGCCAGGCTGCGGGTGATCAAGGCCTCGGCGCCGTACCTCGCCAGCGGCTTCGTCCAGGCCAACTTCGACTTCTACGGCAAGACCCTGTCGGGCACGCCGCAGCTGCGCGAGCGCTGGAAGCGTGGTGTCTCCTTCGTCGAGGGCTGCGTCGGCGAGGCCGTCGGCCAGCTGTACGCCGAGCGCCACTTCCCACCCAGCAGCAAGGCGCTGATGGACGACCTGGTGGCCAACCTGATCGAGGCCTACCGGCGCAGCATCACCGACCTCGACTGGATGACCGAGGAGACCAAGCAGCGGGCGTTCCGCAAGCTCGACACGTTCCTGCCGAAGATCGGCTACCCCGACTCGTTCCGCGACTACTCCGCGATCGACGTCCGACCCGACGACGTGCTGCACAACGTGCGCGCCGCCTCGGCCTTCGAGCACGACCGCCAGCTCGGCAAGATCGGCCAGCCGGTCGACCGCTCGGAGTGGTTCATGCTGCCGCAGACGGTCAACGCCTACTACAACCCCGGCACCAACGAGATCTGCTTCCCGGCCGGCATCCTGCAGCCGCCGTTCTTCGACCCCGAGGCCGACCCGGCCGAGAACTACGGCGGCATCGGCTCGGTCATCGGTCACGAGATCGGCCACGGCTTCGACGACCAGGGCTCGGAGTTCGACGAGCACGGCAACCTCAACGAGTGGTGGACCGAGGCCGACAAGAGCGCGTTCAAGACCCGCGCCGACAAGCTCGTCGCCCAGTACGACGCCTTCGAGCCGCGCGACCTGCCCGGCGAGACGGTCAACGGCTCACTCACGGTCGGCGAGAACATCGGCGACCTGGGCGGGCTGACGATCGGTCACCAGGCCTACCTGATCAGCCTCGAGGGCGCCGAGGTGCCCGAGCGGGACGGCGTCACCGGCTCGCAGCGGCTGTTCATGAGCTGGGCCTACGCGTGGCGCACCAAGCGTCGCAAGGAGCTCTCGCAGCAGCTGCTGACCGTCGACCCGCACAGCCCGTGCGAGTTCCGGGCCAACATCGTGCGCAACCTCGACGAGTTCCACACCGCCTTCGGCACGGCCCCCGGAGACGGCCTGTGGCTCGACCCCGAGGACCGCGTCCGGATCTGGTGAGGCTCACTCGGAGGTGACCACCTGCAGCGTGTGGTCGTCGATCCAGCCGGTGAGGGTGTTCGCGTCGGCGCCGTCGACGAGGTTCAGCTTCACCTCGACCCGGTGGTTGCCGCGACCGATGCGGGTGCAGAACTGCGCGGCGTTGCTCTCGTAGCCGCCCGGGCTCGCGAAGGCGTAGACGTCGCCCGCGGCGGTGTAGGGCTTGATGGGTGAGCCGTCGACGTGGACCTCGATGCCCATCCAGTCCCAGCGCTCGTCGACGTCGGTGCTCCCGAGCAGGTTGGCCTCGCCGGAGAACGTGACGTTCAGGGTGTCGGAGCCGCGGCTGGGGCCGCGCACCACGACGCTGCCGCCGGGCGGCGTGGTGATGCTGCCCTCGCCGAACGTGGTGGGCGAGCTGTAGACCCGGGTCTTGGACTTCTTCTGCTTGCCGCCGTCGCACGCGAGCACGCCGGGGTTGGTGCGGGCGGCGCCCGCGCGGGCGGTGCCGTCGGGGGTGCCCGGGCCCTGGGGGTCGCCGGCTCCGGTGGCGACGGCGACACCTGCCCCGGCGAGGGCGAGGGCGGTGACGGCGGTGGCGGCGGTGGCGCCGCGGATCAGGGTGATGTTCATGGCAATGACCTCCTGCATCGGTCCGACCGCCACGGTGGCGGTCTCCAGCGAGGAGGGCGCGCGGCGCGATCGGATACCGCGCGGGGCGGCCGGGCCGCCGATACGGACCAGGGTCCTGCGAACGCCCTGCGGTCTGGTCCGCGGTGGGTCAGAGCTCGAGCGGGGTGAGCGTCAGCCCGTGCTCGTTGCCCTCGACCAGCACGCCCTCGGGCACCTCGATCCAGTCCGGGTCGTCGTCGAAGGGCTCCCCGGCCACGACGATCCCGGTGTCCTTCTCCAGCACGTGCAGCTGCTCGCCGTACGTCGTGCCGGCGAAGCTGCGCCCGTCGACGGCCAGCATGTTGAGCCGGCCACCGCCGACCTTGCGGACCTCACGGATGACCTCGACCAGCGCCGCGCCCAGGGACGTGCCGGCCGACCAGCGGGACGCCGCCAGGCCGAACATCAGCGCGGAGTCGACCGGGGCGGCGGCCTCGGGGATGTCGAGGGTGCGGTCGTAGAGCGAGCGGCGCGCGTTGTGCCAGTCCGCGACACCGCCGTTGTGGCTGAACAGCCAGCGCCCCTGGGTGTACGGCGCCACGATCGACTCGTCGTGGGCGAAGGTCGTCGTGCCCGAGCGGACCGCTCCGAGGATGCAGGACGAGGCGATCGTCGGGGCCAGCGACGCGAACGAGGCGTCGGTCCAGATCGGCTGCGCCCGTCGGTAGCGGACGGGCTCGTCGCGGCCGAAGGCGTACCACCCCGCGCCGAAGCCGTCGGCGTTGACCACGCCGCCCAGCTGGGTGTTCGGCGACCAGGCCTGGGAGACCAGTGAGTGCGGCGGGTCGAGCAGCAGGCGCTGGAGCGTGATCGGCTCGCCGACGTAGGCGAGGTGGCGGGTGCTCACGCGCCGCTGTCGGGCCTGACGACCCGCTCGACCGCCTCGACCAGCAGCGGGTCGTCGGGCGTGGTGCCGGGGGCGAAGCGCGCGACCGGGGTGCCGGAGGCGTCGAGCAGGAACTTCTCGAAGTTCCAGATGATCACCGACGGGTCGGGGTCCTGGCCGGAGAAGCTGCGGCCGCCGTCGTCGGTGTAGTCGGTGCGCACCAGGTCGGCGTACAGCGGGTGCCGGTCCTCGCCGTTGACCTCGACCTTCTCGGTCATCGGGAAGGTGACGCCGTAGGTCGCCGAGCAGAACTCCGCGATGTCGTCGGACGACCCGGGCTCCTGGCCACCGAACTGGTTGCACGGCACGCCGAGCACGGTGAACCCGGCGTCGGCGTACGTCGAGTGCAGCGCCTCGAGCGCGGAGTACTGCGGCGTGAGGCCGCACTTGGAGGCCACGTTGACGACGAGGGCGGGCCGGCCGCCGGTGTGGTCGCGCAGGGTGGCGGGGGTGCCGTCGAGGCGGGCGATCGGGTGGTCGTGGAGCGACTCGGTCATGAGCGGGAGCCTAGTTGGCGATTCCTCCCCCGGGGCGCGTGTGGCGCGGGAGACTGGTGGGGAGGGCAGTGAGGCCCTCCCCGACCCCCACGGAGGCTCCCATGAGCATCGGACTCGGCATCGCCCTCATCGTGATCGGCGCCATCTTCGCCTTCGCGATCGAGGTTCCCATCCCCGGCCTCGACGGCCACGCGTTCGGCTGGATCCTCATCGCCGCCGGCGTGCTGGTGCTCGTCCTCTCGATGGTGATGGCCAACACCGGACGCAAGCGCCGCTCCGTGGTCGTCACCGAGCACTCCGACGGCACGGTGACCGAGAGCGAGCACCGCAGCGACACCCGCCGCGCCGGCGAGATCTGAGCGTCCGCACCAGACCCACCCCGCGACCACCCCACGACACCATCAGCCGCAGCGGAGCCGTCGGCGGTGGCCTGGCCCTGTGCCTGGTCGCCGGTGCCGGCGCCGCTCTGCTGCTTCGCGACGAGGAGCCCGCACCGGTCGACTGCCCGGTCGCGGTGACGCGACAGGAGTCGGAGCTGCCCGAGCTCGTGGCGAGGACCGAGCTGGTCCCCGCCGGCAGCGTCGGTCGCGAGCGTGGACCGACCGTCGAGGCGTTCGAGGACCTCGCCCGGCCCCTGGGTCCGGTGCTGGCGGGGCGCTTCTTCAAGCCGCGCGACCCCGCGCCCGCGCTGCTGCCGCTCGGTGACCGGCTCGGGCTCGTCGGACGTACGTCTCTGCGCGTCGTCGACCTGCCGTCCGGTGACCTCGCCTGGTCGGTGGCTCTCGACGCCCCGATCGTCCGCGGCGGCCTCGTCGGTGACGGCGTGACGCTGCTGACCTCGGGGCAGGCCCCGTCGGTGCTCACCCTCGACGGGGCGGCCGGCGACCTGGTGGCGTGCGCCGAGGTTCCGCTGTCCGGGGCCGCGACGGGTCAGCCGCCCGCCACGCTGCAGACCGACCAGGCCGGTCCGGACGTCGTCGTGGTGGCCGGGCGGACCGCCTCGCCCGTGACGGCGGCGCGGCTGCCGGTGCTGCCCGGCGAGCCGCAGGGGTCGGCCACCTGGCGCCGTCAGCTCACCGGTGTCACCGAGGCGGGCGGCGTCAGTGTCGTCGGTGAGCGGGTGGTCGTCAGCCGCGTCGTCGACCCGGTGAGGCTGGCCGAGATGGCGGTCGCCGGCGGGATCGGCTCGCCGCTGGTGACGACGTACGACGTGGTGACGGGGGAGCCGGGCTGGACCTACCCGGCCGACGGCGAGCCGGGCGACCGGGCCTCGACCCTGATCGGCGAGATGCCCGAGACCGGCGGGCTGCTCGTGCTCGAGGCCGCCCCGGGCCGCGACGACCGGGTGACCCGCACCGAGTGGACCCTCGTGGCGCTCGACGCCGACGGGCAGCAGCGGTGGCGGCGTCCGCTCGGACCGGGCCTGGCCAGCGGATCGGTCTGGGACGATCGCGTCGTGGTGCAGGGACCGGCGCCGGGGGGCGGGGCACGGCTGCGGGCCTTCGACCTCGACGGCCGACCTGTGTGGAGCCTCTCCACGCCGGACCTGCCGTTCGGTGAGCAGCGCGACAACTTCGGCCCCGCGACGACCGTCGGTGACGAGCGCCTGGTGCCCTCGCCGAACGGGCTGGTCGCCCTCGACCCAGCAACGGGGCAGGCCCGGCCCCTCGACGTCCGCGAGCCGATCGACGAGCTGGTCGTGGTGGGGGAGCACCTGGTCGTCCGCTCCGGTCCCGCCCTGCTCGTCCTCGCCGTACGATCACCGCTGTGACCCCGACCCTCCCCACGCTGACCGTCCGGCCGGACGCGGCCTTCAAGGACCTCTGTCTCGACGCCGTCGACCCGGTGCTGCTGGGGACGTTCTGGGGCGCGCTGCTGGGTCTGTCCGGCGAGGTGCAGGAGAACGGTGACGTCGTGCTCCGCGGCGCGACCCCGCAGCAGACGGTCTGGATCAACGCCGTCCCGGAGCCGCAGACCGTCAAGCACCGCGTCCACCTGGACGTGCGGGCGCTGGTGCCCGACGTCGAGGCCCTGGGCGGAACGGTCGTGGACAACGTGACGTTCTCCTGGGTGATCATGCGTGACCCGGAGGGCGGCGAGCTCTGCGTCTTCGCTCCGCGTGAGGGCCGGCCGCCCGGCCTGATGGAGATGGTGGTGGACTGCGCGGACCCGAAGGCACAGGCAGCGTGGTGGGGTGGCGTGCTCGGTGTCGAGCCCCAGCACGACGGGGAGAACGGCTGGTCGTTCCTGGAGAACGTGCCGGGCTGCCCGATCGAGTACGTCGTCTTCGTGCCGGTCCCCGAGCCGAAGCTGGTCAAGAACCGGGTGCACTGGGACCTCACCGTGCCCGACCTGTCCGCGCTGCTCGTCAAGGGAGCGCAGCTGCTCGTGCCCGAGGGCGACGAGGCCGAGGGCGGACTCGGGTGGAGCGTGCTGGCCGACCCTGAGGGCAACGAGTTCTGCGCTTTCGTCGGAGCCCTCGACTAGGGTCCGACGACGAGCCGAGGAGGGGGGTGGGACCGCGATGACGCTGCACCTGCATCGCGGCACCGACACCGGCGCGCTTGCCGACGGCCTGGCCGCCCTCGTGGCGACGCCGCTGCCCGACCCCTTCGCCGAGGAGGTCGTCGTCGTCCCGGCCAAGGGGGTCGAGCGCTGGCTCACCCAGCGTCTGTCGCACCGCCTCGGATCGGGCGCACGGGGCAGTGACGGCATCTGCGCGGGGGTGCGCTTCCTCAACCCCCGTTCGCTGGTGGCGCTGCTCACCGGCACCGAGCGAGACGACCCGTGGGACCCCGACCGCCTCGTGTGGCCCCTGCTCGACGTCGTCGACGCCGCGCTCGACGAGCCCTGGTGCCGCACCCTCGCGCAGCACCTCGGCCACGGCGTCGACGGCGACCTCGGCGAGCTGCGTCGCGACCGTCGCTACTCCGTCGTCCGGCGGCTGGCCGGGCTCCTCACCTCGTACGCCGTGCAACGCCCCTCTCTGCTGGCGGACTGGGAGGCGGGTCGGGACGGCGACGGCGCAGGGGCGGACCTCCCCGGCGACCTGACCTGGCAGGCCGAGCTGTGGCGCCGGGTGGTCGACGAGGTCCCGGCCGACTCACCGGTCCGACGCCACGTCGCCACCGTGGCCGCGATCCGTGACGGCGCTGACCTGGCGCTGCCCGACCGGCTCTCGATGTTCGGGCACACCCGGTTGCCGGTGACCGAGCTCGAGCTGCTGCGCGCGGTCGGTGAGGTGCGCGAGGTCCACCTCTGGCTGCCTCAGGCCTCCCCGGCGGCGTGGGACCGCATCGCGTCCGACTCCTCCGCCGCCATCGACAGCGGACCCGTCCGTCGGACCGAGGACACGGCGGGCCGGGCCGTGGCACACCCCTTGCTGAGCTCGCTGGGTCGTGACTCGCGCGAGCTGCAGCGCTCGCTGTCGCTCCTCGGCCCCGTGGAGTCCGAGCCCGTCGCGTCCCCCTCGGTGGTCGAGCCCGTCGAGACCCTCCTCAGCCGTCTCCAAGCGGACCTGCGCGCCGATCACGACCCGGGTCACGACTCTGGCCATGACGCGAACGAGGACGCCGGGCGGGCTGCGACCGTCGCCCGCGCCCCCGACCCCGACGACCGGTCGGTCCAGGTCCACGCCTGTCATGGCGCGACCCGGCAGGTGGAGGTGCTGCGGGAGGTGCTGGTCGGGCTGATGCAGGACTCGGCCGACTCCGACGACCCGCTCGAGCCGCGCGACATCCTCGTGATGTGCCCCGACGTGGAGGCCTACGCGCCGCTGTTCTCGGCCGCTTTCGGGCTGGGGGAGGCGGCCGGACCGGAGGCCCATCCCGCCCACCGTCTGAGGGTGCGACTGGCCGACCGCGGACTGATGGGCACCAACCCGCTGCTCGCGCTGGCGGCGTCGTTGGTGACGGTGGCCGGCGGTCGGGGGAAGGCCAGCGAGGTCCTCGACCTGGCCGCCTCGCCGCCGGTGCGTCACCGGTTCCGGCTCTCCGACGACGACGTGGCGACCCTGACCGTGTGGGTGGAGCAGTCCGGCGTCCGGTGGGGGCTGACCGAGGAGCAGCGGGCGGCGTACCGGCTCGACGGCTTCGACCAGAACACCTGGCGCGCGGGTCTCGACCGGATCCTGCTCGGTGTGGCGATGGCCGAGAGCGACGGACGCAACCTCGCCGCGGTGCTGCCGCTCGACGACGTCGGCAGCGCCCAGGTCGCCCTCGCAGGGCGACTGGCCGAGCTCGTCTCGCGGTTGGAGCGTCGCGTCGACGGGCTGCGCCGGGCCTCGACCCTGGAGTCGTGGCTGACCGAGCTCCGTGACGGCGTCCTCGACCTGGCCTCGACGCCGGTGGCGGAGCAGTGGCAGGTGGCGCAGTTCGAGCGCGAGATCGACGGCCTGCGTGACGCCGCGACCGGACGGTCCCCCGAGCTGCGCCTGGCCGACGTGCGCACGCTGCTGGAGCAGCGCACCGAGCCGCGCCCCACCCGGTCGAACTTCCGCACCGGCCACTTGACCGTCTCCACCCTCGTGCCGATGCGGTCGGTGCCGCACCGCGTGGTCTGCCTGGTCGGTCTCGACGACGGTGTCTTCCCCCGCAGCACGGTCACCGACGGCGACGACGTGCTGGCTCGCGACCCCCTGACCGGCGAGCGCGATCCCCGCAGCGAGGACCGCCAGCTGCTGCTCGACGCGGTGGTCTCGGCGCGCGAGACCCTCGTCGTCACCTACACCGGCGCCAACGAGCACAGCGGCCAGCCGCGACCTCCGGCCGTGCCTCTGGGTGAGCTGCTGGACGCCGTCGACCGGACCTGCCCCGGCGCCCGGGAGCACGTCGTCACCGAGCACCCGCTGCAACCCTTCGACGCCCGCAACTTCGCCGGGCGCAGCGGGCAGCCCGCCTCGTTCGACCGCGCGGCCCTGGCCGGGGCGGTGGCCACCACCCGGCCCCGCACCCCGCGGCCGCCGCTGCTGACCTCGCCCCTGCCGCCGCTGCCCGCTGCCGACGACGGCTCGCGCGACGTCGCGCTGACCGACCTCAAGGCGTTCCTGGTCCACCCGGTCCGGGCGTTCCTGCGGCAACGGCTCGACGTCGGGGTGGCGCGTGACCACGACGAGCTCGACGACGCCCTCCCGGTGGAGGTCGACGCGCTCCGGGCCTGGGCGGTGGGCGACCGGGTGCTCCGCGACGTCCTCGCCGGCGCCGACCCGCAGGGGGTGCTGCTCGCCGAGCAGCTGCGCGGCGACCTGCCGCCGCGCGAGCTCGGCCGTCGCCAGCTGACGACGATCACCCAGCGCGCCGGTCAGCTCATCAGCTCCAGCCACCAGGCCCGCGAGGCGGAGGCCCGCTCGTACGACGTCACCGTGGCGCTCGGCGCGGGAACGCCCGAGGCCCGCCCCGGAAGCGGCCCGGCGACACCGAGGCGGCTGACCGGGGTGGTGCCCGACGTCCGCGGCCATCGGATCGTGCGGGTCCACTACTCCTCGCTCTCGCCGCGCCACCGGCTCGAGGCGTGGGTCGACCTGCTCGCGCTGGCCGGCGGGCTGCCCGACCAGTCCTGGCGCTCCGACGTCTACGGCTGGCACGGCCGCACGAAGCGGCCGCAGCACGCGCTGGTCCCGCCACCCGACCACACCGCGACGGCCCTGCTGGGCCAGCTCGTCGACCTCTACGACCGGGGCATGCGCGAGCCGTTGCCGCTGCCGCTGCGGAGCTCCCACGCCTGGGCCGAGGCGACCCACTCCCACCGGGAGGCCGACCGGGCGCTGGTCGGCGCCTGGGAGAGCTCGGACTCCAGTCCGGTGCCCGGTGAGCAGGACGACGCCGCCCACGTCCGCGTCTTCGGCCGCAAGCGCCCCGGTCAGCTGCCTGTTGGAGCCGGCACGCCCCGACGAGACGTGGAGCCAGGGCGCGAACGCCGGTGAGCAGACCCGGCTGGGCCAGCTCGCGCTGCGCCTGTGGGAGCCGCTGCTGGCCCGGGAGCGGGTGACCCCGGCATGACGGTCATCCCGTTCCCCGCCGGAGGACGCGCCGGTGACCCCGGCGCCGGCCCGACGGTCTTCGACATCACCGGCGACCTGCCCGGGCCGGGCACGACCACCCTGCTCGAGGCGTCGGCCGGCACCGGCAAGACCTGGACCATCGCCGCCCTGGTCACCCGCCTGGTGGCCGAGGGCCGGGGCCGGCTCGAGGAGATGCTGGTCGTCACCTTCGGTCGCGCCGCGAGCCAGGAGCTGCGCGAGCGGGTCCGCGCGCAGCTGGTCGAGGCGGAGCGCTGCCTCGACGCCTGCCTGCGCGGGCAGCGGCCGGACGACCTCGACGAGCTGCTGACCCTGCTGTGCGAGCCCGAGGGCGCCGGTGAGGCCGTCCTGGTCGAGCGTCTCGGCCGGCTCCGCCTGGCGCTGACCGACTTCGACGCCGCCACCATCGCCACCACCCACCAGTTCTGCCAGCTGGTGCTGCGCAGCCTCGGGGTGGCCGGCGACACCGACGCCGGCTCGCAGCTCGTGGAGAACCTCGACGACCTGCTGGTCGAGGTCGTCGACGACCTCTACGTGCGCGGCTTCGCCCGCTCGGACGCCGACCCGGTGTTCTCGCGCGCGGAGGCCCTGAAGATCGCTCGCACCGCGAACAACGACCCCCAGGCCCACCTGGTGGAGCCGCCGGCCCCCGACGAGGGGTCGCCCACGCCGGCCGTGCGCCGCTGGCGCTTCGCGCGCGCGGTCCGCGACGAGATGGACCTGCGCAAGCGGCGGCTCGGGGTGCTGAGCTACGACGACCTGCTCAGTCGGCTCGCGCACGCGCTGGAGGACGAGCAGGCGCCGGCGCGACGCCGCATGCGCGACCGCTGGCGCTTCGTGCTGGTCGACGAGTTCCAGGACACCGACCCGGTGCAGTGGCAGGTCCTCGACCGCGCCTTCAGCGGCGAGGCCACCATGGTGCTGATCGGCGACCCCAAGCAGGCGATCTACGCCTTCCGCGGCGGTGACGTCGTCACCTACCTCGGCGCGGAGGCGACCGCCGACGTCACGTCCACCCTCGGCACCAACCACCGCAGCGACGACGTGCTGCTCGACTCCGTCCAGGCCGTGCTGCGCGGGGCGGCGCTGGGCGACGGCCGGATCGTGGTGCGTGACGTGCACGCGGCGCACACCGGGTCGCGGTTGGTGGGCGCGCCGCGACCCGAGCCGTTCCGGCTGCGGATGGTCGACCGGGCACGCTTCGGCATCAAGGCCACCAAGGGCGTGCCCATCGGGGAGCTGCGATCCCTGGTCGCCGAGGACCTCGCCGCCGACGTGCGCGCCCTGCTGACCGCCGGCGCGACGTACGACGGGCACGGGCTCGTGGCCGGGGACGTGGCCGTGCTGTGCGAGACCCGCAAGCAGTGCGAGATCGCCCGCGCCGCGCTGGTCGCGGCCGGGGTGCAGGCCGTCATCGCCGGCAGCGGCAGCGTCTACGCCACCGAGGGCGCCGACGAGTGGGTCTGCCTGCTGGAGGCCCTCGAGGCGCCGCACCGCAGTGAACGGGTCCGGGCTGCGGCGCTGACCTGCTTCTTCGGCCACTCCGCGGCCGACCTCGACGCTCGGGGCGACCGGCTCACCGAGTCGGTCTCCGACGTGCTGCGGTCCTGGGCCGACCTGTTGCGCCAGCGCGGGGTGGCCGCGGTGTTCGAGACCGCTGTCAGCAGCCGCGACGTGCCGGCCCGCGTGCTGGCCCGCGAGGGGGGCGAGCGGCTGCTGACCGACCTGCGCCACGTCGCGGAGTCGCTGCACGACCAGGCGACCCGGGAGCGGCTGGGGCTGACCGCGCTGCTGGCATGGATGCGCGGCCGGATGACGGAGGCGCGCAGCGACGTGACCGGTGAGCGCACCCGGCGGCTCGACAGCGACGCCGCGGCGGTGCAGATCCTCACCATCCACGGCAGCAAGGGCCTGCAGTTCCCGGTGGTCTACCTGCCCTTCGTCTCCGACCTCTTCCCCCGCGTGCCCGACCACCCGCTGTTCCACGACGGCGACGGCCGGCGCTGCCTCGACGTGAGCGGGCCGGGGTCGCCGCACGCCACCGCCGCGGTCGGCGAGGAGGCCGGGGAGGACCTCCGGATGCTGTACGTCGCGCTGACGCGGGCCCAGTCGCAGATCGTCACGTGGTGGTTGCCGAGCGCGCGCAACACCAAGAACGCCGCGCTGCACCGGATGCTCTTCGGACGGCTCCCCGGCGGCGTCGACGTGCCGCGGGAGGCGCCGGTGCATCCCGACGAGCGTGCCCTGGAGATCGCCCGACACTGGCAGGCCGCCGGCGGCCCCCACGTCGAGACCGTCGAGATCGCCCCCGACTCCGGGCCGGTGCCGGTCGACGACCTGGGCCGGCTGACGGCCCGGGCGTGGACCCGACGGGTGGACGTCGACTGGCGACGGACGTCGTACACCGCGCTGAGCAGCGCCGCCGCAGCCGTGTCGGCCGCACCGGCGGCTACTCCGCCGGCCGCCCGCGAACCGGTCGTGACGCTGGGCAGCGAGCCGGAGCACCCGCTGCGCGACGACGAGCCGGACCTCTCGGTGGCCGCGGCGGCGAGCCCGTCGAGCCCGGTCGACGGGCTGCGCTCGCCCATGGCCGACCTCCCGGTGGGCGCGACGTTCGGGTCGCTGGTCCACGCGGTGCTGGAGCACACCGACCCGGCCGCGCCCGACCACGGCGGCGACCTGCGCGCGGCGCTGCTGGAGCAGGTGCACGTCCAGCTGGTCCGGTGGCCGGTCGCGCTCGACGCCGAGGTGCTGGCCGACGCGCTGGTCGCCGTCCACGACACCCCGCTCGGCCCCTTGGTCGGCGAGGCCACCTTGCGCGGCATCAGGTCCCGCGACCGCATGTGCGAGCTGGACTTCGAGCTGCCGCTGGCGGGCGGCGACGCCACCACGGGAGCACGCGGTCGTTCGCGGCTCTCCGACCTCGGGCCGCTGCTCCGCGCCCACCTGCCGGCGGGCGACCCGCTGCTGCCGTACGCCGACGTGCTCGACGACGAGGGACACGCGGCCCAGGTGCTGGCCGGCTACCTCACGGGCTCGGTCGACGTCGTGCTGCGCGTGCCGGTCGACGGTGTCGAGCGGTTCGTGATCGTCGACTACAAGTCGAACTGGTTGGGTGCACCCGACGAGGAGCTGACGAGCGCCAGCTACCGACCGGCCGCGCTCGCCGACGCGATGACGCACTCGAGCTACCCGCTGCAGGCGCTGCTCTACGCCGTGGTGCTGCACCGGTTCCTGCGGTGGCGGCTCGCCGGGTACGACCCGCACACCCACCTCGGGGGCGTGATGTACCTCTACCTGCGCGGGCTCTGCGGGCCCGACACCCCCGCCGTCGACGGCGAGCGCTGCGGCGTGTTCTCCTGGCGCCCGCCGGTGGCGCTCGTCGAGGCGGTCTCCGACGCGCTGGACGGGACGGAGCGCCGATGAGCTGGGAGGTCGAGCCCTTCGAGGACCCGCGCGACCCGCGCGTGGTCGTCGCGGCCGGGGGCGTGCTGCGTGAGCTCAACCTCGCGGGAGTGCTGGAGTCCGCCGACGTCCACGTGGCGCAGCGCCTCGGGCGCCTGGGGCAGGAGGCCGACGAGACCGTGCTGCTGGCGGTGGCGCTGGCGGTTCGAGCGGTGCGCTCGGGCTCGGTCTGCCTCGACCTCGCGACGGCTCCCGACATCGCGCCGGAGCTCTCCTGGCCGGAGCCCGGAGGTTGGGCGGAGGCGGTCGCGGCGAGTCCCCTGGTCGCTCACGAGGTCGTGCGGGTCGACGCGGACCTCGTCTACCTCGACCGCTACTGGGGTGAGGAGCAGCAGGTCGTCGCCGACCTCCGGGCCCGTTCCGCGGCTGCGCCCCCTGCCGTGCCGGAGAGCCTGCTCACCGACGCGCTGTCGGCGTACTTCCCCGACGACGCCTACGCCGACCAGCGCGAGGCCGCGGCGAAGGCGGCACGGCACTGGACCAGCGTCGTCACCGGCGGGCCCGGCACCGGCAAGACGACCACCGTGGCCCGGCTGCTCGGGGTGCTGCTGCGCGCCCACGCCGCCTCCGACGACGCCGGGCGGCCGCTGCGGATCGCGCTGGCCGCACCGACCGGCAAGGCTGCGGCGCGGATGGTGCAGGCGGTGCGGGAGTCGACCTCGCAGCGCGGGTTCCCACGTGAGGACGAGAGCGACCGCGCCGCGGTGGCGACCATCACCGCGCTGCAGGCCTCCACGTTGCACCGGCTGCTCGGGTGGACGCCGAACAGCACCCGCTTCAAGCACCACCGGGGCAACCGGCTGCCCTACGACGTGGTCGTGGTCGACGAGACCTCGATGCTGTCGTTGACGATGATGGCCCGGCTCGTCGAGGCGGTCCGGCCGTCGGCCCGGCTGGTGCTGGTGGGCGACGCCGACCAGCTGGCGTCGGTGGACGCCGGGGCGGTGCTGAAGGACCTGGTCGACGGCTACGGGCGGGACCTCGAGCTCGCGTCGGTCGACCAGGGGACGGCCGGGAGGCGGGCGACGAGGCCGGCCGCGAGCCCGGTGGCCCAGCTCAGCCACACGCGCCGGTTCGGCGAGCAGATCGGTGCCCTCGCGCTGGCCGTCCGCGACGGTGACGTCGACGCCGTCATGGGCCGGCTGGAGGCCGGATCTCGCGAAGTCGTGTGGCTGAGGCCGACGGATCCCGCGGACAGCGGCGCCGTGCCCGACCTGCTCCGGCTGCTCGCCTCCCGCGCCATGGCGCTGCGCGAGGTGGCCGCCTCCGGTGATCCTGCCCGAGCCCTGGCGGAGCTGGAGCGGCACCGCCTCCTGTGCGCCCACCGGGAGGGGCCGTACGGCGTGACCCACTGGAACCGCACCGTCGAGCGGTTGCTGATGGAGGAGTCAGGTCAGGAGTGGCTGCCCGACTGGTACCCCGGTCGCCCGTTCGTGGTGAACACCAACGACTACGGGCTCAAGCTCTGGAACGGTGACACGGGGGTGGTGTGCCGCGACGGCGCGGACCTGGTCGCGGTGATCGGCGACGGTGAGCGGGTGGAGGGCCGCGCGCTGCCGACCTCCCGCCTGGCGGAGGTCTCGACGGCCCACGCGTTGACGGTGCATCGCAGCCAGGGCAGCCAGTTCGACGAGGTGACGGTGCTGCTCCCCGAGGAGCAGTCCCGCATCCTCACCCGCGAGCTGCTCTACACCGCCGTGACGCGGGCGAAGCAGGTCGTGCGTGTCGTCGGCTCCGAGGAGGCCGTGCGGGCGGCTGTCACCCGCCGGGCCCAACGCGCCACCGGCCTCGCGAGGCGCCTCATGAGCTGACTACGTCGTGGAGCCGGGGGCGATGTTGTGGTTGCCGCTGAAGAGGTTGTCGGGGTCCCACTGCTCCTTGAGGGCCGCCAGCCGTTCGTACTTCCCACCGCTGAAGGCCGCGCGCACGTGCTCCTCACTCGTGTCGGGTTCGAAGTTCAGGTACACGCCGCCGGTCCTCGCGGCTGAGACGGCGTCGGTGAAGTCGTGGACCCAGGCGATCTCGCGCTCGGTGTCCGCGTCGTCCTCCCAGCAGGCGATCGGGTGGGCCATGTACGGCGCACTGCGGTCACTCACGGCGGTGTCGTCCTCGCCGACCCGGCTGATCGCGCCACCGTGGCGGAAGATCACGCCGCCCGTCAGAGGCGAGCCGATCTCCCGTCCGTTGCGGAGGTAGCGGTCGATCACGTCGTCGGGCAGCGAGTCGAGGTGCACGCCCCGGTGGTAGTTGAGCATCCCGGGCGGGTTGTTCGGGTCGAGGAGGGTCTGCAGCACGGTGTAGGGCATCGGCTGGACGAGGTCCACGCCACCGGCTGCGAGCTGCCGAATCGGGCGTACGGCGTCGTCCGCCGCGGCCGGGTCTCCCAGCCACGCCACCACGACCATGAGCACGGGCTTGCCCACGAGCTCGGGAGGCACGAAGTCCTCGGGCGGTGCCAGGCTGGTGATGAGGGCCACCGCCAAGTTCTCCGAGGCCTGTTCCACGTAGTCACGCACTCCGTAGGCGACCTCGCGCGCCCTCTCGCCGTCGTTGGGTACGGCGACCAGACCGGCGAGCATCAGCGGCCGGATCGGGTGGAGGCGGAACTCGTACGAGGTCACCACCCCGAAGTTGGCGCCGGCCCCGCGAAGCGCCCACATCAGCTCAGGGTTGGTGTCGTCGGTGACGTGGTGCAGCTCGCCGCTCGCGGTGAGCAGGTCTGCGCCCACCAGGTTGTCGCACGCGAGGCCGAGCTTCGTCGACAACCAGCTGTAGCCCCCGCCGAGGGTGAAGCCGCCGACCCCCGTCGTCGTCACGCGTCCGCCTGGTGTCGCGAGTCCGAACATCTCGGCCTCCCGGTCGTACTCACCCCAGAGGACCCCGGCGTTGCAGATGGCGGTCCCCCGCTCCGGGTCGATGTGCACGCCCTTGAGGCTGGACAGGTCGATCTGCACCCCGCCCTCCACCATGCTGACTCCGGCGACGCTGTGGCCGCCGCAGCGCACCGCGAGCGGGAGCCGCTTCTGGCGTGCGAACGCGACCGCGTCCCGGATGTCGGCAGCGCCGGTCGGGCGCACGATCACCGCGGGTCGACGGTCGATCATGCGGTTGTAGACCGCGCGCGCCGCGTCGTAGTCCGCGTCGCCCGGTCGTAGCGCCTCCCCCCGGTAACCCTGGGGCAGGCCTATCTCTGCGGCGACTTCGGTGTTGACGATCATGGGTGAGGACTCCTTCTCGGCTGCTTCCGATGCGGACAGTCCCCGTGGGCGCGAACGCTCCCCCGTTGCATCTCAGTCAACGCTTCGGTCACCCGGTGCGCAACGAGTCATCCAGTCCACTGCGCCCGACTTGCACGATTTCTACCTTGTTGGGTCGGAGGAGCGGAGCACGTTCTCCAGGGCCTTGCCCTGGGCGAGCTCGTCGACGAGCTTGTCGAGGTAGCGGATCGTCTGCATCGACGGGTCCTCGACGTCCTGGACGCGGACCCCGCACACCGAACCGGTGATGAGGGAGGTGTTCGGGTTGAGGTGGGCCTCGGCGAAGAAGTCGTCGAAGGTCGTCTCCGCGGTGAGGTGCCGCTTCAGCGCTGGCGGAGTACGCGACCGACGGCTACGACACCGCGATCTTCGCCAGCACGGTCCCGTCGTACGACGAGGTGCCGGCGGTCCGTGCGGAGCGGATGCGGAGACGCTCGCCGTCGGGTCGTCCGGGACGTCCTGACAGGTCGTGGTTTCAGGCTCCGGTGACGTCGATCTCGACGCGGAGGTCGGTGGGGTAGACGTCGACCCCCTCCGGGGCCTCGAAGATCGCGCGGGCGTGGCTTCGGGGGATCCGATGGGTGCCGGTGTGGTCGACGAGGAAGGCCAAGCCGTGGGGTGTGGTCCAGACGTAGCGTCCCTCACCGGCTTGTCGAGAGCAGTAGCCGGCGTGGGTCTTCCAGCGGTGGTGTCGTCTCCCCAGCGGTCCGGAGTTGTGGGTGCCGCTCTGGGGAGGCGGATCCGGTGAGTCCGGTGGTGTGTGGTCGTAGGGCGTGGGGTGGTCGTAGTCGACCGTGCGGGAGGTGGAGGTGGCGAAGGGCCAGTAGTCGCCGCCGGTGATGAGGTGGATCCGTTCCTTCAGCGACTCGGGGTGCTCGTAGGCGGTGCTCCGGACCCGGTCGGAGAGGTCGATGACGGGCTTGACCACGAGATGGGTGCGGTTCAGCAGCTCCGTCAGCTGGGAGAGCCCGAACGGGCCCAGGCCCTCGACGCGGGCCACCGACCCGGGGCGGACGGGGCGTACGGCGGACTCGTGGAGGTGGACGTAGAGCACCGTCCTCGGTGCCAGCTTCGTCAGGTCCGCCGTGCGCAGGGCATCGAGGAGATCGGAAGGAAGGGCCAGCGCCCGCGAGAGTGCCGAACCCTCCTCGACATCCTCGGTCTCGTCGCCGTCGTGCGGGTCCTCGGTGTGATCGAGCAGCAGCGTCAGCAGCTCCGCGGGGCGGGCGAGGTAGCCGAAGGCGATCGAGCGGAGCTCGTCTGCACCGACGTCGGGGTGCTGGGGGCCGATGATCTCAGCGACCCGCTCCACGGTGGCCCTGACCCAGACCGCATCGCCCGCCTGCACCCGCGCGATGACCGTGCGCAACCCGGCCTCGTCGGTCCGCGAGAAGGCGACGTACCTGCGTCGGCGCTCGGCCTCGACGCGATCCGAGTGCAGCCCCGGGTCGGCCTCGATCACCTTCGCCTCGGCCACCGCGATCAGCCGGCCGCCGGCCTCGGAGGCGATGATCCGTGCCACCGCCGAGTCCACGACCTCGACGCGGTCCGCGGGTAGGTGCCGGGAGACACGCGCGACCTTGCGCGCCACGCCGATCTCGGCACGTCCGGCTGCGCACACGTTCCAGGTCGCCGGCAACCGGTGCATCAGGTCCAGCACGTCGGCCAACGCGTTGATCGTCGCGGTGACTCCGGTGCCTCGAGCCAACGCGATCTCACCCAGGCTGAAGTCCTGGACCCCCGGGGTGCCCTCCCCGCCGGGGTAGACGAGCTTGTTGCCCATGGTCCGCTCGGCACGCCCGATCGGACCCCGGGCCGGATCGGTCGGGTCAGCCGAGTGCAGCGCTGCCCACTGCGCCAGCACGAGCAGATCCTCGACCTCGGCCAGCCGACGTACCCGCACCGCAGCCGAGCTCGCCGCGAGCAAGCCCGCCGCGTCCAGCTCGTCCAGCTCGTCCAGCTCCACCGTCATGACCACCACGTTAGAAGGAGCCACCGACAGTTTGCGTCGACACGTTCGACCGGCCGAAGAACCGTGCTCGGACGTCGAGGGCGACTCCCTCACCCGTCGCCGAGCATCTCGGCGTACGCCTGGCTCCCGCGCTGCGCGCCTCCGAGTCACGTGTTCCGCGGCGGCACTCCCGGTAGGGTCCGACCCGTGAAGTCTTCCCACCCCACGTACGAGCAGCTGGTCGGCATGACCGCCTACTCCGAGCAGCCGGTCCCGATCGCCTTCGAGGACGTCAACGGACACCTCAACGTCCGCCACTACACGGGCATCGCCAGCGAGGGCCTCGACGAGTCGTTCGTCGAGCTGGGCATCCCGCCGCAGTGGCCAGCCCAGGGACACGCCGTGTTCTCGGCCGAGCACCACCTGACCTACCTCGCCGAGCTGCGCACCGGTGACCGCATGTCGGCCCGGGTCCGCCTCCTCGGCCGCTCCGAGCGGGCCGGCCACGCGCTGGTCTACCTGCTCGACGAGTCCCACCAGCAGCTCAGCTTCGTGATGGAGGAGATCTTCCTCCACATCGACATGGAGACCCGGCACACGGCGCCCTGGCCCGAGGACATCGCGGCCAAGCTCGACGAGCGCATCGCCCGTGACGCTGAGCTGGACTGGGACACCGACACGTCCGGCTGCCTCAGCCTGCGCTGATCCACCCGGGTCCGCCCCGTCCCGACGTACGCCGACGCGATCGGGTCAGCGAGGCGACCACGACCACGACCACGACCACGACCTGACTATCCTCGCCGGGTGCAGCTCACCATCCGTCCTCGTCGCCCCGAGGACGTGGCGGCGGTCGGGGAGCTGATCATGCGGCAGCAGCCGCTGACCCGCTACCCGTTCCGCAACCCGCTGCCGTTCCCGGTCGCGGAGTTCGTCGTACGACGAGGTGAGCTCGCGTCCTGGGTGGCGGAGGTCTCGACCGGCTCGACGAGCGGGCCGGTGGTCGTGGGACACGTGAGCGTGCTCGACGTGACCGACCACGAGATCGGCCCTGCCTGGAGCGCGGCCGCCGGTCGGCCGGTCGAGGAGCTGGCCGCGGTGTCGGTGCTCGTCGTCGACCACGAGCACACCGGGCTGGGCATCGGCAGTCGCCTCATGGACACGTGCGAGGCGCACGTGCGCAGCATCGGCCGGCACCCTGTGCTCGAGGTGGTCGGCGGCGCCCACGGCAGGGCGGTCTCGCTCTACCTCGCCCGCGGCTGGCGGATCGTCGGCGACGTGGTGCCGCACTGGTTGCCCGAGGGTGAGGGACCGGTCCACGTGATGGTGCTGCCGGAGGCGTGAGCGGGGCTCAGGCCGTCACGTCGCGGGGGACCGCCAGCTTGGGGATGCCCCCGAGCCCCAGCCGGTAGCGGACGTGGTCGGCGTACCCGGCCAGCGTCTCCCACAGCGTGGCGTGCGCGCTCCACGGCAGCGGCTCGTCGCCGGCGCGCCAGCTGTCGCCGAAGCTGATCCACACCGGGGTCCAGTCCGCGGCGACGTCCCAGTCGCCGCGCTTGGCCAGCAACAGACGGCGGCGGACCTGGAAGGCCATCCGCGGGCCGTCGGTGGCGACCGGGGCGGTCTCGACCGGCCAGACCCACAGATCGAGCGCCATCAGCTCCAGCTCCAGGTCGCGCAACGCCGCCGGGTCGACCAGCACGGTCGCCACGTTCTCGTGGGGAGGGCGTCTCACCCCGGGAACGCTACCGACGCGCGATCGATCAGGGAACCGCCCGAAGGGAGCGGCGTGGAAGCTGACCTCGACGACCTCGAGCGGACCCTTGGCCGTGTCAGGACGGTCGGGCGGGCCAGCCGGGCGCGGATGTCGACCTGGGCGCCGGTGCCCTGACGCTCTGAGACCCCGCGCCGACCTGCCCGGTGGCAGGCTGGGGCCCGTGACCGCGCCCACCTCAGACCGTCACGGCGGTCGCGACCGTCTCGACGGCCTGCTGCCCGACCCGCGGCTGCGTGACGAGTCCGACGCACTGCTGCGCACGGCGCTGATCGTCGAGATCGCCCTGGTGCTGCTGCTCTCGCTCGGCCGCTCGGCGGTCTACGCCGTGGTCAACTTCGTCGCTGCGCTGACCCAGGGGCCGCTCTCGGAGCAGCGGGCGGTGATGAACCGCAGCCTCGCCCCCGACCGGCCGTGGCTCGACCTCGTCTACCAGCTGCTGTCGGTCCTCTTCGCCGTGGTGCCGATCGCGCTGGCGGCGTACCTCCTCGTGCTGCGCGGCGGCAGCCTCCGCCTGTGGTGGTCGCGGCGCCACCTCGGTCTCGATGCCGGCCGTGGTGCGGTCATCGCGGCCGCCGTCGGCAGCGTCGGGCTGGTCTTCTACCTGGTGACGTACGCCGTCGGGCTCAACCTGGCCGTCGTGGCGCAGGACCTGAACGACGTGTGGTGGCGCTACCCGGTCCTGGTGCTGGCGGCGCTGGAGAACGCCGCGGTCGAGGAGCTGATCCTGCTCGGGTTCGTGCTGCTGCGGCTCGAGCAGCTCGGGATGCGCTCACGCACCGCGGTGGTGGTCGTGGCCGTGCTGCGTGGGTGCTACCACCTCTACCAGGGCGTCGGCGGCTTCGTCGGCAACCTCGTCATGGGCCTGATCTTCGGGTGGCTGTTCCTCCGCTGGCGGCGGGTGGCCCCCTTCGTGGTCGCCCACACGCTGCTCGACGTCGGCGCGTTCGTCGGGTACGCCGTGCTCGCGCCGCACGTCTCCTGGCTGCCAGGCTGACGTCATGGATCTCGTGGACGCGCAGGCGGAGTTCTCGGCGGAGGGGGTCTACCTCGACTCGGCCACCCTCGGGCTGCCGCCTGGGCGGACGGTCGAGGCGCTGCGGCTCGCGCTCGACGCGTGGCAGCACGGCACCGCCGACGCGCGAGCCTTCGACGACTCGGTCCGAGCCGCCCGGGATCTCTTCGCCGGCCTCGTGGGCGTGCCGTCGTCCTGGGTGGCGATCGGCCACCAGGTCTCACCGTTCGTGGGGCTCGTCGCGGCGGCCGTGCCGGACGGGGCCGAGGTGCTCGTGGCGGAGGGCGAGTTCACCAGCGTGACCTTCCCGTTCCTGGCGCAGGTCGGGCGTGGGGTCACCGTCCGCGAGGTGCCCCTGGCCTCGATCTCCGAGGAGGTGCGGGCGGCGACGTACCTCGTGGCGGTCTCGGCGGTGCAGTCGGCGAACGGTCGCGTGGCCGACCTCGACGCGCTCGCGGAGGCCTGTGCCCGCACGGGCACGCGCAGCCTGCTCGACCTGACCCAGGCGGCCGGGTGGCTGCCTGTCGACGCGACGCGCTTCGACTGGACGGTGACGTCCGCCTACAAGTGGCTCCTCGCGCCGCGGGGCACGGCCTTCCTCACCGCGCGGCCGGAGCGTTGGGACGAGGTCGTCCCGCACAGCGCGGGCTGGTACGCCGGGGCCGACCGGTGGTCGAGCATCTACGGCTCGCCCCTGCGCCTGGCCGAGGACGCCCGCCGCTTCGACGTCTCACCGGCCTGGCACGGCTGGGTCGGGACCGAGGCCTCCCTGGGCCTGCTCTCTGAGCTGGGCACGTCGACGCTCCACGAGCACGCGGTAGGGCTGGTCAACCGCTTCCGCGCCGGCGTCGGGCTGGGCCCGAGCGACTCCGCGATCGTCTCGCTCCTCGCCGACGCGGCCGTGCCCGCGCTGCTGGCCGAGCACGGCGTCCGAGGGGCCGGTCGGGCGGGTCGGCTGAGGCTGGCCTTTCACGTGCACAACACCGCCGCGGAGGTCGACGTCGCCGTGCGGGCGTTGCGCGGCCACGTGTCCTGACGGACCACGCGCTCGCAGGTCAGGCAGGTCCGGCGGGCCCGAGCAGGGCCTCGGTCGCCATGCCGGTCAGCAGCCCGGCCATCGCGGCCTCGTCGAGGTAGCTGCTGCGCGGGGTGGAGTTCAGCAACCCGAACGCCGCGTGCACCATGGCGTGGCCCCGGTCGGCGTCCAGGTCGGGACGGACCTCGCGCAGGGTGGTGACCCACAGCTCGACGTACGCGCGCTGGAGGTGGCGCACCTGCTCCTGCGCGTCGCTCGGCAGCGAGGACCAGTCGCGGTCCTGCACCACGATGAGCGGCTTGTTGTGCAGGGCGAAGTCGGTGTGCCACGCCACCAGCGCCTGGAGCGCCGCCCGCGGGTGGGCGGCGGCCCGGGCACGCTCGCGGCCGACGCTCAGCAGCCGCTCGCTGATGGACACGAGCATCTCGGCCAGCATCGCGTCCTTGGAGGCGAAGTGGCGGTAGAGCGCCGGCCCGGTGACACCGCACGCCGCGCCCAGGTCGACGACGGAGACGCCGTGGAACCCGCGGGCGGCGAAGAGCTCGGCGGCGGTGGCGAGGATCTGCTCGCGGCGGGTGGTCACCGACGAAGGATAGCGCTGGGGGTTAATGATCGTTAACATCGACACCGTGACCCCACCGACCACGCCCCCCTCGATGCGCGACCTCGTGACCGAGCTGCGCGAGAAGCTGGCACGCGCCCGCCTCGGCGGTTCCGAGCAGGCCCGGGCCAAGCACACCGGTCGCGGCAAGCTGCTGGCCCGCGAGCGGGTGGACCGCCTGCTCGACCCCGGCAGCCCGTTCCTCGAGATCGCGCCGCTGGCGGCCCACGACCTCTACGGCGGCGACATCGCGAGCGCCGGCATCGTCACCGGGATCGGTTCGGTGGAGGGCCGGCTCTGCGTGGTCGTGGCCAACGACGCCACCGTCAAGGGCGGCACCTACTACCCCCTCACGGTCAAGAAGCACCTGCGTGCCCAGGAGGTCGCCCGCGCCAACCGGCTGCCGTGCGTCTACCTCGTCGACTCGGGGGGCGCCTTCCTGCCCATGCAGGACGAGGTCTTCCCGGACCGCGAGCACTTCGGCCGGATCTTCTTCAACCAGGCCAACCTGTCCGCCGCCGGCATCCCCCAGATCGCCTCGGTCATGGGTTCCTGCACCGCGGGCGGCGCCTACGTCCCCGCCATGTCCGACGAGACCGTCATCGTCAAGGACCAGGGCACGATCTTCCTGGGCGGCCCGCCCCTGGTGAAGGCCGCCACCGGCGAGGTCGTCACCGCCGAGGAGCTCGGCGGTGGCGAGGTCCACGCCCGCACGTCCGGCGTCGTCGACCACCTCGCCAACGACGACGCCCACGCCCTCGCCATCGTCCGGTCGATCGTGGGGACGCTGCCTGGCTCACCGGGTCTCGACACGGGACCTGCGCGACCTGCTCGTCCACCGGGGGAGCCCGAGGAGCCGACGCTCGACCCCGAGGGCCTGTACGACGTCGTGCCGACGGACAACCGGACGCCGTACGACGTGCGCGAGGTGATCCTGCGGCTCGTCGACGGCTCGAGGTTCCACGAGTTCAAGAAGCTGTACGGCGAGACGCTGGTGACGGGGTTCGCGAAGGTGTGGGGCTACGACGTCGGGATCGTGGCCAACAACGGGATCCTGCTCTCCGAGTCGGCGCTGAAGGGCGCGCACTTCGTGGAGCTGTGCAACCAGCGCAAGGTCCCGCTGGTGTTCCTGCAGAACATCAGCGGCTTCATGGTCGGGCGTGACTACGAGAACCGGGGGATCGCCCGCGACGGCGCCAAGCTGGTGACAGCCGTGTCGTGCTCGGTGGTGCCGAAGTTCACCGTGGTGATCGGTGGGTCGTTCGGGGCGGGCAACTACGGCATGTGCGGTCGTGCCTACGACCCGCGCTTCCTGTGGATGTGGCCCAACGCCCGCATCTCGGTGATGGGCGGGGAGCAGGCGGCAGCGGTGCTGGCGACCGTGCGGCGTGACGGCCTCGAGGGTCGCGGTGAGGAGTGGTCGGCCGAGGACGAGGAGGCGTTCCGGGCGCCGATCCGCGAGCAGTACGAGCAGCAGGGGTCGCCCTACTACTCGACCGCGCGGCTCTGGGACGACGGGATCATCGACCCCGTCGACACCCGGCGCGTGCTCGGCATGGGTCTGGCGGCCGCGGCGCACGCGCCGGTGCCCGAGCCCTCCTACGGAATCTTCAGGATGTGAGCGGCATGCGCACCCTCCTCATCGCCAACCGCGGCGAGATCGCCCTACGGGTCATCCGCTCCGCCCGGGCCCGTGGCCTCAGGACGGTGGCGGTCTACTCCGACGCCGACCGGGGCGCTCCGCACGTGCGGGCCGCCGACGCCGCGGTGCACCTGGGGCCGACGCCGGCCGCGTCGTCGTACCTCTCGATCGAGCGGATCGTCGAAGCGGCCCGTGCCTCCGGCGCCGACGCGATCCACCCCGGTTACGGATTCTTGTCAGAGCGAGCGGAATTTGCTCGTGCCGTCGCGGAGGCGGGCCTCGTCTTCGTGGGCCCGTCGGGCGACGTGATGGACGCCATGGGTCGCAAGGACCGGGCCCGCGAGATCGCCGAGCGCGCCGGTGTGCCGGTCGTGCCGAGGGTCGAGCTGGTCTCGACGGGCTCGACCGACGAGGGCGCGGCGACCGACGGTGCTCACTTCCCGGTGCTCGTGAAGGCCGCGTCGGGCGGGGGCGGCAAGGGCATGCGCATCGTGCGTGACCCCGCCGACCTGGACGGCGCTCTGGCCGCGGCTCGCCGTGAGGCCGCGTCGGCCTTCGGTGACGACACCCTCCTCGTCGAGCGGTACGTCGAGCGGGGGCGCCACGTCGAGGTGCAGGTGCTCGCCGACTCCCACGGCAACGTCGTCCACCTCTTCGAGCGTGACTGCTCGGCCCAGCGCCGGCACCAGAAGGTGCTCGAGGAGGCGCCCGCCCCCGGCCTGTCCGAGACGGCCCGCCGCACGCTGCTGGACTCCGCGGTCGCCCTGACCCGTGAGGTCGGCTACGAGAACGCCGGCACCGTGGAGTTCCTGGTCGCCGGGTTGGCGGGAGCCGAGGAGGTGTTCTTCCTCGAGATGAACACCCGCCTCCAGGTCGAGCACCCGGTCACCGAGCTCGTCGTCGAGGTGGCCGGTGAGCCGCTGGACCTCGTCGACCTGCAGCTGCGCGTCGCCGCCGGCGAGCCGCTGCCCTTCGCCCAGGACGACGTCCGCTGCGTCGGCCACGCGATCGAGGCGCGCGTCTACGCCGAGGACGCCTTCGGCGGCTTCCTGCCGCAGGCCGGCACCGCTTCCCTCGTCCGCTGGCCCGCAGCGGCGCGCGTCGACGCGGCCCTCGAGAGCGGGCAGACCGTGACGGCCTCCTACGACCCGATGCTGGGCAAGGTCATCGCCCGCAGCAGCGACCGTGAGGGGGCACGCCAGGCCCTCGTCGCGGCGCTGGACAGGACCGCCGTCCTGGGCCTGACCACCAACACCGGCTTCCTGCGCGCACTGGCCGCCTCCGACGCCTTCCGCGACAGCGAGGTCGACACCGCCTGGCTGGACCGGCACGACGTACCGGCTCCGGACCCCGACACCGCACGCGTCATCGCGGCCTGGACCGACGCCGCCGTCACGGTGATGACCGCCCCCGTCGGCCCGTTCGCCCCCGACGGCTGGCGCCTCGGCGCCGACCCGGCCCCGGTGCTCGTCGAGCTCGACCGCGAGATGGTCGTCGACCTCGCCGGGGGCACGGTCAGCGACGGCCGGGCGGCCGACGCGGGCACGACCCACGCGGTCACCCAGATCTCCGCGGCGGACCACGAGGTCGTGCTCGACATCGACGGGCACCGCCACGTCGCGGTGGTGAGCGCCCAGGCGCACGGCGTGGAGATCTCCTGGCGCGGTCAGCGCTTCGACTTCGCCCGCGTGGACCCCTTTGCCGCTGACGGCGCGGACGTCGGGGACGGCACGCTGACCGCCCCCATGCCCGGCACCGTCCTGGCGGTGGGAGTGAGTGTCGGCGACCGGGTCGGCGACGGCGCCGAGCTGGGCGTGCTCGAGGCGATGAAGATGGAGCTGACGCTGCGCGCGCCCTTCGCCGGCGAGGTCACCGAGGTGGGCGCCGCCGCCGGCGACCAGGTGGCCCTCGGGGCCACGCTGTTCGTGGTCACCCCCGACGAGAACACCGAGCCCGAGCAGGAGGCGTGATGCGCCAGCCCACCGAGATCCGCCAGGGCGGTCTGCCGTCGCGGGTGACGATCTACGAGGTCGGTCCGCGTGACGGGCTGCAGAACGAGTCGGCGATCGTCCCCGTCGAGGTGAAGGCCGAGCTGATCGCGCGGCTGCAGGCTGCCGGTCTGCCCGTCGTGGAGGCCACCAGCATGGTCCACCCCCGCTGGGTGCCCCAGCTCGCCGACGCCGAGGAGCTGCTCGGCCGCCTCGACCACGTCGAGCGGATGCCGGTGCTGGTTCCCAACGAGCGTGGCCTCGAGCGCGCCCTGGCCGCGGGCGTCCGCCACATCGCGGTCTTCGGCAGCGCCACCGAGACGTTCGCGCAGCGCAACCTGAACCGGTCGTGGGACGAGCAGTTCGCGATGTTCGAGCCTGTCGTCTCGCGCGCCCTGGCCGAGGGCGTCGACGTCCGCGCCTATGTCTCCATGTGCTTCGGGGACCCCTGGGAGGGCGACGTCGCGATCGACCGCGTGGTCGAGACCGGGCGGCGCCTGCTCGACCTCGGCGCCTACCAGCTGTCCCTGGGCGACACCATCGGCGTCGGCACGCCCGGTCACGTCACCGCGCTGCTCGACGCCTTCAACGACGCGGGCACGCCGGACGACCTGCTGGCCGTGCACTTCCACGACACCTACGGTCAGGCGCTCTCGAACGCCTACGCCGCGCTCGCGCACGGCGTCACGACGTACGACGCGAGCGCCGGCGGCCTGGGCGGCTGCCCGTACGCCGAGTCGGCCACCGGCAACCTGGCCACCGAGGACCTGGTCTGGATGCTCCACGGCCTCGGCATCGAGACCGGCGTCGACCTCGAGGCGCTGGTCGGGACCAGCCGCTGGCTGGCGGGACACCTCGGCCGACCGAGCCCGAGCCGGGTGGTCAACGCGCTGGCACCCTGAGCCGTCGGGTGCGGCACAATGCGGCCATGGCCGACGTCGTCTACCTGCACGTGGGTGCACCCAAGACCGGGACCACCTACCTCCAGGGTCGGCTCCACCACAACCGGGACGCGCTGGCGTCGCGGGGCGTGCACTACCCGGCCGGTCTGCGCCGAGACATGTTCGTGGGCGCGCTCGACCTCATCGACCGGCACTGGGGCGGCCAGCGCGAGGAGGTCCGCGGCGAGTGGGACGCGCTGGCGGCACGGGTGCGTCGGGTCAGCGGGACGGCGATCGTCAGCCACGAGATCCTCGCCAGCGCCACCGTCGAGCAGGTCGACCGAGCGCTGGCCGGCTTCGGCGCCGCCGAGGTGCACGTCGTCTACTCCGCCCGCGACCTGGGACGCCAGATCCCCGCCGAGTGGCAGGAGAGCATCAAGCACCGCAGCCGGCGACGGTTCCGCGCCTACGTGAAGCTCATCCGGACCCGTGACCAGGTCGACTCCGACCTCTGGTTCTGGCGGGTCCACAGCCTGCCCGACGTGCTGCGCCGCTGGACGCGCGACGTTCCCCCCGGGCGCGTCCACCTGATCACCGTGCCGCCGTCCGGCGCCGAGCCGGAGGTGCTGTGGCGCCGGTTCTGCCAGGCGTGCGGCATCGACCCGAGCATCGGTGAGCCGGTCGGCGGCCGCGCCAACGCCTCCCTGGGCATCGAGGAGATCGCCGTCCTGCGCGACCTCAACAAGCGGCTGAGGAGGTCGGGCCTGGACAGCGCGTCCTACGGCCGGCTGGTGCGCGAGGGCATCGCCCAGGGGGTGCTGGCGCAACGCGCGGACATGCGCAAGGCCGTGCTGGGACCCCGCCACCGCGACTGGGCCTCGCAGACCGCCGAGGGCTGGATCGCGTGGGTGCAGGAGGCGGGCATCGATGTCGTCGGGGACCTCGACGACCTGCGACCGGTCTTCCCACCGGTCACCGAGAAGTGGCGCAACCCCGACCGTCCCCGGGCGCGGGTGACGCGGGACGCGGCGATGACGGCGCTGACCGGCGCCGTGCTGGAGGCCGCCAGCCGGCCCGACCCGGACGCCGCGCCGATCGCGCGGCTGGGCCGCGCGGCCCGGAGGCTGCGCGGCCGCTGACCCGGTCAGAGACCGCGGGCGCGGAGCTCCCGGGTGGCGTAGCGGCCGACCTGCCAGGTGGTGTAGCCGTCGGACCCTGCCCCGTAGAAGCCTCCGGCGATCGGCACCTTGCGCACGACGGTCTTGACCGCACGCTTGCCGACCACCCGGCCCACCAGGGCCGAGGTCACCTCGCCGGCGATGACCGGGTCGAGGCTGGGGTCGTGCGTGGGGGCGGTGGCGATCACCATGGGAGAGCCGGGAATCTTCTTCTTCTTGACCAGCGCCTCGACGTGGTCCTCGCCGAGCATCGTCAGCAGGATCGCGTTGCGCACCCGCGGGTCGTCGAGGTCGTAGCCCCTGAGGTGGGCGATCCCGGCGATCATGCGGCACTGCAGCAGCGCGAGGCCGGAGATGTTCGCGGGCACGGTCGCGGCCATCGTCACGAGACCGCCGAGGTTGGTCACGAAGCCCTGGGCGGCCGACAGCCGCACGTGGGTCTCGATGACGTCGTGGACAGCCTTGTCGACGTCACCGCCGCAGTCCGTGAGGTGCTTGTCGGCCGCGGCGGCCGCCGGGGGCAGCGGGCCGATGCCCTTGATGGCCCGGATCTCAGCCTGCTGGACGAGGCCGCGGTTGGCGTCGGGGGCGACGCGGTGAACGTCCGGGATCAGCTTGCCGGCGATCGTGCTGCGCACGCTCACGTGGACTCTCCTGAGGTCGGGGACAACTCTGTCGACGGTTCGGTCCTACGTCGTAAAGTCTGCCCCCTCGGCGGTCGCGCCAATCTTTGGGAGACGCCACAATGACGCCACGATGACGCCCATGCCCCGGGACCCCGCGCCGACGCCGTGGGTCTTTCCCGACCTCGCCGGGCTGGAGCGCGCCGGGCGGCTGCCCGACGACGACCTGCTGGCCACCGGCGCCGATCTCGAGCCGGCGACGCTGCTGGCGGCCTACCGCTCGGGGCTCTTCCCGATGCCGGACGGTCCCCGAGGCCGGGTGCTGGGCTGGTGGTCACCCCTGGAGCGTGGGGTGCTGCCGCTGGACCGGCTGCGGGTGACCCGCTCGATGCGGCAGTCCGCTCGTGGCCTGGAGGTCCGCGTCGACACCGCGTTCGACGCCGTGGTGGCCGCCTGCGCCGACCCCCGCCGGCCGGGAGGCTGGATCACCCACGACATCCAGCGCGCCTACGGCGAGCTGCACGCCCTCGGCTGGGCGCACTCGGTCGAGACCTGGCGCGACGGCGAGCTCGTCGGAGGCCTGTACGGCGTCGCGATCGGGGGGCTGTTCGCGGGGGAGTCGATGTTCCACCACGCCCGCGACGCCTCGAAGGTCGCTCTGATGGGGCTCGTCGACCTGCTGAACGACGAGCACGCCCAGCGGCGGCTGCTCGACGTCCAGTGGCAGACGCCGCACCTCGCCTCGCTGGGCGTGCTCGGGGTGTCGCGGGAGGAGTACCTCACCAGGCTCGGGCAGGCGGTCGACGTACCCCTGCCCGAGCCGTGGCGTGGGGTGTCCTGCTGCTGAGCCGGCTCAGTCGTGCGCGAAGCGGATGTCGGGGAGCACCCGCCGCAGCCAGGCCGGGGTCCACCAGGCCGCCTTGCCGGTCAGCCGCAGCATCACGGGCAGCAGCACCAACCGGATGAGGAACGCGTCCAGCAGCACCGCGACACCGAGGATGATGCCCATCTCCTTGGGGGGGAGCGGGCCGGACAGGGCGAAGGTGAAGAACACCGCGACCATCACCGCGCCGGCAGCGAAGATCACGCGGCCGGAGTGCGCGACCGCGCCCACCATCGCCTCGCGGGGATCGCCCGAGCGCTCCCAGTGCTCCTTGGCCGAGGCCAGCAGGAAGACGGTGTAGTCCATGGCGATCGCGAAGATCATGGCGAAGAAGAACACCGGTGCCCACGCGTCGAGGAAGCCCTGGGACTCGAACCCGAAGAACCCGGCCCCGATGCCCTCCTGGAAGACCAGGCGGGCGACCCCGAAGGCCGCGGCCGTCGAGAGCAGGCTGGCCAAGGTCCCGAGCAGCGAGATGAGCGGCGCCTGCAGCGCGACCAGCAGCAGCAGGAAGCCGAGCACCAGCACGATGCCGATGACCAACGGAGTGGACTCGTCGAGCTGCGTCTTGAGGTCGAGGCTCTCCACGGCCGCGCCGCCGATCTGGGCGGAGTCGGGCAGATCGGCCCGCAGCCGGTCCACGGTGTCGCTCAGCTCGGGGTCGGAGGGGTCGACGGTGGGCACGGCCTGCACGAGCACGAGGTCGCTGCTGTCGGTGGCGGGCATGGGAGGCAGGGCTCCGGCGATGCCGGGGTCCTCACCCAGAGCGGCGGCTGTCGCGTCGGCGTCCTCGGTGCTGGTCACGACCTGGAGGGTGCCGGGGGCACCTTCGCCGAAGGCCTCCTGAACCTGGTCGTAACCGACGCGCGCGCTGGCGTCCTCAGGCAGCACCTTGATCGAGGGCATCGCGGTCTTCAGGCCGAAGATCGGGGCGGCCAGCGCGAGCAGGATGATGAGCGAGATCCCACCGAAGAGCACCGGGCGGCGCCACAGCCGCTCGCCCCAGCGAGCGAAGGCGGGGGACCGGTGCTCGCCGGACTTCGACCAGGGCAGGGCCAGCTTGTTGATGCGGTGGTCGAGCTTGGCCAGCACCAACGGCAGCAGCGTCAGCGTCGCGGCGAGCACGAAGATGACGGCCAGCATGATGCCTCCGGCCATGGAGCGGAAAGCCGGTGACGGCACGATCATCACCGCCGACAGCGAGATGAGGACGGTCAGTCCGGAGAGCAGGACGGCCTTGCCCGCGGTGTCCATCATCTCCGCGACGGCCGTGCGGGCGGTGGCCCCCTTGGCCGCACGCGCGGCGCGGTAGCGGACCACGAGGAACAGCGCGTAGTCGATGCCGAGGGCGAGGGCGAACATCATGGCGAAGTTCATGGCCCAGATCGACACGGGGACGAACTGGTTGATGAGCACCAGCGAACCGGCCGCGGCGACGAGCCCGGAGATGGTCAGCAGCAGGGGCAGCCCGGCCGCCACCAGAGCTCCGAAGGCGAGGACGAGGATGACCAGCGTCACCGGCCACGACAACAGCTCCGAGGTCAGCATCGCGTCGAGGTTGGCCTCGTTGAAGTCCGACCACAGCAGAGAGGAACCGGTCGGGTTCACCTCGATGCCGTTGCCCGAGAGCTCTTCCAGGGGTCCCTTGAGCTCGTCGGCGGCGCGCACCATCTCGTTGGTGTCGGCGTCGGCGCCGGCCAGGAGCACCGCGGTGCTGCCGTCCTCGCTCAGGGTGACGCCGGGCTGCGGCTTGACGACCTGGCTGATGCGGTCGTCGGCCTCGAGGATGCGGGTGGCCTCGGCGAGCACATCGGCGCCGGCACCCTCGGTGGCCGGCCCCTCGTCGGAACGGACCACGACCTGGATGGCGTGGCTGGCATTGCCGCCGAAGCTCTCCTCGGCGAGGTCGCGGACGGCGACCGACTCCGAGCCGTCGGCCTGCCAGCCGGCGCCGGAGAGCTCGGCCTCGACCCGAGGCGCGAACGCCCCCAGGCCGACGATCAGCAGGAGCCACACCACCGCGGTGAAACGGCCGTGGTTGGTGACCGCGAGCCCGAGCCGGCCGAGAAGACCGTGCCGGGAGGGGTCCTCGCTGGGGCCGCTGGCGGGGTCGCCGGAGCCGGCTGAGCCGGCCGGGTCGGAGGGTGCGCCCGTTGAGTCACGGGTGGAGGTCGAAGACATGCAAGATCCTTTGGTGAGGTGTGGCGCGCGCACCGGCGCCGTCATGCGCCGTCGTGCGCCGTCGTGGGCGATGGTCGGAAATGCTGGAGGTGGTCCCCGGACACGCTGGCCCGGGAGGGCCTCAGCGCCCGGTGAGCCGGCTCCAGAAACCGGTGCCTGGCGTCTTCTCGGCCTTGGGGTGACCGGGGCACCACTGGTCGGCGGTGACGGTGGCGCGGACCTGGGCGACGTGCTGGCCGCAGCCGGCCCAGGTGGTCTTGCCGCAGGTCGTGCAGGTGGTCGGACGGCACATGGTGGTGGTTCCTCTCAGGCGGGGTTTCACGGGGCGGACGTCATAGGAAGTGGCCGTCGGAGCGCCCAGCTCCTATGACGTCCCGGTGGGGTGGTGGAAAGGGTCAGACGAGAGCGGGAAGGGCTTGGGCGGCGGTGCCCACGGCCACGATGAGCACGAGGCCGGTGAAGGCCGCGGACAACCGCGAGGTGTCGGTACGGGCCGCGAGCCACGCGCCTGCGGCGGCGGCGACGGCGGAGGCGACGGTGAGGGTGGCGACCACGCCCCAGTCGGGCGCCGCTCCCGAGCCCGCGCGGACGACGAGGGCGGCGGCGCTGGTGATGGCGATGACCACCAGCGAGGTTCCGGCGGCGTAGGTCATCGGCACGCCGAGGGCGAGCACCAGCGCGGGCACGACGAGGAACCCGCCGCCGACACCCAGGAAGCCCGTCAGCAGTCCGACGGCGGTCGCGGTCACGAGCACCTTCACGGCCTGCGGGCAGTTGCAGGCGAAGGTCGGGCTGAAGGTGACGATGGGGTCGTCGAGACCGGGACGACGCCCGTCCTCGCTCGGCCCGTCACGACGCAACCGGAACAGCATGACGCCGCCCACCACCAGCAGCAGTGACGCGAAGGCGGCCATCAGCACGTCCTCAGGCACGCGGGCCGACGCGAGTGCTCCGGCGGCAGCGCCACCGACCGCGACCAGCCCGAACGTCACGCCGCGCGCGAGGAGCACCGTGCCCTGCCGGTGGGCGGTCGCCACGGCCAGCAGGGAGGTCACCCCGACCACGACCAGCGACCCGGTGGTGGCCTGGGCGGGAGACTGGTCCAGCAGGTAGACCAGCACCGGCACGGCCAGGATGGATCCCCCGCCGCCCAGCGCCCCGAGGCTCGCGCCGATGAGGGCCCCGGCGACGAGGGCGAGGACGAGACTTGTCACCGGGCCCTCAGGAAGCGGAGTCGTCGCCGTCGGCGTCGGGACCGACCAGGTGCAGCCCGACCTTCTCGGCGTTGTCGAAGGTGTCGTCGACCGCGACGAGCGTGCGGTCCGCGGCGTGCAGGATCGAGGCGGCGACCGACGCGCGGTAGCCGCCGGCACAGTGCACCCAGACCTCCCCCGCCGGAACGTCGTCGAGACGCGTGGTGAGCTCGTGGAGCGGCACGTTGACCGCCCCGCTGATGCGAGCGGAGTCGTACTCGTCGGCGCGGCGGACGTCGAGGACGACCACCTCGCGGTGGTGACGGACCTGGGCGAGGTCGGCGAAGGTCGCGGTGGAGAAGGAGACCAGTCCCTCGTCGCCGGCCCAGCTCTCGGGCTGCGCGCTGGACTGTGCCTCGAGCCGGTCGATGCCGATCCGGACCAGCTCGCGCTGGCCGCGTGCGACATCGTCGGCGCTCTCGCCCAGCAGCGTCAGCGGCGTCCCCCAGGGGATCAGCCAGCCGAGATAGGTCGCGAACCCACCGTCGATGCCGAAGTTCAGCGTGCCGGGGGCGTGACCGGCCGCGAAGGCGGTCCGGTTGCGCAGGTCGACGACCCATTCGCCGGCCTCGATGCGACGGCGGAGCTCGACGGCATCGGCCAGGTGAGGCGGTGTCAGGTCCGGTGCCGCGGGACCGGCGGCGTTGGCCGGCTGCATGTGGGCGTAGTAGGCCGGCCAGGCGCCGAGGCCGGCGAGCAGCTCGCGGACGTAGGTCTCCTCGTCCTGGGTGAGGACCGGGTTGACCTTCTTCTCCTCGCCGATGGTCGACTCGTCGGCGTCGGACTGCGTCGCGGAGCAGAAGGAGCCGAAGCCGTGGGTGGGGAAGACGCCGGCGTCGTCGGGCAGGGCGTCGGCGAGCCGGCGGGCCGAGGCGTGCTGGTGGCGGACCAGCGCATCGGTGTGCTCCGCACCGAGCAGGTCCGGCCGACCGGTGGCGCCGAACAGCAGCGAGCCGCCGGTGAAGACGCCGACCTGTTCGCCCTCGACCTCGGCCAGCGCGTAGGAGAGGTGGGTGAAGGTGTGGCCCGGCGTGGCCAGGGCGGTGATCCGTATGCGGCCGGTCTCGACGGACTCGCCGTCGTTGATCGGGGTGCGGTCGAACGAGACCTCGTCGGCACCGTTGACGACGTACGCCGCACCGGTCGCCTCGGCGAGAGCGAAGCCGCCCGTCACGTAGTCGTTGTGGAGATGGGTCTCGAACACGTGGGTGAGGCGGACGTGGTGCTCGGCGAGCAGGTCGGTGACCCGGTCGATGTCGCGCTGCGGGTCGATCACGACGGCGACCTCGCCGTCGTGCACGAGGTAGCTGCGGTCTCCCAGGGTCGGGGTCTCGACGGTGACGATGCTCAGGCTCATGCAGTGCGGTCCTCTCACGTGCGATGCGTCTTTCGGTCATCCCCCAGGGGGGTTGAAGACCGACCGTAACATATCCCCCTGGGGGGATGTACACTCGACGATGAAGAGCTCGCTGACACGACCTCAGGAGGTCCGCATGACCTGGACGATGACCCGAACCGTGGCCACGCCGTACGCCGAGACCGTGGCGGCGGTGCGTGAGGCACTGACCGAGCAGGGCTTCGGTGTGCTGACCGAGATCGACCTCGCCGCCAAGCTGAAGGAGAAGCTCGACGCCGACGTCGCGCCGCAGATCATCCTCGGAGCGTGCCGACCCGAGCTGGCCCACGAGGCGCTGCTGGCCGACCCGACCATCGCCGCCGTGCTGCCCTGCAACGTCGTCGTGCGCGCCCTCGACGAGTCCTCGACGATCGTGGAGGCGTTCGACCCCGACGCGATGATGAGCCTGGCCGGCGCGGCCGAGCCCGGCTCGCCGCTGGCGAAGGTGGCCGCAGACGCACGCCGACGCATCGACGCGATGCTGGGCTCGCTGGCCCCGGCCGCCTGACACCCCCACCCACAAGCACCTCAGGAAGCAGGACCGGACATGGACCTCGAGCCTACCGAGATCAAGGCGATCATCACGCGCATGAAGCGTGCCCACGGCCACCTCGGCAGCGTCATCCGCATGATGGAGGAGGGGTCGTCGTGCGAGTCGGTCCTCACCCAGCTCGCTGCGGTGAACAAGGCGCTGAGCCGCAGCGGCTACGCGATCGTGGCGACCGGACTGCAGCAGTGCATGACCGAGAACGACGGATCGATCGACTCGGTCGACTCGGCGAAGATGGAGAAGCTCTTCCTCTCGCTGGCATGAGCGCCCCCGACACCGCGGGAGGTGCGAGCGACTCCGCCTCGCTGGGGCTATGGGCGTCTCTGGGAGCCCGCTCGTAGCATCTGCGGTCATGGACATGCAGATGGTGAACCGCGTTCCCGGATGGGTGACCCCGATTGCGTGGACCTTCCTCGCGCTGGCGCTCGTCAGCGCCGCCGTCATCGCCGTCGACGTGGCCCGGGGACGTCGGCACGGCTCGGTGGTGGCCGACCTGGTGTGGGTCACGGCGGCGCTCTACCTCGGTCCGGCCGCGGTGGTCCTGCACCGCAGGCACGCCGCACGTCCGGGCGGCGCCGCGGGGCCGTCGGAGCCCTCACCCGCGGAGGTCGGGCTGCCGGGCGGTGGCGCCTCGGCCATGGCCCACCTGATCGGCGTACCGTTCGTGATCGCCTCCGGTCTGACCATCGCCGGCATCGACCTCTGGGTGATGATCATCGTCATCGGGGTGATCGCGGTGCTGCTGCTGCTTGCCCACGAGGTGGTCGCGAGCCGGGGCAGGCCCGGGAGGCGACCACCGCTCGGCGAGGCCGCAGCCGCGGCGCTCCTCACCGTGCTGGCCTTCGACGTCGGCATGGGTGGCTGGATGGTCCTGCTGCACTACAACGAGCTGATGCCACCGGCGACCGAGGGCAGCTTCTGGTTCCTGATGCAGCTGGGAGTCGTCCTGGGGCTGGTGACCGGCTACCCGGCGGCCAGGTGGGTGGCCGACCGGCGTCAGGGCGTCCCCGGGTGACTCCGTATGGACCGGTCTTGACCAAGATACCCCCTAGGGGTATCTTCGCAGGTGTTGCCCAGCGGAGGGATCCAGGTCATGCGCACGACACCGGGTGGGACCAACGCCATGGCGCTCAGCGCGACGCTGCACTGCCTGACCGGCTGTGCGATCGGTGAGATCCTCGGCCTCGTCATCGGGACGGCGATCGGCCTGAGCGCCGGCTGGACGATCGTGCTGGCGGTGGGCCTCGCGTTCCTCTTCGGCTACACGCTCTCGACCCTGCCGCTGCTGCGGGCGGGGCTCGGTGTGGGCAGCGCCCTCGCCGTGGTCCTCGCCGCCGACACGCTCTCCATCGCCACCATGGAGCTCGTCGACAACCTGGTGATGGCGGTCATCCCGGGGGCGATGGACGCCGGTCTGGTCAACCCGGTCTTCTGGATCGCCATGATGATCGCCCTGACGGCGGCCTTCTTCGCCGCCTACCCGGTCAACCGCCACCTGCTGCGGGTCGGCAAGGGGCACGCGCTCACCCACGGCTACCACGCGTCCGGCCCGGTGACCGGCGCCCGCCGGTTCATCCCGGTGCTGTCGACCGCCACGCTCGTGGCAGCGATCTCGGCCTTCATGCTGGGCGGGCTGGTGGTCTCGGCCGCCGACGAGCTCGGCGTGGCGGGCAGCACGCACGCAGCGCAGGTGCCGGTGCCGTCCGCGGTCTCCTGAGCCAAGCGCACCGCTGTCCCTTCCGGCTCGCCCGGCTCTCGCGGATCTCCCGGATCTCCCGGTTCTCGCGGCTCGTAGCATCCCAGCATGGCGACTCACCCCGATGCGCTCGCGTGGGCCGAGGAGACCGTAGGGCCGGTGGCCGAGGTTCGTGCCCTCGAGGGGGGCCGGACCTCGACGATGCTGGCGCTGACGCCTTGCCACGGCGAGGCGGTCGTGCTGCGACTGATGACCGTGGAGCCCTGGCGGACGCACGGCGCGGAGCTGACGACGCGCGAGCGCGACACCCAGCAGCTGCTCGCGGGGACGCCGGTGCCGGCGCCGCGCTCCCTGGCGCTCGACGCGGCGGGGGAGCGGTGCGGGCACCCGGCGCACCTCATGACTCTGGCCCCCGGACGGCTCGAGCTCGCCCGCGTCGACGCGGATGCCCTCGGGCACCTCGCCGACCTGCTCGCGCGCGTGCATGCGCTCGAGCCGCGCGACGACGGACGCCTGTTCCAGTCGTGGGCCTGGGAAGCGAAGTACGTCGTCCCGCCCTGGGCGAGCGACCCGGGACCGTGGCAGGAGGCGTTCGCGCTGCTGCACACGCCGGCGCCGGCCTACGAGCCGACGTTCCTGCACCGCGACTTCGGCCTTCACAACGTGCTCTGGTCGCAGGGTCGGGTGACGGGGCTCGTCGACTGGGTCGAGACGTCGGTCGGTCCGGCCTGGCTCGACGTCGCGCACTGCGCGACCAACCTGGCGCTGCGGCACGGCAGCGAGGCGGCCGACGCCTTCGCCGCCGCCTACGTCGACCGGACGGGGCGCTCGCCCGAGCCCTACCTCGACGTGATGGACGTGGTCGGCTTCCTCCCGCCCCCGGGCCGCGAGAGCCTCTTCACCGATCCGCGCGAGCTCGCTCGCCTCGACGAGCGGCTGCGAGCGGTGCTGGCCCGGGTCACTTGAGCAGACGGGACATCCGGCGGTCAGCCAGCGGCTTGCCGCCGGTCTGACAGGTCGGGCAGTACTGCAACGACGAGTCGGCGAAGGAGACCTCGCGGACGGTGTCGCCGCACACCGGGCAGGGCCTGCCGGTCTGGGCGTGGACGGCGAGGTGCGACTTCTTCTCGCCCTTGAGGTCGGCCGCGGCCACGCCGGAGGACCGGGCGACGGCGGCGCCCAGGACGTCGCGGATCGCGGCGTACAGCGTCTGCAGCGCCTCCGGCTCCTCGGCGACGGAGACGGCGGGCTTGAACGGCGACATCTTCGCGGCGTGCAGCAGCTCGTCGGAGTAGGCGTTGCCGATGCCGGCGACGATCGACTGCTGACGCAGCACGCCCTTGACCTGGGCGCGGCCGGCGTCGCGGAGGATCTGCTCGAGCACCTCGATGGTGAAGGCGTCGTCGAGGGGGTCCGGACCGAGCCGCTCGACGCCCGGCACCTGGGACGGGTCGGTGACGACGTACATGGCCAGGCTCTTCTTCGTGCCGGCCTCGGTGAGGTCGAGACCGGAGTCGTCATCCAGCACGATGCGGGCGGCGATGGGGGACTTGTTGCTCGGACGCGGCGGCGTCTTCGGCACCTCGTCGCGCCAGCGGATCCAGCCCGCCCGCGCGAGGTGGATGACGAGGTGGGTGCCGGAGGCGTCGATGTCGAGGAACTTGCCGTGTCGCTCGACGCCGTCGACGAGCGTTCCGTGGAGCGCGGACAGGGGCGGGTCGTAGGTCTTGAGCGCGCTGAACGCGGCCAGGTCGATGCGCGCGATGGCGCGACCGTCCAGTCGTCGGCGGAGGTCCTGGACAAGCGCCTCGACCTCGGGCAGCTCGGGCATGGCGCCATCCTAGGAGCGGGCGGCGACGGTCCACAGGGTTCCGCGACACACGATGCCGCTCGCTACGTCAATCTAGGGTCAGGGCTAGAAAGCCGGATAGTTTCCTGTGCATGGACCCGATCCGGAACCCCTACGCCCCCGGCGCCGGTCAACGACCGCCCGAGCTGGCCGGACGTGACCGCGAGCTCGCCGCCTTCGACGTCACTCTGGAGCGTGTCGCCGCCGGGCGACCCGAGCGCAGCATGGTCGTCAGCGGCCTGCGCGGGGTCGGCAAGACGGTGCTGCTCAACGCGCTGCGCGGCCAGGCCGTCAGCCGCGCCTGGGGCACCGGCAAGATCGAGGCCCGGCCCGACCAGTCACTCCGGATCCCGGTCGCCCAGGCCGTGCACGCCGCGGTCCGCGAGGTCGCGCACCGCCACCGCGACCCCGACCGGGTCGACGCGGTCGCCGGAGTCCTCAAGTCGTTCGCGCTGCGCACCGAGCTCAAAGACCGCAAGGGCTTCCGCTGGACGCCGCCCACCGACGTACCTGCCGCCAAGGGTCGCGCCGACTCCGGCGACCTCGAGCTGGATCTCATCGAGCTGTTCACCGACGTCGGCGAGCTCGGTCGGGACCTCGGGGTGGGGCTCGGGCTCTTCGTCGACGAGATGCAGGACGTCGCCTCCGGCGAGCTCGCGGCGATCTGCGGCGCGGTCCACGAGGTCAGTCAGCAGAACGCGCCGGTGCTCGTGGTCGGCGCCGGGCTGCCCCACCTGCCGGTGGTGCTGTCGGCGGCGAAGTCGTACGCCGAGCGGCTGTTCCGCTACGTCGCCGTCGACCGGTTGCCGCGCGACATGGCCGACCGGGCGTGGCTGCGACCGGCCGCGTCGGAGGGTGTCGAGTTCGAACCGACCGCGCTCGACCGGCTCTACGACCTGACCGACGGCTACCCCTACTTCGTGCAGGCCTACGGCAAGGCGACCTGGGACGCGGCGGTCGCCAACCCGATCACCGTGGCCGACGTGGAGGAGGCGGCTCCCGAGGCCGAGGCCGAGCTGGCCGTGGGCTTCTTCGGCTCCCGCTACGAGCGCGCCACCCCGGCCGAGCGCGACTACATGCGCACCATGGCCGAGCTCGGCGCCGACCGTGAGACCGAGCAGGTCACCACCGCCGACGTCGCTCGGACGCTGAGCCGCAAGCCTCAGTCGCTCAGCCCGGCGCGGGACGGGTTGATCAAGAAGGGTCTGGTGTTCTCCTCCGAGCGGGGGGCGGTGGCCTTCACGGTGCCGCACTTCGGGGCGTTCCTGCGCGCGCAGCACGGCTAGCGTGCGTCGGCCGTGCTGCCGGTGCCGGCGGCCAGGGTGCGCACCGCGCGGTCGTCCGCGTCCGCTCGCCCTGCCCGGGCCCGCGCGTTCTGTCGGTGGTCGAACGTATGTTCGAAGCATGAAGACGTCGACGTCGTTCCCGGAGCAGCAGGAGGACGTGCCGCAGCGCGTGACCGGCCGGCGGGACGCGGGGCGTGAGGGCGACCTGCCGCCGACGGCGGACGGCGCGGTCGGGCCCGGGGCGCTGACCTCGATCCTCGATCTCGACAGGGGCGCGACCTTGGCCCGCATCCGGGCGGGACGGCGTGCGGCGTGGCGCGTCGAGACCGAGCAGATGGTGGCCGCCACTCACTGGGCCGACCTGCACCGGCTGCCCACGCCGGACGGCGACGACGTCGACCCGGTCTACGGCTCGGTCTCCGACGACACCCTGCGCCTCCTCAGCGACTTCGTCACCGGCACGGAGGGCATGACGTGGGGGCGCGACGCGACGGGCGGGGGCGAGTGCGCGGGTGGCGGCGATCGTCGCGCCGAGGGCGACGGCGAGGCGAAGCAGTCGCGGCGTCAGGTGCGTGCGACCGGTCCGGGGCAGCCGGGCATCGAGGGCGTGCTGCGGTTCCTGGGTGAAGGCGCCTACCTGGTCTCGGAGTTCGCGGTCACCGAGCTCGCGACGACGCTGCAGATGAACGAGACCGGCGCGCGCAGCTACCTCGGCCAGGCCCTGGAGTGCCGCGACCGGCTGCCCTGCATCTGGCGTCAGGTCCTCGCCGGCGCCGTGCCGGCGTGGAAGGCCCGACAGATCGCCAAGCTGACCCTGCCCCTCAACGCTGCGGCGGCGCACTTCGTCGACCTGTCCCTCCACCAGGTCGCCGGGCGGATCGGGATCGTGCGGATCACGCGGGCCGTCGAGGCCGCGGTGCTGCGCTACGACCCCGAGGTGGCGGCCGATCGGGCCGAGACAGCCGCGGAGCGGCGGGGTGTCTGGGTCGGTCCCGACCGCGGAACCATCGAGGACGAAGAGGGCCGGAGCGGGCTCACGCGGGTCGACGCCCTCGTGGACACGCCCGACGCCGAGGCGTTCGAGCTGGCGGTGGCCGACGTCGCAGCGGCGCTGGGGGCGCTGGGCGACGACGACCCGTTGCCGGTGCGCCGTGCCAAAGCGGTCGGCATCCTGGCCGACCCTCAGCACGCCCTCGACGTGGCCGCTGCGGCCCAGGCCGATCCGGCTGTCGACCCGACGACCGGGGTCGCGCGGCGCCGTCCCCGACGCCGAGGTCCGGTCGTCGGGCGATCGCTGGTCATCGACCTGCACCTGCACCTCACGCCTGCGGCGGGTTCGGACTGCGTGGGGCCGGTGGTCCGCGACGGCGACCTGGGTCCGGTGTCCCGTGCCGCGTTGGAACGGTGGTTGACCCAGCTCGCGCCCGGCGCGCGGATCCGTGTCCGGCCCGTGCTCGACCTCGCCGACGACCTCGTCGTCGATGCCCACGAGGTGCCCCAGGTCATCGCCGACCAGGTCGACGAGCGCGACCTGGTGTGCCAGTTCCCCTGGTGCGGTCGCGCCGCCCGCACCAGCAGCACCGATCGCGACCACATCGAGCCCTACCTGCCGCCCGAGGACAGCGGGCCACCCGGCCAGACCAGTGCGAAGCGCCTCGCGCGGCTGTGCCGCCACCACCACCGGGTCAAGACCCACGGCGGCTGGCGCTACCGACGCGAGCCGAGCGGGGCCCTGACCTGGGTCAGCCCCCACGGCCAGGTCTACCGCGTGGACCGCCGGGGCACCTCGAACATCGAGATCCCCGGGCCGGAGCCCGGTCCGGACTGACGCACGGAGAGACCGGAGCGACGCGCCGGGCCCTTGACGAGCCCGCCACCCCGGCGGTGGGCTGGGGGCCGTGAGCCCGCATGCCGTGCAGCGGGCACCGTCGTCGAGCGAGGAGACCCGATGAGCGTGAAAGCCACGACCCGACCCCTCGAGCTGCCCGACGCCCGGATCGTGTACGACGTGCGCGGGCCGATCCCCACGACCGACGGCCGTCCCGTGCTGCTCATGATCGGTCAGCCCATGGAGGCGAGCGGCTTCACCGCGCTGGCGTCGTACTTCGGTGACCGCACGGTCGTCACCTACGACCCGCGCGGACTCGGTCGCAGCACCCGCAGCGACGGCCGCCGGGACAACGTCCCTGCGACGCACGCGGCAGACCTGCATGCGCTCGTAGCCGAGCTGGACGCCGGACCCGTCGAGATCTTCGGCAGCAGCGGCGGGGCCGTCGACGGACTCGCTCTCGTGCAGGCCCATCCCGAGGACGTGGTGACCCTGGTGGCCCACGAGCCGCCCCTGACGCACCTGTTGCCCGACGCGGCGCTGGTCCGGCAGGCCGAGGAGGCCAACGAGCAGGCCTACCGTGAGAGCGGGTTCGGCGCCGGCATGGCCCGCTTCGTCGCCTTCACGTCCTGGGAGGGGCCGATCACCGAGGAGTTCCTCGCGGCTCCCTCACCAGACCCCGCGATGTTCGGCCTGTCCAGCGAGGACGACGGCAGCCGCGACGACCCGCTGCTCTCAGGTGATTCGGCCGACGTCGTCGCGTTCACCTTGAACCGGGAGACGCTGCGGGCGACCGAGACGCGCATCGTGGTCGCGGCCGGCGAGGAGTCGGCCCGCCAGGTCACCGGGCGGTGCGCGGCAGCGGTGGCCGCGCGGCTCGGCGAACCGCTCGCGATCTTCCCCAGTCATCACGGTGGCTTCCTCGACGAGGCCTCGGGATGGGGTGGCCAGCCCGAGGCGTTCGCCGCCAAGCTGCGCGAGGTGCTCACCGTCTGACCCTCGGCAGCGGCCACGCGCTGTCGTAGGGTGCAGAACGCAGGTAGGTCACCTTCTCCGCTGATCTGCCCCTTCTGCGCCAGCATCTCGGAACCGGAGGCACCATGACGACGTCCACCTCGATCCGGCCCTCCAGCGGCCCCGACCCCGAGGGCACGCGCTCGATGTCTCCGGCGAAGATCGCCGCCTGGGTGGCGGTCGCCCTCGTGGGTGGCGTGTGCTGGGCGGTCCTCGCTCTGAGCCGCGGCGAGGAGGTCTCGGCGCTGTGGATCCTCTTCGCCGCCATCTCCTCCTACCTCATCGCCTACCGGTTCTACTCCCGCTTCATCGCGCGCCGGGTGCTCAAGCTCGACAACACCCGTGCGACGCCGGCCGAACGGCTCGGGAACGGCACCGACTTCGAGGTCACCGACCGTCGGGTGCTCTACGGCCACCACTTCGCGGCCATCGCCGGCGCCGGCCCGTTGGTGGGTCCGGTGCTCGCGGCGCAGATGGGCTACCTGCCCGGCACCATCTGGATCGTGGCCGGTGTCGTGCTCGCCGGCGCGGTGCAGGACATGGTGACGATGTTCCTGTCGATGCGTCGTGACGGGAAGAGCCTCGGCCAGATGGTTCGCGAGGAGATCGGTGTCGTCGGGGGCACCGCCGCCCTCATCGCCGTCTTCGCGATCATGATCATCATCCTCGCGGTGCTCGCGCTCGTCGTGGTCAACGCCCTCGCCGAGTCGCCCTGGGGCGTCTTCTCGATCGGCCTGACCATCCCGATCGCGCTGTTCATGGGCTTCTACCTCCGCTTCCTGCGCCCCGGCCGGGTCATGGAGGTCACCGGCATCGGCGTGGTGCTGCTGCTGCTGGCCATCGTGCTCGGAGGGGTCGTCGAGGGGTCGAGCTGGGCCGAGCCGCTGACGCTCTCCCCGGAGACCCTCACGATCGCCCTGGTGGTCTACGGCTTCATCGCCTCCATCCTCCCGGTCTGGATGCTGCTGACCCCGCGCGACTACCTGTCGACGTTCATGAAGATCGGCGTCATCCTGCTCCTGGCCGTCGGCATGCTGCTGGCCCAGCCGACGCTGCAGAACGAGGCCGTCACGTCGTTCGCGACCGAGGGCAACGGCCCGGTCTTCGCAGGCAAGCTCTTCCCGTTCCTCTTCATCACCATCGCCTGCGGGGCCCTGTCGGGCTTCCACGCCCTCATCGCCTCGGGCACCACCCCGAAGATGCTGGCCAAGGAGAGCCACGTCCGGATGATCGGCTACGGCGGCATGCTCATGGAGTCGTTCGTCGCCATCTCCGCGCTGATCGCCGCGTCCGTCATCGACCAGGGCCTCTACTTCGCCATCAACGCCCCGGCCGCCATGACCGGGGGCACGGTCGAGGGCGCCGCAGAGTTCGTCGGCACCCTCGGGTTCTCGCTCACCCCCGACCAGCTGCAGGCCGCGTCGGCCTCGGTGGAGGAGGAGCTGGTCTCACGCACCGGCGGCGCCCCGACCCTCGCGTTCGGCATCTCGCAGATCTTCAGTGAGGCGTTCGGCGGTGGCCTGGCGGCGTTCTGGTACCACTTCGCGATCATGTTCGAGGCGCTGTTCATCCTCACCGCCGTCGACGCCGGCACCCGCGTGGGCCGCTTCATGCTGCAGGACACCGTCGGCAACGTGTGGCCCAAGTTCGGCGACACCTCGTGGAAGCCCGGCTCCTGGATGGCCTCCGCCGTCGTCGTCCTGGCCTGGGGCTACATGCTCTACGTCGGCGTGACGGACCCGCTCGGCGGCATCAACCAGCTCTTCCCGCTCTTCGGCATCGCCAACCAGCTGCTCGCCGCCATCGCGCTGACCCTGTGCGTGACGCTGTTCTGCAAGCACGGCTGGTGGAAGTACGTCTGGGTCCCGGCCGCCCCGCTGGCCTGGGACCTGATCGTCACGCTGACCGCGAGCTACCAGAAGGTGTTCTCCGACAACCCCGCCATCGGCTACCTCGCGCAGGCCGACCGCTACCGCGCCGCCCGCGACGCCGGCGAGGTGCTCGCACCCGCCGCGGACGCCTCTCAGATGGACACCGTCATCACCAACTCCACCGTCAACGCCTTCCTCCAAGCCAGCTTCGCGCTGCTCGTGATCGTCATCGTCGCCAACGCCGCGCTGATCTGGTTCAAGGCCGCGAAGGCCGGGTCGCTGCCGACCACCGAGGTCCCGAAGACCGAGTCGCACGTGGTCGCCCCGGCCGACTTCTTCGCCACCGAGGAGGAGAAGAAGGCCGAAGCCGCGTGGCGGGACTCCCAGGGTCACAAGGCGACGGTCGGCTCGTGAGCGCACCGATCGTCGGCACGCTGGCGCCGGTACGCCGAGCGCTGGCCGGCGTGCGCTGGTACGCCCGCCAGCTCAGCGGGGAGAGCAAGTGGGACGACTACCTCGCCGACTGCGAGCGGCAGGGGACCGAGCCGATGACGCGGCGCGCCTTCGAGCGCCATCGCGACGAGCATCGCGAGAGCTCGACGCAGGGTCGCTGCTGCTGACAGGTCGCCGGGCGGTCGGCAGGCGGTCGGCAGGCGGTCGCCGAGCGGTCGGCTGGCGGTCGGCAGATGGTCGGCTCAGTAGCCTGCGAGCCATGGACACCTCCCTGCCGGCCGGCGCACGGCCCCGAGTGACGGCGTACTTCCTGGGCGGCACGATCAGCATGACCGCGGAGGGCGGCCACGGCGCAACGCCGGCGCTCGACGCGTCGGAGCTGGTGGCCGGGCTGCGGCTCGGAGGCGACACCGGCACCGGCACCGGCGACCTCGACCTCACAGCGGTGGACCTGGTCAAGGTCAGCTCGGCCCGGATCACCTTCGACCTGCTCCTCGAGGTGCTGGCGCTGGCCCGGCGTGCCGTCGACGAGGGGGCGTCGGGCGTGGTGGTCGTGCAGGGCACGGACACCCTCGAGGAGACGGCGTACGTCCTGGACCTGCTGTGGGACCGGGCCGAGCCACTCGTCCTCACCGGCGCGATGCGCACCCCGGCGGCGCCCGGGGCGGACGGGCCGGCCAACCTCGCCGCCGCCGTCACCGCGGCAGCGACCCGAGCCTGCCGCGACCTCGGGGTCCTCGTGGTGCTCGACGACGTGGTGCACGCCGCACGGCGGGTCAGCAAGCGGCACAGCAGCGCCACCGGTGCCTTCGTCTCGGCCGAGCCCGGGCCTCTGGGCCAGGTCCACGAGGGCGAGGTCGTCGTCCGCGGAGCTGTCCGGCGACTTCCGGCCGTGCCCACGCCCGCGGCGGTCTCGGTGCACGTCGACCTGCTCCCGGCCCTCCTCGGCGACGACCCCCGCCGCTACCGCGCCGCGGCCTCGATCGCCGACGGCCTCGTGGTCGCCGGGCTCGGAGCCGGTCACGTCACCCCGGAGGTGGCCGACGTGCTGGCCGAGGTGGCCGGCCGGATCCCGGTCGTGCTCGTCACCCGCACCGGTGCGGGTTCGGTCCACCGACGCACCTACGGCGGACCCGGCTCCGAGGAGGACCTCCTCGCGCGGGGCCTGGTCCACGGCGGCTACCTGCAGCCGCTCCAGGCGCGGCTGCTGCTCACCCTGCTGCTGGCAGGCGCGTGCCCGCGCGCCGACCTGGCGGCTGCGGTCGCGGTGCACGCGACGGCCTAGACCGGGCGAACCACCAGCGGTGGGCCAGCGCCGGCCCCCGCCCGCCCGACCGACATCGCGCCGACATCGCGCCGACATCGCGCCGACATCGCGCAGCGAATCCTCCGCGCCGCTGGCGCGCGGTGGTCACCAACGTGCACGCAGCCGGCTGGCACGATGCAGTGTCATGAGCCAGCCCGAGGGCGGTCGCGGCAGACCGAAGGTGATCGCGCACCGAGGGTCGAACGAGAGCGAGGCCGAGCACACGCTCGCGGCGTACCTCAAGGCCGTCGAGGAGGGGGCGGACGGCGTCGAGTGCGACGTCCGGCTGACCGCCGACGGCCACCTCGTCCTGGTCCACGACCGTCGAGTCGACCGCACCACCAACTCTCGCGGTGTGGTCTCCACCATGACGCTGTCGCAGCTCGACGCGCTGGATGCCTCAGCGTGGAAACGCCCCTGGGCCGATCTCGACGACGAGGTCGAGCTCCCCGAGCGAGACGAGGCCGGTGTCCTCACGCTCAACAAGCTCATCGAGGTCGTGCGCGACTACGACCGCACCATCGACGTGGCGATCGAGACCAAGCACCCCACCCGCTACGCCGGACTCGTCGAGCGGAGGGTGGTCGACCTGCTCGACGACGTCGGCTGGAACCACACCGGGTCGCCGGCCCGGGTGATGAGCTTCTCCGGGGTGGCGGTCACGCGGGTACGGCGACTCGCGCCCCAGCTGGAGACGGTCTTCCTCATCGAGGGTGCGGTCTCCTGGCGCGTCGCCCGGGGCATGTTGACGGCCGGATCCATCGCCGGACCGGGTATCGCAGAGATCCGCGACAGGCCGAAGCTTGCTCGCAGACTCCGCGACGAAGGACACCGCATCCACGTCTGGGTGGTCAACACCGAGGACGACCTGAAGCGGTGTCTCGACCTGGGCGTCGAGGCCGTGATCACCGACACGCCTGGCCGTGTCCTTTCGTGGTTGGGCTGAGTTTGGGCGGGGGGTCTTTGGGGAGCATGTGACTGAGCGTCGACCGAGCGAGGCGAGAGAAGTGGCGGGGATGACCGAGCGCAAGGAGCAGGGGATGGACATCCGTGTCCCCTTCCGGGCTCCCTCCGCCTCCGTGGTCCGCCAAGAGCTCCGGTCCTGGCTGGAAGGCCAGGGTTTCGCCGGAGAACGAGTGGACGACGCCCGCGTCGTCGTCTCCGAGCTCGTCGGCAACTCTGTTCGCCACGCCGCGCCGCTTCCCGTCAACGACCTCGTCGTCAGCTGGTCCCTGGAGGCCGGCGACCTCGTCATCTCCGTCAGCGACGGCGGGAGCGCCTCACGGCCCCACGCGGTCGACGCCGACAACTCCGACATCTCCGGCCGCGGCCTGAGCATCGTCGACGCCCTCGTGAAGCAGTGGTGGGTCGAGGACAACCGCGGCCAGACGACCGTGCACGTGCGCATCCCGCTCTGAGCGTTCCCCGCCTCCGCCTGTAGCCTCCAGCCCCATGGGCAAGCGAGCACGCGACAAGGCACGTCAGCAGGCAGCAGAGTCGGCGACCCCGGCTCCCGAGGGGGTCTCACCCCGGCAGCCGTGCCCGTGCGGCTCCGGGCTGCGCTACCGCTCCTGCCACGGCAGCGCAGCGGGCGCTCCGCCGCGCCTGGTCACCCGGCCCTTCGAGGGTCTGGCCTCCGAGTGCGACCTGGTCGCCCTGCGCGAGCTCGTCCCGGCCGCGACGGCTCCGCTCCCGCTCGCCACGCCCGGCGACCGCGACGTGCTGCTGTGCACCCTGCTGCCGATGGCCGCACCGGCCATGGTGCGCGAGGACGGCACCATCTGGCTCGGCCTCCAGGTCCAGCACTCGTACGGCGACCACGCGCGTGACCTCGGTGCCGTGCTCGAGGCGGCCCTGGCCGCCCAGCCGGGCCAGATGGTCGGACTGACCGACGACCCGGGCGAGGGCCCGCGCCTGCAGGACCTCGTGGCCGACGAGCCGCTCGACATCACCGTCCACGACGGCTTCGAGTACTGGGTGTCCGACGTCGACGATGACTCCAGTGGCGTCGCCGCCGCTCTCGAGCAGGCCAACCAGGTCGCCTCTCCGACGGCCCGGCTGACCTCGGTCACTGCGGCGTACTGGACCGCGATGGGCAGCAAGGAGCACCTGCGCTGGGTGATGCCGCACGACGAGGAGGTGCTGCTCTCCGCGCTCGCGCGGCTCCACGTCGCAGGCAAGGACAGGCTCGTGCCGGACTCCCGCCTGGTCGGCATGTTCCGCGCCCACGGGCTGCTCGCTCCGGTCTGGGACCTGCCCGTCGGCACCGGCGCCGAGGTGCTCGAGGGGCCGGCGGCCCAGTTCGGCACCGACCTCGACGCGGCCATGGCGGCCCTGTCAGAGGGCAGCGAGCCCCTCACCACCGAGGAGCGGTCGGCCCGTCACGGTCTGGCGAACCGGCAGGTGACGATCCGGTGACTCGCAGCGCACCAGGGCGTGGGATTCGCCACGGCGCGTGAGTTGAAAGACGGGGTTCCGCACCCATACGCTGGAACTTGCCCGGTCGTTGTTGTATCCCCCGTCAGCAACGGCCGGGTTTTCCGCGCCCGGACGGTGGGGCGGCGCCGGATGGTTCTCACAGCTCGAGGGTTCCCCACAGGGCACAGACCAGCGTCAGGCCCGGTGCACCAAAGAGCGACCGGACCTCGCAAAGGCGGCGAACCTCCACGCCGGGCCGCCTGCGGTGATCACCGATGGTTGTCACTTCGTGACTCGCGCCGCTCCCGATCTGTTGTACCGGTGTGGTTGGCTCGTCAGGTGATTCGTTTCGAGGCCGTGACGAAGTCCTTCCCTGACGGGACCGTGGCGGTCGGCGGGTTGGACCTGGACGCCCCCCAAGGGCAGATCACCGTTCTGGTCGGTCCGTCCGGCTGCGGCAAGACGACGTCGCTGCGGATGGTGAACCGGATGATCGAGCCGACCTCGGGTCGCATCACGGTCGGCGGGCAGGACACAGCCACTCTCGATGCGAGCGAGCTGCGCCGCGGCATCGGCTACGTCATCCAGCACGCCGGACTGTTCCCTCACCGCACGGTCGTCGACAACGTCGCCACGGTGCCGCGGCTGCTGGGCTGGGACCGCAAGAAGTCGCGCGCCACCGGGATGGAGCTGTTGGAGCGCGTCGGCCTCCCCCAGGCGTACGCCGACCGCTACCCGCACCAGCTCTCGGGCGGCCAGCAGCAACGGGTGGGCGTGGCGCGCGCCCTGGCCGCCGACCCGCCGGTGATGCTGATGGACGAGCCGTTCAGCGCGGTCGACCCGGTGGTGCGCGAGCAGCTCCAGGACGAGTTCCTTCGGCTCCAGGGCGAGCTCGGCAAGACCATCCTCTTCGTCACCCATGACATCGACGAGGCCGTGAAGCTCGGCGACCAGGTCGCCGTACTGCGGGTGGGCGGGCAGGTGGCCCAGCTCGCCGACCCCGCCACCCTCCTGGGCGACCCCCATGACGACTTCGTGGCCGACTTCGTGGGCCGCGACCGCGGCTACCGGGGCCTGGGCTTCCGCCCGGCTCCGCAGGTGGCGACCCGCGGCGAGGCCACGGTGGCCCTCGGCGCCACCGCCGACCCCGGCGACGCGACCGACGGTTGGCTGGTGGTCGTCGACGACGAGCGACACCCGGTCGGGTGGATCGAGCCCGCACGTGTGTCGGGCCCCGTCACGGAGACCGACCTTCACCGCGGCGGCACGGTGGCGCGGCGCGAAGGCTCCACGCGCGCCCTCCTCGACGCCGCGTTGTCCTCCCCCAGCGGCCGCGGCGTGGTCGTCGACGACGACGGGGTCCTGCACGGGACCGTCACCGCCGCCGAGGTCGTCGCCGCCCTGAACAAGCCCGCGCGGCCCCCGTCGGAGGGGGCCCGGCCATGACCTGGGTGCTGGACCACCTCGACGACATCGGGTCCTACACGCTCGACCACGCCTGGCTGGCGGGACTGCCGCTGGTCATCGGGCTGCTCCTCGCGATCCCCCTGGGGTGGGCGGCCCGCCGGGTGTCCTGGCTCTACACCCCGCTCGTGGTCGGCACCGGCCTGCTCTACACGATCCCCTCGCTGGCCCTCTTCGTGCTCATGCCGCTGTTCCTGGGCACCCGCATCCTCGACACCGTCAACGTCGTGGTGGCCATGACGATCTACACCGTGGCGCTCCTGACCCGCACGGTCGCCGACGCCCTCGCCGCCGTCGACGAGTCGGTGAGCGCCTCGGCCACGGCCATGGGCTTCGGCGCCCTGCGCCGGCTGCTGACCGTCGAGCTGCCGCTCGCCGTACCGGTCATCGCGGCCGGGATGCGCGTCGCGGCGGTCAGCAACGTCAGCATCGTCAGCGTCGCCGCGCTCATCGGCATCCCCCAGCTCGGCTCGCTGTTCACCGACGGCTTCCAGCGCAACTTCCTCGACCCGGTGGTCGCCGGCCTCGTCGCCTGCGTCCTGCTGGCCCTGCTCTTCGACCTCGTCATCGTGCTGGTCACCCGGGTGCTCACGCCGTGGCAGCGGACGCCGACGGCGCCCGGAGGACCGCGCGAGCAGGAGGTGCCGGCGTGAACGACGTCATCACCTGGTTGAGCGATAGCGCCAACTGGACCGGCGGGGAGGGGATTCCGCTGCGGCTGTGGGAGCACCTGCTCTACTCCGGCATCGCGCTCGGGCTCGCGGCGCTGATCGCCGTACCGCTCGGGCTCGTCGTCGGCCACACCGGCCGAGGGCGGTTCCTGGCCGTCAACATCACCGGCGCCTTCCGCGCCATCCCCAGCCTGGGCCTGCTGTTCATCGGCATCATGCTCATCAGCCCCCGGCTCTCCGGCGAGGCCAGCGTGCTCGTGCCCACCGAGATCGTCCTGACGGTGCTGGCCATCCCGCCGATCCTCGCCGGCGCCTACGCGGGCGTCGAGCAGGTCGACGCTGCCGCCCGCGACGCCGCGAAGGGCATGGGCATGACCGGCTCCGAGGTGCTCTGGCGCGTCGAGGTGCCCTGCGCGATGCCGCTGATCGCCTCGGGTCTGCGCTCGGCCGCCCTGCAGGTCATCGCCACCGCGACCCTCGCCGCGACCGTGGGGCTGGGCGGCCTCGGCCGCTACCTGATCGACGGCCTGTCGGTGCGCGACTACGCTCAGATGGCCAGCGGCGCGCTGCTCGTCGCCGCGCTGGCTCTCACCGTCGACCTCGTCGCGTCGCTGCTGCAGCGACTCGTGGTCTCCCCTGGACTCTCCGGCAAAGCGGCCGGGAGAAGGACGTCCGTCCGCACAACCCTTCGGACCTCGGGGTCCTGACGAAAGGCACGATCCAATGAAGCGCACTCCCTTGATCGCCTCGCTCACGACGGTGGCCCTGCTCGGCCTCGCCGGCTGCGGTGGCGGCGACGAAGCTCTGGAGTCCGACAGCTCGGGCGACTCCGGCGACTCGGGCTCGTCCTCCGGCGAGGTCGTCGTCGGGTCGGCGAACTTCCCCGAGAACGCCCTGCTGGCCGAGATCTACGCCGGTGCGCTCAACGGCGCCGGTGTCGAGGCCTCGACGCGGCTCAACATCGGCAGCCGCGAGGTCTACATCCCCGCCATCGAGGACGGCTCCATCGACATCCTGCCGGAGTACACCGGCGTGCTGCGCGACTACTTCCTCGCCGAGGAGGACGCCGGCGCCGTGGGCGAGGCCTCCGACTCCGAGGGCGTCTTCTCCGAGCTGCAGGAGACGGTTCCGGAGGACCTCACGGTGCTGGACTACTCCGAGGCCGAGGACAAGGACGCCGTCGTGGTGACCTCGGAGACCGCCGAGGAGTACGACCTGACCGAGATCGGCGACCTCGCCGACGTGGCCGGCGAGCTGACCCTGGGCGGCCCGCCGGAGTGGAAGACCCGCCAGACCGGGATCCCCGGCCTGGAGGAGGTGTACGGCGTGACCTTCGGCGACTTCATCGAGCTCGACGCGGGTGGCCCGCAGACGCTCGGTGCGCTGCTGAACGGTCGTATCGACGCCGCCAACCTGTTCACCACCAACCCCAACATCGCCGCCGAGGGCCTCGTCGCGCTCGAGGACCCCGACGCCCTGTTCGCCGCCCAGAACGTCGTGCCGCTGCTGCGCAGCGAGGTCGTCGACGACACCGTGACCGAGACCCTGAACAGCGTCTCCGAGGCCCTCGACACCGAGACCCTCGGCGCGCTGGTCACCCAGGTCGAGATCGACAAGGAGGACCCGCAGGCCGTCGCCGAGCAGTTCCTCACCGACAACGACCTCGGCTGACACCCCGCCCGCCCGCGCATGTAACGCGGGGTTATGGACGCCGAGCAAGGCGTGTACGCCTTGCTACCGGTCCATAACCCCGCGTTACATGGCAGCGTGGGCACATGACCTCGCTGACGGTGTTCGCCCGCTTCAACGGCCCCCCGACCTCCGGCAACGGCGGCTGGACGTGTGGTGCCGTGGCCGAGGCGGCCGGCACCCTCGGTGCCGTGCCCCCGCTCACGGTCTCCCTCAAGGCGCCGCCGCCGCTCGATGTCGAGCTGACGTTGGAGCCGGACGAGGGAACCGGCTGGACGCTCACCGACCCGGCCGCGTCGGCCCTCGTGGCCACCGTTCGACCCGACGCCGTGCTGATCGGCGAGGACGCCGACCCTGGCCCTGCCGTCGACCTCGAGGCGGCCCGTGCGGCCGAGGCGTCGTACGGAGGCCTGCGCGGTCATCCCTTCCCGACCTGCTTCGTCTGCGGCCCCGACCGGGAGCCGGGTGACGGCCTGCGGATCTTCCCGGGCCGGCTCGCTGACGAGTCAGGTCAGGGCGACCGCGTCGCCGCCACCTGGACCCCGGACCCGACGGTGGCCGACAGCGACGGCCGGGTCGGCACCGCGGTCACCTGGGCCGCCCTCGACTGCGTCGGCGGCTGGTCCTCCGACCTGGAGAACCGGCCGATGGTGCTGGCGGCGATGTCGGCCGGCCTCGAGCCCCGGCAGGCACCGCCGGAGACCGGTTCGACGTACGTCGTCGTCGGCCGGCACGTGCGCACGGAGGGTCGCAAGACCTGGACCGCCAGCGGCCTGTACGACGACCGGGGTCGTCTCGTCGCCCGCGCCCAGCACCTCTGGATCGCCTTCTCCTAGGTCCGCCTAGGTCTCCTCGCGGGCGATCGGGCACGACATGCAGCGCGGCCCACCCCGGCCCGAGCCCAGCTCGGACCCGGCGATCGCCAGCACCTCGATGCCGGCCGCCTCGAGCCGGGCGTTGGTCTCGGTGTTGCGCTCGTAGGCGACCGCGACGCGTGGCGCGATGGCCAGGGTGTTGTTCCCGTCGTCCCACTGCTCGCGCTCGGCGGTGACCGGGTCGAGCCCGGTGTCGATCCGGTGGAGGGTGTCGATGCGCATCGCCTTCGCCGCTGCCACCAGGAACGGCTCGGGCGGGGCGACGTGGAGCACCAGGTCGCCGTCGTCGTCGCCGGTGCGGTCGGCCACGGTGACGGCATGGGCGGTGAGGGTGTCGGCGATGTTGGGGTACATCACCACCGTGTCGACGTCGACCATCGTGCACACCGTGTCGAGGTGCATGGTCGCCCGTTCCTGCATGATCGGGACGGCCAGGACGGTCTCGGCGATGCCGGCGCCGAACATCTGCCGGGCCAGCCGCTCCGCCCCGGCCGGTGTGGTCCGCTCTCCGACCCCGACGGCCACGACCCCGGGAGCGAGCAGCAGCACGTCACCGCCCTCGACGTACTCACGGTGCCAGCCGTGGATGGTCGGGGAGCCGTCGAAGCGTGGGTGCAGGGAGTAGATCAGCTCGGTCAGCTGGGTCTCCCGCTCACGGGCGCCCATCGCCAGGGACGTGACGGCGACCCGGTCGCGGATCCACACGCTGGAGTCGCGGGTGAACAGCAGGTTCGGCAGCGGCTCGACGAGGAAGTCGTCCTCGGCCAGCAGGCTGGTGACCAGCCCGTGCCCGCCGCGGACCTCGTCGTTGCGCAGGCCCTCGCACAGCAGGTGAGCCAGCGCCTCGGGAGCGAGGTCGAGCAGGTGCGTGGCGAGGTAGCCGCGCAGGGTGTCGCCGAGGTGCAGGCTCTCCAGGGTCAGCGTGACCGCCCGGCTCCGTGCCTCCTCCGAGGCCAGGGTCTCGGTGAGCAGCTCCACGAGGTAGAGCACCTCGACGTCGCGGTCGCGCAGCACCTGCGCGAAGGCGTCGTGCTCCTCCTGTGCCCGGTCGACCCAGGGGATGCCGTCGAACAGCAGCCGGTCGTTGTTGCGTGGGGTCAGCCGCTTCAGCTCCGCCCCCGGCCGGTGCAGCAGCACCGTGCGTAGTCGTCCGACCTCGCTGCTCACCCCGGGGCTCGTCATGGTTCACCCTATCCAGCCCCGGCTGTCGCCCGTTGCCCTCGAGCACGCGGGTGGTCGTGCTGGTGACCGCGGGACCGGTTTCATCAGGGTTGGCCGGGTGCAGGGCCGGCGACCAGGTGGGGGAGGGCGCGGAGAGCGTGGCCACGGCGGTCCGGATCCGCCTGATCGCGGGGCGGAGCACACTCTGAGCAGAGTCTGACGGGGCGGTCAGGCCCGGCCGATCTCGGCCACCACGGCGGAGGTCGCGGCGACCAGGTCGGCCGGGTCCAGCTCGAGGTCGAGACCGCGTCGACCCCCCGAGACCAGCACGGTGGGGTGCGTCACCGCGCTCGAGTCGACCACGGTGGGGTGGGTGGTGCGCTGCCCGAGCGGACTGATGCCGCCCACGACGTAGCCGGTGCGGCGCTCGGCCAGCGCCGGGTCGGCCATGACGGCCCGCTTGCCGCCGACCGCCGCGGCCAGCGCCTTCAGGTCCAGCTTCCCGGCGACCGGCACGATGCCGACGACCAGGCGGCCGTCGACCTCGGCCAGCAGGGTCTTCAGCACCCGGGCCGGGTCGACGCCGAGCGCCTGCGCCGCCTCGAGCCCGAAGCTCTCGGCGGCCGGGTCGTGGTCGTAGGCACGCTCGGTGAAGCCGATGCCGGCCGCGGCCAGGGCCCGGGTGGCCGGGGTCGCCCCACCGGAGCGTCCCGGACCCGACCGCGCCTTCTTGCTCACGCGGAGACGGTAACCCCGTCGTCGTCCTTGTCCCGGTCGCCGTTGTCGTCCTCGTCGCCCGAGCCGAGCTCGACGCCGGCCTTCTTGTCAGCGACCAGGCTGGTGACGGTGGTGACGATGAGGACGACGACGATGACGAGGAGCGACCACAGGGTCGGGATCTCCGGGACGCTCTCGTTCTGCAGGTGACCCCAGTGCAGGGCGAGCTTGACGCCGATGAAGGCCAGGATGACCGCGAGACCGAAGCCCAGGTGGCGCAGCTTGGACAGCGCGCCCTCGAGCACGAAGTAGAGCGCCCGCAGGCCCAGCAGCGCGAACGCGTTGGTGGCGAACACCAGGAACGGATCCCCGGTGATGCCGTAGACGGCGGGCACGGAGTCGACGGCGAAGACGATGTCGGCGGCGAAGACGGCGACGACGACCAGGGCCAGCGGCGTGATGGCGCGCTTGCCATCGATCTTCGACAGCATCCTCGGGCCGTCGTAGTCGTCGGTGACGGGCACGAAGCGGCGCATGAGCTTCACGCTGCGCATCTCGTCGATGTCGATCGCCTGGTCGTGACCGCTCAACGCGTCCCGCAGGATCTTGACCGCGGTGGCGACCAGGATCAGGCCGAAGACGAGGAACATCCAGTCGAAGGCCGAGAGTGCCGCAGCGCCGACGGCGATGAAGATGCTCCGCAGCACCAGGGCGCCGACGATGCCGTAGAGCAGGACCCGCTGCTGCAGCTCCTTGGGCACGGCGAACGCGCCCAGCAGCAGCAGGAAGACGAACAGGTTGTCCACGCTCAGCGACTTCTCCACCAGGTAGCCGGTGAGGAACTCCAGACCCCGGTCGTTGCCGAAGTCGAGGAACACGTAGCCGGCGAAGGCCAGCGGGAGAGCGACGTAGAAGACCGACCACCCGATGGCCTCCTTCATCGAGACCTCGTGGGGCTTGCGGGTGAGCAGGAAGTCGACGGCGAGCAGCACGAGGACACCGACGATGACGGTGGTCCACAGCACCGGAGTGCCGATGCTGTCGAGGGTCTGCGGCTCCGCCGCGGCGCGGGCGGGCAGGGACAGGTAGGGCATTCACAGGGGTTGCTCCTCAGGGCGCGTCACATCGGTCCTGAGGTCTCCTTCACCCGGATCGGGCAACCTGCCGAGGTGCGCCGAGCGCACCGTACTGACCGGACAGGTTCGCGGAAGTACTCCCCTCGAGGAATCACGTTACCCGACAGGGGTTCACCGGTGGCCTGAGGGGCGCGCCACCGGCCGGAGGGGGCAGCCGGCCAGCGGCGCTGACGCACCGCCCTACAGTCGGACAGGTGCGCTGCTCAAAGCAATGCGGCACGTGCGGAGGAAAAACCCAGACCCCCGGGCGGATATGACTCCCGGTGACTCAGATCGGAGTGGACCGGTGACCCTGTGGACCCTCGGAGGACTGGAGGCCGGCCCGGCGGCGGCGCGACCGGGGCTGCTCGCTGATCCGGTGCGAGCCCTGCTCGACGGGTGGGCGCGGGCCGACGACGTCGGGGTGGTGGAGATCGACCCGGACCAGGCCGACACCGGCACCCTGACCGCGGCGTACGACCTGCCGCTGGAGGCGAGCGGCAACTGCGTCGTCGTCGGCGGCAGGCGCGCGGGTGAGGAGCGGGTGGCGGCCTGCGTGGTGCGCGCCGACACCCGGGCCGACGTCAACAACCTCGTCAAGCGGCGGCTCGACGTCCGCAAGGCGACCTTCCTGGCCATGGACGAGGCCGTCGCCCGCACCGGGATGGAGTACGGCGGCATCACCCCGGTGGGGCTGCCCGTCGAGTGGCGGCTCTTCGTCGACCGACGGCTGACCGAGGTGCCCGTGGTGATCCTGGGCAGCGGACTGCGCCGCTCCAAGATCCTCATGCCCGGCTCCCTGCTGGCCGAGCTGCCCGGTGCCGAGGTCGTCGCCGACCTCGGCACCTGAGCCGGCCCGGCGGCCGGCCGAGCCGGATGTCGAACTGAACGTGGAGGCATCGGCCTGGACCTGGGAGATCCGGCCGGGGTCGAGAACGCCTTCGACCGGGGCAGCCGCCGGCCGGTATCACGCAAGGATCCTGTGCCTCCTCCCTGCAGACGCACGTGACCCCGACCCTGCCCCGACCCGAGGAGCCCCCGTGACCCGGACCGCCCCCGTGAGCGCCGCCTCCGTGCCCGAGGGGCGTGCGAGTGCCCCGCCTGTGGCGGGGACGCCGATGCTGCACCTCGACACCGACCTCGTCCGGCAGCGGCACGCCGAGCTGGCCGCGGCCCTTCCCGGGGTTCGGCTGCACTACGCCGTCAAGGCGAACCCGGCTCACCCGGTGCTGAGCCTGCTCGCCGCTCACGGGGCGGCGTGGGACGTCGCCAGCCCGGGGGAGGTGGCGCTCGTGCTGCGGGCCGGTGGATGCGGGGAGGACATGTCCTACGGCAACACCGTCAAGCGCGAGCAGGACATCGCCTGGGCCTTCGGGCTCGGCGTGCGGCACTTCACCGTCGACAGCCCCGACGAGCTCGCCAAGCTGCTCCGCCACGCCCCCGGCGCGACCCTGATGGTGCGGCTGACGACCACCGGTGCCGGCGCGGACTGGGGACTGGGGGGCGGCAAGTTCGGCTGCTCGGAGCGGGAGGCCGGCATCCTGCTCTCCGCTGCGGTGAGCGCCGGGCACCCGGTCGGCGTCGCCTTCCACGTGGGCAGCCAGCAGCGCGACCCCGGGGCCTGGCGCGCGCCGCTGGCCGCGACCGGACGGCTGCGGGCGGGCCTGCGGGCCCGCGGTGCTGACCTGAGCGTGGTGAACCTCGGCGGCGGCTTCCCCGCGGACCTGCTCGGAGACGCACCCGCGCTCCCGGCGTACGGCGACGCGATCTCGGCGGCCCTGCGCGACCTGCGTCGGGGTGACACCCGGAGGGGCCTCGGGCCCCCTGGTCATGGCCGAGCCCGGTCGCGCGCTCGTGGCCGACGCCGGGGTGCTCGAGAGCGAGGTGCTGCTGGTCGCCGAGCGCGACGGACTGCGGTGGGTCTACCTCGACATCGGGATCTTCGGCGGGCTGGCCGAGGCGCTGGGCGAGGGTGTGAAGTACCGCCTCGAGGTGACCCGCGACGGACGTCGGCTGCGCGGTCCCACGCGGGAGGTGGTGCTGGCCGGTCCGACCTGCGACAGCGCCGACGTGCTCTACCGCCACCACCGCTACCGGCTGCCCGCCGGTCTCCGGCCCGGCGACAAGGTCTGGCTCGGCGCCGCCGGTGCCTACACGACGGCCTACGCCAGCGTCGGCTTCAACGGCATCGCGCCGTTGCGGACGACCTACCGCTGAGCGGCGCCGTCCGACTCCGGGGTGGTCTCGGGTGGCGGCGCCAGGGCCCGAGTGGCCGCCAACCCGACGGCGGCCGCGACGACGGCGACCAGCAGAGAGTCCAGCACCCCGACCATCTCGCCCAGGGCCCCGACCAGCGGTGGCCCGCCGAGGAAGGCGCAGTAGCCGATCGAGCTGACCACGGCCACCCGGGTGGCGGCGTGGGCCTCCTCGTCGGCGGCCGCCGTCATGCCCATCGGGAAGCCGAGGGAGGCGCCGACGCCCCACACCAGGGCGCCCACGAAGGCCAGCGGCAGCGAGGGTGAGAACACCACGATCAGCGAGCCGAGGATCACCAGCAGCGCGGTCACCCGGAGCACCAGGACGCGCCCGAAGCGGGTGGCCAGGCCGCCGCCGAAGAAGCGTCCGGTGGTCATGGCGACCACGAAGAGGGCGTAGCCCAACGAGCCGAGCGCGGGCGCGGCGCCGTACCCGTCGACGATGCCGAGCGCCAGCCAGTCGTTGGCGATGCCCTCGGCGAGGGCGAAGCACATGACGACCAGGCCGATGGCCAGCGTGCGCGGCTCGCGCCAGGCGCTCCACGCGGAGGGGCGGACGTGGTCCTCGGGCCGCTCCTCGACCTCCAGGAAGCGGCCGACGACCAGCGCGACACCGAGCACCACCAGTGCGGCGGTGACCAGCATCTGCAGAGGCAGCGCGATCGCGAGGTGCGACGAGGCCGCGCCGACGAGCGCGCCGCCGACGGTGCCCACGCTGAAGCCGGCGTGGAAGCGGGGCATGATCGAGCGCGCCAGCCGCCGCTCCACGTCGGCGGCCTCGACGTTCATCGCCACGTCCCAGCTGCTCGTGCCGGCGCCGTAGGCGAACAGCGCCGCCCCGGTCAGCGGCACCGACGTCGCCCACAGCCCGCCGGCCATGGCGAGGAGCCCGAGCGCGGTGAGCACCGACCCGGCGGTGACGGTGCGGGCCGGACCCAGCCGGTGCACGACGAGCCCGGACAGCGGCAGCGCCAGGACGGTGCCGGCCGAGAGGCACAGCAGCAGCAGCCCGACCTGACCGGGACTGAGCGCTGAGGGTGTCGCGGAGGTCGGGGATGCGGGAGACCCAGGAGGCGAAGGCGAAGCCGTTCACCACGAAGACGACGGCGACGGCGACGCGTGCCGCGTCGACGCGTGTGCTGGCAGGAGGGCCGACCGAGGTCGGGTGTGTCATCGGTGCTCCAGCGCCCAGAGGGCGGCGTCCTCGGCGGCGGCTCGGTCGTCGGCCACCATACCGAGGCGGGTGCGACGCTCGAGCAGGTCGTCGGCGTCGACGGCGCCCTCGTGGGTGACGCCCCAGAGCAGCTCCGCGCGGGTGACGGGCACGCCGTCCGCGACCGGGGCGGCGAGCGCGTCGGCGTCCAGGCCGGTACGGGCGACGGCGTCGGCGAGAACGGCGGGCGCCTCGGTCCCGAACCGTCGGACCAGTCGGGCCGGAGCGTCGACGCCGGCGAGCCGTGATCGCGGCGCGGCCCCCACGAGTGGCAGGTCGCGGGTGCGGCAGGGGGTGACCGCGTGCCGGGTCGACCCGTGCGCGCCGGCCAGGCCGCGGCCGGCGACGACCGCGTCGACGGCGTCCTCGGCCATGCGTCGGTAGGTGGTGAGCTTGCCGCCGACGACCGTCACCACGCCGGTGTCGGAGGTCAGCACGGCGTGCTTGCGCGACAGGTCGGCGGTGTCGTGGGGGCCCCCCTCGGCCGAGAGCAGAGGCCGCAGCCCCGCGTAGGTGCCGACCACGTCGTCGCGCGTCAACGGCGCCTCGAAGGCCGAGCTCATCGTCTCGAGCAGGAAGTCGATCTCGGCCCCGGTCGCGGACGGGCACGTCGGGCACCTCACCGTCGGCCGGCTCGTCGGTCAGCCCGACGTAGACCAGGCCGTCGGGCTGGGGGAGGGTGAAGACGAACCGGTTCAGCGAGCCCGGCACGGGGGCGGAGACGGCCACCTCGACCCCCGCCAGGCGCTCGCCGCGCAGCACCAGGTGGGTGCCCCGGCTGGGACGCAGGGTGAGGCCGTCGACGACCTGCCCGGCCCACACGCCCGCGGCGTTGACGACCGAGCGGGCGCGCACGCAGGTCGGTCTCGCCGGTGAGCTCGTCGCGGATCGTGGCGCCGTCGGCGGTGACCTCCAGGGCGCGGGCGTGCGTCACCACACGCGCGCCGTACGCCGCAGCGGTGCGGGCGAGCGCGACGACGAGCCGGGCGTCGTCCTCCAGCTGCCCGTCGTGGCTGAGGAGACCGCCGCGCAGGCCGGTGGTCCGCACCGGCGGGACCAGGGCCCGCGTCGCGCTCGACGGAGAGGCGGCGCGGACCGGGCAGCAGGCTGCGCGGCGTGCGGGCGGCGGCTCGCAGGGCGTCGCCGGCGCGGAAGCCCTGCATGGCCAGCAGGCCCTGGTGCCGCGGCACCGCGTCGGTCAGCGGCACGACCATGCGCATCGCCCGGGTCAGGTGGGGGGCCGTGCGGGTCATGAGGATGCCGCGCTCGACGGCGCTCTCGTGAGCCACCCCGACCTGGCCCCTGGCGAGGTAACGGAGCCCGCCGTGGACCAGCTTGGAGCTCCAGCGGGAGGTGCCGAAGGCGAGGTCGTGGGCGTCGACGGCCAGCACCGACAATCCGCGCGAGGCGGCGTCGAGCGCCACGCCGGCGCCGGTCACGCCCAGGCCGACGACCAGCACGTCGAGGGTGGTGGTGGAGGCGTGGTCGAGGTCCGCGGCACGGGTCCGGGCGGACGAGGGCGGGTCCGGTCGGGGAGCTGGTCATGGGGCGAGGTACCTCTCGATCAGGCGGATCAGCTCGGCGTCGAGCGAGGCGAGGTCCGGCCGGGTGGTGCCGGTCGCCGGGACCGTCATGGTGCAGGCGGAGAACAGGAACCCGTGCAGCGTCAGCAGGACCCCGGTGGCCAGGGTCAGCGGGTCGCCTGCTCGTACCTGCGTGGGCTGGGCCCGCGCCAGCACGTCGGCGAGCGCGTCGAGGACGAGGTCCTGGGTGCGGCCCCGCCGCTCGAACAGGTAGGGCAGCAGCAGGTCGGGGTCGACCTCGACGATCTTGCGGAACAGGGCGTTCTCGCGGACCGCGCTCGTGCAGCGGACCACCGCCTCGGCGATGGCGTGGCGGCCCAGCGGTGCCGCGGGGTCGGCCCGGAGCTCGGCGGCGACGAGCGTGCCCCACTCGCGCAGCATCAGGTCGCCGAGCAGCCCGGGCATGTCGGACCAGCGGCGGTAGAGGGTCATCCGCGAGACGCCCGCCCGTCTCGCGACGTCGGTGAGGGTCGTGCGCCGCCAGCCGACGGCCAGGATCGAGGCGCGGGCCGCGTCGAGGTAGGCCTGGTCGCCGTCGTCGACGCCGGAGGGTGGCGTGCCGGCGGAGTGGTTGTGACGAATGGACGTCATGTGTCACACTCTAACACATGAGCCACGAGAACTCGGTCGACCTGCCCCACCGCATGCACTGGTCCCGCTGGGGCGACCCGGACCGCGCGGAAGCGGTGTCGGACTCGCTGCGCGAGCTGGTCGAGGCGTTCCTCGGCGCGCTGACCGACCGCCCCGCCGTGGCGGAGGAGGCCGTGCGGCTGCCCCACGTCGCGCTGGGTGAGGACCTGCTCGAGGGTCTGCGTGCTCTGGTGGGGAGCCGGCACGTGCACGTCGACCACGCGTGGCGGGTGGCGCGCACCCGCGGCAAGTCCACCCCCGACCTGCTGCGGATGCGGGCCGGGGACGGCAGCGACGCGCCGGACGTCGTCGTACGCCCTGCCTCGCACGACGAGGTCGCCGCGGTCGTGGCCTGGTGCGCCGACCACGGTGTCGCTCTCGTGCCCTTCGGTGGCGGGACGTCCGTGGTGGGCGGCCTCGCGGCGCGGCGTGACGGCTACGCGGGCGTCGTGGCGCTCGACCTGCGGCGGATGACCCGCCTGGTGCACCTCGACACCATGTCGGGCACGGCGACCCTCGAGGCCGGGCTGCTCGGCCCCGAGGCCGAGGCGCTGCTCGCCGAGCACGGCCTGACGCTGGGCCACTTCCCGCAGTCCTTCCGCTACGCCTCGGTCGGAGGGTTCGCCGCCACCCGGTCCAGCGGGCAGTCCTCAGCCGGCTACGGCCGCTTCGACTCGATGGTGATGGCGCTCAAGGTGGCCACCCCGATCGGCGACCTCGAGCTGGGCAGCTCCCCGGCCAACGCCGCCGGCCCCGACCTGCGTGAGCTCGTGCTGGGCTCCGAGGGCGCGTTCGGCGTCATCACCGAGGTCACCCTCAAGGTGCGCCCGGTGCCGGAGCGATGCGTCTACGAGGCGTGGCGCTGGGAGTCCTTCGCGGCCGGCGCCGACGCGATGCGCCGGCTGGCGCAGGCGGCACCGCAGGGGCGCGCCATGCCGACCGTGCTGCGGCTCTCCGACGAGAGCGAGAGCGCGGTGAACCTGGCCCGGCCCGACGCCGTCGGCGGGTCGGGGAGCGCGGGCGGGTGCCTGATGATCACCGGCTACGAGGGCACCCCCGACCAGGTCGCCCGCGCCCGCGAGGCGACCACCGAGCGGCTGGCCGGACTCGGCGGGGAGTCGTTGGGCACCGAGCCCGGCGAGGCGTGGTCCCGGGGTCGGTTCGACGGGCCCTACCTGCGCGACTCCCTCCTCGACGTCGGCGTGCTGGTGGAGACGTTCGAGACGGTGACCTTCTGGTCCCGGCTCGAGGAGCTCTACGCCGCGGTGAAGGGCGCGGTCGAGGCCGACCTCACCGCCCAGGGCACACCTCCGCTGGTGCTCTGCCACATCTCCCACGTCTACGAGACCGGTGCCTCGCTCTACTTCACCGTCGCGGCCAAGGAGCTCGACGACGGCCTCGGTCAGTGGCTCTCGGCCAAGCGGGCCGCCAGCGACACGATGATCGCCGCGGGTGCCTCGATCACCCACCACCACGCCGTCGGTCGTGACCACAAGCCATGGTTGGCCGAGGAGATCGGCCCGGTCGGGGTCGAGGTGCTGCGTGCGGTCAAGGCCCGGCTCGACCCGGCCGGCGTGCTCAACCCCGGCATCCTGATCCCGTGACCGGTCCCGGGAGCCGCCGGTTCCGGGTGCTGGTCAACCCGGTGTCCGGGGGAGGGGCGGCCCCGCGGGCCGTGGCCCAGGTCGTCCCGCTGCTGGAGGCCGCCGGCGCGCCCGTGGTCGTCGTACCGACCCGGAGCGCGGAGCACGCTCGCGCGGAGGTGGCCGCGGCCGTCGCCGCCGGCGAGGTCGTGGTGGCCGCCGGCGGGGACGGGATGCTGGCCTCGGTCGCCGGTCCCGTGGTCGACGCGGGCGGCACCCTGGGCATCGTGCCGAGCGGGCGCGGCAACGACTTCGCCCGCATGCTCGGCCTCGTCGGTGCCGACGCCGAGCCGGAGGCCGTGGCGCGGACGCTGCTGGACGCCGAGCCGTCGGACGTCGACGTCATCCGGGTGGCCGACCCCGAGGGCCGCGAGCACGTCGTGCTCGGCAGTCTCTACGCCGGTGTCGACTCGCTGGCCTCCGCGCTCGTCGACGGCGCCCGGGGTCTGCCGTCCGCCGTGCAGTACCCGTACGCGGCGGTGCGAGCGCTGCTGAGCTACCGGCCGGGGGAGGTGGTGGTGACCGTCGACGGCGTCGAGCACCGCCACCGGGCCTACACCGTCGTGGTGGCCAACTCGGCCTACTACGGCAAGGGCATGCGCATCGCGCCGGGGGCCGACGTGCGTGACGGGCTGCTCGACGTCGTGGTGCTGCCGGCAGGCTCGCGCTGGGGCATGGTCCGCCGCCTGCCCCGGGTGTACGACGGGTCGCACGTCGAGCTTCCCGGGGTGGTCGTGCTGCGGGGGACCGAGGTCCGCGTGGACGCCGGAACCGGGCCCGGACCGTTGGCCTACGGCGACGGCGAGCTGCTCGGGCCGCTGCCGTGCACGGCCCGGGTCGACCCGGGGGCGCTCAGGGTCCTGGCCTGAGCGGTCCGGCGGGCCCGACCGGGACAAAGACAGGACCTTGGACTGACCACGCATGCCATTAGTCCTAACCACTGACAAAGGGTGCAGCACGCTCCTACGATGGAAGCAGTGCAGCGTGCATGGGGCGTTAGGTCCTGAGGGGGACCGATCGACGCCGTCACGGTGCCGTCCTGGAGGAGGTGAGGGGCTTGTTCCCACGAGGGGTCACCCGGGTGGTCACACGAGCCGTCCCCGCCGTGCGCCCGTCGCCGGACGACCAGGAGCCACCCCCCGAGCAGGGGCGCAGCCATCGTGGAACCGGATGCGTCCCCCGTCGCAGCACACCCAGGTCGGTCGGTGCAGTGCCAAGCTGCCCCCTTGCACCGAACGGCATCGCTGCGACTCAGGTGTCGAGACTCTCCCAGATCTCCACTCGGCACCTCCGGGCCACGCGCAGTCCTCGGGCCTGGAGAACCCGGTGGCTGCAGCAGAGGCGGGCAGCGGTGATGTCGGTCCGGGACCACACGGCGATCGGCAGGCGAGTCCCAGCCGCCGCCGTCGTCGTGCCCGACGCCGGCATCCCGCTGTCCGTATCGCGCGCCTGCTGAGCGCGCGGAGCGGCACGGGACGGCACTACGCTGGAGCCATGCGTCGTCATCCTTCCCGTGCTCTCCATCGCTCCGTCGTGGCCGCGGTTCCCGTGCTCCTGCTCGCCGCCACCGCCTGCGCTCCCACCGAGGACTCCCCGAGCGGGTCCGAGGAGTCGAGCGGGTCCGACGGATCGAGCGCCGCCGAGTCCCCGGCGGCCGAGGACTGCACCCTGGAGAACCTCCCGCTGAACCAGGACGGGACGCTGACGATCGGCACCGACTCGCCTGCCTTCGGGCCGTGGTTCGTCGACGACGACCCGACCAACGGCAAGGGTTTCGAGTCCGCGGTCGCCTACGCGGTCGCCGAGGAGCTGGGCTTCGCCGAGGGTGACGTCGAGTGGGTGACGGTGCGCTTCAACAACTCCTACAAGCCGGGTCCGAAGGACTTCGACTTCGACATCAACCAGATCTCGATCACCGAGGACCGGGAGAAGGTCGTCGACTTCTCCGAGGGCTACTACTCCGCCGCCCAGGGCGTCATCGCGCTGAAGGACTCGGCGGTGGCCGAGGCCGGCAGCGTCGCGGACCTCGCCGACTACAAGCTCGGTGCGCAGACCGGCACCACCAGCCTGACCGCCATCCGCGACGTCATCCAGCCCTCCGAGGACCCGCTGGTCTTCACCGACACCAACGCCGCCAAGCAGGCCCTCCTCAACGGTCAGGTCGAGGCGATCCTCGCCGACGTGCCGACGGCCTACTACATCACCGCGGTCGAGATCCCGCAGGCCTCGATCGTCGGGCAGTTCCAGCCCGAGACCGGCGAGCAGGAGGAGTTCGGCATGCTCTTCGAGAAGGGCAGCGAGCTGCGGCCCTGCGTCGACCAGGCGCTGGCCACCCTCGAGGAGGACGGCACCCTCGCCGCCATCGAGAAGAAGTGGCTCTCCGACGTCGTCGACGTGCCCGTCCTGAAGTGACCCCGTCCCGTCCCGTCCCGTGACCGACTGGCAGCCCAGCGAGCTCCAGCGCGAGCGGCAGCAGGTGCGCCGCCGCCAGCGCACCCGCTCGCTGCTGGTGGCCTCGGCCTCCGCGGTGGTGTTCTTCGGCCTCCTCGTGACCGTCGTGGTCACCTCACCGGGCTGGGAGACCGTGCAGGCGACGTTCTTCGACGTCGAGGCCGCCCAGGACGCGCTGCCGGACATCCTCGAGGGCTTCTGGCTCAACGTCCGGCTGTTCCTGCTGGCCGAGCCCTTGATCCTCGTCGTCGGCCTGGCCGTGGCCGCGGCCCGGGTCAGCCGCTCGCCGTTGCTGTTCCCGGTGCGGCTGCTCGCGGTGGCCTACACCGACCTCTTCCGCGGCATCCCCACGATCCTGCTCGTCTACCTGGTCTGCTTCGGGGTGCCGGCGCTGGGGCTCCAGGGGGTCACCAGCTCGCTCTTCTGGCTGGCCCTGGTCGCGCTGGTGCTCTCCTACGGCGCCTACGTCGCCGAGGTCTTCCGGGCCGGGATCGAGTCGATCCACCCCTCCCAGGTCGCCAGCGCCACGGCGCTCGGGCTGTCCTCGAGCCAGACGCTGCGTCACGTCGTCGTGCCCCAGGCCACGCGGCGCGTGCTGCCGCCGCTGCTCAACGACTTCGTCTCGCTGCAGAAGGACACCGCGCTGGTGGTCGGGGTGGGCCTCTTCGACGCCCTCGGCACCGCCTCGGACACCGCCAACTACACGTTCAACTTCACGCCGTACGTCGTGGCGGCGGCGCTGTTCATCGCCCTCACCATCCCGTTGGCGCGCTACACCGACCACGTCGGGCGTCGCTTCATGGAGCGGGAACGGGCGGGGGCCCGATGACCGGCCCGATGACCGGCCCGATGACCGACCCCGAGGTCGTGCTCGAGGTCGAGGGCCTGCGGAAGTCCTACGGCGACAAGGTGGTGCTCGCCGGCGTCGACCTGACCGTGGCGCGCCATGAGGTGGTCTGCCTCATCGGAGCCTCCGGCAGCGGCAAGTCGACGCTGCTGCGCTGCATCGACCTGCTCGAGGAGTCCGACGACGGCACCGTGCGGTTCGAGGGCCGCGACGTCACCGACCCCCGTGTCGACCGGCGCGAGGTGCAGCGACGGATCGGGGTCGTGTTCCAGGCCTACAACCTCTTCCCGCACCTCAGCGTGCTCGACAACATCACCCTGGCCCCGCGCCGGGTGCACGGCGTGGGTCGGGGCCAGGCCGAGGAGCGGGCGCGCGCGCTGCTCGAGCAGTTCGGTCTGGCCGACAAGGTGGGCGTCCACCCCGACCGGCTCTCCGGCGGCCAGCAGCAACGTGTCGCGGTGGTGCGGGCGCTGGCCACCGACCCGGCCCTGCTGCTCCTCGACGAGGTGACCGCGGCGCTCGACCCGGAGCTGGTGGGTGAGGTGCTCGACATCCTGCGGGCCCTGGCCACGGGCGGCACGACCATGGTGCTGGCCACGCACGAGATCGGCTTCGCTCGCGAGATGGCCACGACCGTCTGCTTCCTCGAGGCCGGTCGCGTCCTCGAGCACGGCCCGCCCTCCGAGGTGCTGGTCTCCCCCCGTGAGGAGCGCACTCGCGCCTTCCTCCGTCGCGTGCTCTGAGGGCGCAGGAGGGTCGTGGCCTGGCCCCATGACGGGGGTCGGTCGTGACGAGCGTGCGGTGAGGCGTCCGGCGAGCTTCGTTTCCGTGGACGACCACGCCTCGATCGTGGACGTGGTGCTTCTCGACCGCCACCTCGGCCGAGCTCCACGGCTGTCATGATCCGCCCATGGCTGACTACGTGCTGAACCAGGGGACCGGACCGCTCCGAGGCGTCAAGGTCGTCGAGATCGCCGGCATCGGGCCGGGTCCTCACGCGGCGACGATCCTCGCCGACCTCGGGGCCGACGTGATCCGGGTCGAGAAGCCCGGCGGCGCCGCGAGCGCCGGTCCGCGGGAGAACGACCTGCTGACCCGCGGACGCCCGAGCGTGGCGCTGGACCTGAAGAACCCTGACGCGCTGGCCGCCCTGATGGAGCTCATCCAGGGTGCCGACGTGCTGCTCGAGGGCATGCGGCCCGGCGTCACGGAGCGGCTCGGCATCGGCCCCGAGGCCTGTTTGGAGCGCAACCCCCGGCTCGTCTACGGGCGGATGACGGGGTGGGGCCAGACCGGACCGTGGGCCACGACCGCCGGCCACGACATGAACTACATCGCTGTCTCCGGCGTGCTGCACGGTTTCGGCCAGGACCGCGAGCGCCCCCACTTCCCCAGCAACGTCGTCGGTGACTTCGGGGGCGGTTCGACGTACCTCGTGATCGGGGTGCTGGCGGCGCTGCTGGAGGCGCGGATCGGCGGACACGGCCAGGTCGTGGACGCCGCCATCGTCGACGGCTCTGCGCACCTGAACCTGATGTGGGCCTCGATGCTGGCCGCCGGGTTCGGCACCGAGCAGCGCTCGAGCAACCTGCTCGACGGCGGCATCCCCTACTACGCGCTCTACGCCACCTCCGACGGCAAGCACATGAGCGTCGGTCCGCTCGAGCCGCAGTTCTACGCCGAGCTGATCGACCGGCTGGGCATCGGCGACCGGGTGCCCGAGCGCCACGACTTCGAGCGGATGGGCGAGCTCAAGAAGATCCTGACCGAGACCTTCCTGACCCGCACCCAGGCGGAGTGGGCCGAGGTCTTCGACGGCTCCGACGCCTGCTGCGCGCCCGTGCTGCCGATGACCGAGGCAGCCGAGCACCCGCACATCAAGGCCCGTGAGGTGTACGTCGAGCGCGACGGGATGCTGCAGCCGGCTCCGGCGCCGCGCTTCTCCCGCACCGAGGCCACGCTCACGACCGGTCCGTCGGTGGCCGGCGGGGGCACCCGGGCCGTCCTCGAGGCGTGGGGGGTCGGGGGCGTCGAGGCGCTGCTCGAGAGCGGCGCCGCGGTCCAGGCCTGAACGGGGCTGCGACCGGGGTCACACCACGCGTCCGGCCCGGCCCATTGACGACGGTGACAGTATTGGTGTCACAATCAGAGGACCCCGCCCTACTGGCGAGTAACCACGTGGTTGCGCACGCCGGGGCGGTCGGACCCACCCGTCGGAAGAGGGAACTCCATGGCTGACGTGCCGCAGGCATACGTGTACGACGCGATCCGCACCCCCCGGGGCAAGGGGAAGAAGGACGGCTCGCTCCACGAGGTCAAGCCCGTCGACCTCGTGGTGACGCTGCTCGACGAGATCCGCAAGCGTCACGACTCCTTCGACCCCGACCGCGTCGACGACGTCGTGCTCGGCTGCGTGTCGCCCATCGGCGACCAGGGCGGCGACATCGCCAAGACCTCCGCGCTGGCGGCCGGCTACCCCGAGACCGTCAGCGGCGTGCAGCTCAACCGCTTCTGCGCCTCCGGCCTCGAGGCCGTCAACCAGGCCGCCTCGCGCATCCGCGCCGGCTGGGAGGACCTCATCCTCGCCGGCGGCGTGGAGTCGATGAGCCGGGTGCCGATGGGCTCCGACGGTGGCGCCTGGGCCAGCGACCCCAGCACCGCCTTCGACACCTCGTTCGTGCCGCAGGGCATCGGCGCCGACCTCATCGCGACCCTCGAGGGCTTCTCCCGCGCCGACGTCGACGCCTTCGCCACCGAGTCCCAGCACCGGGCCGCCAAGGCCCAGGCCAACGGCTTCTTCGACCGCTCGGTCGTCCCGGTCACCGACCGCAACGGCCTGACCGTGCTCGAGCGCGACGAGTTCATCAAGCCCGACACCTCCGTGGAGGGCCTGGCCAACCTCAAGCCGTCCTTCCAGTTCCACGGCGACCTCGGCTTCGACTCCGTCGCGCTGGAGAAGTACCACTGGGTCGAGAAGATCGACCACGTCCACCACGCCGGCAACTCCTCGGGCATCGTCGACGGTGCCGCGATCGTGGCCGTCGGCAGCGAGCAGGTCGGTGCGGACCTCGGTCTGACGCCGCGCGCGCGCATCGTCTCGGCCGCCGTGTCCGGCGCCGACCCCACGATCATGCTGACCGGCCCCGCGCCGGCGTCGCGCAAGGCGCTGGCCAAGGCCGGTCTGTCGCCGGAGGACATCGACCTCTACGAGATCAACGAGGCCTTCGCCGCCGTGGCGATGCGCTTCATGAAGGACCTCGACCTCGATCCGGAGAAGGTCAACGTCAACGGCGGCTCGATCGCCATGGGCCACCCGCTCGGCGCCACCGGCGCGATGATCCTCGGGACCCTCATCGACGAGCTCGAGCGTCGCGACCTGCGCTACGGCCTGGCCACGCTCTGCGTCGGCGGCGGCATGGGCATCGCCACCGTCGTCGAGCGCCTCTGAGGCTCCGGCTCCCCGACGTACGCCGTACTCCGAACCCCAGCCAGCAAGGGAACCGCACGACATGACTGAGCAGACCACGACCGACACCGGCATCCGTTACGAGAAGGACGCCGACGGCATCGTCACCCTGACGATGGACGACCCGACCGCCAGCGCCAACACCATGAACGAGGTCTACAAGGACTCCATGGAGGCGACGCTGTCGCGCCTGGAGGCCGAGAAGGCCGACATCACGGGGGTGGTGCTCACCAGCGCGAAGAAGACCTTCTTCGCCGGCGGCAACCTCAAGCTCCTCATCGCCGCAACCCCCGAGGACGCGCCGCAGATGTTCGAGGAGAGCCAGAACCTCAAGAAGCAGCTGCGTCGCCTCGAGACCCTCGGCGTGCCGGTCGTGGCCGCCGTCAACGGCGCCGCGCTCGGCGGCGGCCTCGAGATCGCGCTGGCCTGCCACCGTCGCATCGCCGCGGAGGGCGCCTACGAGATCGGCCTGCCCGAGGTCACCCTCGGTCTGCTCCCCGGTGGCGGCGGCGTGATCCGCACCGTGCGCATGCTCGGTCTGCAGACCGCGCTGACCGAGGTCCTGCTCCAGGGCCAGCGCCGCAAGCCTGCCGACGCCCAGGCCACGGGCCTCGTCGACGAGGTCGTCCCGGCCGAGCAGCTGCTCGAGCGCGCGAAGGCGTGGCTGAAGGAGTCCGCCGGCGGTGCCGGTGCTGAGGACGCGGCCAAGCAGCCGTGGGACCGCCAGGGCTACAAGATGCCCGGCGGCACGCCGGCGCACCCCTCGCTGGCGCAGATGCTCCCGGTCTTCCCGGCCACCCTGCGCAAGACCCTGAAGGGCGCCGACTACCCGGCGCCGCGCGCCATCATGGCCGCGGCCGTCGAGGGCGCCCAGGTCGACTTCGAGACCGCTGCGCGCATCGAGTCGCGCTACTTCACCGGTCTCGCGACCGGTCAGAACGCCAAGAACATGATCCAGGCGTTCTTCTTCGACCTGCAGGCCATCAACTCCGGTTCGCTGCGCCCGCAGGGCCACGACGTGTGGAAGCCGACCAAGGTCGGCGTGCTGGGCGCCGGCATGATGGGCGCCGGCATCGCCTACGTCTGCGCCCGCGCCGGCATGGAGGTCGTGCTCAAGGACGTCTCGCTCGAGGCGGCCGAGCGTGGCAAGAGCTACTCGGCGAAGATCAACGAGAAGGCGATCTCGCGCGGGAGGCTGACCGCCGAGAAGTCCGACGCGCTGCTGGCCCGCATCACCCCGGCCGCCGACCCGCAGCAGCTCGCCGGCTGCGACCTGGTCATCGAGGCCGTCTTCGAGGACCCGTCGCTCAAGGCCAAGGTCTTCGCCGAGGTGCTGCCCGTCATCAACGCCGACGCGCTGCTGTGCTCGAACACCTCGACGCTGCCGATCACCGAGCTCGCCGGCGGGGTGGATCGCCCCGAGGACTTCATCGGCCTGCACTTCTTCAGCCCCGTCGACAAGATGCCGCTGGTGGAGATCATCCGTGGCGAGAAGACCTCCGAGGCCGCCGTGGCCAAGGCGATCGACGTCGTCCAGGCGATCCGCAAGACCCCGATCGTGGTCAACGACAGCCGCGGCTTCTACACCTCGCGCGTCATCGGCACCCAGATCAACGAGGGCCTGGCCATGCTCGGCGAGGGCGTCGCGCCGATGTCGATCGAGCGGGCCGCGGCGAAGGCCGGCTACCCGGTCGGGCCGCTGCAGATCAGCGACGAGCTCAACATGGAGCTGATGGTCAAGATCCGCAACGCCACCAGGGCGGCCGTGGAGCGCGACGGCGGCACCTACACGCCCCACCCGGCCGAGAAGGTCATCGACGCCATGATCGAGGCGGGTCGGCCTTCCAAGCTCAAGGGCTCCGGCTTCTACGAGTACGACGAGGCCGGCAAGCGCGCCGGACTGTGGGCGGGCCTGACCGAGCTCTTCCCGACTGCCGGCGGTGACTCCGGCCAGCCGGACTTCACCGACCTCATGGAGCGGATGCTCGTCATCGAGGCCGTCGAGACCGCCCGCTGCTTCGAGGAGGGCGTGATCTCCTCGACCGCGGAGGCCAACATCGGCTCGATCTTCGGCATCGGCTTCCCGGCGAACACCGGTGGCGCCGCGCAGTACGTCAACGGCTACGTCGGACGCAGTGACACAGGGGGCACCGGTGTCGTGGGCTTCGTGGCCCGGGCGCGCGAGCTGGCGGCGACCTACGGCGAGCGCTTCGAGCCGCCGGCGCTGCTCGTCGAGAAGGCCGAGAAGGGCGAGAAGCTGTAGGTCCTGCTGCCGAACCACGTCGCGAATCGGGCGAAAGGGGTACGGCGCCAGGGGGGCGTTGCGACACTGGAGCACATGTCCTCGCACGACCACGCCGCCCCGGGCTCCACGGGTGCCTCCGACCCTGTCGGCCAGCCGTCCGCCGAGCCCGGCAGCGGGTCGTTCGCGACCGGCGTCGCGCCCGGCACCGCGCCCGGACGCCGCACCGCGCCCGGCACCGTTCCTGCCGTGGTGCACGTCGCGGACCTGATCGTCCGGTTCGGGCAGGTCGACGCCGTCCGTGGTGTGGGCTTCGAGGTCCGTCACGGCGAGGCGACGGCGCTGCTCGGTCGCAACGGCGCCGGCAAGTCGACCACGATGCGGGTGCTGGCCGGGGTCATCCCGCCCACCTCAGGTCTGGTCCAGGTCGCCGGCCTCGACATCGCGCGCCAGACCACCGAGGTCAAGCGCCGCACGGGCTACTGCCCCGACGTGGGCGGACTGGTCCCGCGGGCCACGCCCTGGGAGCACCTCCAGCTGGCCGCGCGGCTGCGGCGGCAGACCGACTGGGAGGACCGCGCCCGCGAGCTGCTCGAGCGCTTCGAGCTCGGCGGCGCCGCCCACCGGGTGACGGCCGGCTTCAGCCACGGCATGGGACGCCGGATGTCGGTGGTGCTGGCGGCGTTCCACGACCCCGAGGTGCTGCTGCTCGACGAGCCCTTCGACGGCGTCGACCCGCTCGGCGTCGAGGCCACCATGGAGGTGATCGCCGACGCCCGGGCGCGAGGCGCCGCGGTGCTGGTCTCCACCCACCTGCGTGAGCTGGCGGTCCAGGCGTGCCAGGAGGCGCTCGTGCTCCGCGGCGGCTCGACGGTGGCTGCGCTGCCCGCCGAGGAGCTGACAGGGGAGCGAGGCGCCGGTGTCTACCGTTCGCTCCTCGACTGAGCTCGGTCCGCGCGCGTTCCAGCGCGCGGGTGCCGACGTCGTGGCCCTGCTGCGCTTCCGGGCCTCCGGTCTGCGGGGCCGGCAGCGAGCGGTCGCCGGCTGGGGTCTGGGTCTGGTCGGTCTCCTGACGGTGCTCGCCGGGTGGTTGCCCGGATACCTCCCCGACGGTGACCGACGGACCGACGTGCAGTCCCTGCTGCCGACCGCGCTGGTCGGCATCCTCCTCATCGCCATCGTCTCCGCGGCGGCTTCGGGCGGCGGGCGGGAGCTGATCCCGCGCGAGCAGGCGGTCGGCTTCCCGGTCAGCCCGGTGGCCGACCACCTCGGGGCCCTGCTCATGGCGCCGCTCAACATCGCGTGGCTGCTCCAGGTGTGGACCTTGCTGGGCTGCTTCGCCTTCGTGTCGGGACCCACCTGGGGGCTGCTGCTCACCCAGCTGCTGGTGATGCTCTGGGTGGTCGGCGCCACCGCGGTCGCCCAGGTCGTCGGGTGGGGCGTGGAGTGGCTGCGTCGCGGCCCGCGAGGGGTGTGGGGCGCGCGCGGTCTCCTGACCGCGGCGTCGGTGGTCGCGGTGTACGTCGTCTCCTCGGGACGTCTGGTCGACCTCCTGCAGTCCTCTCCGACCCTGCAGGTCGCCATCGCGGCCCTGCAGGGACGTCAGGGCCTCAGTGAGCTCTACCTGCTGACGACCGGCGAGCTCGTGGTCCTCACGGTCGTCGCGGTCGTGGTGGGCGCGGTGCTGGCCCGGGCGGTCGCGGGTCGTCCGGCCCGCGACGTGGTGAGTCTCGAGACCTCGCAGCACACCTCCCGGCCGCTGCCCGGCTCGGACCTGCAGGCCATGCTGCGCACGGACCGGGTCGGCATCTGGCGCTCGGTGCCGCTGCGACGCGGCCTGGCCGTCCTCGCGGTGATGCCCGGCCTCGTGGCGATCGCCGGCAACCTGCAGTGGGAGATGCTCGCGATCCTGCCCGGCCTGGTGGCCTCGGGCGGTGCGTTGCTGTTCGGCGTGAACTCCTGGTGCCTGGACGGCAGAGGTGCGCTGTGGCGCGACAGCCTGCCGGCCTCCCCGCGGCTCGTGTTCGTGTCACGGGCCATGGTGCTCGTCGAGGTCCTGCTGGTGGCGAGCGTGGTCACGGTGCTGCTGGCAGCGCTCCGGGCCGGAGCGCCGACCTGGCCCGAGTTCGTGGCCGTGGCGTGCGCTGCCGTCGTGGTCGTCCTCCAGGTCACCTCGGCGTCGTTGCGCTGGTCGGTGAACCGACCGTTCGCGGTCGACCTGCGCAGCGCCCGCGCCACTCCGGCGCCGCCACTGGTGATGGTGGGCTACTCCTCGCGGCTGGCCCTGAGCACGACCATGGTCGGCATCCTGTTCTCGGTCCTCGCGCGGCTGTCGTGGGAGTGGGCGGTGCTCATGGCGCTGCCGTTCGTGCTGATCTCGCTCTACCGGCTGACCCGGACCTCGAACGCCTGGGTCGACCCCGAGACCCGCTCCCGGGTGGTCGCGACCGTCGCCAGCTGACGTCAGCCGGTGGCGCCACTGACACAGCCCATGACCTTCTCCTGCAGGTCGCCGGGCAGCGCGCTCGTGGCGTCCTCGCCCTGGAACCCGGCGGAGATGATGTCCTTGATGGTGTCCTCGTCGAACGCCTCGGTGATGCACGAGGCCTGCTCGTCGGTCATCTGCTCCATGGTGGCGCCCATCTGCTCGTTGAGCAGCTCCTCCACGTCGACACAGCCGACGATGGTGTCGGCGAGCGCGTCGGCGTCCTCGGCGGCGAAGTCCTCGGGGGAGGCGTCCTCGACGACCTCTGCGTCGGGGTTGAGGAGCTCGTACTCCTGCAGCTTCTCCACCCCGAGGTCGTCGACCATCCCCTCGGAGACGCAGCCGGCCTCCTCGTCGGTCAGCTCGGTGCCGGCGAGGTCGGGGTTGTCGAGCAGGCTGGCCTTGATGCTCTCCTTTGCCTGGGACTCGTCGCCGCCGCCACAGGCGGTCAGGGTGAGCAGGAGGGTGCAGAGCACCGCGCCGGTCTTGAGCATGGTCTGGTCTCCTCGTCGATGGTCCGCGGGCCGGCAAGCCGGCGTGTGAAGCATAGGGCGTCGGTCTGTGAACCCGACGGGAGCCACCGGGCTAGGGTCGGGGGATGACGTCGGCGGGCACGCGGATCCTGGTCACCGGCGCCGCCTCCGGTCTCGGGGCCGCGCTCAGCGACGCCTTCGCCGCCGAGGGAGCCGAGGTGCTGCGCACCGACCTCGCGCCCGACCCGGAGACCGGCCGGCTGCGGCTCGACATCACCTCCGAGGCCGACTGGGCGGCCGCCGCCGAGCACGTACGGCGCACCTGGGGCGGGCTCGACGTGCTGGTCAACAACGCCGGGGTGGCCGGTGGTGGGCGCATCGAGCTGTGCGACCTCGACGAGTGGCGCTGGCTGATCGAGGTGAACCTGCTGGGCGTCGTGCGGGGGACGCGCGCGTTCCTGCCGATGCTCAAGGAACGTCCGGGCGGCCGGATCGTCAACGTGGCCTCGCTCGCCGGCCTCGTCCACCCGGCCGGCATGGGCTCCTACAACGCCGTGAAGGCGGCCGTGGTCGCCTTCACCGAGACCACCGGGCACGAGCTGGCCTCCTCCGGCGGCACCGCGCACGCCGTGTGCCCGTCGTACTTCCGGACCAACCTGATCGAGACCCTGCGCTCGGGGGACCCCGCCGTGGGCGGGGTGATGCGCCGGCTGGTCGAGGACTCGCCGATCTCCGCCGGCGACATCGCGGCCGCCGTCCTCGAGGGGCTCGCGGCCGGCGACGAGCTGATCGTGCCCGACGCCGCGGCCCGAGCCGCGTGGCAGCTGAAGACCACCGACCGACCCGCCTACGACCAGCTGATGCGCGCCCAGGCGCGCAAGCTCGAGGAGCACGCGTGAGCAGCCACAGCACCAGCCAGCCCGAGGGCGCCCGCGGCGTCCGCGAGGAGGACACCTTCGACGTGGCGGCCGTCGCCGCCTGGCTGCGTGAGAACGCCGACGCCGAGGTGCGCGGCGACCTGACCGAGGACCCGGAGGTGCTGCAGTTCTCCGGCGGTGCGTCGAACCTGACCTACCTGCTGCGCTACCCCGCGCGAGACCTCATCCTGCGGACGGCGCCACGCGGCACCAAGGCCCGGGGGGCCCACGACATGGGCCGGGAGTACCGCATCCAGGACCGCCTCCGGCCCTTCTTCCCCTACGCGCCCGCGATGATCGCCTTCTGCGACGACCCCGAGGTGATGGGGCGTGACTTCTACGCCATGGAGCGGGTCGAGGGACTGATCCCGCGGGGCGACCTGCCCGACGACGCGCTCACCCCCGAGCAGGCCCGCGGCATGAGCCTGGCGATGGTCGACGTGCTCGCCGAGCTGCACGGCGTCGACCAGGAGGCCGCCGGTCTGGGCGAGCTCGGCAAGGGCTTCGGCTACGTGCGCCGCCAGATCGAGGGCTGGTCGCGCCGCTACCGCGACGCCCGCACCGACGACGCCCCCGACTTCGAGCGCGCCATGGCGTGGCTCGACGAGCACCAGCCCGACGACGTCGCCAACTGCGTGATCCACAACGACTTCAAGCTCGACAACCTGGTCTTCGACGGCGACGACCCCACGAAGGTCGTCGCCGTCCTCGACTGGGAGATGGCCACCCTCGGCGACCCGCTCATGGACCTCGGGGGCAACCTCGCCTTCTGGGTGCAGGCCGACGACCACGACCTGGCGCCGTACCGCCGGGTGCCGACGCACCTGCCCGGGATGCTGACCCGCGAGGAGCTGGTCGAGGCCTACTGCGAGCGGACCGGTCGGTCGCTGACGCCGGAGCAGTGGCGGTTCTACGAGATCTACGGGATCTTCCGGCTCGCGGTGATCAGCCAGCAGATCTACTACCGCTGGTTCCACGGCGAGACCAGCAACGAGGTGTTCAAGATCTTCGGCCCCGTCGTGCACGTCGCCGAGCAGCGCGTCGCCAGGATCCTCGGGTGGGAGTGATCCTGCTGGTCCGCCACGGGCAGGCGTCGTGGGGGGCGGCCGACTACGACCAGCTCTCGGAGCTCGGGGTGCAGCAGGGCGAGGTGCTCGGCGGCTGGCTGGCCAAGGCCGGGGTGCGGCCCGACCGTCTGGTCGCGGGCTCCTTGCGCCGTCACCGGCAGACCGCCGAGGCGGCCTCCGGAGGAGCCGGCTGGGCCCTCGACCTCACCACGGACGCCGGCTGGGACGAGTTCGACCACGTGCAGCTGCTCGACGTGTACGGCGTGGACCGCGGCGTCCCCGAGGCACCCTCGGGACGCTCCGAGCTCGACGCCTGGTTCGACGCGGCCGTCGAGCGGTGGGTCTCGGGCCGCCACGACGACGACTACCCGGAGTCGTTCCCGGCGTTCACCGACCGTGTGGCGGTCGCGCTGCGGCGTACGGCCGAGGCGGTGGGACCGGGGGAGACCGTCGTGGTCTTCACCAGCGGCGGCCCTGTGGCCTGGGCCGTCGCGTCCCTCGTCGGCGCGGCGACACCGACCTGGCAGAGGCTCAACCCGGTGCTGGTCAACGCCTCGGTCACCAAGCTCACGGTCGGACGACGCGGCACCACCGCGGTGTCCTTCAACGAGCACGGCCACCTGCCGCCCGACCTGCTCACCTACCGCTGACCGCCCGATGTCACAGGAGACCCCGTGCCCACGATCCTCATCACCGGCGCCAGCGCCGGCCTCGGCGCCGAGATGGCGCGTCAGCTCGCCGCGAAGGGCTGGGACCTGGCGCTGTGTGCGCGCCGCACCGAGCGGCTGGAGGAGCTGAAGGTCGAGATCCTCTCCGCGCACCCCGAGCGCCGCGTGGCGCTCGCCGCGCTCGACGTCAACGACCACGACCGTGTCTTCGAGGTCTTCCGAGGCTTCCGCGACGAGCTCGGGGTCCTCGACACCGTCGTGGTCAACGCCGGCCTCGGCAAGGGCGCCCCCTTGGGGACCGGCCACTTCCACGCCAACCTCGAGACCGCGCAGACGAACTTCCTCGGCGCGCTGGCCCAGACCGAGGCGGCGGTGGAGATCTTCCGCGAGCAGGATGCCGGGCAGCTGGTGATGGTCTCGTCGGTCTCCGCGATGAGGGGCATGAAAGGGGCGATGACGACGTACGCCGCGACGAAGGCCGGGGTCGCCCACCTCGCCGAGGGGCTGCGTGCCGACCTGCACGGGACCCCGATCACCGTGACCGTGCTCTACCCGGGCTACATCGAGTCGGAGATGAGCTCGCGCAGCGCGTCGCGGACGCCGCTGATGGCCACCACCGAGGCCGGGGTCCGCTCGATGGTGAGCGCCATCGAGAAGAAGCGCGACTCCGCCCTGGTCCCGGGCTGGCCGTGGGAGCCGCTGGGTCGGGTGCTGAAGCACGCCCCCGCCCCGATCGCCCGCCGCCTGACCTGAGCAACCGGTCTGGAGCGATCTTGTCCTGGGGTGTGCGGCGCGGTTCAGTGAGGGGCAGGAACGTCACCGACACCCGAGGAGGACCCGTGGTCAACAAGGTGGTGCACTTCGAGGTGCCGTACGACGACCAGGCCCGCGCGCGGGCGTTCTACGAGCAGGCGTTCGGCTGGGACATCATGGTGATGCCCGGCTTCGAGAACTACCCGATGGCGACCGTCGGGCCGACGGACCCCGGCGAAGGCCCCACGGAACCGGGCTTCATCAACGGAGGCATGATCCAGCGGGACGAGACGTTCCGCGGTCCCAACCTCGTACTCGACACCGATGACATCGAGGCCTCGATCCAGGCGGTCGAGGCTGCCGGCGGCACCGCCGTGAGCGGACGGCAGGCCATCGGGGACATGGGCTTCGCGGCCTACGTCCGCGACACCGAGGGCAACCTGGTCGGTCTGTGGGAGGGCGTCTGACCTGACCGAGCGCGGGTCAGTCCGAGGGGCGTGACTTCCAGTTGGCGGCGCCGATGATGGTGAGCCGGATCTGCTGCTCGGCGGTGCGGAGCACGGCCTTCTCGGCCTCGGGCCGCGGCGCGGTGAGGATCGCCTCGGTGGTGTTGACCATCATCCCGACGATCAGGTTCGACAGCACCCGGAGGTCCTCGTTCGACCAGTCCGCCGGGCCCGGCAGCCGGGCGAGGTCGGTGGCGAGCTCCCGCTCGAGCAGCTCGAGCTCGTGCCGGATGGCGGCGCGCACCGACTCGATGCCGCTCATCCGCTCGCGGAACATGAAGGTGAAGTACTCCGGGCGCTCGTGGACGTTGCGCGCCAGGATGCTGACCGACTGCGTGATGACGGCGTCGATGTCGGTCCACTCCCGCCGGGCCTGACGCATCATCTGGCGCAGCGACGCGAACGAGGTGTCGACCAGCGCGAGCCCGAGCTGCTCGATGGAGTCGAAGTGGCGGTAGAACGCGGTCGGCACGATGCCGACGCGCTTCGCGATGGCGCGCAGGGACAGCCCTCCGAGCCCGGTCTCCTCGGAGAGCTCCAGGGCCGCATCGAGGATCGCCTGCCGGGTCCGCTCCTTGCGCTCCTGGCGGGACTCCGCCACGTCGCTCACCGCGCCACCCTAACCACTGCGGCTCCCGTGCACGTGTGCTCACTGACGGCGCGACGTCCAGGCGGCCGTGTCCAGGCTCACGCGGCCCTGCCTTGACCCGGGGTGCCGGCGTTTTGCACACTTTCAGTGAACGTTTGTACACCAAACCGTCCCCCAGGAGCTGCCCCCATGAGCCTGACCCAGAGCCTGCTCCGGTCACCCGTCGTGGCCGCACTCACCGCCCCGCACGGCGTCGACCGCTACCTCGAGCTGGCCGACCCGATGTGGGTCGTCCACGAGGTCCGCGCGACGATCCTCGACATCACCCGCGAGACCCGCGCCGGCGAGCCCGTCGCCACGCTCACCCTCGAGCCGTCACGCGGCTGGAAGGGCCACCAGTCCGGCCAGTACGTCCAGGTCGGCGTGGAGGTCGACGGCGCACGTCGTACCCGCTGCTTCTCGGTGTCCTCGCCCGAGTCCGGCCCCCGTGACCTCATCACCCTCACGATGCGAGCCAACCCCGACGGGCAGGTCAGCCGCCACCTGGTCCACCACGCCCGGGTCGGCGACGTGGTGCACCTGTCGCAGGCGGAGGGCGACTTCACCCTGCCCAACCCGCTGCCGAGCCAGGTCCTGCTGATCTCGGGCGGTTCCGGCATCACTCCGGTCATGTCGCACCTGCGCACCCTGCTGCGCCGTGGGTACGGCGGCCGCATCACCTTCGTGCACTACGCGCAGTCGCCCGCCCACCAGATCTACGCCGACGAGCTGGCCGCGATGCCACCGCACGTCAAGGTGCACCTGCTCCACCCCGATGCGGGCGACGACGCGTTCTACAGCACCGAGGAGCTCGCCCGCATCCTGCCGGAGCACGCCGACGTCGACACCTGGGCCTGCGGACCGGCCGGCCTGGTCGAGAAGGTCCAGGAGACCTACACCGAGAACCCGCGGCTGCGGGTGGAGTACTTCAAGACCTCCACCCTCCAGCCGATCGAGGGCGCCGAGGGACGCACCCGCTTCGACAGGGCCGACCTCGAGTCGGAGAACAGCGGCGTCACCCTGCTGGAGCAGGCCGAGGCACTGGGGCTGACGCCGGAGTTCGGCTGCCGCATGGGCATCTGCTTCTCCTGCGTCTCCCGCAAGACCGAGGGCACCGTGCGCAACGTCCGCACCGGCGAGGAGTCGGCGTTGCCCGACGAGGACGTGCGCATCTGCGTGTCGGCCCCGGTCGGCGACTGCATCGTCGACCTCTGAGACGCACCCCCCACCACCTGATCCCGCTCGATCCACGCTCCACCCAGCGAGAGGAAGCGACATGACCACCACAGCTGACGCACCCGTCACCACCGACACCACCGAGGCCCCTGAGCCCCCTGTCTCCACCATCGGCCACGGTCCCTACCGGCTCAGCCCCGAGCAGCTCGAGGAGTTCGGCGCCGAGCTCGACGCGATCCGCCAGCGTGTGATCGCCGACCTCGGTCAGGCCGACGCCGACTACATCCGCGGCATCGTCAAGGCCCAGCGTGCCTTCGAGGGCGCCGGCCGCGCGCTGTTCTACCTGCCCCCGGCCTGGCCGCTGGCGGTCGGCGCGCTGAGCGTCTCCAAGATCCTCGACAACATGGAGATCGGCCACAACGTCATGCACGGCCAGTACGACTGGATGGGTGACCCGGGCCTGAACTCACGGATGTACGAGTGGGACACCGTCTGCCCCAGCGAGCAGTGGAAGTACTCCCACAACTACATCCACCACACCTACACCAACATCCTCGGCAAGGACCGCGACATCGGCTACGGCATCCTGCGCATGGACGAGGACCAGCCGTGGAAGCCCTACTACCTCGGCAACCCGCTCTACGCCCTCGGGCTGATGACGTTCTTCCAGTGGGGCGTGCTGCTGCACGACCTCGAGGTCGAGAACATCATGTCGGGCAAGCGCAGCTGGAAGGACACCAAGCACCTGCACCGCGGCATGATCCGCAAGGTCCGCAGCCAGACGCTCAAGGACTACGTGCTGTTCCCCGCGCTGACCGGTCCGCTGTTCCCGCTGACGCTGGCCGGCAACGCCACGGCCAACCTGATCCGCAACATCTGGACCTTCAACATCATCTTCTGCGGCCACTTCCCGGCCGGCGTGGAGAGCTTCTCCATCGAGGAGACCGAGGACGAGACGCGCGGCGGGTGGTACTACCGCCAGCTGCTCGGATCGGCCAACATCACCGGCCGCAAGCTCTTCCACACCCTGACCGGCAACCTGTCGTTCCAGATCGAGCACCACCTGTTCCCCGACATCCCGGCCCGGCGCTACCCCGAGATCGCGCCCGAGATCGAGGCGCTGTGCGACAAGTACGGCCTGGACTACAACACCGGCCCGTTGCACAAGCAGCTCGGCTCGGTGGCGGCGAAGATCATCAAGTTCGCCGTCCCGCCTCGCCCGAGCCGGCAGCAGCTGGCCTCGGTCACACCGCTGCGGTTCTTCACCCGGCCGACCGCGGCTGCCCGCCGGCAGGCGGGCGCCGGGGCACGCCCGGTGGCTGTCTGAGAGGCTGTCCCTCTGATGAAAGAGCACCTGTCGCGGGCCGAGATCGCCAAGGACGCGTTGCAGCACACCGTCGAAGCGGGTGCTGAAGCCGCGGCCTCGGTGTCCGGCATCGTGATCACCGCCGTGCGCGACGTCGCCCACACGATGGGCGGCTTCGCCACCGAGGTCTTCGAGATCCGCGACGCCGCTCGTCGCGCGTCGGAGGAGAACCGGCTCGAGGACTGAGGTCAGGCGGGGACGACCGGCACCCGCCAGGTCAGGGTGGCTCCCTGACCGGGCTCGGTGTCGACCTGCATGGCGCCGCCGTGGTTGCGGGCGCGCTTGGCGAGGTTGCCCAGCCCGCTGCGGCGGGTGCTGACGATGCCGACGCCGTCATCGGCCACGCTCAGCTCGAGCTGGCCCAGGTGCACGGTGGCCTTGATGATCACCTGGGTGGCGTTCGCGTGGCGCACGACGTTGCTGAGCGCCTCGCGCACGCAGGCAGCCATGTCGTCGGCCAGCGGACCGCGGATCGACCGCAGGCCGGGGTCGAGCGCAAGGATCGGCGGGAAGCCGAGCAGCCGTCCGGCCTCGTCGCCGATGTCGGTGATCATGTCGGTCAGGGTCACGGACTCGTCGCCGGAAGACTTGAGGGTGAGGATCGTGTTGCGGATCTGCCGGATGGTCTCGTCGATGGCGAACATCGCGTCCGAGACGCGCTGCTGCGTGTCGCCCTCCAGCTGGTTGGCGACACCGTGCAGCGAGAGCCCGGTGGCGAACAGCCGCTGCACGACGTGGTCGTGGAGGTCGCGCGCGATGCGGTCGCGCTCCTCGACCAGCAGCAGCTTCTCCTGGACCTGACGGGCCGACTCGAGCTCGAGGGCGACCGAGGCCTGCGCGGCGAACGCCGAGGCGAGGTCGAGCTCGCTGTGGGTGAAGGGCGGGTTGTCCTGGAAGCGTCCGAGCAGCAGGACACCGGTGAGGCTCTCGGCGCCGATGAGCGGGATGATCAGGGCCGGCCCGAACTCGGAGGTGTCCATGCCCTCGAACACCTCGGAGCGGACCTGCGACAGGTCGCCGTAGACCAGGGCGTCGCCCCGCTCCAGCGTGTGCATCTCGGTGGTGACGGGCAGCGAGACCACGCGGTTGCGCAGCGACTCCACCTCCCCGAGGCCGCCGACGTGCTGCACGTGCATGTGCGTGCCCTGGATCAGTGCCACGACCGTGTAGTCGGCGTTGGCCAGGTCCATGGCCCGCTCGGAGACCTCGCGCAGCGGGTCGTCGATCTCGTCGCCGAGCAGCTGCTGGGTGAGCGTCGTGGCGGCGCGCATCCAGCGCCGGGCGTGCAGCACCTCGCGCAGCAGCAGGGCGTTGTCCATGGCCGAGCCGAGGGCACGGCCGAGCTCGGCCAGCAGCTCGTCGGCGTCGGACCCGATGTGGCCGGCGCCGGGGCGGTTGGCCAGGACCAGGATGCCGACGGTGCGGACACCCGCACGCAGGCGCACCGCGAGCAGCTCGCCGAAGGTGACCGTGGGACGTCGTGCCGACGAGCTGCCGCGTGCCGAGGGCACGTCGACCGGCTCGAGCGACAGGCGCACGCTGCCCTCCTGCTCCAGCACCGAGGACCGCGCACGGAGCAGGGCGGGGTGGGTGGTCAGCAGCTCGTCGAGCTCGGGGGGCAGGCCGCTGGAGCCGAGCGTGGAGAACCCGCGCTCCTCGTCGAGAAGGGCAGCGAACGCGTAGTCGGTCTCGCACAGCTCGCGGGCCGTCGCGGCGATCTCGCGCAGGACAGCGGTCGGGGAGCGGTCGCTGCGCAGGATGCGGGGCAGGCGCTGGAGGACGTGGTGGACCCGGCGGTCGACGGCATGCACGGTCACACTGATGACGGCCCCCCTTGCGTTTGCGGCCCCTGCGCGCCTCCCGAGCGTGCGGGGTTCACCCTCAGTGTAGGAAGTCGGTCGTCCGAGCGCGAGTAAAACCTTGGGGCCAAACAATCAGTCTTGACTGTTTGTTTGAGGACAGGCAGAGTGACGCCATGTCGACGTCGGTGCGCGTGCCCCAGGAGCAGCGCACCCGCCTCATGCGCCAGCGGCTCCTCGAGGCCACCGTCGAGTGCCTGGTCGAGCACGGCTGGAGCGGGACGTCGACCACGCTCGTCTCGCAGCAGGCCGGCGTCAGCCGGGGGGCCCAGCTCCACCACTTCCCGACCAAGGACACCTTGGTGCTGGCCGCGGTCGAGCACCTGACCGCCGTACGTCACGAGGAGGTCCTGGACCGGACCGCCGACCTCCCGACCGGCGGCGGCCGCACCCGGGCCGTGCTCGAGGTGCTGGCCGAGCTGTTCACCGGCCCGCTCTTCGTCGCGGCCGCGGAGCTCTGGATGGCCGCGCGCACCGACCCCGCCCTGCGCGAGGCGGTGGCCGAGCTGGAGACACGGGTCGGTCGCGCGACCCACCGCTCCACCGTCGACGCGCTCGGCGCGGACGAGTCGCTGCCGGGCAACCGCGAGCTCGTGCAGGCCACCCTCGACCTCATGCGCGGTCTCGGCCTCGCCAACCTCGTCTCCGACGACGTGGCCCGGCGCGACCGCATCCTCGACCACTGGGCGGTCACCCTCGAGACGACCCTCGCCCGCCCGGCCGTGCCCGAGACCGCCCGACGAGAGGGCCTTGCGTGACCGACCCCAGGACCCTGCCGATCCTCGCCGACCTCGCCGTCGAGGGAGACGTCCTCGACGCGATGGTCGCGAGCCTCGACGCCTCCGGCTGGCGGGCCCCGACCCCGGCCGCGGGCTGGGACGTGGCGACCTCGATCGCCCACCTCGCCTGGACCGACGAGGTCGCGGTGGCCGCTGCCACCGACACGGCCGCCTGGGACGCCTACGTGCTGCAGGCCATCGAGGACCCCGACGGCTTCGTGGACGCCGAGGCGTTGCGCCTCGGCGCCCTGCCCCCCGAGAACCTGCTCGCGCGCTGGCGGGCCGGGCGCCAGAGCCTGGCCCAGGTGCTCAGCTACTACCCGTCGGGGGAGAAGATGCCGTGGTTCGGCCCGCCCATGGCGGCACCCTCGATGGCCAGCGCGCGCTACATGGAGACCTGGGCCCACGGTCTCGACGTCGCTGAGGGTCTCGGCGTCGTCGCCGAGCCGCACGACCGGATCCGTCACGTGGTCCACATCGGTGTGCGCACCCGCGCCTTCGCCTTCGTCAACCGCGGTCTCGAGGCGCCCTCCGCCCCGGTGCTCGTCCGGCTGACGGCGCCCAGCGGTGAGCAGTGGGAGTACGGCGACGCCTCCGCGGAGCAGACCGTCACCGGACCGGCCTGGGACTTCGCGCTGCTGGTGACCCAGCGCCGCCACCGTGACGACCTCGCACTCGAGACCACCGGACCGGACGCTGACGCGTGGCTCGACGTCGCCCAGGCCTTCGCCGGACCCGCCGGCGGCGGACGTCCCCCGCAGGGCACGGCATGAGCGCGCCCGTCGCAGGGTCTCTGCGGGTCGGCAACTGTTCCGGCTTCTACGGCGACCGGCTCTCCGCGATGCGGGAGATGCTCGAGGGTGGCGACCTCGACGTCCTCACCGGCGACTACCTCGCCGAGCTCACCATGCTCATCCTGGGCCGCGACCAGATGAAGGATCCCGCCCTCGGCTACGCCCGCACCTACGTGCGCCAGGTCGAGGACTGCCTCGGGCTGGCTCTCGAGAAGGGGGTCCGGCTGGTCAGCAACGCCGGAGGCCTCAACCCCGCGGGACTGGCCGCCCGGCTCGCCCAGGTCGCCGCTGCCCAGGGCCTCAGCCCCCGCATCGCCTTCGTCGACGGTGACCACGTGCTCGGCCGCGCCGCCGAGCTCGGTCTCGACGCCGCCGGATCGCCCCTGACGGCGAACGCCTACCTCGGCGGCTTCGGCATCGCCTCGGCCCTCACCCACGGCGCCGACATCGTGGTCACCGGCCGCGTCACCGACGCCTCGGTCGTCGTGGGGCCCGCGATCGCGCACTTCGGCTGGACCGCCACGTCGTACGACGAGCTCGCCGGGGCCGTCGTGGCCGGCCACGTCATCGAGTGCGGCGCCCAGGCCACCGGCGGGAACTTCAGCGGCTTCCGGGCCCTCCTCGACTCCGGCCGAGCCGACGTCCCGCTCGGGTTCCCGATCGCCGAGGTCGCCTCCGACGGGTCCTCGGTCATCACCAAGCACGGCGGCACCGGCGGCCTGGTCTCCCTCGACTCGGTCACCGCCCAGCTGGTCTACGAGATCCAGTCCACCGCCTACCTCGGCCCCGACGTCACCACCCACCTCGACTCCATCGAGCTCGCACCCGCGGGTCCCGACCGGGTCGCCGTCAGCGGCGTCCGCGGCTCCGCCCCGCCCGACACCCTCAAGGTCTGCCTCAACCACCTGGGTGGCTTCCGCAACCAGTTGGAGCTGGTCCTCACCGGCCTCGACATCGACGCCAAGGCCACCTGGGTCCGCCGCCAGGTCGAGGCCGCCTGGTCCAGCGCCGGCACCAGCTTCGCCGAGGTCGACTGGGCCCTCGCTCGCACCGATCACCCCGACGCCCCCACCGAGGAGGCCGCCAGCGCCCGGCTCCGGGTCTCGGTCCGCGACCCCGACGCCTCGACAGCCGGCAAGGGCTTCACCGCCCCCCTCGTCGAGCTCGCCCTGTCCTCCTATCCCGGCTTCACCCTCACCACGCCCCCCGCGCCGGCCACCCCCTACGGCGTCTACACGGCCGGCTACGTCCCCCGCACGGCCGTCTCCCACACCGTCCACCACCACGACGGCTCGGTCGAGGTCATCCAGGCACCGTCCGTCCACGTGGCGGAGACCCCGTCGGTGCCGGGCGGCTCAGCGACGACCTCCAGCGAGGCGCGCACCACCCCCCGGAGAGTCCCGCTCGGCGAACTGGTCCACGCACGGTCCGGTGACAAGGGCGGGGACGCGAACCTGGGGTTGTGGGTGAGCCAGGAGCACCCGTTGGCCGGCCCGCGGACCGCGTGGTTGCTCGGGATGGTGACACCGCACTGGGTCCGGGGGTTGCTGCCCGAGGCGGAGGGGCTGGAGGTCGAGGTGTTCGCGCTGCCCAACGTCGGTGGGGTGAACGTCTTGATCCGGGGTCTGCTGGGCGAGGGCGTGGCGGCGAGCAGCCGGTTCGACCCGCAGGCGAAGGGGCTGGGCGAATGGGCCCGGTCGAGGCACGTCGACGTACCGGAAGGGCTGCTGTGAGCGTGGGCTACTGGACCGACGAGCAGGAGGCGTTGCGGGCGAGCGCCCGGACGTTCGTGGAGCGTGAGGTGATGCCGCACCTGCAGGGGTGGGAGGACGCCGGCGAGCTGCCGCGCGAGCTGCACGTGGCCGCGGCCGAGCAGGGGTTCCTGGGCGTCGGCTTCGGTGAGGAGGTCGGTGGGTCCGGTGGCGGGCTGCTCGACTCGGTGTGCCTGACCGAGGCGATGATGGAGGCGGGGGCGTCCGGGGGCCTGATGGCGTCACTGATGACCCACGGCATCGCGCTGCCGCACATCGTGGCCAGCGGCAACGCGGACCTGATCGACCGGTTCGTGCGGCCGACGTTGGCCGGTGAGCTGATCGGGTCCTTGGCGATCACCGAGCCCGGGGGTGGGTCGGACGTGGCGAACCTGACGACGCGGGCCGAGCGCGACGGCGACTCGTTCGTGGTCAACGGGTCGAAGACGTTCATCACGTCGGGCGTGCGAGCCGACTTCGTGACGACGGCGGTGCGGACCGGAGGGCCGGGTCATCGCGGGATCAGCCTGCTGGTCGTCGAGCGGGGGACTCCCGGGTTCGAGGTTTCATGTCGGCTTGACAAGATGGGGTGGCGGTCGTCGGACACCGCGGAGCTGTCGTTCATCGACACCCGCGTGCGGGCCGACAACCTGGTGGGGGACGCCGAGTCCGGCTTCGTCCAGATCGCGATGGCGTTCGTGACCGAGCGGGTCGCGCTGGCGGTCCAGGGTTACTCGACGGCGGCGCGCTGCCTGGCGCTGGCGACGGCGTACGCCCGGGAGCGGGAGGCCTTCGGGCAGCGCCTGGTCGACAACCAGGTCGTGCGGCACAAGCTGGTGGAGATGCACCGGCAGGTGGACGCTGCGCGGGTCTACACCCGCGAGGTGGCGCGGCGCTACGACGCCGGCGAGCACCCGCTGGTCGAGGCGCTGCACGCCAAGCGCCTGGGGGTCGCGGCGGCGACGTACGCCACGGACGAGGCCGTCCAGATCTTCGGCGGCGCGGGATACATGCACGGGACCGAGGTGGAGCGTCACTACCGGGACGTCCGCATCCTCGGCATCGGAGGAGGAGCGAACGAAGTGCTGGACGACCTGGCCGCGAGGCTGTTGGGGCTCGCGTCATGACCGAGGTGCTGGACACGGAGCCGACCCGGCGGGAGGCGATGCTGGACAAGATCGCCGCTCTGGACGCCGAGCACGCAAAGGCCGTCGACGGCGGCGGTGAGCGCTACAACGAACGGCACCGCAAGCGCGGCAAGCTGCTCGCCCGTGAGCGCATCGAGCTGCTCGTCGACGAGGGGTCGGCGTTCCTGGAGCTGATGCCCCTGGCGGGCTGGGGCTCGGACTTCACCGTCGGCGCGAGCATGGTCTGCGGCATCGGGGTCGTCGAGGGTGTCGAGTGCATGATCGTGGCCAACGACCCGACGGTGAAGGGCGGCGCCAGCAACCCGTGGACGTTGAAGAAGGCGTTCCGGGCGGCGCAGATCGCCCACGAGAACCGGCTGCCGACGGTGAACCTCGTCGAGTCGGGCGGGGCCGACCTGCCGACGCAGAAGGAGATCTTCATCCCGGGCGGGAAGCTCTTCCGCGACCTCACCCGGGCCTCGGCCGACAAGCGCCCCACCGTGGCGCTGGTGTTCGGCAACTCGACGGCCGGCGGCGCCTACGTGCCGGGCATGAGCGACTACGTCGTCATGGTCAAGGAGGGCGCGAAGGTCTTCCTCGGCGGACCGCCGCTGGTGAGGATGGCCACCGGCGAGGAGTCCGACGACGAGGCGCTCGGTGGAGCGGAGATGCACGCCAAGGTCTCCGGCCTGGCCGACTACCTCGCCGTCGACGAGCGGGACGCGATCCGGATCGGGCGCCGGATCATCGCGCGCCTCCACCACCGCAAACCCCCGCTGACGTCATACGAGGTGGCGGCTCGGACGACCAGCTCCTGCGACGTCCGCGGTGGGGTCTCGACGGGCTCGACCACCGGGTGGTGCGAGCCGGACGCAAACCCTGAGGAGCTGCTCGACCTCATCCCGACCGACCTCAAGGAGCCGTTCGACCCCCGCGAGGTCATCGCCCGGCTGTGCGACGGTGTCGGCCCCGACAACGGGCAGGTGTTCGACGAGTTCAAGCCGCTCTACGGCCCCTCGCTGGTCACCGGGTGGGCGCGCCTGCACGGTCGCCAGATCGGCATCCTGGCCAACGCCCAGGGCATCCTCTTCTCCGAGGAGGCCCAGAAGGCGACGCAGTTCATCCAGCTGGCCAACCAGATCGACGTCCCCCTGCTGTTCCTGCACAACACCACCGGCTACATGGTCGGCAAGGACTACGAGCAGGGCGGCATCATCAAGCACGGCGCGCAGATGATCAACGCCGTGAGCAACTCGACCGTGCCGCACCTGTCGATCGTCATGGGCGCCTCCTACGGCGCCGGCAACTACGGCATGAACGGCCGCGCCTTCGACCCGCGCTTCCTCTTCACCTGGCCCAGCGCCAAGTCGGCGGTCATGGGGCCGGCCCAGCTCGCCGGCGTGCTGTCGATCGTCGCCCGGGCGGCGGCCGAGGCCAAGGGCAAGGAGTACGACGAAGAGGCTGACGCCGGGCTGCGGGCCTTCATCGAGCAGTCGGTCGAGGAGCAGAGCCTGCCGTTCTTCCTCTCCGGGATGGTGTACGACGACGGAGTCATCGACCCGCGTGACACGCGCACCGTCCTGGCGATCTGCCTGTCCGTCATCGAGAACCGACCGATCGAGGGCACCGACCGCTTCGGTGTCTTCAGGATGTGAGTCATGACGACAATTACCAGAGTCCTGGTGGCGAACCGGGGGGAGATCGCTCGGCGGGTGTTCGCGACGTGTCGGCGGCTGGGGATCCAGACGGTGGCGGTGCACTCCGATGCTGACGCCGGGCTGGCGTTCGTGGGGGAGGCGGATGTCGCCGTCCGGCTGCCGGGCAACGCTCCTGCAGACACCTACCTGCGCACGGACCTGATCCTCGAGGCGGCACGACGCACCGGTGCCGACGCGGTCCACCCCGGCTACGGGTTCCTGAGCGAGAGCGCCGACTTCGCTCGCGCCGTGATCGAGGCGGGACTGACCTGGATCGGGCCGGCGCCGGAGTCGATCGAGGCGATGGGCTCCAAGGTCGCGGCCAAGGAGCTCATGGAGAAGGCCGGTGTGCCGGTGCTGCACAACCTCGACCCGGACGAGGTGACCGCAGCCGACCTGCCGGTGCTGGTGAAGGCCAGCGCCGGCGGTGGGGGCCGCGGCATGCGCGTCGTGCGGACGCCGGACGCGCTCGTCGACGCCGTGGCCGGCGCCGCGGCCGAGGCCGCGTCGGCCTTCGGGGACGGCACCGTCTTCGTCGAGACCTATGTCGAGCAGGGGCGTCACGTCGAGGTCCAGGTGTTCGGTGACGCCGCCGGGTCGGTCCACGTCCTGGGTGACCGCGACTGCTCGGTGCAGAGGCGCCACCAGAAGGTGGTCGAGGAGGCACCCGCCCCTCGGGTCCCCGACGCGGTGCGCGCGGCCATGCACGACGCCGGCCGCGCTGCGGCCGAGGCGATCTCCTACCGAGGCGCGGGGACGGTGGAGTTCCTGGTCTCCACCGATCCGGCCACCGGGCTGGCCGACCGGTTCTTCTTCCTCGAGATGAACACCCGCCTCCAGGTCGAGCATCCGGTCACCGAGAGCGTCACGGGTCTCGACCTCGTCGAGCTGCAGATCCAGGCGGCGGAGGGGTCGGCGGGCACCTCACCGGGCCTCGACACGCTTGCTGATCGACCGACGGTCACGGGCCACGCGGTCGAGGTCCGGCTCTACGCCGAGGACCCGTCCACCGACTACCAGCCGCAGTCGGGGCGGCTGACCCGCTTCGAGATCCCCGACGTCGACGTCGAGCTCAGCCCCCTGACGTCGTACGGAGTCCGGCTCGACTCCGGCTTCCGCACCGGCGACGAGGTCGGCACGCACTACGACGCCATGCTGGCCAAGGTCATCGTCTGGGCGCCGGACCGACCCAGCGCGCTGCGGCAGCTGGCCGGCGTGCTGCGGCGTGCGCGCCTGCACGGTCTCGTCACCAACCGCGACCTGCTCGTCGAGATCCTCGGCGACCGGGCCTTCGTGGCGGAGGAGCTGAGCACCGACTACCTGACGGTCGGCGGGCTCCGATCCCTGGAGTCGCGAGGCCCGGCCGACACCACCGGCGAGCAGGCCCTCGCACTGTTCGCCGCCGCCGTCGCCTGCACGGAGCAGGCGGTGGCCGCGCGCCGGGTCCAGCCCGGCATCCCCACCGGCTGGCGCAACGTCACCTCCGCGCCGCAGACGTCACGCTTCGACGTCGGTGGGACCGAGGTCGAGCTCGGTTGGCACGGCGGTCGGGACGGCTACCGCTTCGGTGACGTGTCCGGCGACGCGGGGGTGGGCGAAGCGCGGGCCACCTGTGTGGAGCGCACCGGGACCGGGTGGCGCGTCGGCGTCGACCAGGACGGACTGACGCGCACCTACGACGTCGCTGTCGCCGGTGACCGTGTCGACGTCGACCACGCGGCCGGCCACCTCGCGCTGACCCTGCTGCCACGCTTCGTCGACCCGGCCGATCAGGTCGCCGAGGGCTCGCTGCTGGCGCCCATGCCCGGCACCGTGATCGCCGTACGCGTCGAGGCCGGCGCCGCCGTGGCCGCGGGCCAGCCGGTCCTGGTCATGGAGGCGATGAAGATGCAGCACACCATCAACGCGCCCATCGACGGCGTGGTCAGCGAGCTCGCCGTCGGCGTCGGCGAGCAGGTCACCGCCGGTGCCGTGCTGGCGGTCGTGAGCGCCCCCGAGAACCAGACCCAGCACGAGACCGACAACCCTCAGGAGACCGCGTGAGTGTCGAGACCCAGACCATGTTCAGCGAGCCCGAGGAGCGTCGGGCGCTGCGCGAGGCGGTGCGCAAGCTGGCGGCGTCGTACGGCCGCGAGTACATCGAGCGCCAGGCGGCGAACGGAGAGAAGACCACGGAGCTGTGGAACGACATGGGCAAGCACGGCTACCTCGGTGTCTCCCTGCCCGAGGAGTACGGCGGCGGTGGTGGCGGGATCGGCGACCTCGCGGCGGTCCTGGAGGAGGCCGCGACGGCCGGGGCGCCGCTGCTGCTGATGGTCGTCTCGCCCGCCATCTGCGGCACGATCATCGCCCGCTACGGCACCGAGGCGCAGAAGCAGCGGTGGGTGCCCGGCATCGCCGACGGCTCGATCACGATGGCCTTCGCGATCACCGAGCCCGACGCCGGCTCCAACTCGCACAAGATCACCACCACCGCGACCAAGGACGGCGACGACTACGTCCTCAACGGAGGCAAGACCTACATCTCCGGCGTCGACGAGGCCGACTACGTGCTCGTGGTCAGCCGGATGGCCGACGCCAGGACCGGCAACCTCAAGCCGGCGCTCATCGTGGTGCCGACGGACGCGAAGGGCTTCGAGGCCCGTGTCATCCCGATGACGTTCACCGCGCCGGAGAACCAGTTCACGCTCCACCTCGACGACGTCCGGGTGCCGGCCGACTCCCTGGTGGGCGACCCCGAGCACGCCGACGCCGGCCTGCTGCAGCTCTTCGCCGGGCTCAACCCCGAGCGGATCATGGGCGCGGCGATGTCGTTGGGCACGGCGCGCTACGCGCTCGACCGGGCGGTGGAGTACGCCAAGACCCGCTCGGTGTGGAAGGACCAGCCCATCGGCACCCACCAGGGCATCGCGCACCCGCTGGCCAAGACCAAGATCGAGCTCGAGCAGGCCCGTCTGCTGATGCAGAAGGCGGCGGCGCTCTACGACGCCGGCGACGACATCGGGGCGGGGGAGTTCGCCAACATGGCGAAGTACGCCGCGGGCGAGGTCGCCTGCAACGCCACCGACGTCGCCGTCCACACCCACGGTGGCAACGGTCTGGCGCAGGAGTACGGCCTGGGGCAGATGCTGCTGTCGGCCCGGCTCGGCCGGATCGCCCCGGTGTCGCGGGAGATGATCCTCAACTACGTCGCCATGCACAGCCTGGGCCTGCCCAAGTCCTACTGACCAGCACCGAAGTCCTTCGCAACGTCCTAGGTAGTGGTCGCTGGAGCGACCAGTTCCTATGACGTCCGCCGGGAGATCTGGAGAGAACGATGAGCGCCGACGACACCACCCCCGTGACGTACGACGTGCAGGCCGGCGTCGCGACGATCACCCTCGACCACCAGGCCAAGCGCAACGCGCTCAGCAAGGCCCTCGTGACCGGGGTGTTCGACGGGGTCGACCGGGCCGAGTCCGACGACGACGTACGCGTCGTGGTGGTCCGCGCGGCGGGGAGCGTCTTCTGCTCCGGCGCCGACCTGTCCGAGGCCACCGGCGAGGGCATGGAGGAGGGCGCCCGCACGATCGTCGAGCTGCAGCGCCGCATCGTGGCGTCCCCGAAGCCGTTCGTGGCCCGGGTCCACGGCGCGGTGCGAGCCGGAGGCATCGGCATCGTGGCGGCCTGCGACATCGCGGTGTCCGCCGACTCGGCGACCTTCGCGCTCACCGAGGTGCGTCTCGGGCTGGCGGCCTCGGTCATCTCGCTGACCGTGCTGCCCCGGATGACGCCACGGTCGGCCTCGCGCACGCTGCTGACGGGGGAGACGTTCGACGGGACGGCGGCGGAAGACATGGGCCTGGTGACGGTGGCCGTGCCGGAGGCCCAGCTGGACGCGGCGCTGGACCGCGTCGTGGGCGACCTGCTCAAGGGTCACCCGCAGGGTCTGGCCGAGGGGAAGAAGCTGCTGAACGCCGAGCTGCTGGCCGGCCTCGAGGCACGCGGCGAGGAACGGGCGGCGCTGTCGGCCCGGCTGTTCGGCTCCGACGCTGCCCGCGAGGCGATGCTGGCCTTCTTGTCGAAGGGACGCTGAGCGTCGCTGGGTGCCGTTGCCGCGAATCCTGGGGTTTCGCTGGGTGAGGAGCCGGGTACATCGGGGCAACCTCATCTCCTCGGCGAAGGTGGACCTCGGTGTCTGACCAGACTGCTTCACTCGACAGCGAGCTCGACCCCGACAAGGACGGCGGGCTCAAGCGGTCCATCACCGGTCGACTGCTCTTCTTCTACGTCCTCGGCGACGTCCTCGGCTCCGGCATCTACGTGCTCATCGGCGACGTCGCCGGTGCCGTGGGCGGTGCCTTCTGGATCGCCTTCGCGGTCGGTGTCACGGTCGCGACCGTGACCGGCATGGCCTACGCCGAGCTCGTCACGAAGTACCCCCAAGCCGCCGGCGCCGCTCTCTACGTCAACAAGGCCTTCAAGAACCGGACGCTCACCTTCCTGGTCACCGTGACCTTCCTGGCCTCGAGCTTCGCCGCCGCCGGTGCGCTGGCGACCGGGTTCGCGGAGTACTTCGCCGAGGTGTGGGAGCTGCCGCCGACACTTCTCGTGACGCTGGTCTTCATCTGCCTGCTGGCCGTCATCAACTACATCGGCATCTCCGAGTCGGTGGTGGCCAACATGGTCATGACCTTCGTCGAGGTGGCCGGCCTGGTGATCGTCATGATCATCGGCGTCATCTACGTCGCCCAGGGCAACGCGAACTTCGGCACGCTCACCGAGTTCGACGCCGGCGACAAGAGCCCGATCTTCGCGATCATCGCCGGTGTCGCGCTGGCCTTCTTCGCCATGACCGGCTTCGAGAACGCCGCCAACGTCGCCGAGGAGACGGTGAATCCGGCCAAGACGTTCCCGCGGGCCCTCGTCGGCGGCATGGCCGCGGCCGGCGTCATCTACGTGCTCGTGGCCATGACAGCCGCGCTCGTCGTACCGGTCGACCAGCTCGCGACGTCCGACGCGGCCCTGCTCGAGGTCGTCAAGGCCGACATCCTGCCCATCTCGGTCGGCGTGATGACCATCGTCTTCGCCGTGATCGCGATGACGGCCATCACCAACACCACGCTGGTGGCCGTCGTGACGCAGGCGCGCATCCTCTACGGCATGGCCCGCGAGGACGTCGTGCCCGACGCCTTCGCCAAGGTCCACCCGGTGCGCCGCAGCCCGTGGGTCGGCCTGCTGTTCTCCGCCGCCGTGGTCTGCGGCCTGCTCGTGGTCGGCACGCTGCTCAACAACGCCGGCTTCGGCATCGACATCGTCTCGCGCCTCGCGACCGTGACGGTCGTGCTGCTGCTGTTCATCTACGCGATGGTGATCGTCTCGGCCCTCAAGCTGCGCGGCCAGGACGAGACCAGCGAGACCTTCCGCGCCAACACGGCTCTCCTGATCGTCGGGCTGGTCGGCAACGGCGCTCTGCTCTTCTACGTGGTGAACGACGACCCGGCGTCGCTGATCTGGTGCGCCGGCCTCGTCGGCCTGGGCTTCGTGCTCTTCCTCATCGAGTACTTCCGCGGCTCGCAGAACCGCCCGTCCGGCACCAGCCGCGGCGAGTCCACCCTGGGAAAGGACGCCTGAGATGCACGTCATCGTCGCCACCGACGGCTCGAAGCAGTCCCTGGACGCCGCCCGGCGGCTGAAGTCCTTCGCCGACCCGTCGAAGATCAGCGCGGTGTCCATCGTGGCGGTGATCCGTCCCCTCGCCGCGGTCGCGTTCGCCGACGACCTCTCCGCCGGTAGGAAGAGCGCCGCCGACACCGACACCTCGACGTTCCGGGCGGCGGCCGAGAGCGCGATGGCCACCATCGCCAAGGAGTTCGAGGGCTGGGGCCCGAAGGTCCACCAGCGGATCCGGAGCGGGTCGCCGGCCAACGAGATCATCAAGACCGCGCGTCAGCTCGACGCCGGACTCGTGGTGGTCGCCGCGGGCGGACGGGGTCTCAGCAACACCGTGCTCATGGGGTCGACGGCGCAGCGGGTGCAGCACTACGCGCCGTGCCCCGTGCTCGTCGTACGCCCGGCGCCGCGCAAGAAGAAGCGCTAGCCGGTCGGGGCTGGGTCAGAGCTTGGTCATCTTGTTGTACGGGCTGACCACGCGCACCGTGTTCGAGCCGAAGTCGACGGTGACGGCAGCCGCCTCCACGCTCGCGACGCGGCCGAGGCCGTAGGAGTCGTGGGAGACACGGTCGTCGACCTCGAAGATCTCCACCTCCTGGGCCGGCTTCGGCTGGAAGGGACTGGACGCGAGGTGGCGCCGGGAACCGGCGGGACGTGAGGTCATGAGACCTCCAGTGTGCGCCCTCGGGACCCCAAACGCCTACTTCGGCCCCGAATCGGACCAGCCTGCCGGGCGGTGGCCGGCCGCTCCCGGGGCCTCAGCGGAACGCCGACTCGCCCGTCAGGGCCTGACCCAGGACGAGCGTGTGCATCTCCACGGTGCCCTCATAGGTCAGCACCGACTCGAGGTTGTTCATGTGGCGGATGACCGGGTACTCCAGCGAGATCCCGTTGGCGCCCAGGATGGTGCGGGCGCTGCGACAGATCTCCAGGGCCTCGCGCACGTTGTTGAGCTTGCCGATGCTGACCTGCTCGGGCCGCAGCTGCCCGGCGTCCTTGAGACGCCCGAGGTGCAGCGCCAGCAGCACGCCCTTGGTGTACTCCAGCGCCATGTCGGCCAGCTTGGCCTGGGTCAGCTGGAACCCGCCGATCGGCCGGTCGAACTGGATGCGGGTGCGCGAGTAGTCCAGCGCTGCCTCGTACGACGACCGCGCGGCGCCCATCGCGCCCCAGATGATCCCGAAACGCGCCTCGTTCAGGCACGCCAGCGGTCCCTTGAGGCCCCGCACCTCCGGCAGCATGGCCGAGGCGGGCAGGCGGACCCCGTCCATGACGAGCTCGCTGGTGATCGAGGCCCGCAGCGACATCTTGTGCTTGATCAGGGGCGCGGAGAAGCCAGGCGTGTCGGTGGGGACGACGAAGCCGCGGACGCCCTCGTCGGCCTGCGCCCAGACCACGGCGACGTCGGCGATCGAACCGTTGGTGATCCACATCTTGCGACCGTCGAGGACCCAGTCCGCGGTGTCGCCGGCCCGTCGCGCCGGGCCCGGGTGCGCATCGAGCCGGGATCCGATCCGGCGTCGGGCTCGGTCAGGCCGAAGCAGCCGACCTTCTCGCCGGCCGCCATGCCCGGCAGCCACTCCTGCTTGTGCTCCTCGGAGCCGAAGGCCCAGATCGCGTACATCGCCAACGATCCCTGCACCGACACCAGCGAGCGGATGCCCGAGTCGACCGCCTCCAGCTCCAGGCAGGCCAACCCGTACGACGTCGCGGACATGCCGGCGCATCCGTAGCCCTCGAGGTGCATGCCGAGCAGGCCGACCGAGCCGAACTCCTTGACGAGGCCTCGGATGTCGTCGACCTCGCCACGCTCGAACCAGTCCGCGACGTGCGGGGCCACCCGGTCGCTGGTCACCTTGCGCACGGTCTCCCGGATCGCGCGCTCCTCGTCGGTGAGGAGGGAGTCGACGTTGCCGGGGTCGAGGGGGTCGAAGGCGGGCGGTGAACCGGCGGTGGAGCTCGTGCGTGGGGCCATGTGGTCACGGTATGTCACGCTCGGAGCATGCCTTCGGGATCCCGATCCACCCCTGCCTCCTGGTCCGCACCGGAACCGGTGTCGGCCGCGGCTCCGGCTCTCACCGGGCCCGTGCTCATGAACCAGGACTGGCTCGACCTCACCTTCCTGCACTGGGCGGTCGACCCGGGCCGAGTCGCTCACCTGATGCCCCGGGGCGTGCGGCCCGACGTGCACGAGGCGACGGGATCGACGTACGTCGGGCTGGTGCCGTTCCGGATGCGGCACGCCGCCCCGTTCCGGCTGCCGGGGGTGCCGTGGCTGGGGACGTTCCTGGAGACCAACGTGCGGCTCTACAGCGTCGACCGGTACGGCGTGCGGGGCGTGGTGTTCCTCAGCCTCGACTGCGAGCGCGTGGTGGTGACCGCGGGCGCAAGGGCCGCGTTCGGCACGCCGTACCGGTGGGCGCGGATGCGGCACCGCACGAGCCCGGCCGGGCTCGAACGGGACCACACGTACACGGCGCGGCTGCGACGGCCGTGGCCGCCGCACCGGAGCAGGATCACCGTCCGGGTCGGGGAGGAGCGGCAGCCCACGGACCTCGACCGCTTCGTCAGCGCCCGCTGGGGACTGCACACCTCGGTGCTCGGGCTGCCGCTCTACGTGCCCAACGAGCACGGGCCGTGGCCGCTGCACGACGCGTCGGTGGTCGACCTCGAGGACGGGCTCCTCGCGTCGGTCGGCTTCGGCGACCTGGCCGAGCGCGCTCCCGACCAGACGGCGTTCAGCCCGGGAGTCCACACCGACTTCGGCCTCCCTCGCCGTCTGCGCCCCCGCCCCTGATCCCCGGACGTGCAGCAGGGGCCGCTCCCTCGGGTGAGGGAACGGCCCCTGCTGGTACCGCTGGTGGTGCGGGTGCTGCTCGGTCGTGCGGATGGCTCAGCGGACAGCGTGGTTGCCCTGGTAGTCGACGTTCGTCGTCGCCGCCGCACGCTGGCGAGCCGGCTTGCGGAAGCTGCCGTCCTCGAAGAAGCCCTTCCTGGTGGTGGCCAGACGGAAGACGGAGTGAGCCGCAGCGTCACCCATCTCCGAGAGCGCCTTCGTGCTGAGGTTGGTCATGTCGTCGCAGGCCTGGTGGTAGCAGGGGTCGTAGGCCTCACCGGCGGTGCCGCCGAAGATCGCGGCCTCCTCGGCGGTCTTGACGCCCTCGGCGCCGGTGAACAGACCACCGGCAGGGATGCCCACGGCGATGAACGGGCCGTAGTCGGAGCGACCGCTGAACTCGGTCGGCGCGGAGGCCAGGCCCTGGCTGTCGAAGTAGTTCACGAACAGCTGCTCGATCTGACCGGACCCGGGCGGGCCGGCGGGGTCGGAGTCGGAGCCGTCGCCGTCGTAGACGAACCGCACGTAGTTCGGCGAGCCGACCATGTCGAAGTTCAGGTTGGCCACGATCTTCGACAGGGCCCCGTCGCTCAGGCTGTCGACGTAGTGCTCGGAGCCGAGCAGACCCGACTCCTCGGCGCCCCAGAACGCGAAGCGGACCTTCTGGCGCGGCTTGACGCCGGCCTCGGCCATCTCCTCGGCGATCTCGAGGATCGTCGCGGTGCCGGAGCCGTTGTCGTTGATGCCGGCCCCGCCGTCCACCGAGTCGAGGTGGGCCCCGACGACGATGGTCTTGAACTTGTCACCACCGGGAGTGGTGGCGAGGACGTTGCTGGTCTGCACCTCGGGGTCGAACGAGGTGTCGGTGGTGACGGTCATGATCGTCTCGGTGCCGCTCTCCACCTGCTCGTGGAGCGCCGCGCCGTCCTCGTAGGAGAGGCCGACGACGGGGATGTCGTCGGGCTCACCGAGGGTGCCGGCGGGAAGCTCGGTGCGACCCTCCTGGCCCTCGTTGAAGATGATGACGGCGTCGTAGCCGGCGTCCTGGGCGTTCTGCGCCTTCGCGGAGAAGGTGCAGGTGCCACGCTGGACCAGCGCCACGGCGTCTTCCTCGGCCGGGGCCGGGTCGAAGTCGGAGACGCTGCAGCCGGAGTCGGTCGCGCCCGGCTCCGCGGTCGGGGGCACCGTGTTGCCGTCGGCGCTGAAGAGCTGGCCGGTCACCGTGCCGCTGCCGGAGTACTCGAACGACTCGGTCTCGTACTCGGTGGGGACCGGGGAGTCCTGCGTCAGCGTCGCGGGGGAGTTCTCGGCGAACTTCGGGAACGTGAAGTTCTGGAGACGCACGTTGTAGCCCGCGGCCTCCAGTCGCTTGAAGACGTACGCCGCGGAGGCGTCGTACCCCGGGGTGCCGGAGGCGCGCGAGCCGTCGTTGCGGTTGGCGATGCGCTGCAGCACGCGCTCGTGCTGGAGCACGCCACCGACCGTGACGGCCTCGCGGATGGACGCGCTGGTCGGTGCCGCTGCGGCGTCGGCCGCGAGCTGGGTCGAGGTCAGGCTGAGGGGCAGGCCGATGGTCAGCGCTGCTGCGACCCCGAGCGGTACGGCTCGTCGTCTGTGCATGGTTCCTCCGTGACGGTGCCCGGCTCGTGGCCGGTTCAGGTGAAATGACCAGGGTGTTCCGGGTCACATCGGGGGACCGTAGCAAGGGACGTTCGTCATGGGTAGACCCCACCCGTGGTCCCGTACCGGATCGTGACGTCGGCGCGATCGACGTCTCGCACGGACACGATCGACGTCTCGGACGGCCTGGAGAGACGCTTCGGTAGGGTGGTCCGTTCTGACGGGGGCCTCACCGGTGGGGTCCCGGTCGCCGAGATCCGTCATCCGTCTCCTGAGGAGTCCGCCCCGGTGAGTGGTGAGTCCAGCACCGACCTCGTGGCGCGCGAGACCGCGCACGAGCAGGCGTTCGTCGACGTCGTCTACCGACAGCTGGAGACGTCGACCCGCAACGCGCAGGCACTGGCCCGGGAGGGCCACGGCCGCGCCCACCTCGGCCACGAGGGTGGGCTCGTCGAGCGTGACGCCATGGTCTTCCAGGCTGCCCGACGCATCGCCAACCTCGATGCCGCCCACGAGGGACTGGTCTTCGGACGGCTGGACCTCAAGGACCCCATCGAGGCGCCGCGCTACATCGGCCGCATCGGGTTGCGCGACGCGAGCCGCGACACCCTGCTCATCGACTGGCGGGCTCCTGCGGCCGCGGTCTTCTACCAGGCCACGCCGTCGGAGCCCCAGGGCGTCGTACGCCGTCGGGTGCTGCGCTGCGCGGGCCGCACCGTCGTCGGCGTCGAGGACGACCTGCTCGACGCGGAGGCCGGCTCCGACCTCCCGGTCGTGGGCGAGGGGGCGCTGATGGCCCAGCTGGCCCGGGCCCGGGACCGTTCGATGCACTCCATCGTGGCGACCATCCAGGCCGAGCAGGACAAGGCGATCCGGGCCCCGGCCAAGGGCGTGGTCGAGATCAGCGGGGGCCCGGGAACCGGCAAGACCGTGGTCGCCCTGCACCGTGCGGCGTTCCTGCTCTACACCGACCGGGCCCGCTACGAGCGCGGCGGCGTGCTGGTGGTCGGTCCCTCCGGTGTGTTCATGCGCTACATCGAGCGGGTGCTGCCGTCGTTGGGCGAGACGGCGGTCGCGCTTCGTGCCCTCGGTGAGGTCGTCGACGGCATCAGCGCCGGCACCCACGACGCCCCCGCCGTGGCGGCCGTCAAGGGCGCGGCGCGCATGGTCGAGGTGCTGCGGCGCGCTGCCCGGCAGGCCGTGCCCGGCGCCCCGGAGGACTTCCGCTACTTCTACCGCGACGACACCCTCGTCCTCTCCGGCCGCGACCTGGCCCGGATCCGCCGGGGACTGCTGGGCAACGGCCTGCGGAACGCGCAGACCCGGAGGGTCCCGGCCGCGCTCGTCGACGCGTTGTGGCGCCAGGTGCGCGGCGAGCGCGCGCTGGAGCGAGGACGCGAGTCCTTCGTCGAGGAGATTCTCGCCGACGACCACTTCCTCGACTTCGTGCGCGCCTGGTGGCCACCCCTCGAGGCGCCCGAGGTGCTCGGCTGGCTGCGGGAGGGCGGGTTCGCGCGCCGGATCGGCGAGGGAGTCCTGGAGCCCGGGGACCTCGACGTCCTGTCCGGAGCGTGGGGCGCGGAGCTCTCGATCGAGGACGTCGCGCTCGTCGACGAGATCCGCTACCTCATCGGGGACCCGCCCGAGGAGGTCGCCGACGTCGACGACCCGCTGGCCCACCTGGTCGACGCCAACCTGCCCGAGCTCGGCAGCCTCGGCGAGCGCCGCCGCGAGGGCAGCGGCGAGCAGGAGTACGCCGGACCGCGCACGACGCGCCGCACCGAGGACGACAGCTACGCCCACGTCCTCGTCGACGAGGCCCAGGACCTCTCCCCGATGCAGTGGCGCATGCTCGGGCGACGAGGAGAGACCGCCACCTGGACGGTGGTCGGCGACCTCGCGCAGTCGTCGTGGCCCGCCCCGGACGAAGCCCACGAGGCCCGCGAGGTGGCGCTCTTCGGGGAACCGCTGCGTGGCCGGCAGCGGTGGTCCGTGCGCTCCTCGCGACCGCGTCACTCCTTCCACCTCGCTACGAACTACCGCAACAGTGCGGAGATCTACGAGCACGCCGCCGCGTACGCCGACCGCGCCGGGCTCGCCGCCGACCTCCCGACCGCGGTCCGACGCACGGGTGTCCCGCCCGAGGAGCGGACGCTGGAGGGCGCGGACCTGCGGGGCGCCGTCGACGAGGCGGTCCGGGAGCTGCTGGGCCACGTCGCGGGCACCGTCGGCGTGGTCGCGCCGCTGGGCCGGGTGGCCGAGGTGCGGACCTGGCTCACCGAGGCCGACGACCTGGTCGCCGAGACCCGTGGCGAGGACGCTCGCCTGGTCGCCCTGACCGGGCTCGACACCAAGGGCCTGGAGTTCGACGCCATCGTGGTGGTGGCGCCCGACGAGATCGAGGCCGAGTCGCCGACCGGCGCCGCGACGCTCTACGTGGTGCTCACCCGCGCGACCCAGCGGCTCGTCACGCTCACACCCTGAGCAGAACGAGAGGCCGGCTCACCACGACGCCGACCTCCTCGCCCCTCTTCTGCTGCCCCCCGGCCTCAGCCGTCGACGTCTCCGTCGCCCCCTCTGCTGGTGCCTGTGGTGCTCCGGCGTGGTGCCGGTCGACGCGCGTCCCCAGATGCGCCCCTGGTGTGCTTCCCCCGGATGGTGCGGTTCCCCCACCCCCTGTGGTGCTGTCCCCTCTCGCGCCGTCCCCGGTGGCTCGATGGACTCATCCTGGTCGATCGGAGGTCGCCACCGGCAGGGCAGAATGTCCGCTTTTCGTCAGGACCCCACGGCCCTGTCGGGCGGGCCCTTGGTCCCGGCCGGGTCCCGGGACGTCGGCCCGAGCCACCTGCCACGAACGGGGGGTCCGCGGCTGGACGAACGGCCGGATCGACGCGCCTCACGGCGTTGGTAGCGTTCGGCCATGACGACCGACGTGCCCGAGATCCTCGTCGACCTCGTGGCCCGGCCCGCGTGGGCGATGATCCGGCTGAAGGGCGCCGACGAGGTGCTGCTGGTCGGCGGCACGCCGTCGCAGGTCGAGTCGCTGCTCGACGTACCTCTCGAGGACGGGGTGCCCGAGGCCGGGCGCCAGGTCGACCGGCTGCTCGCCGTCCCGTTCCGGCAGGTCGCCGAGCGCGGCTTCGAGGCGCACGACGACGGTGCCCCGCTGACCGTGGTCGACGTCGACCTCGAGGTGCGCCTGCCGCTGGCCGACGTGCTCGCGGCCCTGCCGACGGGCGGCGTCTCGTTCCTCGACCGAGGTGGCTTCGAGACCACCGACGAGGAGTACGCCGACGTCGTGCGTCGGATCATCGACGTCGAGATCGGCAACGGCGAGGGCGCCAACCTCGTCGTGGGCCGGCACTACCGCGCGCAGCTGGCCGATTGGGGCCCCGGGCCGGCGATGGCGGTGCTGCGCCACCTGCTCGAGCACGAGCGCGGCGCGTACTGGACCTACCTGTTCTTCACCGGGGAGCGCTACCTGGTGGGCGCCAGCCCCGAGCGCCACGTGTCGGTCCACGGCGGCGACGTCCGGATGAACCCGATCAGCGGCACCTTCCGGCTGGCGGGGCTGGCCGAGGAGGAGCGCAAGGCGCGGCTGTTGGAATTCCTGGCCGACGAGAAGGAGATCTACGAGCTCTTCATGGTCGTCGACGAGGAGCTGAAGATGATGTGCGACCTGTGCACCGAGGGCGGGCAGGTGCTCGGCCCCTTCCTCAAGCCGATGACCCACCTGGTGCACACCGAGTACCTCCTCGCCGGCCGCACCACCCGTGACGTGCGCGAGGTGCTGCGCGACACGATGTACGCCGCCACCGTCACCGGGGCGCCGGTGGAGAACGCCTGCCGGCTCATCAAGGCCTACGAGACCGAGGGGCGCGGCTACTACGGAGCCGCCCTGGCGCTGCTGGGACGCGACGGGGAGGGGGCGCCGACAGCCGACAGCCCGATCGTGATCCGCACCGCCGACGTCTCGCCCGACGGTGCCCTCAAGGTCACCGCCGGCGCGACCCTGGTGCGCGACTCCGACCCCGCATCGGAGGTGGCCGAGACGTGGGCCAAGGCCGGCGGCATCCTCACCGCCTTCGGACTGCGGGAGGCCCCACCCGCGCCGACGACCGGCATCGCGACCCTGGCCGCCGACGAGGACGTGCTCATCGCCCTCGCCTCACGCAACCAACGGCTCAGCACCTTCTGGCTGACCGACCAGGGGGACGCCGTGCCCTCGCCCGCCCTCAAGGGCCGCACCGCGGTCATCCTCGAGGGCGAGGACGACTTCGTGAACATGCTGCGCCACGTCCTGACGGTGCTGGGCATGAGCTCGCGGGTGGTCTCGCACCGCGACTACGGACCGGGCGCGCTGGACGGAGACGACCTGGTCATCGTGGGCCCTGGCCCCGGCGACCCGCGTCAGGGCGACCACCCCAAGATCGCCGTCTTCCGCGCCGCCACGGAGGAGCTCCTCGCCTCGGGGCAGCCGTTCCTCTCGGTCTGCCTGGGCCACCAGGTGCTCTGCGACCGGCTCGGCATCGCCCTGGCCTACAAGGACATCGTCTTCCAGGGGACACAGGCCCGCGTCGACCTCTCGGCCACGCGGGGGGCGTCGCCGGCGGGTGGCGAGGAGACCGTCGGTTTCTACAACACCTTCGTGGCTCGTCCCGACGCGCCGCTCCCCGAGGGCGTCACGCTGGCCACCGACCCGGTCAGCGGCGACGTCCACATGGTGCGCGGCCCGCACTACCGCGGCGTGCAGTTCCACGCCGAGTCCGTGCTGACCCAGAACGGCTTCGCGCTGCTGCGGGACCTCGTCCTCGACCTGCTGACCTAGGACCTGGGGTGGGAGACCGGCCGGACGTCGTCGTCGTGGACCACTACGACTCCTACACCTGGAACCTGGTGCACCTCGTGGCCGCGGTGACGGGGGTGCTGCCGGTGGTCGTCGAGCACGACCGGGTGGGTCCGGCCGACCTCGGCCGGTTCAGCCACGTGGTGCTGTCACCCGGCCCCGGGCACCCCGACGACCCGGCCGACTTCTCGGTCGGCCGCGACGTCCTGCGTGCCGGGGACCGGCCGGTGCTCGGGGTGTGCCTGGGCATGCAGGGGCTGGTGACGACGTACGGCGGGGTGGTCGAGCCGGTCACGCCGGCCCACGGGGAGGTGGCGGCGGTGGTCCACGGCGGGACGGGGCTCTTCGCCGGTGTCCCCTCGCCGCTGGCCGTGGTCCGCTACCACTCGCTCGCCGCCGTCGCGGTGCCGGACGACCTGGAGGTCACCGCGCGCACGGCCGACGGCGTCGTCATGGCCGTGGCCCACCGCGCACGGCCGCTCGTCGGGGTGCAGTTCCATCCCGAGTCGGTGCTGAGCGAGCACGGGGTCCGGCTGGTGGGCAACTTCCTCGGCGTCGGCGCAGCGACGCCGGTCGCACCGCACCGGACGGCGACCCGGTGACCCCCGACCAGAGCGATCCCGAGGTGGCAGCCTTCGTGTCCGCGGCGGCGTCGTCGCCGCGGATGTTCTGGCTGGACGGGGGCGGGGCCCGCCGGCAGTCGGGCGGCTCGGCGGTCTCGACCCTCGGCGTGCTGGCCGAGGACGACGTCTCGCTGACCTTCGACGCGACGCGGCGCCAGGTCCTGCGCCACCAGCACGGCGCGGGCGAGGTGGTCGGCGACGACGTCTTCCACGTCCTGGCGCGCGAGCTCGACCGCGACGGCGGCGACCCCGACGTCAGCTGGGTCGGCTACCTCGGCTACGGCTGTCGGCCCGACCTCCCGGGACGACCGGCGGGGCCGGCCCACGGCGTGCCGGACGCGGTCTGGATGCGCGTCCGCTCCCCCCACCACCTCCCACCCCCCACGCGGACGTCATACGAAGTGGTCGCCGGAGCGACCAATTCCTATGACGTCGGCCCGGGGGAGGGGCCGGAGGGGGAGGAGGTGGGCGTGCCCGCGGACTACGCCGCGGCGTTCGCGCGGGTCCAGGCCGAGCTCCACGCCGGCAACTCCTACGAGGTGAACCTGACCTACCGTGACGCGACCCTGTCCGCCGTCGACCCGGTGACGGCGTACGTGCGGCTGCGTGCCGCCAACCCGGCGCCGTACTCCGGTTACCTCCAGCACCACGGGGTCCACCTGCTCAGCTCGAGCCCCGAGCGCTACGCCACCGTCGACCGCCACCGCGTCCTGGAGGCGCGACCCATCAAGGGCACCACCCCGCGGGGGCGGACCCCGGAGCAGGACGACGCGCTGGCCGAGCACCTGCGCACCGACCCCAAGATGCGCGCCGAGAACCTCATGATCACCGACCTGATGCGCAACGACCTCGCCCAGGTGTGCGAGGTGGGGTCCGTCGAGGTGCCGTCGCTGATGGCGGTGGAGTCCTACGCCGCGGTGCACCAGCTGGTCACGACCGTGCGAGGTCGGCTGCGCGAGGACGTCGCGACCGTCACGGCGCTCCGTGCTCTCTTCCCGGCGGGCTCCATGACCGGCGCCCCCAAGCGGCGCACGATGGCGATCATCGACGAGGTGGAGGCCACCCCGCGCGGGGTGTACGCCGGCGCCTTCGGCTGGATCTCCGGTGACGGCCGGGCCGACCTGAGCGTGGTCATCCGCAGCCTGGTGGGGACACGCGCCGGACGCGGGTCCGGTGACGGCGGGTGGCGCTACGAGCTGGGCACCGGCGGAGGCGTGACCGTGCGCTCGGACCTGGACGAGGAGTGGGCCGAGACCCGGTGGAAAGCGGCGCGGGTGCGGGCCTGCCTCGTGCCCTGACGTGACGCCACGGCGACGTCAGGGAGTGGACGTCTCCGCGTCGCTGTCGAGGGTGGCCGTGAGGGTGCGCGTGTCGCCGTCGCGCTCGACGACCATGGTCACGGTGTCGCCGGGACGGTAGCCGCGGATCGTCGCCACCAGCGAGCTCGTGCTGGTGATCGCCTTCTCGTCGACCTGCGTCACCACGTCGCCCGCCTCCAGCCCGGCCGCGGCCCCACCGGAGCCCTCCGCGACCTCCTGGATCTCGGCGCCGATGGCCACGCCACTGGCGTCGGGGGAGTTGGACACCGTCACGCCGAGCCGTGCGTGGGTGGCGGTCTCGCCGTTGCGCAGCTGCTCGACGATCGGCAGCACCTGCGTGATCGGGATGGCGAAGCCGAGGCCGATGGAGCCACCCTCTCCGCTGGCCGGGGTGCTGTTGGACCGGATCGAGGAGTTGATCCCCACGACCTCGCCGGCCATGTTGACCAGCGGGCCGCCGGAGTTGCCGGGGTTGATCGCCGCGTCGGTCTGGATCGCGGGGTAGACGGTGTCGGTGGCGGTGCTCGAGGCACTCGCCTCGCTGATGGTGACCGGTCGGTTCAGCGCGCTCACGATGCCGCTGGTGACGGTGGCCTCCAGGCCGAACGGGGACCCGATGGCCACGACCTCCTCGCCGACCCCGAGGGCGTCGGAGTCGCCGATCGCGGCCGGCGTCAGGTCGCTGACCCCCTCGGCCTGGATCACGGCGAGGTCGGTCACGGGGTCGGTGCCGACGATGGTGGCCGCGGCGGTGGTGCCGTCGTCGAAGCTGACCGACAGCTCGCCGCCGTCCGCGGCGACCTCGACCACGTGGTTGTTGGTGAGGATCTCGCCGTCCTCGCTGAGGACCACGCCCGAGCCGGACCCGGAGCCGCCGGCGGCGGTGACGTTGATCTTCACCACGGAGGGCAGCAGGCCCTGGGCCACCCCCTCCACGGAGTCGGAGGCCGCCTCGGACCCGGTGCCGTCGGTCTCGCCCGTCCCCTCGGAGCCCGGCGACGTGCCCAGGGGGCTGCGCGAGGAGGCCGCGGTCGCAGCCGGTTCGGGGACCGAGGTCGCCGTGGGGTCGTCGTCGAGAGCGTCGTAGCCGGCGGCCCCGAGCACCCCGCCACCCACGCCGAGGACCAAGGCGCCGACGAGGAGGCCCGCGGTGCGCCGCCGCGGTCGTGGTGAGGAGGCGCGGGAGGTGTCGCGGCCGTCCGGGGGGACCGACCCGGGCGTCGAGGGCCCGCGCGGGACGGCCGTGGTCGCGGTCGGGTCGGCGGACCCGGAGGAGGCGTCGTACGGCGGGAGGACCTCGGTGTCGGAGCGGCCGCCACCGTCGTAGGGGGGCAGCGGGGTGGTGTCGTCGCTCGCGGGGAACCGATGGGTGTTGTCGCTCATGTCTCCAGGGTGTCCACTGATGCTGAATCCGACCTGAGAGGGCGCTGGGACCCCTCTGTCACTTCGGATCCGTCCGACGCGGAGCCCTGCGTGGCACCGGGCGTGGCACCGGGCGTGGCACCGGGCGTGGCACCGGGTGGGGGGCCCAGGGGGAGGCGGAACCAGAAGGCTGCGCCGCCCTCCGGGGCGTGCGCGGCCTGCACGAGTCCGCCGTGCCGCTCGGCGATGCGGCGCACGATCGACAGCCCCAGCCCGGAGCCGGGCATGGTGCGGGACTCGGTGGAGCGGTAGAACCTCTCGAAGACGTGGGGCAGGTCGTCCTCGGAGATGCCGGGGCCCTCGTCGGCGACGTAGAGGGTGCCGCTGCGCAGGGTCACCGCCACGGTGCCGTCGGGCGGGCTCCACTTCACGGCGTTGTCGAGCAGGTTGATGATGGCGCGCTCCAGCGAGGCCGGCTCGCCGGTCACCCAGGACGGCGCGAGCGAGACGTCGAAGGTGACGTCGAGGGCGCGGCGACGGACCCGGTCGACGGCGCGGGCCACGACGTCGGCGAGGTCGACGGGCTCGAGCTGGGCCGGGATCGGCTCGTCGCGGGCGAGCTCGGTCAGGTCGCCGATGAGGGTGGTCAGCTCGTCGATCTGGAACAGCACGTCGTCCATCAGCTCCGTGCGCTGCTCGCTCGACAGCCCGCCCCGCTGGTCGGCCTGGGCCAGCAGGTCGAGGTTGGTGCGCAGCGACGTCAGGGGGGTGCGCAGCTCGTGGCCGGCGTCGCCGACGAGCTGACGCTGCCGGTCGCGCGAGGCGGACAGCGCCGCCAGCATGGCGTTGAAGGAGGTGGCCAGCCGGGCGATCTCGTCGTTGCCCTCGACCTCGATCGGGGTGAGGTCCTCGGTGCGGGCGATCTCCTCGGCGGCGTCGCTGAGCAGGCGCACCGGGCGCAGGCCGTTGCGGGCCACGGCCCAGCCGGCCAGGGCCGCGGCCAGCACGCCGACGGCTCCACCGAGGAAGAGGAGCACGCCGAGCTTTGCCAGAGTGTCCTGCGTAGGGGACAGGGACTGGGCGAGAACCACTGCCGTCCCTTCGTTGCTGCCCGGGACGACGCACACGCGGTAGGCGCCGTCCGAGGTGGCGACGGTTCGTGTGGACGAGGGCTCCAGCCCTTGGGCAACCGCGATCTCGGCCTCGGACGGCTCGATCACCCCGACCGGGTCCAGGACAGGGTCGAGGTCGGGCGGCCGCAGCACCTTGCCATTGGCGAGCAGCAGGCTCACGCGCACGTCTGCGGCACCGAGCAGCCAGTCGGGCAAGGACCGGTTGAGGAACACCGCTGGCTCGGCGTCCGTGGCGAGGCCGTTGGCCCGCTCCTTCATCGACTCGTCCAGGGACGCCATCAGCTGGTGCTGCACGCTGACGTAGGCGATCGCGGCCACGAGCGCCACCGAGAGGCCGACCGCGACGGCTGCCAGCAGCGACACCCGGGCAGCGAGGGTGCCACGGAACCGCATCAGCCCTCCCGCAGCACGTAACCCACGCCCCGGACGGTGTGGAGCAGGCGGGGCTCGCCCTCGGCCTCGGTCTTGCGGCGCAGGTAGCCGACGTAGACCTCCAGGGAGTTGGCGGTCGTCGGGAAGTCGTAGCCCCAGACCTCCTCGAGGATGAACGACCGGTCGAGCACCCGCCGCGGCCGGCGCACGAACATCTCCAGGAGCGCGAATTCGGTGCGGGTCAGCTCCAGCAGCCGGCCGTTGCGGCGTACCTCGCGGGTGGCGGGGTTGAGCGTGAGGTCGGAGAAGCCCAGCTGCTCGGCCTCGAGGTCGTCGGGCTCCTCGGTGTGGGTACGCCGCAGCAGCGCACGCAGGCGGGCGAGCAGCTCCTCGAGGGCGAACGGCTTGGCGAGGTAGTCGTCGGCGCCGGCGTCGAGGCCCTCGACCCGGTCGCCGACGGAGTCGCGGGCGGTGAGCACCAGGATCGGCAGGTCGTTGCCGGCCTCACGCAGCGCCCGGGTGGTCTCGATGCCGTTCAGCCGGGGCATCATCACGTCCATCACGACCGCGTCGGGGGGCTGCTGGGCGATGCGGGCCAGAGCGTCGGCGCCGTCGGTGGCCAGCGCGACGTCGTACCCGTTGAACTCGAGGGAGCGGCGCAGGGAGTCGCGGACGGCGCGGTCGTCGTCGACGACGAGGACGCGGTGCTGGGGCTGCTCGGTCACGCCCTCCAGGGTGCCACTCCGACCTGAGGTCAGGCTGAAGGTGGCGCGACCGTGTCAGTGGGGCTCAGGGCGGCGTCCCGCGCAGGGCCCGGCCCAGGAGCGCGGTACGAGCCTCGCTGGTCCGCTCCACCGTCGCCAGGACAATGACGACCTCGACGTGCCAGCCGCCGGTCGACTCGGTGCTGGGCCGGGTCAGTCGTCGCTGGTGAGGGCGCCGAGCAGGGCCGAGACGATCGAGATGACGATGCTGCCGAGCACGGCTGTCCAGAACCCGTCGACGCTGAAGCTCAGGCCGAGGGCGTCGGAGATGCTGCTGGTGAGCATCAGCATGAGGGCGTTGACCACCAGCAGGAAGAGCCCGAGCGTCAGGATGATGAAGGGCAGCGAGAGCAGCTTGACCACCGGGGTGATGAACGCGTTGACGACGCCGAAGACGGCACCGACGGCCAGCAGGGTCAGCAGCTGTTTCTGGGTGTCGCCGCCCACGCTGATGCCGTCGAGCAGCCAGGCAGCGGCTCCGAGAGCGAGGGCGTTGACCACGACACGGATCAGGAACGTCACGCGCTCATCCTTTCACGGGATTCCCATGACCCGGATGGACTAGGGGATTGAGCCGTGCGCCCGATCGGTTTGTCGGATTTGGGCACTTAAAGTAGATGGTGTGGCCCGGACCTGACGTTGTGTTGGGGGGATCGGGCCACGTGGGACGGATGACCCGTGGGGGCACGGGTCATCCGCCCCTTGCAGCAGGGTCGGGGGGTGGAGCACCCGCTCCGGTGTCGTTGTGGAGGAGACGCCGTAGCCTGGGACGAGTGACTGGTGCTTCGACCCCCCGACCTGCTGGCAGACCCGACCGGCCCGTGCCGCGGGCGGCTCTCGCGAACGTCCCGGCCTACGTGGCCGGACGACCGCCCACCCCGCGCGAGGGCGTGCCGACCTACAAGCTGTCGTCGAACGAGAACCCCTACGCGCCCCCGGCGGCCGTGCTCGCCGCCGCCGAGAGCGCCGCGGCCGCGATGAACCGCTACCCCGACATGGGGAACACCGCGCTGTACGACGCGCTGAGCGCCAAGCTCGGCGTACCGGCCTCCCACCTGGCGGTGGGCACGGGCTCGGTCGCGCTGCTCTACCACCTGACCCAGGCGTTCTGCGAGCCCGGCGACGAGGTCGTCTTCGCGTGGCGCTCCTTCGAGGCCTACCCCATCGCGGTCGCGGTCTGCGGCGCCACGGCGGTCCAGGTGCCGGTGACCGCCGAGGGTCGCCACGACCTGCCGGCGATGGCGGCCGCGATCACCGAACGGACCCGGATCGTCATCGTCTGCACCCCCAACAACCCCACCGGGCCCGCGGTGACGCACACCGAGCTGGCGGCGTTCCTGGACACGGTGCCGGACGACGTCGTCGTCGTGGTCGACGAGGCCTACCGCGAGTTCGTCCGCTCCGAGGACCCCGTCGACCCGATGGCACTGGGGCGCGGACGCGGCAACGTGGTGATCATGCGGACGCTGGCCAAGGCCTTCGGCCTGGCCGGGCTGCGCATCGGCTACCTGGTCGCCTCCGACGAGGTCGCCGGCGCCGTCCGCAAGTGCGCGCTGCCCTTCGGGGTGTCCTCGGTGGCGCAGGCCGCAGCCGTCGCTGCACTCGGGTGCGAGCCGGAGCTGGCCGAGCGCGTCGAGGCCATCGTGGCCGAGCGTGAGCGCGTGGTGGCGGCGTTGCGGGCGCAGGGCTGGACGGTGCCGCAGGCCGACGGCAACTTCGTGTGGCTGGGTGTCGGGGAGCGGACGGCGGCCTTCGCCGCGGCGGCCGACGGGGCCGGCATCATGGTGCGGCCCTACGGCACCGACGGGGTGCGGATCACCATCGCCGAGCCGGCCGGCAACGACGTCCTCCTCGGGGTGGCCGACGCCTTCGAGCCGAAGGTCTGACCCTCACCCGGTCGCGGCCCTGCTCAGCCGAAGGAGCCGTGCCGGCCCGCGCCCTCGCTGAAGCGCTGGGCGCCCGCCCGGGTGTCGGCGGCCAGCGAGACCTCGCCGTGGCGGAGCTCGTTGACCTGGGCGGCGGTCACGTCGAGGCCGTGCTGCTCCTTGGTCGAGGCCAGGTCGTGACGCATCGTCGTCTGCGGGAAGGCCGCCAGGTCGGCGGCCAACCGCTCGGCCGCCTCGCGGGTGGTGCCGGAGGGGACGACGCGCGTCGCCAGACCGATCCGCAGCGCCTCGGCGGCGTCGACCGGACGGCCGGTCAGGACGAGGTCGGCCGCGACGCCCTCGCCCACGACGCGGGGCAGGCGGACCGTCCCGCCGTCGATCAGGGGCACGCCCCACCGCCGGCAGAACACGCCCAGCGTGGCGTCCTCGGCGACGACCCGGAGGTCCGCCCACAGCGCCAGCTCGAGACCGCCGGCGACGGCGTAGCCCTCGATCGCCGCGATCACGGGCTTGGTGAGCCGCATCCGGGTCGGTCCCATGGGGCCGTCGTGCTCGGCCTCGACCGGGTGGACGGCGTTGCCGCGGTCGGTGCCCAGGGCGGTCAGGTCCGCGCCGGAGCAGAAGGTTCCGCCCTCGCCGTGGAGCACCGCGACGCGGGCGTCGTCGTCAGCCTCGAACGCCCGGAAGGCGGCGGCGAGCGCTGCTGCGGTCGGGCCGTCGACGGCGTTGCGCCGCCCGGGGCGGTGGAGGAGGACGGTGGTGACCGCTCCGGCACGCTCGACGCGGACAGAGGTGTCGGCGGGACCGGCACGGTCGGGCTGTGTCGTCGACGGCGTCATCCCGGTGACGCTAGACCAGGTCGGGGTCCGCGCGGTGTTCGCGGTCCCGGTCGCGAGCGCGTCCGGGGGCCGGTACGGTGGTGCCGACCGGCTGTGTCGCCGGTCACACTGCACCCACGGCGCACCACCCCCGGGCCGCGGGTACGGACTCCAGCCCGCCGGTCGCGGTGACCCCGCGCCGGCCTGACAGAGGAGTGCTGCTCACGCATGAACGCAGACCCCAGGACCAGTGACTTCGGCCCCCATCCCGGGGCGGTCTTCGGACCCGCCCACGTGGACACCGGCCCCGACCTCGTGCAGCTGCTCACCCCCGAGGGGGAGCGGGTCGAGCACCCCGACTTCTCGTTCGGTGCCGGGCTCAGCGAGGCCGACGAGGCCGAGAAGGTCCGCGGCTTCTACCGCGACATGGTGCTCACGCGTCGTATCGACGTCGAGGCGACCGCGCTGCAGCGCCACGGCGAGCTCGGCATCTGGGCCCAGCTGCTCGGTCAGGAGGCCGCGCAGATCGGATCCGGTCGGGCGCTGCGCACCCAGGACTTCGTCTTCCCGACCTACCGCGAGCACGGGGTCGCGCACTGCCGCGGCGTCGATCCGCTGGCCCTGCTCGGGCTCTTCCGTGGCGTCGACCAGGGGTCGTGGAACCCGAACGACAACAACTTCGGTCTCTACACGATCGTCATCGGCGCCCAGACCCTGCACGCCACCGGCTACGCCATGGGTGTCCAGCGTGACGGCAACGTCGGCACGGGCGACCCCGAGCGCGACACCGCCGTCGTCGCCTACTTCGGCGACGGCGCGAGCAGCCAGGGTGACGTGAACGAGGCCTTCATCTTCGCAGCGTCCTACAACGCGCCCGTCGTGTTCTTCTGCCAGAACAACCAGTGGGCGATCTCGGAGCCGATCGAGCGTCAGTCGCGGATCCCGCTCTACCAAAGGGCTCTCGGGTTCGGCTTCCCCGGCGTGCGCGTCGACGGGAACGACGTGCTCGCGACGTACGCCGTCACGCAGGCGGCGCTGCAGCGCGCCCGGGAGGGTCAGGGGCCGACCTTCGTGGAGGCCTACACCTACCGGATGGGCGCCCACACCACCACCGACGACCCGACCCGCTACCGGCTCTCGGCCGACCTCGAGAGCTGGAAGCTCAAGGACCCGATCCAACGAGTCAAAGTCTATCTGACAAGAAACGGCCTGGCCGACCAGGCGTTCCTCGACGACGTCGACGCCGAGGCCGAGAAGCTCGGTGAGCACCTGCGCGAGGGGTGTCGCGCGATGGCCGACCCGCACATCCTCGACGTCTTCGACCACGTCTTCTCCGAGCAGACCGAGGAGCTGGCAGCGCAGAAGGCCGGCTACGCGGCCTACCTCGACACCTTCGAGGAGGCGCAGGCATGAGCAGGATGACGTTGGCCAAGGGCCTCAACGCCGGTCTCCGCCGCGCGATGGAGGACGACCCGAAGGTCCTCGTGATGGGCGAGGACGTCGGCAAGCTCGGCGGTGTCTTCCGCATCACCGACGGCCTCCAGAAGGACTTCGGCGAGGACCGGGTGATCGACTCGCCGCTCGCGGAGTCCGGCATCCTCGGCACGGCGGTGGGCCTCGCGATGCGCGGCTACCGCCCGGTGTGCGAGATCCAGTTCGACGGGTTCGTCTACCCCGCCTACGACCAGATCGTCAGCCAGGTCGCCAAGCTGCACTTCCGCAGCCAGGGCCGGGTGAAGATGCCGATGGTCATCCGCATCCCGTTCGGTGGCGGCATCGGGGCGGTCGAGCACCACAGCGAGTCGCCGGAGGCGCAGTTCGCGCACACCCCGGGCCTCAAGGTGGTCGCCTGCTCGAACCCGGTCGACGGCTACTGGATGATCCAGCAGGCCATCGCCCACGACGACCCGGTGGTCTTCCTCGAGCCCAAGCGGCAGTACCACGCCGACAAGGCCGAGATCGACGAGACGCCACCCCGGCACCGCTGTTCACGTCACGCATCGTGCGGGAGGGCGACCGACGTCACGCTGCTGTCCTACGGGCCGATGGTGAAGGTCTGCCTCGCCTCGGCCGAGGCCGCCGCGACCGAGGGCAAGAGCATCGAGGTCATCGACCTGCGCACGCTCTCGCCGCTCGACATGGCGCCGGTCCTGGAGTCCGTCCGCCGGACCGGCCGCGCGATCGTGGCCCACGAGGCGCACGTCAACCTCGGCATGGGCTCGGAGCTGGCCGCCCGTATCACCGAGGAGTGCTTCTACTCGCTGGAGGCGCCGGTCCTCCGTGTCGGTGGCTTCGACACCCCCTACCCGCCCGCGCGGGTGGAGGAGGAGTGGTTGCCCGACCTCGACCGGGTCCTGGACGCTGTCGACCGATCGCTGGGGTGGTGAGCATGGCTGTCTTCGAGTACAAGCTGCCCGACCCGGGCGAGGGCCTGACCGAGGCCGAGATCGTCAGCTGGCAGGTCAAGGTCGGTGACGTCATCAAGGTCAACGACGTCGTCGTCGAGATCGAGACGGCCAAGTCGCTGGTCGAGCTGCCCTCGCCGTTCGCCGGTGAGGTGACCGCCCTCCTCGTGCCCGAGGGGGAGACCGTCCCGGTCGGGACCCCGATCATCGCGATCTCCGACGGCAAGGAGGCCCCCGCAGCCCGGCAGCCCCGGAGCCGGCCTCCGAGCCGGAGATGGACCTCTCGAACCCCTCGGCAGGGGTCGAGAACGCCACTCTCGTCGGCTACGGGCCCAAGTCCGGCGCCGCCCGTCGCCGCGCCCGTCGCGGACCGGCGACCGCCCGCACCGCCGCCGGATCGGCGACCCAGCTGCAGGTGCAGGGATCGTTCACGCTCGGCCAGGCCGACACCTCCGAGGTCGTCGAGGGCGACGAGGACGCGGTCCCGGCGACCGCGGCCCGAGAGCCCGAGCGCCCGGGGGAGATCCGGCCCACCGGTGCCTGGTCGGTCGGCGGTGTGCTCGCCAAGCCGCCGGTGCGCAAGCGTGCCCGTGAGCTCGGCGTCGACCTCGCGAGCGTGACGCCGTCCGGGCGCGGCGGTGTGGTCACGATGGCGGACCTCGAGGCGGCTTCGTCCGGCAGCGGCCCTGACACCGCCGAGGTGTCACCGTCCTCGACGACCGAACGACCCCCGGGTGCAGGGTCCCGGACGGTCGAGCCGGTCGCGACCCCTCGCACGCTCGAGGACCGGCGCGAGCCGATCAAGGGCGTCCGCAAGATGATGGGTCAGGCGATGGTCGACTCGGCCTTCTCGATCCCACACGTCACCGAGTGGATCACCGTCGACGTCACCCGCACCATGAAGCTCGTCGACCGGCTGCGGGAGGACCGCGCCTTCGCGGACGTGAGAGTCTCGCCGCTGCTGGTGCTGTCGCGAGCCGTGTGCCTGGCGATGCGCCGCACGCCGGAGATCAACGCGCACTGGGACGACGCCGCCCAGGAGGTCGTCTTCAAGGGGTCGGTCAACCTCGGCATCGCCGCGGCCACCCCCCGTGGCCTCGTGGTGCCGAACGTGAAGGGCGCCGACGGTCTCGACCTGCCGGCGCTGGGCCGCGAGCTCAGCGGCCTCGCGGCCACGGCTCGCGACGGCCGGACCCAGCCCGCCGACATGGCGGGAGGCACCTTCACCATCACCAACGTGGGGGTCTTCGGCGTCGATGCCGGCACCCCGATCATCAACCCGGGCGAGGCGGCGATCCTGTGCTTCGGTGCGGTGCGGAAGCAGCCCTGGGTCCACAAGGGGAAGATCAGGGCCCGCGACATCACGACGCTGGCGCTGTCCTTCGACCACCGGTTCATCGACGGCGCGAAGGGCTCGCAGTTCCTGGCCGACGTGGCTGCGATCCTGGAGGACCCGGCCGTGGCGCTGCGTTTCTGAGCGATCGGGCCATGGCGACGCCGTGGCGCCAGTAGCCCATGAAGGCGACCTGGCGCCGCGGCAGGCCCACCTCGCTGACGAGCACCCGACGAGCAGCTCTGACGAGGCCCGACTCCCCCGCGACCCAGGCGTAGAGACCCTGGTCCGGCTCGCCCTCCACGACGGGTTCGCCCGACGTCGAGCAACCCGGTGTCTCCCAGACGTCCTCGACCGTGTCCTGCTCCCCCGGGGGTGGGGTGGCGCTTGCCGCTACGGGGAGCCCTGCTGAGCCCGAGCCGATCGTCGGCAGGCCGAAGAGGCCGCGGACCGCGGCCAGGGCGCGCTCGCCGTGGTCGGCGCCGTTCCGCGGCAGCCACACCAGTCGGAGACCGGGCGGGGTGCGTACGTCGAGCACGTCCGCGGAGGTGGGCACCTCGAGGTACGCGCACCCCGACGTCCCGACCGGGGCCGACTCCAGGATCGACGCGATGGCGGGCGCCGCGGTCTCGTCGCCGACGAGGAGGACACGTCCGGCGCGGCGCGAAATCGTCGGAAGCATGGATCCACTTCGAGTGAGGCTTACCTAAGTTAGGTTAGCCTCACCATACTGCGGTGATCGGATCCAGAGGGGTCCGATTTCGGAGGTTGAGGATTAAAGTGTTCCTCAGGAGGAGACAACTGAGGTATGGCTGACATCCACTTCTACTTCGACCCGGTCTGCCCCTTCGCCTGGATGACGAGCACCTGGGTGCGCAACGTCCGCGACCAGCGCGACTACGAGGTCGACTGGCGACCCATCTCGCTGCGCCAGCTCAACGCGCGCGTCGACTACGACACCCATTTCCCGCCGGAGTACCAGACCCAGCACACCGTGGGTCTGCGCCTGCTGCGCGTCGCCTCGGCGACCCGCGAGGAGCACGGCGTCGCGGGCGTCGACCGGCTCTACGAGGCCCTCGGTTCGAACATCTGGTACGGCGGGACCACGGTCGACTGGAGCGAGCACAGCACTGGCCTGGCCGCGTGGGTGCGCCCGGTCCTGGCGCAGGCCGAGCTGCCCGAGTCGCTCGCGTCCGCCGTCGACGACGAGGACTGGGACGCCGCGATCCAGAACTCCACCGACGAGGCGATCGGCCTGACCGGCAAGGACGTCGGGACTCCGATCATCCACTTCGAGCCCGACGCCGACGGTGGCGGTGTGGCCTTCTTCGGTCCCGTGATCAGTCGTCGTCCCTCGCCCGAGCAGGCCGTCGAGCTGTGGGAGCACGTCGTCGGGCTGGCCCGCTTCGGGGGCTTCGCCGAGCTCAAGCGGTCGCTGCGCGAGACGCCGCAGCTGCCGGCCCTCGGGTGGGACGGCTCCGACTCCGCCGACCAGGAGGACTGGCACGCCGGCAGCCGGCGTCAGAAGAAGTAACCCTCGCCCTCACCGCATGTAACGCGGGGTTATGGACGCCCCCCTCGCCTCGTAACCCCGGCGAGGCGTCCATAACCCCGCCCCAGTTGCGGCAGGGTGCGCACGACCGCCAGCGCGGCCTTCGTCGCCGGGTCGACCAGCACCGCCTCACGGCTCACTGCGTAGGCCCGGGCCGCGGACTCGTCACCACGCAGAGGTCGACGGCCGCGTCCGCGCGGACCGTACGGCGATCGCGACGGACGCGGATGCCACAGGGTCCCGGGCCCGAGGTCCGATTGATCCCGGCTCGGGACGGGCCACAGGTCCCGGTTGGCTAGGCCGGCGGAGGTCATGAGGGCGCTCCGGGTATCGCGGGGCACCCGTGGTCACTCATCGACGGGCAACACCTGAACGCCCTTCGAGAGGAACCATCATGTCCACCGTCATCGACCGTCCGCAGGTCACCCCGACGCCCGTCACCGTCCCGCCCGCTCCGACCGCCACGACGGCGCGGCTCCGGGCCCTCGTCGGTGTCGCGCTCGACCGGCTCGGCGAGCTCCTTGCCCTCCACAGCGTCACGGTGCTGCGGATCAGCCTCGGCGTCGTCTTCCTGGTCTTCGCCTCCTTCAAGTTCGTCTCGGGCGCCAGCCCCGCGGAGGACCTGGCGGTCGCGACCGTCGACCAGCTGACCTTCGGGATGGTGAGCGGCGACGCGGCCCTGCTGATGACTGCGCTGATGGAGACGTTCATCGGGCTGACCCTGCTGACCGGCCGCTTCCTGAAGCTCGGGCTGCTGGTCCTCGCCGGTGCGCTGGCCGGCATCATGTCGCCGCTCGTGCTGTTCCCCGACCAGATGTGGGCCGACAACGGACCCACGCTGATGGGGCAGTACGTCGTCAAGGACATCGTCCTGGTGGCCGGGGCGCTGGTCGTCGCGGCTCACGCCCTCGGCGCTCGGCTGCACCGCACGCACACTGGGTGAGCCCGATCGGAACGAATGCGCGAAGGTCCCCGACGCTCGGCGTCGGGGACCTTCGCTCGCTCCGCCCCCCGACCGGCTAGGGTCGGGACGGATGCAGAGACGAGCGGGCGAGGTCACCGTCCACTACGTGGAGCACGGCGCCGGACGACCGGTGCTGGTGCTGCACGGCTCCGGCGTGGACCACCGCGAGGTCGAGGCCTGCTTCGAGCCGGCCTTCGCCGGCACCACCGGGTGGCGTCGGATCTATCCCGACCTCCCCGGCATGGGGCGAACGGTCGCGCCTGAGTGCCTGAGGAGCGCTGACGACGTCGTGGGCACCCTGCTCGACCTCGCCGCGGGGCTCTCCGACGGGGCGCCGTACGTCGTGGTGGGTCACTCCGCCGGCGCGTACTTCGCCCAGGCGATGGCGGCGCGGCACTCGGCCCGCGTGGCTGGGCTGGCGTTGGTGTGCCCGCTGCTGCCGGACACGCGGGACGTCCCGGCGCATCGGGTCGTCGTCGGGTCGGGCGAGATCGGCGACGAGGAGTTCCGGGGCTACTTCGTCGTCCAGACCGCGGCCATGCACGAACGTTACGAACGGTTCGTGGCCCCGGCCGCCGAGCTCGTGGACTGGGCGGCCCTCGAACGCCTCGGCGAGCGGTGGGAGATCGAACCGGCCCGCGGTCCGGCGTACGGCGGCCCGACGCTGGTCGTGGCGGGGCGAGACGACGCGACCGTCGGCTACGCCGCCGCCGTCGACCTCGTGAGGCACTACCCGCGGGCGACCCTCGCTGTGGTGGACGGGGCGGGGCACGCCCTGCCGCACGAGAAGCCGGAGCTGCTCCGTGCCCTCGTCACCGAGTGGCTCCAGCAGGTCACGTCACCGAGCCTCTAGCGAGGCCTGTCCCTGTCGGTGTCCCTGTCCACGTGCCACAGTGAGGTCACGATGTCCAAGGTCGCAGTGGTCGGCGCGGGCGCCGTGGGCACAGCGATCGCCTACGCGGCGCAGATCCGTGGCGTCTGCCGGCAGCTCGCGTTGTACGACGTCAGCGCGGCCAAGGTGCGCGCGGAGGTCCTCGACCTGAACCACGGCCTGCAGTTCACGCCGATGGCGCAGATCGTCGGGGGTGACGACCTCGAGGTCTGCGGCGGAGCCGACGTCGTCGTGATCACCGCGGGCGCGAAGCAGAAGCCGGGTCAGACACGGCTCGACCTGGCAGCGGCCAACGTCGCCATGTGCCGCGACCTGGTGCCCCGGCTGGTGGACGTCGCACCCGACGCCCTGCTCCTCGTGGTGACCAACCCCGTGGACGTGGTCACCTACGCGGCGCAGCAGTTCTCGGGTTGGCCGGCACGCCGGGTCTTCGGCTCCGGGACGGTTCTGGACTCCTCCCGGTTGCGCTTCCTCATCTCCGATCACACCGGGGTCGCCGTCCAGAACGTGCACGCCTACATCGCCGGCGAGCACGGTGACTCCGAGGTGCCACTGTGGTCGACCGCCTCGATCGGTGGGGTGCCGGTGCAGGACTGGGTCGCCACCGGCGAGGGTCCCCTCGACGCCGAGGCGCGGGCCAGGATCCACGAGCAGGTGGTGCGCTCGGCGTACGAGATCATCGCCGGCAAGGGCGCGACCAACCTCGCGATCGGCCTCGCCGTCGCCCGCATCCTCGAGGCCGTCCTCAACGACGAGCACCGGGTGCTGCCGGTGACCTCGCGCCTCGACGGGGTCCACGGGTTGAGCGACGTGTGCCTGTCGATGCCGTCCGTCGTCGGTCGCGCAGGCGTCGAGCGCGTGCTGCCGACGCCGCTGAGCGACCAGGAGCGGGAGCAGCTCGTGGCCTCGGCCGCCGCGGTCCGGGGGGTCGCCCGGGACCTCGGCCTCTGACGGACGGTCAGTCGCTGACCTGGCGGCGGTGCGGACGTCCCGGGTCGTCGTACGTCGGATCGGGCTCGCCGGCCCGCAGCGCCTCGAGCTGGGCGCAGACCGCCACACCGTAGAAGAGCGAGACGGAGGACAGCAGGCTCCACATGAGCAGGGCGAAGACGCCGGCCAGCGGCCCGTAGGTGCTGCTGAAGGAGCCGCTGATGTTGACGTAGGCCGCCAGCCCGGCGGCCGCGGCCATGCTCAGCACCACGGTGACCCCGGACCCGAGCGCCAGCCACGACAGAGCAGGCTGCCGACGGCGTGGCGAGTGGTCGAAGATGACCGCGATGGTGACGACCAGCGTCAGCAGACCCAGCGGCCATCGCCCCCACTGCCACCACCGGCTCGTCCGGTCCGACCAGCCGTACTCCGCGACCATCGCGTCACCGAAGGCTCCGCCGGCCACCAGGACCAGGAAGCCGAGGCCGACGGGGACCGCCAGGACCGCGGTGATCACGGCGGCCCGGGAGTACTTGGAGAACGCCGGGCGGTCCCGGCGGATCCCGTAGATGCGGTTGCTGCCGCGTTCGACCTGCGCCATCGCCGTCGTCATGGACAGGACGGCGAAGAAGAGTCCGAAGGTCAGCGCCACCTCGCCGGTGCCGCCCGCGCCGCCGGCCAGCGCGTCGACGATCGCGTCGTTGTCACCGCTGGCGGGGGAGACGGCGCTGACGGTCGCGGCCACGACCCGGGACGGCCGCTCGTCGTCGATGTCGGCTGCCAGACCCATCACCGCGAGGAGGAACGGCACCACCGCCAGGCAGATCTGCAAGGCGAGCGCCCGGCTGTTGGTGAAGCCGTCGCCGTAGCGGAACCGGACGAACGACTCGACCAGCACCGCCCGCAGGGTGTGGTGCCGGGCGAGGTGCCAGGCGTCCTCGGCGTCCAGCTCGTCGCCGTCCATCTCCGTGGTGACCGGGACGGTGCGAGCGGTGGTCATGGCGGCACCCTATGTGGGCCGGGGTCGGGATCACCGACAGGTGTGGCAGGCCCGGTCCGATCCCGCCGACGGCCTCTCGGTGGTCGCGTCAGTGCACGGTCTCCAACGGTGCCGCGACCTCGTCCGCGGTGAGGGTGCGGTCCTCGGTGTCGAGCGTGCTCGGCCACCAGATCTTGCCGCCGAGATCCATGTTGATGGCGGTGACGAGGACGGAGCGGACGATCATGGTGTCGAGGATGACGCCGAGGGCGACCGCGAAGCCGAGCTGAGCCAGGAACACGACCGGGATGGTGCCCAGCACCAGGAACGTCGCTGCCAGCACGAGGCCGGCGCTGGTGATCACTCCGCCCGTGGACGTGAGCGCGACCAGGGCGCCCTTGCGGGTGCCGGAGTGCACCGTCTCCTCGCGCACACGTGTCATCAAGAAGATGTTGTAGTCGATGCCCAGGGCCACGAGGAACACGAACGCGAACAGCGGGAAGCCGGGATCCGATCCGGCGAAGCCGAAGACGAACTCGAACAGCACCGCCGAGATGCCGAGCGCCGCACCGAACGACAGCACGACGGTGGCGATGAGGATGAGCGGTGCCAGCACCGAGCGCAGCAGGGCCATCAGGATGAGGAACACCAGCAGCAGCACGATCGGGATGATCACGAGGTTGTCGCGGTTCGCGGCGTCTCGCGTGTCGAGGAAGAACGCCGAGTTGCCGCCGACGAGGGCATCGGCGCCCGCCACGTCGTGGACGGCGTCGCGGACCCGCTCGACGGTGGCGAACGCCTCGGGGGAGGCCGGGTCGGACCCGATGGCTGCCTCGACGAACGAGACGTCACCCGAGGTGACGGGGGGCTTGGGCGGCTCGACGTTCTCGAGACCGGTCATGGCATCGGCGACCGCCGCCTCGCTGCCGGCGTTCGCCACCACCATCACCGTGTTGGACTGGTCGACCAGGCCGGCGTCGACCAGGACCTGCTGACCGGTCACCGACTGGAACTCCTGGGTGTAGGAGTCCTCGGTCGAGAGTCCGTTGGTGTCGAGGCGCAGCAGACCCAGGCACGCGATGGCCAGCAGCACCGAGGTGACCACCCAGACCTGTCGCGGCCGCGGGGCGATCCAGCGGCCGACCCGCGCCCAGATGCCGGTCTGCGTCGGCTCGGGCGAGCCGAACGTGGGACGTCGGGGCCAGAAGATCCACCGCCCGGTGATGACGAGCAGCGCGGGCAGCAGCGTCACCATCACCACGAACGTGACGGTGATGCCGATGGCCGCGACCGGTCCGAGGCCGGCGGTGGAGTTCATCTCGGCGAACAGCAGGCACAGCATGCCGAGCGCCACGGTCGCGGCACTGGCCAGCAGCGCCGGAGCGGCCCGGTGCAGGGCGAAGGCCATCGCCTCGTGCCGGTCCTCGTGGCGACGCAGCTCCTCGCGGTAGCGGGCCACGAGCAGCAGCGCGTAGTCGGTGCCGGCGCCGATGACGAGGATGGTCAAGATGGCGTAGGACTGCCCGTTGACGGTGAGGTCGGCGTACTTCGCCAGGAAGTAGATCAGGGCCTGGGAGACGAACAGGCTGACGATGGCGCTGAAGATCGGCAGCACCCACAGGATGGGGCTGCGGTAGGTGAACAGCAGGATCAGGATGACGACGCTGAGGGTGCCTGCGAGCAGCGTGGTGTCGATGCCGCCGAACGCCTCGGCCGAGTCGGCGGCCTGGCCACCGGCTCCGGCGACGTAGACGTCCACGCCGTCGACGTCGGCGATGTCCCGCAGCTCGTCGGCGACGTCGGGCATCGCGTTCCAGCCCTCGGAGCCGAGGTCGAAGGTCACGCTGGTCTGCGCGACCGAGCCGTCATCCGAGACGGCCGGGAAGCCCAGCTCCTCGGCCACGGCCGGGCTGACGACCGACGGTGCGCGGCCCTCCTTGGCCTCGGCCAGGCCGTCCATCGAGGCGAACTCGGTGGCGTGCTCCTCGACGGCCGTGAGGTCGGTCTGCGTCAGCCCGCCGTCTCGGTGGTAGACGATGACGGTGGGGATGGCGTTGGGGTCCTGGAACGGCTCGAGCCGCTCGAAGGCACGTGTCGACTCCGCCGACTCCGGCAGCCACGACGAGGCCTCGTTGTTCTGCACGTCGGCCAGCTTCGAGGCGAAGCCCGCGGACCCGACCGCGACCAGCAACCAGACGACGAGCACGATCCACTTGGTGACCCGCCCCGTGAGCGCGCCGGCGAGGTGATGGTTCATGTGGGTCAGTGGAGCAGAACCCACCGACAGTGCGCATCCAGGATTCCCCTGACAAGCGCGCAGACATCTAGACCAGGGGCCTCGGCCCACTGGCCCCGCCGGGCCCTCCGGCCGCGCCAGGTCGTCCTCCGGCCGAACGGCCGGATGACGAAGCTCGCCAGCCGGAAGGGAGCGACACCGAAGGGGATCGTGACGATGAGCACGGACGCGAGCAGACCGGCGACGACGTAGCCGACAGCGAGCCAGACTCCGGTGAGCACGAGCCACAGGACGTTGCCGATCGTCCGCACGGGACCACCACAGCAGATTCCCGGCCGACGTCAAGGCCATGGCGCGGCCTGCGCCGGGAGAGCACACTGTCGGCATGCACGCTCGTGACGAGGCTCTCGCCCGGGCCCACGCGCACGCGGTGCAGTGGCTCGGGTCGCTCGCCGATCGAGACGTGGCGCCGACGGCCGGCGTGGAGGAGGTCGCCGCAGCGCTCGGGCGCGACCTCCCTGAGGAGCCCACCACTCCGTCGGATGTCATCGACCTGCTCGTCGCGGCCAGCGGGCCCGGCTTGACGGCGATGCCGTCGGGTCGCTTCTACGGGATGGTCATCGGCGGCACCCACCCGGCGGCGCTGGCCGCGGACTGGCTGGTCAGCGCCTGGGACCAGAACGCTGGTCTCCGGAACCTGACGCCTGCGGCTGCGGCCGTCGAGGAGGTCACGACGGCCTGGTTGCTCGACCTGCTCGGACTCCCGGTCGGCGCGTCGGTGGGCTTCGCCACCGGCGCGACGATGGCCAACTTCACCTGCCTGGCTGCCGCCCGCGACGAGGTGCTGCGACGAGCCGGCTGGGACCAGGGCACCCGCGGGCTGACCGGCGGACCGCGCGTGCGCGTCCTCGTCGGGGCGGAGCGTCACGACAGCATCGACCTGGTGCTGCGCTACCTGGGTCTCGGTGCACCCGAGACGGTTGCCGTCGACGACCAGGGGCGGATCCGGACGGACGCGCTGGCCGCCGCGCTGGTGCGGGACACCGACCGGCCCACGATCGTCGCGCTGCAGGCCGGCAACGTGCACTCGGGTGCCTTCGACGCCTTCGACGTGTCGGTGTCACTCGCCCGTGAGCAGGGTGCGTGGGTCCACGTCGACGGTGCCTTCGGGCTCTTCGCGGCGTCCTCGCCGCGGCTCCGGCACCTCACCCGCGGGATCGGAGAGGCCGACTCCTGGGCCACGGACGCGCACAAGACCCTCAACGTGCCCTACGACTGCGGGCTCGCCATCGTCCGGGACCCCGCGGCGCTCAAGGCGGCCATGACGATGCACGGCGACTACCTGATCCACGACACCGCGGGCGACCCGTTCGAGAAGGTGCCGGAGCTGTCGCGACGGTCACGGGCGGTGCCCGTGTGGGCGGTGCTGCGCAGCCTCGGTCGGACGGGGGTGGCCGAGCTGGTCGAGGGTCTCGCCTCACATGCCGCCGCGTTCGCGTCGGAGGTCGGGGCGATCGAGGGTGCGGAGGTCCTCAACGACGTCGTGTTCACGCAGGTGTGTGCGAGCTTCGGCAGCGACGACCGCACTCGCGACGTCGTACGGCGGTTGCTGGCCGACGGCACCACCTGGATGTCGGGGTCTCGCTGGCACGACCGCGCCGTGCTCCGGATCTCGGTCTGCAACTGGTCGACGACCGAGGCCGACGTGGCGCGCAGTCTCGACGCCCTCCGGCGCGCTGCCGCCCCGGGGACCTAGCCTGCGTCGAGCTCCCCGAAACCCGCCTCGACCAGGGTGCGAGCGGTGTCGACCGCTTGCTGCGCGTCGGGCCCGGTGGCCGAGACCGTGATCGCCGACCCCTTCTCGGTGCCCAGCGTGAGCAGCTCCAGCGAGCTCGCGCCGTCAGCCTCCCTCCCGTGGGCGGCGACCACGACCGTCGCCTCGAGCCGGCCGAGCGCGGTGGCCAGCTGGGCCGCGGGGCGGGCGTGCAGCCCGGTGGGGTTGATCAGCGTGAGGGTGACCGACGCGTCCGTCGGCGGGGCGCTGCCGCCCTGGCCGGACGGTCCCGGTGCCGCGGGCTCGCCGAGAGCACTCTCCTTCGGCCTGAGCGCGGACTCCGCCTCCTGCGCCACGGTGGCGAGGTCGGCACCGCCCGCCGCGCGGACCACGGCCGCGACCAGGCCCTCGACCAGGGGGGCCGCGCTCAGTCGCACGTCCACCCCGTCGAGGTCGACGAGCTCGAGCGCCAGCTCGGCACTCATGACCGCCGAGCCGAGGTCCATCAGGACCAGCACCCCGTCGGGGCTCGCTGCCTCCGCCAGCGCTGACGCCACGGCGGTGGCGTCGGTGCCGAGTCCGCCGTCGGCCCCGGCGGCGACCGCCACCGTCGGCCCGTCGTCGGGCGCCATCTGGGCCGCCAGCTCCACCACCGCGTCGGCCAGGGCACGGCTGTGGGAGACGACCACGATGCCGATCACCGCGGCCCCGTCACGCGACGGCGTCCGCAAGCGCCTCGAGCAGCATCGTGGCCGAAGCGGCGCCCGGGTCGGTGTGCCCCTTGCTGCGCTCTCCCAGGTAGCTCGCCCGACCCTTGCGGGCCTCCAGCGGAGTCGTGGCCTCGCGCCCCTGTGCCGCCGCCTCGGCAGCAGCCCGGAGGGCGGAGGCGAGGTCGCCGCCGTTGCCCACCGAGGCGGCGAGCGCCTCGACCGCCGGTGTCAGCGCGTCGACCATGGTCTTGTCGCCCAGCTCCGCCTTCCCGCGTGCCGCGAGACCCTCGACTCCCGCCCGGAGCATCCCGAGGACCGCTTCGGAGTCGAGGGTCTCCGCGTCCCCGGCCGAGGCCGAGGCCCGGAGGAAGAAGGTGCCGTAGAGCGGGCCGCTCGCCCCGCCCACCGTGCTGACCAGCTTCATCCCCACAGCCTTGAGCAGGCTCGCCGCAGTGTCCGGGGAGTCGTCGGCGTCCACGAGCGCCATCACCGCGTCCATCCCCCGGGTCAGGTTCGTCCCGTGGTCGGCGTCACCGATGGCGGCGTCGAGCTCGGTGAGGTAGTCGCGGTGCTCGTGCACCGAGTCGCGGAAGGTGCCCAGCCAGGCCACGAGCTGCTCCTGCGTCAGGGACGGGGCCATCTCTCAGGACCCCCATCGCAGGCCGGGGGTGCTGACCGGGGCGTCCCACAGGCGCACCATCTCCTCGTCGGCGGCCAGCAGGGTGAGCGAGGCGCCGGCCATCTCCAGCGAGGTGATGTAGTTGCCCACCAGGCACCGCGCGACCTCGACACCGGCGTCCGCGAGCAGGGCGGCCACTTCGCCGTACATCAGGTAGAGCTCGATGAGCGGCGTGCCACCCATGCCGTTGAGCAGGGCGACGGTGGGGCCTGAGGTGAAGTCGTGGTCCGCGAGGACCGGGTCGACCAGCAGACGGGCGATCTCGGACGCGCCCGTCATGGGCTCGCGGCGACGTCCGGGCTCTCCGTGGATGCCGACGCCGACCTCGATCTCGTCCTCCGGGAGGTCGAAGGTCGGCTTCCCCGCGGACGGCACCGTGCAGCTGCTCAGCGCGATCCCCATCGAGCGGCCTCCGTCGCTCACCCGCTGGGCCAGGCCCTCGACAGCGTCGAGGTCCTGACCCTCCTCCGCGGCCGCGCCGACGATCTTCTCCAGCAGCACGGTGACGCCGACACCCCGGCGACCGGCGGTGTAGGTGGAGTCCTCCACCGCGACGTCGTCACGGGTGACGACCGTGCGGACGTCGACGCCACCCTCGGCTGCGGCCAGCTCGCCGGCCATCTCGAAGTTCATGACGTCGCCGGTGTAGTTCTTCACGATGTGCAGCACGCCCGCGCCTCGGTCGACGCTCGTCGTCGCCTCGGCCATCTGGTCGGGCGTGGGTGAGGTGAACACCTCGCCCGCGCACGCGGCGTCGAGCATGCCCGGTCCGACGAACCCGCCGTGCAACGGCTCGTGTCCCGAACCGCCACCGGAGATCAGCGCTACCTTCCCGTCGGCCTTGGCCGCGGCCCGGTAGATGATCCGGTGCTCGTGGTCGACCCGCAGCTCGGGGTGTGCCGCCGCGACTCCGCGCAGGGACTCGGCAAGAACGTCGGCGGGGTCGTTGATGAGCTTCTTCACGGCCAGGCTCCCTCGGCATCGTGGGGCATGGTGCGGGCGGTGGCCGGCACCGGATCGAGTCTTGGCCGCGGGCACTCGGCAAGTCAAGAGCCCGACGGGGACGGCGATGCTCAGCGGCGAGCTGTCGCGCCGTTGCGCTAGCCGCCCGTGCGGGTGGCGACGAGACCGCTGACGTCCTGGCGCCTCAGCCACGACAGCTCATGTCGCAGCACCGCGCCGACGCGCTGGCAGAACGCCTCGGGCTCGTCGGCCGCGTCGGGCAGCTCCGGCACGATGATGTCGACGATGCCGTCCGCGCGCAGGTCGAGAGACCGCACCCGCTGCGAGCGCGCCAGGTCCGGAGCGTGCGAGGTGTCGCGGTGGACGATGGCGCTGGCGCCCTCCGGTGGCAGCGGGGAGAGCCAGGCGTGCTGCGCGGCCACCACCCGGTCGGCGGGCAGGAGGGCGAGGGCGCCACCGCCGGTGCCCTGCCCCAGCATCAGCGAGAGGGTGGGCGCGCGCAGGGTCACCAGATCGGCCAGGCAGCGGGCGATCTCGCCGGCCAGCCCGCCCTCCTCGGCCTCCACCGACAGGGCTGCTCCGGGGGTGTCGATGATCGTCAGCAGCGGCAGGTGCAGCTCCTCGGCCAGCCGCATCCCACGGCGGGCCTCGCGCAGTGCCGCCGGGCCGAGCGGGCTCAGCTGGGTCTGCCCCCGGCGGTCCTGGGCCAGCACCACACAGGGGGTCTCCCCGAATCGCGCCAGCGCCAGCATCAGGCCGGGGTCGTGCTCGCCCTGGCCGGTGCCGTTGAGAGGCACGACGTCGCTGGCGGCGTACCTCAACAACCTCCGCACGCCGGGTCGGTCCTCGCGACGTGACCGGGTGATCGACTCCCACGTGTCCACATCGGTCACCGGCGGTAGCGGGCCGGCCGGCACCACCGGGTCGCCCGGCGCCTGCAGGATCGCCAGCGCCCGGTCGAGGATGTCGCCGATGTCCTCGGGCTCGACGACGGCGTCGACGAGGCCGTGGGCGTAGAGGTTCTCCGAGGTCTGCACGCCCTCGGGGAAGGTCTCGCCGTAGAGCGCCTCATAGACCCGCGGCCCGAGGAACCCGACCAGCGCTTCCGGCTCGGCCACGGTCATGTGGCCCAGTGATCCCCACGAGGCCATCACCCCACCGGTGGTCGGGTGGCGGAGATAGACGAGGTAGGGCAGGCCGGCGGCCTTGTGGGCCGCGACGGCGGCCGAGATCTGCGCCATCCACACGAAGGCAGGGGTGCCTTCCTGCATCCGCGTCCCGCCTGAGACGGGGGCGGCGACCAGGGGGAGCCCGAGCGCGGTCGCCCGACGTACGCCGGCCACGATCCGGCGCGCCGAGGCGACCCCGATGGAGCCGGCCAGGAAGCGGAACTCCCCGGCCACGACGGCGATGCGGCGACCGCGCAGGCGAGCGGAGCCGGTCACCACCGACTCGTCGACACCGCTCTTCTCCGCGGCCCGTGCCAGGGCGGCGGCGTAGTCGTCGGAGATCTCACCGCGCTCGGGCAGGGTGTCCCACGACTCCCACGAGTCCTCGTCGAGGACGAGGTCGATCAGCTGGGCGGCGTCGAGGCGTTCGCGGGTGGCCATCGCTCCATCCTCGCCCACGGCGTCAGCCGGGAGGAGTGGACCCCAGCTCCTTGACCATGAGACTGACCACATGGTCGTCGGGGCCGCCGCGCCCGACCTCGACGTACCCCCGGCCGGCGTGGAAGGCCAGCGAGGGTGGGTTGGGCGGGTCGAGGTTGACCTCGAGGGTCATCCGACCGAAGCGGCGAGCGATGTCCTCGAGCTCGGTGTAGACGATCTGGCCGACGCCGCGGCGTCGGACGTGCGAGGCGAGGACGACCCGGTCGAGGTAGAGGAACTCGTCGTAGGCCTGCGAGAAGAACGCGTAGTGGTCACCGTCGTACGCCGTGCCCGCCTCGATCACGATGACGAAGCCACCGAAGGTGCCGTCGACCTCGATCACGTCGAAGCGGTGGGACCAGCCGTGCAGCTCGGACAGCCGCCGGGTGTCCATCGGGGCCAGCAGGTGGACCTCCTGCTCGTTCAACGCCAGCACGTCAGCATGGTCCTCGGAGGTGAGCGGTCGCAGCTTGACGTCCATGGCGCCAAGCCTGCCAGCAAACCCGGTCGACAGGCGCAGCACCTGCCACGAGACGGCTGATGACTCCGACGGATCACCCACGGCCTGCGACGAGCGCGCCGCGCTCTGGAGCTGACGACCGCTGGCGTACGGCGTTCCGGTCCGGGGAGGCGCCCACGCTGCGGCGGGTTTCCTCCACCACGTCGAGGACGACGCCCGTCACGACGGGCACCTCGACATCATGCGCGAGCTGCTCGACGGGGCCGTCGGGGACTGAGCCCGGGTCAGGCGGCCGCGCTCGCTCCCGCGCCGGTCACGAGCCCGGAGAAGGACGCCATGAGCGCCTGCTCCTTCTTCATGGCCCCGGCGATGGCGGGGTGCTCGGCGTGAGCCTCGAGGATGCGGCGGGCGTGGACCTGGCGCCGCTGTACCGCGGAGAAGGCTTTCAGGACGTCGGCCTGGAGGTCGCCCTCGCCGGCCTCGATGCTCACGTAGACCTCGCCGGCCAGCGCCGTGCGCCAGTCACGCTGGAGCTCCTCGAGGATCGCGGCCTCGCTGGCGAAGTGGTCCCAGATGTGCGGGGTGAGGCGCCAGGGATTCTCGTAGGCCCCGGTCCGGCCGGCCAGTGCGACCATCTCGGCGAGCGCGACGTGCCGCTTGCGTCGAACGACTCCTGAAACCCACATGGCGTCCTCCCAGAGACTGACCCTGCTTCGTGACCTCGATGCCGATCGGCTCCGTGGCCCTCCCGAGTCGAAGGTCCCGCACCGGACATCTCCTGACACAGGTATGCCCTGTGGTGTGGATCACAAACACGCCGACATGCAAACTTCCGACACGCGGGGCGGGGTCGAAAAGCGCCGCGAGGCCCCGGCCGAGCCGGGGCCTCGCAGGTCGCTTCAGGGCGCCCTCAGAGCGAGCCGATGAGCAGCGCGCCGTCGTCGTCCTCGTCGTCGGGCTTGTCGGCCTTCTCGGCCGTCGGCTTGGACTCGGGAGCAGCCTTCGCGGGCTCCTCCTTCTTCTCCTCGGCCTGCCGGCTCGCGCGAGCCGGGCTCCGCGCTCCGGGGCTCGGCCTCGGGCTCGGCAGCCTGAGCCTGGGGCTCGGCCTCAGCCGGGGGCGCTCCGGCGCTGCCGCGGACCGCGGGGCTGGGCCTCGCGGCAGTCGACCTCTCCACCGGCTCGGAGGTGCCCGACTCGGAGTTGAGGGCGCCCTTCGAGCTCCTCCTTGATCTCGGCCAGCACCTCCGCCTTGAGCTCCGCCTTCAGCTTGGCCTTGAACTCGCTGATGTCCACCTCGTCACCTTCCAGGATCGACTCGACGTCTTGGTTGTCCCACAGCGCGATGACGCCCGCCGGATGCGGCGCGGTCGGCTGGGTGGTCGGCGAGACCGCGGGTGCGGGCTCGGGTTCCGGCTCGGTCGAATGAGCCGGGGTCTCGGGAGCCGGGGCCTCCGGGTCGACCGCACCGTCGTGCGCGACCGTCGAGGGGTAGCCGGTGTCGTCGGACTTCTCGTCCCCGTGACCGACCGGGGCGTCACCGTGGGTGCTCGCGAGCCCGGCGTCGGTCTCCCGCTTGACCGAGGCCAGCAGCAGCTGCGCGACGTCGAGGACCTCGACCTCCTCGCGGGCGTCGCCCGTGTCCTGCAGCTGCGGTGAGTCCGTCGGAGAGCATCACCCGGCAGAACGGGCAGCCGACCGCGATCTGGTCCGCGCCGGTGCCCACCGCCTCGGTGGTCCGGTTCACGTTGATCCGCGAACCGATGTTCTCCTCCATCCACATCCGCGCGCCGCCGGCGCCGCAGCAGAAGGAGCGCTCGCTGTTGCGCTCCATCTCCTTGAACTCCGTCGACGGGATGACCGAGAGCAGCTCGCGCGGCGGTGTGTAGACCTGGTTGTGACGGCCCACGTAGCAGGGGTCGTGGTAGGTCAGGGTCCGCTTCGGGCCGTTGTTCGAGGCCACCGGGGTCAGCCGGCCCTCGCGCACCAGCGTGTTCAGCAGCTGGGTGTGGTGGACGACGTCGAGCTTCACGCCGAACTGCTCGTACTCGTTCTTCAACGTGTTGAAGCAGTGGGCGCAGGTCGAGACGACCTTCTTCGCCTTGGCCTCGGTGAGCGTCGCGGCGTTCTCCATGGCGAGCTGCTGGAAGAGGAACTCGTTGCCGGCGCGACGGGCCGAGTCGCCGGTGCAGGTCTCGCCGTTGCCGAGGACGGCGAAGTCGACGCCGGCCGTGGAGAGCAGCTCGGCGACCGCTGCGGTGGTCTTCTTGGCGCGGTCCTCGTAGGCACCGGCACAGCCCACCCAGAACAACCACTCGACCTCGTCGAGGCTCTCGACGTCCTCGCCGACGACCTTGACGTCGAAGGGGAGGTCCTTGGCCCAGTCCATGCGCGCCTTGGCGCTCATGCCCCAGGGGTTGCCCTTGTTCTCCATCTGCTTGAAGAGACCGTTGAGCTCGGCGGGGAAGCTCGACTCGATGAGCACCTGGTAGCGGCGCATGTCGACGATGTGGTCGACGTGCTCGATGTCGACCGGGCACTGCTCGACGCAGGCGCCGCAGGTCACGCAGGACCAGAGCACGTCGGGGTCGATGACGCCCGAGCCGTCCTCGGGCATGTAGAACCAGTCGTCGCCGGTGGGCCCGACCAGGGGGCGCTCGGCCTCCTTGGCCAGCGCCGGGTCCTTCTCGAGCAGCGCCCCGCGCTTGTCCTCGTCGGCCAAGGAGTACGGCGCCTTGGCGAACGCCGCGTCGCGCAGCGCCATGATCATCAGCTTGGGCGACAGCGGCTTCTCGGTGTTCCACGCCGGGCACTGGTCCTGGCAGCGCCCGCACTCGGTGCAGGTCGCGAAGTCGAGCATCCCCTTCCAGGAGAAGTCCTCGATGGAGCCGACGCCGAGCTTGGTGTCCTCGTCGAAGTCGTCGGCGTCCTCGAGGTTGAGGACCTTGCCGTCGCTCATCGAGCGGCTTGGCGGCACCGAGGGCGACCGGGCGGCGGCCGAACATGACGTTCAGCGGAGCCACGAAGATGTGGAGGTGCTTGGAGTTCAGCACGATGATGAGGAACACCAGCATGACGCCGATGTGGAGCATGAGGCCGATCCCCTCGAGGACCTCGAGGGTGGTTCCGCTGAGGCCGTCCAGCAAGCTCCCCACCGCCTGCGAGACGAACGCCCCGTTGCCGTAGGGGAAGTTGTCGTGGGCCGCGGCGGCACCGCGGAACAGGAACATCGTCCAGATGACGTTGAAGATCATGAAGAGCACGACCCAGGCACCGCCGAGGTGCGAGCCCTTGAAGCGGGACTGACGGCCCAGCTTCTTCGGGGAGTTCTTCAGCCGGATCTGGGCGAAGAGCGCCAGGCCGACGACCGCCAGCACGGCGATCAGGTCCTGGGCGAAGCCGAGCAGGTCCCACGTCCCCACGATCGGGATCGCGAACTGCTCGGGGTAGGTGAACAGCGACCCGTAGGCCTCGACGTACACCGTGCCGAGGATGAGGAAGGCCCAGAACACGAACGCGTGGGCGACGCCGGGCACCGACCACTTGAGGAGCTTCTTCTGGCCGAAGACCTCCACGACCTGGGTCTTGATGGCCAGACCGACGCGTCCGGTGACGCCCGCGATCCGGTCAGGAGCCGGCTGGCCGCTGGTGATGAGGCGCGCGAGGAACCCCACGCGCTTCGCCGCCAACGGCAGGGCGACCACGTTCATCAGAAGCCCCAGGATCAGCACCCAAGTCACTCGTCCACGCTCCGTCCGGCGTCAGGGGGTCGTATCAGCGAGCCTAGAGCGCCGGGCCCCTGTCAGGGACGCTTCAGCGCCAGGTCATCTTACTCACGGGTAACCAGGGGAACGGTCCGCCTGTTGCCGGAGTCACAGGTGGGCGCGGTGGCGCGCTCGCGGCGCCCATCGCCGTACATCCCGGCGCGAACTGGCACTCCCCACCGGATGCAACACGTGGGAAGTGCCGAATTCACCGGGGACCCGGTGATTCCGGCCTCACACCAGGCGACCGCCCCGGGTGAAGTCCAGCCGGACGCGGGTGAGACCGCCGCCGGCCTTGCGGGCGCAGTAGGTGAACTCGGTGCCCAGACGCTGGTGGGGCTGTCCGGCCCGCAGCAGCACCTGCTTGACGCTGAGGCCCGATCGCAGGCCGCGGATCATCGCGGCCCTCTTGGCGACCGCCGGCTGGCGGCAGGCGTCGTTGGTCACGCCCTCGGCCCGCTCCCACATCTGCAGGTAGGCCTCGGCGCCGCGCATCATGTCGGAGCGGATGGCCGGGCCCTGGGCGCCGGCGACCTTCTCGAGGTCCTCGAACCAGTCCGGGTAGAGCCCGTAGTGGGAGACGCCGTCGACGTTGACGTCGTAGACGCGCTCGCCGCTGACCTGCTTCTCGACGGTGACGCCGCCGTAGCCCTTGAAGGGGTAGGTCACCGGGTTCTGGTCGGCGTCGGGACGAGGGTCGCCCTGGGCGCCCAGGCCGTTCATGTCCGCGCCGTAGCCGAAACCGAAGTAGAAGCGCTTGTCGGCCCACTTCAGGTGCTGGCGCCACTTGTCGACGAATCCGGTCGAGTCGCCGGCGTAGGGCGTGATGAAGCCGCCCATCTTGTAGATGCGGGGATAGGTGTCGGGCGTCGACCACGAGTGGCTCGAGAGCACGCCGGGGTAGTCCATCCGCTCGAGCACGTCGAGACTCGCCTCGCGGGCCTTGACGCTCATGTGGTCGGGATCGAAGACCATGTTGCGCTGCGCCAGCCGCTTGACCAGGTGCTTGCCGAGGTCGCTGAGACCGAGCTGGTTGCAGTGCGGGGGCCGGGGGGTAGACCGGCGCGGGCTGCAGAGTGTCGCCGAAGAGGTCCGCGACGGCGCCGAACAGCGCGTCCTGCTGCTGGGCGTCGATGTCGGGCTGGGCGTACTGCTCCCTGTCGTGGACCCCGGGGGCCACCGGGGACTCGCAGGTCCTCATGCGCCAGAACGAGCCGGTCTCGTTGAAGTTGGCCGCGTTGACCGCGGCCCCGGTCTGGCCCTCGTCACCGGTGATGCCCGACAGTGCGTTGTCGAACTTGTTGACGATCTCCATCTGCCGCACGCCCATGCGGTGCGCCCGGGCCAGCGCCCTGTCGATCGAGTCCGCGTCGCACTGCGGCACGTTGGCCTTGACGGTGCAGCCGAAGGGGATCGAGGTCTCGATGCCCATGATCACCGCGAGCTTGCCCTGGTTGATGACGCGCCGGGCCTCCCACGGGCTGGTGACGATGCGGTACCACCCCTTGCCGGGGCCGCCGTACTGCGCGTCGATGTAGCGCTCGAACGTGCGCATGTCGCGGGCCTGCAGCTCCACCGACTTGGTGTCGTCGCACATGGTCTGGGAGTAGTTCGGGCCCTTGAGGGGGTAGAGCATGCAGAGCTGGTTGTTCTCGACGAGCAGGTTGGTGAACAGCCTGAGCCCGCCGCGCCAGGAGCGCTCCATCCACTTGTAGTAGGTGCCCTCGTGGGTCAGTGAGGCGGGGGCCGGCCAGTCCTTGAAGGTCGGCCAGCCGACCGGGTCGTGGCAGGCCTCGCCGGACAGCGCGGTCTCCAGCGCGGCCGCGCAGCCGTTGGAGGCGGTGTGGTCGGCGCAGTCCCGCAGCGCCACGGTCGACGCCGTACGGCGACCACGGCTTGCCGCAGTGCGCCGCGCCGCCGAGGAACTCGAAGGCCATGCCGTGGGTGTGGTTGTCGGTGGTGCCGCGGACCTCCTGGAAGGGCGAGGCCCCGGCGAAGGGGCGGCCGCTGATCTGGGTGTCGATCTCGGGCCAGGCCTGGCAGCCGAGGGCCAGGCGCAACCGGAACTGGGTGCCCGCCCCGGTGGTGAGCGGGGCGCCGGCGGTCAGCCGGTCCTGGCCCTGGGCGATGACGAAACCACCGGGCTTGGTGACGGTCCAGATCGAGGAGCCGTCGGCGTCGGCCTTCGGTGCGACGCCGGGGCCGAGCGGCAGGTCGTCGGAGGAGAGGAACTCGCCGCTGCTGTCGAGGAGCAGGTAGCGGCCGAGCGTCGTCGCCTGGAAGTGGAACGGCTCCGAGGCGGCCTGCTGGACGTCCGACGTCGCGTAGGTCGAGCCGTCCCGCACCACCCAGCCGTCGGGACCCCGCAACGAGTAGCACCCCCCGGCCATGGCGTAGCGGTTCTGCGGGGAGACCTGCCGCTCCGACGGCGTGGGGACGCGCACCAGTCGGGGGTCCGGCTCGGCGCGCTGGGCGGCCACGGATGCAGCGTTGCGTCGGGCCTGCGCCGCGGTGGTGGGGTCGAGAGCGCCGGCCTCGGCGCCGGCGCGCGAGATGGCGTTCTTGGTGGTCGGGTCGCTGTGGTCGTGACCGTGCCCGTCGTCGGTGCCAACGCTGCCGTTGCGCGTCAGCAGGGACACCGGACCGGTGTGGGTGTGCGACCAGCTCTCGTCGTTCGAGGCGCCGCGCGCCGAGGTGGCGCGGTCGTAGGCCTTGACGAGGGCCTTCTTCTCCGGACCCGCTGCCTCACCGCCGCCTCCGTACGACGGGACGACCGCGGTCAGTCCCAGCACCACCCCCAGCGCGGTGAGCACCGAGAGGATGAGGCGTGAGAGCAACCGGCGGTCCGTCATCCGGTCATCATGCAACGCCGCGTGTCAATCGGCACCCCCTCCGCCGATCTGATTTCTCAGACGGGGCGGATCCGAGGCGCCCCGCCGAGACGTTCGCTGAGCTCGGCGGCGGTGCGGCGTACAGCGCGGGCGACCCGGCTGGTCGACGACGGCTCCTCGGCGGTGAAGGTGAGGGCGATCCCGGCCGCCGGGTAGCCGTTGTGGTCGACCACCGCCGCGGCGACCGAGGCGAAGCCGGGGGTGACCTCGCCGTGCTCGGTGGCGTGTCCGCGGCGACGGGTGTCGACGAGCAGGGAACGCAGCGCCGAGGGCGACGTGGGACCCAGTCCGGTGCGGCTGGAGAAGGTGGAGCGGTCGGGGAAGAGGGCCCGCACCTGGGTCGAGGGCAGGGCAGCCAGGATCGCCCTCCCGCTGGCGGTGAGGTGGGCCGGCAGGCGTACGCCGACGTCGGTCACCAACGGGGGCCGGCCGACGGCACGCTCCTCGAGGACGTAGAGCACGTCACGTCCGTGCAGGACGGCCAGGTGGGCGCTCTGGCCGGTGACGTCGACGAGTCGGGCGAGCGGACGCCGGGCGATGCGGGCGAGCGGCTCCTGGCGGCTGTAGCCGCTGCCGACCTCGAACGCGGCCACGCCGAGCCCGTATCGGTGCTCCTCGGGCAGGTGGACGACGAAGCCCTCGGCCACCATGGCGCTCATCAGGTGGTAGGCGGTGGAGCGGGGCAGGTCGCAGGCCGTGGCGATCCGGTCGAGGGTGACCGGTGCCGGCTGGGCGGCCAGGAACCTCAGCACCCGCAGGGTGCGCGTCGCTGCCGGAACGTTGGTCATGGAACCCAGTGTCGCTCGTTGTCTCGGATCCGAGACAAGAACCGACCGTCACCCCTCGCGCCGGGCGCCCTCGCGCGGTTCGATCGATGCATGAGCCCCCCGCCGTCCGTGTCCCCGTCGTCGGCCCCGGTCCGGATCGGCACCGGACCGGTGACGGTCGCAGACGTCGTGGCCGTCGCACGGGAGGGCCGGTCGGTGTCACTCACCGACGAGGCGCTCACGGCCATCGAGGCGTCCCGGGCCGCCGTCGAGGCGCTGGCGGCCGCGCCCACGCCGGCGTACGGCATCTCGACGGGCTTCGGCGCCCTGGCGACCCGGCACATCGAGCCGGAGATGCGCGCCCAGCTGCAGCGCTCCCTGGTCCGTTCGCACGCCGCCGGCAGCGGCCCGGAGGTCGAGCGGGAGGTCACGCGCGCGCTGATGCTGCTGCGCCTCTCGACCCTGGCCACCGGTCGCACCGGCATCCGACCGGCCACCGCGCAGCTGATGGCCGACCTGCTCAGCCACGGCATCACCCCGGTCGTGCACGAGTACGGCTCGCTCGGCTGCTCCGGCGACCTCGCGCCGCTGTCGCACTGCGCGCTGTCGTTGATCGGCGAGGGCCCGGTACGTCGAGCCGACGGCACCCCGACCGACGCTGCGACCGCCCTGGCGGAGGTCGGCCTGCGGCCCGTCGAGCTCGGCCCCAAGGAGGGGTTGGCGCTGATCAACGGCACCGACGGCATGCTCGGGATGCTCGCGCTGGCGCTGCACGACCTCGGCAACCTCGTCCGGGTCGCCGACGTCGCCGCAGCGCTGTCGGTCGAGGGGCAGCTGGCCACCGACCGGGTCTTCGCCGCCGACCTGCAGGCGTTGCGACCGCACCCCGGGCAGGCGGCGAGCGCAGCCAACCTGCGCGGCATCCTCGCCGGCTCCGGGGTGGTCGCCTCCCACCGCGGGCCCGACTGCAACCGGGTCCAGGACGCCTACTCGCTGCGGTGCAGCCCGCAGGTCCACGGCGCGGTCCGCGACACGGTGGCCCACGCTGCCGCGGTCGCCGACCGCGAGCTGGACAGCGCCGTCGACAACCCGGTGGTGATGCCCGACGGTCGGGTCGAGTCGAACGGCAACTTCCACGGCGCCCCCGTGGGCTACGTGCTGGACTTCCTCGCCATCGCGGTGGCCGACCTGGCCTCGATCAGCGAGCGGCGCACCGACCGGTTCCTCGACCGCACCCGCAGCCACGGCCTGCCGCCGTTCCTGGCCGGCGACCCCGGCGTGGACAGCGGTCACATGATCGCGCAGTACACCCAGGCCGGGATCGTCTCGGAGCTCAAGCGCCTCGCGGTGCCGGCCTCGGTCGACTCGATCCCCAGCAGCGCGATGCAGGAGGACCACGTCTCGATGGGGTGGGCGGCCGCGCGCAAGCTGCGGCGCGCGGTCGACGGGTTGACCCGGGTGCTGGCCGTCGAGGTGCTGACCGGCACCCGTGCCCTCGACCTCCGGGCGCCGCTCGAGCCGTCGCCGGCCACCGGGGCCGTCCGGGCCCTGGTCCGTGAGCACGTCGACGGTCCCGGACCCGACCGTCACCTCGCCCCGGAGATCGAGGCCGTTGTCGGCCTCGTCGCGAGCGGGGACGTCGTAGGAACAGTGGAAGCAACGATCGGAGAGCTGGCATGAGCGAGGGCGACGAGACCAACCCGAGGCTGCCGATCCGGGCAGCGCGCGGACCGGAGCTGACCGCCCGGTCCTGGCAGACCGAGGCGGCGTTGCGGATGCTGATGAACAACCTGGACCCCGAGAACGCCGAGCGCCCGGAGGACCTCGTGGTCTACGGCGGCTCCGGCAAGGCCGCGCGCGACTGGCCGTCGTACGACGCGCTGGTGCGGACCCTGGAGACGCTGGCCGACGACGAGACCATGCTCGTGCAGAGCGGGCGGCCGGTCGGTGTCTTCCGCACCCACGAGTGGGCGCCGCGGGTGCTCATCGCCAACTCCAACCTGGTCGGCGACTGGGCGAGCTGGGAGGAGTTCCGGCGCCTCGAGCACCTCGGACTGACCATGTACGGCCAGATGACCGCCGGGTCCTGGATCTACATCGGCACCCAAGGGATCCTGCAGGGCACCTTCGAGACGTTCGCCGCGGTGGCGGAGAAGCTCACCACGGGCACGATCACCGGCGCCGGAGGGTCGCTGGCCGGCACCATCACCCTGACGTCCGGCCTCGGCGGCATGGGCGGCGCCCAGCCGCTGGCGGTCACGATGAACGACGGCGTCGCGATCTGCATCGAGTGCGACCCGGCGCGCATCGACCGTCGCATCGAGCACCGCTACCTCGACGTCCGCGCGAACTCCCTGGACCACGCCCTCGAGCTGGCCGTGGCGGCCCGCGACGAGCGCCGCGCCCTGTCGATCGGGGTGCTGGGCAACGCCGCCGACCTGGTGCCGGAGCTGCTGCGCCGCGAGGCGCCCATCGACATCGTGACCGACCAGACCAGTGCCCACGACCCGCTGTTCTACCTGCCCTCCGGTGTCGCGGTCGAGGACTGGGCCGAGCTGAGCGAGAAGGACCCGGCAGCCTTCACCCTCCGGGCGAGGGAGTCCATGGCGCGCCACGTCGAGGCGATGGTCGGCTTCGCCGACCGCGGCGCGGAGGTCTTCGACTACGGCAACTCCATCCGTGACGAGGCGCGCAAGGGCGGCTACGACCGGGCCTTCGCCTTCCCCGGATTCGTGCCTGCCTACATCCGGCCGCTGTTCTGCGAGGGCAAGGGCCCCTTCCGCTGGGCTGCGCTGTCGGGGGATCCTGCCGACATCGCCGCGACCGACCGCGCCATCCTCGAGCTCTTCGGTGACAACGAGCGCCTCCGCACGTGGATCACCATGGCGGGTGAGCGGGTCGCCTTCCAGGGCCTGCCCGCGCGCATCTGCTGGCTCGGGTACGGCGAGCGCCACCGGGCCGGGCTGAAGTTCAACGAGATGGTGGCCAGCGGGGAGCTGAAGGGCCCGATCGTCATCGGGCGCGACCACCTCGACTGCGGCTCGGTGGCCAGCCCCTACCGCGAGACCGAGGCGATGCTCGACGGCTCCGACGCCATCGCCGACTGGGCGCTGCTCAACGCGCTGGTCAACACGGCCTCCGGAGCGACCTGGGTCTCGATCCACCACGGCGGAGGGGTCGGCATGGGTCGCTCGATCCACGCCGGCCAGGTGTGCGTCGCCGACGGCACCGACCTGGCGGCCCAGAAGATCGAGCGGGTGCTGACCAACGACCCCGGGACGGGCGTCATCCGCCACGCCGACGCGGGCTACGAACGGGCGGTCGAGGTCGCCGAGCGGCGCGGCGTACGCGTCCCGATGCGTGAGGCCTGAGCAGGGGTCCCCGGGCGGGTCAGGAGTCGGCGGCGGCGTGGGTGCGCGACACGATCCACGCGGCGACCTGGGCCCGGGAGCTGAGGCCGAGCTTGCGCAGGATGTTCTCCACGTGTCCCTGCGCGGTGCGGATGGAGATCACCAGCCGGTCGGCGATCTCCTGGTTCGACAGTCCCTCACCCAGCAGCGCCGCGACCTCCGCCTCGCGCGCGGTCAGGGTCGTGCCGTTGCCGGACAGACGCTGCTGGCCCGGTCCAGGGGCGGCGACGTCGGAGCCGCGGGCGTAGCGGACGGCCTCGGTGGTGCCCATGGTCAGGCCCTGCCGGAAGGCGCGCCCGAAGGTGCGTTCGGCCAGCAGGGAGCGTGCGAGCGTCTCTCCGACCTCGCGCTCGGCGGCGATGAAGGGGGCTGCGGCCGGCGCCCCCTGGACGTAGGTCCAGATGGTCTGGGCCGCGCCGAGCAGGGTGGCGGCCCGCTCGCCGTCGCCGTGCGCCGAGGCGATTCCGGCGAGCGCCTCGAGCACCATGGCCAGTCCGGGCTGGTCGCGAAGGGTCTCCTTCATCCGCAGGGCCTCGAGCTGGAGGTCCGCGGCACGGTCGAGATCGCCGGCCTCCCGAGCGGCGACGCCGCGCCACCACAGGGCCAGGGAGCGGGTGTAGAGCTCGCCGGCGGCTCGGGTGAGCTCGAGACAGGCGTCGATGGCGCGCTCGGCGGTCTCGCGCTCGCCGCGGTGGTCGTGGCAGACGCCGCTGATCATGAGGGCGACGCTGACGTGGTTGACCACGCCGACGCTCTCGAACCGGGCGACGGACTCCTCGGCCAGTGTCAGGGCCTCGTCCATCTCGCCGGCGAAGAAGGCCACCGAGGCACCGGCGAAGGCGCGGTAGGCGTGCAGGAAGGCGGACGGTTCCTGGGCCAGCAGCGCGTCGTTCTCGCGCAGGTGCTCCGCGGCGTCCTCGGGGTCGCCGCGGATGGCAGCGAGGTAGGCGAGCATTCCGTGCGCGAGCGCCCGCTCGGGCACCGGTCCGCTGTCGTGGGACAGTGCGAGCTCGAGCCAGTGCCGGGCCTCGGCCAACAGTCCCGTCACGAGCCAGTAGCCCTCCAGGGCCATGACCATCCGCAGCGCGGTGGCGGCGTCCTCGGGATGCCCGGCGCAGTGCTCGAGGACGACGCGGAGGTTGGCGTGGTTGCGGCGCCAGTGCTCGAGCCACATGCCCTGCATCGGTCCGGTCCACTCGGTGCCGAGGCGGGTGGCGAGGTCGACGAACCACTGCTCGTGACGATGACGGTAGTGCTCGAACTCGCCGGCCTCGGCCAGCCGGCCCATGCCGAACTGACGGATCGTCTCGAGCATCCGGTAGTGGAGGTCGTCGGCCGGGTCGCGGGTCACGAGCGACTTGTCGATGAGGTTCTGCAGGACGTCGAGGACCTCACCGGGCGCCAGCCCGCTCCCACTGCAGACGTACTCCGCCGCCTCGAGCCCGAAGCCACCGGCGAAGACCGACAGCCGGGCCCACAACAGCCGCTCGTGCGGCGTGCAGAGGTCGTAGCTCCAGGTCACCGAGGCGAGGAGGGACCGCTGCCGGTTCGGGGTGTCGGCGTACCCGCGGCTCAGCAGGCGGTAGCGGTCCTCGAGCCGCTCGATCATGACCTCCGGGGTGAGGGCGGTGATGCGGGCGGCGGCCAGCTCGAGGGCGAGGGGGAGGCCCTCCAGGGCCCCGCAGAGCCGGGCGATCGCCGGCGCGCTCGCCTCGGAGGCCCGGAAGCCTGGCATGGCGGCGGCGGCACGCTGCAGGAAGAGCCGGACGCCGTCATAGCGCTCGAGCTCGGCCAGCGTGACGTCCGCGTCGGGTGCCGGGACCGACAGCGGAGGCACCGGGTAGACCACCTCGCCTCGGACGCCGAGGGCGTGACGACTGGTGGTGAGCACCCGCAGATGGGGGCACCGCTCCAGCAGCTCGACGACCAGGAACGCCGCGGCGTCGCCGACCTGCTCGCAGTTGTCCAGCACGAGCAGGGTCGGCTGGTCGGCGACCAGCTCGGCCACGGCTTCGACCGGGCTGTCGGTCGGACGGATGTGCAGGCCGAGGGCCTCCACCACGGCGAGCCCGACCAGGTGGGACTCGGTCACGTCGGCCAGCGGGACCGTCCAGACCGCGGACCGACCGCCCTCGGCCTCGGCGTACGAGACCGCGAGCCGGGTCTTGCCCGCGCCGCCGACGCCGGTCAGCGTCACCAGGCGGGCCGAGGCGAGGACGCGGCGCAGGTCGGCGAGCTCGCGGCGACGCCCCACGAAGGGGGTCGCATCCAGCGCGAGCGCGTTCATCGGGGCACCGGTCCGGCGCCCCGTGCAAGACGCTCGCGCGGCAGCGTCGCCCAGGACATCCTCCCAGTGTGTCCGAGGCGACGCTGCGCGTCTGCCCTTCCGGCCCGGCGACAGGCCGCAAAGCAGCAGCGAGAGGTCTCATGCCCTCACTGGTCGATTGTCCAGGTCGGAAGACCAGGAAGACACGGGGAGAAATACGGGGATCGTGGCCGACACGGCGAGCGTGCCCCGCGAGCGAGCGCCCCACGCCACCCAGACGTCACTCCCGTCCCGCGCGTCTCAACCGGCGGCTGGGGCTCCCCAGTGGCCGCGGTGGGTCACCGAGGAGAGGGGAGCACGTCCGCGACGGGCCGATCCCGACGACCCGAGGTCGTCGGTGCGGTGCCCGAGCGAGACGACCCCGACCGGCGTGTGGGTCTCCGGCACGCCGAACTCGGTCCGGAACCGGTCCACGGCGGGCGCCGGCACCCCGAAGAAGCACGCCCCCAGGCCCTCGTCTGTCGCTGTCAGCAGCATGAGCATGGCCGCCATCGCCGCGTCGGTGTGCCAGTAGGGCACCGGCCAGCGCGCCTCGTCACGGTCGGTCCAGCCCTTGTCAGGCTCGGCGTAGCGGTCGAGGTAGGCGTCCTTGGAGCTCATCGGGAGGACGAGCACGGGTGCGGTCATCATGCCGCGCAGCCAGCGGTCCGGGGCGTCGACGCGGTCGCCGGCCGTAGCGCGCCAGTAGCGCGCGACGTCCCCGGGGGAGTCGAGCACGAGGAACGCCCAGCCGGTGCTGTTGCCCGCGCTGGGGGCACGGTGGCCGGCGGCGAGGACGCGGTCCACCACGTCGGGGTCGACCGGCTCGGGCGAGTAGTTTCGGACCATCCGGCGGCGGCGTACCGCCTCGCTCAGCTCCACAGCACCAGAATCACACGCAGCGTCACCGGCTCCCGGCCGGGGGCCGGTCACCATGCCGCACGACACGGAGGGACCACCCGATGACGACGCCCGGCTTCGAGGCGATGTGGGAGGAGCTCGCGCCGGTGGGGCGCGCCACCTCCGGTGGCTACCTGCGCCAACCCTTCACCGCTGCCGAGCGAGAGGCCCGGTCCTGGTTCCTCGAGGGGTGCGGGCGTCGTGACCTGCGGGTGGAGGAGGACGGCTTCGGCAACGTGGTCGCCTGGTGGGACCCGCTATCGAGTCATGGTGACCAGAAGGCTGTGCTCACGGGATCCCACCTCGACTCCGTCGTCCAGGGCGGTGCCTTCGATGGCCCGCTCGGCGTCGTGTCCGCGCTGGCGGCGGTCGACCTCCTGCGCGAGCGGGGCCTGGAGCCGGGGCGTCCGCTGGGCATCGCCGTCTTCAGCGAGGAGGAGGGTTCCCGCTTCCCGGTCGCGTGCCTGGGCTCACGGTTGGCCGCCGGCGCTCTGGGCTGGGAGGAGGCACGGGACCTCCGTGACCGCGACGGCGTGGCGTACGGCGACCTCGTGCCCGGCCCGGGCCACGGCTCCGACCTGCTGGCCGGCGTGGGGGTCTTCCTCGAGCTGCACGTCGAGCAGGGCCGCGACCTCGTCCACCGGGGTGCGGCGGTCGGGGTCGCGGAGGGCATCTGGCCGCACGGGCGTTACCGCTTCGACTTCACCGGGCGTGCCGACCACGCCGGCGCCACCGCGATGGCGGACCGGCGCGACCCCATGACGACCTACGCCCACGCCGTCCTCGCCGCCCGGGAGGCGGCCCGCGCCGCCGGGCAACGGGCCACCTTCGGTCGGGTCCGGGTCGAGCCCAACGGCACCAACGCCATCCCCTCGCGGGTGACCGCCTGGCTCGACGCGCGCGCCGACTCCACCGTGGCGCTCGAGGAGCTCGTGGCGCTGATCGGTCAGGTGGCCGGTGCCCGTGCCGGGGACGACGGCACGGGGCTGGAGATCCTGGCCGAGTCGGTCACCGCGGCCGTCGCCTTCGAACCCGGGCTGGGGCGTCGGATCGCCCGGCACCTGGCGGAGGCCGGGTCGGCGCCGCTCCCGGTGATCGCGACCGCGGCCGGGCACGACGCCGGGGTGCTGTCCGGCGCCGGCGTCCCCACCGGCATGCTGTTCGTCCGGAACCCCACCGGCGTCTCGCACTCGCCCGACGAGCACGCGGAGACCGACGACTGCCTGGCCGGGGTGGCCGCGCTCGCCGACACCCTCGAGCTCCTGCTGACCAGCGCCGGCGGCGTGGCCGCCGATCCCGACCCCCAGGGGGCCCTGTGACCTACCACCCGCCCGTCACCTACCGGCTCGAGCACGCCTGGCTGCCCGGCCCCTCCGGCCTCGAGGAGGTGCGCAGCGACGTCGCCGTGACGGTCGCCGACGGACGCATCGTCACCGTCGAGGACGCCCGCGAGGCGCGTCTCGACCCGGCGGCGGTGCGGCTGCCGGGGCTGACGCTGCCGGGCTTCGCCAACGGCCACAGCCACGCCTTCCACCGTGCTTTGCGGGGGCGCACGCAACGGGGGGAGGGGTCGTTCTGGACGTGGCGTGAGCAGATGTACGACCTGGCCGGACGGCTCGACCCCGACGGCTACCGGGCCCTGGCCACGGCGGTCTTCCGGGAGATGGCCTCGGCGGGCTACACCGCCGTGGGCGAGTTCCACTACCTGCACCACCAGCTCGACGGCTCGCCGTACAACGAGCCGAACGTGATGGCCGAGGCGCTCGTCGAGGCCGCGGCCGCGGCGGGGGTGCGGCTGGCGCTCCTCGACACCTGCTACCTCAGCGCGGGGCTCGCCGGCGACGGCAGCGCTCTCCCGGTGGAGGGAGTGCAGCGCCGCTTCAGCGACGGCACGGCCGAGGCCTGGCAGGAGCGCACCGACGAGCTGACCGCCGAGCTCGGCGGTGACGTGGTGGTCGGCGCCGCCCTGCACTCGGTGCGCGCGGTGCCGTTGCGCGACATGCGCCTGGTGGCCGAGTGGGCCGACCGCTTCGAGACGCCCCTGCACGTCCACCTCTCCGAGCAGGTGGCCGAGAACGAGCAGTGCCTGGCGGCCTACGGGCGGACCCCGGCCGAGGTCCTCGACGAGGCCGGGGCGCTGACCGACCGCACCACCGCGGTCCACGCCACCCACCTCACCGGCACCGACGTGGGTCGGCTGGGTGCCGCCGGCTGTGCGGTCTGCTTCTGCCCCACCACCGAGCGCGACCTCGGGGACGGGATCGGGCCCTCGCGGGAGCTGGCCCAGGCCGGTGCCCACCTCACCGTGGGTTCCGACAGCCATGCCGTGGTCGACCCGTTCGAGGAGATGCGGGCGGTCGAGCTCGACGAGCGGCTGCGGGCCCTGGCCCGTGGGCACTGGCGCGCTGCGGACCTGCTGCGGGCCGGCAGCGTCGCCGGCCACCGGTCGCTCGGGTTCGGCGACGCCGGGCGCATCGCGGCCGGAGCCCGCGCCGATCTCGTCACGCTCGACCTGACCAGTCCGCGCACCGCCGGCGGCGGCGCGACGGCCGAGACCGCGGTCTTCGCCGCCGGGGCCGCCGACGTGCGCCACGTCCTCTCGGGTGGCCGGGTGGTCTTCGCCGGTGACCACGAGGCGGTGGGCCGCGAGCTCGACGCCGCCATCGCCGCGGTCTGGGGGGACCCGTGAGCGCGAGCGTCGTGGTCACCGGTGTCGCCGAGCTCGTCACCCACGACCCCCAGCACCCCGGTCCCCTGGGGCTGGTGCGTGACGCCGCCGTCGTCGTCGAGAGCGGCCGCGTGGCGTGGACCGGGCCGGCGCAGCTGGCGCCCCCGGCCGACGAGCACGTGGATCTGGGCGGGCGTGCAGTGATCCCGGGCTTCGTCGACTCCCACAGCCACCTGCTGTTCGCCGGCGACCGCTCGGGCGAGTTCGAGGCCCGCATGGCCGGTCGCCGCTACGACGGCGGCGGGATCCGCACGACGGTGGCCGCGACGCGTGCCGCTGCCGACGAGCAGCTGGAGGCCGGGCTGCTGCGCCACCTCGGCGAGATGCGGGCTCAGGGCACCACCACCGTGGAGGTGAAGAGCGGCTACGGGCTCACCGTCCACGACGAGGCGCGGGCGCTCGCCATCGCCTCTCGTTTCACGTCCGAGACCACCTTCCTCGGCGCGCACGTCGTGCCCGAGGAGTACGTCGACGACCCGGCCGGCTACGTCGACCTCGTGACCGGACCGATGCTCGAGGCGTGTGCGCCGTACGCCCGGTGGATCGACGCCTTCTGCGAGCGGGGTGCCTTCGACGTCGACCAGGCCCGCGCAGTGCTGGTCGCCGGCGCGGCCGCCGGGTTGAAGGGGCGGCTGCACGCGAACCAGCTCGGCCCGGGGCTCGGCGTGCAGCTGGCCTGCGAGCTCGGGCTGGCGGCGGTGGACCACTGCACCTACCTCAGCGGGGCCGACGTGACCGCGCTGCGCGACAGCGGGACGGTGGCCACGCTGCTGCCGGGCGTGGAGTTCTCGACCCGCTCGCCCTACCCCGACGCCCGGGCGTTGCTCGACGCCGGCGTGGCCGTCGCCCTGGCCAGCGACTGCAACCCGGGGTCCTGCTACACCTCCTCGATGCCGTTCTGCCTGGCGCTGGGGGTCCGCGAGATGGGGCTGACACCGGCCGAGGCGCTGACCGCCGCGACGCTGGGCGGGGCGCGGGCGCTGCGGCGCGACGACGTCGGCCACCTCCGCGTCGGGGCGCGGGCCGACCTGGTCGCGTTGGCCGCGCCGTCGTACCTCCACCTGGCCTACCGTCCCGGCGTCCCTCTCGCGACTCCGCTCGACCTCTGAGCTGCACGGACCAGGCGAGTGTGCCCCGATCGCCACCTCTCCGGACCGCCGACCGCCGCCTCATCCTCGGATACCGGTAGTATCCGGACGATGACGACCAGCACCGACGACCGGCTGTCCCAGATGTCGCTGGGCCAGCGCAGGCACGCACCCGTGCCCCGGACCGGCCTGCCGCGAGGGCCGCGCGGACCGGCGATCGTGCAGTCGGCGGCGCTCATGCGTTACCGCCACCAGTTCGTCCCGTGGCTGAAGAAGCGGTACGGCGACGTCGCCACCGTCAGGCTCCTGCCCGAGGGGCGACCGCTGGTGCTGTTCAGCCGGACGTCGGTGACCAAGGAGATCTTCGGCAGCGACCCCGACGTCTTCCACGCCGGGAAGGGCAACGCCGTGCTGGGCCCGATCATGGGCGAGCACTCGCTGCTGCTCGTCGACGGAGCCGAGCACAAGCGGGCCCGCAAGCTGCTGATGCCGGCCTTCCGGCCCTCCGCGATGGAGGGCTACCGGACGGTCGTCGCGCTCCTCGCGCGCGAGGAGGTGGCGTCCTGGCCCGCCGGTGAGGAGATCCGCAGCCTCGAGCGGATGAACGCCCTGACGCTGGAGGTCATCCTGCGGGTCGTCTTCGGGGTGGCCGACGAGGACCGGCTCGCCCGGCTGCGCCCGCTGGTCAACGCCACCGTCGACGTGAAGCCGATCGTGCTGCTCGGCTGGGGCTACCCGGTGCTGCAGAGGTTCGGTCCCTGGAAGAAGGTCGTCGAGGTGCAGCGCGAGCTCGACCGGCTGCTCTACGCCGAGATCTCCGAGCGTCGGGCGGCCACCGACGTGGCGGAGCGGACCGACGTGCTGTCCCAGCTGCTGCTGGTGGGGGAGTCGGAGGGCGAGGCGCCGTTGACCGACGCGGAGCTGCGCGACCAGCTCGTCACGCTGCTGCTCGCCGGCCACGAGACGACCGCCTCCGGGCTGGCCTGGGCCCTCTACGAGCTCGGTCGCCACCCGGAGCTGATGCGCAGGGCGCAGCAGGCGGCCCGCAACGGCGACGAGGACTACCTCGAGGCGGTGATGAAGGAGTCGCTGCGGCTGCACCCGATCATCCCGATGGTGGTGCGTTTCCTCATGAAGCCCTCGGTGCTGGGCGGCAAGGAGCTGCCCGCCGGCGTCTCGGTGGGGCCCTCGATCCTGCTCGCCCACGCCGATCCGGACAACTTCCCGCAGCCCGAGGAGTTCCGGCCCACCCGCTTCCTCGACGAGCAGGTCCGGCCGAACACCTGGATCCCGTTCGGCGGCGGGGTACGACGCTGCATCGGCGCGGGCTTCTCGCTGATGGAGGGCGTCGAGGTGCTGCGCGAGGTGCTGACGGCCCACGACGTCGACGTGCTGGCCGGGCACGACGACTCCCCACGGGTCCGCAACATCACCAGCGTCCCGGACCGCGGCGCCCGGATCGTCGTCACCCCCGTCTGATCCGACCCCGCGAGTCGGCGTGTCGTGCGGCGGTGGAGTCAGGGGTGACACGCAGGTGACTCACCGGACCTCCTCGGGGTGGCAGTGCCAGAGTGGAACCTCCGTCGCGGCCACCGGCCCGACGTCACCCAGGAGGCGCCGTGCCCGAGACCGTCTTCGGACTCCCCGTCCACCCGCTCGTCGTCCACGCCACGGTGGTGCTGGTTCCGCTGACGGCGCTCGTGCTGCTGCTGGCGGTGCTGGTGCCACGGTTCCGGGCCTGGGCGGGCTGGCTTCCCCTGGGGCTGGCCGTGCTCTCCACGGTGCTCGCGCCGATCTCGACCAGCTCGGGGGAGGACCTCGAGGAGCGGGTGGGTGAGACCTCGCTGATCGAGAAGCACGCCGAGCTCGGCGAGATGCTCATCTGGTGGTGCCTGGGCATGCTCGCCGTCGCGCTGGCGCTGACCTTCCTGAGGCGACGCGGCTCGACACCGTCCAAGGGCGTCGCGGTCGCGCTCGCGGTGGCCGGCGTCGTCGTCTCCGTCGGCACGCTGGTGCAGGTCGCCCTCATCGGACACTCCGGGGCCGAGTCGGCCTGGGGCAGCGTCGCGTCCTCGTCGTCGGGCGACACCGACTGATCCCGACTCGCGGGTTCAGCCGGTGGGGCGGTTGCTGCGGATGACGCCCCGGGGGTCCGCGGAGGCCTTCACCGCACGCAGCCGCTCGGCCACCTCGGGGGAGAAGCAGGACGTCGCGTCGCTGCTCGAGCCCCGGAAGTTGAAGAAATCGCGATCCGTCGTCTGGTCGGCCAGGGCTCCCCTGACCGCGGCGAACCCGGCCTCGATCGGACCCACCAGCTCGGGCACGGCCGGCACGCCCAGGGTGAAGAACGAGTAGTTCTCGGTGATCCCGCCCTGCGGCACGTCCGCCGTCGTCGACCGGGACATCGCACCCCCGAGGTGCCGGATCTGCACCACGTTGAGCGCGAGCTCGGCGTTCGCCCCGGCGGCCGCGAGGAGCCGGTCCAGGGTGACGTCGTCCAGGTCGGCCAGGAGGCCGGAGGACTCCATCACCGGCATCGGGTCGATCGGCTCCGCGGCGATGTCGCCGAGCTGCCCCAGCGGCACGTGACCCACGGTGTCCATGACGAGCGCCGGGATGCTGCGCAGCGGCTCGAGCAGGGGGGCGAGGTCGGACTCCTCGCCCAGGAAGGTGAGGTCCACGGCCACGAAGGACTTGCCGCGGATGGCCTCGGGGAGCTCGGGCATCGGCGGGAACCGGAAGAGGTGCCCCCACAGGGTCAGCGCCTCCGGAGCCGCCAGCGTCGCGGCCCGGTAGGCGTGCAGCACCGGATAGGCCATCTCGATCGGCCACATCATCCGGCCGCCGATCACCGGCGGCGCCTCGGTGAGCCGCAGCTCCATCGCGGTGACGATGGCGAAGTCCCCGCCACCACCGCACATGGCCCAGAACAGGTCCGGGTCCGAGGACGCCGTCACCCGGCGGGGTGCGCCGACGGCGTCGACGATCTCGAAGGCCTCGACGTGCTCGGCCGCGGTGCCGAGCGAGCGGCTGAACCAGCTGAGACCGCCGCCCAGGGTGAAGCCCACGACGCTCGGGTCCGGGCTGCTGCCGGCGGGGGCGATGAGCCCGGTGGGCTCCACCGCGGCGAGAAGAGCGCCCCACTTCACGCCGGCCCCGACGCGGGCGATGCGGTGGTCGCCGTCGACCTGGATCTCCTGCAGCGCCCCGGTGCGGAGCAGGACGGTGCCGGTGAGGGCCTCGGTCGCCCCGTGACCCACGGGCTGGGCGGAGACGCTCAGCCCGTGGCGCGCCGCGCAGGTGACCGCGGCGACGACGTCGTCGACGTCACGTACGACGACGACGGCGGCCGGCTGCTGCGCGACGTTGACGACCCAACCGAGGCGGGCGCCTGCCCAGGCCGGGTCTTCGGGACCGGTCACCTGGCCGGGCAGCAGCGCGTGCAGCTCGGCGAGTGCGGCGCCCGCGTCGGGCATGGTCGCCGCGCGGCGTGTCTGGTGGGGGACCGAGTCGGAGAGCTGGGTGGGGGTGAAGACCGCGTCGGTCATGATGGGGTCCTTTCGTGAGGGCCGAGGGCCGGGTTGCGCGCTCGTGGCGCGTGGGTGGTGGTGCGTCGGAAGGGCACGCGAACCGCGGGTGACGGGGTGCCGGATGCTGACGAGTGTCGACGCGTCGGGTTGATACCGACGAGGGGCGGAGGTCTGGACCGCCGGGCCCTCGGTCCGGACTCACTCGATCCGGGCGGTGTCCCTCCCTGCTGACGAGGCGGGTCGCTCGGTCTCCTGCTCGACCGGGTCGCCGTCGACGACCTGCTCACGACGTACACCTCCCGCCGGTGGCATCTGCGGCGTCTACCCCGAGGTCCAGGCGTCGCTGGCCGAGATGCTGCCGGTGCTCAGGAGAACGCAGCCCCTGGTGACGAACGCGGCCGTGGAGGTCGAGGGCGACACCGCGAGCGTCCGCGCCGGTCGAGGAGATCTGTGGTGCGACGAGCGTGAGTGACGCCCGGGTGGCCCGGTCCTGGTGTGGTGGGTGACACTGGGCCCATGGCCAAGTACGAGGACGAGCGACCGGGGCGGGCTCTGCTCACCGCGGCCGCCGCCATGCTCGGTGTCGCCGTGGTGGTCGGGCTGGTCATCGGGGGGGTCGCGATGATCGCCCTCAAGGACGTCGTCGGCGGCTCCGCGCAGGTGGCGGATCAGGAGAACGAGCAGTCGCTGTTCATCCCGGACTACGAGGAGACCAAGGGGGCCGACGACGACCCGAAGATCCCGGGCGTCGAGACCCCGAGCTCCGAGCCGCTGAAGCAGACCAAGGAGCCGACGAAGGCCAAGGTCACGCTCTTCGTGGCCCCTCAGCAGGTCGGTGCCGGCGAGCGCATCAACTTCAACGGCGTGTACGTCGACGGCGAGGGTGCCTCGCTGCAGATCCAGCGTCGCGAGAACGGCACCTGGACCGACTTCCCGGTGACCGCCAACGTCCAGGGTGGCTCCTTCGAGACCTGGATCCAGACCAGTCGCACCGGCGAGCAGGTCTTCCGCGTCTACGACGACGCCGAGGAACGCGGCTCGAACACGGTCACCGTCACCGTCGGCTGAGCGCCACCACGGCCCGGGCGTACGCCGCTGCGGCCGTGACGTCGACGAACCGCCCGGTCCCGCCCTCGGCCGCGCCCTGTCCGGCGCCTCCTCCCACGTCGACGCGCGCGGTCACGGCGTACCCGCGGGTCGCGGGGTCGTCGCTGGGCACCGCCTCCAGCGACACGAAGGCGTCACCGAGGAGGTCGCGCAGCTGGTGCTCGAGCGGGAGCCAGACGGCTTCGTCGACCTCGATGCTGTCCAGGGCCCACTCGGTGGTGCCGTTGAAGGCGAGCATCGGCCCCACCGGAGTGTCGATCACCTCGACGACCATGTGACTCAGCACGAAGACGGTGTCATCCAGGTCGCGGTCGGGTACGACGAAGTGGTCGCCCGGTCTCGGGTCCCACCGCAAACCGGCTGCTCGGAGCGCCCGGCCGAGGTCGAGGTCGATCGTCCCCAGAGTCGTTGACGTCATCGCCCCAGTCTGCCCCGCACCACCACCGTCGGCATGTCGCCCGCCTCACAGGCCTGAGGGGCAAAGTTGAGTTGAACGGGCTCAACTTGTTTGACACACTCGTGGACAGCGGCCGGAACGGTTCGCTGAGAGGCCCGGTCCCCGGGCCCCCCGCACCCCTCCGGTGGACTCCGTGACACGGAGCACCGGCCCCCAACAGCGTGGAGGTAGGACAACATGGCACGAGCGGTCGGTATCGACCTCGGGACCACCAACTCGGTCGTCGCGGTGCTCGAAGGTGGAGAACCCACCGTCATCGCGAACGCGGAAGGCGCACGGACCACCCCGTCCGTCGTCGCGTTCGCCAAGAACGGCGAGGTCCTCGTCGGCGAGGTCGCCAAGCGGCAGGCCGTGACCAACGTCGACCGGACGATCCGTTCGGTCAAGCGCCACATGGGCACCGACTGGTCGCAGAAGATCGACGACAAGGACTTCACGTCGCAGCAGATCTCGGCGTTCGTGCTGCAGAAGCTGAAGCGCGACGCAGAGGCCTACCTCGGCGAGACGGTGACCGACGCGGTCATCACCGTGCCGGCGTACTTCTCCGACGCGCAGCGCCAGGCCACCAAGGAGGCCGGCGAGATCGCGGGCCTCACGGTGTCCCGCATCGTCAACGAGCCCACCGCGGCCGCCCTGGCCTACGGCCTCGACAAGGGCGACGACCAGACGATCCTGGTCTTCGACCTCGGCGGCGGCACGTTCGACGTCTCCCTGCTCGAGATCGGCGAGGGTGTCATCGAGGTCAAGGCGACCTCCGGTGACAACCACCTCGGCGGCGACGACTGGGACCTGCGCCTGGTCGAGTGGATGATCAAGAAGTTCAAGGACAACAACGGCGTCGACCTCGCCAAGGACAAGATCGCCAAGCAGCGTCTGCAGGAGGCCGCGGAGAAGGCGAAGATCGAGCTCTCGTCCTCGACCGAGACCACCATCCACCTGCCCTACATCACGCACGGCGAGAACGGCCCGCTGCACTTCGAGGAGCGTCTGAGCCGCTCGGAGTTCCAGAAGCTGACCTCCGACCTGCTCGAGCGCACCAAGTCGCCGTTCCGCTCGGTCATCAAGGACGCGGGCGTCGACGTCTCCAAGATCGACCACGTCGTGCTCGTCGGCGGCTCCACCCGCATGCCGGCCGTGGCCGACGTCGTCCGTGAGCTCACCGGTGGCAAGGAGCCCAACAAGGGCGTCAACCCCGACGAGGTCGTCGCCGTGGGCGCCGCGCTCCAGGCCGGCGTCCTCAAGGGCGAGGTCAAGGACGTGCTGCTCCTCGACGTCACCCCGTTGTCGTTGGGCATCGAGACCAAGGGCGGGGTGATGACCAAGCTCATCGAGCGCAACACCACCATCCCGACCAAGAAGTCCGAGGTGTTCACCACCGCCGACGACAACCAGCCCTCGGTGATGATCCAGGTCTTCCAGGGTGAGCGTCAGATGGCGGCGCAGAACCAGCCGCTCGGCAACTTCGAGCTGACCGGCCTCCCGCCGGCTCCCCGTGGCGTCCCGCAGATCGAGGTCACCTTCGACATCGATGCGAACGGCATCGTGCAGGTCTCCGCGAAGGACCGCGGCACCGGGCGCGAGCAGAAGATGACGATCACGGGCGGGTCCGCGCTGTCGAAGGACGACATCGACCGCATGGTCCGCGAGGCCGAGCAGTACGCCGAGGAGGACGCCAAGCGTCGCGAGACCGTCGAGGTCCGCAACCAGGCCGAGACGCTCGTGTACTCGACTGAGAAGTTCCTCTCCGAGAACGAGGAGAAGATCCCCGAGGACGTCAGGACCGAGGTCCAGGCCGACATCGAGTCGCTGAAGAAGGCGCTGGAGGACACCTCCGACACCGCTGGTGACGAGATCGGTGCTGCCGCGGCCAAGCTGGGCGAGTCCAGCCAGAAGATGGGCGCGGCGATGTACGCCGCCGGCGAGGCCGACCAGGCCGCCTCCGGAGCTGGTGACGCCGGCACCGGCGACGCCGACGACGACGTGGTCGACGCCGAGATCGTCGACGAGGAGGAGGAGGACAAGTGACCCAGTTCCCCGACGAGGGACAGGTCGACTTCGACCCCGAGACCGTCGACGAGACGGTCTCGGGGCGGGGCCCGGGGTCCGAGGCTCCGGGAGCCTCGCCCGCGGACCTCCCTGCCGACGGGGCCGCGTCCGACGCGGCCCTGGCCGGTGAGGCGGACGGGTCGGGCGCTGACGCCACGGCCCCGGGATCGGCCGCCTCCGAGACCGAGGTGCGGGCCGCCGAGCTGACCGCGGACCTCCAGCGGGTCCAGGCAGAGTTCCTCAACTACAAGCGTCGCGTCGACCGTGACCGTGAGCTGGTCAAGCAGAACGCGACGTTCTCGGTGCTCTCGGCGCTGCTGCCGGTCCTCGACGACGTCGACCGGGCTCGCGAGCACGGCGAGCTCACCGGTGGCTTCAAGGCCGTCTCGGAGGCGCTCGAGCGGATCGTGACCGGGCAGGGGCTCGAGAAGTTCGGCAGCTCCGGCGACCCGTTCGACCCGCGCGTCCACGAGGCCCTCATGCACGGCCTGTCCAGCGAGGTCGACACGACCACGTGCGACAAGATCGTGCAGGCGGGCTACCGCATCGGCGAGCGCGTGGTGCGCCCGGCGATGGTGACCGTGGTCGACCCGGACCCGTCCGGGACCCCGTCCGGGGTGCCGCCCACGGACCAGCCGCAGGCCTGAATCAGCACGGGAGGTGAGCCATGACCCACGCCGACTGGGCGACCAAGGACTTCTACCAGGTCCTCGGCGTGGCCAAGGACGCGCCCGCAGCCGCGATCAAGAAGGCCTACCGGAAGCTGGCGCGGGAGAGCCACCCCGACTCCCACCCCGGTGACACGGCGGCCGAGGAGCGCTTCAAGGCGGTCGCCGAGGCCTACGACGTCGTCGGCGACACCGCGAAGCGGGCGGAGTACGACCAGACCCGATCGATGTTCTCCGGCGGTGGCTTCGGCGGCCCCGGGGGTGGGGGCGGGTACGGCGGGTACGGCGACGGGGGTGTGCCCTTCGACATCAACGACCTGTTCGCCGGCGGAGCCGGAGGTGGCTTCTCCGACGTGCTGGGCGACGTCTTCGGTCGGAGCGGCGCCCAGGGGGGCGCGCGCACGGGACAGCGGCGCCCCCGGTCGGCCGCCCGACGCGGGGCCGACCTGGAGACCTCCACGACCATCGGCTTCAGCGACTCCGTAGACGGCGTGACCGTCTCGCTGCGGCTGGCCTCCGACGCGCCGTGCCAGGCGTGTCGGGGCACGGGCGCCAAGACGGGCACGGTCCCGCGGATGTGCCCGGACTGCCAGGGGGCCGGTATGCGCGCCGCCTCGGCCGGTGGTGCCTTCACCATCAACGAGACCTGCCCGACGTGCCGGGGCAGGGGCATGGTCGTCGACGACCCCTGCCCGGTGTGCCGGGGAGCGGGGCGTGGGCTCTCGGACCGCTCGGTGCAGGCGCGCATCCCGGCCGGGGTGAAGGACGGCCAGCGCATCAAGCTGCGGGGCAAGGGTGCCCGAGGTGAGAACGGTGGTCCGGCGGGTGACCTCTTCGTCGTCGTCCACGTCCAGCCCCACCGGATCTTCGCCCGTGCCGGCGACAACGTGACCCTGACCGTGCCCGTCAGCTTCGACGAGGCGGTGCTCGGGGCGGAGGTCAAGGTGCCCACCCTCACCGGGCCGGTCACCGTCAAGGTGCCCCCGGGCACGCCCACCGGTCGCACGTTCCGCGTGCGCGGCCGTGGCGTCACACGCCGCGACGGGCTCAAGGGCGACCTGCTCGTGACCGTCGAGGTCCAGGTGCCCGCCTCGCCGTCCGACGAGGTCCGCGCGGCGGCGGAGGCCTACCGCGAGGCGACGGCGGGGGCCGACCTGCGCGGACGGCTCTTCGATGGCTGAGCGGCGCCGGCAGATCGGGGGACCGGCGCCCAACCGGGCGCCCAGCCCTCCTGCCCCGGACGTGCCGGTCTACGTCATCTCGGTAGCGGCCGAGCTGACCGGTCTGCATCCCCAGACGCTCCGCACCTACGACCGCCTCGGACTGGTCTCGCCCGGGCGCACCGGCGGCGGCGGGCGTCGCTACTCCTGGCGCGACATCGAGCTGCTGCGCGAGGTCGCTGAGCTCACCGCTGCCGGCATCGGGCTCGAGGGCGTGCGACGGATCCTCCATCTCGAGAGCATGGTGGGCGGGCTCCAGGACCGGCTGCGGCAACGCGAGGATGAGCTGGCCGCGGTTCGCTATGCTCTCCAGATGGCTCTGGCCGACCGAGGAAGTGTGGCGAACCTGCCCGCCGTCCTTGCCCAAGACCCGGCCCGCTCGATCGTGCTGTGGCGACGTGGTCCGTCGAATCCGTGAGATTTCGGCGCAAATGCGGTTATCATCGGTCCTGGCTCCCCGGGGTGGCGGAGTCGTCCGCGTGGGGTGACGCGGCGCCGACAGCTTGGGGGTGTTTCCCGTGACGGTCGTCCTGGCCGAAGACGACGTCGACATCCGCGACCTCGTGCAGCTCGTCCTCGAAGGACTCGAGCTGACCGTCACCGCTGTCGGCAACGGCGAAGAGGCGTTGGCTGCCTGTCGGGCGTCCTCGCCGCAGCTGCTGCTGCTCGACATCACGATGCCGGGCATGAGCGGGCTCGAGGTCTGTCGTGCGATCCGGGCCGACGAGAAGCTGGCCGACCTGCCGATCATCTTGATGACCGCACGCGCCCAGGCCAGCGACGTCACCGCCGGCATGGAGGCGGGTGCCGACACCTACATCATCAAGCCCTTCGGGCCGATCGAGCTGCGCGAGCACGTCGAGGCCATCCTCGGCACCTGAGGTCGATCAGACCTCTTCGAGCAGCGGCAGTCGGATCGTGAAGGTGCTGCCGCGTCCGGGAGCCGACTCGATGTCGATGCGCCCGTCGTGACCGTTGACGATCGTCGCGGCGATCGCCAGCCCCAGGCCCGCGCCCTGGATCGCCAGCGTGTGGGCCTCCGTGCCCCGGAAGAAGCGCTCGAAGAGCTGCTCGCGGTCCTCGGGCTCGATGCCGATCCCGGTGTCGGTGACGCTGAACACCGCCTCGCCCGCGACGGCGGCGAGCCGGATGATGATCTGCTCGCCGGGGTTGGAGAACTTCACCGCGTTGGAGAGCAGGTTCTCGAAGGCCCGCTCCAGCTTGTCGGCGTCGCCGGCGACGAGCACCGGCGCCTCGGAGACGTGCTGCTCGAGCTCGAGCTCGCGGGCGGGCAGGAGTGGCCGGGTCGACTCCAGGGCCAGCTCCAGGGGCTCGCGGACGTCGAGCGGCACCCGGGTGAGGCCGAAGGTGCCGACCTCGATCTGCGACATCGCCAGCATGTCCTCGATCAGGCCCATGAGCCGACGACCGTTGCGCTCGATGCGCCCCACCACCTGGCGCTGGATGGCCGGCAGGTCGGAGGAGTCCTGCCCCAGCAGGAGCTGGGAGTAGCCCAGGATGCTCGTGATCGGGGTGCGGAGCTCGTGGCTGACGGTGGAGAGGAAGTCGTTCTTCGTCTGGTCCAGCTGGGCGAGACGGTCCACGACGAGCTTCTCCGAGGCCAGGGCCTCCTGGACGTCCCGCTCCTGGCGCCGGCGATCTGTGACGTCCTCGGCCACGGCGAGGTAGCCGGCCGGGGCGCCGGTGGAGGTGTACCGGCGGCTGAGCGCGACCGAGGCGGTGAGTCGGGCGCCGTCGGCGTGCCGGAAGCCCCAGTCCGAGACGTAGGTGCCGTCGGAGGCCTCGAGCAACGGATCGACGACGCCGTGCAGGGCCGCGGCGTCGACCTGCTCGTCGTCGCTGAACGCGATGACGGGGTCCTTCTCGCCGCGGTCGGTCAGCATGACCGTCGTCCGCCCGAGCAGGGCGCGGGCCTGGTAGCCGGTGAGGTGCTCGGCTCCGACGTTGACGTACTCGACGCTCCCGTCGAGCCCGATGCCGACGATGGCGGTGGCGGTCGTCGCCGCCAGGATCGCGTCGAGCTCCTCGTGGCTGCGGGTGACCTCCTCGAGCGCCAGCAGCCGCTGCGACTTCATCAGCGCCAGCGGCAACGTCACCAGCGCTGAGGCGATCAGGTGGGCCTGCAGCAGGGTCCCGGCCATCTCGGGTGGCTGTCCGGTGTCGGCGATCGCGTTGAGGTAGGGCCCGCCGCGCGTGGTGGCCAGGACGGCGACGACGCCTCCGGAGACCAGCAGCTGGAGGGCGGTCACCCAGGGCTCGGCGCGCAGCGCCCCCCACACCAGGACCGGATAGATGATGAAGACCAGGGGGAGGGCCTGGGCGCCGAAGAAGACCGTGCCGATGACCAGCGCGAGCGTGGCCCACTGCAGCAGCACCTCGAGCGCGCCGGCGGAGTGGTCCGAGGTGCGCGGCAGCCGCATCGAGAGCGGCACGATGAGCAGCGTCGCGGCCAGGTGGGAGGCGAGGACCGCGCGGCCCGCCGCGACCGCTTCACCGCCCTCGAGCAGTCCGATCGTGGCGCCGGCGAGGACCGCGCCCAACGCCGAGGCGAAGGCGCAGGCGACGAAGAGGCGGATGAAGTCCTCGACGGACTCCAGCCGCGGCCGCTGGTCGGCGCCCGTGTCTCTGTTCGTCAGCGCAGCAGCGTGGGTCAGCGTGGTGGCGCTCCCCGGGCCGGGTCGCTCGGGCTCGGTGCGGACCTGCGTCAGGAGCCACACGGCCAGCGCGGCCTCGGCGGTGTTGGCCACCGCGAAGCCGGCCGAGATCTGCAGGTCCCGACCGCCGACCAGGTTGGCCAGGACCGTGACCACGAAGATGCCCGCGAGCGTGACCGGCTGCCACCGACGTGCGGTGAGGATGAGGGCGACGATCGAGATCCCGGAGTTGGGCCAGTACGCCGCCACCGCGCTGCCGGGCGCTGCGAACTTCACCGCCATCTGCCCGAAGACGATCTCGGAGAGCAGGAGCGCGAGCACGCTGACGCCCAGGAGCCGGTTGCGCCCTGCGCGCCGAACCCAGGTCGATGCTGACGTTGCCGCGCTCACGAGGCCTTCCCGGGGGATCCGACAGGTGTCGCCAACCTACGGCGTCCCGCCCCCCCGGCACGAGTTTCGGCCAGAATAGTGGAGTTGAGCGGAACAGACTCAACTTTGGCAGGGTTGCACTGACTGAGGAGGCAGGAAGCAGCCCACCTCTTCCAGGCAGCCGAGCACGAAGGACACGCCGATGGACAGCTCGAAGTTCACGACCAGGACACAAGAGGCGATTGCCGCCGCCATCTCCGAGGCGACCGGATCGGGCCACACGCAGGTGGAGGTCGTCCACCTGCTCGCCGCCCTGCTGGCGCAGCCGGAGAACCTGACCCGTCCGTTGCTGGCCGGCGCGGGCGTCGACGCCGGGGCGGTCGAGGCCGCCACGAAGGCCCAGGTGTCGCGCCTCCCCGCTGCGTCGGGCTCGACGGTCGCCGGGCCGTCGTACGCGCGCGCCGTGCTTCAGGTCCTGACGACCGCGCAGTCGGTCGCGGCCGAGCTCAAGGACGAGTACGCCGCCGCCGAGCACGTCCTGATCGCGCTGGCCACCATCGAGTCGCCGGCCCGCACCCTCCTGGTCGAGGCCAAGGCGACGCCGGAGGCGCTGCGCGGAGCGTTGCCGCAGGTCCGCCCTGGGCGGGTCACCAGTCCCGACCCCGAGGCCACCTACGAGGCGCTCGAGAAGTACGCCGTCGACCTCACCCAGCGCGCCAATGACGGGCTCATCGACCCGGTCATCGGCCGCGACGAGGAGATCCGCCGCGTGGTGCAGGTGCTGTCGCGTCGCACCAAGAACAACCCCGTCCTCATCGGTGAGCCCGGTGTGGGCAAGACCGCCGTCGTGGAGGGCCTTGCCCAGCGGATCGTCGACGGCGACGTGCCCGACTCGCTCAAGGGACGCAAGCTGCTGTCGCTCGACCTGAGCGCCATGATCGCCGGAGCGAAGTACCGCGGCGAGTTCGAGGAGCGCCTCAAGGCCGTCCTCAACGAGATCAAGGAGTCCGCCGGGCAGGTCATCACCTTCATCGACGAGCTCCACACCGTCGTCGGGGCGGGCGCAGGCGGCGACTCGGCCATGGACGCCGGCAACATGCTCAAGCCGATGCTGGCCCGCGGTGAGCTGAGGATGATCGGCGCCACCACGCTCGACGAGTACCGCGAGCGCATCGAGAAGGACCCCGCCCTGGAGCGCCGCTTCCAACAGGTCTTCGTGGGTGAGCCGTCGGTGGAGGACACCGTCGCGATCCTGCGCGGGCTGCAGGAGAAGTACGAGGCCCACCACGGGGTGAAGATCACCGACGCGGCACTGGTCTCGGCCGCGGTGCTGTCCGACCGCTACATCACCGGGCGCAACCTGCCGGACAAGGCCATCGACCTCGTCGACGAGGCCGGGTCCCGGCTGCGCATGGAGATCGAGTCGTCGCCCGTCGAGCTCGACCAGCTGCGCCGCGGGGTGGACCGGATGCTCATGGAGGAGCTGGCGCTGGCCCGCGAGTCCGACGAGGCGTCGAAGGACCGGCTGAAGCGGCTGCGCGCCGACCTCGCCGACCGGCAGGAGGAGCTCCGCGTCATGGAGCTGCGCTGGGAGCGGGAGAAGGCCGGCCTCGAGGGCGCCGGCGAGCTGCGCAAGCAGCGCGACGAGCTGCGCTCGACCTACGAGCGACTGGTCCGCGAGGGTGACCTCGAGGGCGCCAGCCGCATCCAGTACGGCGAGATCCCGGCACTGGAGAAGCGCATCGCCGAGGTCGAGCACGCGACGGATGCCGGAGACGACGGCGTCGAGCCGATGGTCCACGAGGAGGTCGGGCCGGAGGAGATCGCCGACGTCGTGGAGGCCTGGACCGGGATTCCCACCGGGCGGCTGCTGGAGGGCGAGACCGCCAAGCTCCTGCGCATGGAGGAGGTCGTCGGCGAGCGGCTCATCGGCCAGCGGGCCGCGGTCACGGCCGTCTCCGACGCCGTACGCCGCTCCCGGGCCGGCATCGCCGACCCCGACCGGCCCACCGGGTCGTTCCTCTTCCTCGGACCGACCGGCGTCGGCAAGACCGAGCTGGCCAAGGCGCTCGCGGACTTCCTCTTCGACGACGACCGCGCGATCGTGCGCATCGACATGAGCGAGTACTCCGAGAAGCACTCGGTGGCGCGTCTGGTCGGGGCACCTCCTGGCTACGTCGGCTACGAGGAGGGTGGCCAGCTGACCGAGGCGGTGCGGCGTCGGCCCTACTCGGTGGTGCTGCTCGACGAGGTCGAGAAGGCCCACCCGGAGGTCTTCGACATCCTGCTGCAGGTGCTCGACGACGGCCGGCTGACCGACGGGCAGGGTCGCACGGTGGACTTCCGCAACGTGGTGCTGATCCTGACCTCCAACCTGGGCTCGGCGTACCTCGTGGACCCGAGCACCGGGGCCGACGTGAAGCGTGAGCAGGTCATGGCGGTGGTGCGGCAGAGCTTCAAGCCGGAGTTCCTCAACCGCCTCGACGAGGTCGTCATGTTCGACGCGCTGAGCCGCGACGAGCTGACCCACATCGTCGACCTGCAGGTGGCGCTGCTGGCGAAGCGGCTCCAGGTCCGCCGGATCAGCCTCGACGTCACCCCTGAGGCCCTGGAGTGGCTGGGGCGCACGGGCTACGACCCGGCGTACGGCGCTCGTCCGCTGCGGCGGCTCGTGCAGAACGCGATCGGCGACCCGCTGGCGCGGATGCTGCTGTCCGGCGAGGTGCTCGACGGCAGCACGGTGCGGGTCGACCTCGAGGGCGACGGGCTGGCGCTGTCGGCCGGTGCCGCGACGACCGCCGGTTGAGCCCGGAGCGTCCGTTCGCAGGCACAGGGGCGTGACCGAGGCTGTCCGGAGCTGTCTGAGCGCGTGGTGCAATGGAGGCATGACTGACAAGCCATCCCTGGAGCGGCCCCGACCGGTGACCACGGCCGCCTTCCTGGTCGTGGCCGGCAGCGTGCTGCTGGTCTTCACGCTCATGGAGACCTTGGGCAGCCTGCGCAGCACCGACATGCGTCAGAGCGTCGAGGAGATCCTCGCCGAGCCTCCCGGAAACGGGCTCGGAGTGAGCGTCGACCAGGTCCTCGACGCCATGCACGTCCTCGGGTTGGTGGCCGGCGCGCTGGCCGCCGCGGCTTTCGTGCTCGGGATCTTCGTCTGGCAGGGCCACCGGGGGGCACGGACCGCCCTCACGGTCGTCACCGTGCTGCTCGTGATGACCATGCCCGTCTCGGGGGTGATGCCGGTCCTGCTGGCCATCGCGATCGGCATGCTCTGGTCGCGACCGGCGCGGGACTGGTTCAACGGGGTGGCTCCCACGGAGAGCTCGAGCTCGGCCGGCGGCAAGGCCCGACCTTCCGCGCGCGCGGGAAGCAGCCAGCTTCGCTCGGACGCCGGCGGGCCGCCGCCCGGTCGACCGGCCGTGCCTCCGCCCGCTCCGTCGGCGCCGCCGTCGAGCGGCGGGTGGCAGCCCAAGCCGGCGGGCGGGTGGCAGCCCCGCCCTGCCGCGGGCGGGGGTGCGTCCGGATCGGGGCAGCCGGGATCTGAGCAGCCGGGTCAGCAGCCCCAGCCGGGCCACGGTCAGCCGGGCTACGGCCAGGCCGGGGCCGAGCAGCCGGCTGACGGCACCCCCGGTCCGGGACAACCCGCATACGGGCAACCGCCGGCGTACGGCCAGTACGGGCAGCCGGCGTACGGGCAGCCGGCGTACGGCCAGCCGACGTACGGGCAGCCGGCGTACGGGCAGCCGACGTACGGGCAGCCGACGTACGGCCAGCCGGCGTATGGGCAGCCGGCGTACGGCCAGCCGACGTACGGCGACCCGGGCTACGGTCAGGCGCCTGGGTGGGGCAGCTCGCCCGGCGCCGAACGTGATCCCGACAAGCGGCCCACCACCGTGACCGTGGCATGCGTGCTGACGTGGGTGGGCGGTGGCTTGATGGCGGCGGCAATGCTGATCGCGGTGCTGCTCCTGGCCGGCGCTCCCGACGCGGTCGTCGACGAGCTGCGAGCCGAGCTGAACCTCAGCAGGGGCGAGGTCATGACCCTCGCCTGGAGCATCACGCTGATCTTCTTCGTGTGGTCGCTCGCCTCGGTGATCCTGGCCGTCCTGGCGTTCCGACGCTCCCAGGTCGGCCGGATCCTGCTGGCGGCCTCCAGCGTGATGACGGCGCTGCTCAGCCTGATCAGCATCCTGAGCGGAGTCTCGGCCGTGCCGCTGCTGCTCGCCGGGGTCACCACCGTCCTGCTGTTCGTCGGAGGAGCCAACGACTGGTACGCCCGACGTTCCTCGGGCGCAGCGGGCTACGGCGGCGCCCCCGCCCCGGGGTACGGCCTGGGGTGGGACCCTTACGGCCAGCCGGGCTACGGGCAGCAGGGTCATGGCCCGGGCTACGGGCAGCAGGGTCATGGCCCGGGCTACGGCCAGCAGGACTACGGCCAGCAGGGCTACGGCCAGGGTGACCCTCAGCAGAGCTGGGGCCAGGAGGCAGCAGCCCCGGCCGCGCCCCCGGGGTCGGCTCCGGACGCCGGCCAGGACTGGCACCGCGACCAGACGAGCCAGGCTGCCCCCCACCACGAGAACCAGCCGGTCGACGGCGATCAGGTGCGCGACGGCGATCACGCGCCGGCGGAGCCCCAGCCCGGTCAGCAGCCCGGTCAGCAGCCCAGCCAGCCCGAGGAGCAGGGGCGCGCGGCGGGCTGGCCGCCGCCCCAGCAGTGGCAGCCTCCGCCGGAAGGGCCGCAGCAGCCTCAGCAGCCGCGCAAGCCGTGGTGATCGTCCGGCGTTGACCGGGCGGCCCGCTCAAGCGCTGAGGTCGGCCTTCGTGAGCTGCTCGAGCCCTCGCTCGATCGACGACCGTTGCTTGCAGAACGCCCACCGGACCAGGTGACGGCCGTCGGCCGGGTCGTCGTAGAACGCCTGGGCCGGGATGGCCACCACCCCGGCCCGCTCGGGCAGCGCCCGGCAGAACGCCTCGCCGTCGGGCCACCCGAGGTGGGCGACGTCGCTGAGGGTGAAGTAGGTGCCCTGCGGCACCACCGGGTCCAGGCCCAGGTCGGCCAGGCCGCCGCAGAGCAGGTCACGGCGTACGGCGAGGTCGGCGGACATCTCGGCGACCGCGTCGTTCTCGTGGTCGAGGGCGTAGGCGATGGCCGGCTGCAGAGGCGCGGCGTTGGTGAAGGTGAGCCACTGCTTGGCCGCCATCACCGTCGAGACCAGCTCCTCGGTGCCGGTCACCCAGCCGACCTTCCAGCCGGTGAAGGAGAAGGTCTTGCCCGCGCTGGAGATCGACAAGGTGCGCTCGGCCATGCCCGGCTCGCTCGCCAGGGGCACGTGGCGCACACCGTCGTAGGTCAGGTGCTCGTAGACCTCGTCGACCACCACCACGACGTCGTGACGTTGCGCGACCTCCGCGATCGCGGCGCGCTCGGTGGCGTCGAGCACCGCACCCGTGGGGTTGTGCGGGGTGTTGACCAGCAGCAGCTTGGTCCGGTCGGTGACGGTGGAGCGCAAGGCCTCCACGTCGAGCCGGAAGCCGGAGGCCGCACGGCGCATCGGGACCGGGCGTCGCATGCCCCCAGCCATCGCCACGCACGCCAGGTAGGAGTCGTAGAACGGCTCGACCACCGCGACCTCGTCGCCGGGGTCGACCATCGACAGCACCGCGGCGGCGATCGCCTCGGTCGCGCCGGCGGTGACCATCACGTGCCGGTCGGGGTCGAGGTCGACGCCGTAGTGGCGCTGCTGGTGGCGTGCGATCGCCTGGCGCAGCTCGGGGACACCGAGCCCCGGGGCGTACTGGTTGTGCCCCGAGCGCATCGCCGCCACCGCCCGCTCGACCACCTCGGGAGGCCCGTCCTGATCGGGGAAGCCCTGCCCCAGGTTCACCGATCCGGTCCGCAGCGCGAGCTGGGACATCGTGGTGAAGATGGTGGGCGGGACCTCCTGCAGACGCTTCGCGAGCCGAGAAGTCATGTCCGCGATGCTAGTCCGGTGAGGCATGGGTCACCGGTCGCGCCGCAGGACGCGGCCTTCGTACGCCGTGCCGCAGCGAGCCGACTAGGGTCGGGACTCATGACGACCACCCCCCGCGACGACCGCCAGGCCCTCATCGAGCAGGTGAAGGACAAGGCCGTCGTCCACGGCCGGGTGACGCTCTCCTCGGGTGCCGAGGCCGACTACTACGTCGACATGCGGCGCATCACGCTCGACGGCGTCGCCTCCCCGCTGGTGGGCCGGGTCATGCGCGACCTCGTCCGCGACCTCGACTTCGAGGCCGTCGGCGGGTTGACCCTGGGCGCCGACCCGGTGGCGACCGCGATGCTGCACGCTGCCGCGGGCGACGGGCAGGTGCTCGACGCCTTCGTCGTACGCAAGGAGGGCAAGGCCCACGGCCTGCAGCGCCGCATCGAGGGCGCCCCGGTGGAGGGTCGACGTGTGCTCGCCGTCGAGGACACCAGCACGACCGGCGGCTCGGCGCTCGAGGCGGTCCGGGCGCTGCGCGACGCCGGGGCCGAGGTCGTGGCCGTCGCCGTGATCGTCGACCGCGACACGGGCGCGGCCGAGCGGGTCGAGGAGGCGGGGCTGGAGTACCGCTTCGCCATCGGCAAGGACGAGCTGGGGCTGTGAGCCGATGACGGTCCTCAACCTGCTCGCCGCCACGGCCGCCGCCGCGGGCACCGCCTCCGCCGAGGGCGACGAGCTCACCGGCGTCGCCGGCTGGGCGGTCGACCTCATGGAGAAGCTCGGTGGCCCCGGCGCCGGCATCGCCATCGCGGCGGAGAACCTCTTCCCGCCGATCCCCAGCGAGATCATCCTGCCGCTGGCCGGCTTCACCGCGAGCCAGGGCTCGTTCACGATCGCCGAGGCGATCTTCTGGACGACCGCGGGCTCGGTGGTGGGGGCGTTGCTGATGTACGCCCTGGGCGCGGCCCTGGGGCGGCGCCGGATGTACGCCGTGTGGGAGCGGCTGCCGCTGGTCAAGGTCACCGACCTGGAGAAGTGCGAGTCCTGGTTCGCCCGGCACGGCACCAAGGCCGTCTTCTTCGGCCGGATGGTGCCGATCTTCCGCAGCCTCATCTCGGTGCCGGCAGGGGTCGAACGGATGCCGATCCCGATCTTCCTGGTGCTGACGACCCTCGGCAGCCTGATCTGGAACAGCGTCTTCGTGCTCGCCGGCTACCAGCTCGGCGAGCAGTGGGAGCGCGTCGACCAGTACGCCAGCACCTTCCAGAAGATCGTCATCGCCGCCGTCGTGCTCTTCGTCTGCTGGTGGGTGCTCCAGCGGGTCCGGTCGATCCGTGCCTCGCGTCGTGCCGTCGACTCCTGACCCGGACGCCGACGCCGAGCGGCGCGCGCCGTACGACCCGATGCCGCACGGCCCGCCCGAGGTGGGCGTCGGGCCGTGGGAGGGCCCGCGCCCCGAGGGCCCCGGCTCCGAGGTGTACGACGAGCAGCTGCTCGTCGAGGGCGACCGGCGCAACGTCGTCGACCGCTACCGATACTGGCGGATGGAGGCGATCGTGGCCGACCTGGACCTGCGCCGCCACGACTTCCACGTCGCCATCGAGAACTGGCAGCACGACTTCAACATCGGCACGATCGTGCGCTCGGCCAACGCCTTCCTGGCCCGGGAGGTCCACATCGTCGGGCGGAAGCGGTGGAACCGCCGGGGCGCGATGGTGACCGACCGCTACCAGCACGTCCGCCACCACGAGACGCCCGAGGCGCTCGCCGCGGCGATGCATGAGCAGGACGTCGTGGTGCTGGGGATCGACAACCTGCCCGGCTCGGTGCCGCTGGAGACCTTGGGGCTGCCTCGCCGGGTGTGCCTGCTGTTCGGCCAGGAGGGACCGGGGCTGTCTGCGGAGGCCCGCGCGATCTGCGACGCGACGTTCTCCATCGCCCAGTTCGGATCGACCCGGTCCATCAACGCCTCGGCGGCCGCGGCGATCGCCATGCACACCTGGGTCGTGCAGCACGCCGACCTCGACGCGAGCGACGAACCGGGCGCCCGGCCGCCCTGGCGCGGCTGACCTCAGCTCCACGACCCCACATCTCGTTCAGAAGAACGTTCAGATCCCCTCCCGCCGCGATGTCGACGGCTTCTGAACGTTCATCTGAACGAGATGTGCGCGCTCAGGGGGCGAGGTCGGCGTCGGTGAGGAGCCGCTGCAGGCGCTCCCGGCCCCTCGAGCAGTGGCTCTTCACAGTGCCCTCACCGATGCCGAGCTCCGCGGCGGTCTCAGCCGTCGACAGCCCGAGCCAGTGACGCAGCAGGACGACCTTGCGCTGCATCTCCGGAAGGGCCTGGAGCGCGTCGAAGAGCGCCGAGCGCTCCTCGACGTCGGGTGAGCGGGCCGAACGGTCGTGCCCGTCGAGACCGGACCGCTCCCGTCGCCAGGGACGACGGGACTCGTCGACGTTCGAGCGCACGATGATCCGCCGCACGAACGCCTCCTCGCTGCCCTTCTGGCGCAGGCTCGGCCACGCGACGTACGCCTTGACCAGGGCCGTCTGGACGAGGTCGTCGGCACGGTGCCAGTCGCCGCAGGTGGCGTAAGCGATGCGCCGCAGGTGGGTACGTCGCGCCGCGACGAACGCCGTGAAGTCCTCGTCGTGGCTCGTGCCCCGCTCGGCGACGGTGAGCCGCATCAGCGGAACCCCGCCGTCGGTCCGCCGGCGTAGGTCTCCGCCGCCTGGTCGAGGAACCGCTCGAACGTCGGGCGGGAGTCCCGCGGGTCGACCGGCACGACGTCCACGGGGGTGCCGGGCGTCTGGCGCGCCAAGAGGTACCACCGTCGGCCCGTGCCGTCGATCGCCTCGACCGCAGCGGTGCGGTCGCCGGGAGCGGCGAACCGTGGGCCGAGGTCGATGCCGACGCGCTGCTGGACGATCTCCGTGCCGAGTGCCCCGACCACGGTCCCATCGTCCATCAGCGTGACCAGCTCGCTCGGCTCGTCGGCGATGTCACTGCCGGTGCTGCGGGTCATCCGGGCGACGTAGTCCTCGAAGGCCGCGTCCCTCCCGGCCTGCTCGCCTGCTCCGGCCGGCTCGCACGAGGTGAGGGCGCCGGTGCGGTACCACTCCAGCAGGCACCACACCTCCACACCGTCACGCTGCACGACCACGCCGTAGGAACGGCCGCCGAGCGACATCCGCGTCGGGTCGTCGACCTGCTGCGCGACCACGGCGCCGGGGAGCCGCGAGGCGTCGAGCTCGCCGGTGTCGGTGAGCAGCGTCGCGACGTCGTCGCGCAGCCGCTCGACCGCCCTCGTCTGCGCCGGCGTCGGAGCACTCGGGGTGCTGCTGACCGACGGGGTCGTGGCGACGCCGAGGTCCGAGCCGGGACCGGACCCGGTGAGCGTGCCGTCCGGCACCAGGAAGAACGCCGCGGCGGCCGCGGCCGCCAGAGCGGTCCCGCCCGTCGCCCGCAGCGTGGCGCGGCGGCGGTGGGCCCGTCGGCCCAGGAGGATCGTGGCCCCGATCGGCGGTGGCGGGGGCCCGTCGCCGAAGGAGACGTCGATCGCGGCGGCGAGCTCCGCGTCGTCGTACGCAGTGTCAGGCAGTTGGTTCATGACCAGAAGACGTCACCACACCGCCGACCGGTTGTCACGCGTCGCGGACCAGTACGGCGACTGGCGGGTAGCCACTAGGGTGGCCAGGACGTGCCGTCCCTCCCCAGGAGTGCTTCCTCATGCCCATCGCAACCCCTGAGACCTACGCCGAGATGCTGGACCGGGCCAAGCGCGAGTCCTTCGCGTTCCCCGCCATCAACGTGTCCTCCTCGCAGACCCTCAACGCCGCCCTCGCCGGCTTCGCCGAGGCCGAGAGCGACGGCATCATCCAGGTGTCCACCGGCGGCGCCGACTACCTGTCCGGCCCCACGGTGAAGAACATGGTGGCCGGGTCCCTGGCGTTCGCCGCCTACGCCGCCGAGGTCGCCAAGAACTACCCGGTCAACATCGCCCTGCACACCGACCACTGCCCCAAGGACAAGCTCGACGGCTTCGTGCGCCCGCTGCTCGAGGCGTCGATCGAGCGCGTCAAGGGCGGCCACCACCCCTACTTCCAGTCGCACATGTGGGACGGCTCGGCGGTGCCTCTCGACGAGAACCTCCAGATCGCCGAGGAGCTGCTCGCCAAGTGCGCCGAGGCCCACATCATCCTCGAGATCGAGGTGGGCGTCGTCGGCGGCGAGGAGGACGGCGTCGAAGGCGGCTCGGGCGACAAGCTCTACTCCACGAAGGAGGACGCACTGGCCACCGTCGAGGCGCTCGGCGCCGGCGAGAAGGGTCGCTACATGACCGCGCTGACCTTCGGCAACGTGCACGGCGTCTACAAGCCGGGCAACGTCAAGCTGCGCCCGGAGATCCTCAAGCAGGCCCAGGACGCGGTCGTCGAGAAGCTCGGCCTCGACGCCGGGTCCCTGCCCTTCGACCTCGTCTTCCACGGTGGTTCCGGCTCGACCGCCGAGGAGATCAGCGCGGCCGTCGACTTCGGTGTCATCAAGATGAACGTCGACACCGACACCCAGTACGCCTTCACCCGGCCGATCGCGGGCCACATGCTGGCCAACTACGACGGCGTGCTCAAGGTCGACGGCGAGGTCGGCAACAAGAAGGTCTACGACCCGCGCGCCTGGGGCAAGGCCGGCGAGGCCGGCATGGCCGCCCGCGTGGTCGAGGCCTGCCAGAACCTGCGTAGCACCGGCCGCAAGGTCTGACGGGCCCGCCGGGGGTCAGGACGCGTTGACGCTGTCCTGGCCCCGGAGGGACACGGGGGTCTGACTCTCGGCGTGGTCGCGCCAGGCCGAGGCGACCGCCGAGCGGCTGTTGACGCTCCAGCGTGCGAAGACGTCGCGCAGGTGCTTCTCCACGGTCTTGACGCTCATCCCCAGCACCTCGGCGATCTGGGCGTTGGTCCGACCCGCTGCGACCTGAGCGGCCACGGCCTCCTGGCGCTCGGTGAGCGCGATCTGGGGCGCCAGCGTGCGTGACTCGACGATCCCGGCGAGGGTCGCGGGCAGCATCGCCCGGCCGTGGATGTCCATGACGCGGAACACCCGCTCGAGGTGGAGGCGCACCGCCCGCTCGTTGAGGAAGAGCCGCTCGGCGACCTGGCGGTTGTTCATGCCCCGGCTGGCGAGCTCGGCGACGTGGCGCTCGCGCGGGGTCAGGGCGTACCAGCCTCCGACCGCCTCGGCCAGGTCCGCGTCGGCGGACGTCTCCGGCCACTCCCGCGTGGCCGGTCCGCCGGCGTGGCGCTCCAACGCGCTGACCGCCGACGTGCGTGGATCGGGGCGGCGCGCCGACACGCTCTTCTCGGTGTGCGCCAGCCACGCCGAGGCCTCGTCGAGCCGCTCCTGGGCCACGGCTGCGGTGGCCAGGAGCTCGAAGGTGGCCTGGCGCATGGTCCAGGGCAGTCGGGGCAGGTCGGTGCCGCCGCAGGTCGTGACCACGATGGTGGTGGCTTCCGCGTGGCGGCCCTGGAGGAAGGCGGCGTAGCCGAGCAGCAACCAGGCGGCGATGTCGGGCAGGCTCTTGCCGGTCTGGGTCGCGACGCGTCGGGCCCGGCGTTCGGCCTCCAGCCCGGCACTGCGGTCGTCGGCGGCGGCGGCGATGACCGCCTCCAGGGCGCGGCCGACCCCCTCCAGCGCGCTCATCGACATCCGCGCGGCCCGGTCCGTGGCCTGGGAGGCGAGCAGGGCACCGTCCTGGCGGCGCCCCCGCAGCACGAGGGATCGCGCCAGGACGAGCTCGTTGAGGATCAGCGCGATCGGGTCGCGCGGGTTGCTCGCCGAGCCGCCCCGCGAGGCGGCCCGTCCGCGGGCGGCGGCTTCCTCAGCGGCGACGAAGCGACCGCTCAGCAGGGCGGTCTCGGCCACGAGGTACGTCGTCATCGGCGCGGCCGGGTCGTCGGCCCCCAGGTCGAGCAGCAGGTCGCTGGCCGACTCGAGGGCGGTGGCCACGGTCGCGGCCGACGTGCCGCTCGACGGGCCGCGCACGGCGAGCGCCAGGGCCAGCGTGGCGGCGGCCTGGGCCCGGGGGCCGATCGCGTCGGCGCAACGGGGGTGGGTGGACTCCTCCATGGCCAGGCGTGCGGTCGAGAGCGCGGCGTCGGTCTCGTCGGCCATCAGCTGGGCGAAGGCGACCTCGCACAGCAGCGCGGCACGGTCGCGCCCGTGGTCGGCGTACCCGAGGAGCAGCGCCGAGAGCATCGTCGCGGCCTGCTGGGGAGAGCCCTCCACGACGAGGTGGCGCAGGGTCCCCCACGCTTCCTGACGACGCATCGCTGTCCTTCTGTCTGTGCCTTGTCACGCCCGCCCGGGTCACGTCGACCTGTCCGGCCGCGCCCGCCCTGGGTCGGCGTGGTCATTATCGCAGCCCTCAGGTGTCGAGGGGAGGGGAGTGGGCAACTGTCTCGCTTCCCCCACAATGGGGCCATGACCTTCCAGGACCTCATGGCCGGACCACCTCCCACCCACCTCCCCACCGACCCCGCAGCGAGCGACCTCGCGGGGGGCGCGGAGCCGGCGGCCGTCGTACGCGCGCACCCGGAGTCGCCCACCGCGTGGGCCGCGCTGGCCCAGCAGGCGCACGACGCCGGTGCGGAGGACCTGACGGTCTACGCCTACGCGCGGGTGGGCTACCACCGCTCGCTGGACCTGCTGCGACGCAACGGCTGGAAGGGCAACGGCCCCGTGCCGTGGCAGCACGAGCCGAACCGCGGGTTCCTGACCTGCCTGGCGCTGCTGGCCCGGTCGGCGGCCGCGATCGGCGAGGGCACCCTCGACGCACCCGGTGAGGCCGCCGAGAAGGGCGAGGCCGCCGGGACACCGGTCGGGGTCATCGGCTCCGGCGAGGCCGGCCGGTGCGCGACCTTCCTGCGCGACTCCTCGCCCGAGGCGGCGGCGCACTTCGGATTCACCGCCTGAGCCCGCCCGTGCCCCGCCCTTCCCCGCATGTAACGCGGAGTTATGGACGCCTCCCCAGGCGTACGACGCGGGGGAAGCGTCCACAGGCCAAGGTCGGAGGACGTGTCGAGTGCGAGTCAGCCGCCGTACAGCCGCTCGGCCTGGAGGTACGCCGCTCGGATGCGTCGCGCGGTGTCCGAGCGTCGCCGTCCCAGCACCTCCGACCACACTGCCCGGAACATGCCGTAACCGCCGTCCTGGCTGCGACACCAGTCCTCGCGCTTCTTCTCCTCGAAGACGATCTCGTGGGCCGGGCGGTCCGCGACGCCGCCGGCCTCGCGTCCGAGGTACTTCACCTCGCCGTCGAACTCCATGAGGAGCCGCCCTGCTCGGAGGTCCGTGTAGGCGCTGCGGCGGCCGTCCGTGAGGTGGTACTGCGTCTCGACCGGGCCGATGCCGGCCTCCAACGCGGCCAGCCGGAAAAGCGACTCGCCGGGATTCTCGGCCCCACCGTCGGCGACCTCGAGGGCCGCGCGGACCGTCGTGACTCCGGCCCACGACCACATCCGCTCCGTGGCCGCCCACAGGTCCGCGCGGGAGGTGCCGAGCCGCAACGCCGCGTCCGCTGCGATCACGGCGTCGTCCAGGCTGAACCCTCGCCCGATGTCGGCTGCGGTCCGAGCCAGGCCAAGCACCGGCACGTCACCGACGAGGGTGACGTCGCGGTCGTCGTACGCCGCGGCGTGGTGGCTCACGCCGCCCTCGACCCGGCCACCGCCGACGCCGGGACGGGTGACGTGGACGAGCTCGGTCCATCGCGGACGCAGGGGCATGCCGAGCAGCGCCGCCGCGGAGGCGTGGCTGGGCAGCACCGGCGTGCGTGCCGCCAGGACGGCGGCGTGCACGCGCAGGACGTACCGGGCCCGCGCGGTGCCGTGGTCCCACGTCGAGCGGAGCGTGTACACGCCGCGCCGGACCGTCGCCCAGTCGCCACGTGCGCCGGTCCGTGTGCGGATCTCGCGCTCGCTGCACCCGGCCTCGACAGCCTGGCGCCGGGTGAAGAGCCCGCACTGGCGGGTCCGGAGGGCGGCCAGTGCGGGCGGCAGGTTCGTCATGCCTGCACCCTGCGTCGGAACGCAGGGCAGTCGGGTGGGCGCAGGCGGTGCGGGGGACGAGCCCGAGGTCACGCGAGGTGGGGACAGGACCTGGCCCGTCGTACGACGATCAGGTCGCGCGGTGACCGCTGGCGGCCTGGCCGAGGCTCGTGGACGCCTCCCACGCGTCGTACGCCTTGGTCGGCGTCCATAACCCCGCGTTACATGCGACTTGGTCAGGGGCGGAACATCGACAGGGCGCCGCGGCGCAGCCTCCAGGACTTGTGCGTGTAGGGCCCGGCGATCTCGCCGTCGGCGACGCAGTAGAACCTCTCGCCGGTGACGGTCACCTCGGTCCCGGTGACCTCGGTGACCTGCTTCATGAGGTGGTGCGTGCCCAGGCGCAGCCGGGCCATGTAGGACACCTTCGACCAGGTGCCCCGGGTGCGGGACACGATCACCGACAGCTTCCCGTCCTCGGGGTCGGCGCCGGGGATGAGCGCGGTGCCGCCACCCACGTCGGAGCCGTTGCCGATGGCGACCTGCGCCACCCGGTGGCCCTTGGTCAGCTCGCGGCCCTGCAGGACGACGCCGTCGACGGTCACCTCGACCTTGAGGTAGCGCGGCTGCAGACCGGCGTCCAGCGCACCCACGAGGTAGCCCACCTTGCCGATGCCGAGCTTGCCGAAGCGCGGCTTCCACTTCTCGGCCCGCCGGCTGGCCTGGGCGCCGACCCCGAGGTGGACGTTGTTGACCACGACGAGACCCTCGTCGTCGACGATGAGGTCGGTGGCCACGGTCTTGCCGCCGCTGACGACGGCGGCGGCAGCGTCCGGATCGAGGGGCAGGCCGATGCCGCGGGCGAAGTCGTTGCCGGTGCCGAGCGGGATGAGGCCGAAGTCGGTGGAGTCCAGGACCTGGGCGCGAGCGAGCGCGTTGACCACGGCGTGGAGCGTGCCGTCACCGCCGCAGGCCACGACCGCGCGACCGTCCAGGCCGGCGATCACCTCGTCGAGCTCGTCGGGAGTGCTCGTCTCGGCCACCTCGACGTCGGCGTCCGTGCGCAGGACGTTCAGGGCGGCGTCGACGGCTTCCTGCTCGTTGGTGCCGGCGGCGGCGTTGGTCACGACCAGGATGCGCTTCACGACCGGAACCTACCCCTGTGACCGCGCCCGCCGCAGCCGCTGTGACCGCGCTGTGACCGACGGCGCAGGCGCTCCGTCGGCGTGCGGGCGGCGTGCACGCAGGCGTGCCGACGGTGTCCCGCCGGGGTCTGCGAGACGGACGGGCCCGGGCGGGTGGGGCCGCGCGGTGTTAGCGTTGGTTCGCAAGAGCCCCGGGCGCTGTTGCGCCGACGGGGCTTCTTCGTGTCTCGGGGGCGGCCCGGGACGCGCACCCGACCGAGGAGTGACATGCCAGCCATCGTGGTGCTCGGCGCCCAGTGGGGCGACGAGGGCAAGGGCAAGGCGACCGACCTGCTGGGGTCGAGCATCGACTACTGCGTCCGCTACCAGGGCGGCAACAACGCCGGCCACACGATCGTGGTGGACGGCGAGAAGTTCGCCACCCACCTGATGCCGAGCGGCGTCCTGACGCCGGGCTGCGTCCCGGTGATCGCCAACGGCGTCGTGATGGACGCCCGCGTGCTGTTCGACGAGATCGACGGGCTCGAGGCCCGCGGCGTCAACGCCTCGCGGGTCCTCATCTCGGGCAGCGCCCACCTGATCACGTCGTACCACACGGCGATCGACAAGGTCACCGAGCGCTTCCTCGGCAAGAACCAGATCGGCACGACCGGTCGCGGCATCGGACCGGCGTACGCCGACAAGATCAACCGGGTCGGCGTCCGGGTGGCCGACGTCTTCGACGAGAAGATCCTCGCCGCCAAGGTCGAGGCCGCGCTGGAGATGAAGAACCACCTGCTGGTGAAGGTCTACAACCGCCGCGCGATCAGCGTCGAGGAGATCCTCGACGAGATCGGGGAGTACGCCGACCGCCTCAAGCCGCTGGTCGCCGACACCTCGCTGGTGCTGAACAACGCCCTCGACGAGGGTCAGACGGTGCTCTTCGAGGGTGCCCAGGCGACCATGCTCGACGTCGACCACGGCACGTATCCCTTCGTCACGTCCTCCAACCCGATCGCCGGCGGCGTCGGTGCGGGCGCCGGCATCGGGCCGATGCGCATCGACCGCATCATCGGCGTCATCAAGGCGTTCACGACGCGGGTCGGGTCGGGACCGTTCCCGACCGAGCTGCTCGACGCCGACGGCGACACCCTGCGCACGGTCGGCAAGGAGTTCGGTACGACGACCGGTCGCCCGCGTCGCTGTGGCTGGTACGACTCCGTCATCGCCCGCTACGCCGCGCGCGTCAACGGTCTGACCGAGTTCTTCCTGACCAAGCTCGACAACCTCGGCGTCTGGGACGAGATCCCGGTCTGCGTGGCCTACGAGATCGACGGCGAGCGTGTCGAGGAGATGCCGATGACGCAGACCGACTTCCACCACGCGAAGCCGATCTACGAGATGCTCCCGGGCTGGAAGTCCGACATCTCCGCCTGCCGCGCCTTCGAGGAGCTGCCGGCCAACGCCCAGGCCTACATCCGCCGGCTCGAGGAGCTCTCCGGGGCACCGTTCTGGGGCGTCGGGGTCGGCCCGGGTCGCGAGGAGAGCATCGTCCTGCGCTGAGCCGGTGTCGGCGGGTCGGCGGGTCGGCGGGTCGGCGGGTGAGTCGGTGTCGGCGTACGGCGCTCGCGCGGTGCATCCGACCAAGGCTGGTGGACGCCTCCCACGGGGTGTGCGCCTTGGGAGGCGTCTATAACCCCGCGTTACATGGGGGTCAAACCCCGCGTAGCAGGCGGGCGGGCGGCGGCGACTAGCCTGGGGCCCGTGAAGACGCTGGTGATCGGGGGTGGGGGCCGCGAGCACGCCTTGGCGCTGGCGCTGTCCCGCGACCCCCACGTGACCGAGGTCCACGCCGCTCCGGGCAACCCGGGGATGGCGGCGTGCGCCACCCTCCACGACGTCGACCCGATGGACGGTCCGGCCGTCGCCGCGCTGGCCCTCGAGGTCGGCGCCGACCTGGTCGTGGTCGGCCCCGAGGCGCCGCTGGTCGGCGGCGTGGCCGACACCGTGCGTGAGTCCGGTGTCGCCTGCTTCGGTCCCAGCGCCGCCGCCGCCCAGCTCGAGGGGTCCAAGGCGTTCGCCAAGGACGTCATGGCCGCGGCCGAGGTGCCGACCGCGATGGCCCGGGTCTGCGACACCCCCGAGGAGGTGGCTGACGCGCTCGACGCCTTCGGGGCGCCGTACGTCGTCAAGGACGACGGGCTGGCTGCCGGCAAGGGCGTCGTGGTGACCGACGACCGTGACGAGGCGATCGCCCACGCGAAGGGCTGCGACCGCGTCGTGATCGAGGAGTACCTCGACGGCCCGGAGGTCTCCTTGTTCGCGATCACCGACGGCGAGACGGTCTACCCGCTGCAGCCGGCGCAGGACTTCAAGCGCGTCCGCGACGCCGACGAGGGTCCCAACACCGGAGGCATGGGTGCCTACACGCCGCTGCCGTGGGCGCCCGACGACCTCGTCGCCGACGTGCTGCGACGCGTGCTCGAGCCGACCGTCGTGGAGATGGCGCGACGCGGGGCGCCGTTCGCCGGGCTGCTCTACGCCGGGCTGGCCCTGACCAAGCGCGGGCTGCGGGTCGTCGAGTTCAACGCCCGCTTCGGCGACCCCGAGACGCAGGCGCTGCTGCAGCGCATGGACTCGCCGCTCGGCGTCCTCCTGCAGGCCGCCGCCGAGGGTCGGCTGCACGAGGTGGAGCCGCCGACCTGGCGCAGGGGAGCAGCCGTCACCGTCGTGGTGGCCGCCGCCGGCTACCCCGAGAGTCCGCGCAAGGGTGACGTCATCACCGGCGTCGCCGAGGCCGACGCGCTCGAGGGCGTCGACGTCATCCACGCCGGCACCGCCACCTCCGGTGACCACCTGGTCACCGCCGGGGGCCGCGTCCTGGCCGTCACCGCCGTCGGCGAGTCCGTCGCCGACGCCCGCGCCCGCGCTTACGAGGGCATCGACCTCATCGAGATCGACGGCGCCCACCACCGCACCGACATCGCCGCAGGGGTCTGAGTTGTCCACGCCGAGTCATCCCAACGTCCTGGCCAGCCGCTACGCCGGCGCCGACCTCGCCGCCCTCTGGTCGCCCGAGCACAAGATCGTGCTCGAGCGCCAGCTGTGGATCGCGGTCCTCAAGGCCCAGCGCGACCTGGGCATCGACGTGCCCGACGGCGTCGTCGAGGCCTACGAGGCCGTGGTCGACCAAGTCGACCTGGGCTCGATCGCGGAGCGGGAGCGGGAGACCCGGCACGACGTGAAGGCCCGGATCGAGGAGTTCTGCGCCCTCGCCGGCCACGAGCACATCCACAAGGGCATGACCTCGCGCGACCTGACCGAGAACGTCGAGCAGCTGCAGATCGTGTCGTCGCTGCGGCTGGTCCGGGGACGCGTGATCGCGACGCTGGCGCGCCTGGCCCGGTTGGCGAGCGAGCACGAGGCGCTGGTCATGGCCGGCCGCTCCCACAACGTCGCGGCCCAGGCGACCACGCTCGGCAAGCGCTTCGCCACGGCGGCCGACGAGCTGCTCGTGGCGCTCGACCGGCTCGAGGACCTGCTCGGTCGCTACCCGCTGCGCGGCATCAAGGGGCCGGTCGGCACCGCGCAGGACATGCTCGACCTGCTCGACGGCGACGGCGCGCGGCTGGCCGAGCTCGAGCGGCGGGTCGCCGCCCACCTCGGATTCGACCAGGTGCTGACCAGCGTCGGCCAGGTCTATCCGCGCAGCCTCGACTTCGACGTGGTGTCCGCGCTGGTGCAGCTGTCGGCCGCGCCGTCGAACCTCGCCACCACGATCCGGCTGATGGCCGGCATCGAGCTGGTCACCGAGGGGTTCAAGGAGGGCCAGGTCGGCTCCAGCGCGATGCCGCACAAGATGAACACGCGATCCTGCGAGCGCGTCAACGGCCTCGCGGTGGTGCTGCGCGGCTACCTCTCCATGGTCGGGGAGCTGGCAGGCGACCAGTGGAACGAGGGCGACGTGTCCTGCTCGGTGGTGCGCCGGGTCGCGCTGCCTGACGCGTTCTTCGCCATCGACGGGCTGTTCCAGACCTTCCTCACCGTGCTCGACGAGTTCGGTGCCTTCCCGGCCGTCGTCCAGCGCGAGCTCGACCGCTACCTGCCGTTCCTGGCCACCACCAAGGTGCTCATGGCGGCGGTGCGGGCCGGGGTCGGGCGCGAGACGGCTCACGAGTCGATCAAGAGGGCCGCCGTCGGGGTGGCTCTGGACATGCGCCGTGGCCTGGCCGAGAACGACGTCTTCGCCCGGCTCGCCGCCGACCCCGACCTGGGGCTCTCGGCCTCGGACCTGGAATCGCTGGTGGCCGAGCCGATCGCCTTCACCGGAGCCGCTGTCGACCAGGTCCGCTCCGTGGTGGCGCGGGTCGAGCAGCTCGTCGAACAGCACCCCGCGGAGGCGTCGTACACCCCGGGCGCGATCCTCTAGCTCCCGGCGGAGGGGACCGTCGGACGTGCAGCTCGTCCCCAGAACGCCCTGACAGACCCTGATGAGGGCACAGCTGCACGTCCGTGCGTACCCGGCGTCCGGCGCTTACCGTGGCCGGATGCGCATGTTCGTCGCGATCCGGCCCCCGGACCACGTCATCGAGGACCTCGACGACTTCCTGGCGCCCCGACGCGAGGCGAGCCGGCTGCGCTGGACCCACCCCGAGACCTGGCACCTCACCCTGGCCTTCATGGCCGAGGTGTCGGACCGGTCCCTCGACGAGCTCGAGGAGCGGCTGGCGAGCGCAGCGGCCCGTCGCACGCCGTTCGAGCTGCGGCTGGCCGGCGGTGGCGCGTTCCCCGATCCGGCCCGCGCCAAGGTGCTCTACGCCGACGTGCGACCGACGGGCAGGAGCGTCGAGCTTGACCGGCTGGCGGTGGGCACTCGGGCGGCGGCGGCAAAGGCCGGTGCTCCGCCGGACGGTGCCAGCTTCGTGCCGCACCTGACCCTGGCCCGGATGAACCGCCCGGTCGAGGCCACCCGCTGGCTGCGGGTGCTCGGCGCCTACGAGAGCTCGACCTGGACGGTCGAGGAGATCGAGCTGGTCGCCTCGCACCTCGGCGAGGGACTGCAGAGGCGGCCGCGCTACGAGTCCCTGGGGACCTTCTCGCTCGGCCTCACGGCGTGAAGTCAAGTCAACGAGCAGACGTTCCGCACGACCGCCACCCTCACCCTCCGTCCTTCGAGGACGCGACCGTCGTCGTCCGGCTCCCGGCGCCGGCGCACGCATCGCGATGGTCACTCATTCGCGACGCGACCGGCCGGGCATGACCCCCGTCGGCTGCCGGAGGCTCACGGACGGGCGATGACCGGCGGCTGAACGGGCAACCTCGGCGAAATGTGGTGGGGATAGGGTCGGGACCGAGCATCCTGACGACGGGCGTGCTCGCTGCCCGCCCGCCCGACCACCACCACGGTCCGACCTGAGAGGAGGACTCCCGTGCCCTACCTCCTCCGGGTCGAGCTTCCGGACGTCCCCGGTTCCCTGGGTCGCGTCGCGAGCGCCATCGGTGAGGCCGGCGGTGACATCGAGGCCATCGAGATCGTGGAGCACCGCGGCGAGGGCACGGCCGTCGACGACGTGCTGCTCGAGATGGCGCACGGCGTCATGCCCGACTCGGTGGTCTCGGCGTGCAACCAGCTCGACGGCGTGCACGTGCTGTGGATCAGCCGCTACGCCGCCGGCGGGCAGCTCTTCCTCGACCTCGAGGTCGTCGAGCAGCTCACCCAGGGCCCCGCGGGGGCCTACGACACCCTCGTCGACATGCTCCCCGTGGCCTTCCGCACCGACTGGGCGGTGCGGCTGATGCTCACCGATGCGGGCGTCAAGCAGCTGCACTCCACGTCCGCGGCTCCCGATCTCGGCGACGAGCAGGCGGGGTGGTTCCCGATGACGCGCGCCGGGCGCCTCGACGTCGAGCCCGGTTGGCAGCAGCTGTCCGAGAACGTCGTGGCCGGCATGCCGCTCGACGGCGGCGAGATCATCGTCACCGGGCGCCGCGGCGGACCGGAGATCCTCGACTCCGAGCTCGCCCGCCTGGCCCACCTCGCGGCGCTCGCGGTCACCATTCGGCGCGCCTGAGGTGTCCGACTCGCTCTGGCAGCGCACCCTGCTCGACAAGCACGGCGCTGACTACGCCCACACCTACGCCGCCCACTTCGACGAGCTGGCCGCCACCGGCGCCGACGTCCACGGGGAGGTCACCTTCCTGCGACCGCTGCTGGCCGAGGGTGCACGGGTGCTCGACGCGGGGTGCGGCACCGGCCGGGTCGCGCAGCGCCTGGCCGAGGAGGGCTACGCCGTCACCGGGGTGGACGCCGACGCCGCGATGATCGCGGTCGCCCGCGAGCGTGCGGCCGCGATCGACTGGTACGTCGCCGACCTGGCCTCCCTGGACCTCGGCGAGACCTTCGACCTCGTCGTGATGGCCGGCAACGTCGTGCCCTTCGTCGAGGCCGACCTCACGGCTGTCTGTACCCGTCTGGCCGCCCACCTCGAGCCCCGCGGCATGCTGGTGTGCGGTTACGGCCTCGACCGCGAGCACCTCCCCGAGGGCGCGCTCGAGGTGCCGTTCGCGACGTACGACGACGCCTGCACGGCGGCCGGACTGGCCCTGGTCGGCCACCACGCCGGCTGGGAGGGCCAGGGGTACGACGGCGGTGGCTACTCGCTGAGCGTCCACGTCCGGGCCGAGCAGCACGAGGGGCCTTCCGGCGGCTCCGACGACGCGGGCGGCTCGGACGTCTGATGTGCCGGCGTGAGACACCTGTCTCATGTCGTTGGCGCTGTCCCCGGGGTGATCTAGGGTCCGGCTCGTGAAGATCGCTGTTGCCCGTGAGACCCGCGAGGGTGAGTCACGTGTGGCGATGGTCCCGGAGCTGGTCGCGAAGCTGACCGCCTTGGGCCATGACGTCGCCGTCGAGCCAGGAGCGGGGGCCGGGGCGCAGTACGCCGACGCGGAGTACGTCGACGCCGGCGCCGAGGTGTCCCCGCACGCCTTCGAGGGGGCCGGCCTGATCGTGTCGGTCAACGCCCTCGACGCGCCCGCCGTACGCCAGCTCCCCGAGGGGACCGCGACGCTGTCCTTCGTCCACACCAACCAGGCGCCCGAGCTGGTGGCCGACCTCCGCGACTGCGGGATCACCGCCTTCGCGATGGAGCTCGTGCCTCGCATCAGCCGCGCGCAGTCGATGGACGCGCTGTCCTCGCAGGCCCTGGTGGCCGGCTACCGCAGCGCGATCGTCGCTGCGGGGATGCTGCGGCGCTTCTTCCCCCTCAACATGACCGCCGCGGGCACGGTGCCGCCGGCCCAGGTCGTCGTCCTCGGTGCCGGGGTCGCCGGGCTGCAGGCGATCGCGACCGCCAAGCGGCTCGGTGCCGTGGTCAAGGCCTACGACGTCCGCGCCGCCTCCGCCGAGGAGATCCGGTCGCTGGGTGCGGTGGCCATCGACCTGGAGCTGGAGACCCTCGAGGGCACCGGCGGCTACGCGCGCGAGATGACCGCGGACCGCGCTGCCACCCAGCGCGAGAAGCTGACGCCGTACATCGCCGAGGCCGACGCGCTCATCACCACCGCCGCGGTGCCCGGCCGCACCGCGCCGATGCTGGTCACCGCCGACATGGTCGAGCGGATGAAGCCGGGCTCGGTCGTGGTCGACCTGGCCGCCGAGACCGGTGGCAACGTCGAGGGCTCGGTCGCCGGCGAGGTCGTGCGGATCGGCCACGCGCAGGTCTGGGGCGGGCAGAACGTGCCGTCGCAGCTGCCGCAACCGGCCTCGAGGCTCTACGCCCAGAACATCGTCAACATCGTCACGCTGATGACCCGCGAGGGCGGCTTCGACCCCGACTTCGAGGACGAGATCGTCGTCGGGTCGTGCGTCACCCACGGCGGACGCATCCTGCACGAGCCCACCCGCGAGGCCCTCGAGGGTCCTAGCGCGGCACCCACCGGTCCGGAAGGAGCAGGCGCATGAGCGAGGGCGTCGTCTGGCTGACGATCTTCATCCTGAGCGTCTTCGTCGGCGTCGAGGTCATCTCCAAGGTCTCCTCGACCCTGCACACCCCGCTCATGTCGGGCGCGAACGCCATCCACGGCGTCATCCTGCTGGGCGCGATCCTGGTGACCGGGTCGACCGACGACGGTCTCGCGATCGGCGTCGGACTGGTCGCGATCGTGCTGGCCACCATCAACATGGTCGGCGGCTTCGTGGTGACCGACCGGATGCTGCAGATGTTCTCGCGCAAGAAGCCCGCCAAGCCCGCCAAGGCCGGCAAGGCCGCCGGCGGCGCCACCGGAGGGACGCGCTGATGCCGACCTGGGTCCAAGTCGTCTACCTGCTCTGCGCGGTCGGGTTCATCCTCGCGCTCAAGGGCCTGTCCGGCCCCAAGACCGCGCGCTCGGGCAACCTCATCGGTGCCGCCTCCGCGACGGTCGCCTGCATCCTGCCGTTCCTGTACGTCGACAACCTGCGGCACCTGCCGCTGATCCTCGGCGCGATCGCCATCGGTGCGGTCATCGGCGTCTTCGGGGCCCAGCGGGTGCAGATGACGCAGATGCCCCAGATGGTGGCGCTGTTCAACGGTGTCGGTGGCGGCGCGGCTGCCCTGGTCGCCGCGCTGGAGCTGCACGAGCTGCTGGCCGTCGTCGAGGAGTTCCCGCCCGGTGTCGAGGCGAGCATCCCCGGCTTCGACCTGGCCGCTGTCGCGTTCACGCTGTTCGTGGGCTCGGTGTCGTTCTCCGGCTCGCTGGTGACGTTCGCCAAGCTGCAGGAGCTGATGACCTCCCGCCCGGTGGTCTTCCCGGGTCTGCCGGTGGCGTTCGCCGGGCTGCTGCTGGCCGCGATCGTGCTGTCGGTGGTGACGGTGCTCGAGCCGACCATGTGGATGGCGATCGTGCTGCTCCTCGTCGGGCTCGCCTTCGGCCTGCTGCTGGTGCTGCCGGTGGGCGGCGCCGACGTGCCGATCGTGATCTCGCTGCTCAACGCCTTCACGGGTCTGACGGTGGCTTCGGGCGGCTACGTGCTGTCCAACACCGTGCTGCTGGTCGGCGGCACGCTGGTGGGCGCCGCCGGCACGTTCCTGACGCTGCTGATGGCCAAGGCGATGGGACGCTCGGTGGCCAACATCCTCTTCGGGGCGCTCAAGGGCGGCTCGACGCTGGGAGCCGGGGAGATCTCCGACCGGCCGGTGAAGTCGGCCGGCGCCGAGGACGTCGGGATCCTGCTGGCCTACGCCGAGCGGGTGATCATCGTGCCGGGCTACGGACTGGCCGTGGCGCAGGCCCAGCACACCCTGCGTGAGCTGGTCGACGTACTCCTCTCGCGGGGGGTGCGCGTCGACTACGCCATCCACCCGGTGGCGGGCCGGATGCCGGGCCACATGAACGTGCTGCTCGCCGAGGCGCAGGTGCCCTACGAGCAGCTCGTCGAGATGGACGACATCAACGGCGAGTTCAAGCACACCGACGTGGTGCTGGTCGTCGGCGCCAACGACGTGGTGAACCCGGCGGCGAAGACGACCAAGACCGCCCCGATCTACGGCATGCCGATCCTGGCCGCCGACGAGGCCCGCCAGGTCGTGTTCCTCAAGCGCTCGATGCGCCCCGGCTTCGCCGGCATCGAGAACGAGCTGCTCTTCGAGCCCACCACCACGCTGCTCTTCGGCGACGCCAAGGACTCGCTCGGGAAGGTCCTCAAGACCGTCGAGACCCTCTGACTCGAGGCTTCAAAATCGCGCAAAAGTTCTCGCACTAGCCCCGACACGCCGTGCCAGGGGCCTCGTGCGAGAACTTTTGCGTGGTTGAGAGAACCTGGCCGGCCGGTCTCAGTGTCGTGACCGCGCCCGGCGACGCCTCGCGCGAGGACTTCGACGCGTACGTCGCTGCGCGGCGGACCGCGCTGGTCCGCTCGCGCCTCCGAGTGAGCAGCGTGCGCTACTGCGCCAACCCGTAGAGCCGGTCGCCGGCGTCACCGAGGCCGGGCACGATGTAGCCCTTCTCGTTGAGCCGCTCGTCCATCGCGGCGGTGACCAGGTGGACCGGTACGTCGACGTCGGCCAGGTCCTGCTCGACCCGGGCAACTCCTTCGGGGGCCGACAGCAGGCAGATCGCGACGATGTCGTCGGCGCCGCGGTCGACGAGGAAGCGGATGGCGGCGGCGAGCGTGCCGCCGGTGGCCAGCATCGGGTCGAGGACGTAGCACTGGCGCCCCGACAGGTCGTCGGGCAGCCGCTCGGCGTACGTCATCGCCTCCAGGGTCTCCTCGTTGCGCGCCATCCCGAGGAAGCCGACCTCGGCGGTCGGGATGAGGCGCACCATGCCCTCGAGCATGCCGAGACCGGCGCGCAGGATCGGCACGACGAGCGGCCGCGGCACCGACAGCCGCACACCCTCGGCCGGCGCGACCGGGGTCTGGACGGTGACCGGCTCGACGCGGACGTCGCGGGTGGCCTCGTAGGCCAGCAACGTGACGAGCTCCTCGGTCAGCCGTCGGAACGTCGGGGAGTCCGTGTCCGCGTCACGCAGCGTCGTGAGCTTGTGCGAGACGAGCGGGTGGTCGACCACGTGAACGCGCATGGCGCTCACCGTAGCCAATCCGACGCCGGTCCGGTCCAGCCGCCCGCTGCTGGTCGCCGTGACGGGCGAGGTGCCATGATCGGACCGGCGCCCGCTCCCGCGGTCCGCCCGATCGTGAGCGGAGGAGGTCACTCCATGTCCGACGACGTCCAGGACGGTGTCGACTTCGCCCTCGCGGTCTTCTGCCAGGAGGGTGTCTGGCGCATCGAGGAGATCGACGAGGACCGCCTCCACGACACCGACATGCTTTCGGCCGAGCTGCGCCGCTGGCCCGGCGACTTCGGCTCCCTGGGGCTGGTGTCGGTCGACGAGGAGTTCTTCGTGCTGGGCCGGGTGCTCGGCGACAGCAGCCGCTGGCTCCTCAGCGACGTGACGGCGTGCCACGACTGGGCGCTCGCGCGCTCCGTGGTCGAGCAGCTCGGCATCCCGTTGCCGGCGGTCGACGACGAGCAGCTGCCGGCCGGCGACCTCGCCATCGTCGCCGACCTCGGCATGCCCGCCAGCGCGCTCGGCGCCCTGCTCGACGACTACGAGCTCTACCCCGACGAGATCCTCGAGCAGGTGGCGCGCGAGGTCGGCTTCGCGACGGCGTACGACGAGACGCTGGGCGCCCCCGCCTCGTGAGCACGACGTACGACGTGTCCGGCGGCGACTGGACCGAGGCGATGCGCGGCGCCCTGGCGCAGGCCCGGGAGGCACTGAGCACGGACGACGTACCGGTCGGCGCGCTCGTGCTCGACGCCGACGGCCAGGTCGTCTCCGTCGGGCGCAACCGCCGTGAGGCCGACGAGGACCCGACGGCACACGCCGAGGTGATGGCCCTGCGCGAGGCGTCGCGGGTGCGGGGCTCGTGGCGGCTGGACGGCTGCACGCTCGTGGTCACCCTCGAGCCGTGCACGATGTGCGCCGGCGCGATCGTGCTGTCGCGCGTCGACCGGTTGGTCTTCGGCGCCACCGACCCCAAGGCCGGCGCGGCCGGATCGTTGTACGACGCCGTGCGTGACCCTCGGCTCAACCACCGCCCCGAAGTGGTGTCCGGCGTGCTGGACGCCGAGAGTGGCGAGCTGCTGCGCGCGTTCTTCCGGTCTCGGCGCGGAGCCCGAGCCGAGCGCGGCCAGGCGCCGATAATCCGCTGATCCGGCGCCCCTCCTGCGTCGGGGGCGATTTCTCCGCCTCCGCCCACCTCTAGTACCCTCGTCCGCGGTGGCGTGTCCGAGCGGCCTAAGGAGAACGCCTCGAAAGCGTTTGTGGGTGAAAGCCCACCGAGGGTTCAAATCCCTCCGCCACCGCCAGCCATGACGCCGCCGCTCCGCACTGTCGGAGCGGCGGCGTCGTCGCGCTAGGAGACCGTCACCGCGCGCACCGAGCACACGTCGGGCAGGTCGCGGACGATGTCGGTCCAGGTGTCACCGGCGTCGAGGGAGGCGAAGATGCTGCCGTTGCGGGCGCCGAAGTAGAGCCCCGGCGCCTCGTGGTCGTCGGTGCACATGGCGTCTCGCATGACGGCGACGTGAAACCGGTCGGGAAGGCCCTCGCCGAGCTCGGTCCAGCTGTCACCCGCGTCGCGCGAGCGCCACACCCGGGCCTTGCCGCCAGGTGGGAACCGGTTGTCGCCACCGTCGATCGGGAACACCCAGATCGTGTCGGGCTCGCGCGGGTGCACCGTGATGCAGAAGCCGAAGTCCGACGGCAGGCCGTCCGCGATGGAAGTCCAGGCGTCGCCCTCGTCGTCGGAGCGGTAGACACCGCCATGGTTCTGAAGGTAGAGGCGCTCGGGCCGCTCGGGGTGTCGCGAGACCTTGTGCACGCACTGGCCGAACTCGGGGTACTGCATGTCCTCGGGCATGAAGTCGGCCCGGATGCCCTGGTTGCACGCCGTCCAGGTCGAGCCGCCGTCGCGCGTGCGGTAGACCCCGCCGGTCGAGATCGCCGCCACGACGGACTGCGGGTCGGTGGGGTGCGGGAGGATCGTGTGGAAGGCCTGCCCGCCGAAGCCCGCGTTCCACTCGGTGCGGTGGGGGTGGTCCCACAGGCCGCGGACGAGTCCGAAGGTCTCGCCCCGGTCGTCGGAGCGGAAGATCGCGCCGGGCTCGACTCCGGCGTAGACGACGCCCGGCGCGGTCCCCGGCACCACCTGCCAGACGCGCTTGACCGCAGCGTCGATCTCCTCGGGGAACGCCGGGCCGCCGTCCGGGGTCGTCTCCCAGCTGTGGCCGAGGTCGTCGGATCGGTGCACCTGCGCCCCGAGCCACATCGAGGCGTTGCCCGAGAGCAACCGCAGGCCATCCGGCTGCTTGTCGACTCCGCAGGAGTAGACCTCGTCGAAGGAGAACCTCGGCTCGTCCCACTCCCACGTCCGCCGCTCGTCGTCCGAGCGTCCGATGAAGAGACCCTTGCGCGTCCCGGCCAACACGATCGTCTGCATGTCCTCGAACCCTTCCGTCAGCGACCCCGTGTCCAGCACAGACCACGACGGGGGTCCGGGGCAAGGCCTGGACGGGACGCAGGCACACAGATGCGTGGGAAAAGCACCTCGGGAAGCACGCAGGGGGTGCTTTTCCCACGCATCTGTGTGCCCGAGACGCGTGAGACGACCACTGACTGACAACAGCGATACTACCGGTGGGTATGTGGTTCACGTGACGCATGGGACGGGTATCAATCACACATGATCGGATTCCTCGTTGCGGGCCTCGTCATCGGCGCCCTTGCACGCCTCATCAAGCCCGGCAAGCAGAACCTCGGCCTCCTGGCCACTTTGGGTCTGGGTGTCGTCGGCTCCCTCATCGGCGGCACCATCGCCTACCTCATCGGCACCGGCTCCATCTGGGAGCTGGACTTCCTCGGATTCGTGCTCTCGGTGATCGCCGCCGTCCTGCTCATCGGCACCGCCGAGGGTGTGGCCGGAAAGCGCCGCCACTCCACCGCCTGAGCGCTCACGTCCACCTCGCTCAGCCCGACGCACGACCGGCACCACCCGAGCACGCACCAACAGCACGCACCACAGCACGCACCTGAACCCGTAACAGCCCGGCCATCACCACGGTCCGGGCTGTCGCGCATCCTCCCGGCCCAGGAGCGCCAGATCAGTGGGAGATCGAGACGCGGGGCGGGCCTGTGCGCGCCCGGCCGTTGTCGAGCACCGGGCAGCCGACGGTGTCGCCCACCTTGCGGAAGCCGTTCAGGTCGCCGGCGCCGAAGCGAGCGAGGCCACGGGTGATGCTGGGATACATGAGCTGCTTGGTCGAGTCGACGTGGCTCAGACCGATCACGTGGCCGAGCTCGTGCATGAGCACCTCGCCCCAGGTGAACCCGCTGCCGAAACCGTTCGTGAGGTCGTCGTTGAAGCCGGCGTTCAGCACCACGCCGCCCTGTGCGGCCCGGTTGACCCGGTCACCGTTCGCGAGCCGGTAGCTGCTGTAGTACGTCGCCCCGCCGACGCCGACCGCACCGCCGTACTGGTCGGTGAACGCGCTCCGCCCGATCCAGCCGATCACCAGGTCCGCGCCCGAGGCGGGGGCTCCGCTCGGCTTCGGGGTGACGTCGGTGGTGCCCAGGTAGCGGAAGTCGAGCCCGGTGGCGGCGTGCACCCGGGCGAAGGCGCCCTTGACCTGGTTCAGGGCACCCTTGGGCGCATTGCCCGTGCCGAACCTCCAGGTGATCGGGCCGCGGCAGGCGTCCCACAGCCAGCGAGGAGAGCTCATGAACCTGTGCGAGGACGCGGTGCCGGCCGGGCTGTACGGCGGCGCGACGGTCACCTTCACCGGGTCGGTGGCGGACACGACGGTGTCGTTCTGCATGGCGACGACGCGGTAGCTGAAGGAGCCGTACTGCGAGGTCGGTACGTCGAGCACGAGCCCGCTGCTCGTGGACCGCGGGGTGTTGTCGGCGACCCGCCACGGCACGTCGGGGAACTTGCGCTGCAGGACGACGGCGGCGCCGTCGACGCTGGACGGCGCCACGGTCGCGGTCATCGCCTTGCCGGCGACCACGGACCGGTCCGACCAGGTCACCCGCGGCGCAGCGGCCGAGGCCCCGGGGGCGACCAGGAGCGGCACCCCGACCACCGAGGCGACCGCGACCAGCAGTGCCGCGCGCCCGGGTGAGACCCTCCGGGTCGGCGAGGTGGCGCGAACGGCCGGGCGCGGTGTCGTGCAGGACGGGGCGGACGGGCGCATGGCGTACCTCGGGACAAAGGGATCGGACCGGACATTTCCGGCCTCGCCCTTCACGGTAACCAGCGGGAGAGCCTCGTGAGGGCAACTTCGACGTCTTCGCGGCTTCCGGCGAAGGACATCCGCACGAATTGGGACCCTTGGACGGTGTCGAAGTCGATGCCGGGAGCCAGCGCAACCCCGGTCTCCGAGAGCAGCCGGTGGGCGAACGCCAGGGAGTCGTCGGTGAGGTGACCGACGTCGGCGTACACGTAGAACGCGCCGTCGGCAGGAGCCAGCCGGTCGATGCCCAGACCGCGCAGACCTGACAGCAGGACCTCGCGGTTCTCCGCGTAGCGCACCACGTGCGCGTCGCACTCGGCGTACGACGCGGGCGTGAAGGCGGCCAGCGCGGCCTGCTGGGCCAACGCCGGTGGGCAGATCGTGAAATTGCCCGCCAGGACGTCGACCGCCCGGCGCAGCCGCGGCGGCACGATCATCCAACCGATCCGCCACCCGGTCATCGAGAAGTACTTCGAGAACGACGAGAACACGATCGCCTCGCGGCTGGTCGACCAGGCCGAGGACGACATGATCCCGGTCGACCCCGCAGGGCCACCGCCGTAGGTGATGCCGTGGTAGATCTCGTCGCTCACCAGCTGGACCCCGTGCGTCTCGCACCACACGGCCAGCGCCGCGAGCTCCTCGGGCAGCAGCATGGTGCCGGTCGGGTTGGCCGGGCTGGCCACGACCAGACCCTGCACGGGCCCCCCGCGCGCGACGAGCTCCTCGAGCATCGCGACCGTGGGCTGGAACCGCTCGGCCGGACCGGTCGGCAGCTCGACCACCTCGCACCCCAGGGCCGTCAGCACGTTGCGGTAGCAGGGATAGCCCGGACGGGCGATCGCCACCCGGTCACCCGCCTCGAAGGCGGCGAGGAAGGCGAGCAGGAAGCCTCCGGACGACCCGGTGGTGACCACGACGTCGTCGGCGCAGACGTCGATGCCGTGCCAGGCCCGGTGGTGCCCGGCGACGGCCTCGCGCAGCTCCGGCACGCCTGTCGCCTCGGTGTAGCCGAGCAGGTCGCCGTCGAGCGCGCGCTTGGCCGCCTCGCGCACCGGCGCCGGGGCCGGAGTCGAGGGCTGGCCGGCGACGAGGTTGACCAGGTCCCCGTGGCTGCGCTGCCGGGCCCCCGCCGCCGCGAGCAGGTCCATGACGTGGAAGGGGGGCACGTTCGCGCGCGAGGCGACGCGGAGTCGGCCGGCGGTGCCGGGGTGGTCGAGGTGGTCGGCCGGATCCGAGCGGCGCAGGTCGTCCATGGCGCCCACCCTAGGAGTCCGCCCCCGGCGTCATGGTCGGGGCGGCGAAGCAGCGCCCCTAGGATGGAGCCCCGTCCACCACGACGCCCGCAGAGGAACCGTGACTTTCGACGTCGAGCAGCTGGACCAGTCGCTGCTGCTCGGGTCGGTGGTGGTGCTGGTGGCGATCGTCGCGGTCCGTTTCACCTCGCTCCTCGGCCTGCCCAGCCTCCTGCTCTACCTCGCGCTCGGCGTGCTGCTGGGCGAGTCCGGATTCGGCATCGGCTTCGACGACGCCCAGCTCGCGCACGCCCTGGGCTTCGGCGCCCTGGTGGTCATCCTGGCCGAGGGCGGCCTGACGACACGCTGGTCGGACATCAGACCGGTGATGCGGACCGGCGCCCTGCTGGCCACCTTCGGGGTGGCCGTGAGCATCGCGGTGATGGCGCTGCTCGCCCACTACGTCCTGGGCTTCCGCTGGGAGCTGGCGGTGCTGCTGGCCGCGGTCACCGCCCCGACCGACGCCGCAGCGGTGTTCTCCGTGCTGAGGCGGGTGCCGCTGCCGCGTCGCCTGACCGGCGCCTTGGAGGCCGAGTCCGGTCTTAACGACGCCCCCACCGTCCTGCTGGTGACGCTCGTCAGCACGGGGGAGGCGCTCGATCACGGCGTGCTCGGTTTCCTCGGCATCGTCGTCCTCGAGCTGGCGGGGGGCGTCCTCATCGGGGCCGGGGTCGGGCTCGGCGCCGCACGGCTCCTGCGCGGTGCCGCCCTGCCGTCCTCGGGCCTCTACCCGCTGGCGGTCATCACCACCTGCGTGCTCACCTACGGCGGCGCGTCCGCGCTGCACGCCTCCGGCTTCGCGGGCGTGTACGTCGCCGCGCTGATCCTCGGGAACTCCGAGCTTCCGCACCGTGGGGCCACGCGGTCGTTCATCGAGGGGCTCGGGTGGCTGTCACAGATCGGCCTCTTCGTCATGCTCGGGCTGCTGCTCTCGCCGGCCCGCATCGACACCACGCAGATCCTCCAGGCGCTGGTGGCCGGCCTCCTGCTCACGGCGCTGGCGCGCCCGCTCTCGGTGTGGGCCTGCACGTTCTGGGAGCGCATGTCGTGGTCGGACCGGGCGTTCATGTCCTGGGCCGGGTTGCGGGGAGCGGTGCCGATCGTGCTGGCCACGATCCCGCTGTCCGAGGGTGTCACCGGTGCCGAGCGGCTCTTCCAGATCGTCTTCGTGCTGGTCGTCATCGACACCCTGCTCACGGGACCGACGCTGCCCTGGGTCGCGAAACGCCTCGGGGTCACGGTCGCCGGGACGGTGCGTGACATCGAGATCGAGGCGGCTCCCTTGGAACGGATGGCCGCGGACCTGCTGGAGATCCGCATCACCAGGCGGTCGAGGATGTCCGGGGTCGAGGTGGGTGAGCTGCGCCTGCCGCAGGGCGCCTCGGTCTCGCTCATCGTGCGTGACGGCGAGATCAAGGTGCCTGACGCGCGGACCGTGCTGCGCAAGGGTGACGACGTCCTGGTCGTCACCCCCCGCAAGCAGCGGGCGGCCACCGAGGACAGGTTGCGGGCGGTCTCCCAACGTGGCCGTCTCGCGCACTGGCTCGACTGAGCGAGCGGCCGCCGCGCTCCGGCAACGTCGTACGGCTTGGCTGTCCGAACGCCCGATTTCCATGACGTCCGCGCTCGGTGTGACGTCCGGGCAGAAGTCAGCAGCCGGAGCCGGGCGCACGCGCCGTGATGCGCGAGGGTGCCTTCACGAGCCCGACGTAGTCGTCGCCGACCACGATGTCGACGCCGGGGCCCAGGTTGTCGTCGCTGACCTGGATGAAGGTGTCCTTGCCGAACTGGCGGGCCACCAGCAGGGCGGCCGGGTCCTGGCGGTTGGCGGCCAGGACCCGCACGATGCGGACGTCCCCGAGCCCGGCCGGGGCGTTGCCGAGGTCTCCGGCGATGAAATCGCGCGAGACCAGCTCCTCCTGGGTCCGGCCGGCGAGCCCGGCTCGGTTGCCGGCGTTGTAGACGCTGACCGTGACGTCCTCGGTGACGAGCCGGTCGCCGCGCTCGACGCCCTCGCGGCACCGGGGCCCGGTCTCCTCACCGCCCGCGACCGGGGCCGACAGGGCGCGCCACCCGAGGTAGGCACCGGCCAGCAGCAGCCCGAGCAGCACCAGCAGGGTGATCGCGGTCATGGCGTGCCGTCCGCGCATCCTCAGCCCTCCGTCTCGTGCACGCGGGCGTGCATCACGAGCCGCTGCTGCAGTGCGGCGCGCAGCGCCCGGTGCAGGCCGTCCTCGAGGTAGAGCTCACCGCGCCACTTCACCACGTGCGCGAAGAGGTCGCCGAAGAACGTCGAGTCCTCGTCGAGCAGCGTGGCCAGCCGCAGGGTCGCCTTGGTGGTCACCAGCTCGTCGAGGCGCACCTGCTGGGGCGCGATCTCCGACCACTGCCGTGGGGTGAGGCCGTGGTCGGGGTAGGGCCGGTCCTCACCGACGCGCTTGAAGATCACAGGCCCAGGATATGGAAGGGCGCCAGCCTGGGCGCACCGGACCTTTGCCGGTGCGCGCCTCGGGCGCGTCGGTTAGCGTGCGACGGGTGACCGCCGACCCCGCGCCCCCCGCCCCCCCCCAGCCCACCCCCCAGCCCACCCCCCAGCCCACCCCAGCCTCCACGCCGGCGGGCGAGCCCTCCTTGCCTGAGAAGGTGCGCCCGGGCTACATGTTCGAGGGCCCCGCGCTGGAGCTCGGCGCACTCATGGTCGACGCCACCACGCAGAGCGACGTCGCGATCCGCATCCCGCTGGGCATGCTCAACCGGCACGGTCTGGTGGCCGGTGCCACCGGAACCGGCAAGACCAAGACGTTGCAGCTGATGGCCGAGCAGCTCTCGGCGTACGGCGTGCCGGTCTTCGCCGCCGACATCAAGGGGGACCTCTCGGGGCTGTCGACCCCGGGCGAGGCCGGCGCGAAGGTGACCGAGCGGGCGGCCGCGGTCGGGCAGAGCTGGACCGCCACCGGCTACCCGGTCGAGTACTTCGCGATCGGCGGTGAGGGCACCGGCATCCCGCTGCGCGCGACGATGTCGTCGTTCGGTCCGACGCTGCTGAGCCGCGTGCTCGGGCTCAACGAGACCCAGGAGTCGTCCTTGGGACTGGTCTTCCACTACGCCGACAAGGCCGGTCTTCCCCTGCTCGACCTCCCCGACCTGCGCGCGGTGGTGCAGCACCTGGTCTCGGCCGAGGGCAAGGGGGAGCTCAAGGAGCTGGGCGGGTTGTCGTCGGCGACCGCCGGAGTGATCCTGCGCGAGCTCATCGCCTTCGCCGACCAGGGCGCCGACACGTTCTTCGGCGAGCCCGAGCTCGACACGACCGACCTGCTGCGGGTCACGGAGGACGGCCGCGGGGTCATCTCCCTGGTGGAGCTGCCGAACCTGCAGGACCGGCCGGCGGTCTTCTCCACGTTCCTCATGTGGCTGCTCGCCGACCTCTTCCACGAGCTGCCCGAGCTGGGCGACCCGGAGAAGCCGAGCCTGGTCTTCTTCTTCGACGAGGCCCACCTGCTCTTCCGCGACGCCTCGAAGGACTTCCTGGCCGCCATCACCCAGACGGTGCGACTGATCCGGTCCAAGGGAGTGGGCGTGGTGTTCGTGACCCAGTCGCCCACCGACGTGCCCGACGACGTGCTGGCCCAGCTCGGGTCGCGGGTGCAGCACCAGCTGCGTGCCCACACCCCACGCGACGCCAAGGCGCTGCGGGCCACGGTCGAGACCTACCCCCACAGCGCCTACGCCGACCTCGGCGAGGTGATCACCTCCCTGGGGATCGGTGAGGCGATCGTGACCGTGATGAACGAGCGTGGGGCGCCGACCCCGGTGGCGTGGACCCGGCTGCGTGCTCCGCAGTCGCGGATGGGCCCGGCCGACGCGGAGGCCATGGTCGCGACCGTGACCGGATCGCCGCTGCACGCGACCTACGCCGCCGGGCTCGACCGGGAGTCGGCTCGCGAGATCCTCGCGGCCAGGCTCGAGAAGGGTGCCGCCAAGGCCAAGGCCGAGGCGGAGCAGCCGGCGCCCGGCAGCCCCGCGCCCGCACCGAAGCAGGAGCGTGCCTCCTACCCGCAGCCGTCGCGGGCGCCCAGGAGCCCCGAGACCGACTCGGTGGTCACCGAGGTGCTGCAGTCGGCCGCGGCCAAGGAGTTCATGCGCACCGCCGCGCGCGAGATCGCCCGCGGCGTCTTCGGCATCGGACGACGATGAGGAGAGCACGGAGGTGACGGGCTCGGGGGACGACCACGACAAGGTCGTCGTCCCCGCCTACGACCTGGTGATCGAGGGCGCGGCCTTCCACGAGGACCGCCTGGTGCGCACCGACGCGGGCTGGCGATCCACCCATACCGGGTACGAGCGGACCTTCGAGACATCGTGGAGCACAGCCTCGCCCCCCGGATGGAACCTCGAGCGGGGCAAGGCGTTCGAGGTCACCGGGAGTTCGCGCTGATGCGGCCCGCAGCACACGACCTGGTGGGAGGATCGCCAGGTGTCACTGTTGTCCGGGTCCGACGTCGAAGCGTCTGAGAACGCCTCACCCCTGCACGTGCCGGTGGTCGAGGACAACCGGACCCGGGCGCTCGACCGTCCCCCCGTGCGCGGCGACGGGCCCCCGCAGACCGAGTCGCAGGAGGACCAGTCGTGAGAGCGAAGCTCCGGCTCTTCGTGGCAGGTGAGACCGCGCGTTCGTTGCGGGCCGCCGCCCACATCCGCACGCTGTGCGCCGAGGTGCTCGACGACGACTACGAGCTGGAGATCATCGACGTCCTCGAGCGGCCCGACCTGGCCGACGAGGCGCGGATCCTGGCCACCCCCACCGTGATCAAGGCGTCGCCGCCACCGCTGCGGCGCGTCATCGGCGACCTGTCGGACCTGCCGAGGTTGGCGTCGGCCCTGGATCTCGAGCTGCCGGAGCCACCCGTCCAAGGAGTCCGTCCGTGACCGCACAGCCCACCGTCGCCGTGATCGAACGGATCCCGACCGGGACGGCCGGGCTCGACCCCATCCTGCGTGGGGGCATGCCGCTGGGGCGCACCATCCTGGTCTCCGGCACCGCCGGCAGCGACAAGACGGTGCTCGGCCTGCAGTTCCCGGTCCAGGGGCTGGGGGTCATCGGGCCCTGCGACGTCGTCGCGCTGCGCAACCGTCTCGACGACCGCGACGACCGCGACGACCGCGACGACCGCGACGACCGCGACGACCGCGACGACCCCGACGACCCCGACGACCCCGACAACATCGCCGGCATGTTCGAGCAGCGGGATCTGTGATGCTCCCCGTCCAGCCCGCCAACCCGGTCCCGCCCGACCGTCCCCCTCCGTCCGGGACGGATCGCGTCTCCCCCCTCGACCCGGTCGAGGCCATGCGTTTCGTCGACCGCGCCCCGGACGGTGTGGTCATGGTCGACGAGGCCGGCGTCATCCGCTACGCCAACCAGGTGGCGCGCGAGATGCTCGGCAGTGACACCGAGCCGCTGGTCGGGAGCGAGTTCGGCTTCCCGCTCGGCGACTCCGACCGACCGCTCGAGATCGAGCTGCGAGGTCGTGACGGTGCGGTGCGGGCGGCCGAGATGGAGCTGACCCAGGTCGGCACGGCGTCCGGGGCCGGCTGGGTGGTCGCCGTACGCGACGTGACCGGGAGGGTCGAGGCCGCCCGTGGCCTGCTCGAGGCGGTCCAGCAGCGCGACGACGCGCTGGCGGTGACGTCCCACGAGCTCCGCAACCCCCTGACGGTGCTCATGCAGGCCTCACAGGCGCTGGCCGACACCTGGGAGGAGCTGCCGGCCATCCGTCGGCTGGAGCTGCTGCGCCGCATCAACCGGCAGATCTACCTCATCAACGACACCGTCAGCCGGGTGCTCGACGCCGCCCGCATGGACGCCGGGCTCTTCCGGCCGGAGCCTCAGCGGGTGCCGCTGCTCGACCTCGTGCTGGACGGGCTGCCCGGCCTCGCCGACCGCCCCACGACCCTCCACATCGACGTCCACGAGCGGGCCTGCGTCGAGATGGATCCTGAGCACGCATGGACCGTGGTGTCGAACCTCCTCGTCAACGCGGCCACGCACGCCCCGCGCGGCCCGGTGGTCGTCACCGGAAGCGCGACGGGGGAGTGGACCACCCTGGTCGTCTCCGACGCCGGGCCCGGCGTGCCACAGGCCGAGCGCGAGCGGGTCTTCGACCGTTACGCCCGCCTGGACCTGTCCTCCTCGGAGGGCGCCGGTCTGGGTCTGTGGATCGTCAGGTCGGTCGTCGAGGCATACGGCGGGCAGGTGTGGTGCGAACCGAACGAGCCCTCAGGGGCACGCTTCGTGTGTCGCCTCCCCTCCGGGGGACACGATGATCGGACCGATCACGAGACCTGAGCCCGGCTCCGTGCGCTCAGCATCGCTCCGAGACGGCCGCGCGTCTGGGTGCACCTCTTCGAGGACGAGCTCCTCACGATCGTGTCCCAGGACCTCCGGACCCCGCTGACTTCGGCCCGGGTCCACCTGGACAGTCGGCCGCACCTCACCACCACCGCGTCGTTCACGCTGCCCGGTCTGCCTCGACCCGACCGACGCGAGCCGGTCGTCGTACGCCGCGAAGGTTCAGGCGGTCCAGCGGACCGACTCGGCGTAGAACTGCGCCGCCGGGCTCACCCCGTCGAGGTCCGCACGCGTGGCGTAGAGCGTGGTCAGCCCGGCCGCCGTGCGAGCGCGCCGCTCGAGGTTGCGGGCCGCGGCGAGCGCCTCCGCGTCGGCAGCAGTGGTGTCGTGGTGGTGCAGCGTCGTCGTGGTGACGTCCATGGGGTGCCTCCCGGCCCGAGTAGGTCTGTCTGCTCAGAGAAGCAGACCCGCTCGACGAGGATGTGGCCGCCGCGTTACGGCAACGTGTCATCACGCCGAGAAACCTCGGAGCTCGAGAATCCCGTGCAGGTGCAGGGGAAACCGATCAGTCGTCGTCGCCGTGCGCCCCGGGCGGGGTCCCCGGCGTGGTCCGGGAGTCCTCCGCGGGGGGCACGCCGTCGTCGGTCCCCGGCGTGTCGTCGGCGCCGCCCTCGGGAGTCATCGCGGAGGTCTCGCTGACCTGGCCGCCCTGCTGGTCCGGGGTGTCGTGCGTGTCGTCGCGCTGCTCGTCGCTGGTCGACGTGTCCGAGGGGGAGGTCATGGCGCGATCCTACGGAGCGCCGCCAACGGCTCCCGATCACGCGGAACCGGACCGATTCGCCGCCGCCGGTCCCGGCCGGGTATCTTCTGCGGCGGAGGATTCGCCTAGTGGCCTATGGCGCTCGCTTGGAAAGCGGGTTGGGTTAACGCCCTCAGGGGTTCGAATCCCCTATCCTCCGCCAGCACGGTGCCCGGCCGCACCTGCCTCGACGCCGCTCCTGGTCCGCGACCAGGGGCGGCGTTCGTCGTCCTCGGACGAACGCGGGAGCCTCAGACGCAGCCGGCACGGGCGGCCGCCGCCTGGATCGCGGTGATGGCGATCGTGTAGGTGATGTCCTCGACCGACGCCCCGCGGGACAGGTCGTTGACCGGCTTGGCCAGGCCCTGGAGCATCGGGCCGATGCTGACGACCTCGGCGCTGCGCTGCACCGCCTTGTACGTCGTGTTGCCGGTGTTGAGGTCGGGGAAGACGAAGACGTTCGCCCGGCCGGCCACCTGGCTGCCCGGTGCCTTGCTGCGACCCACCGAGCCGATCGCCGCGGCGTCGTACTGCAGCGGGCCGTCGACGAGCAGGTCGGGGTCGCGGCGCCGGACCGCCGCGGTCGCGGCGCTGACCTTCGCGACCTCCTCGCCCGAGCCGGAGGAACCGGTGCTGAAGCTGATCATCGCCACGCGTGGCTCGATGCCGAACGTGCGCGCCGACTCGGCGCTCTGCAGGGCGATCTCCGCCAGCTGCTCGGCGTCGGGGTCGGGGTTGATCGCGCAGTCGCCGTAGAGCACCACCTCGTCGGGCAGGCACATGAAGAAGACCGAGGAGACCAGCGAGACGCCCGGGCCGGTGCCGAGGATCTGCAGCGGCGGACGGATGGTGGCCGCGGTGGTGCGGGCGGCGCCGGCGACCATGCCGTCGACCTCGTCGAGGTGCAGCATCATCGTGGCGACGGTGATGGGGTCGGCGAGCAGGTCGCGAGCGGCGTCACGGGCCAGGCCCTTGCGGCTGCGGGCGGCCACCAGCGCGTCGACGTACGTCTCGGCGACCGCGGCCGGATCGACGACCTCGAGGCCCGGCGGCAGCGTGAGCCCGAGCCCGGCCGCCTGGGCCGCGACCTCCTCGGGCGGTCCGAGCAGCACGCAGCGCGCGATGCCCAGCTCCTGGCAGGCGACCGCGGCGCGCAGCGTGCGCGGCTCGGTGCCCTCGGGCAGCACGATGCGTGCGTCGGCCTCGCGGGCCCGGGTGACCAGCCGGCGGCGGAAGGCGGGCGGGCTCATCCGGGGCACGTGGTCGGCGGTCGGCAGGGAGGCCAGCCAGTCGGGGTCGAGGGCGTCCGCGACCGTGCCCATGACGAGCCGGGCGCGCTCGGCGTCGTCGACCGGCACCTCGGGGTTCATGTCGTGGACCGCCGTCGCGGTCTCGTAGCTGTTGTGCGGGGTCATCAGGATCGGCAGCCCCGTGGTGGCCGCCCCTCGGCACAGCTCCCAGACACGGGGGTCGGGCTCGACCCCCAAGGTGAGCAGCAACCCGGCGAACCGGGTGCCGTTCATCGCGGCCAGGCAGACGCTGAGCACGACCTCGTGACGGTCGCCGGGGACGATCACGAGGGCGCCCTCGCGCAGCAGCGGCAGGATCCCGGGCACCGCCTGCGCGGCCACGATGACGTCCTTGACCCGCCGGTCGGGATCGCCGGCATTGAGCACCGTCGCGGCGAGCCCGGCGACGGCGTCGGAGACCCGCGGCCACCGCAGCTCGGGGCGCAGCGGCACGGCACCGACGAGGGCGAGCTGCTGGCCGGCCAGCGCGCCACGGATGCGCTCGACCGCCGCGGGGGAGGTGTCGGGAACCCGGTTGACCACGGCGCCGATGACGCGGTCGCGCTCGCCGGCCCGGTAGGTGCGGGCGGTGATGCCGATCGTCTCGGCCAGGCGGGCGACGTCGGGCTCCCCGTCCTCGCCGGGGTCGCCGCCCTCGGACGGAGCGCCGACGAGCAGCACGTCGGCGTCAAGTGCATTGGCCAACGCGATGTTGGTGCGCCCGGCGTAGACGAGGCCGGAGCCCGGCACGAGCCCCTCGACCACGACCACGTCGTGCTCGGCGAGCAGTGGCTCGGCGGCAGCGACCACGTCCTCGAGCAGCGCGTCGAGCTGGTTGCGGCTCAGGGCCTGCTCCACCCGACCGGCCGGGATCGGGTCGGGCGGTCGCAGCGACGTCGAGAGCCGGACCAGCGCGGTGGAGTGGTCGACCCGGCTGCCGTGGGCGCCGGGCTGGGCGAGCGGCTTGTAGAAGCCGACCTTGACGCCCTGCTGCTCCAGGCCCTGGAGCAGTCCGAGGCACACAGCGGTCAGGCCCACGCCGTGCCCGGTGGGGGCGACGAGCAGGGTGCGGGTCATGGTCGGTCCTCCCGGTCGGCGAGCGTGGCGGTGTCCTGGGCGATCATGAGCTCCTCGTCGGTGGGTACGACGAGCGCGGCGACCCCACCTCGGGCGTCGATGCGTCCACCGGTGTCGCGGCCGTGCACGGTGTTCGCCGTGGGGTCCTCGTGCAGCCCGAGCACCCCGAGCCGGGCGAGCACGCCTCGTCGTACGACGTCGGAGTGCTCGCCGATCCCGCCGGTGAAGACGACGGCGTCGAGACCGCCGAGCGCGACCGCGAGGGCACCGACCGCCTTGGCGGCGCGGTAGCAGAAGACCGCCACGGCGAGGGCCGCCGGCTCCGAGCCCTCGTCGGCCGCGGCACAGAGTGTCCGCATGTCGTTGCTGAGCCCGGACAGACCGAGCAGGCCGCTGCGAGAGCTGAGGGCCTCCAGCACGACCGTGGCCTCGACACCCTCCTGGGCGGCGACGTAGCCGATCACCCCCGGGTCGACGTCGCCGCTGCGGGTTCCCATCACCAGGCCCTCGAGGGGGGTGAGACCCATGGTGGTGTCGACCGAGCGCCCGCCGGCGACCGCGGCGGCGCTGCAGCCGTTGCCGAGGTGCAGCGTCACCAGCTTCAGCTCCGTGAGGGGACGGCCCAGCAGCTCGGCTGCCCGGGCACTCACGTAGCGGTGGCTGGTGCCGTGGAACCCGTAGCGACGGACGCCGTGGTCGGCGTACCACGACTCCGGGACCGCGTAGCGGTAGGCGACCGGCTCCATGGTCTGGTGGAACGCGGTGTCGAAGACGGCGACGTGGACGAGCCAGGGGAGGGCGGCGCGGGCGACCTCGATCCCGCGGAGGTTGGCCGGCATGTGCAACGGCGCCAGCCCGACAAGCCCCCGGAGCCCGTCGAGCACGTCGTCGTCGACGGCCACCGCCTCGGAGAACCGGCTGCCACCGTGGACCACCCGGTGGCCGACCCCGGTGAGGGAGCGGCGTTCCTCGTCGGTCAGGCCCTCCACGAACCGGGTCATCGCCGCCTCGGCGGAGAGACTGCCGGTCACGGTGTCCACCTCGGACCCACGGCGCAGGTGCAGGGCGGCGTCGGGACCGCCGAGCCGCTCGGCGAGGGCGGTGACCCGGCGCTCACCCGTGGCGGGGTCCAGCACGGCGAGCTTCACCGAGGAGCTGCCCGCGTTGACGACCAGGACGGCCCCCGTCACGACGGTCCCACCGCGCCCGTCACGACCGTCCGGTGTCCGGCATGCGTTGCCTCCTGGTGGCAGCTGCTCCTGCGGAGATCCTCGCACGCGCGCCCCCGCCCCGCTTTGGTGGCGGTGCCGGCTCTCACCTAGACTCCGGGGCAACCCCCCGTGCGGCGGTACCTCACTGAACTCCCCCAGGGCCGGAAGGCAGCAAGGGCAGGTGGGCTCTTCCGGGTGCGCGGGGGGCCTTTTCGCGTCCGGTCCTGCTGCCGGTTTCCCATGGTATGCCGGCAAACTGGCACTCCCCACGGCGCCCGGACCGTGGGGAGTGCCAGTTCATCGTGGGGAGTACGCCGACGCCCGGCCGATCTGCTCGACGAGCTCGGCTACCAGGGCGGGCACCTGCTCCAGCACCCCGCGGGCCGGGACTCGTCGGCGTACGAGCTCGTGAGGTAGAGGTGCCGGGCGTGCACCAGCGGCGGTCGCAGCAGCGGCGTCACCTGTTCGAGCGCCCGGTCCACCGCCTTGTCCAGGTCGACCATGGGCGGGTAGCGCCACGGCCGTAACGCGCCCTACCCGGCAGTCTCCCCCAGTCGACGTACGCCGCACCAGGGTTCTGCGGGCACCGGCCGGCCGGTGCGAGGTCGGCGTACTCCCCACGGCAACATGGCACTCCCCACGCTCCGGATGCCATGGGGAGTGCCAGGTTGCCGACATACCTTGGGATACCGGCAGCAGGCCCGGACAGGGTGTCGCCGATGTCGGGGCCCGCGGTTAGGGTCAGGGACGTGGACCAACCCCTCGCGCTCTACCGCCGCTACCGGCCGGACACGTTCGCGCAGGTGATCGGCCAGGACCACGTCACCGAGCCGCTGCGGGCGGCGCTGCGGCACAACCGCGTCAACCACGCCTACCTGTTCTCCGGCCCCCGTGGCTGCGGCAAGACCACGAGCGCGCGCATCCTCGCGCGCACCCTGAACTGCGCCGAGGGACCCACCGACGAGCCCTGCGGGACGTGCAACTCGTGCATCGAGCTGGCCACCGGTGGGCCGGGATCGGTCGACGTCATCGAGATCGACGCGGCCTCCCACGGTGGCGTCGACGACGCCCGTGAGCTGCGCGAGCAGGCGACGTTCCAGCCGATGCGCGACCGCTACAAGATCTACATCATCGACGAGGCCCACATGGTCACGACGCAGGGTTTCAACGCCCTGCTGAAGATCGTCGAGGAGCCGCCGGAGCACGTCCGCTTCATCTTCGCCACCACCGAGCCCGAGAAGGTCATCGGCACGGTCCGCTCGCGGACCCACCACTACCCGTTCCGGCTGATCCCGCCGCGCGTGCTCTCGGCGTACCTCAGCCAGCTCTGCGAGCGCGAGGGCGTCGCCATCGAGGCGGCCGCCCTGCCCCTGGTGGTGCGCGCCGGGGGCGGGTCCGCCCGCGACACGCTCTCCGTCCTCGACCAGCTCATCGGTGGCGCCGGAGAGGACGGCGTCACCTACGCCCTCACCGCGGCGCTGCTCGGGTTCACCCCCGACAGCCTCCTCGACGAGGTCGTCGACGCCCTGGCCGGTCAGGACGCCGGCGCCGTCTTCGCCGCCGTCGACAAGGTCGTGGAGGCCGGTCAGGATCCTCGCCGCTTCACCGAGGACCTGCTCCAGCGGTTCCGCGACCTCGTCATCATCACTGCCGTTCCCGACGCCTCCGCCTCCGGCCTCATCGACGTGCCCGAGGACCAGGCCGAGCGCCTGGTGGCGCAGGCGGCGCGCTTCGGCAGCCACGACCTCGCCCGGTACGCCGAGCTCACCGCCGCCGGTCTGGCGGACCTGAAGAGCACGACTGCTCCGCGGCTGCTCCTCGAGCTGCTCTGCGCCCGGCTGCTGCTGCCTGGGGTCGACGACGGCACCCACGGGCTGGCCGCACGGCTCGACCGGATGGAGAAACGTCTGTCGATCACCGGCGCCGTCTCCGACCACGGCCACGCAACGGCTGCGCCGACGCCCCCTGCCTCGGCCGCGCCGCCCCGGGTGGCGATGGCACCGCCGAACGAGGGTGCCCGACCCACCTCCCAGGACCCCGGCCCCGAATCGTCCGGTCGCGAGGCACCCCCTCGCGAAGCAGCCGTGGCACGGGACCCTCGACCCGGTGACGCGCCCCGGGTCCGCGGCGGAGGCACGGACCAGACGGACACGACCGATGAGGCGCCCGCGAGCGCTCCGGGCCTGCCCGCCACCGCAGGCGTGGGGTCCGAGATCGGGGCGGGAGCCCCCGGGAGCGAGCCGACAGTTGCGGTGCCCGCGGCCACGGGAGCAGGAACGAGCACAGGAGCGGCCACGAGCGCGGACGCCGACGCGAGCACCGGCAGCGCCGAGAGTGCCGGCACCGGGACGGGCGGTCTGACGCTCACCGACCTCCGTCGGCTGTGGCCCGAGGTCGTGGAGGCGGTGAAGTCCCAGCGTCGCGTCACCTGGATCCAGCTCAGCCAGCACGCCCAGGTGATCGGGCTGGACGGCCGGACCCTGACGATCGGCTTCAACAACGCCGGCGCCCGCGAGTCGTTCGTCAAGGGCCGCAGCGACGTCCTGGTCCAGCAGGTCCTCATCGACCTCGTCGGCCAGGAGTGGGTGGTCGACGCCATCAACGACCCGTCGGCCCAGCCGGGTGGGACGCCCGACCGGGTGCACAAGGCAGCGGTGCCGACGTCGGGCACGGGTGAGCGACCCGAGGCGGCAGCGCGCGGCGACGCGACCCGGCCGGCTCCGACCCGGCCCGACTCCACCCGGCCCGACTCCACCCGGCCAACTCCACCCGAGCCGACGGCGCGACAGCCCCGGGAGGCGCGGGTGAGGCTCCTGGAGCACCGGGCGCCACGGCCGGTTCCGCTGGACTCGTTGGTTCCGCCGGTTCCGCCGGTTCCGGGGCACCCCCGCCGGAGGCGCCTCCGTGGTCCGACGAGGACCCGCCCCCGCCGGAGGACGACGCCCCGCCGCCGCGTCGAGGTCGCCCTCGACCCGAGGACTTCCAGGCGACCGCGGCGGAGCCGAAGGTCGACCCGGCGACCACGGACGCCGCAGCCCATCGCGACGACCCGACGCTCGACGCCCAGGACACCGCCGCCCTGCTCAGCGAGCGTCTCGGCGCCCAGGTGATCGAGGAGATCCCGCACCGGTGAGGCGTCGCCCCCACCCCACGACCCGCCCCGACCGACCCGACCGACGAGCCACACCCTCACCCACCGACCCGAGAGGCACCCATGACTGAGACCAACCCCTTCGGAGGCGGCTTCGACATGAACGCCCTCCTGGAGCAGGCCCAGGCGATGCAGCAGCAGATGGTCTCCGCACAGGAGCGCCTGGCCGAGGCCGAGATCGAGGGCACCGTCGCCGACGGCCTCGTCACGGTCACCGTCGACGGCACCGGGGAGATGCGGGGGGTGAAGATCCGCGCGAACTCCTTCGACCCCTCCGACACCGAGGACCTCGAGGACCTCATCGTCGCGGCCTACCGCGACGCCCGCTCCAAGGCTGACGCGGCCGCTGCGGAGGCCTTCGGGCCGCTGGCCGGCGGGCTCGGAGCGCTCGGCGGCGAGGGCGGCCTGCCGGGTCTGGGCGGCACCCCCGGCGCTCCCGGCAGCCCGGACGGCGACCTCGGAGGCGGTGAGCCCGGGGGCAGTCGCTCCCTCGGCTTCTGATGTACGAAGGCATCGTCCAGGACCTCATCGACGAGCTCGGTCGGCTTCCCGGCGTGGGACCGAAGAGCGCCCAGCGCATCGCCTTCCACCTGCTCCAGGCCGACCCGGTCGACGTACGCCGGCTGGCCGAGATCCTCGTGGAGGTCAAGGAGAAGGTCCGCTTCTGCTCGATCTGCGGCAACGTCGCCGAGGAGGAGACCTGCCGCATCTGCCGCGACCCCCGACGCGACGTCAGCCTGCTCTGCGTCGTGGAGGAGCCCAAGGACGTCGTGGCGATCGAGCGCACGCGGGAGTTCCGCGGCCGCTACCACGTGCTCGGCGGTGCCATCTCGCCGATGGACGGCATCGGGCCCGAGCAGCTGCGCACGCGTGAGCTGATGACGCGCCTGGCCGACGGCACCGTCCTGGAGGTCATCCTCGCCACCGATCCGAACCTCGAGGGCGAGGCCACCGCGACGTACCTCACGCGTCTGCTTCGCGATCTGGGGTTGCGCGTGACGCGTCTGGCGAGTGGACTGCCTGTAGGAGGAGACCTGGAGTACGCCGACGAGGTGACTCTCGGTCGCGCGTTCGAGGGAAGGAGAGCCGTCCATGGGTGACACCGACACCACCGTGCTCCCCCCGCGTGACGCCCACGGGCAGCCGCTCGACGCGGAGACCGAGGCGCTCGCACGCGACGTCGCCGATCAGGTCGAGTCCTACCTGGTGGCGCTGCGGGCGTTGGCACGGGGCGACGCTCCCGACAGCGAGGCCGTGTCCCTGCTGCTGCTCGTGGTCAGCCAGGTGCTGCTCGCGGGCGCCCGGCTGGGCGTGCAGCAGGACTTCCTGCCGCAGGAGGAGTACGAGCCCGACTCCGGTCCCGACCCCGACCTCGACGAGCTGCGCCTGCGGCTCGGGGTGCTGCTCGAGGGCGTGGACGCCTACAGCGAGCTCTTCGACCCCTACGCCGACCCGCCCGAGACCGTCTCCAGCCTCATCTCCGACGACCTGACCTCGATCGCGGCGGCGCTGGCGCACGGTTTGCGTCACTACCGCGACGGCCGGGTGGCCGAGGCGCTGTGGTGGTGGCAGTTCTCCTACGTGGCCACCTGGGGCACCGAGGCCAGCGCTGTCCTGCGGGCGGTCCAGTCGGTGATCGCCCACGACCGGCTCGACAACGACTTCGAGAGCGAGCGGGACGACGTGGCCCTGGCTGCACAGATGCTGGACACGGTCGACCCGGCCCCCTGACCCGCGCCGGTAGGATTCGCGGCGTCCTGTCCGTCCCGAGATCCTCAAGGAGTGCCGGTGGGCGTGGTCGTGCAGAAGTACGGCGGTTCCTCGGTGGCCGACGCCGAGGGCGTGAAGCGTGTCGCCCAGCGGATCGTCGACGCCAAGCGTGCCGGCCACCAGGTCGTGGTCGTGGTCTCGGCGATGGGTGACACCACCGACGAGCTGCTCGACCTGGCCGAGAAGGTCTCGCCGATCCCGTCGCCGCGCGAGCTCGACATGCTGCTGACCGCCGGCGAGCGGATCTCCATGGCGCTGCTGGCGATGGCCGTGGGCAACCTCGGCCACGAGGCGCGGTCGTTCACCGGCAGCCAGGCCGGCGTCATCACCGACGGCCGCCACGGCAAGGCCAAGATCATCGACGTCACCCCCGGCCGCATCGAGGCAGCCCTCGGCGAGGGCGCGATCGCGATCGTCGCTGGCTTCCAGGGCGTCAGCCAGGACAGCAAGGACATCACCACGCTGGGCCGCGGCGGCTCCGACACCACAGCGGTGGCGTTGGCGGCGGCGCTGAAGGCCGACGTGTGCGAGATCTACACCGACGTCGACGGCGTCTTCACCGCCGACCCCCGCATCGTCGCGGCGGCGCAACGACGCGACCGCATCTCCTACGAGGAGATGCTGGAGATGGCCGCCTGCGGGGCCAAGATCCTGCACCTGCGCTGCGTGGAGTACGCCCGGCGCTACGGCATCCCCATCCACGTCCGCTCGTCGTTCAGCAAGCTCACCGGCACCTGGATCTCCGACATCGAAGAGAGCGCCACCATGGAACAAGCCATCATCGCCGGCGTCGCGCACGACCGCAGCGAGGCCAAGATCACCGTCGTCGGGGTGCCGGACAAGGTGGGTGAGGCGGCCCGCATCTTCGAGACGCTGGCCGACGCCCAGATCAACCTCGACATGATCGTCCAGAACGTCTCGGCCGCCGCGACCAACCTCACCGACATCTCCTTCACGCTTCCCCGCACCGACGGGACGACGGCCATGTCGGCGCTCGCGCGCATCAAGGAGGCGGTGGGCTACGACTCCCTGCTCTACGACGACCAGATCGGCAAGGTCTCGCTGATCGGCGCCGGCATGCGCTCCCATCCGGGTATCACCGCGAAGTTCTTCTCGGCGCTCGCCTCGGCGGGAGTCAACATCGGCATGATCTCGACCTCCGAGATCCGCATCTCGGTGGTCGTCGACGAGATGCAGGTCAACGACGCGGTGCAGGCCACCCACGCCGCCTTCGACCTCGACTCCGACCAGGTCGAGGCCGTCATCTACGGCGGGTCGGGTCGATGAGCGGGTCGCAGTCCCAGGGCAGGACGGTCAACGTCGGCATCGTCGGCGCCACCGGTCAGGTGGGAGTCGCGATGCGCGACATCCTGCTGGAGCGCGGTTTCCCGATCGGCGACCTCCGCTTCTTCGCCTCCGCCCGCTCGGCCGGTCGCACCCTGACCTGGGGTGACCGTGAGGTCGTCGTGGAGGACGCCGAGACCGCCGACCCGACGGGGCTCGACATCGCGCTGTTCTCGGCGGGTGCGACGACGTCGCGTGCGCAGGCGCCCCGCTTCGCCGCCGCGGGCGTGGTCGTGGTCGACAACTCGTCCGCCTTCCGGCGCGACCCGGAGGTGCCCCTCGTGGTGAGCGAGGTGAACCCCGAGGCGATCGCCGACCTCCCGAAGGGCATCATCGCCAACCCCAACTGCACCACGATGGCGGCGATGCCGGTGCTCAAGCCGCTGCACGACGAGGCCGGGCTGGTGCGCCTGGTGGCCAGCACCTACCAGGCCGTCTCCGGCAGCGGCGTCGCCGGCGTCGAGGAGCTTGCCGGCCAGATCGGAGCCGTCGCCGACCCGCGCCCGCTGGCCTACGACGGCTCGGCCGTGACACTTCCAGCCCCGGAGAAGTACGTCGCCCCGATCGCCTTCAACGTGCTGCCGATGGCCGGCTCGGTCGTCGACGACGGCTCGAACGAGACCGACGAGGAGCAGAAGCTCCGCAACGAGTCGCGCAAGATCCTCGGGATCCCCGACCTGCGCGTCTCCGGGACGTGCGTGCGCGTGCCGGTCTTCACCGGGCACTCGCTGTCGATCAACGCCGAGTTCGCCTCCGCTCTGTCGGCCAAGCGCGCCCTCGAGCTGCTCGCGGACGCCCCGGGCGTCGAGCTGAGTGACGTCCCGACGCCGCTGGCGGCCGCGGGACGAGACCCGTCGTACGTCGGGCGGGTGCGGCAGGACCAGAGCGTCGAGGGCGAGCGCGGGCTGGTGCTCTTCGTCAGCAACGACAACCTGCGCAAGGGTGCGGCGCTCAACACCGTGCAGATCGCCGAGCTGGTCGCGGCGTCGCTGCGGTGAGCCGCGTCCGGGCCGGCAGCGGCCCGGACAGCGCGTCCGCGACGGCGGGTGGGGCGGGGGCCCCTCAGGGGGTCAGCGGTCGGCCATCACGTCGTCGCTGAGCTGGGTGGTGACCCACCGCGCCAGAGCGAAGCAACCCGCCGTCAGGGCGGGGATGACGATCAGCATCGCGGGGCTGGCCAGCGAGTCGATCAGCAGCACCAGGACGACGACCATCAGCAGGCCGACGCCGAGGAAGCTCACGCTGCCGGCGTCGGGCACCCCGAACAGACGGAGCATCGCCGCTCCGGCGAGCACCATGGCGACGACAATGGCCACCAGCACGAGGAGACCCGGTCCGCCGCAGGAGTCGGTGCCCGTGACCAGCTCGCAGCCCCGGAGGCCGAGGAAGGTCAGCACCACTCCGAGCAGACCCACGAGCGCCCCCACCACGAGCGCGGCGACGGCAGCACCCAACGCCGGCAGGTGGGGCAGGTGGGGCCTGCTGCGGCCGGTCGACTCCGCTTCCTCACCGGTCGACGGCTCCGGGTGCGGCCGAGGAACCGTCGCCTGCGCGGCCGCCGGCCCGGACGCCCGGGGCGGGGTCGCCTGCGCGGCCGGCTGAGCAGTTGGCTGAGCGGTTGGCTGAGCGGTCGGCTGAGCGGTCGGCTGAGCGGTCGGCTCAGCCGCGGGGGCCGCCTCAGCCGGGGTCGGTGTGTCGTCGCCGCTGGAGCGTCGCTTCTTCTTGCGGTCGAAGAGCGAGGGGAGCTCGAGCGACGGCCCCGGGTTGTCCTTCTCAGCCATGGGTCGCAGTCTGCCACGCAGCGGCCCCCGGGGCAGGGTGGTTGCGGCAGCCTCCGCGCCCGTCCCCACCCCGGGGCCCGACCCGGGCGTCAGCGCTCCAGGAACTCCAGCAGCGCCTGGTTGAACGCGCCGACATGGCTGACGTTGAAGCCGTGGGGGGCGCCGGGGACCACCACGGTCGTGACGTCGGAGAGCGCTTCGGCCGTGCGCCTCCCCGAGACCTCGAAGGGCACGGTGGCGTCGGCGCCCCCGTGGAGCACCAGGGCCGGGACGGTGATCCGGTCGAGGTCCGCGCGGAAGTCGGTCCGGGCGAAGGCGTCGATGCAGGCGACGACGGCCTCGTCACGCGCCGGCACGGCCATCTGGAGGGCTTCCTGGCGCTGCACCTCGGTGACTTTCACCTCGCCGTCCGCAGAGAAGAAGTCCTGCATGAATCCGTCCAGGAAGTCGAAGCGGTTCGTCCGCGCGCCTTCCATCATCTCCTCCACCACCTCGTCCTCGAGGCCACCGTCGGCGTTGTCGGAGGTCCTCAGGAGGTAGGGCGGCACGGCGCCTGCGAAGACGACCGAGTGCAGGCGCTCCTCGCCGCGCGAGCCGACGTAGCGGGCGACCTCTCCGCCACCCATCGAGAAGCCGACGAGCGTCACGTCCTGCAGGTCGAGCTCGTCGAGGACAGCGGCGGTGTCCCCGGCGAAGGTGTCGTAGTCATAGCCCTCCTCGGGCTTGTCGGACTCACCGAAGCCTCGCCGGTCGTAGGTGATGACGCGGTAGCCGGCCTCGGTGAGCGCAGGCACCTGATCGGACCAGGAGGCTCCGCTGAGAGGCCAGCCGTGGATGAGGACCACCGGACGTCCCTCGCCGCCGCTGTCGGTGTAGCTGAGGTTCACGTCGCCGGACTCGATGGAGGGCACGAGGCGGGGTCCTTTCGTCGGAGGTCGTCGTTCGGAGAGGTACCCGACGCCCGACGTCGGCAACCGCCCGAGCAGGGGGCGAGGACGACGAAACCCCCGGATCCGCTGCGAAGCGGACCCAGGGGTTCACGATCTCGGGAAGGAGATCTCCGGGTCGGGCTGACAGGATTTGAACCTGCGGCCTCCTCGTCCCGAACGAGGCGCGCTACCAAGCTGCGCCACAGCCCGTGGAGCGTGTCGGAGTCTATCGGAGCCCCCCGGCCTGCCTGAAATCGCCCCCGGTCAGGGACGGGCCGTGAGCGTCAGCAGGGTCGCCTCGGGACGGCAGGCGATGCGCGCGACGGCGTACGGCGAAGTGCCCGCGCCGGCGGAGACGTGCAGCCAGGCGCTGCCGGGGTCCCCCGGGGACGAGTCGGCCGGGTGCCGGTGGAGGCCTCGGGCCCGCTGGCGGTCGAGGTCGCAGTTGGTCACCAGCGCGCCGACCCCAGGGAGCCGGAGCTGGCCGCCGTGGGTGTGGCCCGCGAGGATCGCGTCGTAGCCGTCACGGGCGAACTGGTCCAGGACCCGGAGGTACGGCGCGTGCGCCACGCCCAGGCGGACGTCTGCGTCCCGGTCGGCCGGGCCGGCGACGGCGGCGAGGTCGTCGTAGCCGAGGTGGGGGTCGTCGACGCCGGCGAAGGCGAGCCGCACGCCGTTCACGGCCACGGTGTCGCGCCGGTTGGTCAGGGACAGCCACCCGCGCGCCTCCATCGCCTCGGTCATGGCTCGCCACGGAAGGTGACGGGAGCTGACGTGGCGCTTGCCCTGATCGGGGAGCAGGTAGCCGACGGGGTTGCGCAGCGTCGGCTCGAAGTAGTCGTTGGAGCCGAGGACGAAGACGCCCGGGACGTCCAGCAGCGGCCCCCAGGCCTCGAGCAGAGGGGCGACGGCGTCGCGGTGGGCGAGGCTGTCGCCGGTGTTGACGACGACGTCGGGGCCCCAGTCGGCGAGCGAGGCGATCCAGTCACGCTTGCGCTCCTGTCGCGGGGCGAGATGGAGGTCGCTGAAGTGGAGCACCTTCAGTGACGGCGCCCCGGGCGGCAGGACCGCGAGCTCGGCGGTGCGCTGCACGAACCACCGGGCCTCGCACCAGCCGTACGCCGCGGCGGTGGCGCCGAGCGTCAGGCCGGCCAACGCGCCACCGGCGACCAGGCCGCCCCACCGCGCGGCGGTCCGGCCGGTGCCCTCGAGGTCGGAGGGCAGGGTCGGGGCGAGGGGAACCAGGGACGCGGACGCGCGCGAGGACACCACCCGCCGGCTGGCCGAGATCATGCCGTCAGCCTGACACACCGGCCACGAGGGTCGCGTCGTGGCCGGACCGCCGATCGGTCCGCGCTGGCGTGTCGAGGGACGCCGTTGCGGGGCGCGGGGACACTGGGCACATGAGTGAACTCAAGGACCGCCTGCGCACCGACCTCACCACCGCCATCAAGGCCCGTGACGAGGTCACCTCGTCGACCCTGCGGATGGTCCTCACCGCGATCACCAACGCCGAGGTCGCGGGCAAGGAGGCGCGCGAGCTGTCCGACGACGACGTCGTGGGCGTGCTCAGCAGCGAGGGCAAGAAGCGTCGCGAGGCCGCGGAGGCTTTCGCCGACGCCGGGCGCACCGACAGTGCGGCGAAGGAGCGGGCCGAGGCCGACGTCGTCGCGCGCTACCTGCCCACGCCGCTGGACGACGCCGAGATCGCGGCGCTGGTGTCGAGCGCGATCGAGCAGGTCGGTGCGGCCGGCGAGGGCATGCGCGCCATGGGCAAGGTCATGGGCATCGTGCAGCCCCAGGTCCGCGGGCGCGCCGACGGTGGCGCGGTCGCCGCCGAGGTGCGTCGCCAGCTGTCCTGACCCTCGGCGACCACTCGCGGACGTCATGGGAACTGGCCGTCCTGGCGACCGATCGGTATGACGTCAGCACCGAGGGCGAGCCGGTGGGGACACCGGGGTCGGTCAGCCGCGGCCGTTGCCCCGGCCGTTCCCGCCGCCGTTGCCGTTGCCGTTCCCGCCGCCGTTGCCGTTGCCGCGGCCGTCGTTTCCTCCGCCACCGCCGCCACCGCCGCCACCCGCCGAGGGCTCCGGGGCAGGGGCCGGTCCGGCGGAGGGGTAGATCGTCACCGTCGAGCCGCTGGGGAACGAGGTGCCTCCGGAGGGGCTGGTGTAGGCCGTCGTGCCGTAGCTGTAGCCGGAGTAGACCGAGGAACCGATGATCGGCTGGAAGCCGGCGGCGCGCAGCTGCTCGGACGCCGCGGAGGTGGACAGGCCGCCCACGGAGGGGATGGTGACGCTCTGCCCCTGCACCTCGGTCGGGTCCGGGGCGACGAAGTCGGCGTTGGGCAGGGTGTCGTCGACGACCTGCATGGCCCGGGCCCAGATGGGACCGGCGTAGGTCGACCCGAAGGCCTCGGAGATGTAGGCGCCGCCGACGGTCTGGCCGTTGAGGGTGATCCAGTGCCCCAGGGAGTTCGCGCCGGCGAGCATGGCGACGGCGGCGAGGTTCGGGGTGTACCCGGCGTACCAGACAGCCTTGTTGCCGTCGATGGTGCCGGTCTTGCCCGCCGAGACCTGGCTCAGGCCGAGGCCGTTGTCGTAGCCGAAGCCGCCGGGCTCCTGCACGCCGCGCAGCACGTCGTTCACGGCGTCCGCGGTCGAGGACGGCATGACCTGCTTGCACCGGTCGGGATAGTCCGCGAGCACCTTGCCGCTGGAGGCCAGGATGCGGCTGACCGGCCGGGGCTCGCAGAAGACGCCGCGGGCGGCGAAGGTCGCGTAGGCGCCGGCCAGCGAGAGCGGGTCGGTGTTGGTGACCCCGAGCGTGAAGGGTCCGACCTCGTCGGTCTCCGGCACCGTGATGCCCATCTCGCGGGCCAGCGTGACCGGCTCGCACAGACCGGTGCGCGCCTCGAGCTCGGCGAAGAACGTGTTCACCGACTGCTGGGTGCCCTCGTACAGGTCGAAGGTGCCCGAGCTCGTGGAGTTGCCGACCTTCCATGCGTCGCCACCAGCGAGGGTCGCGCCGCCGCAGAGGCGCAGCCGCTCCCCGGGGATGGTGACGGTCGGCGGCGAGGAGATCTGCGTGGACAGCGGGATGCCCTGGTTGATGGCGGCGGCGAGCGTGAAGGCCTTGAACGTGGAGCCGGCCTGGAACCCGTTGGCGTCGCCGTACTTCGCCGGAACGACGTAGTTGAGGTAGGTCTGGCCCTTGGCCTTGTTCGCGCCCATCGGTCGGGACTGCGACACCGCCTGCACGGCGCCGGTGCGCGGCTCGACCATCGCCAGTCCGCCGATGGCCTGGTCGGTGGGGTTGACCCGGCTCCGGACCGCTGCGTCGGCGGCGCGCTGGAAGCGCGGGTTCAACGTGGTCTCGATCGTGAGGCCGCCGCCCTTGAGCAGGTCGCGACGCTGGTCGACGTTGCGGCCGAGCGCGGGGTCGGCGAGGAGGAACTGGTACAGGTAGTCGCAGAAGAACTCACCGTTGACTCCCACGCACCCGTTCTGCGCCTTGGTGACGGCGAGGTCGATCGGCGAACGCGTCGCGCGTCGGGCCTCGGACCGGGAGATGACGTTGAGCTGCGCCATCCGGGCGAGCACCACGTTGCGGCGCTCGCGGGCTTCGTCGGGGTTGTTGGTGGGGTCGAACTTGCTCGGGTTCTGCACGATGCCGGCCAGCAGCGCGGCCTCGCTGAGGTTCAGCCGGCTGGCGGGCTTCGAGAAGTAGTGCCGCGCGGCCGCCTCGATCCCGTAGGCACCGTCTCCGAAGTAGGAGACGTTGAGGTAGCGCTCGAGGATCCAGTCCTTCGAGTAGTTCTGCTCGAACGCGATGGCGTACTTGAGCTCGCGGATCTTCCGCTCGTAGGTGTCGTCCTGGGCTGCCGCGATCTCCCTCTTGGAGTCCGCCTGGTTGATGAGCGTCTGCTTGACCATCTGCTGGGTGATGGACGAGCCGCCCTGCACGACGTCGGAGCTGGCCTGGTTGGTGATGAAGGCGCGCAGCGTGCCCTTCAGGTCCAGCGCCCCGTGCTGGTAGAAGCGGTAGTCCTCGATGGCGACGATCGACTTGCGCATGACGAGGGCGACCTTGTCGAGGGTCACGTTCACGCGGTTCTGGTCGTACCAGGTGGCCAGCAGGCTGCCGTCGGCGGCCAGCACGCGGGTGCGCTGGGCCAGCGGCTCGGTGGTCAGCTCCTCCGGCAGGTCGTCGATGCTGTCGGCGACGGTGCGGGCGCCGAACCCGACGACACCGGCCACGGGCAGAGCGATGCCGGCGACCAGGACCCCCATGAGAGCGGCGACGAGAGCCATGACGCCCAGGTGGGAAAGAGCCGCCGAGGCGGACGGCGAGTCGGCGCGACGGGACATGGTTGCCAGGGTACGGGAGCACTGGCTGTCCCCCAGCCAACCGTCCGACTAGTCCAAGAGAACTAGGGACCGTCCCGAATTCCGCGCCTCATAAGTCACACCGGTGTCATACGCCACAAACAGGGGGTCGATTCAGGCCCTTGGTCCGCCACTCGGCCAAGACCCCTAGTCCGTTATGACTATACGTATTTAGTCGGCCTGGGTCTGTCAAGGGATCGCGGGAATCTTTACGTTGAATACCTGGAGGAGGACTCCACAACCTGTTTGGGAGAGCAGGTTTCTTGAAAAGGGATACGCATATGACGTGGAACGACGACTGGGCGTCGCAAGCTCTTTGCAGGGAGACCCGACCGGACGAGCTTTTCGTTCGGGGTGCAGCACAGAACCGAGCCAAGCAGCTGTGTGCCGGCTGCCCCGTGCGCACCGAGTGCCTGGCCGAGGCGTTGGACAACGCCATCGAGTGGGGCGTGTGGGGCGGATTGACCGAACGCGAGCGGCGCGCGGTGCTGCGCAAGCGGCCGAACGTCACCTCGTGGCGTCGCCTGCTGGAGGCCGCTCAGGCCGACAGCACCCCGGCGCAGCAGGTCGTCAACGCCTGACCAGCAGCTCACCGATGCGCCGCAGGCCCTCGAGGTCGTGCACGTCGGTGGACAGCGCGGGCACGACGACGGTGGCGACGTGCGGGTGCGCGGCCTGGAAACGCTGACGTAGCCGGGTCTCGCGCGCCACACGGGTCATCCGGTCGGCGTGCAGGCGGAGCACACCAGCTGTGAGCGCCGCCGTTGCCGAGCCGTCGGGACCGGCAGCGGCCGCCTCGAGGCGGTCCGCTGCCGTCACCGCCTGCTCGACCGAGAGCCCCTCGATGCCGTCGGTGGCCCGGTTGACGACCAGGCCCGCCAGCGGCATGTGCTCGGCGTCGAGACGCTCGACGAAGTACGCCGCCTCGCGCAGGGCGTCGGACTCGGGCGCGGCCACGACGAGGAACGACGTCTCCGCGGTCTGGAGCATCTCGAACGTCTGCTGTGCTCGGTTCCGGAACCCGCCGAACAGGGTGTCGAAGGCCGCCACGAACATCTGCAGGTCCCGCAGGACCTGGGCCCCCACGACCTTGGCCATCGTGTTGGTCACCGCACCCACGCCGGCCGTCATGAGCCGCGCCGGTCCCTTGGCCGGAGCCAGCAGCAGGCGGATGAAGCGCCCGTCGAGGAAGCCCGAGAGCCGCTCGGGGGCGTCGAGGAAGTCCAGCGCCGACCGCGCCGGCGGGGTGTCGACGACGATGAGGTCCCAGCGGGGGTCAGCGCCACCTGCGCCACCGGTGCCACCGGTGCCGGCGTCCGTGCGGAGCTGGCCCAGCTTCTCCATCGCCATGTATTCCTGCGTGCCCGCGAACGAGCTCGACAGGGCCACGTAGAAGGGGTTGGTCAAGATGGCCTGCGCCTTGTCGGGGCTGGCCTGGGACTCCACGACCTCGTCGAAGGTCCGCTTCATGTCCAACATCATCGCGTCCAGCGAGCCACCGGATGCGGGGTCGACCCCGGGCACGGGTCGCGGGGTGTTGTCGAGCTTCTCGATGCCCATCGACTGGGCGAGCCGGCGGGCGGGGTCGATCGTCAGCACGACCACCCGGCGCCCGCGCTCGGCCGCGCGGAGCGCGAGTGCCGCCGCGGTGGTGGTCTTGCCGACGCCGCCGGAGCCGCAGCACACGACGACCTGGGTGCCGGGGTCGTCGAGCAGCGCGTCGACGTCGAGGAACGGGGGCTCACCGGGTCGTCGCGACGCCAGTGGGCCGACGCGCTCACCGCCGCGTCGTGTCGGCCGCTCGGTCTGCTTGCTCATGCCATCCCCTGCTCCCGCAGCTCGGCGGCCAGCTCGTAGAGGCAGCCGAGGTCCATCCCGTCCGGCAGGCGCGGCAGCTCGTAGGAGGTGACGCCCAGGTCGGCGACGCGCTCGCGCTGCCGGTCCTCGAGGGCGCGACGCTCGGCGTGGTCGCGGGCGTCGTGCAGCAACCCCTCGACCAGGGTGTCGTCGGCCGTGACCCCGACCGCGGCCAGGTCGGCACCCACCTGGGTCGCCGACACCTGACCGGTCAGCACGGCGTCACGCTCATCGGCCTCCAGCTCCTTGGGGCGGGTCAGGTTCACCACCACCCCGCCGACCGGGATGCCGTGGGAGCGCAGCTCGTCGATGCCGTCGGCGGTCTCCTGGACCGGCATGTCCTCGAGCACGGTGACCAGGTGCACGGCGGTGCGCCGTGACTTGATGAGACCCATGACGCGCTCGGTCTGGCCGCGCACCGCACCGACGCGGGCGAGGTCACCGAACTCGCCGTTGACGTTGAGGAACTGCGAGATCCGGCCGGTCGGCGGGGCGTCGAGGACGACGGCGTCGTACACCCGGGCGTTCTTGTTGCGCGAGTTGCGTTCCACTGCCTCGTAGACCTTGCCGGTCAGCAGCACGTCGCGCAGCCCGGGGGCGATGGTCGTGGCGAAGTCGATGACGCCGAAGCGGTCGAGCGCGCGCCCGGTGCGGTTGCCCAGGCGGTAGTAGAGCGCGAGGTACTCCATCATCGAGGACTCCGCGTCGATCGCCAGCGCGTAGACGTCACCTCCGTCGTCGGGGCCACGGGCGATGAGCCGCTCCTCGTAGGGCAGCGGCGGGACGTCGAACAGCTGGGCGATCCCCTGGCGGCCCTCGACCTCGCACAGCAGGACCTGCTTGCCGCGGGAGGCCAGCGCCAGGGCCAGCGCCGCCGCCACGGTCGTCTTGCCGGTCCCACCCTTGCCGCTGACGACGTGGAGCTGGGCCCGGGGCCAGTCGGGGGTTGGGGGAGCGGTCGCTTGGTCTGCCACGGCCAAACCCTAGTGGGGGCTCCCAGCTGTCGTAGGGTGAGCGCTCCCGACAGGGTCGTCGGGGGCGCGACACAGCGTGGAAGTGGGAGGTCTGCAGCCATGGACAAGGTCGTCAGCAGCGCGGCCGAGGCGGTCGCCGACATCGGCGACGGTGCCTCGCTGGCCGTCGGAGGGTTCGGGCTCTGCGGGATCCCCTCGGTCCTCATCGACGCGATCCTCGAGAGCGGGGCCACCGACCTCGAGGCCGTCTCGAACAACTGCGGGGTGGACGAGTGGGGTCTGGGACGGCTGCTCTTCGCCAAGCGCATCCGCCGGATGGTGTCCTCCTACGTGGGGGAGAACAAGGAGTTCGCCCGACAGTTCCTCTCCGGTGAGCTCGAGGTCGAGCTGACGCCGCAGGGCACGCTGGCCGAACGGCTGCGCGCCGGCGGGTCGGGCGTCGCGGCCTTCTTCACCGCTACCGGCGTCGGCACGCAGGTCGCCGAGGGCGGTCTGCCCTGGAGGTACGCCGAGGACGGCTCGGTCGCGCTGGCTTCGCCGGCCAAGGAGGTGCGGACCTTCGAGACCGCCGACGGCCCGAAGCAGTTCGTGCTGGAGGACGGGATCGCCTGCGACTTCGGGCTGGTGCGGGCCTGGAAGGGCGACCGCCACGGCAACCTCCTCTTCCGCCGCTCGGCCCGCAACTTCAACCCGCTGGCCGCCATGAGCGGGCGCATCACCATCGCCGAGGTCGAGCACCTCGTGGAACCGGGCGAGCTGGACCCCGACAGCGTCCACACCCCCGGGGTGTTCGTGCAGCGGGTCGTCGCCCTGACTCCCGAGCAGGCGGCGGACAAGAGGATCGAGAAGCGCACCGTGCGTGCCGCGGCGGAACCGTCGGGCCCGGCGGCCGGAGTGGAGGTCTGACATGGCGGGATGGACGAGGGACGAGATGGCCGCACGGGCGGCCTCGGAGCTCACCGACGGCTCGTACGTCAACCTGGGGATCGGCCTGCCGACGCTGGTGCCGAATTTCGTCGACGACGACGTCGAGCTGGTGCTCCAGTCGGAGAACGGCATCCTCGGGGTGGGGGCCTACCCGCTCGAGGAGGACGTCGACGCCGATCTCATCAACGCCGGCAAGGAGACCGTCACGGTGCGTCGCGGGGCGTCGTACTTCGACTCCGCGACCAGCTTCGGGATGATCCGCGGCGGCAAGATCGACGCCGCGATCCTCGGCGCCATGCAGGTCTCCGCCTCCGGCGACATCGCCAACTGGATGATCCCCGGCAAGATGGTCAAGGGCATGGGCGGCGCGATGGACCTGGTCCACGGCGCCCGTCGGGTGATCGTGCTCATGGAGCACGTGGCCAAGGACGGCTCGTACAAGATCGTCGACGACTGCTCCCTGCCCTACACCGGCCGCGGCGTGGTGCAGCGCATCATCACCGACCTCGCCGTCATCGACGTGCTGCCCGACGGCGGGGGTCTGCAGCTGGTCGAGACAGCACCCGGAGTGTCGCGCGAGGACGTCGAGAGAGCGACCGAACCGCCGCTGGGCTGAGCGGCCGGCGGCTCCCGCCGGGCCGCCGAACCACGGACGGGCAGGTCACCGGAGCGGTCAAGGTGTCTCCCTTGGGGTGTACCACTGAGGTGTTGTCGCCGCCCCATTCTGGATACCATGCGAGCCATGGCCTGGACCCTGCCACGCTGTGACGACCCCGCGCACAGTGCGCCTGACGTCACCGCGCAGCCGGCGAGCGCGCCCTCGGCCTCCGAGAGCGGCCGACCGTGAGCGGCGACCTCGCGGACTCAGCCTCCCTCTGCGACGCCATCTGTGCACGTCTCGGCGTACCCCTGTCACCCGAGCTGCGCGAGTCCGTCTCGTTCTTCATCGACCACCTCGCGGCTTCCCTGACGCTGGGCGAGCCCGGGGGGCCGGCCGACCAGCTGGACTGGCCGGGGCGGCGCCTGGAGGTGATCGCACCCCACCTGGACCTGCGGCGGTTGGCCGAGGTGACGCGCGCGGTCGTCGAGGAGCGGCTCGGCGGGGACGTCGCCGTCCCCACCGCGGCCCACCTCGAGGCCGCCTTCCACCGGCTCGCTGCCCAGACGCCGCACGGGGACGGCCCCGACCCCGCGTTCGGCGTCCTGGCCCAGCAGTACCTCGACCTGGCGCTCTCGGGGGCCCACGACGAGGCCGTCGACGTGGTCGTCGCGTCGGGTCTGGCGCCCCACGACGTGCTGCTGCGCGTCCTCGGCCCGGCCCAGACCGAGCTCGGACGACGCAGGGAGCACGACTACGTGTCGGTCGCGCAGGAGCACGACACCACGGCGCTGACGCAGCGGGTGATGTCGCTGCTGAGGGGCAGGCGCAAGGGCGTCACCAAGCACGGGCGCACCGTCTATGCCGGTGTCGTCGGCGACGAGCGGCACTCGGTGGGCCTCGACATGGTCGTCGACCTCCTGGAGGGCAGCGGCTGGGAGGTCTCCCGGGGCCCGGTCGCCGTCGACCACACCGGCATCGTGGAGGACGTCGTCCGGCTCCGGCCCGACGTCGTCGTGCTGTCGCTCACCCTGTTCGAGCACGTGGTGGAGCTGCGCTCGGTGGTGGAGGCCATCAAGGCCGACCAGCGCACGAGCCACGTCCCCGTGGTGGTGGGCGGGCGACCGTTCCGCCACAACCCGGCGCTGGCCCTGATGGTCGGGGCCGACGACTGGGCCTCCGACGGACAGGAGGCGCTGGAGGCGTGCCAACGCTCCTCCCGGCTCACGCCCGAACGGCACGTCAACGACGTGACCCGCGAGATGGTCAACCCGCTGGAGAGCATGCTCGGCCTCGCCGCCCTCCTGCAGGGTGACCCGTTCCTGAGCCACCGCCAGCGCGACCTCGCGGCTCGCATCATCCAGGCCGGTGGACAGCTGATGACCGTGCTGGAGGACCTCGGCCACGGCCTCGTCGTCGTGCACGGCGGACCCGACGGACGCTCCAGCTCCCGCCTGCTCGACCTCGACGAGCTGGTCGAGGCCCTGCTGCTGCGCCACCAGGCGCGTGCCGCCCAGCACGACATCGTCATGCGTCAGATCCGGATCCCCTCCACACGCGGTCGCGCCCTCGTGCAGGGTGACGTCAGCCAGCTCGAGCGACTGGTCGACACCCTCCTCGACAACGCCGTCTCCGTCACCGCCGCCTCGGGGGTCATCACGGTGCGGGTCAAGCGGGCCGAGGACCAGGTCACCATCGCCGTGGCCGACGAGGGGCCGGGCATCCCGCCCGGAAGTCGGGAGGCGGTCTTCGACCCCGACCGCACGACCTCCTCGTCCGGCGCCAGCGACATGGGCCCGTGGCGGAGCCTGCCGGTCTGCCGCCGGATCGCCGAGCAGCACGGCGGGACGGTCACGGCCACGTCCGACCACCGGGGCGCGGTGTTCACCCTGCGGCTGCCGCTGTCCCCGCGGATGCTCGAGCACGAGCCGCTGGAGAGCGCCCCGGCCGAGGACTTCCCGCCGCTCGCCGTCGTCCGTGACCAGCGGGCCGCACCGCCCAGCGGCCGAGTCCGACGCCGCGACGTGCCCTAGAGTCGAGCCCATGACCACGTGGGAATACGTCACCGTGCCCGTCCTCGTGCACGCGACCAAGCAGATCCTCGACAACTGGGGCCAGGACGGCTGGGAGCTCGTCCAGGTGGTGCCGGGCATGAACCCGGAGAACCTGGTGGCCTACTTCAAGCGGCCGAAGGCGTGAGCACGCCCGAGGAGCGGCTCGCCGCGCTCGGGCTGAGCGTGCCGCAGGTCGCCGCCCCGGTGGCGTCGTACATCCCGGCGCTGCGGAGCGGCGACCACGTCTTCACCTCCGGCCAGCTGCCGCTGCGCGACGGCGAGCTCATCCACACCGGCAAGGTGGGGGGTGAGGTCACCCTCGAGGACGGTGCGGCCTGCGCCCAGCAGTGCGTGCTCAACGCCCTCGCCGCGGTGGCCAGCCAGGTGCCGCTCGAGAAGGTCCGCCGGATCGTGAAGCTCACCGTCTTCGTCGCCTCGACACCGGACTTCACCGGGCAGCCGAAGGTCGCCAACGGTGCCTCGGACCTCGTCGGTGAGGTCTTCGGCGAGGCGGGGCGCCACACCCGTTCCGCGGTCGGCGTCGCGGTGCTGCCCCTGGACGCTCCCGTCGAGGTCGAGATGGTCGTCGAGGTCGGCTGAGTGGATCCGACGCGTCGGCTCCCCGAGTCCCTCGTCGCCTCCGCCCGGGCCTTCGGCGACGGGTCGCAGGAGCCTGCGGAGCCGCGCGACGCGAGCACCGTGGTGCTCCTGCGGCGGGGCACGCCCGACGGCATCGAGGTCTACCTCCTGCGCCGCCACCTCGGCATGGCCTTCGCCGGAGGCTTCTGCGTCTTCCCGGGCGGCGGGGTGGACAGCCGTGACTTCGACGGCACCATCGGCTGGTCCGGGCCCTCCCCGGAAGAATGGGCCGCCGAGCTCGGCACCACGCCGGAGCACGCGCGCGCTCTCGTGTGCGCCGCGGTGCGCGAGACCTTCGAGGAGTCCGGCGTGCTGCTGGCGGGCCCGACCGCGGAGACTGTCGTCGCCGACACCACCGGTGAGGACTGGGAGTCGGACCGCCGACGCCTGGAGGGGCGGGAGATCGCCTTCACCGCCTTCCTCGAGGACCGCGGCCTGGTGCTGCGCACCGACCTGCTGCGCTGGTGGGGCTCCTGGATCACCCCGGTCTTCGAGCCACGGCGCTACGACACCCGCTTCTTCGTCGCCGAGCTTCCCGAGGGCCAGGTGACCCGCGACGTCTCGACGGAGTCCGACGAGGTGCTGTGGATGGCCGTGCCCGACGTCGTCGAGGCCGTGGACGAGGGCCGGCTGGCCATGCTGCCGCCGACGTACGCGACGTGCCTGGAGCTGTTCGACTTCGCCGACCCCCGCCAGGCGTTGGCCTCGGCGGACAGCCGGGACCGGTCGGCGATCCTGCCCGAGATGCAGGTCGACGAGGACGGCGGCTACCTCCACCTGCCGCACCGGCTGGTCGCGCTGGGTGAGTCGGTGGCGGCCCGGCGAGCCGGGCGCACGCCGTGAGCTGGTCGGGGGGGCGCTTCGGCGAGTCGGGGGAGTGCCTGCTGGCCCCGAACCCGGGGATCATGACCCTCGACGGCACCAACACCTGGATCCTGCGCGCACCCGGCCCCGGAGGCACCGACCGGTCGATCGTCGTGGACCCCGGCCCACTGGACGAGGCTCACCTGCGTCCGCTGCAGGAGGCCGCCGGGGAGGTCACGCAGGTGCTGCTCACCCACGGTCACGCGGACCACTCCGAGGCGGCGAAGGAGTTCGCGAACCGCGTCGGCTGCGGTGTACGGGCGCTCGACCCGCAGCACCGCCTCGGTGGGGAGGGACTGGGTGAGGGTGACGTGGTCGCCCTCGGCGACCTGGAGGTCCGGGTGGTCGCGACGCCGGGGCACACCAGCGACTCGCTGTCGTTCGTGCTGCCCTCCGAGCGCGCGGTGCTGACCGGGGACACGGTGCTCGGGCGGGGGACCACGGTGGTGGCCCACCCCGACGGCAAGCTCGGCGCCTACCTCGACTCGCTCCACCGGTTGCGCGACCTCTGCGACGCCCAGGGCATCCAGCACGTCTGGCCCGGACACGGACCGGTGATCGACGACGCCCTGGGCGCCCTCGACTACTACCTCGCGCACCGCCGGGACCGCCTCGAGCAGGTGCGTGAGGCGGTGCGGACGCTGGGGGAGGACGCCTCGCCCCGGGCGGTCGTCGAGCACGTGTACGTCGACGTCGACCCGGTCCTGTGGGGAGCCGCAGAGCTGTCGGTGCGGGCGCAGCTGGAGCACCTGCGCGACTGAACGACCGAGGGAGGCCGAGGGGGCCGAGGAGGCCGCGTGTGGCTAGCGGGCGCGGCGGGAGAGGCGCTCGACGTCCATGAGGACCACCGAGCGGGGCTCGAGCCGCAGCCAGCCGCGTGAGGCGAAGTCGGCCAGCGCCTTGTTCACCGTCTCACGAGAGGCACCGACCAGCTGGGCCAGCTCCTCCTGGGTGAGGTCGTGGTGCACGTGGACGCCGTCGTCGGCGGTGCGGCCGAAGCGGTTGGCGAGGTCCAGCAGCGCCTTGGCCACGCGGCCGGGCACGTCGGAGAACACCAGGTCGGCGACCACGTCGTTGGCCTTGCGCAGCCGCGAGGCGAGCTGGGCGAGCAGGCCGTGCGCCACGTCGGCGCGGCCGTTCAGCCACTGCAGCAGGTCGTCGTGCGACAGGGAGTAGAAGACGGTGTCGGTGACCGCGGTGACCGTGGCCGAGCGGGGACCGGGGTCGAAGAGCGACAGCTCACCGAACATCTGTCCGGGGCCGAGGATGGCCAGCAGGTTCTCGCGCCCGTCCGAGGAGGTGCGCCCGAGCTTCACCTTGCCGTCGGCGACGACGTACAGCTTGTCCCCGGTGTCACCCTCGTGGAAGAGCACCTCGCCGCGGCGCAGTCGCACCGTGCCCAGCGAGCCCTGCAGCGCAGCGGTCGCCTCGTCGTCCAGGGCGCTGAACAGCGGCGCCTGACGCAGCACATCGGTATCCACGAACCGTCCTCCTTCGCATGGCCCCCGCAGGAGCCACAACCGTCACGGGCCGCCAGCAGGCGTGGCCCGAGTCACATCCTTCCCTATTCTCCCCTGTTGCGCGCGCGGAGGGCGCAGGGAGGGCGAAAACCGCCCCTGCCGGCCGCGCACGTAGGCTGACCCGGTGCCCGACACCGCCCTCGTCCGCCGCGCCCGGAAGGTCGACCGCACCCTCGCCGCGACCTACCCCGAGGCGGGCTGCGAGCTCGACTTCACCACCCCGTTCGAGCTGCTCGTGGTCACCGTCCTGAGCGCCCAGACCACCGACCGACGGGTCAACGGCATCAGCCCGGCGCTGTTCGCCGCCTATCCCGACGCCCGGGCGATGGCCGGGGGGGACCGCGAGCGGATCGAGACGATCATCGGGCCGACCGGGTTCTTCCGGGCCAAGACCGAGTCCCTGCTGAAGCTCTCCCAGACCCTGGTCGAGCGCTTCGACGGCGAGGTCCCCGCGCGTCTCGAGGACCTCGTCACCCTGCCCGGCGTGGGCCGCAAGACCGCCAACGTGGTGCTCGGCAACGCCTTCGGGATCCCTGGACTGACCGTCGACACCCACTTCGGTCGACTGGTGCGCCGCCTCGGCTGGACCGAGGAGACCGACCCGGTCAAGACCGAGGCGGCGATCGCCGAGCTCTTCCCCCAGCGGGACTGGACGATGCTCAGCCACCACCTGATCTGGCACGGTCGGCGGGTCTGCCACGCGCGCAAGCCGGCCTGCGGCGCCTGCCCGGTGGCCCGCTGGTGCCCGGCGTACGGCGAGGGGCCGACCGACCCGGAGATCGCGGCCACCCTGGTGAAGACCGAGGGACGCGCGTGACCCCCTGGCGTGCCGTGCAGGTCGCCGTGGTCCTCCTGGTCGTCGTCGTGCTGTCCTTGCAGCTGCTGGGGGGAGAAGACGACGCGCAGGAGCAAGCAGGTGAGGGCACGGCCGACCTGCCGTTCCCGCCGGCGGAGACCCGGGTCGACGTCGACACCTCGGAGCTGCGTGAGGCCAAGGCCGCTGCTGGTGTCGAGGACTGCCCGGGCGACGACGGCGAGGGTGCCCGACCGGGGGCGAGCGAGCTGCCGCCGTTGACGCTGGAGTGCCTGGGCGGTGGGCCGGACACGGTCCTGAGCGACATAGCAGGTCCCGCCGTGGTGAACCTGTGGGCGAGCTGGTGCACGCCGTGCAAGAAGGAGCTGCCGATCCTGGCGCGGCTCGACGAGCAGGCCGGAGGCCGGCTCACCGTGCTGGGCGTCGACTACCAGGACCCCGACCCCGAGGCCGCGCTCGAGCTGCTCGACCGCTCCGGCGTCACCTACCCGCAGCTCGCCGACCCGGGTGGGTCGCTGGCCGACCAGCTGAAGATCCTCGGTCTCCCCGGCACGGTCTTCGTGGACGCCGAGGGGGTGGCCACCTTCGTCAACGTCGCCTTCGACTCCGACGAGGAGCTGGCCGCCCTCGTGCGTGAACACACCGGCGTCGACCCGGCGGCTGGGTAGGCTCTGCGCGTGTCCGACGCCGCCAGCTCCTCCTCCGCGGGCACCGCCACGCCCCGTGGCCTGCCGGACTGGCTCCACCCGTTGCGCGACGAGGTCGCGGCGATCCGGGCCGAGGACCTCTCGGGCTTCGTCCCGCCCGAGGACCCGCGACCCCGCGAGGGTGCGGTGCTGGTGCTGTTCGGTGACGGCCCTCGCGGGCCAGACCTGCTGCTGACCGAGCGGGCGCACACGATGCGGTCGCAGCCGGGGCAGGTGTCCTTCCCCGGCGGGTCCCTCGACGGTGACGAGACCGCGGTCCAGGGCGCGTTGCGCGAGGCGGAGGAGGAGACCGGGCTCGACCCCCGCGGCATCGAGGTCTTCGCCGAGCTTCCCCGGCTCTGGCTGCCGCCGCGCAACTTCGCGGTGGCCCCGGTGCTCGCCTACTGGCACGAGCCGTCGCCGATGGAGGTGGTCAACACCCGCGAGGTGCACGCCGTCTTCCGCGAGCCGCTCGACGACCTCCTCGACCCGGCCCACCGGTTCTCCGTGCGCCACCCGCTCGGTTGGGCGGGGCCGGGCTGGATGATCGGCCCCGACAAGGACGTCCTGCTCTGGGGCTTCACCGCCGGCATCATCAGCCGCCTCTTCGACTACGTCGGTTGGACCCGGCCGTGGAACACCGACGACGTCCGCGGTCTGCCCGACCACCACATCGAGTGGCACCGGGTCGCGAAGTTCCTCGGCATCGAGGTCCCCGAGGGCGAGGACTTCGACCCGGTCGCGGCCGGGCTCGTCGACGAGGAGGACCGACCCGGGTGAACGCCCTCGACATCGTGGTGGTCGTGCTTCTCCTGGCGTACGCCGTCTCCGGCTACTGGCAGGGCTTCATCACCGGCGCCTTCGCCACCACCGGGCTGCTCCTCGGCGGGCTGCTCGGGATCTGGCTGGCACCGAAGATCTTCGGAGCCTCCGACCCCTCGGTCTGGGTCTCGCTGGGCGCCCTCTTCCTCGTGCTCATCGGGGCATCGGTGGGCCAGGCTCTGCTGCAGGTCGGCGGCGCCCGGATCCGCGACCGGATCCCGTGGCAGCCGGTGCGCGCCGTCGACGCCATCGGCGGGTCGCTGCTCAGCGCGGTCGCCGTGCTCGTCGTGGCCTGGGCGCTGGGCGTGGCCGTGAGCGGGGCCAAGCTGCCCTGGGTCTCCGAGCAGGTCCGCGAGTCCGAGGTCCTCGCCCGGGTCGACCAGGTCGTGCCGAACCAGGCCGACTCGCTGCTCGACTCGTTCAACCGGGTCGTCGGCACCAGCTTCTTCCCTCGCTACCTCGAGCCGTTCGCCCAGGAGCGCATCGTGGAGGTCGGCAAGCCCCCGCCGCGGGTGGCCTCCGACCCGGAGGTCGGGGCCGCGGCCGCCAGCGTGCTCAAGATCCGCGGGGAGAACAGCTGCGGGCGCGGTGTCGAGGGCACCGGGTTCCTCTACCAACCGGACCGCATCATGACCAACGCCCACGTCGTGGCCGGGGTGTCGGCGCCCAAGGTCATCCTCGAGGACGGTGAGGTGGACACCCAGGTCGTCTACTACAACCCCGACATCGACGTGGCGGTGCTCGCGGTCGAGGGGCTCGGCCGACCATTCCTGCGTTTCGACCGCGAGGGTGAGTCGCGGGCCCCCGGGGCAGTGCTCGGCTACCCCGAGGACGGGCCCTACGACGTGCAGGGCGCTCGGATCCGCTCCGAGACACGGCTCCAGAGCAACGACATCTACGGCGAGGGCACCGTGCTGCGCGACGTCTTCGCCGTACGAGGCCTGATCCGGCCGGGCAACTCCGGCGGCCCGATGGTCTCCCTCGACGGCGAGGTGTACGGCGTGGTCTTCGCCGCCTCGGTGACCGACGCCGAGACCGGCTACGTGCTGACCGCCGACCAGGTCGCGGAGGCCGCCGCACGCGGCATCAACTCCGAGGGGCAGGTCTCCACGGGCCGCTGCGCCTGAGCCGCCGCCCCCTCGGGACCCGACGGGTCAACCGGAGCTCGCGGGGTAGGCTCCACGAGTCTCGAAGGGAGCCCCATGTCCGACACCGCACCTGACACGTCCGTGAAGTCCGCGCCGGAGCCGTTGACCCACCCCGAGGAGCCGTCGATCGGCACCTTGGTGGCGACGATCTCCTCCGACCTCTCCACGCTGGTCCAGCACGAGATCGCGCTGGTGAAGTCGGAGGTCAAGGTCAGCGTCAAGAACGGGGGGCTCGCCGCCGGTCTCTTCGCCGCCGCCGGCTTCCTGCTGGTGCTCGCGGTGATCATGCTGTCGGTGGCCTTCGCCTACCTCATCCACCTGACCGGCCTCGACCTGGCGTTCTGCTACCTCATCGTCTTCGTGGTCTACGTGGCGCTGGCCGGGCTGCTCGCCTTTGTGGGGATCAAGAAGATCCAGAACGTCGGGCCCCCGGAGCGCGCCATCGCCCAGGCGCAGGAGACCAAGAAGGTCCTCACCAACCGGGGCTGACACCAGCCTGCACGACGCGCACGACACAGCGACGGCCGCCTCTCCTCCCAGGGAGAGACGGCCGTCGTCGTGTGAACCTAGCCGAACGATGTCGGATCCGCTCCTGACTCGCCGGTCAGTCCTTGGAGTCCGAGGCGCCGTCGGAGATGAGGTCCATCACCGTCGAGTCGGCCAGCGTCGTCACGTCGCCGACCTCGCGCTTCTCGGCCACGTCGCGCAGCAGCCGCCGCATGATCTTGCCCGACCGCGTCTTGGGCAGCTCGGGCACGATCATGATCTGGCGCGGCTTGGCGATCGCGCCGATCTCCTTCTGGACGTGCTTGCGCAGCTCCTCGATGAGGTTGTCGGGGGCGTTGCCCTCCTCGTCCAACGCCGACTCACGCAGGATGACGAACGCGCAGACGGCCTGTCCGGTGGTCTCGTCCTTGGCGCCCACCACGGCGGCCTCGGCCACCTTGGGGTGGGAGACCAGGGCCGACTCGATCTCGGTGGTGGAGAGCCGGTGGCCCGAGATGTTCATGACGTCGTCGACGCGCCCGAGCAGCCACACGTCGCCGTCGTCGTCGAGCTTGGCACCGTCACCGGCGAAGTAGAAGCCCAGCTTGCGGAACCTCGACCAGTAGGTGTCCTTGAACCGGTCGTCGTCGCCCCAGATGGTGCGCAGCATGGCCGGCCACGGCTCGGTGAGCACGAGGTAGCCGCCGTTGCCGTTGCCGACCGCCGTGCCCTCCTCGTCAACGACCTCGGCGGCGATGCCCGGGAGCGCCTTCATCGCTGAGCCCGGCTTGCCGGCCGTGACGCCCGGGAGCGGACTGATCATGATCTGACCGGTCTCGGTCTGCCACCAGGTGTCGACGATCGGGCAACGGTCGCCACCGACGTGCTCGCGGTACCAGATGTATGCCTCGGGGTTGATCGACTCACCCACCGAGCCCAGCAGCCGCAGCGAGGACAGGTCGTGCTTCTCGAGCAGCTCGGCGCCCCACTTCATGAACGTGCGGATCGCGGTCGGAGCGGTGTAGAAGATCGTGACGCCGTACTCCTCGATGATCTCCCACCAGCGCCCCTTGTGCGGGGTGTCGGGCGTGCCTTCGTAGACGACCTGGGTCGCGCCGTTGGCCAGCGGTCCGTAGACCATGTAGGAGTGGCCGGTGACCCAGCCGACGTCGGCGGTGCACCAGTAGACGTCGGTCTCCGGCTTGAGGTCGAAGACCGCGTGGTGGGTGTAGGAGGTGCCGACGAGGTAACCGCCCGTGGTGTGCAGGATGCCCTTCGGCTTGCCCGTCGTGCCCGAGGTGTACATCACGTAGAGCGGGTGCTCGGAGTCGAACGCCTCGGGGGTGTGGTCGGACGAGGCGCCGTCGACGACGTCGTGCCACCACACGTCGCGGTCGTCGTCCCAGTCGACGTCCTGACCGGTGCGGCGCACCACGAGGACCTTCTCGACGATGCCGCCGTCGACCTTGGTGCAGGCCTCGTCCACGGCCGGCTTGAGCGCCGAGGGGTTGCCGCGGCGGTAGCCGCCGTCCGCGGTGATGATCACCTTGGCGCTGCAGTCGGTGACCCGGCTGGCCAGCGCGTCGGCGGAGAAGCCGCCGAAGACGACCGTGTGCGGAGCGCCGAGACGGGCGCAGGCGAGCAACGCGATGATGGTCTCGGGGATCATCGGCATGTAGATCGCGACCCGGTCGCCCTTCTCCACCCCGAGGTCGGTGAGGGCGTTCGCCGCCTTGGAGACCTCGTCCTTCAGGTCGCTGTAGGTCAGCGTGCGCTTGTCGTCCTCGGGCTCGCCCACCCAGTGGATCGCCACCCGGTCGCCGTTGCCGGCCTCGACGTGACGGTCCACGCAGTTGTAGGCGGCGTTGAGGGTGCCGCCGACGAACCACTTCGCGAAGGGCGGGTTGGACCAGTCGAGGACCTCGGTGAAGTCGCTGTCCCAGGAGATCCCCTCGGCGCGCTTCCTCCAGAACTCCAGCCGGTCCTCCGACGCCTCGTCGTAGGCCTCGGCGGTGACGTTGGCGTTCGCTGCGAGCTCGTCCGGCGGCGCGAAGGTGCGGTCCTCCGTCCCCAGTGTCGACAGGGTCTGCTGCTTCTCCTCGGTCATGCTCGCTCCTCGTCGTACGTCGGGTCATGGGGGTCGTGCCGGGTGGTGCCGGTCGTGCGGGGCGGGGCGCCGGGTGCCTCGTTCGCACCCTAGACGGAGCCCAGCGACGAAGGGCGGGTCCCGCGGGTCTCTCGCGCAGGACCCGTCCCCCTCGTCGGTCAGTGCGAAACCGCGACCTCGGACCCCGCACCGGTGAGGGCTCGCACCTCGAGCTCGTTGTAGCGGCGCTCGGCCTCGGGCTCCTTCGAGGTCACCGAGCCGATGTAGCCGAGCAGGAAGCCCAGCGGGATCGAGACGATGCCGGGGTTCTCCAGGGGGAACCAGGAGATGTCGATGCTGGTCGGCAGCAGGGAGAGGTTCTTGCCCGTGGCCGGGTCGATCCCCTTGCCGGACATGATCGGCGAGAAGATGACCAGGCCGACCGAGGAGATGAGGCCTCCGTAGATGCTCCACACCGCGCCGCGGGTGTTGAAGCGCCGCCAGAACACGTTGTAGACGATCGACGGCAGGTTCGCCGAGGCAGCGATGGCGAAGGCCAGCGCGACCAGGAAGGCGACGTTGAGCTTCTGGGCCGGGATGGCGAGGATGATCGCCACCAGCCCGATGCCGCCGGCGGCGTACCGGGCCACCTTGAGCTCCTCCTTCTCGGTCGCCTGACCCTTGCGCCACACGCTGTTGTAGAGGTCGTGCGCGAGGCTGGCGCTGGACGTCAGCGTCAGGCCCGCGACCACCGCCAGGATCGTGGCGAAGGCGACGGCCGCGATCACCGCCAGCAGGATGGCTCCGCCGGTGGTCCCGGCGCCACCACCCACGGTCTCGGCCAGCAGCGGAGAGGCCAGGTTGCCGCCCGAGGTGGCCACTCGCTCCATGTCGTCACCGCTCAGGAGCGCGGCGGCGCCGAAGCCCAGGATCAGCGTGAAGAGGTAGAAGGTGCCGATGAGCCCGATGGCCCAGAGCACCGACTTGCGCGCCTCGCGGGAGGTCGGGGTGGTGTAGAAGCGGATGAGGATGTGCGGCAGGCCCGCGGTGCCCAGCACCAGGGCGAGACCCAGGCTCAGGAAGTCGATCTTGCTCGTGGTGGAGGCGCCGTACTTCAGACCCGGCTCCAGGAACGCCTGGCCCTTGCCGGAGTTGCTGGCCGCAGCGCCCAGCAGGTCGGAGAGGTTGAAGCTGAACTGCGCCAGCACCAGCACGACGATCAGGGCCGAGCCGGCCATGAGCAGCACGGCCTTGACGATCTGCACCCAGGTGGTGCCCTTCATGCCGCCCACCGTGACGTAGAAGACCATGAGGACGCCGACGGCGAAGATCGTGAAGTTGATCGCGGCCTGGCTGTCGACCCCCAGCAGCAGCGCGACGAGTGCGCCGGCGCCGACCATCTGGGCCAACAGGTAGAAGATCGAGACCACGATGGTGGAGGTGGCTGCTGCCGTGCGGACCGGGCGCTGACGCATCCGGTAGGCCAGCTGGTCGGCCATCGTGTAGCGGCCCGAGTTGCGCAGCATCTCGGCGACCAGCAGCAGTGCCACCAGCCACGCCACGAGGAAGCCGACGGAGTAGAGGAAGCCGTCGTAGCCGCTCAGCGCGATGGCGCCGGAGATGCCGAGGAACGAGGCGGCCGACATGTAGTCGCCACCGATGGCCAGCCCGTTCTGGAGACCGGAGAAGCCACGTCCGCCCGTGTAGTAGTCCGCGGCGCCGGAGGTCTGCCGGCTGGCCCAGAACGTGATGCCGATGGTCAGCGCGACCACGGCGAGGAAGAGGCCCGTGGTGAGGATCTGGTTGCTCATGTCAGCGGCCCTCTCGGTCGCTCGCGCGCGCGGCGATGTAGCGCTCGTCGAGCTCGCGGGCGAGCGGGTCGAGCTTGGCGTTGGAGTAGCGGGCGTAGAGCACCGCGATCAGGAAGGTGGTCGCGAACTGCAGCAGTCCGAAGACCAGGGCGACGTTGATGTTGCCGAACAGCTGGATGTTCATGAAGTCGGTGGCCCAGTTCGACATGACCACGTAGGTCAGGTACCAGAGCAGGAAGGCCACGGTCGCCGGGATGGCGAAGCCGCGGTAGCGACGTCGCAGCTCGGCGAACTCCTCCGTCTCGTGGAGGCTCTCGTACACCTCATGGGTGCGTCGGTCGACGTCCTCGGCCACGGCCTCGTCCTTCCGTCGTCGCCGGCGCACGGTGCGCCGGTGTGATCGCTGTCACGGTACGAAGTCGCACCGGGGAAGCGGCACCTCTGAGGGCGTCGAGGGCGCCGGACGGGGACGGCCGCTCGGCGAACGGTCGGTCTCGCGCGACGAGCGGTCAGCCGTCGACGAGGCGTCGCACGACGCGGCCTCGGTCGAGGGCCACGCTCTCGGGGGTGTGCAGCCGGACCATGGTCGTGTCGACCCCGGCCGGCACGCGGCCGGGCGTGAGCAGCGAGCCCACGACCATGGTGAGGAACGCCGCCGGCACCGTCCAGGCGGCCGGCTGCGCCAGCAGCACGCCGAGCCAGCCGTCGTGCTGCCGCGTCCAGCAGCGAGTCGATCACGGCGCCGCCGCAGAGCAGCCCGCCCACGAGCATTCCGGCGACCGCGCCGACGTCGGTCAGGCGCCGCCACCAGATGCCCAGCACGATCAGCGGGCAGAACGTGGAGGCGGCGAAGGCGAAGGCCAGGCCCACGGCGCGCGCGACCCCGACGCCCTCCGACAACACCGTGAGGACCAGCGGGACGGCGACCGCGACCACCGCGGCGACCTGGAAGGACCGCACCCCGCCCCACCGGCGGATCCGGACTGACCGGCCGAGCACGTCCTGGCTCAGGGCACCGGCGACCGCGATCGTCAACCCGCTCGAGGTCGAGAGGAAGGCTGCGAACGCTCCGGCCGCGGTCAGTGCCGACAGGAGCTCGCCGAGCAGTCCCTCGACCATCCGGCCGGGCAGCTCGAGGACGACCGTGTCGCTGGCTCCCGCGGCGATCAGGTCGGGGGCGTAGAGCCGACCGAGGGCGCCGTACACCGGGGGGAGGACGTAGAAGATGCCCAGCAGTGCCAGCACCACCAGCGTGGTCCGGCGCGCGGCTCGGCCGTCGGGGTTGGTGTAGAAGCGGACGACGACGTGCGGCAGGCCCATCGTCCCGAGGAAGGTCGCGACGATGATCGAGTACGTCGTGTAGAGCCCGGTCGCACCGCCCGGGGCCACGGCGTCGCGCCACTCTTCTCCGGTCGTACCTGCCGCATCGACCATCGCCGGGCCGGTGGCGCCGTCACCCCACCAGACCCCGAGGAGGAACAGCACGGGGACCAGCAGGGCGGTGAGCTTGAGCCAGTACTGGAAGGCCTGCACGAAGGTGATGCTGCGCATCCCGCCGAAGAACACGTTGACCAGCACCACGACCGCCACGAGCACGCCGCCGCTCCACGCCGGGGCGTCCGTGACCACCCCCAGGGAGAGGCCGGCGCCCTGGAACTGCGGGATGAGATAGAGCCAGCCGACCGCCACCACCAGCACCGAGGAGACCCGGCGCGCCGTTTCCGACTCCAGCCGGCTCTCGGCGAAGTCGGCCAGCGTGTAGGCGCCGGAGCGGCGCAGCGGTGCTGCCACGAGCACCAGCAGGACGAGGTAGCCGGCGGTCCAGCCGACCGGGTACCACAGCATGTCGGCACCGAAGGCGAGCACGAGCCCGGCCACCCCGAGGAAGGACGCTGCGGAGAGGTACTCCCCGCCGATCGCGCTGGCGTTGAGCGCCGGGCGCACCGAGCGGGAGGCCACGAAGAAGTCGCTCGTGGTCCGGGAGAACCGCCAGCCGTAGGCGCCGATCGCCAGCGTCGCCACCGACACCAGGGCGACCGCCACCGCGCCGTAAGCCGGGCTCATGGGACGGGTCCGGCGGACGTGGGGGGCGGGCCCGCGTGGCGCCGATCGGGGGCCTCGGTGTCGCTGCCGGCGACGAGGGGCTCGACGAGGTCGGCGAACACCTCCTCGTTGCGCTCTGCGCGACGCACGTAGAACCAGCCGCAGGCGAGCAGGAAGGGGTGGACGGCGAAGGCCAGCACGACCCACGACAGCGGCATGCCGAGCACCTCGCGGTCGGCCAGGCCACCGAAGCGGAAGAGCAGCGGCAGCGCCGCCAGCGTCCCGACCCCTACGGCAAGGACGCCGAGCGCCAGCAGGAGCTGGCTGCGGACCAGGGAGGAGAGGTAGACCTGACCGAGCCGGCTGCGGCGGTCGATCTCGACGCGCGGGGTGACCCGGCGGACCTTCGCGGCACCCGTGCGGGGGCTGGTGACGCGCACCCGCGGCGGCGTGGTCACGCCCGCCCGCCCGGCCGGGAGCGACGTACCAGCAGGTCGCGCAGCTCACGGGTGTGGCGCCGGGCGACCGTCAGCTCCTCGCCGTCGACGACCACCGTCACCCGACCGCCGTCGCTGCGGACCTCGCTGACGTGCGCCAGCGCGACGAGGTGCGAGCGGTGGATCCGGACGAAGCCGGCGTCGGCCCACTCCTGCTCCAGCCGCGCCAGCGGCACCCGGATGAGGGGCGCCCCTTCGGGGGTGTGCAGCCGCGTGTAGTCGCCGTGCGCCTCGACGTAGCGGACCTCGGAGCGGCGGACGAACCGGGTCACCCCGCCGACCTCGACGGGGATGGCGTCCGCGCCGCCGTTGCCGGTGGGGGGAACGGTCTCCACGACGCGGCGCACCGCGTCGGCGAGCCGGGACTCCCGGACCGGTTTCAGCAGGTAGTCGACGACGTCGAGGTCGAAGGCCTCCAGCGCGTGCTGCTCGTGCGCGGTGACGAAGACGACGCGCGGCGGCTCACGGAAGCGGCGCAGGACCTGAACCAGCTCCAGCCCGGTGAGACCGGGCATCTGGATGTCGCAGAACACGACGTCGACGTGCTCCTCCTGCAGGACCCGCAGGGCCTCGGCGGCCGACGCGGCGGTGTGGACGGTCCCGATGCGGGGGTCGCGACGCAGCAGCCACTCGAGCTCGTCGCAAGCCGGTCGCTCGTCGTCGACCGCGAGGGCGGCGAGCAGGGCCGGCGTGCTCACGCGTGCACCCCCGGGGCGAACTTCGGCACCCGCACCGTGACCCGGGTGCCCGCCCCGACGGCCGTCTCCACCACGAGGCCGAACTCGTCACCGAAGACCGAGCGCAGCCTGCCGTCGACGTTGCCGAGACCGACCGAGTCGGTGTCGGAGTCGCCGGCGAGGGCCCGGCGCACCCGCTCGGGGTCGTCGCCGACGCCGTCGTCCTCGACCCAGATGACCGCCTCCTGGGGGTGGTTCTCCGCCACGATCTCGATGCGCCCCGGGCCGTCCTTGGCCTCCAGCCCGTGGCGGACGGCGTTCTCGACCAGCGGCTGCAGGCACAGGAAGGGCACCGTCACGGGAAGCACCTCGGGAGCGACGCGCAGGGTGACGTGCAGCCGGTCGCCGAACCGGGCCTGCTCGAGCACGAGGTAGCGCTCGATGGACCGCAGCTCCTCGGCCAGCGTCGTGAACTCCCCGTGGCTGCGGAAGGAGTAGCGCGTGAAGTCGGCGAACTCGAGCAGCAGCTCGCGGGCGTGCTCGGGGTCGGTGCGCACGAACGACGCGATCGCGTTCAGGGAGTTGTAGATGAAGTGGGGGGAGATCTGGGCCCGCAGCGTCTTCACCTCGGCCTCCACGAGCCGGCGGCGGCTGTCGTCGAGCTCGGCGAGGGCGAGCTGACCGGTGACCCAGGCCGCGACCTCGTCGGTGGCCCGGAGCAGGCCGGCCGACACCGACGGGGTGAAGACCTGCAGGGTCCCGACCACGACGTCGTCGACGGTCAGCGGCGAGACCACGGCGTGGGCGACGTCGCAGCCGGGTCGGTCGCAGCGGAAGTCGCGGTCGTGGATGGTGGTGGCGCCGCTGCCCCCTTCGGCGAAGTCGCGGGCGAACTGCTCGGCGAGGTCGCGGTGGTGGTCGACGTCGCCGTCCCAGGCCAGCACCTCGGAGGTGTCGGTGAGCACCACCGACGGGGTGCCGAGCAGCTCGCGGAGGTGACCGACCGCCCGCTCGGCCGAGGCGCGGTTGAGGCCGCCGCGCAGGGCGGGAGCGGCCAGGGAGGCGGTGTGGAGCGTGCGGAAGGTGGCGCGGTCGGCCTCGGTGCTCAGGTGCCCGGTGCGTCGCCACCGGGAGCCGCGTCGCCAGACCGCCATGGGGGAACCCTAGACGTGCGCCCGGCCAGGAGGGGACGGCTCGTGCCCGGACCCGGGCGGGGTCGCGACGTCGTCGGCGTACGCTGCCGGGCATGAGCCAGCCCCGGGGCGAGATCCGGTTCCTGTCCGCCGACGACGCCGAGGAGCTCGTCAAGGCGCTGACGACCGAGGGGTACGACGTCCTGCTGCGCCCGGTGCCCGAGGACGACGACGCACCCTGGCGGGTCGAGGTGCAGCCCTTCGACGACGACGTCGTGGCCATGGTCGACGTCTACGGCGGCTGGCTCCCCACCGACCGGTGAGTGGCCCGATGTCACGCAATTGTTCTCGCATCCGGCCCGACACGCTGTCGCGACCGCCGAATGTGCGAACAATTGCGCGATTCGGAGCCGTCAGCGGAAGGAGATGAGCGTGGGGCCGTCGTCGTCCCCGGTCCCTTCGGCGGTCGTACGCCGTGACGGGTCCGCGGGCTGGTCGGCCTCGACACCGGGGGTGTCTCGCCTCGACGGATCGCCTCGGCCGCCGCGGTGAGGTCGGCGCTGTGCTCGGGCTCGTCGATCAGGCCCCGGGGGCGGACCACGGCGCGGTAGCAGTGGGTGACGTAGGGCAGCATCAGCCCGTCGGACGAGCGGTCGTACTCCGCGAAGAGCTCGGACACCTTGCGCAGCACCCGGTCGCGTGCGGACGGGTCCATGACCGCCACGTTGGAGCGGGAGCGGACCAGGTCGAGGAGCGCCTCGCGCTTCATCGGCATCCAGTGCTTGAAGGTCTCGGTCTCGACGTAGCCGAAGTGCCGGGACGACACGAGCGTCTCGCTCGGATCGGTGAAGGGTGCGGAGTCGCCGATGATGCGACCGAGCCGCTTGACCCACGGGATGCGCTCGTCGCGGGTGTTCCAGACCAGGGCGATGCGGCCCTCGGGCTTGAGCATCCGCGCGGCCTCGCGCAGCGCCGCCTCGTGGTCGAACCAGTGGAAGGCCTGGGCGGCGACCACGACGTCGACGCTGCGCGTCGCGACCGGGACGGCCTCGGCCGCGGCAGTGACGACGCGCAGGTCGGGGTGACGGGTGCGGACGTGCTCGAGCATCTCGTCGAGGGGGTCGGTGACGAGCAGGTCGTGACGCAGCTCGACCAGCCGGTCGGTGAGCTTGCCGGTGCCCGCGCCGAGCTCGACCACGGTGGCGGGCGAGCGACCCGTCAGCCACTCGACGGCCGGCCGGGGGTAGGTCGGTCGAGCACGGTCGTAGGCGTCGGCCACCGAGGCGAAGGAGAGCGCCGGGTCGGGACCGGAGGAGGGCTGGGTCATCGGGGCGCAATCTACACCGACGGGTGGTCCGCACCGGGGTTGTGCAAGCGTGTAATGATGTAATCATGACGACGAACGACGAGCTGGACCGGGTGGTGGGCTGGTTCCGCGCCCGCCTCCCTGAGGAGTGGTCGCCCACGGCGGCCGAGATCACCGTCGACCGGGAGGAGATCACGGTCGTGCTGGCGGTGGCCGACCCTGCGGTCGCCGAGGACGATGGCGCCGACGTGGTCGCCGAGGCCCGCGCCGCGCGGGTCGCGGCCTTCCGCGAGGACACCCGCAAACGCCGCATGGACCTCGCCGACCAGGCGGGCCGACGCTTCGGTCGCACGGTCTCCTGGGGCGCGAGCCTGACGGCACAGGGGCAGGCACAGGGGAGGCAGGCCCGGCGACGCGGGCAGGCGCAGGACGGCGGATCGGTGCACCGCGAGCTGTGGACCCACGTGGCCGCGCCCGTGATGACCCGGCTGCGCCAACCTCAGCGCATCGTGCTGGACACGCTGGTCGAAGCCGGGGTGGCCCGGTCGCGGGCGGACGCGCTGGCCTGGTGCGTGCGCCTGGTCGGTCAGCACGAGGAAGACTGGCTCGGCGACCTGCGGTCGGCGATGACCGGCGTGCGCGAGGTCCGCGAGCGGGGCCCGCGGGCCTGAGACGGCGGTTGCCCGCGCGGCTGCGGCCGGTCCGCGCCCACTAGTCTGCGCGCGTGGATCCTCTCGCCGACCTGACCTCCCGGGAGGGCGTCGCCTCGGCGATGGCCTCGGCCCGGGACGGCATCGACGTCCTGCTGCGTGACCGTGGCCTGCGCAAGACCACCCCCGACGTGGCGGCCGAGTCGCTGCTGCGCGGGGCCTGGGCCAGCGCCGTCCTGGCGGGCACCACCAGCGACGAGGAGACCTTCCGGGCCGGTGGCGGGGACGCCGTCGCCCAGGCCTCGCTGCGGTTGTCCACCCATGTGCTCGGCCTCACCGGCACACTCACCCGCTCACCGCTGCAGGCCCTCGCGCGCCTCCACGCGGTGGCCGCGGCCGACGAGCCGCCCGACACCGTCGGGCGGCCCCGCGACGACGAGTCCGCACGCCGCCTCGCCGACGTCGCCGCCCTGCTGAGCCGGCCCACCACCGCCCCGGGGTTGGTGGTGGCCGCGATCGTCCACGCCGAGATCCTCAGCGCCCGGCCCTTCGCCACCCACAACGGGTTGGTGGCCCGGGCGACCGAGCGGCTGGTCCTGCTCGAGCGCGGGGTCGACCGACTGGCCGCGACGGTGCCGGAGGCCGGCCACCTGGCCGCCCGAGCGGCGTACGACGCACGCATCGCGGCGTACGCCGAGGCCTCGGACTCCGGCGACCCGCGGCGCGGTCTCGCGGCCGCGCACGCCTGGCTGCTCTACGCCGCGGAGGCCTACTCCACGGGGGCCGAGAACAGCCCGCTGCTGCGCTGAGGCCCGCGGCTCGACTCCGCGACGCCGGCGCAAGCGAGCGGCGCCCCCCGTGAGGGGAGCGCCGCCGCTGGCACACGGAAGCGGGGTACCAAGCGTGCACGCAATGTGTCGCCCCGGGATGAACCCGGTGGTCGACGCCCTGTCAGAAGGGTCGGTCAGCGCGTGGGTTCCCGTCCGTGTGCGGGTCTTGAGTTGTGTGACTCCTTTGTACGTCGCACACGCGGCGGCGACAAGACCTCCGACGAACTGGGGAGGCCCGCACGCTCGGACGGACCCGAATCGGTCCACACCGGGCTTGACGCCGGCCGGAAGCAGGGGGGCGGGGTCAGCCGTGGGTGAGCCGGTCGATGCGCCGGCGGGCACCCAGGTAGATGGCTGACCCGACGACGACCGCGGAGCCGGCCGCGAGCACGGCCAGCGTGCTGCGGCTCTCCGGCAGGTGCATCCGGGCGCGCAGCGCGACCGGGCGCGAGAAGTCCAGCACCGGCCACTCCTGCGCGACCGCGAGTCGACGCAGCTCCTTGTCGGGGTTCACGACGTGCGGGTGGCCGACCACCTCGAGCATGTGCACGTCGGTGATGGAGTCGGAGTAGGCGTAGCTGCGCGTCAGGTCGTAGCCCCGCTGCTCGGCCAGCTCGACGATCGCGGACGCCTTGTTCTCCGCGTAGGCGTAGAAGTCGATCTCCCCGGTGTAGCGACCCTCGCTGATGGCGAGCTGGGTGGCGATGACGGCGTCGACACCGAGCATCGCGCCGATCGGCTCGACCATCTCGCGACCCGAGGCCGAGACGATGATGACGTCGCGTCCGGCCAGCCGGTGGTCCTCGATGAGGGAGACCGCCTCGTCGTAGACCAGCGGCTCGACGATGTTGTGCAGGGTGTCGTTGACGATCTCGCTGACGGTGTCGACCGGCCACCCGGTGACCATGCGCGAGAGGAACTCGCGCATCTTCTCCATCTGGTCGTGGTCGGCGCCCCCGGCGAGGAACACGAACTGCGCGTAGGCGCTGCGCAGCACCGAGCGGCGGTTGATCAGCCCGCCGGCGTAGAACGACTTGCTGAAGGCCAGCGCGCTCGAGGTGGCGATGATGGTCTTGTCCAGGTCGAAGAAGGCCGCCGGGCGCCCCTGGGCGCGCACCGGTCGGACCGCTGGGGTCGCGCCGTCGGTCGTCACGCTCTCCAGTGTCCCCGGTAGCGGTCGGGATCGGGGGATCCCGGGCGGTGGCGGGGTATGTACCGCCGACGGTTCTCTACCTACAATCGATGTACGCCTCTGATTCGGACGTTTGAGCAGACTCGCCCCTCCGTCGCGGTTACACTTCTGAACACGCAAGACACACGCTCGCAACACCGAAACACACGGTCCCCCAGCGATCCCCCCATCGCTGGACCAGGTCCGGGCCTATCCCCCCCAGGTCCGGCCTCCGGGCTCCTGGCTATCCCCCCTGGCCAGGAGCCCGACCCCTTTTCCCGGGTCGCGCGGCCGGTTCCCTTCCCCAGGTGGTCTGATCCAGCGGCACTCCCCAGGTGAGGTCGGCGCCGCCCGTCCGGGGCCCGGCGGGGGGCACAGTCGCGCCATGACGACCCCGCTGCCCCGCTCGACCCGCGGCCTCCCGCCCCACCGGTCCGGACCGGTGCGACCGGTCCCTCTCGGTGACGGGCCTGCGCCCCGTTCTCCGCGCGTGCCCGACCTGGTGCTGCTCACCCGCGACGACCGCCTCGCCGACCCCGTCCACCAGCTCGCCGCCGCTGCCGGTGTGCGGGTCAGGTCCGGCGAGGGGCCGGGTGGAGGGAGCGGACGCGACGGCCTCCCTCCGACGAGCCCCGGACCCGCGGTGATGCTCGTCGACGTCGACCACCTCGACGCCGCCCCCGTACGTCAGCGGCGCGACGTGCCCGTGCTGGTGCTGGCGCACGCACCCGTGCCGGACGGCGTCTTCCGGCGTGCCCTGGACGCCGGTGCCGTCGCCGTCCTGTCCCTGCCCGACGACCATGCTCGCCTCGCCTCGCTGCTGTCCGACCTCGACCGGCCGCGCCAGGGTCGGGTGGTGGCGGTGACCGGCGGGTCCGGTGGGGTGGGGGCCAGCGTGACCGCGGCGGCCCTGGCCGCCCGGGCGGCGGACGAGCCCACGCTGCTGGTCGACCTCGACCCCTGGGGTCCGGGGCTGGGCCGGCTGCTGGGAGGCAGGGCCACCGAGGGCATCACCTGGGCCGACCTGAGCAGCCTCGACGGCCGACTGGCGGCGAGCGAGCTGCGCGCGGCGCTGCCGCGCCACGACGAGGTGTCCCTGCTGTCGTGGCCCGACGACCGGAGCCTCCCGGTCGACGACCGGCTTGTCGCCGAGGTGGTCGCGGCCGGCGCCCGCGGCCACGACTGGGTGGTGCTCGACGCGCCCCGAGGGCGGGCGCACGCGCCCGACCTGCTCGGGCTGTGCGACCTCGTGGTGCTCGTGGTCGAGAGCACCGTCCCTGGCGTGGCCGCCGCGCTCCGGGCCCTCGCCCCTCTGCGAGCCGCGGGTGCGCCGGTGGGACTCCTGGTGCGCCGTGGTGCCGGGACCGCGTCCGGAGCGGACGCCGCACGGGTGCTCGAGGTCCCCCTGCTCGGCGAGGTCGGGCACGACCGGCGCCTGCGCGAGCACCTGGACGCAGGCCTCGGCCCCGCGCGTGGCCGGCGGTCGCCGTTGGTCCGCGCGGCTGACGACGTGCTCACGCTCCTGCGCTCCGCCGCGGACGGTCGGGAGGGGTGGTGACGGCCACGGCGGTGGCCCGGGCGGCCGAGCGGGTGCGCGCGCAGCTGGCCCGTGACAGTGCCGAGCTGACACCCGAGGTCGTGGCCGCCGCGCTGCGGGCCGACGGTCGCCCGGTCGGTGACGTGACGGTGCTGGCTGTGCTCGAGGTGCTGCGCCGCGACGTTCTCGGCGCCGGTCCGCTCGAGTCGCTGCTCCGCCTGGAGGGGGTCACCGACGTCCTGGTCAACGGTCCGGACGCGGTGTACGTCGACCGGGGGCGTGGCCTGGAGCTCACCGAGGTCCGGTTCGGCGACGACGCCGCGGTCCGTCGTCTGGCCCAGCGCCTGGCCGGGACCGCCGGTCGCCGGCTCGACGACGCGTCGCCGTACGTCGATCTGAGGTTGGCCGACGGCACCCGACTGCACGCCGTGCTGACTCCCCTCGCGCGTCCCGGGACCTCGATCTCGCTGCGGGTCCCGAGGCGGCGTGTCTTCACGGTCGCCGAGCTGGCCGAGGCCGGCGGCTGGGGCGACGAGGCGCTCCGGCTGATGCGACGGGTGGTGCGGCGGCGCCTGGCGTTCCTGGTCAGCGGTGGGACGGGATCGGGCAAGACGACGCTGCTCAACGCGTTGCTGGCCGAGGTGCCCGGGGAGGAGCGGCTCGTGCTGGTCGAGGACACCCGGGAGCTCCAGCCCGCCCACCCCCACGCAGTCGGTCTGGAGGCGCGTCAGGCCAACGTCGAGGGCGTCGGCTCCGTCGACCTGCGCACCCTCGTGCGGCAGGCGCTGCGGATGCGACCGGACCGCCTGGTGGTGGGGGAGGTGCGCGGGGCAGAGGTGGTCGACCTGCTCGCCGCCCTGAACACCGGTCACGAGGGTGGCTGCGGAACCATCCACGCCAACTCGGCGGTCGACGTACCGGCCCGGGTGGAGGGTCTCGCCCTGGCCGCGGGGCTGCCGTCCGCAGCCGCGCACGTGCAGATGAAAGCCGGTCTCGACCTCGTCGTGCACTGCGTCCGGGACGCGAGCGGCCGACGACGTCTCGGCGAGATCGCCGTCCTCGAGCACAGCGACGGCCGGACGCACGCCGTGCCCGCGGTGCGCTTCTCCGCCGTCGGCCCGCGATTCGACCTGCCCGGGGCGGACCGGTTGGCGGCGTTGCTCGAGAAGGCTGCATGAGTGCCGCGGGTCCGACGTCGCTGCGAGCGCTGTCGGAGGCGCTTCTGGGTCTGTCGGGCTCCCCACCCCTGGCGCTGACGTCGGTCGTGGTGGCTGCCGCGACGGCCTTCCTGCTCGTCGGCGCGCGCAGCGGAGGAGCCGCCCTCCGTCGCCTCGTCCCGCGTTCACGGCGAGGCCCGGCGTCGAGCCGGGAGGGGCCGGATGGTCGGGGGCGAGGGCCCGGGAACCGCTGGAGCCAGTGGGGGCTGCCCGTGCAGGTCGCTCTGCTGCTGGTCGGTACCGGTCTGGTCGTGGCGCTCCCGTTGAAGCGCGCCGTGCTGGCGGGACTGCTCACGGCCCTGGGCCTCGCGATCGTACGGGCGGTCGCGCGCCGCCGGTTGGAGCAGGAGGCGGCGGAACGTCGGCAGGCGGTGGTCGAGCACGCGGAGGCGCTCCTCGGCGAGCTGCGCGCAGGTCTGCCGGTGACGACGGCACTGGAGCGCGCGGTGGGGGCCTGGCCCGAGTCACGGCCCGCGGCGGCAGCTGCCCGGTGGGGGGCGAGCGTGCCCGAGACGTTGCGGCAGCTGGGCTCGTTGCCCGGGGCCGAGACCGTCTCCCGGCTCGCTGCCGTGTGGCAGCTGTGCGCGGGATCCGGGGCGAGCCTCGCGATCGGGGTGGGGCACGTCCTGGAGACAGCACGGGCCGAGCAGGCCACCCGGCACGTCGTGGCGGCCGAGCTGGCCTCCGCCCGGGCCACCGCGCGCATGCTCGGGGTGATGCCGGTCATGGTCCTCGTCGCCGGCCAGGGCCTGGGGGCCGAGCCGTGGTCCTTCCTGCTCGACACGCTGCCGGGCCTGGCCTGCCTGGCCGCGGGCGCGGGGTGCGCCCTGGCCGGGCTGTGGTGGATGGACCGGATCGCCGAGCGCGCGGTCAGGGGCGCTCCGTGACGGCGGTGCCCTCGGACGCGTCGCTGGCGTCGAGCGTGGTGGTTCTCGCAGCCGTCGCTGCTGCTGCCCTGGCCTCGCTCCTGGCGGTGCGTCGTCCCGCGTCGCACCGGCTGGACGCAGGGACCGCAGGGCGGCTTCCCCGTTCCGCCGGCGTCGACGACCCGCCGGGAGGGCCGGCGTCGACGCTGCAGCGGTTGCGCGGTGCCGCGGCGCTCGGTGCCGGTGTCTGCGCGGGTCTGCTGCTCCCCGGGTGGTACGCCGCCGCAGGCGCCCTGGTCGCCGGCGTCCTGGTCTGGCGCCACAGCGCGGGGTGGGAGGACCGCGGGGTGCGACGACGGCGTGAGCAGCTGGAGTCCGACGTGGTGCACGTCGTGGACCTCCTCAGCGCAGCCGTCACCGCCGGAGCGGCTCCGGCCCACGCCCTGCACGAGGTGACCGGGCTCGTGGACGGAGTCACCGCGGACACGCTGCGGCGCTGGTCGCGCCGGCTGCGCTGGGGGTCCGAGCCGGTCGAGGTGTGGGCCGACATGGCGGCGCACGACCAGCTGGGTCGACTCGGTCAGGTGCTGCTGCGCTCGGCCACCAGCGGGGCGCCGATCTCGGAAGCCCTGTCGCGGCTGGCCGAGGACGAGCGCGAGCGTCGGCGCGGTCAGGTCGAGGCCCGGGTGCGGCAGATCGAGGTCAAGGCCGCGGCACCGCTGGGGCTGTGCCTCCTGCCCGCATTCGTGCTGCTCGGGATCGTTCCGCTGGTCGCCGGCGCAGTGACCGGCCTGGTGCTGCAGTGAGCCGGGTTCCCTCCCCAACCGGCCTCACCGTGGCCCTCTCCGCAGATCGGCGAGAGCCCCTCCCGCGCGCGGTCACGGCGTCGCAGAGTCGACGCGTCAGCAGCCGCCGGTCGAGCCGGCGGCCCACCGCCGGGACCCACCCGGCACGTCAGGAGGTTCACATGACCATCACCACCCTCACCCCGGTCGCGACGTCGGCCGCGACCGCGGTGGCCGTTCCGGAGCCGCCGGTGTCGGCGCTCGCCCCGGTGATCACGCTCGACGACCGCCGCCGTCGCGCGGTGGAGACCTCGGAGACCGGTGAGACCGGCGAGTGGCACCTCGGGGAGGCCGGCGCCGCCAGCGCCGAGTACGCCGCGGTGACCGCCTGCGGGGTCGGTCTCGCGGGCGTGCTGCTCAAGCTGCTGACCAGCGACTTCGGCCAGAACCTGCTCAAGACCCTCATCGAGTTCTTCCTCAAGATGGTCGGGATCGGCTGAGCGATGGCGCACGAGATGGTCGTGGGGGCCCGACGAGGCGCGTCGGTGAGCCGCCGGCGGACCTCCACGGTCACCTCGTCGCCAGGTGCCGGCGAGCGGGGTGCGGTGACGGCGGAGGCAGCGGCCGTCCTGCCGTTGCTCCTCGCTCTGACCTGGGGGCTGCTCTGGGCGATCTCGCTGGCCGCCACCCAGGTGCGTGTCGTCGACACCGCGCGGGAGGTGGCCCGCGCCGCCGCGCGCGGTGACCGGGCACCCGACATCGCCTCCGGTGACGCCGCGGTCCGCGTCTCGGTCCACCGTCAGGGCGACCGTGTGCGCGTCGTGGCGACCAGCGACGTCGGAGGACCCGGGGGTCTGTTCCGGTTCCTTCCCGCGGTCGAGCTCAGCTCCACCGCGATCGCGGTCGAGGAGCCGTCGTGAGCCCCGCGGCCGAGCGGGGGGCGGCGGCCCCGGCCGTGATCGGGCTGGCCTGCGTCCTGGCGCTCGTCACGGTCGTGCTGCTCGTAGGCGGCCGACTGGTGGTCGAGCGTCGGCGGGCCGCTGCAGCCGCCGATCTCGCCGCCCTGGCCGGAGCGGTCGCCCTGCAGCACCTGCGCCCGCCCTGCCCCGACGTGGCGCGGGCCGCGGAGGCCAACGACGTGAAGCTCGTCTCGTGCCGTGTCGAGGGTGACGAGGTCCGGGTGGGCACCGAGGTCACGGTCCGGCTGCTGGGCCGCGACCTCACGGTGGCCGCCCGGGCTCACGCCGGACCGGTCGGCCCCAGGTCGGCCAGCAGCACGTCGAGCAGCGTCACGGCCTCGGCCTTCGCCAGCGGGTTGTTGCGGTTGCCGCACTTGGGGGACTGGACGCAGGACGGGCAGCCCGAGTCGCACTCGCAGCCGGCGATCGCCTCCCGGGTGGCCCGCAGCCAGGCGTGCGCCGCCTCGAAGCCACGTCGGGCGAAGCCGGCGCCGCCGGGGTGGCCGTCGTAGACGAAGACGGTCAACCGTCCGGTGTCGGGGTGCAGCGCCGTCGAGACACCTCCGATGTCCCACCGGTCGCAGGTCGCGACCAGCGGGAGCATGCCGATGGAGGCGTGCTCGGCGGCATGCGCCGCTCCTGGCAGGTCCGCCTCGGCGATGCCGGAGGTGGCGAGCCGCTCCGGGGGCACCGTCCACCAGACGGCGCTGGTCTCGAGGACCCGAGGCGGCAGGTCCAGCGGCACCTCACCGAGCACCTCGCCGGAGGGCACGGACTTCTTCAGGTAGGCCACCACCTGCTGGGTCACCCGCACGGTCCCGGCCGACAGCGTGCAGCCCTCCGGGTGGTCCCGGTGGAGCCGCTCGTCGACCTGCTCCTCCTCGACGACGCGGATGTCGGTGACATCGCGCGCGAAGGTGCTCCACCCGGGGTCGTCGGCGGTCATCGTGGCCACCCCGTCCTCGAGGTCGAGCTCGTCGACGACGTAGGACTCGCCCTGGTGGAGGTAGACGGCGCCGGTATGGACCGCGGAGTGGGCGGAGCCCGCATCGACCGTGCCGATCACGCGGCCGGTGCGTCTCTCGACGAGCTCGACCGGACGGCCCCCGGTGCTGCGCAGGTCCGCGAGGTCGGACGGCCGCCCGTTCCGGGTCCAGAACCAGCCGGCGGCTCGGGCCCGCAGCCAGCCGTGCTGGACCAGCAGGTCGACGGCCTCCCGGGCGCCTGCGACGCCCTCGGGACCGGCGGTGCTGTCGGAGAACAACGGCAGGTCGCTCTCGCGCAGCGGCAGCTCGGCGGCCGCCGCGCACAGGTGCGGCCCCCGGACGTAGGGGTTGGTCGGGTCGAAGACGGTCGCCTCGACCGGCGCACCCACCAGCACCTCGGGGTGGCTCACGACGTACGTGTCGAGCGGGTCGTCTCGGGCCACCAGCACGGCCAGTGCGTCGGTGCCGCGGCGGCCCGCGCGACCGACCTGCTGCCACATCGCCGCTCGCGTGCCCGGGAACCCGGCCATCAGCACGGCGTCGAGCCCGGAGACGTCGATGCCGAGCTCGAGCGCGTTGGTCGCCGCCACCCCGGTCAGTCGGCCCGACCGCAGATCCTGCTCGAGCACGCGGCGGTCCTCGGGCAGGTAGCCGCCACGGTAGGCCGCCACGGTGCCGGGCAGCGACGGATCGACCTCGGCCAGCAGCCGTTGCGTGGTCAGCGCCACCGACTCGGCTCCCCGACGGGAACGCACGAACGCCAGCGTGCGGACGCCGTCGGTCACCAGGTCGGCCAGGAGATCGGCGGTCTCGGCGGTCGCAGCGCGGCGTACCGGGGCTCCCTGCTCCCCGACGAGGTCGGTCAGGGGCGGCTCCCACAGCGCCAGCGACACCTCGCCGCGCCGTGAGTCATCGGTGTCGACGACCTCGACCGGCAGCCCGGTGAGTCGCTGCGCGGACACCCCGGGGTCCGCCACCGTGGCGGAGGCCAGCACGAAGGTCGGGTCGGCGCCGTGTGCGGCGCACAGCCGGCGCAGGCGCCGCAGCACCAGCGCGACGTGGGCGCCGAAGACGCCACGGTAGTGGTGGCACTCGTCGACCACGACGTAGCGCAGCTGGCCCAGGAACCGCGCCCAGCGCGCGTGCCCGGGCAGCATCGAGTGGTGCAGCATGTCGGGGTTGGTCAGCAACCACTCGGCGTGGTCGCGCGCCCACTCCCGCTGCTCGGGAGGGCTGTCCCCGTCGTGCGTCACGGCGGCCAGACGCGGGAGGCCCAGCGAGGAGAGGGTCTGCAGCTGGTCGTTGGCCAGTGCCTTGGTGGGCGACAGGTAGAGCACGGTGGCCCCCGGTCGGCCGTTGGGTCGCCGGGCACCGATGATCTCGGTCAGCCCAGGCAGCTGGAAGGCCACCGTCTTGCCGGAGGCCGTCCCGGTGGACAGCACCACGTGCCGTCCGGCGTACGCGGCCTCGGCCGCTCGCACCTGGTGACGCCACGGCTCCACGACGCCGCGTTCACGCATCGCCGCGACCACGGTCGGGTCCGCCCACGTCGGCCACGGGGCCGTGAGGCCGCCGGTCGCCGGGTAGGTCTCCACGTGACGGAGCTGGCCGGCGTCGCGTCGGCGGACCACCGCGAGGGGGTCGGCGGTCAGAGGCATCGGCACGTGCCCAGTGTCGCAACCTCCACCGACAGCCCCTCGGGCGAGGCAATCGGGTCAAGCGGTGAGGAGCGGCGTGGTTGAATGCAGTGCGCGGACCGGGACGTGCCCGTTCGGCTTGAGTTGACGCAAGGAGAAGTTGTGGACCTGTCCCTCGAGACACGCCAGGAGAACGACCGGACCGTGGTCGAGGTGGGCGGCGAGATCGACGTCTACACGGCGCCGAAGCTGCGGGAGTGCATCTCCGGACTCGTCGACGACGGCCAGCGTCAGATCATCGTGGACCTGGAGCAGGTCGAGTTCATGGACTCGACCGGTCTCGGCGTGCTGGTCGGCGCCCTCAAGCGCGTGCGCACCGTCGAGGGCAACCTCGACCTGGTCTGCACCCAGGAGCGGCTGCTCAAGATCTTCCGGATCACCGGCCTCAGCAAGGTCTTCCCGATCCACGACTCGCAGTCCGCCGCGCTCTCCGCGCCGTGACCGTGCGGATCTGACGCGATCGGCATGTCGGTGACGACACAGACGGACAACGAGGTGGTCATCGCCATCGCGCGCGACGCCGCGCTGGTGCGGACCGCCCGGCTCGTGGCGGCTGCGGTGGCGCGTCGTGCCGACCTGTCGGGTGCCCTCATCGAGGAGGTCCGGCTGGGTGTAGGTGAGTCCTGCGCGATCCTCATCGGCTCGGTCCAGCCCGGGACGCCCCACACCGAGGACATGGTGCACGTCAGTCTCCGCGGGGGTGGCGGCTTCACCGTCCAGGTCCGAGGCACCTACCAACGCCCCGACGGCGACCTCGACGACCTCGGAATCGACCCCTGGGCGCTGCTCCGCGGCGTCACCGACGACGTCGATGTCGACATCAGCGGGAACCAGGCCACGGTCACCATGACCTGGCCGGCGTGACCTGCAGCACACACATCGTGTGAGACACGCCACCCCCCTCCCCTCCGGGCGGGTGGCGCGGAAGTAGAGTCCCGATCGTTCGTCGGAGGCAGACGCGTGTCTGCTCGCACTGCGTGCGTCCCGAGGTAGGCGGCGCACCGGTGTCGGAATCGAAGGGCGCCCTGCGCTCGAAATCGGAGGAAACGCATGTCGCGGGTCTCGATCGGCGTCCTGAACGCCGAGACCGCCGTGGATCTCTCCGGTGGCAACTTCGTGCTGGTCCTGATTGTCGCTGCCATCGCGGTCGTCGCGCTGGTCATGGCATTCGTGTTCCGGTCCGAGGTGCTTGCCGCCGCTGAAGGCACGGACAACATGAAGCGGATCGCCCAAGCGGTGCAGGAAGGTGCTGCGGCGTACCTCACCAGACAGTTCCGGACGCTCGGCATCTTCGCCGCCGTGGCGTTCTTCGTGCTGCTGGCGCTGCCCGCCCCCGACATGGCCGTGCGGATCGGCCGGTCGATCTTCTTCCTCGTCGGCGCCGGGTTCTCCGGAGCCGTCGGCTACCTCGGGATGTCGCTGGCGGTGAAGGCCAACCTCCGGGTGGCCGCCGCGGCCAACACCGTGGGCCGTGAACCCGCCATGACCATCGGTCTGCGCACCGGCGCGATGGTGGGCATGCTCACTGTCGGCCTGGGTCTGCTCGGCGCCGCCATGGTGGTGCTGCTCTTCAAGGACGAGGCCCCCGACGTCCTCGAGGGCTTCGGCTTCGGAGCGGCCCTCCTGGCGATGTTCATGCGCGTCGGTGGCGGCATCTTCACCAAGGCCGCCGACGTCGGTGCGGACCTGGTCGGGAAGGTCGAGCAGGGCATCCCCGAGGACGACCCGCGCAACGCCGCGACGATCGCCGACAACGTCGGCGACAACGTCGGCGACTGCGCCGGCATGGCTGCCGACCTCTTCGAGTCCTACGCCGTGACCCTGGTGGCAGCGCTGATCCTCGGCTCGCAGGCCTTCGGCGACAAGGGTTTGGTCTACCCGCTGCTCATCCCCGCCATCGGCGCGCTGACCGCCGTCGCGGGCGTCTACCTCACGAAGCCGAAGGCCGGCGAGAACGGTCTGACGACCATCAACCGGTCCTTCTACATCAGCGCCGGCGTCGCGGCGCTCGGCTCGGTGGTGCTGTCCTTCCTCTACCTGCCGACCAGCTTCGGCGACTTCGAGGGCCTGAGCACCAACGCGCTCGAGACGATCTCGGGGGCGCCGGAGGGCAACCCCGCGCTCATCGCCAGCGTCGCGGTCGTGATCGGCATCGTCATGGCGGCCGGCATCCTCGCGCTGACCGGCTACTACACCGGCACCGAGTACCGCCCCGTCAAGGACGTCGGCAAGACCTCGCTCACGGGCGCGGCTACCGTCATCCTGTCCGGCCTCTCGGTCGGTTTCGAGTCGGCCGTCTACACCACCCTGGTCATCGGTTCCGCGGTCTTCGGGGCGTTCCTCCTCGGTGGCGCCTCGCTCACGGTGTCGCTCTTCGCCGTCGCCCTGGCCGGTTGCGGCCTGCTGACGACCGTCGGCGTCATCGTCGCGATGGACACCTTCGGTCCGGTCTCCGACAACGCCCAGGGCGTCGCGGAGATGTCCGGTGACGTGAGCCCCGAGGGCGCACAGATCCTGACCGAGCTCGACGCGGTCGGCAACACCACCAAGGCGATCACCAAGGGCATCGCCATCGCCACCGCGGTGCTCGCGGCCACGGCGCTCTTCGGGTCCTACGCGACCTCGGTGCTGGAGGCCCTGACCGAGTCCGGTGGCACCGACGAGGAGGTCGGACGGGAGCTGCTCAGCTTCTTCGTCTTCAACCCCTCGGTCCTGGTCGGCGTGCTGCTCGGCTCGGCCGTGGTGTTCCTCTTCTCCGGTCTGGCCATCAACGCCGTCGCCCGCGCCGCGGGTGCGGTCGTCTACGAGGTGCGTCGTCAGTTCCGCGAGATCCCCGGGATCATGGAGGGCACCGGTCGTCCCGAGTACGGCAAGGTCGTCGACATCGTCACCCGGGACTCCCTGCGTGAGCTCATCACGCCGGGCGTGCTCGCGGTGCTGGCCCCGGTGGCCGTCGGCTTCGGCCTCGGCGTCACCGCACTGGCAGGCTTCCTGGCCGGCGCGATCGGCACCGGCACGCTGATGGCGGTCTTCCTGGCCAACGCCGGCGGCGCCTGGGACAACGCCAAGAAGCTGGTCGAGGACGGCCACCACGGTGGCAAGGGCTCTCCGGCCCACGAGGCCACGATCATCGGCGACACGGTCGGCGACCCCTTCAAGGACACCGCCGGCCCGTCCATCAACCCGCTGATCAAGGTGATGAACCTGGTCTCGCTGCTCATCGCGAGCGCCATCGTCTCCCTGAGCATCGGGGAGAACGAGAACGACGTCCTGCGCATCCTCATCGCCCTCGTGTCGGTGGCGATCATCGCCGGTGTCGTGATCATGTCCAAGCGCCGGGGCGTCACCATCGGCGGCGACGCCGAGGAGACCCAGCAGATGCACGTCTGATCCACCGGCCCCATCGACCGAGCCGCTCTCCCGCAGGGAGGGCGGCTCGGTCGTTTCCCGCGGGGCCCCGTCGGGTGCCACCCCTAGGCTGCGCAGGTGACACCCCTCGACCCCGACGTCCTGCCACGACTCCGAGCCGCCCTCGAGGCAGCCGACTACACCGCCGAGACCGTCGCCGACACGCTCGGACCGGTCGCGGCCGCCGCTCTGGGTCGCAACGAGACCACCCCGGGGCGACGGGCCACGGCGAACGGCGCGGAGGGCAGCCACCTGCAGACCCTGACGCGACTGTGGTCCCTCCAGGCCAGGGTCCCCGGCCGGGCGGTCGAGGCGGCCCTGCCAGGGCTGGTGCCGGCTCTGGTCTCCGCCGGCGTGCTCGAGCGGCACGGCGAGGAGGTCCGAGCCGCGGTCGACGTACGTCCGTTCGCCGGCGGCGGGCGCGCCCGGTGGGTGGTCAGCGACCTCACCCCGGGGCTCGACGGCGCGCCCAACCAGGTGGCGCCCGACCACGTCCTGGGCGTCAGCTCGGCGTCGACCTCGTTGGGCGGGCTCACGGTGCGCCGGCTGGTCGGGCGTGCCCTCGACCTCGGCACCGGCTGCGGGGTCCAGGCGCTGGAGCTGAGCGACCACGCCGCCGAGGTCGTCGCGACCGACGTCACCGACCGGGCCCTGTTCATGGCGCGCACAACGGCGGCACTCAACGGTGCGGCCATCGACGTACGCGGAGGCAGTCTCTACGAGCCCGTCGCCGACGAGCGGTTCGACCTCGTCGTGAGCAACCCGCCCTTCGTCATCTCCCCGCCCGGAGCCGAACGCCTGGTCTACCGGGACTCCGGGCTGCCCGGCGACGACGTGGTGCGCCGCGTGGTCACCGGGGCGCCGCAGCACCTGGCTCCCGGCGGGGTGGCGCAGGTGCTGGCCAACTGGGTGCACGTGTCGGGACAGCCGTGGGAGGAGCGGCTCGGCGCTTGGTTCCACGGCTCCGGTTGTGACGCGTGGGTGGTGCAGCGTGAAGTCCTCGACCCCGCTGAGTACGTCGAGCTCTGGCTCCGCGACGCCGGGGTCCACGGCCGGTCCGAGTACGTCGAGCGCTACGACACCTGGTTGGCGTGGTTCGCCGAGCAGGGCGTCGAGGGGATCGGGTTCGGCTGGCTGACCCAGCGCCGGACCGAGCGGGAGCGCCCGGTGATCCGGCTCGAGGACTGGCCGCACGCCGTCGAGCAGCCCCTGGGCCCGGCGATCGGTTCGTGGCTGGACCGCGTGGACCGGCTGGCGGGTCTGAGCGAGCGTGACGTCCTGGCCACCGCGTGGTTCCGGAGGCCGGACGTCGTCGAGGAGACCACCGGCGAGCCCGGGGCGGCGGACCCGGCGAGCATCGTGGTGCGCCAGCAGCGTGGGCTGCGGCGCGCCCGTCAGGTCGACACCCTCGTCGCCGCCGTGGTCGGGGCCAGCGACGGCGAGCTGAGCCTGCACCAGATCCTGGCTGCGCTGGCGCAGCTGCTGGAGCGTCCCGTCGAAGAGCTCGTGGCCGCGGCGCTGCCGGAGGTCCGCTCGCTCGTCGACGACGGGTATCTGCTCTTCCCCGCCTGAACAGGCAGTGTCCCCAGGCCTCCCCGCCACGGTCCGTTCGACGCCCTGTTGACGCGAGGGGCTACCGTCATGTGCTCCACTGTCCCTGGATCGGCGCGATGTCAAGGGTCGGTCCGAGGTCGTCACCCAGTCAGTACCAGGCGTCCGAGCCGGTGCCGAGCAGCGAAGAGGGAGTGCCCGCGTGGCAAGCAAGGGATCCAAGGCAGGCTCTGCCGAGTCACGGGGTCACAAGCTCGTGATCGTCGAGTCCCCGGCCAAGGCGAAGACCATCGCCGGCTACCTCGGGTCCGGCTACGTCGTGGAGTCCTCCATCGGCCACATCCGCGACCTGCCCCGCGACGCGTCCGACGTACCGGCGTCGATCAAGGGTGAGAAGTGGGCGCGGCTCGGCGTCGACGTCGACAACGAGTTCACGCCCTACTACGTGGTCAGCCGTGACAAGAAGCCCCACATGACCAAGCTCAAGGGGCTGCTCAAGGGCGCCTCCGAGCTCTACCTCGCCACGGACGAGGACCGCGAGGGCGAGGCCATCGCCTGGCACCTCGAGCAGGAGCTCAAGCCCAAGGTGCCCGTGCACCGCATGGTCTTCCACGAGATCACCAAGCAGGCCATCGAGGAGGCAGTCGCCCATCCCCGGACCCTCGATCTCGACCTCGTCGAGGCGCAGGAGGCCCGTCGGATCCTCGACCGGCTCTACGGCTACGAGGTCTCCCCGGTGCTGTGGAAGAAGGTCATGCCGCGGCTCTCGGCCGGTCGCGTCCAGTCCGTCGCGACCCGTCTGGTCGTCGACCGGGAGCGCGAGCGGATCGCCTTCCGCGTCGCGTCGTACTGGGACCTCGAGGGCACCTTCGACGCGGGCAGCGACCACGCCGAGCGGATGTTCCCGGCCAAGCTGTCCTCGGTCGACGGCGCCCGGGTGGCACGCGGCTCGGACTTCGACCCCCAGGCCAACCTGACGTCGGCGAACGTCGTCCACCTCGACCGCTCGCGGGCCGAGGCGCTCTCGGCGGCCGTCACCGACACCGCCTTCGCCGTGCGGTCGGTGGAGGCCAAGCCCTACACCCGCAAGCCCTACGCGCCGTTCCGGACCACGACGCTGCAGCAGGAGGCGAGTCGCAAGCTCGGGTACGGCGCCTCGCGCACCATGCAGATCGCGCAGCGGTTGTACGAGAACGGCTTCATCACCTACATGCGTACCGACTCGATCACGCTCTCGACGTCCGCGGTGAACGCGGCGCGAGGCCAGGTGCGCGAGCTGTACGGCGCGGAGTACCTCCCCGACGCCCCGCGGACCTACCAGTCGAAGGTCAAGAACGCCCAGGAGGCGCACGAGGCGATCCGTCCGGCCGGCGAGTCCTTCCGGACCCCGGCCCAGACCGGTCTGTCGGGTGACGAGTTCCGCCTCTACGAGCTGATCTGGATGCGCACCGTCGCCTCGCAGATGCGCGACGCCCAGGGTCGCTCGGTGGCCATCCGGCTCGGTGGGACCGCTGCCACCGGCGAGGACGTCGTGTTCAGCGCGACCGGTCGCGTCCTCACCTTCTACGGCTTCCTCAAGGCCTACGTCGAGGGCTCCGACGACCCGGAGAAGGAGTCCGACGACTCCCAGACCCGGCTGCCCGACGTGCGAGAGGGCGACGTCGTGACAGCGGCTCGCATCGCCGCCGCCGGTCACGAGACCAAGCCGCCGGCCCGCTACACCGAGGCCAGCCTGGTCAAGGAGCTCGAGGAGCGCGAGATCGGCCGGCCGTCGACGTACGCCTCGATCATCGGCACGATCCTGAACCGCGGCTACGTCTACAAGAAGGGCACGGCGCTGGTGCCCGCGTGGTTGGCGTTCTCGGTGACCCGGCTGCTGGAGGACCACTTCCCGCGTCTGGTGTCCTACGAGTTCACCGCCTCGATGGAGGACAACCTCGACGAGATCGCCTCGGGCCGGCGCGAGCGGGTCAACGAGCTCGGCGAGTTCTACTTCGGTTCCGACGACGTCGAGGGCCTGCACAAGCTGGTCAACGAGCTCGGAGACATCGATGCCCGCGAGCTGGCGACGTTCCCGATCGGCGAGGGCATCAACCTGCGCGTCGGGCGCTACGGCCCCTACGTGGAGGACGAGGAGCAGAACCGCGGCAACGTGCCCGAGGACCTCCCGCCCGACGAGCTGACCGTCGAGAAGGCCAAGGAGCTGCTGGCCAACCCCGCCGGCCAGGAGCAGGTGCTCGGCGAGGACCCCGAGTCCGGTCTGACGATCGTGGCGAAGAACGGCCGCTACGGCCCCTACGTCACCGAGCAGCTGCCCGAGGACGCCCCGAAGTCGGCCCGGCCGCGGACGTCGTCGCTCTTCAAGACGATGACCCTGGACGCGATCACCCTCGACGACGCGCTGCGGTTGCTGACCCTCCCGCGCGTGGTGGGCGAGGACCCCGAGTCGGGTGAGGAGATCACCGCCCAGAACGGCCGCTACGGTCCCTACCTGAAGAAGGGCACCGACTCGCGCACCATCGGGTCGGAGGAGCAGCTGCTCACGATCACCCTCGAGGACGCGCTCAAGATCTACGCCCAGCCCAAACAGCGTGGTCGTGCCGCCGCCGACCCGGGTCGCGAGATCGGCGAGGACCCGGTCAGCAAGCAGATGATCACGGTGAAGTCGGGCCGCTTCGGTCCCTACGTCACCGACGGCGAGTACAACGCGACCCTGCGTCAGGGCGACGACCAGGCCACGGTCTCCCTCGAGCGGGCGGCCGAGCTGCTGGCCGAGCGTCGTGCCAAGGGCCCGGCCAAGAAGGCCGCCAAGCGCGGGGCGAAGAAGACGCCGGCGAAGAAGACCACGGCCAAGAAGGCGACCGCCAAGAAGTCGACGGCGAAGAAGACCGCTGCCAAGAAGACCGCTGCCAAGAAGACGACGGCGAAAAAGACGACCGCCAAGAAGTCCTGACCCCGCTCGCGCCCCACCCGACCCGCCGCCTGCTGCGAGGAGCGTAGGTAGGGTGAGGCGGTGAACGCACTGCGCATCCCGGCGTTCCGGCAGCTGTGGGTGGGGCTCGGGCTGTCGAGCCTGGGGGACTGGTTGGGGCTGCTCGCGCTGACGGCGATGGCCAACCAGCTCGCCGACGGCTACGCCGCGAAGAACTACGCCATCGCCGGGGTGCTGTTCCTGCGTGTGCTGCCCGCGATCGTCTTCGGCCCGCTGGCAGGCTACGTCGCCGACCGCGTCGACCGCCGCACGGTCCTGGTCTGGGGCGACTACGCCCGGGGCGCGCTGTTCCTGACGATCCCGCTGGTGGGCACCCTGTGGTGGGTCTTCGTGGTGACGGTGCTGGTGGAGATCATCAGCCTGCTGTGGCTGCCGGCCAAGGACGCCACCGTGCCGAACCTGGTGCCCCGGCACCTGCTGGAGCAGGCCAACCAGATCAGCATCGCCACGACGTACGGCTCGGCGGTCCCGGCGGCCGCCCTCTTCGCGCTCCTCACCGCGCTCGACCGGGTGGCTCCCGCCGTCATGGGCTGGCTGGACCGCGGCGCCGTCGACGTCGCCCTCTACGTCAACGGCCTCTCCTTCATCGTCTCCGGGATCGTCATCGCGCGCCTCACCGGCATCCCGTCCGGACCGGCGGCGCACGCCGACGAGGGCAGCGTGTGGCGGGTCATCGGCAACGGCTGGGCCTACGTCGTTCGCACGCCCGTGGTGCGCGCCCTCGTGCTCGGCATGGCCGGGGCGTTCGCCGCCGGTGGAGTCGTGGTCGGCCTGGCGCGCACCTACGTCGCCGACCTCGGCGCGGGCGACGCGGGGTACGGCGTGCTGTTCGGTGCGGTCTTCGTGGGCATGGGCACCGGTCTGTGGCGGGGACCGCGGCTGCTGTCCCGGCTGAGCCGGCGACGGGTCTTCGGCGTGGCGCTCACCGGCGCCGGTGTCCTGCTGCTCCCGCTCGCGCTGGTCCCGCACCTCGAGGTCGTCGCGGCGCTGGCCGTCGGGGTCGGCTTCCTCGCCGGAGCCGCCTGGGTCACCGGCATGACCCTGCTGGGGCTGGAGGTGCCCGACGAGCTCCGCGGTCGCACCTTCGCCTTCGTGGCGACCCTGGTCCGCCTCGTGCTCGCGCTGGTGCTGGCGGTGGCGCCGCTGCTGGCGGGGCTGATCGGTGTCGTGCGCTTCGGCCCGGTGGACGCCGGCGGGCAGCCGCTCTTCGAGTACCGAGGCGCCGCACTCACGATCATGCTGGCCGCTGTCGGCATGACGATCGTCGGTGTGCTTGCCTATCGTCGGATGAACGACGAGGAAGGGCGGTCGCTGGTGAGCGATCTGGGGCAGGCGCTGCCGGCAGGGCTGCTCGACCGCGCCGCGGGCCGCTACGCGCCGCTCGGCGTCTTCATCGCCCTCGAGGGCGGGGAGGGAGCCGGGAAGTCGACGCAGTCGCAGCGGCTGCAGGACTGGCTGCTCGCGGAGGGTTACGACGTGGTGCTGACCCGTGAGCCGGGGGCCACCGACATCGGTCGCGAGCTCCGCCGGATCGTCCTCGACCCGGCCACCGGCTCGATGTCGGACCGCACCGAGGCGCTGCTCTACGCCGCCGACAAGGCCGAGCACGTCGACCGGGTGGTGGTCCCGGCCCTGGAGCGCGGCGCCGTGGTCGTCACCGACCGCTACGTCGACTCCACGCTGGCCTACCAGGGGGCCGGCCGCGACCTGGCCGACGCGGAGGTGGAGCGCATCGCGCGCTGGGCCACCGCCGACCTCCGTCCCCACCTCACCGTGCTGCTCGACCTGGAGCCGTCGGCGGGCATGGGGCGCTTCGAGGAGCGCGACCGGATCGAGGCGGAGTCCCTGGAGTTCCACCAGCGGGTGCGGGCCATGTTCCAGCAGCTGGCGGCCGCCTCGCCCGAGCACTACCTCGTCGTCGACGCGCGCGCCTCGGTCGACGACATCGCCGCGCGGATCCGTGAGCGCGTCACGCCGCTGCTCGACCAGGCCGTCGCGGCCGGCGGCAACCGGGCGCTGCGCACCACCGGGCCGGAGGAGCAGCGGTGACGGTCTGGGACTCGCTCGTCGGCCAGCAGCACGTCGTCGCCACGCTCGCGGCCGCCGCCCGCGGCGAGGGCATGACCCACGCCTGGCTCTTCACCGGCCCGCCCGGCTCGGGCCGCTCGAACGCCGCGATCGCGTTCGCCGCAGCGCTGCAGTGCTCCGAGGCCGGGTGCGGCCACTGCGACGAGTGCCTGAGCGTGCTGGCCGGCTCCCATCCCGACGTCACGGTCAAGCGCACCGAGAAGGTCATCATCTCCGTCGACGACGCTCGACGCTGGGTCCGCGACGCCTCGCTGCTGCCGATCCGCAACCGGTGGCAGGTGATCGTCGTCGAGGACGCCGACCGCCTCCACGAGCGGGCCAACAACGCGCTGCTCAAGGCCATCGAGGAGCCCGGCCACAAGACGGTGTGGATCCTCTGCGCCCCGCAGCCCGACGACGTGCTGCCGACCATCCGGTCGCGGTCGCGCCGGGTGACGCTCACGACGCCGTCGGCCGAGCAGGTGACGTCGTTCCTGCGTGAGCGGGTAGGGGTCGAGCCTGCGCTGGCCGCCCACGCGGCCCGCGCCAGCCAGGGCCACATCGGGCTGGCCCGCGCCCTGGCGACCCAGGAGGACACCCGCAACCGTCGTCGGGAGACCGTGACGCTGCCGACCCGGCTGACCTCGCTGGGTGCCTGCATGACCGCGGCGTCCAACCTCGTCGACATCGCCAACCAGGAAGCCGCCGCCCGCACCAGCGAGACGGTGGCCCGCGAGACCGCCGACCTGGAGACGCTGTACGGCGAGGACCGCAAGTCCAAGGCGTCACGCTCCTACCGCGCCGCCGAGGCCGACCTCAAGCGCAACCAGAAGGCCCGCGAGAAGCGTCTCGTGCTCGACGTGGTCGACCGCTCGCTGATGGACGTGCTCTCGGTCCTGCGTGACGTCCTCATGCTCCAGACCGGGGCCGGCCAGGGACTCGTCAACGACGAGCAGCGGGTGGCGCTGGCCGAGCTGGCGCGCGCCACCACGCCCGAGGAGACGCTGCACAAGGTCGACGCGGTCTACGAGGCGAGGGAGCACATGCTGGAGTTCAACGTCCCGCCGCTACTGGCGATGGAAGCGATGATGGTGGCACTCCGGGTCCCGAGCCGGTCGGCACGGTGAGCCTGCGGCGTACGACGACCGCGCGCGCCCGGGCGTCCCGCGCGGCCGTGGCGGTGGTCGCCCTGGCGCTCGCCGGGGCACTGACCCTCTCCGGCTGCTCCTACTTCGGCGACGAGGACCTGCCGGCCGAACCCCTCCCGAGCGTGGCCGCGACCGACGGTGCCCCCGAGCCGCTGCTGCGGTTCTACGACCAGGACGTGAGCTGGCGTGAGTGCCGCGCCGACCGGGAGTGCACCTCCATCGAGGTCCCGCTCGACTACGACGACCCCGAGGGCGAGGCCGTCACGCTGTCGCTGCTGCGCGTCCCGGCCGAGGACCCCGACCGGCGCATCGGCTCGCTCGTGGTCAACCCCGGCGGGCCGGGGGTGTCCGGGGTGACCTACGCCGCGGACGCCGACACCTACTTCGGCGAGGAGCTGCGGGAGGTGTTCGACGTCGTCGGCTTCGACCCGCGGGGCGTCTCGGAGAGCACCCCGATCGACTGCCGCACCGACGAGGAGCTCGACGCCTACATCGGCGCCGACCCCGACCCCGACACCGCGGCCGAGCGTCGCGAGGCCCGGGCCCTCTTCGCCGCCTTCGGCGAGGGCTGCCTCGAACGCAGCGGAGACCTGACGCGCCACGTCTCCACCGAGGAGGTCGCCCGCGACCTCGACATCATCCGGGCCGTGCTGGGGCAGGAGAAGCTCAGCTACTTCGGCGCGTCCTACGGCACCCTCATCGGTGCGACGTACGCCGACCTCTTCCCCGACCGGGTCGGGCGCCTGGTGCTCGACGGCGCGGTCGACCCCACCGTCGGCGCGCTGGAGCAGGCCAAGGTCCAGGCCCGTGGCTTCGAGACCGCGCTGACGGCGTACGTCGAGAGCTGCGTCGCCGACGACGACTGCTACCTCGGCGGCGACGTCGACACGGGCCTCGACCGGATCGGCCAGCTGCTCGACGACCTGGACCGCGAACCGCTCCCGGCCGGTGACGGCGACCGCCTGCTCACCGAGGGACGGGCGGTCTACGGGATCTGGGCGCCGCTGTACGACGAGTCCTACTGGGGACTGCTCGACAGCGCCGTCGGGTCCGCGCTGGAGGGCGACGGCACCGAGCTGCTGCGTCTCAGCGACGCCTACACCTCGCGAGGACCGGCGGGCTACGTCAACAACTCGCTCGAGGCGCTGGTCGCGGTCAACTGCCTGGACCGGCCCACCGGACTGTCGCCGGCGCAGGCGCGCAGGGCTGCGCCCGAGGTGGAGGAGGTGTCGGCGACCTTCGGGCGGATCTTCGCCCTCGGACTGACCGGCTGCCGCGGCTGGCCCGTGCAGACGGGCAAGGGGCCGGGACCTCTGACGGCTGAGGGGTCGGACCCGATCATGGTCGTCGGGACGAGCCGCGACCCGGCCACCCCCCTGGTCTGGGCCGAGGGTCTGGCGCGCCAGCTCGACGCCGGCGTGCTGGTGCGTCGCGACGGAGACGGGCACACCGGTTACCGGGCGGGCAACGACTGCGTCGACGACACCGTGGAGCGCTACCTGGTCAGCGGCACCGTCCCCGACGGCACCGTCGACTGCTGAGCGGGCGCCGCGGCCCGACCGGACGCGTGCCGCCTCGCAGGCTGGGTACACCACTGTCATGAGCACCCCTGGACAGCAGAGCGAGAACGACGAGCCGGTGCGCGAGAACCCCGGCCAGGACAACGAGCAGACCGCCGACCCCGCTGAGGGTGACACCGCACCCACGGTGCGCCCGCCCGCCGAGGGCTCGCCTGCCACCGGCGAGACCGAGTAGCCCCGCAGCCCGCGTGGCCCAGGGCCCGTCGTCCGGGGCCGAACCGATTGGGAGGCGACCGGCGCCTCCCCCTATACTCGTCCGGCGTGGCCAGGTCCGGGTCGTCCCGGGAGCCTGGCCACGAGGCCGCCTTAGCTCAGTCGGTAGAGCGATTCACTCGTAATGAATAGGTCGTCGGTTCGATTCCGACAGGCGGCTCCACACCAGCCCCCCCGCAGAGATGCGGGTCAGCCGTCGAGCTTCATGTGCTGCGCGTAGTTCAGCGGCACGAGGTCGAGCTCGTCGCCCAGGTGGTGGGCGAGACGGGCGAGCTCCTCGGCGCGCAGGGCCGCTGGACACGCTCTTGCCTAGGTCTCGCGAGCGGATGCGGGCACGCGTCGGCTCACCCTGCGGTCAGCGCCGCCGTCACCTGGGTCACCGCGGCCGGGTCGAACAGGATCGTGTAGTGGTTGACCTCCGCGACGGTCTCGGCCTCCAGGCACGGCACCATCTCGGCGTACGACGACACGGCGGCGGCCGGCAGCAGCCCGGGGGCCTCGCCGAACATGCCGAGCGGGGCGGCCAGCAACCTCGTGGGCACGCTCAGCCCGCGCAGCGCCTGATCGATCGTCTCTCCCAGGCCCAGCAGGTCGCGGCCGTCGGCGCGCACGGCCTCCTCGACGGCGCGGGACCGGACTCCGTCGGGGGTCTCGAGCGCGTCGTAGCGCACGTAGGTCTCCACGTCGGCGTTCCAGTGCGGGCCGAGGGCGGGGTGAGCCCGGAAGAGGTCGACGTAGGCCTCGGCGTCACCGAAGGTCCGGCTCAGGCGCGCCAGGGCCGGGCCCAGGGTGGCCTGCAGCAGGTCGTCGAGGTCGACGTCCTCGGGGACGGGCAGGGGGACGCCCCCGTCGACGAGCACCAGGCGCCGGAAGCGCTGAGGGGACTCCGTGGCGAGCAGCAGGGCGACGTAGGCGCCGAGCGAGTGGCCGGTGAGCACCAGCTCGCCGCTTCCGCTGGGGTCGAGGTGCGCCAGCACGCGCTCGAGGTCGTCGACGTGGTGCGCGAGCCCGGTGGGCCCGGGCAGGTCCCGGGATCCGCCGCGCCCGCGCAGGTCGACGGCCACCAGGGCCCAGCCCTCGGGCAGGCTGCGACCGACGGCGGCCCAGGCGCGCGAGGAGGCGGTGATGCCGTGGACCGCCAGCACGGTCCGCGAGGGCGCTGCGTCGGGTGCGCCGTACCGGAACGCAGCGAGCGTGCCCCCGGAGACCGTGACGTCGACCGGGACCGGGACGGGGGTGCGGGCGGGGGAGGAGGACATGGCTGACCATGATGCCTCACGACGGCGACACCCCCAGGGGGCTTCCGTCGGCCGGCATGTCGGCTTAGGGTCCGGCCAAACCCCCACGAAAGAGGTCGTCCATGCTCAGGTTCCCCATCGGGCGCCGTACGGCGGCCGTCGCCGCCGCCCTGGTCCTGCTCGGCACCTTCGGAGGCTCTGGCCTCACTGCCCCCGCCAGCGCGGCGTCGAAGACCGACTGCACCGACTACGGCTCGCTCCCGAAGGCACCGAAGGGCTCCATCCCGCGCGACGACCGCATCGTGGTGAACAAGGACCCGCTGGCCTCGTGGCGCGCCGGCAACCGCACGGCCGCCCGCGACGCCCGCGCGGCCGCTGCACCGACGGAGATCCCCGTCGTCTTCCACGTCATCCGCAAGGGCGACACCCTGGCCAAGGGGAACCTGACCACGACGCAGATCGAGGCGCAGATCGACGTCCTCAACGACGCCTTCGCCTCCTCGGGCTTCTCCTTCGACCTCACGGAGGTCACACGCACCACGAAGGAGTCGTGGTTCAACCTGGTGTCCGCCAACGGGGCAGGACCCCGCTTCTACCGCGGCTCGGGCAAGGAGGTGAAGATGAAGCAGGCGCTCCACGAGGGAACCCCGCAGACCCTGAACATCTACTCCGCGTCACTGGCTCAGAGCCTGCTCGGCTGGGCCTACCTGCCGTGGGACTTCACCGGTGAGAGCGGCGACCCGCTGCCGCGCTTCTTCGACGGCGTCGTCCTCGACTTCCGCAGCCTGCCGATCGGCGACCTGGCCTACGACGTCTACGGCGAGGGTGACACCGGGACCCACGAGGTCGGCCACTGGCTGGGGCTGTTCCACACCTTCGACGGCGGCTGCGAGGGCGGGGACTTCGTCGACGACACGGCCGCCGAGGCCTCGCCCGCCTTCGGGTGTCCGGAGGGCCGCGACACCTGCACCGCGCCGGGCCTCGACCCGATCACCAACTTCATGGACTACACGTGGGACTCCTGCATGAACAGCTTCACACCGGGTCAGGCCACCCGCATGCGGGAGTCCTGGACGGCGTACCGCGCCTGAGGACGGCGCGAGCGAGGTGAGCCTTCAAAGTCCACCAAGGTGCACGACAATGCCGTGAGAACCGCTAGCATCACCCGGTGACCGTGCCCTCGCCCGACCCGTCGCAGGCGAGCGGCCGGGCCGACGTCGTTCCGTTCGGTGAGGCCACCCGGGCCTGGTTCTCCATCTCGCTGCAGACCTTCGGGGGCCCGGCGGGCCAGATCGCGGTCATGCAGCGCGAGCTGGTCGAGGAGCGCCGCTGGATCGGCCGGCGCCGCTTCCTCCACGCGCTGTCCTTCTGCACGTTGCTGCCGGGCCCGGAGGCCCAGCAGCTCGCGATCTACCTCGGCTGGCTGCTCAACGGTGTGCGCGGCGGGCTGGTCGCGGGTGCCCTCTTCGTGCTCCCGGGTGTCGTCGCACTGCTGGGGCTCTCGGCGCTCTACGTGGGTTACGGCGACACCACGGTCGTGGCCGCGCTCTTCGCCGGCGTGGCCCCCGCGGTCCTGGTGATCGTCGCGCAGGCCGTCACCCGGCTGGGTCGCAAGGCCCTCGGTCACCCGGCGTTCGTCGGGTTGGCGATCGCGTCGTTCGCAGCACTGACCTTCCTGGCGGTGCCGTTCCCCGTGGTCGTCCTGCTCGCCGGGCTCGCGGGGTGGGCACTGGGGCGCTGGGCCCCCGGCACCGTGCGTCCTTCGGCGGCCGGTGCGCCCGGTGCGGACGACGGCCCCGCGCCGCTGGTCCCCGACGATGCCCTCCACCACGAGCCGCCCAGCCGCGCGCACGCCGTACGCGTCGTGCTGCTCGGATTGCTGGCCTGGGGTGTCCCGGTCGGGCTGGTCGTCGCCCTCACCGGTGGGCCCGGGACCAGCACGCTCACCGACCAGGCGTTCTTCTTCTCCGGCGCCGCCCTGGTCACCTTCGGCGGGGCGTACGCCGTGCTGGCCTACGTGGCCCAGCAGGCCGTCGAGGTCTACGGGTGGTTGGCACCCGGCGAGATGGTCCGCGGCCTGGCGCTGGCCGAGTCGACACCCGGCCCGCTCATCATGGTCGTGCAGTTCGTGGCGTTCCTGGGCGCCTACCGCGACCCGGGCTCGCTGGACCCGTGGGTGGCCGCGACCCTGGCCGCGCTGCTGACCACCTGGGTGACCTTCGTGCCCTGCTTCGTGTTCATCTTCCTCGGGGCGCCGTACGTCGAGCGGCTGCGCGGCAACCGTGCGCTCTCCTCGGCGCTTGCCGGGATCACCGCCGCCGTGGTGGGGGTGATCGCCAACCTGGCGGTGTACTTCGCGATCCACACGCTCGTCGACGACAGCACCGAGGTCGGGCTCGGGCCGGTCGGGCTCGAGGTGCCGCTGCTCGGAACCGTGCGGCCGGTGGAGACCGCGATCGTGGTCGTGGCGGCGGTGCTGCTCACCCGCCGCGGCTGGTCGGTGCTGCGCACGCTCGGCGTCTGCGCGCTGCTGGGCCTGGCGGCGGGTCTGCTCGGACTACCCGTCGGCTGATCTCGCGCGTGCCCTGGCCGCGGACGGGTAGAAAGGACTCATGAGCGAGGACGAGAAGAACCAGAGCACCGACGAGTCCGGCGACGCAGGGTCGCAGGGAGCGGAGGGCTCCGCCGACGTCGGCATCTCCGACGACCAGCTGCCGGAGGACCTCCAGCCCACCGACGACAACCCGCTGGCCAAGGCGCCGTCCGACGACGAGGACGGCGACGAGCAGGGCATCAGCCTGGGGCCGGACGGGCCGCAGGGGTGAGGTTTGCACGCACCCTCACGGTTCTCTCGGTGCCCCTGCTCCTGACGCTGGGTGCCTGCTCGGAGGAAGCCCGCGACGCGGCGGCCGACCGGGCGGTCGGGGAGGCCCGCGACCGGGCCAGCTCGGCGCTCGAGGAGGCCGACCTGCCGTCGGTGGACTGGAAGCAGTACCGCGACGGGATCAAGCGGGAGATCGACCAGGCGGCGGAGTCCGCCGACTGCGGCACGCTGTCCGACGAGCTGGCGAAGGCCGAGCCGCGCAACAGCGAGGTCCGCGAGTACATCGAGGTGAAGCTGCGCGAGGCGGGCTGCTGAGGCACGAACTGGGCGAACCGGGCGTCCGGGGCGTACCGTGAAGGGGGGCGGACCGCTCCCCTTCCGGCTCGCCCGGGAGCAGGAGCACCCGCAGGAGCACCCGTGCCACGCATGTCGGCTGACGAGAGACGCGACCTCCTCGTCCTCGCCGCCATCCGCGTGATGACCCGCGACGGCGTTGCCAAGGCCACCACTCGTGCGATCGCCACCGAGGCGGAGATGCCGCTGGGCATCTTCCACTACGCCTTCCGTTCCAAGCAGGAGCTCATGACGCTGGTGACGGAGACCATCGCCCAGCAGTCCAAGGCCGACATCGACGCGGCCGTGCTGACCGGTGAGGAGGCCGACCTCCCGACCGTGGTGCGAGCCGGGCTGGAGGCTTACTTCGACCACGTCGTCGCCCACCCGCAGGAACACCTGGTGACCTACGAGCTCACCACCGCTGCCTTGCGCGACGAGGAGATGGGCGACGTCGCGTCCCGGACGTACGCCTACTACCTCGGCGAGAACCAGAAGCTGCTCGAGGCGGCGGCCCAGGTGCTCGGCCTCGAGTTCCTCGAGCCGGTCGAGGTGGTCTCGCGCTACGTCTTCTCCGCGATGGACGGGCTGGCGCTGAACTTCCTGGCCCACGGTGACGAGCGGGAGGCGCGGGCCGTGCTCGACCTGGTGGTGCGCACGCTGCTGACCGTGGTCCGTGTGGCATGAGCGGCACCACCTGGGTCCCCGGCGCCGCCGGCTCCGGCCACGACCTCGACCACCTGCCGTACGGCGTCCTCTCCGCCGGGGACGGGGCGAGACGGGTCGGCGTGCGGGTCGGTGACCACGTGCTCGACCTCGCCGCCGCCGTGCGGGCGACGAGCCGCGAGACGGTCGTGGATCCCGTGCTGTTCGACCAGCCGACGCTCAACGCGTTCCTGGCCACCGGGCCTGCGTCCTGGGCGACCGTGCGGTCGTGGCTCCAGGACGTGCTGGCCGACCCCGGGTCCGAGCGGACGCTCGACCCCCACCTGCACCCGCTCGACGACGTGCGTCTGCACCTGCCCGTCGAGGTTGCCGACTACGTCGACTTCTACGCCAGCGAGCACCACGCCACCAACGTCGGACGGATCTTCCGGCCCGGTGGCGCCCCGCTCCACGAGAACTGGAAGCACCTGCCGATCGGCTACCACGGCCGGGCCGGGACGGTGGTGGTCTCCGGCACCGACGTCGTACGACCCCGGGGTCTGCGAGCCGGTTCGGACGGGCCGGGCGGGTCGAGCGCCGGGTCGAGCGGTGGGCCGAGCGACGGGCCGACGTTCGGGCCGAGCGAGCGGCTCGACCTGGAGGCCGAGCTCGGCTTCGTCGTCGGGGTGGGCTCGCGCTGGGGGGAGCCCGTGCCGGCGGCCGGGGCCGACGCCCACCTCTTCGGCGTCGTCGGGCTCAACGACTGGTCGGCGCGCGACGTCCAGGCCTACGAGACGGTGCCGCTGGGGCCGTTCCTCGGCAAGTCGTTCGCCACCTCGGTCTCGGCCTGGGTGACCCCGCTGGCCGCGTTGGGCGCGGCGTGGACCGACCTGCCCGGGCAGGACCCTCCGCCGGCACCGCACCTGACGGTCACGGAGCCGGCTGGTCTCGACATCGCGGTCGAGGTCGAGATCGCCGGCCACGTCGTCGCGCGCCCGCCGTACGCCTCGATGTACTGGTCACCGCGTCAGCTGCTGGCGCACCTGACCTCCAACGGCGCCTCGCTGCGCACCGGCGACCTGCTCGGGTCGGGCACCGTCAGCGGTCCACGCACGGACCAGCGCGGCTCGCTGCTCGAGCTCAGCTGGGGCGGCACGCAGGACGTCACGGTCGGCCCGGGCGTCCGCCGGTTCCTCGCGGACGGCGACGAGGTGGTGCTGCGCTACAGCGCGCCCTCGACGTGGGGCGGGCGGCTCACGCTGGGCGAGGTGCGTGGCCGCGTCCTCCCCGCTCGCTGAGGCCGGGCCTGCCCGACTCCTGACCTGCCGGACCCCTGCCCCCTGCCCCCGGCCTGGTTCTGGGCCGAGTCGATCAGCGGCGCGACCAGCGGGTCACGCGACGCCAGCCGGACGGTGCCCCGGCGGATGTGACAGACGCCGCTGCCTGATCGTGTCCAGATCGGCCGTTTTCTGGACACGATGGTCACGGTCCCGTCAGGATCGGGACGTCACACCGGGGCGGCAGCGTGCTGCACACATCCGGGGGCACACCAGGGCCACGACAGGGAGCGCGCACATGGCAGAGAAGATCAGTCTCGACCACATCGACCGGTTCTCGGACCTGAGTGACCGCGAGGTCGACAAGATCGCCAAGACGGGCACCTACCTCACCGTGCCGGCCGACTGGGGCCTCATGGGCGAAGGCACGTCCGCCGACAAGGCCTACCTGCTCATCAGCGGCGAGGTCTCGGTGCGCAAGGACGGCAAGGAGATCGCCCAGCTCGGCCCCGGCGACATCTTCGGCGAGATGGGCATCGTCGCCAAGAAGCTCCGCACCGCCTCCGTGGTCTCCCTGAGCCGGCTGGAGTGCCTGCACTTCACCCGCAGCCAGATCACCGAGCTCGAAGAGTCGATCCCCGCCTTCAAGGCCGCCCTGGAGGCGTCGACGGCGGAGCGGTCGAAGCCCTCGGAGTAGCCCGTGCCCCCGCCCGAGGACGCCGCGGCCGACGACCAGCGGCTCTACGAGGAGCTCGAGGGCGTCATCCTCGGAGGTCCCCGCACCCTCACGCGCAGCCAGGTGGCCGAGATGGCCGACGTCCCGCTGGAGCGGGCGATCCAGCTGTGGCGGGCGTTGGGGTTCACCGCGGTCGAGGACGACTCGGCGGTCTTCACCGAGGCCGACGTGGAGGCGCTGCGCATGGTCGCCTGGCTCGTCGAGCAGGGCTTCGTGGACCAGGACGACGAGCTCACGATGGTCCGCAGCATGGGCCGCACCTTCGCCCGCCTGACCGAGTGGGAGGTGGGGGAGATGGCGTCGGCCGCCCTCGCCGGCGGGCCGTCGCGGCAGAAGGAGCTCGAGGAGCTGGTCGTCAGCCTCATCCCGGTCGTGGAGGACGTCCAGAACTACGTCTGGCGTCGCCACCTCGCCGGCGCGGCCGGTCGGCTGCTGCTGCGTCCGCAGGGGGAGGAGGGTCGCCAGACCGTCGTCGGCTTTGCCGACATCGTCAACTTCACGCGACGCAGCCGCTCCCTGGACGCCGGGGAGCTGAGCGCGCTGATCGAGAGCTTCGAGAGCATCAGCGCCTCGATCGTCAACGAGCACGGCGGGCAGGTCATCAAGACCATCGGCGACGAGGTCATGTTCACCGTCGACGACCCGGTGGCTGCGGCCGAGGTCGGTCTGCTGCTCGTGTCGGTCGAGGACGAGCACTTCCCCGAGCTCCGGGTCGGGATGGCGCACGGGACCGTGCTGAGCAAGCTGGGTGACGTCTTCGGGCCCGTGGTGAACATCGCGGCACGACTCACCAAGGTCGCCCGACCGGGGCGCGTGCTCGTCGATCGCGACCTCTCGGACCACCTCCGTGAGCACGCCGAGGACTCGTTCCGCCTCCGGCGCGCCCGCACCGCCTCGGTGCGCGGCTACAAGAGACTCGAGACCTGGAGTCTCCGACCACCTCGGGAGAAGAGCCCATGACCCGCCACGCAGCCCCTCACCGCCGAACGAGCCCTTCCGCGCCTCGCACCCCGGGCGTACGACGGCGCGCGTTCGCCGCGACCGCACTCGCCGCCGCGCTCCCGCTGGGGCTGGTGGTCGCTGCGGGCGGCACGGCCGTTGCCGGGCCGGACAGTCGGGGGACGGCGCCCGACGAGGCCGGCTCGGGCACGACGACCACCTCCGACGGCCGGACCGTGCCGCAGACCTCCGACGGAGTCGTCGGCCCGATGGCCCCGACGGTGCCGTCGTGGGCGCGTCAGGCGGCGCGTCGTACGAACGAGTCCGGGTTCCGGGTCGGCCCAGGCCTGATGTTCCGGAGGTGGGACCAGACCGACGCCCGCGGCCGCGTCCGGGCCTACCTGCTGCGCGCCAACCTCGGCCGCGGGGGGCTCGAGGTCGACTACGTCGGCGGTGAGGTCGTGCCGAGCCTGCAGAGGGTCAAGGCCATGGTCCGCGCCGACGGTGGTGTCGGCGGCGTGAACGGCGACTTCTTCGACATCAGCGACACCGGTGCCCCGATCGGGGTCGGCGTCAAGGACGGCGTCACTCTCCACGGGCCGGCCCAGCCGCTGGGGTGGAACATCTCCTTCGTCATCGGGGCCGACGGGACACCGGCGATCCGGCGCAGTCCCACCCAGACCGTCGTCACCGCCCGACCCAAGCTGCGCGTCAACAACGTCAACAGCCCGCGCGTCCTGGAGAACGGCATCGGCCTGTACACCTCCGGTTGGGGCAAGGCTCCGGGCTTCCGTGCCCTCGACGGTGCCTCCGCCCGCAACGTGCGCCAGGTGGTCGTCCGCGACGGCCGCGTGGTCTCGAACACCCGCACGGTGTGGCGAGACCGCGAGATCGACGGTCGGCTGCTGCTGGGTCGCGGCCGCGGCGCCGACACCCTGCGCCGCGCGCTCCCGGTCGGCACCCGGACCCGCGTCGTGCTCGGCACCACCGACTCCCCGGGCGTCGCGATCTCGGGCAACGCGGAGCTGCTGCGCAACGGCGACGTGGTCACCAACGACAACGGTGAGCTGCACCCTCGGACCGCGGTGGGGATCGACGAGGACGGCGACCGCCTGCTGCTGCTCGTCGTCGACGGCCGCCAGGACTTCAGCCGCGGCTACACGATGGTGGAGCTGGCCCGCATGATGCGCTCCCTCGGCGCGGAGGACGCCCTCAACCTCGACGGCGGTGGCTCCTCGACGCTGGTGGCGCGCCGGGAGTCCGGGCGTCTGGGGGTCCTCAACTCCCCGTCCGACGGGCAGGCGCGGGTGGTCCCCAACGGGCTCAGCTTCGGGTACGCCGCCACCGGCGGCTGAGCGCGCGGCCCGGCTCGGACCGGCCCGGACCTGGGGGTGTCACGCGAGTGCCAGGGTCAGTCCCACCACCCAGTCCGGGTCCTCCAGGCGCTCGCCGTACAGCTCGCGGACCTGCTGCATCCGGTAGCGCACGGTCTGGGCGTGCACGAACAGGTCGGCGGCCACCGCGTCGCGACGCCCCTGGTGCAGCAGCCAGGCACGCAGCGTCTCCTGCAGCTTCTCGCGGGCGGCCGGCTTGAGGTCGGCCATCGGCGCGAGCACCTGACGGCGCAGGTCCTCCAGCGCGGACGGATCGGCGCGCAGCACGAGCTGGGGCAGGTGCTGCTCGGTGTCGACCGGCTCGTCGGTGGCCTCGGCCCCGTCGGTCGGGGTGGAGGCAGCGCCCGGGCCTGGGTCGGGGCCCGGGCCTGCGACCGTGCCCGGGGCCAGCCCGAGGTCGACCGTGCGCAGCGCCCGCTGGTAGGACTCGGCGGCCTGGAGCCAGGGGCGGGCAGGTCCGACCACCGCCGCGCGACCCTGGAAGCGGCGCAGCAGCGTGCTGCGTGCGCGCCCGCTCGAGCTGGGCACCAGCAGGACCGTCAGGTCGGGCTGCTCCTCCAGACCGGGGACCTGCTCGGTGGGCTGCAGGGTGTCGGCATCGAGCTGACCCAGGACGCCACGGGCGAACCGGTCGGGCAGCACGACCGCGGTCAGCAGGCGTGGGGGCGCCCAGTCGGCCCGGTCAGCGGCGGCCTCGAGGGCGTCGGCGCTGCTGCCGCGGAGCAGCGCCTGCGTCAGGCGCTCGAGGTAGCGCTGGCGCACCCGCCCGGCCGTGGCCAGCTCGTCGGTGTGCCCCGCGGCGCTGGCGGCCGACAGCTGGTCGATGTAGGCGAAGACGAGCTCGGCGAAGCGGGCCAGCGTCGCTGCGCTCAGCCCGGCGCCGACCCCGGCGCCGCTGAGGTCGCGCCAGGAGACGCGGGCCCCCACCCGGTAGGCGCTGAGCAGCGCTTCCATGGTGCGACCGCTGCGCGCCTCGCCCCGGCCCAGCGCGTAGGCCGCCTCCGACACCTGGCCGAAGGTGGCCGTCGAGCTCTCGACCCCGTCTCCCGAGGCGAGGTCGAGGAACCCGCCGAGGGCCAGGGTGACGGCGTTCTCGATGGTGCGGCCCATCTCGCCGGAGAACGGGTCGGCGTAGCTGGGCACCTCGGCGCGGATGGCGTCGACGACCTGCTGGGCCACCCGAGGCAGGTCCGCCCGCATCGCTAGGGCGACGCGCGGATCGAGGGTCAACGTGACCGGCGTCTCGCCGGCGGGCGGTTTGCCAGGCATGATCGACTCCTCACCCGCAGGTGTTGTTCGCTCGGAACAGAACGAGGCATTCGTTTCACGCCTCGCGGTCATGAATTTACCTCACGGGACCAGGAGACTGGTACCCATGACGACGACAGCTCCGCCGCCCGTCTCGGGCACGCAGCCCCGCCACCTGGGCACCCGGCTGGGTGACCGCTTGGTGCGCTTCGCCGAGGCTGCGACCACCCCGCTGCTGCCCGCCGACTACCTCGACCTGGTCCACCCGCTGCGCTCCGGCGCCGACCTGCGGGGCCGGATCGAGGAAGTCCAGCACGAGACCGCCGACGCGGCCACCATCGTGATCCGCCCCGGCGCCGACTGGGCGGGCCACGTGCCCGGACAGTACGTTCGCATCGGCATCGACGTCGACGGCGTGCGCCAGTGGCGCGCCTACTCCCTGACCCACGGCCCCCGCCGTGACGGCCGCATCTCGGTGACGGTCAAGGCCGTCCCCGACGGAAAGGTCAGCCACCACCTGGTGCACAGCGCCCGACCCGGCACGCTGGTCCACCTCGAGCAGGCCGCCGGCGAGTTCGTGCTCCCGCCCGAGGGCGGCAAGTTCCTCTTCGTCACCGCCGGCTCCGGCATCACCCCGGTGATCGGGATGCTCCGCAACCTGTTCCCCGTCAGCGACGAGGGCGCCGTGCACCTCGAGCGCAGCGAGCGCTACGACATCGTCGTGGTGCACGTCGCGCCGTCGGAGCCCGACTCCATCTTCATCGACAACCTGCGCGAGCTCGACGAGGCCGGTCTCATCCGCCTCGTGGCGCGCTACGACGACCAGCACGGCGTCCTCGACGTCGCCGACCTGACGTCCTTCGTGCCCGACCTCGAGGAGCGCACCACCCTCGCCTGTGGTCCGGGCGGGCTCCTCGACGCGCTGGAGTCCCACCACACCGAGCGCGGCCTGACGCTGCTCACCGAGCAGTTCCGCCTGACCTCGCTGGTCACCGGCGAGGGCGGCACCGTCAGCTTCACCGAGAACGGCACGTCCTTCGAGGCGACCGGCGACAAGCCGATCCTCGAGCAGGCCGAGGAGGCTGGCGTGCTCATGCCGAGCGGGTGCCGCATGGGTGTCTGCTTCGGCTGCGTGCTCCCGCTGCGCGAAGGGGTCGTCCGCGACCTCCGCAGCGGTGACATCACCAGCGCCGTCGAAGGCGACGGCGTCAACATCCAGACCTGCATCAACGCCGCTGCCGGCCCCTGCCGCATCGACCACTAGCCACGGCAGCACGGCGCCGCAACCCCCTCGCTCTGTCAGTCGGCCGCCGGCCGCCCCACACGATCCCGCACCGTCCACGCACCCGATCACCCACCGAGGAGATCTCATGACCACGATCCAGAAGAAGACCGACAACCCGATCGCGCACCTGAGCGACGAGGACATCGAGCAGATCGGCAAGGAGCTCGACGCCATCCGTGCCGAGGTCATCGCCGAGCGCGGCGAGTCCGACGCGGCGTACATCCGCAAGGTGATCGACGTGCAGCGCAAGCTCGAGCTCGGCTCGCGCGCCGTCCTGCTCGGCTCGATCTTCCCGCCGCTGTGGATCGCCGGCACCGTCGGCCTGAGCGTGGCCAAGATCCTCGACAACATGGAGATCGGCCACAACATCATGCACGGGCAGTGGGACTGGATGCGCGACCCGAAGATCCACTCGACGACCTGGGAGTGGGACAACGTCTCCCCGTCGGAGCAGTGGAAGCACTCGCACAACGAGCTGCACCACACCTACACCAACGTGATCGGCAAGGACAACGACCTCGGCTACGGCATCATGCGCGTCGACGAGGAGCAGCGCTGGGTGCCGTTCTACGTGCTCCAGCCGGTGTGGAACCTGATCAACGCGTGCTTCTTCGAGTACGGCATCGCGGCGTACGACCTCGAGCTGGGCAAGAACCTGAAGAAGGGTCGCTGGAAGAAGCCGGAGTTCCAGGCCCGCGCGAAGCAGGTCGGCGGCAAGATCCGGCGCCAGTTCACCAAGGACTACCTGGTGCACCCGCTGCTGTCTGGCCCGTCGGCCCCGACCACGCTGGCGGCGAACTTCACCGCCAACCTGGTCCGCAACCTGTGGACGCACTCGGTCATCATGTGCGGCCACTTCCCCGAGGGCGTCGAGACCTTCGAGCGTCGCTCGATCATCGGCGAGACCAAGGGCGAGTGGTACGTGCGCCAGATGCTCGGCGCCGCCAACATCTCCGGCTCGAAGGCGATGCACATCATGTCCGGCAACCTGTCCTACCAGATCGAGCACCACCTGTTCCCGGACCTGCCGAGCAACCGCTACCAGGAGATCGCGCCGAAGGTGAAGGACATCTTCGACCGCTACGAGCTGACCTACGTCACCGGCCCGCTGCCCAAGCAGGTCGCCTCTGCGTGGGCCAAGATCATCCGGCTCTCGCTGCCCAACGACTTCGCCATCAAGACGCCGGTCCTCGCGCCGGTCGTCTCGCTGGTGACGCGTGCGGACCGCAAGGCCGCTGCCTGACCTGCGCCTCGTCGACCCCTGCGGACGTCATGGGGATCGGTTGCTCCGGCGACCGGTCCGTATGACGTCCGCGGTGGTTTCGCCGTCAGCGGGCGGGGAGGTTCTGCACCCGCAGCTGGCCGCGGGAGACCAGGCGCCCGGTGGCGTCGTGGGTCTCGACCAGCCACACCTGCTGGCTGCGCCCCTGGTGGATCGGAGTGGCCACCGAGGTCAGCTCGCCCTCACGAACGGCGCGGTAGAAGTCGGTGGTGTTGCTGACTCCCACGCACTTGCCGTCGTCGCCGTACCAGAGGGCGGAGCCGACGCTGCCCAGCGTCTCCACGACGCTGGCGTGCACCCCGCCGTGGACGATGCCGTAGGGCTGGTGGTGCTTCTCGCCGGCGGTCCAGGTCGCAGCGACGCGCTCGCCGCTGGCCTCGGTGATCTCAAGGCCGAGGTGCTCCACGAAGGGGCCGCTGTCGCGGGGGTCGAATGCCATCCCGCGATCCTACGGACCGCCTCTCAGGGGCCGCCGCGGAGCAGGTCCTCGAACGGGGTGACGTCCTCGAACGGGTCCGTACGTCGCTGCGCCGTACGAGGGTGGGTTGCCACCCCGAGCAGCAGCGTGACGAGCTCGGCGGCGGCACGGTCGACGCGCTCGGAGAGCCGGCTGCCGGTGACCGAGCCGAAGTCCTCGGTCGCCGCGAAGACGCCGGTGGGGACGACCACGGCCTGCAGGTAGGCGAACAGCGGCCGGAGCGCGTGCTCGATGACCAGGGAGTGGCGGGCGCTGCCTGCCGTGGCCGCCAGCAGCACCGGTACGCCGCGCAGGGCGTCGGACTCCACGACGTCGAAGAACGACTTGAACAGCCCGGAGTAGGACGCCGCGAAGACCGGGGTGACCGCGATGACCGCGTCGGCCTCGGTGACCGACCGGACAGCGGCGGCCAGGTCGGGCGGCGCGAACCCGGTCAGGAGATTGTCCGCCAGCGCGTGGGCAAGCGGTCGGAGCTCGACGTTCTCGACGAGCACCTCCTGGCCGGCCGCGCGGACTCCCGCGGTGACCGCACCGCTGAGCCGGTCCGCGAGCAGCCGGGTCGAGGAGGGCTGTGAGAGGCCGGCGGAGACGACGGCGACGGTGAAGGTCATGACGCCACCGCAGCGCCGGTGGAGGCAGCCGGTGCAGTCGAGGCGGTCGATCGGGCCGGCTCGGCCGAGACCAGCGACGCGTGGGTGGGGGCGTCCGGGACGTGGGCCGGGCGTCCCTCGGCGAACCCGGCGCGGAGGTCGGGGAGGATCTCGCCGAGCAGGTCGAGCTGCTCGAGAACGGTCTTCAGGGGGAGTCCGGCGTGGTCGAGCAGGAACAGCTGGCGCTGGTAGTCGCCGACGTACTCGCGGAAGCCCAGCGTCTTCTCGACGACCTGCTGGGGTGATCCCACGGTCAGCGGCGTCTGGTCGGTGAAGTCCTCCAGCGACGGGCCGTGGCCGTAGACCGGGGCGTTGTCGAAGTAGGGCCGGAACTCGTCGACGGCGGACTGGCTGTTGCGGCGCATGAAGACCTGCCCGCCGAGCCCGACGATCGCCTGGTCGGCCGAGCCGTGGCCGTAGTGGGCGAAGCGGCGGCGGTAGAGCTCGACCATCCGGGCGGTGTGCTCGGCGGGCCAGAAGATGTGGTTGGAGAAGAACCCGCCGCCGTAGTAGGCGGCCTGCTCGGCGATCTCGGGGGAGCGGATCGAGCCGTGCCACACGAACGGCGGTACGCCGTCGAGCGGCCGGGGCGTCGAGGTGTAGCCCTGCAGCGGGGTCCGGTAGCGGCCCTCCCAGTCCACGACCTCCTCGCGCCACAGCCGGTGCAGGAGGTGGTAGTTCTCGATCGCCAGCGGGATGCCGTCGCGGATGTCCTTGCCGAACCAGGGGTAGACGGGGCCGGTGTTGCCCCGGCCCATCATCAGGTCGACGCGGCCGTCGGCGAGGTGCTGCAGCTTGGCGTAGTCCTCGGCGATGAGCACCGGGTCGGTGGTGGTGATCAGCGTGGTCGAGGTCGAGAGGATGATCCGCTCGGTCTGCGCGGCGATGAACGCCAGTGTCGTGGTCGGGCCCGAGGAGATGAACGGCGGGTTGTGGTGCTCGCCGGTGGCGAAGACGTCGAGGCCGACCTCCTCCGCCTTCCTCGCGATCGCCACCGTGGCCTTGATGCGCTCGTGCTCGGTCGGGGTGCGACCCGTCGTGGGGTCGGTGGTGACGTCGCCGACGCTGAAGATGCCGAACTGCATGGTGCCCACTCCTTGAGGTTGAATCGTCAACCATCATAACTGTCGAGTCCTCCGCCATGTTCCCTCGGTGCCGGCGCCTGAGGCCCGCGTGAAAGACGGCGCCCGACGGCGACCGACGGCGCCCGACGGCGACCGACGGCGAGCGCTCGCCCGCGAGCCTGGTTCTGGTCACTCCCTGTTGGCCTCGGCGGTTCTGGTCGCCGCCCGCAACAAACCGAGCGGATCGGGTGCAGGCATTGACCAGGAGCCGGACCACCTGCGGGCGTTGACCAGAATCAGGCCCGGTGGGGAAAGGCCCTACTCGGGGGTGTTGCCGGTCGCCGGGCCGACCTCGTACGGCGTCGTCACCCCGGCGTACATCAGGTGCGCGACCAGGCCCTCCTTCGCGTGGGGCAGGTTGTGGCAGTGGTCCATCCACACCCCGGGGTTGTCGGCGCGGAAGGCGATCTCGTACTCGTCGCCGCTCGCGACCTCGAGCGAGTCCACCCACCAGGGACTGCCGGTCGCCGGCTCGCCGTTGCGGCTGAGCACCACCGCGTGATGGCCGTGGAGGTGCATCGGGTGCGACTCCCCGCTGTCGTTCTCGATGCGGAAGACCACCACGTCGCGCTCCTCGACCATGAACATCGGGACGTCGGGGAAGAGCTTGCCGTTGATCGACCACCACAGTCCCGGTCGCCCGTTGACGAACCCGGGCCGCCGCCCGATGGCGTAGTCGAAGCGCCGGTCGGCCTCAGCAGGGTCGAACGGCAGGTCCGCGGCGGTGCCGTAGGAGAGCAGGTCGAGGTCGGCGTCCGGCTGCGCCGGCTCCTCCGGTACGTCGACCCCGTCCGGTCCGACGACCACGGCCGTGGCCCCGCCGACCTGCACCCGGACCGCCCCGGTGTCAGGGACGGTGACCTCGAGGTCGGCCCGCGCCCCCGCGGTGAGCGTCAGCGCCCGGTCCTCGACCGGCGTCGGCCCGACGAGGTCGAAGCCGTCGATCGCGAGCACGCGGTAGGGCGCGTCGGCCCACAGCTCGATCAGGGCGTTGTCGGTGTTGACCACCCGTAGCCGCACGGTGTCGCCGGGCTGCGCCACGACGGGCACGTCGCCCTCGAGCCCGTTGAGCGTGCGGACCCCGAAGGTGTGCGTGACCGCGACTGCATCGACGTCCTGCTCGACGCCTCCGCGCGGCTGCACCACGAGCGTGCCGAGCAGGCCCTTGACGACCTGCTCGTGGGATACCTGGTGGGAGTGGTACCAGTAGGTGCCGGCGTCCCGGACGACGAAGCGGTAGACGAACTCCTCGCCCGGCATCACCGCGTCCTGGGTGACCCCGGCGACCCCGTCCTCCCCGTTCGGTACGTCGACCCCGTGCCAGTGCAGCGTTGCGCCGTCGGTCACCGACTCGTTGCGGAAGCGGACCTCGACCAGGTCGCCCTCGGTGGCCACGACCGCGGGGCCGGGGCTGGTCCCGTTGACGGTGAAGCCGTCGATCTCGCGCCCCGACGGCAGCGTGATCGTGCCCTCGGCCGCGACCAGCTCGACGTTGGTGTCCGGGGTCGCGGTCGTGTCCTCGCGCAGGGCGTCGACGGAGACCGCCGGCGTCTGGCCGGCCCCCTGGCCCGACCCCTCCGAGCCGTGGCCCGATCCATGAGCCGGTCCGTGACCCGTGCCCCCGTCGGGGCGCGGACCACCGCCGTAGTCGGCGTACCCCATGTCCATGACGTTGTAGCGGTCCGGCATACGACTGGCCCACCACGTCCAGCCCAGGGTGGCCACCAGGGCCACCGTCACCAGGGCGGCGAGCAGCGAGGAGATGCGTCGACGGGTCATGCGCGACGGACCTCCGAACGGATCGGGCGCAGCGGGATCAGACGCGCGCCGGCGCGTCGTGAGTCGTCCGGTCGACCCCCGCCCTCGCGGGGAGGCGTGCCGCGTGCAGCGTCGCGCCGAACAGGAGCAGGGCGTTGATGCCGTGGAGCATGCCGGCGAAGGGCAGCGAGTGACCCGCGATGCCGAGGGCGAACTGCAGGAGGGCCAGCGCGAAGATCGCACCCGCCACCGGGACGCCCTTGGGCACCTTCGCGAAGAAGGAGACGATGAGCAAAACGAGGGCGATCACCACGATCAACGCCCCGTTCATGAAGTGGACGGCAAAGCCGGCCACCTCGGGGAAGGGCGACTCCGAACCCTCCTCCATCAGGCTCTTGTCGAACGTGCCACCGTCGTCGACGAAGTTGTAGAGACCGGCGATGGCCCAGACCATGGCAGCCGCTTGGATCACGATCTGAAGGGCCAGAACGCTGGCCAGTATCTTGTATGCACCCCGCATGACATTCCCCTTGACGTCGTGCCGCGGCCGCCCCGCGGTCAGCAGTACCATGATGGCGGCGAAAGGTCCCGGTCCGCCAGGGAATTAAGGCCGTGTTGCTGCGCCTGCTGCCTGGTGTGTGTTATCGGGCGAAGCCGCACGAATCGCCGGCCGCCGAGCGTCACTGAGGGGCGCGTCACACCGGGCTCGAGGCCTCGCGGAGGCCGGAGCGACTGGATTTCATGACGGGCCCCGGCCGTGTGTATGCTCTCTCCGGCTTGCCCCTTTAGCTCAGTCGGCAGAGCGTCTCCATGGTAAGGAGAAGGTCTACGGTTCGATTCCGTAAAGGGGCTCTGGGAGAGGAGCCTGTGGCGCGAGAGCGTCGCAGGACCCCGACCCTGTGGCGGGGTAGCTCAGGTGGTTAGAGCACACGGCTCATAATCGTGGTGTCGCGGGTTCGAGTCCCGCCCCCGCTACTCGACCACACGCAGTCGGATCGCAGCGCAGCCCGCTCCATTTGGACGGTCCCGGCGTGGTGCGGCAGACTGGAAGCAGACCGGCGACCAGAAGAAGAGGCACATCGTGGCCAGCAAGAGCAGTGACGTCCGCCCCAAGATCACCTTGGCGTGCACGGAGTGCAAGGAGCGCAACTACATCACCAAGAAGAACCGGCGCAACGACCCGGATCGCTTGGACATGAAGAAGTTCTGCCCGCGCTGCCGCACGCACACGTCCCACAAGGAGACCCGCTGACCGCGGGCCCACCCTGACATCCGAAGCGGCGTCTCCTCTCGCGAGGAGACGCCGCTTCGTGCTTCGCGCCCCACAGCGGTAGCGTCGCTGCATGGCAGTCGACGAGTCCCTGGCGGGACGCACGTTCCCGCCCACCGATCCCTACCTGGTCACCGAGGAGCGGATCGCCGAGTTCGCCGCCGCCACCGGTGGTGCGTGGGAGGGCGGCCCGGCGCCGGTGACCTTCCCCATCGTGGTGGCCTTCCGGGCGATGACCGACCTGATGGAGGACCCGTCGGTGGGCATCTCGCTGCACCACGTGATCCACGGCGAGCAGCGCTTCAGCTATCACCGCCCTGTCGTGGCCGGTGACCGGCTCACCGCCGAGCTCACCGTCGACTCCCTGCGCCAGATCGGCGGCGCCGACATCATCGGCACCCGCAGCGAGATCACCGACGCCGACGGCTCCCCCGTCGTCACCGCCCGCGCCGTGCTGGTGCACCGATGAGCGGGCCGGAGCTGGGCGCCGAGCTCGCCCCCCAGGAGTACGTCGTCACGCGCGCCGACCTGGTGCGCTACACCGGCGCCAGCGGCGACCGGAACCCGATCCACTGGTCCGAGCGGGTCGCCACCTCGGTCGGCCTGCCGGGCGTCATCGCCCACGGCATGTTCACGATGGCGCTCGTGGGCCGCGCCCTCGACACGTGGGCCGGCGGCCCCGGACGGGTCGTCGAGGTGGGCTGCAAGTTCACCAAGCCCGTCGTCGTACCCGACGACGACGAGGGCGTCGTGGTCCGCGTGTCCGGCACCGTCTCGGGCGTCGAGGACGACCGGGTCAGCGTCTCGCTCGACGTGCGCTGCGGTGAGGAGAAGGTCCTCGGCATGCCCAAGGCGGTCCTGCGGGTCCCCGCCGGTGGCTGACCCGACTGACGGCGCGCGGTTGCGGAGACCGGAGGCGCAGGCCATTCCGGACGAGCCCGTCGCGGGCTGTCGTCTGGCCGACCGCACGACGCTTCGTCTCGGCGGTCCCAGCCGGGACTGGGCGCGCGCGATCGACGAGGCGGGACTGCTCGACGCCGTCCGTGACGCCGACGCCTCTGAGCCGCACGAGCCGCTGCTCGTGCTCGGCGGCGGCAGCAACCTGGTCGTGGCCGACGCCGGGTTCGACGGAACGGTCCTGGAGGTCGCCACCCGCGGCATCGAGGTCGAGGGCGACACCTGCGGAGGCGCCTTCGTGACGGTCCAGTCCGGCGAGGTGTGGGACGTCCTGGTCGACCGAGCCGTGGCGGAGGGCTGGGTCGGCATCGAGGCGATGACCGGCATCCCCGGCAAGGTCGGGGCCACCCCGATCCAGAACGTCGGGGCCTACGGCCAGGAGGTCGCCGACACCATCGCCCGCGTGCGGGTGTGGGACCGCCACGAGAGCCGGGTCCGCACGTTGTTCCCCGGCGACTGTGGGTTCGGCTACCGGAACAGTCGCTTCAAGGAGGAGCCCGGCCGCTTCGTCGTGCTCTCCGTGACCTTCCAGCTGCGGTTCGGGGACCTCGGCGCCCCCGTGCGGTACGCCGAGCTGGCCCGCACCCTGGGCATCGAGGTGGGGGAGCGTGCCCCGGCGGCGGACGTCGTCTCGGCCGTGCGCGGGCTGCGGGCCTCGAAGGGCATGTTGCTCGACGCCGCCGACCACGACACCTGGTCGGCCGGCTCGTTCTTCACCAACCCGGTGCTGGCACCCGACGCGGTGCCCGAGGGGGCTCCGGCGTTCGAGCAGCCGGACGGCAGGGTGAAGACCAGCGCCGCCTGGCTCATCGACCACGCCGGCTTCGGCAAGGGACACGGACTCGACCGGGACTCGGGGGTGTCGCTGTCCACCAAGCACCCGCTGGCCCTGACCAACCGTGGCGACGGCACCACCGAGGCGCTCCTGGCGCTGGCCCGCGAGGTCCGCGACGGCGTCCACCAGCGCTTCGGAGTCACCCTCGAGAACGAGCCCGTCCTCGTCGCCTGCACCCTCTGACCTAGGTGCAGGCTCCGCGCCACCCAGAGCCGCGTCACCACCGCGCGCCCCGTCACTCGCGCGAACGCGAGCGCCCTTTCGTGCGAACGCGAGCGCCCCTTCGTGCGAACGCGAGCGCCCTTTCGTGCGAACGCGAGCGCCCCTTCGTGGAGTCAGGTGAGCCAGGTGTCAATGGCGGTGGTGAGCTCGGCCTTCAGCGAGTCGGAAGCGCAGGAGGCTCGCACCGACATCCGGGCCAGCTCGGCCAGGGTGGCGTCGTCGAGGTCGTGGGCCGCCCGCATCGCGGCGTACTGCCCCACCAGCCGCGAGCCGAACAGCAACGGGTCGTCGGCTCCGAGCGCCACCGTCGCGCCGGCGTCCAGCAGGGTCGGCAACGGCACCGAGGTGAGGTCGGAGTAGACGCCCAGGGAGACGTTGGAGGTCGGGCACACCTCGAGCGCCACGCCGTGCTTCACGAGGGCCGCGAGCAGAGCCGGGTCCTCGGCCACCCGGACGCCGTGCCCGAGCCGGTCGGCGCCGAGCTCCTCCACCGCGACCCGGATGTTGGCCGGCCCCACGAGCTCCCCGGCGTGCGGGAAGGCCCGCAGTCCGGCGTCGCGGGCGATCCGGAAGGCCCGGGCGAACTCGCGGGTGTCGCCGCGCCGCTCGTCGTTGGACAGCCCGAAACCCACGACCCCGTCGTCGACGTACTGCGACGCCAACCGGGCCAGGGTGCGGGCGTCGAGCGGGTGACGCGTGCGGTTGGCAGCGACCACGATGCCGATCCCGACCCCCGTGGCGGCTGCGGCGTCCCGGGCGGCGTCGAGCACCAGCTCGGTCATCGCGGTGATCCCGCCGAACCTTGCTGCGTAGCCGCTGGGGTCGACCTGCAGCTCGAGCCAGCGCCCGCCGTCGCGGGCGTCGTCCTCGGCCGCCTCGGTCACCAGTCGTCGTACGTCACCCTCCGTGCGCAGCACCGATCGTGCGACGTCGTAGAGCCGCTGGAAGCGGAACCATCCCTTCTCGTCGGCCGCCGAGAGCTGGGGCGGCCAGTCCTCGACCAGCGCGTCGGGCAGGAGGACCCCGTCCCGGGCCGCGAGCTCCACCAGCGTCCCGTGGCGCATCGAGCCGGTGAAGTGCAGGTGCAGGTGGGCCTTCGGCAGGGTCGTCAGGTCGCGCCGCTCCGTCGGGACCACGAGCCCCTCGCCGCTCAGCTGAAGAGCTTCTGCAGGCGGCTGATCCCCTCGACGAGGTCGTCGTCGCCCAGCGCGTAGGACAGCCGGAGGTAGCCGGGAGAGCCGAAGGCCTCGCCGGGCACGACCGCGACCTCGGCCTGCTCCAGGATGATCTCGGCGAGCTCGGTGGTGGTGCCGGCGGTCCGGCCCCCCACCTCGCGACCCAGCAGGCCCTTGACCGACGGGTAGACGTAGAACGCCCCCTTCGGCTCGGGACACAGGACGCCGTCGATCTCGTCGAGCATCCCCACGATCCGACGGCGGCGGCGGTCGAAGGCCACCTTCATCTCGTCCACGGCCGTCAGGTCACCCTCGAGCGCGGCGATCGCAGCCCGCTGCGAGACGTTCGCGACGTTGGAGGTGGCGTGCGACTGCAGGTTGGTCGCCGCCTTCACGACGTCCTTCGGGCCGATCAGCCAGCCCACCCGCCACCCGGTCATGGCGTAGGTCTTCGCGACGCCGTTGAGGACCACGCACGTGTCGGCGAGCTCGGGCACCACGACCGGCATCGACTCGGCGCGCACGCCGTCGTAGGTCAGGTGCTCGTAGATCTCGTCGGTGACGACCCAGATGCCGTGCTCGAGCGCCCAGCGGCCGATCGCCTCCACCTGCTCGCGGGGGTAGACCGACCCGGTCGGGTTCGACGGGGAGCAGAACAGCAGCACCTTGGTGCGCTGGGTGCGAGCGGCCTCGAGCTGCTCGACGGTGACGAGGTAGTCCTGGGTCTCGTCGGCGAGGACCTCGACCGGGCAGCCGCCGGCCAGCCGGATCGCCTCGGGGTACGTCGTCCAGTAGGGCGCGGGCAGGATGACCTCGTCGTCGGGGTCGAGCAGGGTGGCGAAGGCCTCGTAGACCGCCTGCTTGCCGCCGTTGGTGACCAGCACCTGCGCCGCCTCGACCTCGTAGCCCGAGTCGCGGGCGGTCTTCGCCACGATCGCCTTCTTCAGGTCCGGCAGCCCCCCGGCCGGGGTGTAGCGGTGGTTGGCGGGGACCGAGCACGCCGCGGCCGCGGCCTCGACGATGTAGGAGGGGGTCGGGAAGTCGGGCTCACCGGCGCCGAACCCGATGACAGGTCGCCCCTCAGCCTTGAGCGCCTTGGCCTTGGCGTCGACCGCCAGCGTGGCCGACTCGGCGATGCCGCCGACGCGGGCGGAGATGCGGGCGCGGGTGGGGGAGGCGGAGTCGTCAGTCATGGGCCCATCGTTCCACCCGTACCGTGATGCGTGCAGGGCGGTTCGCCGGATGGTCACGCTCGGTTCGACTTCGTTGTGGGCTTCCCCGTAGACTCTGCGACTGGTGGTTCACACCCTTGATCGTCATGCCCTCACCCCACCCGGCGAGGTCGTACCGGCTCAGAGGTGCTCCACCGGAGGGCACTAGCTCAACTGGCAGAGCATCGGTCTCCAAAACCGAAGGTTGGGGGTTCAAGTCCCTCGTGCCCTGCGCATGACCAGCAGCACCAGCAGACCGACACCCGAGAACTGACGAGAGGGCGTGATGAGCGGTGACGGACCAGTCCGTGTCGCAGCACGAACGTCGCGGCAACCCGATCGCGCGCCTCTCCCTCTTCCTGCGTCAGGTCGTGGCCGAGCTCCGCAAGGTCGTCTGGCCGACCCGTCCGCAGCTGATCACCTACTTCTGGGTGGTCCTGGTGTTCGTGATCGTGGTCATGACGCTGGTGTCCCTGCTCGACCTCGGCTTCGGCAAGCTGGCGTTCGCCCTGTTCGCCTAGGTGAGGGCCGGTTCGGCGTACCGCCGTCCGGCAGAGCAGCAAACGACGGGTCCACCGGCCCGATCCCGATCGAATGAAGGTGACTGACAACCGTGTCGCAGCCGTACGACGAACAGCCCGAGGCAGTCAGCGACCGGCCCGACGGCCTGGTCGATGACTCGGCCGACGGCGTCATCGAGGAGGTCGACGCCGTCACCGAGGCCGAGGCCGACCCCGCCGGCGTGAGCGCGGAGGAGGTCGCCGAGGACATCCTCGCCGACGCCCCGGCCACCGAGGCCGACGACGCCGAGGACGACCCGGCCGACCTGGCTGCGGAGGGTGAGGGCGGTCTGGCCGCCAGTGCCGCGGATCTCGCCGACGCCACTCCCACGTTCGAGGGCGACCTCGACGACAACGCCGCCGTCGCGGTCGACGAGGACGTCGATGACGTCGTGGTCGACCCCCTGGAGGAGTTCCGCGAGACGCTGCGCAACAAGTTCGGCGACTGGTTCGTGGTCCACACCTACTCCGGCATGGAGAACCGGGTGAAGGCCAACCTGGAGAGCCGCATCACCTCGCTCAACATGGAGGACTTCATCCACGAGGTGGTCGTCCCCACCGAGGAGGTCGCGGAGATCAAGAACGGTCAGCGCAAGCTGGTCCGTCGTACGGTCCTCCCCGGCTACGTCCTGGTCCGCATGGACCTCACCGACGAGTCCTGGTCCGCCGTGCGGCACACCCCCTCGGTGACCGGGTTCGTGGGTCACAGCCAGCAGCCGGTGCCGTTGAGCCTCGACGAGGTCGAGAAGATGCTCGCCCCGGCCGTCGTGGCTGCCGCCGAGCAGTCCGAGGCGGCCGCCAGCAGCGGCGGCTCCGGCCAGGCCCAGGCGAAGAAGAAGGTCGAGGTCGCCGACTTCGACGTCTCCGACTCCGTCATGGTGGTCGACGGCCCGTTCGCCACGCTCCACGCCACCATCACCGAGATCAACGCCGAGTCCCAGCGGGTCAAGGCACTGGTCGAGATCTTCGGCCGGGAGACCCCGGTCGAGCTGAGCTTCAGCCAGATCCAGAAGGTCTGAGAACCGCACCACGCGTTCGCGCAGCACCAGAAGGTAGTGGCAGGGGACCTACCCCCCGCAATGACCACGAGAGAGAGAAGAAAGCAATGCCTCCGAAGAAGAAGAAGATCGCCGCACTCGTCAAGGTGCAGCTGAACGCCGGCGCGGCGACCCCTGCGCCGCCCGTGGGCACCGCGCTCGGTCCCCACGGCGTCAACATCATGGAGTTCTGCAAGGCCTACAACGCCGCCACCGAGCAGCAGCGCGGCCAGGTCATCCCCGTCGAGATCACCATCTACGAGGACCGCAGCTTCACCTTCGTCACCAAGACGCCCCCGGCCGCCGAGCTCATCAAGAAGGCCGCGGGTCTCTCCAAGGGCTCCGGCGTCCCGCACAAGGAGAAGGTCGGCAAGCTGACCAAGGACCAGGTGCGCGAGATCGCCGAGGGCAAGATGCCCGACCTCAACGCGCGCGACATCGACGCCGCGATGAAGATCGTCGAGGGCACCGCCCGCTCCATGGGTGTCACCGTCGAGGGCTGACCGGGCCTCGGCCCCCGCGTCACCCCGCACCACACCGGCACCACCCGCACGACCCCGACGCGATCCTGCGGCGGGGAGAACCAGTGGCAGGCCCGCTCTGCGGCCGACGACCACGACCTGGTGAGAGGAACCAGACCATGCAGCGCAGCAAGACCTACCGCGAGGCCGCAAAGGCGGTCGACGCCGACCAGCTGTACACCCCGCTGACCGCGATCAAGATGGCCAAGTCGAGCAGCAAGAAGAAGTTCGACGAGACCGTCGACGTCGCCATGCGTCTGGGCGTCGACCCGCGCAAGGCCGACCAGATGGTCCGCGGCACCGTCAACCTGCCCCACGGCACCGGCAAGACGGCCCGCGTCGTGGTGTTCGCCAACGGCGACAAGGCCGAGGCCGCACGCGAGGCCGGCGCCGACTTCGTCGGTGGCGACGACATGATCGAGAAGGTCCAGGGCGGCTGGCTCGACTTCGACGCCGCGGTCGCGACGCCGGACATGATGGGCAAGCTGGCCCGCCTCGGCAAGGTGCTGGGCCCCCGCGGCCTCATGCCGAACCCGAAGACCGGCACGGTCACCATGGACGTCGCGAAGGCTGTCAACGACATCAAGGGCGGCAAGATCGAGTTCCGCGTGGACCGTCACGCCAACCTGCACTTCATCGTCGGCAAGGCCTCCTTCTCCGAGACCCAGCTCGCGGAGAACTACGCGGCCGCCCTCGACGAGGTGCTGCGTCTGAAGCCGGCCAGCTCGAAGGGCCGCTACATCCGCAAGGTGACGGTCTCCACCACCATGGGCCCCGGCGTCCCGGTCGACCCCAACCGCACCCGCAACATCAGCGAGACCGACGAGGGCTGAGTCCCACCTCGCACGAGCCGCACCGACGAAGGCCCCGGGTCACCCCGGGGTCTTCGTGCGTTCCGGGTGAGGGGACGCTGCAGGCGACCGCACCCCGCACCCCCGAGTCGCTACTCGATGAAGACCCGTTCGTCGACGAGCTTCTCCCGCACCAGCTGGCCGTGCGTCTCGAACCGCGACTGCTCGAACCGTTTGGCGAACTCCATGTCGACGCCGGTGAGGCCGCTGCGGTTCTTCTCGACCGTGAGGACGGCCCAGTGCCGGAAGCGTTCGACGTTGCCGCTGTCGTAGACGAGGTGATGGCGGGCCACGACGTCGAACTTGTTGTTGAGCATGAGCACGGTGTCGGCCTCGTAGGCCAGGGCCGACGAGCCACGGATGTGGCCGATCCGCATGCGCTTGCCCGCGGTGATGCCCTCCTTGTCGGAGGCGACGACGCACAGCGCGGGCACGTCCTGGTCGAGGGTGAGGTCCTTGAGCTCCTCCACGACGCGGGTGATGCGCTCGTCCTCGCTCGGGGCACCGGGGACGGGCACCTTCTGGAGGTAGTCCACGACCACCAGCGGAGCGGAGCCGTGCGCGTCCGCAGCCTCGGCGATGGTGCGCTTGATGACCTCCAGGGTCGTGCGGCCGCCGGAGGAGCGGTGGATGCGCAGGCGGTCGGCGTACTCACGGACGACCTCGAGGCCCTCCTCGCCGCCGGTGGTGCCTGCGAGCCGGTCGGCCAGAGGAAGTCCGAGGCCGTCGGTGGTCTCGAAGATGCCGCGGACCTGGCTCACGCTGGGTGCCTCGATCCCTCCGATCAGGCCGGCCTCGAGCGCGACCAGCCGCACGAGCAGTGCGGCCTGGTCGTGCTCGTAGCAGAAGTAGACGACGGGTCGTCCCTGACGTGCGACGTTGCGGGCGACCTGCAGTGCCCAGGTGGTCTTGCCCATGCCCTGGGGTCCGCCGAGCAGCACGAGGTCCCCGCTGCGGAGCCCGCCGTGCAGGTTGGCGTCGAGGACGTCGAACCCGGTGGGCCAGACCCGCTCCGGGGCGTCGCCGCCCGCGCGCACGCGGCGGTCGGCCTGCTCGATGGTCTCGCTGAGGGATTGGAGCTGGAGGTCCACCGGTTCGTCCACGCTTCCATGGAAACAGAACGCGGGGAAGTCGGGGCAGGGTTTGGCCGTGCCCGATTTGGTGCTGGAGTCCCGCCCGCGTAGGCTGATGACTGTTCCAGAGACCGCCGGTTGTCGGCGCGCCCGTTCCCGGGCGAGCCGGTCGAAGGCCCCGCGATGCGGGCGACCAGCGCAGGTGACACCGAGTGCTCCGCCTCGCGGAGATCCACGCCCCGTGCCTCCTTGCGCCGGGGCGTTCGTCGTCTCCCCGGCTGTGCCGGGACGACGGGTGGGAGACCGTCTCTGGTCCGTGAACCGTAACGCGGAAGGAGACCCATGGCGCGGCCAGACAAGGCAGCTGCCGTCGCGGAGCTCGTGGATTCGTTCCAGGAGTCGACCGGCGCTGTGCTGACCGATTACCGCGGGCTGACCGTCAAGCAGCTGCAGGAACTGCGCAGCACGCTCGGCGAGAACGCTCACTACGCCGTGGTGAAGAACACGCTCACCCAGATCGCCGCCAAGGAGGCCGGGGTCGCCGGGTTCGACGACCTGCTCACCGGTCCGACCGCCATCGCCTTCATCAACGGCGACGTGGTCGAGGCGGCCAAGGGCCTGCGTGACTTCGCCAAGGCCAACCCCGCCCTGATCATCAAGGGCGGATATCTCGACGGCAAGACCCTCGACGTCTCCGAGATCAGCAAGATCGCTGACCTCGAGTCGCGCGAGGTCCTCCTGGCCAAGCTCGCGGGCGGCATGCTCGCGTCGCTCAGCCAGGCTGCCGCCCTGTTCCAGGCTCCTCTGGCTCAGGCCGCCCGTGTCGCGGCGGCTCTGCAGCAGAAGGCCGAGCAGGACCCCTCGATCCTCCAGGGTGGTGCCGGTGAGCCGGCCGCCGTCGCGGAGGAGCCCGCCTCGGAGGAGCCCGTCTCCGCCGAGGAGCCTGCCGACGACGAGGCAGCCGCCTCGACCGAGGCCTGACCCACCACCCACCGGTCCGACCGGGTCCCCGGCCGGACCACAGCAACAGAACCTGAACGCAACGGAAAGGAACGCCACCATGGCGAAGCTCAGCACCGACGAGCTGCTCGACGCTTTCAAGGAGATGACCCTCCTGGAGCTCAGCGAGTTCGTGAAGCAGTTCGAGGACACCTTCGGCGTGACCGCTGCCGCTCCGGCCGCTGTCGCCGCTGCCCCGGCCGCTGGCGCCGGCGCGGAGGAGGCTGTCGAGCAGGACGAGTTCGACGTCGTCCTCGAGGCCGCCGGCGAGAAGAAGATCAACGTCATCAAGGAGGTCCGTGCGCTCACCAGCCTCGGGCTGAAGGAGGCCAAGGAGCTGGTCGAGGCCGCTCCGAAGGCGATCCTGGAGAAGGTCACCAAGGAAGCCGCGGAGAAGGCCAAGGAGCAGCTCTCGGCTGCCGGCGCCTCCGTCACCGTCAAGTGACTCCGACCCGGGTCTGACCCGGGTCTGCGCGGCGCCCGGCGCTGCGCGCAGCACGTCCCACGAGCGGGCGATCACCACCTCCGGGTGGTGGTCGCCCGCTCGTGTTGTCAGTTGTGGCGGGGCCGTGGTCCACTCGGGGGTGGCCCGGGGTGCTCCTCACGTGACGGACGTGTTCCCCACCTGGTGCGAACGTCTGACACGTCCCTGGATTTGGCCTACATTTCGGGGGGTCGGAGCCGTAACCTGCGCCAGGGTTACTCGTTGGTACTCCGGCATGACCGTGACCGTCGGCACAACGACGGCAGGCGGAGGCCGCCGAGCAGAGTCAGTAGAGGGAGATCCGCGTGGGCGTCGAGATTCAGGTCGAGCACCTCACCAAGTCCTTCGGCAAGGACCTGATCTGGGGTGACGTCACCCTGACCATCCCCGCCGGCGAGATCTGCGTGATGCTCGGGCCCTCCGGAACCGGCAAGTCGGTGTTCCTGAAGACGCTCATCGGTCTGCTCAAGCCCGACAACGGCAGCATCATGATCGAGGGTCTCGACATCGCCAACTGCTCGGAGAAGGACCTCTACGAGGTCCGCAAGCTTTTCGGGGTGCTGTTCCAGGACGGCGCGATGTTCGGCTCGATGACGCTGTTCGACAACGTCGCCTTCCCGCTGCGCGAGCACACGAAGAAGAGCGAGTCCGACATCTCCAAGCTGGTCATGGAGAAGATGGACCTCGTCGGTCTCATCGGTGCGGAGCACAAGCTCCCCGGCGAGATCTCCGGCGGTATGCGCAAGCGCGCCGGCCTGGCACGGGCGCTGGTCCTCGACCCCGAGATCGTGCTCTTCGACGAGCCTGACTCCGGCCTGGACCCCGTGCGCACGTCGTTCCTCAACCAGCTCATCGTCGATCTGAACGCTCAGATCGACGCGACGTTCCTGATCGTCACCCACGACATCAACACCGCCCGCACGGTGCCCGACAACATCGGCCTGCTCTACCACAAGCACCTGGCCATGTTCGGACCCCGCGAGATGCTGCTGTCCTCCGAGGAGCCGGTGGTCCGCCAGTTCCTCAACGCCCAGCGCGTCGGTCCCATCGGCATGTCGGAGGAGAAGGACGCCGACGAGCTGGAGGCCGAGAAGGACCAGGAGCTGCCGCCGCTCCCGCCGATCCCGATGCAGATCGAGCCGACGAACGGCAAGCCCCGTCGCAGTCAGCGCCCCCCGGGCGATTGGTGCAAGGCGAACGGCATCGAGCCGCCGCCGGGGTCCTTCGAGGACAGCGCTTTCGGGGCACTCTGAGCCATGGCATCTGTGACATCGGCGCGCGTTCTGCGCCCCATCGGCACCGCAGGCGGTCTGTTCGCCTTCGGCCTGGACGTCGGCAAGGGCCTCTTCCGGCGTCCCTTCCAGCTGCGCGAGTTCCTGCAGCAGGCCTGGTTCATCGCCTCGGTCACGATCATCCCGACGGCCCTCGTCGCCATCCCCTTCGGCGCGGTCATCGCGCTGCAGGTCGGTGGCCTCATCAAGCAGTTCGGTGCGCAGTCCTTCACCGGCTCGGCATCGGTCCTGGCGGTGGTCCGGGAAGCCGGGCCGATCGCCACGTCGCTGCTGATCGCGGGAGCGGGCGGCTCTGCGATCGCCGCGGACCTCGGTGCCCGCAAGATCCGCGAAGAGCTCGACGCGATGATGGTGCTCGGCATCGACCCGATCCAGCGGCTGGTCGTCCCCCGCGTGCTCGCCTGCATGATGGTCGCGGTCTTCCTCAACGGCCTGGTCAGCGTCGTCGGCGTGATGGGTGGCTACGTCTTCAACGTCGTGCTCCAGGACGGCACACCAGGGTCCTACCTAGCGAGCTTCACCGCGCTCGCCCAGCTCCCAGATCTCTGGCAGGGCATGGCCAAGGCACTCATCTTCGGGCTCATCGCCGCCATCGTGGCGGCCTACAAGGGCATGAACGCCGGAGGGGGCCCCAAGGGCGTCGGGGACGCGGTGAACGAGTCCGTGGTCATCACGTTCATCCTGCTGTTCGTCGTCAACTTCGTGATGAGCGCCATCTACTTCCAGCTCGTTCCACCCAAGACAGGTTAGGGGCGCTCACGACATGGCAGACGTCAAGGCGCTCGCCCAGAAGCCGCTGAAGAGCCTCGACACGCTCGGGGAGCAGCTGAAGTTCTACGTCACCGCAGTGGGGTGGATGCCGCGCGCGGTCAGGCGGTACAAGAAGGAGATCCTGCGTCTCCTGGCGGAGGTCACCCTCGGCTCGGGTGCGCTCGCCGTCATCGGCGGCACGGTCGGCGTCATCACGATGTTGGCGTTCTTCACCGGCACCGAGGTCGGCCTCCAGGGCTACGCCGCGCTCAACCAGATCGGCACCTCGGCGTTCACCGGCTTCGTGTCGGCGTACTTCAACACCCGGGAGATCGCGCCGCTCGTCACGGGAATCGCACTCGCCGCGACGGTCGGCTGCGGCTTCACCGCCCAGCTCGGGGCCATGCGGATCTCGGAGGAGATCGACGCCCTCGAGGTGATGGCCATCCCCTCCCTGCCCTTCCTCGTCACCACGCGGATCATCGCCGGTCTCATCGCGGTCGTGCCGCTCTACGTGGTCGGCCTCATGTCGTCGTACTTCGCGACGCGGCTCACGGTGACCCAGTTCTTCGGCCAGAGCGCCGGCACCTACGACCACTACTTCGAGCTGTTCCTGCCACCGGGTGACGTGCTCTGGTCCTTCGGCAAGGTGCTGGTCTTCGCCATCGTGATCATCCTCATCCACTGCTACCACGGCTACACGGCGTCCGGTGGCCCTGCCGGCGTCGGCGTCGCGGTCGGCCGCGCCGTCCGGACCTCGATCGTGGCCATCAACGTCATCGACCTGCTGCTCTCGATGGCCATCTGGGGCACCACCACGACCGTGCGGCTGGCGGGGTAAGGACACATGCCCAAGCTCGGAAACACCCTCAAGGCTCGCGTCTTCGGCGTGGCGTTCCTGGCGCTCTGCGTGCTGTTCGTCTACATGACCTACGCCGTGTTCACCAAGAAGTTCACGCCGTACGACGAAGTCACCCTGCAGTCCTCCAAGATCGGCCTGTCCCTCCCCGCTCGCGCCGACGTCAAGGTGCGCGGTGTGATCGTCGGAGAGGTGCTCGAGACCGTGACCGACGGGGACGGTGCCCAGCTCACCCTCGGACTCTTCCCGGACATGCGGGAGTCGGTCCCCGCCGACGTCACCGGGCGGATCCTGCCCAAGACGCTCTTCGGCGAGAAGTACGTCTCGCTCATCGTGCCCGAGGGGGAGGGCGCCGGTGCCGACCCGATCGAGGTGGGCGCGGTCATCAAGCAGGCCGAGGTCGCCGTCGAGGTCGAGGAGGTCCTCAACGACCTCTTCCCGCTGCTGCGGGCCGTCCGGCCCGGCGACCTGAACGTCACGCTCAACGCGATCGCGACGGCCCTGGAGGGTCGCGGCGACAAGCTCGGCGAGGGCCTGGAGACCTTCAACTCCTACCTCGGCAAGCTGAACCCCGAGATTCCCGCACTCGTGGAGAGCCTCGACCAGCTCGGCCAGGTGTCGGCGGTCTACGAGGACGTCGTCCCCGAGGTCGCCCGCCTGCTGCGCAACACCGTCAAGACGACCCAGACATTCGAGAGCGAGGCCGACCGCATCGAGGTCCTCTTCGACGACGTGGCCGGCTTCGCCGACACCACGCGCGGCTTCCTCGAGAAGAACGGCGACAACATCATCAGGCTGGCCGACGCGGGACAGCGCGTCCTGCCGCTGCTGGCCCGCTACTCGCCCGAGTACAGGTGCTTCCTGCGCGGAGCCGTGGCGAGCATCGCGCCGAACGAGAGCGCCTTCCGCAACAAGACCCTGCACATCAAGCTCGAGACGGTGCCCCAGCCGCGCGGCTACAACCCCGGCGACCAGCCGCAGTTCGCCGACAGCAGGGGGCCGTTCAAGTACTGCGGCGACTTGTACGCAGCCATCAACGGCAAGTACTCGCAGGAGAACCTCCCCCCGCGCTCGCTCACCTCCCCCCAGATCAGGGACGGCGTGAACTACCCCCTGGGCAAGCGCGTGGCCGTCGGTGACGCCGTGATCGGCACCCAGGAGCAGAAGGACGTGATCGGCCTGGCCGCCGCCGCCGCCATGCAGCGCCCCGTGGAGGAGGTGCCCGACGTGGCCACCCTCCTCATCGGCTCCCTGGCGCAGGGCAAGGCGGTGGACGTCCGATGAAGCTCCTCGACAAGAAGACCGCGGGCGACGCCGTCCGGCTCGCCATCTTCATCGTGGTCACCACGTTGGCCACCGCGCTCCTGGCGATCACCATCGGCAACATCAGCTTCGGCTCGACCATGGGCTACAAGGCCGTCTTCTCCGACGCCACCGGCGTGGTCAAGGGCGACGACGTCCGGATCGCCGGTGTCAAGGTCGGCACCGTCAAGGGCGTCGAGATCTACGACAAGACCCAGGCGATCGTCGAGTTCGACGTGGCCGACGACAGCCGCCTCACCGAGAGCACCTACGCGACCATCCGCTACCGCAACCTCGTCGGTCAGCGCTACATCGCCCTGACCGAGGGCACCGGCGGTCAGGCCGAGCTCGAGGAGGACGACACCATCCCGATGGAGCGGACCAGCCCGGCCCTCGACCTGACGGTGCTGTTCAACGGCTTCAAGCCGCTGTTCGCCGCTCTCACGCCTGCTGACGTGAACCAGCTGTCGATGCAGCTCATCCAGGTGTTCCAGGGCGAGGGCGGCACCATCGAGAACCTGCTCGACAGCACGGCGTCGGTCACCAACACCCTCGCGGCACGTGACGACCTCGTCAGCGACCTGATCTCCAACCTCAACACGACCCTGGAGACGGTCGGGAGCCGCGACGAGCAGCTCTCGGACCTCATCATCCAGTTCCGGACGCTGATCAGCGGGTTGACCGACGACCGGGAGGCCATCCTGGGATCCCTCGACTCGATCTCGGACCTCACGGTGCAGACCGCCGACCTCGTGACGGGCATCCGCCCGGGATTGTCGCGAGACGTCACCGAGCTGCGCAAGGTGGCCGGCAACATCGCCGGCAACCGGGCCGAGCTCGACCGGGCGCTCAAGGTGCTGCCGATCAAGCTGACGAAGGTGGGCCGCACCGCGATCTACGGCTCCTGGTTCAACTTCTACCTGTGCGACTTCGGCGGCACGGTCACGGTCGGCGACGTCGAGGTCCCGATCCCCGCCAACTACCCGCCGGCGGGCACCAAGTCGGAGAGGTGCAACATCGGATGAGCACCCCATTCCGGGAGCGCAACCCGGTCACCATCGGCGCCATCAGCATCGCTGTCATTGCCGCCCTCATGGTGACCGCCTTCAAGGCCGGTGACCTGCCGGTCGTCGGCGGTGGCGACACCTACTACGCCAACTTCAGCGAAGCGGGGGGGCTGAAGGCCAACGACGAGGTCCGCATCGCCGGTGTCCGTGTCGGCAAGGTGCGGACCATCGAGCTCGACGGCAACGTCGTCAAGGTCGGCTTCCAGGTCGACGAGTCGGCCGAGTTCGGCTCCGAGACCGGCGCCGCGATCAAGGTCAAGACGATCCTGGGCTCCATGTTCCTCGCCCTGGTCCCCGCGGGCGAGGGACAGCTCGAGGAGGGCAAGACGATCCCGGTCGAGCGCACCGACTCCCCGTTCAACGTCGTCGACGTCTTCGAGGGCCTGGCCGAGCGCTCCGAGGCGATCGACACCACCCAGCTGGCCGACTCCCTCGACGTGATGGCCGACCTGACCCGCAACACCCCGGAAGAGTTCCGGGCGGCGTTGCGAGGCGTGTCGGCGCTCTCGGCCAACGTGGCCGAGAAGGACGAGGAGCTCAACACCCTGCTGCTGAACCTGAAGAAGGTCTCGGGCGTCCTGGGCGATCGCAAGGAGGACATCATCACGTTGATGGAGGACGGCGACGTCCTCTTCCGCGCGCTGGTGGCCCGCCGCGACTCCGTCCACGACCTGCTCGTGGCGACCTCCCAGCTGTCGGTGCAGCTGACCGGGCTGGTCAAGGACACGCGTGCGGATCTCAAGCCGGCGCTCGACAACCTGGAGACGGTGCTGGACACGTTGAACGCGAACCGCGAGAACCTCGACGCCAGCCTGCGGCTGATGGCGCCGTTCTACCGCGTCTTCGCCAACACCCTCGGCAACGGGCCGTGGTTCGACACCATCATCAAGAACATCCCGCCGGTGCCCGACGTCGACGCGGGAGGCAACTGACATGCCCTCGCTCCCCACCCTCGGCAGCGGCGTCGGTCGCATCGCTGCCCTCAGCCTCGCCGGTCTGCTGGTCATCACCACGGCCGTGGTCTTCCTGCGCTCCGGTTCCGAGGACGCCACGCTCACCGCGAACTTCCCGCGCACCGTCTCGATCTACGAAGGCTCCGCCGTGCGCATCCTCGGCGTGCCGGTCGGTCAGGTCGACACCGTCACCCCGGCCGGTACCACGGTCGAGGTGGAGATGAGCTACGACCCGGAGATCGACGTGCCGGCCGACGCCAAGGCCGTCATCGTCGCGCCCTCGGTCGTCGGTGACCGTTACGTGCAGCTCACGCCGGCCTACACCAGCGGCGAGAAGCTCGAGGACGGCGCCACCCTCGACATGAGTGACACCGCCGTACCCCTCGAGCTCGACCAGATCTACCAGTACCTCGACGACCTCGCCGTCGGGCTCGGCCCCAACGGTGCCAACAAGGAGGGCGCGCTCACGCGTCTGCTGGAGACCACTGCCGACAACTTCGGCGGCCAGGGCGAAAAGTTCAACGAGACGGTCCGCAACCTCAGCCGCTTCACCACCACCTTGGACAACAACAAGGAGGCGCTCTTCAGCACGGCCACCGAGATCGAGCGGTTCGTCAAGGCGCTGGCCGACAACGACCAGACCGTGCGCGACTTCAACGACAGCCTGGCCTCGGCCTCGACGGTGCTCGAGGGGGAGCGGGAGGAGCTCGCTGCTGCCCTGCGCAACCTCGGTGTGGCCATGGAGGCGGTCTCGGGCTTCGTGAACGAGAACAAGGACGCTCTCTCGCGCAACATCAAGGGCCTGGTCGGCGTGACCGACGTCCTGGTCAAGCAGCGGGCCGCCCTCGAGGAGGTGCTGTCGGCCGCGCCGACTGCGCTGTCCAACCTCTTCCACACCTACAACCCCTCGACGGGAACGCTCGACACCCGGACGAACCTCAGCGCCAACATCACCGAGCTGGAGACCGACCCGGTGGGAGCGCTGTGCACGCTGATCCAGCCGCTGGGTCCGGCCGGGGACACCTGCGACCAGCTCGAGGGCGCGCTCGGTGAGCTCGAGGTCGGAGCCGCAACCCGCGGTCTCGGGTCTGCCGGCGGCGGTGGCGGCGGCGGTGGCGGCGGTGGCGGCGGTCTGCTCGACGGCATCGCTCCCCGCGCCGGGGCCGGTACGACGAGCACCTCGACGTCCGTCTCCACGACGGTCATCGAGATCGAGCCCATCGACACCAGCCTGGCCGGACTCGTGGAGGTCTCCCGATGAGCGCCCTTCGCCGTACCCGGTTCGCCGCGCTCGCGGGAGCCGGTGCCCTGCTGCTGAGCGGTTGCGAGTTCTCCGTCTACAGCCTGCCCCTGCCCGGCGGTGCCGACCTGGGGGACAACCCCTACTCGGTCACCGTGGAGTTCCGCGACGTGCTCGACCTGGTGCCGCAGTCGGCGGTCAAGGTCGACGACGTGTCGGTCGGACGGGTCGACGACGTCGAGCTCGAGGGCTACACCGCCAAGGTGACGCTGCTGGTCCGCGGCGACGTGGAGCTGCCCGACAACGCCATCGCCGGCATCCGCCAGACGAGCCTGCTCGGCGAGAAGTTCGTCGACCTCGCCCCGCCGGAGTCCAACCCCAGCCCGAACCCGCTGGGCGAGGGCGACACGATCGGGCTGGAGGACAGCGGTCGCAACCCCGAGGTGGAGGAAGTGCTCGGAGCACTGTCGTTGTTCCTCAACGGTGGCGGCGTGGGCCAGCTCAAGATCGTCACCGAGGAGCTCAACAAGGCACTCGACGGTCGCGAGGGCGAGGTCAAGTCGACGCTGCGTCGCTTCGCGACCCTCATGGAGGGTCTCGACGACGGCAAGGCAGGCATCGTCCGTGCCCTGGAGAACGTCAACTCCCTGGCCATCTCCTTGAACAAGGAGACCGACACCCTCGACCTGGCGCTGGACGAGCTGCCGGCGGCCATCAAGTCGGTCGACAGCCAGCGCGAGGACCTCGTCAAGATGCTGCAGGCGCTGGCGCGCCTCAGCGGCGTCGGCACCCGGGTCATCCAGGCCTCCAAGCAGGGCACCATCGACTCGCTCAACGCGCTGGCGCCGGTGCTCACCGAGCTGGCGAAGTCCGGCGACGACCTGGTCGACAGCCTCCAGATCGTGCTGACGTTCCCCTTCATCGACAGCGTGGTCGGCAAGAACCCGCAGCAGGCCCGCGACCTGCACATGGGCGACTACACCAACCTCGACATCGACCTCGACCTGGACCTCGAGGAGATCATCACCGGTGGTCTGCCGTTGCCGACGGCCCCGCTGCCCAGCGAGGGCCTCCCGACCGACATCTTGACCAACCTGCCCAGCGTCGACGTCACCACCCGGTTGCCCGACCTCGGTCTGCCCGGCCGCAACAACAACGGCGGTGGTGGCGGTGGTAACGGTGGTGGTGGTGGTGTCCTCGACCTGCCCGGCGGCCTCGGTCGTGCCCCGGTGGGCGCCCCGACCACCGAGCGCGAGGAACGTGAGCGCCGCATCACCGACCTGGCCGGCATGCTCACCTGGGGGGTGACCGCGCGATGATCACCGCCCGGACCAAGAAGCAGCTGATGATCTTCGTGATCATCGCCCTGCTCGGCGTCACCTACGTCGGCGGGCGCTACGCCAAGCTCGACCGGCTCGTGCTCGACCGCAGCTACGTCGTGAACGCCCACTTCGAGGACAGCGGCGGCATCTTCACCGGTGCCGAGGTCACCTACCGCGGCACCACCATCGGGCGCGTCGACAAGATGGAGGTCACCGACGAGGGCGTCGACGTCTTCCTCGACATCGAGAACGCCAACGACGAGATCCCGGCGGACACCCTGGCCCTGGTGGGCAACCGCTCGGCCGTCGGCGAGCAGTACGTCGAGCTCCAGCCGAAGACCAACGGCGAGCCCTTCCTCGAGGACGGCTCGGAGATCGAGATGTCCAACACCGAGATCCCGATCTCCACGGTGACGTGGCTGACCGACACCCAGGCGCTGGTCAACTCGATCCCGAAGGACGACTTCCGCACCGTCATCAGCGAGTTCGGCAAGGCATTCAAGGACGGCGGTGACGACCTGGGTCGCCTCATCGACAGCTCCACGTCGTTCATCGAGACCGCCGACGCCAACTTCGAGGTCACCCGCCAGCTGATCCGCGACAGCAACATCGTCCTGGGCACCCAGCTCGACAAGGCCTCGGCCATCCGGACCTTCGCGCGCGACCTGGCTCTCTTCTCCGACACCCTGGCCGCCAGCGACCCCGACCTGCGTCGGGTCATCGCCAACGGCAGCGCCACGGCGACGCAGCTGCGCACGTTCCTCGAGGAGAACGAGGTCAACCTCGGCAAGCTCATCAACAACCTCGTCACCACCGGCGAGCAGCAGGTCCGCAACCTGCCGGGCATCGAGATGGTCCTGATCCTCTACCCCTACGTGGTGGCCGGCGGATTCGTCGTCAACGCACGCGAGGGCAACGTGAACAACGCCCACTTCGGGCTCATCCTCGAGCAGGCCCCGCCCTCGTGCACGAGGGGCTATCAGGGCGACCAACGAGACCCGAACACCGAGCGCGGCAACGCGCCGATGAACGCGGGTGTGCGCTGCGCCGAGCCTCCGTCGGTGAGCAACCCCCGAGGCGCCCAGAACGCTCCTCGCGTCGCGCCGGGCGCGCCGCGTGCGGCCGTCGCCGTCGAGGAGGGGGGCCCGCAGCTGGCGACCTACGACCTGTCCAGCGGCACGGTCAAGTACGGTGAGAAGACAGGGCCCGACCGGGTGACCTACACCGGGGGCGCCCACGAGGCGTTGGGTAAGGAGTCGTGGAAGTGGTTGTTGATCCAGCCGCTCGCTGCCGAGCAGTGAGCGACCGCGGCCGCGAGGCCGCGCGATGACCGACCACGGTTCCACCACGACCGCCAGCAGGACCCTCGCCACGGTGCTCGCCGTGCTGTGCGTCGCCGCGCTGGTCGCTGCCGTGTGGGTGACCCTGTGGCTGCGCGGCGAGACCGCGGAGTCCGAGCAGCGCAGCGACGACCAGGTCGCGCTGCGTCAGGCGGCCGAGCGCTTCACCGAGACCTGGAACACCTTCGAGGCGGGGGAGGCTCAGGCCTACCTCGACACGGTCGCGCCGCTGCTGTCGACGAAGTTCCGCACCGAGTTCGAGGAGGCCGGTGCCAACGTCGTCACCGGAATCGAGCAGCAGCAGCTGTCGTCGACCGGCAAGGTCCTGGCCGACGACGACGAGGTGCCCCTCATCGGGATCGCCTCCCTCGACGACGACTCCGCCCAGGTGCTGGTGGTCTCCGACGCCCAGCGCGTCTCGAGCGGCCAGCAGGTCGTGCGTCACTGGCGCTGGCAGATCAGCTTCGTCAAGACCGACGGTGAGTGGCTCGTCGACGAGTTCAAGGAGGTCTGAGCGTCGTGAGCAACCAGCAGCCCGGACCCGCCTCCCGTCGCCGACGGATCGCCGGTGAGCGACGCGGCGCCACGATCGCGCCCGAGGTGACCCGCGAGGCCCCCCCGGGGCCGGCGGCCCCGCCGAGACGTCGCCGACCCCGCCGCCGACCCCGCCGCCGACCACCGAGCGTCCTCGCGCTCCGGCGCCGCGGCTGACGACGTCGTCTCGCCGGGACGCGTCTCGCTGCTGAAGCGACGGGGCGCATCCGGTTCGTCCGACCCGGTCACCACCCCACCGGCCACGAGCCGCTCGGGACGGCGAGGCGATAGCCTCGCTGCGGGTGGACGCGGACTGGTGCTCGGCCTCGCCGGCCTGCTCGTCGTCCTCCTGGTCTACACGGGCCTCATGCTGCTCGGCCTGCTCGGCACCGACGGTGTCGCCGACCTCGACCGGACCGAGGCGGAGGCGTCGGCCGGACGAGCTGCGCAGTCCTCGGCCGAGCGGGCCGCCGAGGCGGTGCTCGCCTACGACTTCACCTCCCTCGAGGAGGACCGCGACGCGGCCACCCGGTTCATGACCGAGGAGTACGCCACCGACTACGTCGGCACCTTCGACACCGCCGTGGTCGACGTGGCCACCGAGGCCAAGGCCCAGGTGACGGTCGAGGTGCAGGGCTCAGCGGTGATGACCGCGAGCGTCGACCGGGCCCGGATCCTGCTGTTCGTGGACCAGGCCACCCTCAGCAGCGACTCGGCCCAGCCGCGGCTGGCGCTGAACCGGGTCGAGTTCCAGATGGTCAAGCAGGGCGACTCCTGGGTCGTCGACGACATCCTGTCGTTCTGAGTCCGGTCCACCGGGGACTCCCGGGGCCCCGCGGGGCTCGCGGCCGAGCTGAGCCCGGGGGACCAAACCGGGCGAGTTGCTTGACTGACCGCCCCGGTCGGGTCATGCTTCGTGTGCATTGACGAGCCGCTGATGGCTCTCGAAGCGGGTCATATGAAGGTCCCGTCCGCGAGAGTGACGAAGGCGTGCTCCGCTCGGTTGTGCCCGCGGGCCCCGAGTGCTAGTCTCGCTCGTTGCGCCTGCCCTCACCTCGATCGTGGCATTTTTGCCCGTCGCAGCGATTGCAGGCCTCAGTCCCAGCACCGAGCCAGCCTCTGGAAGGACGCCTCTTGGCCGCCTCGCGCCCCAGCACCACCGTCAACATCAGCAGTGCCCCCCGTCGTATCTCCTTCGCGAAGATCTCCGAGCCCCTCGAGGTCCCGAAGCTCCTCTCGCTCCAGACCAGCAGCTTCGACTGGCTGGTCGGCAACGAGCGTTGGGACGCGGAGGTGCAGAAGCGCGCCGACGCCGGCGAGGACGTCAGCCCCAAGTCGGGGCTGCAGGAGATCTTCGAGGAGATCTCGCCGATCGAGGACTTCTCCGGGACCATGTCCCTCTCGTTCGAGAACCCGGTCTTCTACGACCCGAAGTACACCGTGGACGAGTGCAAGGAGAAGGACTTCACCTACTCCGCCCCGCTCTACGTCTCCGCAGAGTTCACCAACAACGAGACCGGTGAGATCAAGGGCCAGACGGTCTTCATGGGCGACTTCCCGCTGATGACCGACAAGGGCACCTTCATCATCAACGGCACCGAGCGTGTCGTGGTCTCGCAGCTGGTCCGTTCCCCGGGCGTCTACTTCGAGCGCGCTGCGGACAAGACCTCGGACAAGGACATCTACACCGCCAAGCTCATCCCGTCGCGGGGTGCGTGGTTGGAGTTCGAGATCGACAAGCGCGACATGGTCGGCGTACGCCTGGACCGCAAGCGCAAGCAGAACGTCACCGTGCTGCTCAAGGCACTCGGCTGGACCGAGGAGCAGATCCGCGAGGAGTTCGGCCAGTACGAGTCGATGATGCTGACCCTGGAGAAGGACCACACCTCCGGCCAGGACGACGCGCTGCTCGACATCTACCGCAAGCTGCGCCCGGGCGAACCGCCCACGCGCGAGGCTGCCCAGACCCTCCTGGACAACTACTACTTCAACTCCAAGCGCTACGACCTCGCCAAGGTCGGTCGCTACAAGATCAACAAGAAGCTGGGTCTGGAGCAGGCCTTCGACCAGCAGACGTTGACCATCGAGGACGTCGTCGCGGCCATCAAGTTCATCGTCTCGCTGCACGCCGGTGAGACCGAGGCCGAGGCGCCCCAGGGCACCATCGAGGTCCACGCCGACGACATCGACCACTTCGGCAACCGTCGTCTGCGCACCGTGGGCGAGCTGATCCAGAACCAGCTCCGCACGGGCCTGGCCCGCATGGAGCGCGTGGTCCGCGAGCGGATGACGACCCAGGACGTCGAGGCCATCACGCCGCAGTCCCTGATCAACATCCGACCGGTCGTGGCGGCGCTCAAGGAGTTCTTCGGGACCTCCCAGCTGTCGCAGTTCATGGACCAGACCAACCCGATCGCGGGCCTGACCCACAAGCGTCGTCTCTCGGCGCTGGGCCCCGGTGGTCTGTCCCGTGACCGTGCCGGCTTCGAGGTCCGCGACGTCCACCCGTCGCACTACGGCCGCATGTGCCCGATCGAGACCCCTGAGGGTCCCAACATCGGTCTGATCGGCTCGCTGTCGACGTTCGGTCGCATCAACCCGTTCGGCTTCGTCGAGACGCCCTACCGCAAGGTCGAGGCCGGCAAGGTCACCGACCGCATCGAGTACCTCACCGCCGACGAGGAGGACCGCTTCATCATCGCCCAGGCCAACCAGGGCCTCGGCGAGGACGGTTCCTTCACCGAGGACCGGGTGCTCGCACGCGACCGCAAGGGCGAGGCCGACCTGGTGCTCGCCGCCGAGGTCGACTACATGGACGTCTCGCCGCGCCAGATGGTGTCGGTCGCGACCGCGCTCATCCCGTTCCTCGAGCACGACGACGCCAACCGTGCGCTCATGGGCTCCAACATGCAGCGCCAGGCGGTGCCGCTGATCCAGTCGCAGTCGCCGCTCGTGGGCACCGGCATGGAGTTCCGTGCCGCTGTCGACGCCGGCGACGTCGTCTCCGCCGACCAGCCGGGCGCGGTCACCGCCGTCTCGGCCGACGCGGTCGAGGTCATGAACGACGACGGCACGCACCGCACCTACCGGATGCAGAAGTTCCGTCGCTCGAACCAGGGCACCTGCATCAACCAGCGTCCGCTCGTCCACGAGGGCCAGCGCCTCGAGGTCGGCTCGCCGATCGCCGACGGCCCGTGCACCGACCAGGGCGAGATGGCACTGGGGCGCAACCTGCTCGTCGCCTTCATGCCCTGGCAGGGACACAACTACGAGGACGCGATCATCCTGTCGCAGCGTCTCGTGCAGCAGGACGTCCTCACCTCGATCCACATCGAGGAGCACGAGGTCGACGCCCGCGACACGAAGCTGGGCCCGGAGGAGATCACCCGCGACATCCCGAACGTGGGCGAGGAGATGCTCGCCGACCTCGACGAGCGCGGCATCATCCGCATCGGCGCGGAGGTCACCACCGGTGACATCCTCGTCGGCAAGGTGACCCCCAAGGGCGAGACCGAGCTGACCCCCGAGGAGCGCCTGCTGCGCGCCATCTTCGGTGAGAAGGCCCGCGAGGTGCGCGACACCTCGATGAAGGTCCCGCACGGCGAGTCCGGAACGGTCATCGGCGTGCGCGTCTTCGACCGCGAGGACGGCGACGAGCTGCCCCCGGGCGTCAACCAGCTGGTCCGCGTCTACGTGGCCCAGAAGCGGAAGATCTCGGTCGGCGACAAGCTGGCCGGACGCCACGGCAACAAGGGCGTCATCTCCAAGATCCTCCCGGTCGAGGACATGCCGTTCCTGGAGGACGGCACCCCCGTCGACGTCGTGCTCAACCCGCTCGGCGTGCCGGGCCGGATGAACATCGGCCAGATCCTGGAGATCCACCTCGGGTGGCTCGCCAAGACCGGCTGGGACGTCGACGAGTACGACGGTGACAGCACCGACGAGTCCTGGAAGAAGCGGCTCATCGAGATCGCCGCCGACTCCGCGCCCGCGGACTCCAACGTCGCGACGCCCGTCTTCGACGGTGCCCGTGAGGACGAGATCACCGGTCTGCTCAGCTCCACGCTGCCGACCCGCGACGGGGTCCGCCTCGTCAAGGCCGACGGCAAGGCCAAGCTGTTCGACGGCCGCTCCGGGGAGCCCTTCCCCGACCCGGTCTCGGTGGGCTACATGTACATCCTCAAGCTCCACCACCTGGTCGACGACAAGATCCACGCGCGCTCGACCGGCCCCTACTCGATGATCACGCAGCAGCCCCTGGGCGGTAAGGCCCAGTTCGGCGGCCAGCGGTTCGGAGAGATGGAGGTCTGGGCGATGGAGGCGTACGGCGCCGCCTACGCCCTGCAGGAGCTGCTCACCATCAAGTCCGACGACGTGCCCGGTCGCGTCAAGGTCTACGAGGCCATCGTCAAGGGCGAGAACATCCCCGACTCCGGCATCCCCGAGTCGTTCAAGGTTCTCGTCAAGGAGATGCAGTCGCTCTGCCTCAACGTCGAGGTGCTGTCGCAGGACGGCTCCGCGATCGAGATGAAGGACGCCGAGGACGACGTGTTCCGTGCGGCCGAAGAGCTCGGCATCGACCTGTCCCGTCGCGAGCCCTCCAGCGTCGAGGAGGTCTGAGAGCAGGGGTGCGCCGCGCCGCTCGCGGTCCGGCGTACCCCTGCTCCTCCCGCCCGATCCTCAGGCCACCTCAGGCCCCCTCAGACCCACAGAAAGACAGGGAAGTAGCCACCGTGCTCGATGTGAACTTCTTCGACCAGCTCAAGATCGGCCTTGCCACCGCGGACGAGATCCGCGCCTGGAGCCACGGCGAGGTCAAGAAGCCCGAGACCATCAACTACCGCACGCTCAAGCCCGAGCGTGACGGCCTCTTCTGCGAGAAGATCTTCGGTCCCACCCGGGACTGGGAGTGCTACTGCGGCAAGTACAAGCGCGTGCGCTTCAAGGGCATCATCTGCGAGCGCTGCGGCGTCGAGGTGACCCGCTCCAAGGTCCGCCGCGAGCGGATGGGCCACATCGAGCTCGCCGCCCCGGTCACCCACATCTGGTACTTCAAGGGTGTGCCCAGCCGGCTCGGCTACCTGCTCGACCTGGCTCCGAAGGACCTCGAGAAGGTCATCTACTTCGCGGCCTACATGATCACCTCCGTCGACGAGGACGCGCGTCACCGCGACCTGTCCTCGCTCGAGGCGAAGATCGACATGGAACGGAAGCGCCTGGAGAACCGTCGCGACGGTGCGATCAACGACCGCTCGCAGAAGCTCGAGGAGGACCTCGCCTCGCTGGAGGCCGAGGGCGCCAAGGCCGACGCCCGCCGCAAGGTGCGCGACGCCGCCGAGCGCGAGATGAAGCAGCTGCGTGATCGCAACCAGCGCGAGCTCGACCGCCTCGAGGAGGTCTGGACGCGCTTCAAGAACCTCAAGGTCCAGGACCTCGAGGGCGACGAGATGCTCTACCGCGAGATGAAGAACTGGTTCGGCAAGTACTTCGAGGGCTTCATGGGCGCCACCGCGATCCAGAAGCGCCTGGAGACCTTCGACCTCACCGCCGAGGTGGAGTCGCTCAAGGAGACCATCGCGACCGGCAAGGGCCAGCGCAAGGTGCGCGCGCTCAAGCGCCTCAAGGTCGTCGACGCCTTCCGCAAGACCGGCAACAAGCCGGTCGGCATGGTGCTCGACGCGGTCCCGGTCATCCCGCCGGACCTGCGCCCGATGGTGCAGCTCGACGGTGGCCGCTTCGCCACCTCCGACCTCAACGACCTCTACCGCCGCGTCATCAACCGGAACAACCGCCTCAAGCGGCTCCTGGACCTCGGCGCGCCGGAGATCATCGTCAACAACGAGAAGCGGATGCTCCAGGAGGCCGTCGACTCGCTGTTCGACAACGGTCGCCGCGGTCGTCCCGTCACCGGCCCGGGCAACCGGCCGCTGAAGTCGCTCTCCGACATGCTCAAGGGCAAGCAGGGCCGGTTCCGTCAGAACCTGCTCGGCAAGCGCGTCGACTACTCGGGCCGTTCGGTCATCGTGGTCGGCCCGCAGCTGAAGCTGCACCAGTGCGGTCTGCCCAAGCAGATGGCGCTGGAGCTGTTCAAGCCCTTCGTGATGAAGCGCCTGGTGGAGCTCAACCACGCGCAGAACATCAAGTCGGCCAAGCGCATGGTCGAGCGCGCCCGCCCGGTCGTGTGGGACGTCCTCGAGGAGGTCATCACCGAGCACCCGGTGCTGCTGAACCGTGCGCCCACGCTGCACCGTCTGGGCATCCAGGCGTTCGAGCCGCAGCTGATCGAGGGCAAGGCCATCCAGATCCACCCCCTGGTCTGCACCGCGTTCAACGCCGACTTCGACGGTGACCAGATGGCGGTCCACCTGCCGCTGTCGGCCGAGGCGCAGGCCGAGGCCCGCATCCTCATGCTCTCGACGAACAACATCCTCAAGCCGTCCGACGGCCGCCCGGTGACCATGCCCACGCAGGACATGATCATCGGCCTCTACTTCCTGACCCACCGCAACGCGGGCCAGGAGTACACGGGCGAGGGGCGAGGGTTCTCCTCGACCTCCGAGGCGATCATGGCCTTCGACAAGGGAGAGATCGAGCTGCAGAGCAGCGTCAAGATCCGCTTCCCGGAGTCCGGCACGCGCGAGACGACGCTGGGACGTGCGCTCTTCAACGAGACGCTTCCCGACGACTACGCCTTCGTCAACGAGGAGGTCGGCAAGAAGCAGCTCGGCGTCATCGTCAACGACCTGGCCGAGCGCTACTCCAAGGTCGAGGTCGCTGCAGCGCTGGACGCGCTGAAGGACACCGGTTTCCACTGGGCCACGCGGTCCGGTGTCACCGTCTCCATCGACGACGTCGTCACCCCCCCGCAGAAGGCCGAGATCCTGGCCTCCTTCGAGGACCAGGCCGCCAAGGTCCAGCAGCAGTACGACCGCGGTCTGATCACCGACGACGAGCGTCGTCAGGAGCTCATCGAGGTCTGGACCCAGGCGTCGAACGAGGTCGCCAAGGAGCTCGAGAAGACCTTCGAGGGCCAGAAGAAGAACCCGATCTACATGATGGTCCACTCCGGTGCCCGCGGAAACATGATGCAGGTCCGGCAGATCGCGGCCATGCGAGGTCTGGTGGCCAACCCGAAGGGCGAGATCATCCCGCGCCCGATCAAGTCGAACTTCAAGGAGGGCCTGACCGTCCTGGAGTACTTCATCGCGACGCACGGCGCCCGCAAGGGGCTGGCGGACACCGCGCTGCGGACCGCCGACTCGGGCTACCTCACCCGTCGTCTGGTCGACGTCTCCCAGGACGTCATCATCCGCGAGGAGGACTGCGGCACCGAGCGCGGCCTGCCCAAGGTGATCGCCGACCGCACCGAGTCCGGTGCGCTCCGCCTGGCCGACTACGTCGACACCGCGGCGTACGCCCGCTCGGTGGCGACCGCGGTCGTCCACCCCGAGACCGGCGAGACGCTGGTCGCGGCCGGCGGCGACCTCGGTGACGTCAAGATCGACGAGCTCATCGAGGCCGGGGTCGACTCGGTCAAGGTCCGCTCGGTCCTGACCTGCGAGGCCAAGACCGGCACGTGCGCCAAGTGCTACGGCCGCTCGCTGGCCACCGGCAAGCTGGTCGACATCGGTGAGGCGGTCGGCATCATCGCCGCGCAGTCCATCGGTGAGCCCGGCACGCAGCTCACGATGCGCACCTTCCACACCGGTGGTGTGGCCTCCGCGGACGACATCACCCAGGGTCTGCCCCGTGTGGTCGAGCTCTTCGAGGCCCGCTCGCCCAAGGGCCGCGCGCCCATCGTGGAGGCCGCGGGTCGGATCGCGATCGAGGAGACCGACAAGGCCAAGAAGGTCGTCGTCACCCCCGACGACGGCTCGGAGCCCCAGGACTACCCGGTCTCGAAGCGCTCGCGCCTGCTCGTCGGCGAGGGCGACCACGTCGAGGTGGGTCAGAAGATCACCCAGGGCACCCCGGACCCGCAGGACGTCCTGCGGATCCTCGGCGTGCGCCGGGCGCAGGAGCACCTCGTGGACGAGGTCCAGGAGGTCTACCGCTCCCAGGGTGTGCAGATCCACGACAAGCACATCGAGATCATCGTGCGGCAGATGCTGCGCCGTGTCCTCGTGCTGGAGCAGGGCGACACCCGCCTGCTCCCGTCGGACCTGGTCGACCGTCCCTCGTTCGAGGCCGAGAACCGTCGCGTCGTGTCGGAGGGCGGCAAGCCCGCCGCCGGCCGTCCGCAGCTGATGGGCATCACCAAGGCGTCACTGGCCACCGAGTCGTGGCTGTCGGCGGCGTCCTTCCAGGAGACCACCCGCGTGCTGACCGACGCTGCCATCCACGGCAAGTCGGACTCGCTCATGGGCCTCAAGGAGAACGTCATCATCGGCAAGCTGATCCCCGCCGGCACCGGCCTGGAGCGTTACCGCAACATCCGGGTGGAGCCGACCGAGGAGGCGCGAGCCAACGCCTACACCGTCAGCGGCTACAACTCCTACTACGACGAGTTCTCGTCGGTGGGCCAGCAGCAGGTGGTCGCGCTCGACGACTTCCCGTTCCGCTACGACA
>CAVQOY010000004.1:0-23014 GCA_963714625.1 uncultured Actinomycetota bacterium | reverse complement strand
TTGAACCTGCGACCCCTTGACCCCCAGTCAAGTGCGCTACCAAGCTGCGCCACAGCCCGTGGCACCCGCCGGGGATCGCCCGGCGAGCCGTGGGAGACGATATCGCACCACCCGCCACAGTCCGAATCGAGGTCGGTCAGCGCAGAGCCGGGTGCACCCGCGTCAGCAGCGCGAGCAAGGCGCGGCGTGGCGCGACCTGCGAGAAGCGGGCAGCCACCCGGTTCGCCAGCCCCGGGATCGCGTAGAGCCGGCCCCTGTCGAGCGCCTCGATCCCGCACGCCGCCACGTCGGCCGGCGAGACCCACATGAAGGGCGGCAGCGCGTTGTCGAAGTCGCTCTTCTCGAAGCCGGCCCGCTCCCCGAAGCCGGTGTCGACCGGTCCCGGGCACAGGCACGTCGCGCTCACGCCGGTGCCCTTGAGCTCGCCGGCCAGCGACTGCGAGTAGGACAGCACGAACGACTTTCCGGCGCCGTAGCCGGCCTGCCCCGGCAGCGGCTGGAACGCGGCGGTCGAGGCCACGTTCAGCACTCCCCCGCGCCCACGCGCCACCATGGCGGGCACGAACCGCGTGCACAGGTCCAGCACCGCCACGACGTCGACCTCCAGCATCGCCATCTCGTCCTCGGGGTCGGCCTCGGCCACCCGCCCGAGCGTGGAGTAGCCGGCGTTGTTGACCAGGACGTCGACCTCGACCCCCAGGGCGGTCACCCGCCTGAGCAGCTCAGCGCGCGCCGTACGGTCCGCGAGGTCTGTCGGTACGACGTACACCGTGCCACCACCGGCCCGGATCTCCTCGGCCAGGGCCTCGAGCTTGTCGGCCGAGCGCGCCACGAGCACCAACCCGTGGCCGCGGCGGGCGAGCTCGCGGGCGATCTCGGCCCCGATGCCGGAGGAGGCCCCGGTGACGAGGCAGGCGCGGGCAGGTCCAGGTGCGGGCAGGCTCATGCCCCGCACCCTAGGACCCCGCGGTGTCCAGCTCGTTGCGGGCCCGCGTGTGCCGCCGGACGGCGTCAGCGGAGCGCTGGCCGAGGGACGAGCCCGGGGCCGCGTACCGGAGCCCCAGCGCGGCGTCACGCAGCGCTGCCGCAAGAGCCGCGCCGAGCTCGACCTCGCTCGTGAGCGACTCCGTGCCCGTCACCACGATGAGCGGCTCGGCGAGAGCCAACCGATCCAGCGCGACGCGGCGGAGGTCGGTGGCCGGGTGGCCGACGTCCACCCGGTGCCCAGCCTCCGCAGCGCTCCGGCGCCGCCGCAGCACCGTCTGCGCCGGCACGGCCGCCACCGCGTCCCGCAGGCACGACCGCAGGTCCTCGTGTCCGGACAGACCACGCGTGAGAGCCGTCTCCCAGGTGGCGGCCCCGAGCCCGAGGTCCCACACCTCGTGCAGCGCGTCGACACCTGCCACCCGCGCCGCCAAGGCGTCCGCGACGAGCTCCCCCTGCACCGTGACCGGCGCCTGCAGGCGCAGCAGCGACCGCCTCCACAGCACCACCACGACGCGCACCGGTGCCAGCAGGACCGCGCTCAGCGACGTCACGAATCGTCGGGCGTCCTCGGCGTTGCCGGCCCGGCGCGGATGCTCACCTCCCGCGATGAGCCGCCACTCCTCGAGGACGGCCTCCGCACGGGCCGTGATCCGCTCGCACCGCAGCTCGGGACGGGCCAGGTGCACCGCCTCGTGCGCCACCATCGCCACCCGGCCCTGGTCGGACAGAGTCGCCCAGCCGACGGCACCCACCTCGAGGACCGGCCGTCGGCGCACGCCGGAGCGGTGGGCCCGAGACCCGAGCCCCGATGTCAGGTCGAGTCGGTGCAGACGCGGAGCGCCGACCTGCGCGCTGACGCGGTCCAGGAGGGCGAACGTCACGGGCGCCTCCCGCGCGGTCAGCGAGGTCGCGGCGTCGAGCCGGCGTGTGCGCCGGGGCAAGGAACCCACGGCCACCAGCACCAGGGCGAGCGCGAGGAGGACCGCGAGCGGGCCGTCCGCCGACGCCAGCACCCACCCGGCCGTTGCGAATATCGCCGGCGCAGCCAGGTGGACGGGTGCCGTCAGCAGCAGGACCGCTGCCACACGTCGCCAGGGCAGGCCGCGCGATCCGGCGTCGTCGCTCGACGCCTCGGCTCGCCGTTGCAGGTCGGCCAGCGCGCGTCGGCACGCGGCGTCGAGCGCCGCCGTACATCGCAGCGGGGCGCCTGTCGTCACGTCAGGGTCCGCACCCATGCCGCTCATTGTGCACCAGCGCGTCATCGCGGGACAGGGTGCGACGAGCTCGCCGCGCCACCGGTTCGGTCGGCCGGCTGGCACGGCTCCGGTCAGCGACGCTTCTTGTCGCGCTTCTCGCGCGGCTTGACCTCGATGTGGATCGGGGTGCCGACGAAACCGAACTCCTCGCGCAGGCGCCGCTCGACGAACCTCACGTAGGAGGCCTCCAGAGGTCCGGAGGTGAACAGCACGAAGGTCGGCGGCGACGTCGAGGCCTGCGTGGCGAACATGATCTTGGCCTGCTTGCCGCTGCGCACCGGGTGGGGGTGCTCGGCGACGAGGCGGCCCAGGAAGGCGTTGAGCTGGCCGGTCGAGATCCGGGTCTCCCAGCCCTCCAGCGACTTGTCCAGCGCCGGCACCAGCCGGTCGATGTGCCAACCGGTGCGGGCGGTGATGTTGACCCGCAGCGCCCACGGCACGCGCACGAGGTCGCGCTCGATCTCGCGCTCGAGGTAGTAGCGGCGCTCCTCGTCGACCAGGTCCCACTTGTTGTAGGCCACCAGCAGCGCCCGGCCGGTCTCGGCCACGGCGGTGATGATGCGCTGGTCCTGCTCGGTCAGCGGCTGCGAGGCGTCGACCACCATGACGCAGACCTCGGCCCGTTCGATGGCGGCGTTGGTGCGCAGCGAGGCGTAGTACTCGTGCCCCGAGGCCTCCTTGACGCGCTTGCGCACGCCGGCGGTGTCGATGAAGCGCCAGGTGCGCCCGCCCAGGTCGATCAGCTCGTCGACCGGGTCCACGGTGGTGCCGGCGGCGTCGTCGACGACCGCCCGCTCCTCCTTGGCCAGCCGGTTCAGCAGCGAGGACTTGCCGACGTTCGGCTTGCCGACGATGGCCACCCGGCGGGGCCCGCCCGGCGGATCGTAGTCGGTCTCGGGCGCCTCGGGCAGCGCCGCGAGGATCGCGTCGAGCATCTCGCCCGAGCCGCGGCCGTGCAGGGCGGAGACCGGGAACGGCTCCCCCAGCCCGAGGCTCCACAGCGAGGCCGCCTCGGCCTCGGCGCGCTGGTCGTCGACCTTGTTGGCCGCCAGCACCACCGGCTTGCCCGCCTTGCGCAGCACGCGGACGACACCTTCGTCGGTGTCGGTGATGCCGATCGTCGCATCGACGACGAAGACGACGGCGTCGGCCACGGTGACCGCGATCTCGGCCTGGATCTTGATCTGCTCGGCCAGGCCGCGCGCGTCGGGGTCCCAGCCGCCGGTGTCGACGACGGTGAAGGCCCGACCGTTCCAGTGGGCGTCGTAGGACACCCGGTCACGGGTCACACCGGGGACGTCCTGGACGACCGCCTCGCGACGGCCGATGATGCGGTTGACCAGCGTGGACTTGCCCACGTTGGGTCGTCCGACGACAGCGACCACGGGCACACGGCCCCCGGTCGTCGGGTCGGTCTGGATCTCGGTCACAGGTGCTCCTCGACGAGGCCGACGATCAGGTCGACCACCTCGTCCAACGTCAGATGGGTGGTGTCGACGGCGAGGGCGCCGTCGGCCTGGACCAGCGGCGCGGTCACGCGGCCCGAGTCGATCTTGTCGCGCTCCAGCAGCTGCGCCTGGGTGCTCGTCACGTCGCCGAGGTGCGCGTGCTCAGCGGTTCGCCGCTGTGCGCGGGCCGAGGCGTCCGCCGACAGGTAGAGCTTGACCTGGGCTGCCGGCCACACCACCGAGCCGATGTCGCGGCCCTCGACGACGATGCCGGCACCGGCTCCCCCGCCGATGATCTCCCGCTGCAGGCCCAGCAGCCGGGCACGGACCTCGGGCACCGTGCTGACCGGGCTCACGGCCCGAGTCACCTCGCTGGTGCGGATCGCCGTCGAGGCGTCCTCACCGTCCACGGTGATGGTGGGGTCGTCAGGGTCGGTGCCCGACTCGATCACCGGCTTCGCGGCGTACGACGCCACGGCTGCGGCGTCATGCACGTCGACGCCGTGCTGCAGCATCCACCAGGTCATCGCCCGGAACTGCGCCCCGGTGTCGAGGTAGCGCAGGCCCAGCCGCGAGGCGACCGCGCGCGAGGTGCTCGACTTGCCCGATCCGGAGGTGCCGTCCACCGCCACCACGACCGGGGTGTCCCCAGCTGAGCGGGCGCTCGGGCGGTCGGTCGGGCGGGCGGTCGGGCGGTCGGGCGGGCCGGGCACGGCGGTCTCCTCACATGTTCAGACATGAACAACGCCCCGGACACGTCGTGGGGCGGAACCGCGATTCTACCTGGGTCTAGCCGTGCCCCGCCCACCCGCGATCAGCCAGCGCCGCCCGCAGGTGGTCGGCCTCGGCCACGGCCACCCGCAGCTCCACCAGACCGGTCGGCCGGCCCGGGTCGTGGTCGATGTGGAGGTCCTCGAGGTTGACCCCGATCGCGCCGACGTCGGCCAGCAGGCGGGCCAGCTCGCCGGGATGGTCGGGCACGAGGACGAACACGCCGGTCTCCTCGACCGGAGGGCCGCCGTGCTTGCCGGGGATGGCTGCGGTGCCGTCGACCCCGCGTCCCAGGATCTCGGCCAGCGCCGGCCGCTCCGCGCTCTCGAGCGCCGCCACCAGCCGGTCCAGCTGGGCCCCGACCTCCCGCAGCAGCCCGGCCACCGGAGCGGCGTTGGCGCTCAGGATCTGCTGCCACAGCCGCGGGTCCCCGGCGGCGACGCGGGTCACGTCACGCACGCCCTGACCCGACAGCGACAGGTGGGCGACGGGGGCGTCGGCGAGCGCGCCGGCCATCAGTGCCGCCACCACGTGGGGCACGTGGGAGGTGCGGGCGACCGCCGCGTCGTGCTCCTCGGGGGTGAAGAAGAACGGGGTCGCCCCGCACAGGGACGCCAGCTGCACGACGGTCTCCTCGGCCACCCGCGACGAGGTCTCGTGGCAGGTCACCGCCCAGGGCCGCCCCTCGAAGAGCCGCTCCGAGGCAGCCAGGGGTCCGGAGCGCTCGCTGCCGGCCAGCGGGTGCGACCCGACGTAGCGGGTCAGGTCGGCGGCACTCACCTGCGCCCGGACGGCCGAGAGCGGCGCCGCCTTCACGCTGCCGACGTCGGTCACCACGGCGTCGGTCGTGCTCAGCGCGTCGGCGACGGCGTCGGCCAGGTGGTCCGGAGGCACGGCGACCACGACGAGGGCCGGGCGCGCACCGTCGGGCACCGGCGAGCCCGCTCCCAGGCCGGTGGCGGTCCGGACGTGCTCGTGCTGGACGTCGGTGAGCCACACCTCCACGCCCCGGGCGGTGAGCGCGAGCCCGACGGAGGTGCCCAGCAGCCCGGCTCCCACCACGAGCACCGGGCCCACGGTGCCCACCGGCCCGACGGGTGCAGGCGTCACGTGCCGTCGTCCTCGTCGGGGACCTCACGCACACGGGTCAGGTCACGACGCAGGCGGGCGGCGCCGTGCAGGTAGACGTGGGTGATCTCGGCGCGCGAGAGGTGGGTCTCGACGTGGGCCATCATGCGCACCACCCGCGGCATCGACCCCTCGATCTCGAGCTCTCGCGCGCACATCAGGGGCACGTCGTCGAAGCCGAGCCGCCGCGCGGCGTACGCCGGGAACTCGGCGTTGAGGTCCTCGGTGGCGGTGAAGAAGATGGAGATGAAGTCGTCGACGGTGAGGTCGTTCGAGGTCATGACGTCGAGCACCATCTCGGCCACCCGCTCGAGCATGTGCTCCCGGGTGTCCTCGTCGAGCTGGGTGGCGCCACGGACGGCTCTCACGCGCATGGGCCCACCCTATGCACAGCCGACCGTCAGAGCTTCGCCGCGTCGAGCAGGGTGCCGAGCTCGTCGCGCGTGAGGTCACGCAGCCCGCCGGCGACCAGTCCGCGCACGTGCACCGGGCCGATCCTGGTCCGCGTCAGCCGGGTCACCGGGTGGCCGACCTCGTCGAGCAGGCGGCGCACGATGCGGTTGCGACCCTCGTGGATGGTCAGCTCCACGATCGAGCGCTCCCGCGTCGACGAGAGCACCTTGGCCGCGGACACCTCGACCGGGCCGTCCTCGAGCCGGACGCCGGCGAGCAGGCGACGCACCGTCGCCTTGTCGGCGACCCCGCTCACCTCCGCGACGTAGGTCTTCTCCAGCTCGTACGACGGGTGGGCGACCCGTTGCGCGAAATCGCCGTCGTTGGTGAGGAGGATGAGGCCCTCGGTGTCGGTGTCGAGCCGGCCGACGTGGAAGAGCCGCTCGGGGCGGTCGGCGACGAGCTCGCCGAGCGAGCGCCTGCCCTCCGGGTCCGCCATCGTCGAGACCACGCCCCGGGGCTTGTTGAGCGCCAGGTAGACGTGCGCCGAGACGGGAGGCAACCGCTTGCCGTCGACCCGCACGACGGCCGAGGTGGGGTCGACCTTGGTGCCCAGCCGGGTGACCACCTCACCGTCGACCTCGACGAGGCCGGCCAGCATCAGCTCCTCGCACTTGCGCCGGCTGGCGACACCGGAGGCCGCCAGCAGCTTCTGCAACCGGACCAGTCCGTCGTCGTCGGTCGGGATCGCCGCGCGTGGGTCGGAGGGCTCGGTCATGCCTGCGGGGGGCCGACGAGCTCGGGATCGGTCACCGAGCTGGCGTCGTCGGGCACGACCAGGGTGATGACCGGGTCGGGCCCGTCGATCTCGTCCATGTCCTCGAGGTCGGGCAGGAAGGGTGCCAGGTCCGGCAGGTCGCCGAGCTCGGTGATGCCGAGACGCTCCAGGAAGTAGCTCGTGGTGCCGTAGAGCACGGCCGTCGTCTCGGAGTCCTGACCGGTCTCCTCGACCAGGCCGCGGGAGACCAGCGTGCGCATGACCCCGTCGACGTTCACCCCGCGCACGGCCGACACCCGGGCCCGGCTGACCGGCTGCTTGTAGGCCACCACGGCGAGGGTCTCCAGCGCCGCCTGGGTCAGGCGGGCCTGCTGGCCGTCGCGCACGTAGCGCTCGACGACCGAGGAGTACTGGTCGCGGGTGTAGAAACGCCAGCCCCCGGCCACGCTGCGCAGGTCGAACCCGCGCCCCTGGTCGGCGTACTCCACGGTCAGCGCCTGCAGCGCCGCCGCCACCTCCTCGGCCGGGTGGCCCACGGCCGCGGCGAGCGTGACGTGGTCCATCGGCTGGTCGGCGACCATCAGCAGCGCCTCGAGCGCGGGCCGCAGCTCCACCAGGGGTACGGCGAGCATCTCCTCGCCGTCCTCCTGGGTCTCCTGGGTCTCACGGGCCTCGGGGATCTGCTCGTTCACGGCTGGTCGTCCTCCACGGTCGGGGGGTCGGTCGGGTGGTCGGCGTCCTCGCCGGAGTCGGCGCCGGAGTCGGCCGGGGTGTCGGGCGCGTCGTCGCCGTCGAACTCGTCGCCGATCTCGAAGTCCGCCTCGTCCTCGGCGGTCCAGCGGACCGTCAGCTCGCCCAGCGGCGTGACCTGGTCGAAGGCCACCGCCCCCTCCCGGAACAGCTCCAGCAGGGAGAGGAAGCGCGCCACCTTGGTCAGGGTGTCGGGGGCGTCGCCGCACAGCGCGCGGAAGGTCATCGTGCCCTGGGTGCGCAGCCGCTCCATCACCAGCGCGCCCTGCTCGCGGACGCTGACCTGGGGTGCGTGCAGGTGGGCGAAGGACACCTCCGGCACCGGCTTGGGCGTCATCGCGGTCGCGGCCAGGGAGGCGAACTCGTCGAGCCCCAACCCGATGAGGACCTCGGGCAGGAGGGTGGCGTAGCGCTCCTCCAGCCCGACCGCCCGCGGGAACCGCTTGGCCTCCTGGGCCAACCGGTCCTCGAAGACCGCGGCGACGTCCTTGAACGCGCGGTACTGCAGCAGTCGGGCGAACAGCAGGTCGCGGGCCTCCAGCAGCGCGAGGTCCTCCTCGTCCTCGACCTCCGACCTGGGCAGCAGCCGGGAGGCCTTGAGGTCGAGCAGGGTCGCGGCGACCACCAGGAACGACGAGGTCTGCTCGAGGTCCCAGACCCCGCCCAGCGCCTTGATGTGGGCGATGAACTCGTCGGTCACCCGCGACAGCGAGACCTCGGTGACGTCCAGCTTGTGCTTCGCGATCAGGCTCAGCAGCAGGTCGAACGGGCCCTCGAAGTTGTCGAGGTGCAGCAGGAACGGCGCGGGGCCGCCCGTCGCCTCCGCCGGGACCTCCGAGGCGGGGTCGGTCTCCACCTGGGCCGCCACCTCGTCGATGAGCGTCATGCCTGCCTCACCCCTGGCGCAGCCGCTGGACCAGCTGGCTGTCCTCGCCGTGCTCGTCGAGGTCGGCCAGGGCCAGGGCGATGGCGGCGCGGACGATCCGGCCGCGGTCGACGGCCAGGCTGTGGTGCCGCCGCATGTCGAGGCGGGCGTGCTCGATGTCGAGCAGCTCGTCAGAGGTGACGTAGACCGTCATCTTCTCGTCGTGCTTGACCCGGCCGCTGGCCGCGCGGGCCGGCTTCTCGGCAGGCTCGACCGGGGTCTGCGCTGTCTTCTTGGCCGGGCCGGCCAGCTCCACGACCGAGCCCTCGGTCGGCGCCGCCGGGACGGCGGTGGGCCGGAACAGGTCGTCGGGGACCGTCACACGTCGTGGCACCGCGCCATCACCTCCCGCGCCAGGGTGCGGTACGCCGTGGCGCCGGGGCTGGTGTCGGCGAAGCTGGTGATCGGCTCGCCGGCGACCGTGGAGTCGGAGAACTTCACGGTGCGCTTGATGACGGTGTGGAACACGTCGTCGCCCCAGGCCTGCACCAGCCGCTCCATGACCTCGCGGCTGTGGAGCGTGCGGCCGTCGTACATCGTGCCGAGGACGCCGTCGATGTTCAGGCGTGGGTTGAGCCGCTCCTTGACCTTGTCGATGGTGTTCTTGAGCAGCGCGACCCCGCGCAGCGCGAAGTACTCGCACTCCAGCGGCACGATCACGCCGTCGGCGGCGGTCAGCGCGTTGACCGTCAGCAGCCCGAGCGAGGGCTGGCAGTCGATGAGGATGACGTCGTAGGTGTTGACCGCGTCCTGGAGCACCCGCGCGAGCGTCTGCTCCCGAGCGACCTCCTGGACGAGCTGGACCTCGGCGGCCGACAGGTCGATGTTCGACGGCAGCAGGTCCATGCCGGGCACGTCGGTCTCGACGATGACGTCGTCGACGGTGACGTCGCGCTGCATGAGCAGGTTGTAGACCGACAGCTCCATGTCGTGCGGGTTCATGCCCAGACCCACCGAGAGGGAGCCCTGCGGGTCGAAGTCGACCAGCAGCACCTTGCGGCCCAGCTCGGCCAGCGCGGCACCCAGGTTGATCGTCGTCGTGGTCTTGCCGACCCCGCCCTTCTGGTTGCACATCGCGATGATGCGCGCGTTGCCGTGGATCGAGATGACGCGCGGCTCGGGCAGCGCAGGCCACGGGCGCCCGGTCGGTCCGGGCTCGCCGGCCGCCGGCATGTCCAGGGTGCGGAAGCCGGCGTGGACGGCGAGCGTCTCGGGCTGAGGCGCCCGGGGTGCGGCCGGGGCTTCCACGGCGACCTCCGCCGGGGCTGCCACCGGCGTCTCCACCGAGGCCTCCGGGACCACCTCACGCTGCCGGAACGGCAGTGGGGCCGAAGGGGCCTGCGCAGGCGTCGGCGGCCGCATCAGCGGCGGCATCTCCGACGCGCTGGAGCCGTAGGTGCCAAATCCGTTGTCGTTCACGGTGCTCTCCTCGTGGTGCGGTCGCCGGCCCCCAATTCACCAGGACCGGCGCTCGCGCCGCCGCAGGCGCGCCGGTGATTTGTCGACTTTTCTCGATCCGGCGCCGGTCGGTCTCAGCCGGCGTCGCGGGCGCGCGGGTGGGCGGTCGCGTAGACCTCGCGCAGCGAGTCGACCGTGACCAGCGTGTAGACCTGGGTGGTCGTCACCGAGGCGTGCCCGAGCAGCTCCTGGACCACGCGCACGTCGGCGCCACCCTCGAGCAGGTGGGTGGCGAAGGAGTGCCGCAGCGTGTGCGGCGAGACCTCCGCGCTCACCCCGGCGAGCTCGGCGGAGCGACCGAGGATGGCCCACGCGCTCTGGCGCGAGAGCCGACCGCCCCGGGCGTTGAGGAACATCGCGGCACGGGCCGACCCTCCGGTGACCAGGCTCGGGCGGGCGCGGGTCAGGTAGGCGCCCACCGCCTCGGCGGCCAGCGTGCCGAAGGGGACGAGCCGCTCCTTGCTGCCCTTGCCGCGCAGCAGGACGGTGCGGGTGTCCAGGTCCACGTCGTCGACGTCGAGGCCGACGGCCTCCGAGATGCGGGCGCCACAGCCGTAGAGCAGCTCGAGCAGCGCCCGGTCGCGCAGCGCCAGCGCCGTGCCCGCCGCTCCGGCGGCCTCCAGGATCCGCTCGATGTCCGCCAGCGGCAGCGCCTTGGGCAGCCGCCTGGCCGGGGCAGGCGGGCGCACCGCGGCAGCCGGGTCGGCGACGGCGAGCCCGTCCCGGACGGCGAACTTGTGGAACCCGCGCACCGCCACGACCGCGCGGCCCGCGCTGGAGGCGGACAGCGGCGGATGGTCCGCATCACCCTCGCGCAGCCGCATGAGGAACTCGGTCACGGTCTGCTCCCCGACGCCCGCCAGGTCGTCGACCCCGCGCTGGGCGAGGAACCCGGCGTAGCGCCGCAGGTCGCGCCGGTACGACGACAGCGTGTTGGCCGCCAGTCCGCGCTCGACCGAGAGGTGGTCGAGGTAGGTCCGGACCGCCCGCTGCACTGCGGTGAGGCGTGTCAGCGGGACCGGCTCCGGTCGCGGTGTCGTGACCGGAGCCGCCTGGGCGCTCATGCCCGGCTCCCGCGGGTCAGCTCGTAGGTGACCACCGCCAGCGCGAGGGGGCCGTCGGTCAGCCGACGTTCCAGCACCCCCGCGACCAGGTCGGCCATCGGCACCCAGTGCGTGGTCATGTCGGCTTCTTCGTGGGCGGGCTCGAAGCCTCCACGGTCGGCGACCTCGCTCAGCCCCCGAGCCAGGTAGACGTCGATCCGCTCGGCGCTGATGCCCGGCGAGGGGTAGAGGGTGTTGAGCGGCGTCCACTCGGTGGCCTCGAGCCCGGCCTCCTCGAGCAGCTCGCGCCGGGCTGCGACCTCAGGGTCCTCGCCGGGCACGTCGAGCAAACCGGCCGGCAGCTCCACGAACCGCAGGTTCGACGGGTGGCGGTACTGCCGTAGCACCATCACCTGCTCGGTGTCGCCGGAGTCGTCGACGGCGAGGATCACGACCGCCCCGGGGTGCTCGACGACCACCCGCCCGAACACGTCGTCGGGGTGGCCTGGACGACTGATCTCGTCGCGGCGTACGGCGAAGGGGGCCGCGCCCCGCCAGATGTCCTCGGACGCGTGGACCGGCCAGTGCTCGGGCTCGTCGGTCCAGGGCGGGGTGCTGTCCACGCGGTCACCCTGCCACCGGCCGGGGCCGCAGACGCGGCACCACACCGGGGCAGGGTGACGTTATGTCACCTCAGAACCGTCGTGCGCAGGCTCCCAGGTCCACGCGGGAGACGCCGCCCCGGTCGACCCGCACCTGCTGGGTCTGCAGCACCCGTCCGTTCCTCTCGCACGACAGCGTCCAGCGCTCGACCTTCCCGGGCACCACCTGGGTGTCGGTGACCCGCTCGTCGAGCACGGTCGCGGTCAGGGTGTACGACGGGGTGACGGAGGCGAAGTTGACGACCCGCAGGACGTACTCCCCCGCGACCGGGTCGGCCAGCTCGGCCCGCTCCTTCTCCCCCGGGGCGTTGCCCGAGGTCGCCACCGGCTCCAGCTCGCCGCCCCGCTTGCGGTAGACCTCGAGGTCGAGGTCGTCCGGGGTGGGCCATTCCAGCGCCACCTCCAGGCTGTCGGCTCCGGCTTCGACGTCGGCCGCGCTCAGCGTGAACGGGTGGTCGACGGACTCGTTGGGCGGGATCGGCTCGCCCTCGTAGGTCCGGGTGCGCGTCGCGACCTCCTCGACGGTCTCGATCTCACGACGCTCCGAGACCGGTCGGGTGGAGGGGTTCACGTGCCACACGAAGCGGCCGCCGCGCGAGGAGTAGACCGACTCCAGGTGGTCGCGGACCGAGCCCTCCCAGGTCGGGGTCCGGAAGGTCTTCTCCACCCGCAGCGTCGCCCCGCGCGGAGCCACGCCGACGATGCGACCGTGCGAGGCGTTCGCCGCGGCGTGCTCCAAGGCGATCAGGTAGGCCTCACGGTTGCCCTTGCCGGCGTACTCGCCCGCGCCGAGGTACTCGTCGACGACCTCGGGGAACGGCGGGTGGAACTCGTCGGGCCCGATCTCGAAGGTGTAGCCGAAGCCGCCGGTGGCGTTGTAGGACCAGTCCTCGGTGGTGCCGGTGGTGTCGTAGAGCTCCCAGCCGTGGATGTTCCGGTATCCGTTCTGGGCGGTCATCATGGCCCCGAGCCGCTTGAGCGCCGCCTCGTCGGGCGCGTCGCCGACGGGGAGCCCGTCGTGGCCGATGGTGTCGGGGTGCACCCCGTTGGGACGCAGCACCAGGTTGGAGTAGGTGTGGTTGGAGATCAGCGTGGTGACCTGCCGGCTGCTGACCAGGTCGCGCACGTTGAGCGTCTCCGGCTCCGAGAAGGCCTGCGCACCCCGGTACGTCGGGTCGGCGGACGTGGCGGACGCGCCGGGACCGCCCCAGAAGCCGCCGTAGTTGCGGTTGAGGTCGGTGCCGATGCCGTAGCCGCCCGGACTGGTCAGCGACGCCGCGCGGCAGGCGCCGTCGGGGGTGTCCTGGCCGTCGACGACCCGGCAGTTCTTGCGCTTGTAGGCGTTGCCGGGGGTGCCGAGGATCGCCCCGGTGCCGCCACCGTCGACCTCACGCAGGTCCACCAGACCGCCGTCGGTGCGCGAGAGCTCGAAGCCGTCGACGTTGACGACGGGGACCACGACCACGCGCGCCCGGTCCAGCAGGTCGGTGATCCGCTCGGAGCGGCCGTAGCTCTTCACCAGGTCGACGGCGAACTCCATGGCCAGCTCGCCCGAGGGCCACTCGCGGGCGTGGTGGACGCCCAGCAGCGCGAAGGTCGGCCGTCCGTCGTTCTTCGCCTTCACGTCGCCGGCGATCTCGATGGCGCGGACGGGGCGACCGTCGAGCGAGGGACGCTTGAGGGTGAAGGTGCGGGCGACGGCAGGACGGTTCTCGGCGAGCCTCGTCATGTCGGCGTCGTAGTCGGCCAGCGTGCGGTACGCCGTACGACGTGACGGCAGCGGCGAGGCGGCCGTCGAGGCGGCGTAGGCCTCGTTGGCCCGGTTGTTCGCGTCCTCGCGGGCCACCAGGTCGGCGATGCTCACCTCGTAGGTGAATCCACCGGACCGCAACGCGGTGAGGTCGGAGGCGTGGTGCAGGACCACCTCGACGTAGTCACGCCCGGCGTGCTCGGTCAGGTCGAGCCCGAGGGTCTGCAGCCGCGCCTTGTCTGCTCGGGTGGGGGTGTCCACCTTCACCAGACGCGGCGCGAAGGCCGTGTCGGTCGCCACCGCGGAGCCGGCGCCGACGAGCGGCGTGAGCGTCGCTGCAAGAGCGGCGGTGCTGATGATCGCGGGGAGTGCGGTGCCGAGAGCGGCACGCCTGCGCCGACGAGAAAGGGCCATGACAGGTCTCCCCTGGTCTGAGGTCGTGTGGTGTCCCCAACGACGTCAGCAGGGAAAGGTCACGACGTCGAGGTCTGGTCCTGCCCCTCGGGTACGGGCGTCGCCCACCGCTTGGCGGCCTCGCCGACCGGGATCTCCAGCTCGCGCTGGCGTTCCACCGCCGCCCCGACCAACCCGGCGAACAGCGGGTGCGCCCGCGTCGGGCGCGAGCGCAGCTCGGGGTGGGCCTGGGTCGAGACGTAGTAGGGGTGGACCTCGCGCGGCAGCTCGGCGAACTCGACCAGCTTGTTCTCCGGACCGATGCCGGAGAAGACGAGCCCGGCCTCCTCGAGACGGTCCTTGTAGGCGCCGTTCACCTCGTAGCGGTGGCGATGACGCTCGTGGACCGAGGTGGCCTCGTAGGTCTCGGCCACGACGCTGCCCGGCGTCAGGTCGGCCGGGTAGAGCCCCAGTCGCATGGTGCCGCCCAGGTCGCCGGCGCCCTCGACGTACGCCTCCTGCTCGGCCATCGTCGCGATGACCGGCTCCGGGGAGTCGGGGTCGAACTCGGTCGACCCCGCCTTGGCCAGGCCGACGACGTTGCGGGCGTACTCGATGACCATGCACTGCAGACCGAGGCAGATGCCGAGCGTGGGGATCTTGTGGGTCCGGGCGTAGTGCAGCGCACCGATCTTGCCGTCGATGCCGCGGACGCCGAAGCCGCCGGGGATCAGCACGGCGTCGACCTCGGAGAGGTGCTTGGCCGCCCCCTCCGGGGTCTGGCACTCGTCGGACGGCACCCAGACGATGTTGACGCGCGCCTCGTGGGCGAACCCGCCGGCCCGCAGCGCCTCGGCGACCGAGAGGTAGGCGTCGGGCAGGTCGACGTACTTGCCGACGAGGGCGACGCTGACCTCCTCGTTGGGGTGGTGCACGCGACGCAGCAGGTCGTCCCACTGGGTCCAGTCGACGTCACGGAACGGCAGGTTCAGCCGGCGTACGACGTAGGCGTCGAGGCCCTCGGCGTGCAGCACCTTGGGGATGTCGTAGATCGACGGGGCGTCGACCGCGGCCACGACGGCCTCGGTGTCGACGTCGCACATCAGCGAGATCTTGCGCTTGATGCCGTCGGAGATCTCCCGGTCGGCCCGGCACACGATGGCGTCGGGCTGGATGCCGATGGAGCGGAGTGCGGCCACCGAGTGCTGGGTGGGCTTGGTCTTCAGCTCGCCGGAGGGCCCGATGAAGGGCACCAGGGAGACGTGGAGGAAGAAGCAGTTGTCGCGACCGACGTCGTGACGGACCTGACGGGCCGCCTCGAGGAAGGGCAGCGACTCGATGTCGCCGACGGTGCCGCCGATCTCGGTGATGACCACGTCGGCGGTCTCCCCCGGCCGGCCGCCGTGATCGGCCATGGCGCGGATGCGGGCCTTGATCTCGTTGGTGATGTGCGGGATCACCTGGACGGTGTCACCGAGGTAGTCGCCACGTCGTTCCTTGGCGATCACGCTGGAGTAGACCTGGCCGGTCGTGACGTTGGCGATCCCGTTGAGGTTCGTGTCGAGGAACCGCTCGTAGTGGCCGACGTCGAGGTCGGTCTCCGCCCCGTCGTCGGTCACGAAGACCTCGCCGTGCTGGAACGGGTTCATCGTCCCCGGGTCGACGTTCAGGTAGGGGTCGAGCTTCTGCATCGTGACACGGAGGCCGCGCGCCTTGAGCAGACTGCCCAACGACGAGGCCGTCAGGCCCTTGCCGAGTGACGAGGCGACGCCGCCGGTCACGAAGACGTGCTTGGTGGGCTGTGCAGCGGCCAAGGGGACTCCCGTGGGAAACGATGTGCGGCGAGAAGAACCCTCGCCCGTCCACGGGGTTCTAGGCTAGCAACACCTGGGCCGCGATGCCGCATCCACGCCGAAGTGACCCGAAGGTCCGGCGACGTCCGCGGCCAGCGCGAGCACCGACTCGATGCGTCCGGCGACCCGGTCGACGCCGTCGACGGAGGACACCGCACGCTGTGCGCCCGGCTCGGTCCGCAGCAGACCGACCAGCCCGTCGGCCTCTCCCGAGCCGACGGGACCCGCGAGGACGACCGCCCGCGCCTTCCGCGCCGCCTCGACCAGCAGGCTCGCCACGATGGTGCCGGCCCCCTCCCGCGCGTCCTCGCTGCCGTACGCCGGTCCGCCGACCGCCAGCAGCAGCGACCCGCGGGTGCCCTCACCCTCGCCGAGCGTGAGGAGCCCGGCCGCCTCGAGCCCGGCCTGGATGCCCTTCGCGGCGGCGTCGGGCTCGACACCGGCACGGTCCCGGGTGACCAGGGCGCGCGCCATCAGCGCCCCGAGACGCTCGTAGTCCCCTGCGGTCGGCGCCACCCGCACCGCTCCCCCGGCGGAGTCGACCATCTGGGTGCCCAGCTCGCCCACCAGCTGCCGGTTGGCGACGTCGAGCAGACGGGGGTCGACCCGGACCTCGCTGACCACCTGACCGCCGGCGCGGGCCACCATGTCGCCCACCCCGGCCACCGAGGCCGGGGCAGCACCGGGCAGCACCAGGACGGTGACGGTCCGGTCGGCCAAGGTGTCACGCACCAAGCGGCTGCTGACCGAGAGGGCGAAGTCGTCGGAGTACTCCGTGCCGGAGCGCAGCGCCGCGTCCCGGTCGTCGGCGTCCTCGGGCACGTCGGTGTCCGGCGCGGACGTGGTGCGGGTCTCGATGTCGGACTGCAACGGGCCCGACCCCAGCGCGATCCCCGCCGCGAGTGCCAGCGGCACCGCCAGGAGCGCCACGACGTGCGAGCGCACCGACCTCACGGCAGGAGGCCCTCAGCCCACGTCTGCAGGTCGCGCCACACCGGAGCGATCTCGTCGACCCAGCTGCTTCCCACGGGGGTGGCGGCCACGGCGACGCCCACGGCGACGAGTCCGACGAGCAGCACGACCCAGAGGTGCCAGAGCCGGACCCGGCCGGCGTAGAGCTCGGGGACGGTCTTGGCGTCGATCACCCGCGACCCCACGCGGAGCCGGGTGAGAAAGCTCGAGGACATCCCCGAACGCTGCTTGTCGAGGAACTCCTCGAGGCTGGTGTGGGTCCCGACGGTGACGATGAGCGAGGCGTCCGCGTGGTGCGCGACCAGCAGCGCGATGTCCTCCGGGGTGCCGCCGGCAGCGATGCGACGCGCGCGCACCCCGAGCCGGTCGAGCCGATCGGCCCCGAGGAGGCGGTCGGAGGAGTCGGCGTGCAGCAGCACCTCACGGGCCGAGGTCAGCGCCTCGTCGGAGACCACCTGGCGGGTGCCGAGGTCGGCATCGGCTCCGAGGCCGGCCTCCCCCACGACCACCAGGTCGGGCACGAGCTTCGCTGCCAGCAACGCGTCGGCGCCGGCGTCGATGCCCACCAGGACGGGACGCTGCTCGCGGATGAAGCGGCGCAGCCTCCGGAGGTCGCTCTCGTGGTCGAAGTCGCGGACCACGACGACCACGGGCCGCCCTGCCATGCGGGTCGCGAGGACCGGGAAGCCCTTGCCGTGCAGGAGCAGGTCCTCCTCGCGACGCAGGAACTCGGTGGTGTTGTGGGTGAAGCTCGCCAGCTGGGTGGTCAGCCCGGCACGGGCATGGTCCATCGCGGTCAGCACGTCGTCGAGGTCGAGAACGGTCCCGGTGGCGATCGTCTCCCCACGCACGAGCACCCGTCCCTCGCTCAGCTCCACGGTGGAACCGTCCTTGAGCGCGATGAGGATCTCGGGGCCGACGTTCTCGACGAGCACCACCCCGAGGCGCGCGAGGATCTCCGGACCGAGGCTGGGGTAACGCCCGGAGATGAAGGACGAGACGTTGACCACCGCGGCGATCCCGCGCTCGAGGATCGCCTCGGCGCCGGCTCGGTCGAGGTCGATGTGGTCGACGACCAGCACGTCGCCGCGACGGGCGCGCCGCAGCGCTGCGGGGAGTCGGCGGTCGACGCGGGCGGTGCCGTCGAGACCGGTGCGTCGGGGAACGATGACCTGGCGTGAAGGCAGCTTCATAACCTCGTCATCGTGACACGCGACCAGGCGGGTTTCGTGGAGGTCAGGCCTCGGCGCGGGCGGTGTCGAGCAGCTCCTGGGCATGTGCCCGCGCCGTCTCCGAACCCTCCAGACCGGCCAGCATCCGGGAGAGCTCGCGCACCCTCCCCTCCTCGTCGAGCGAGGTGAGGCCGGACCGGGTCACGCTCCCCTCGGCGCTCTTGGTCACCACCACGTGCTGGTCGGCGAAGGCAGCCACCTGGGGCAGGTGCGTCACCACGATGACCTGTGCCGAGCGGGCCAGCAGGGCGAGGCGACGGCCCACCTCGACCGCGGCCTTGCCGCCCACCCCTGCGTCGACCTCGTCGAAGACGAACGTCGGGACCGGGTCGGTGCCGGCGAGCGCCACCTCGAGCCCCAGCATCACCCGGGACAGCTCGCCCCCGGAGGCGCCCTTGGCCAGCGCCCGCGGCTCGGAGCCGACGTTGGCGGCGAGCCGCAGCTCGACCTCGTCGATGCCGTGGCTGCTCATCCGGACCTGCCGGCTGCCGTCACCGGGGACGGTGACCTCGAGCCCGTCGGCGGCCCCGGCGGCGACCTCCTGCTGGGTGACCCCGACCACGAGCACGGCGTGCGGCATGGCCAGCGCGGTCAGCTCCTCGGTCACCACCTCTCCGAGGCGGCCGGCCGCGGCCAGCCGCCGCGCCGACAGGTCCGTGCCGATGCTCGCCAGCTCGGCTCGGATCGCGGCGCAGCGCGTCCGCAGGGACTCGATCCGGCCGTCGGTGTCGTCCAGGTCGGCCAGGCGTCCGGCCGAGGTCCGGGCCCAGGACAGCACCTCGTCGACGGTGTCGCCGTACTTGCGGGTGAGGGCGACCAGCGCCGCGCGCCGATCCGAGACCGCTGCCAGCCGTGCGGGGTCGGTCTCGAGACCGGAGGCGTACGACGCCACGTCGGCGGCGACGTCGGACAACACGTAGCTGAGCTCGGCCAGACGGTCCGCCAGACCGGCCGCCTCGGGGTCGTGGTCGCGCACGTCGTCGAGCTGTCGGCGGGCCGTGGCCACCGCGCCGAGAGCGTCGGGATCGTCGGAGTCGTCGGACGACAGGGCGGCACGGGCCTGCTCGGCGGCCAGCCGCAGCGAGTCGGCGTACCCGAGGCGTGACTCCTCGGCGGCCAGGTCGGAGTCCTCACCGGGCTGCGGGTCGACCTTCTCGATCTCCTCGAGGCCGAAGCGCAGCAGGTCGGCCTCGCGGGCGCGCTCGCGGGCGGTGGCCACGACCTCGGCGAGCTCGGACTCGGCGGCTCGCAGGGCGGCGTGACCGGCGGCGAACCGGTCCCGCAGTGCCACCACCTCCGCGCCGGCGAAGCGGTCGAGAGCGCCACGCTGGGCCTCCGCGCGCAGGAGCCGGTGCTGGTCGGACTGGCCGTGCACGGCGACCAGGGACTCGGCGAGCTGGCTCAGCAGTGCCGCCGGGACGCCGGCACCGCCGGCGAAGGCCCGGGAGCGGCCCTCGGCCGAGACCTGTCGGGCCAGCAGCAGCCGGCCGTCCTCGAGGTCGCCGCCGGCCTCCTCGACCAGACCGGTCACGCCGTCGACGGCTCGGCTGTCCACCACGCCCTCGACGAAGGCACGCGGTGAGCCGGTGCGGACCGCCCCGGGGTCGGCCCGGCCGCCCATGAGCAGGCCCAGGGCGGTCACCACCATCGTCTTGCCGGCGCCGGTCTCCCCCGTCACCGCGGTGAAGCCGGGCCCCAGCTCGAGCACCGACTCCTCGATGACGCCGAGGGCCTTGATGCGGATCTCCTCAAGCATCGGTGCCGTTCTCACGCCAGCGGCGTTCCGCGGCTCCCCGCCACCCCGTGACGGGCAGGCCGAACTTGGCGACGAGCCGGTCGGTGAAGGGGGCCTCGTGCAGCCGCGCCAGCCGGATCGGCGTACGCCCGCGGCGGACCTCGATCCGGGCCCCCGGTGGCAGCTCGACGGTCCGGCGCCCGTCGGCCCACAGCACCCCGGCGGCCCCGGTGCCGCCGATGACCTCCACGGCCAGCACGGAGGAGGGCGAGACCACCATCGGCCGGGCGAACAGGGCGTGGGCAGAGATCGGCACCATCAGCAGCGCCTCCACCTCGGGCCAGACGACGGGCCCACCGGCGGAGAAGTTGTACGCCGTGGAGCCGGTGGGCGTGGCACACACGACGCCGTCGCAACCCCAGCGGCTCAGCGGCCGTCCGTCGACCTCCACGACGACCTCGAGCATCCGCTCGCGGGCCGCCTTCTCCACGCTGGCCTCGTTCAGGGCCCAGGTGGCGGCCACCTGCTCCTTGCCCTCGAACACGGTCACGTCGAGGGTGAGCCGCTCCTCCGAGCGGTAACCGTGCTCGACGATCGCGGTGATGGTGTGGTCGATGTCCTCGGGCTCCGCCTCGGCGAGGAATCCCACGTGGCCCAGGTTGACCCCCAGGAGCGGGGTGCCGGAGTCACGGGCCAGCTCGGCGGCACGCAGGATCGTGCCGTCGCCGCCGACGACCATCACCAGCTCGGCCGCCGCACAGGCCTCCGCGCCGTCCGGGACCGCCTGCACCACGGCGGGGTCCGGCAGGTCGAGGGCGAGAGCGTCCTCCTCGAGCATCGCCACCGCGATGCCGTGGGCACCCAGGGCCGTGCACATCTGGGTCGCGACCTCGCAGGCGTTGGCGCGACGGGTGTTCACGACGAGGAAGACGCTCCGTCGGGGGTGCTCGGGCGTCGTCACGGGCCCACCCTCTCATCACCCGACGACAACGGCGGCTCCGTCGAGGGTGTCGCGGGCGTTGCCGTCGTCGACGAGGCCGCAGGTGTCGCGGAGGCCGGCGGAGGGGTGCTGCCCACCGCAGCCGCGATGTCGGCGTCGGTGAGCGACGCGGGGCCGCGCCGCAGCCAGAGGAAGAACTCGACGTTGCCCGAGGGCCCGGGCAACGGGCTCCGGGCGACGCCGACGGCACCCCACCCCCGCGCGGCGGCGGCGCCGGCCACCGCAGCGACCGCCTCGCCACGCAGAGCCGGGTCCCGGACCACCCCGCCCTTGCCGAGGCGCTCCTTGCCCACCTCGAACTGCGGCTTGACCATCAGCACGAGGTCGCCGTCCGGGCGCGTCACCCCGATGAGAGCGTCCAGCACGAGGCGCAACGAGATGAAGGAGAGGTCGCCGACGACCAGGTCGACCGACCCCCCGACCCGCTCGGGGTCGACGTCGCGCACGTTCGTGCGGTCGACCACCACCACCCGGTCGTCGGTGCGCAGCGACCAGGCCAGCTGGCCGTAGCCGACGTCGACCGCGACCACCTCGCCCGCCCCCGCCCTCAGCAGGACGTCGGTGAAGCCTCCGGTGGATGCTCCGGCGTCCAGGCAGCGGCGCCCGTCCACGACCAGGCCGCGCGGGGTGAAGGCGTCGAGCGCTCCGGCGAGCTTGTGACCACCCCGGGAGACGTACTCGGGCTCGGTCGAGTCGAGCCGCACCACGATGGCCACGTCGGTGGTGACGCCCGTGGCGGGTTTGCCGGCCACGGCGCCGCTGACGCTGACGCGGCCCGACTCCACGAGCTCCCGGGCGTGGTCGCGGGAGCGGGCCAGACCGCGGCGGACGAGCTCCTGGTCGAGCCGGAGGCGGCGCGGCACCGTCAGCAGACCGTCACGAAGCAGGCAGTCACGAAGCAGGCAGTCACGAGTCCGTCACGACGACCGGGCGCCGGCGTCGTCCAGCGCGGAGCGCAGCTGGGCGATGGCCGAGTCGAACACCGCGACGTGCTCGGAGACGGGGGCGGTCTCGAGAGGAGCGAGGGACGCCAGTACGGCGTCGACCCGCGCGTCACCCGTGGTGCCCACGGTCGGGGACTGATCGGCCCACTCGGTCCACTCGGGCATGGTGCCTCCTGCGGGGCTTGTCGTCGTCGTCTCGCCTCTGGCGAGGCTCGCTCACGCTACCGCGTCAGGCCGGCGGCTCCAGGTCGGACACGTCGGGGGCGGAGTCGGTCTCGTCCAGATGGGTCCAGGCCGCCACGGCGACGACCCGCCACCAGTCTGACGTTTCACCTTCACCTTCAACGTGAAGGTTGTCGTCGACCACCCAAGCGGTCCAGCCACCCACGCAGGCGCGGCCGTCCTCGAGCTCCACCGTCGGATGCGACTCCGCGAGCCCGCCCAGGTCCACCGACAGGTACGTCGGGCGCGATCCGGCGCGAGCCGCCACCAGCTCGGCCAAGCCGGTGACGCCGGTCAGGACGAGCAGGCTGTCGAGACCGGCGTTGACCGCGCCCTCGATGTCGGTGTCGAGCCGGTCCCCCACCACCAGCGGCCGATCACCGCCGACCCGGCGCACCGACTCCTCGAACAACGGCGGTTGCGGCTTGCCCGCGACGTCGGGCTCCACCCCGGAGAACTCCTGGACGGCAAGCACCAGGATGCCGTTGCCCGGGCCCGCTCCGCGAGGCGTCGGGACGGAGCGGTCGGTGTTGGATGCCACCCAGGGCAGCCCTCCGGCAACCAGGATGGCTCCCTCCATCACCTGCCGCCACGGCAGCTCGGCACTGAACCCGGACACCACCGCGACCGGATCGTCGTCCGGTGACGACACCGGACGCAGGCCTTCCTCCTCGAGAGCCCGGACCAACCCTTCGCCACCGATGACGAAAACAGCCGCGTCGGGCTCGAGCCGCTCGGCGAGCAGTCGCGCGGCTGCCTGGGCCGAGGTCACGACATCGTCGTCCTCAGCCGGTACGTCCAGCTCGCGGAGGTGCTGCCCGACCTGTGCCGGGGTACGGGAGGCGTTGTTGGTCACGTAGGCCAGGCGCATCCCGGCGTCTGCGGCGGAGCGCAGGTGCTCGGGTGCGCCGGGAACAGCGTCCGGGCCGACGTACACCACTCCGTCGAGATCGAGCAGCGCCAGGTCGTAGGTCGAGGACAGCGCCTCCGGGGAGCTCCCCAGTCGTGCGTGATCCTCGGTCGTCGCCCTGTCGTTCACCATGGTCGAAGCGTGTCACAGCCTTGCAGGCGCAGCTCAGCCGGCGCAGCAGGGGCCGCAGCTCAGGGGGCCGCAGCTCAGGTGGGGCGGCGTCGAGAGACCCGCTTCGCGCGCAGCACCTCGACCTCGAGCCGGGTGCTGGTGCCCTGCCCGCCGCGGTAGAACCGCCGTCGAAGCGCCCCCGCCACCTCCACCTCGTCGTCCACGGACCACGAGGACACCGTGCGCTGCGGCCCGGCTCCCCAGGCGACGCAGTCGAGCCAGTCCACGGTCTG
>CAVQOY010000003.1:0-11625 GCA_963714625.1 uncultured Actinomycetota bacterium | reverse complement strand
GCCGGGGGTGCAGTATCCGCACTGGAGGCCGTGACACTCACGGAACGCCTCCTGCACCGGGTGCAGCTTGTCGCCCTCGGCGAGGCCCTCGATCGTGGTCACCTCGACTCCGTCGGCCTGCACGGCCAGCATGTTGCAGGACTTCACGCTGCGACCGTTCAGGAGCACGGTGCAGGCGCCGCAGTTGCTGGTGTCGCAGCCGATCACGGTGCCGGTCTTGCCCAGGCGCTCGCGGAGCAGCTGGACCAGCAACATCCGGGGCTCGACGTCTTCACTGACGCGCCCTCCGTCGACGGTGAGTTCGATCTTGGCCATGGAGGAGCCTCCCGGGGGGATAGCGATATGGGTCCGAGCACTCCCGAACCTAGGTGGCCGAGGTTGGCGGAAGGTTGGCTCATCGTGACGCCGGTCACGTCGGCGTGCCTGCTGTGGCGCGGAGAAGCGGACGTCAGGTGCGGGCGGCGGCGAGCCGGGCCTTGAGCAGCGGCCGGCTCGGGTGCGGGCGCGTGCCCAGGGTGGCGAGGCAGACCTCGACGACCTCGGTGTCGTACGGCGAGCGCTCGGTGTAGCGCAGCACCGCATCGGGCTCGGGGCTCGCCATGAGAGCCTCGCGCAGGGCGACCGCGACGTAGTCGCCCAGCTCGCACAGCGCCGGGCTGTTCGACCCGGGCAGCAGGTCCCCGCCGTACGCCTCGACCGCGGCGCGGACGTCGCCGCGACGGACCCGGCGCAGCACCGTGTCGACGTCGGTGGTGACCGGGACGGTGAGGCGGTAGGGCCGTGAGGCGAGCTGGCCCCCCAGGGCGCTGCGCAGGTGGGACACCTCGGCCTTGAGGGTGGAGAGCGTGACCGCCTGGTCGCCGTACAGGAGGGCGTGCAGCTGCTCGGTCGACAGTCCCTCGGGGTGCAGGGCGAGCAGGGCGAGGATCTCGGTCTGGCGCCGGTTGAGCAGCAGTCGGCGACCGTCGAGCCAGGTCTCCGCCGTGCCCAGCAGCGTCAGCGAGAGCCCGGGCTGCACCGTGGCGGCGTGCTCGGGGCCGGGGCGCCAGTCGCTGGCGGGAATGGCGCTCTCGATCATCCGCGCCATCATCCGAGCGGTGGCCAGGCCGATCGGGTGGGTGCGGTCCCAGGTGGTCGAGAGGTCGATGACGCCGAGCTGCTCGCCGCTGACGGGGTCGTGGACCGGTGCGGCCCAGCAGACCCAGTTGTGGACGATCGGGGCGTAGTGCTCGGCGCTGAAGACCATCGAGGGCGCGCCGTCGCGCATCGCGAGCGCGAGCGCGTTGGTGCCGACGCTCGACTCGTCCCAGCGGGCGCCGGCGACGAAGTTGACGGTCTCGGCCTTGCGGCGCATGACGCGTCCGCCGTAGGTCCACAGGATGCGGGTGTCGGCGTCGGTGAGGGCGAGGACGAGGTCGCCGTCCTCCGCCGTACGCCGCAGCTCGTCCTCGACCCGCTCCACCGCGACCTGGAGCGGCGAGCCGCGGAAGTAGGCCTGGGTGTCGGTCTCGTCGTCCATCGGCGCCTCGGTGAGGTCGGTGCCGACCGCCTCGCCGCTGCGGCTCCAGCTGTGGAGGATCTCGGGGCGGACCGCGGTCTCGACGACCTCCCCGCGTTCGACGTACCGGCTCCAGGCGCGGGCGGCGTCGAGCCGACGCGCGCGCAGGTCTCCTGACGGGTGCCCCGGGACGTCGCTCATGCCCTGCCTCTCGCGGCCCCCGTGGGGCCGGCCGGGTCGTGCGGGTGTGATGGCGGTCACGGTAGCCGATCCCGCCAACTGAAGGCAGGGCCTTCCGGTTGCCGTTCACCCGGGTGGGCCCCGTCCTGGTCACTCCCCGCAGTCCGGCGCAGCTCTGGGCGCTCCCTGCAGGTTTTCGACCCCGGATCTTGAAGGGGATGACCACAAACGGGCCTGGCTGCAGGAAGTGACCAGAAGCCGGCCAGCAGGGTCGGAAGCCGGCCGGCAGGGTCGGAAGCCGGCCGGCGGGGTCAGACGTCGGCGGGCTCCTCGACACCCACGTGGGCGTCGTGGTGGATCCGGCCGCTGAGCTCCATGAGCCGCGCTCCTCCCCCACCCCAGCGGGACGCGATGATCTCGGCCGCGATCGAGACCGCGGTCTCCTCCGGAGTCCGGGCGCCGAGGTCGAGGCCGATCGGCGAGGACAGCCCGGCCAGCTCGGTCTCGGTGAGTCCCGCTTCGGCCAGCCGCTCCATGCGGTCCTCGTGGGTGCGTCGCGATCCCATCGCGCCGACGTAGCCGACCTCGGGCAGTCGCAGCGCCACCTCCAGCACCGGTACGTCGAACTTGGGGTCGTGGGTCAGCACGCAGATGACCGTGCGACCGTCGAGCCGGCCCGACTCCTGCTCGGCCGCCAGGTAGCGGTGGGGCCAGTCCACGACGACCTCGTCGGCCGACGGGAACCTCGTCGCGGTGGCGAACACCGGCCGGGCGTCGCACACCGTCACCTTGTAGCCCAGGAACCCGCCGATCCGCGCCACCGCCGCAGCGAAGTCGATCGCACCGAAGACGATCATCCGGGGCTGGGGGGCGAACCCCCACACGAAGACGCGCATGCCCTCCCCGCGCCGCTCGCCCTCGGGCCCGTAGGTCAGCACCCCGCTGGTGCCGTTGGCCAGCAGCCCGGTGGCGTCGTCGGCCACCGCAGCGTCGACCCGCTCGCTGCCCAGCGTCCCCGAGCGCGGCTGTCCCGGCCGCAGCACCATCCGGTTGCCCACCCGGGAGGCGTCGGGGTGGTCGACCACCGTCACCACGGCCACCGGTCGGTCGGCGGCCAGGTCGTCGGCGATCTCACCGAGCTCGGGGAACGTCTCCTGGTCGACCTTCTCGACGTAGACGTCGAGGATGCCTCCGCAGGTCAGGCCCACCTCGAACGCGTCGTCGTCGCTGACGCCGTACCTCCGCAGCCGGGGCGCACCCTCGGCGACCACGGTCTGGGCCAGCTCGTAGACCGATCCCTCGACGCAGCCGCCCGAGACCGACCCGACGGCGGAGCCGTCCGGGCCCACCAGCATCGACGCCCCGGGCGGGCGGGGCGCCGAGCGGAACGTCGCCACCACCGTGCCCATCCCGACCGTCTTCCCCTCACGCCACCAGCCGACCAGCGGCTCGATCACCTCACGCACGCGCGATCACCTCCAGAACCTGCTCGAAGGCCGCCACGGAGTGGCCGGCCACGAAGTCGTCGACGTGCGGCAGCGCCGCCGCCATCCCCTGCTGCACAGGCTGGTAGCCCGCCAGCCCCTTGTGCGGGTTGACCCACACCACGTGGTGGGCCAACCGGTGCAGCCGGCCCATCTGCTCGGCCAGAAGCGCCGGATCGCCGCGCTCCCAGCCGTCGCTGAAGATCACCACCACGGCGCCGCGGACCAGCCCGCGCTGCCCCCACCGGTCGAGGAACACCCGCAGCCCCTCACCCAGCCGGGTGCCGCCGGACCAGTCGGGCACCGTCTCCCCGGCCGCCACCAGCGCCCGGTCGCCGTCGCGCAGGTGCATCGCGCGGGTGAGCCGGGTGACCCGGGTGCCGACGCTGAAGACCTCGGTGTCGCCGACCCCGACCGCACTGCTGACCCGGTGGCTCAGCCGCAGCAGCGCGTCGGCGTAGCGGCTCATCGAGCCCGAGACGTCGACCAGCAGCACGATGCGGCGGGCGCGGGTGGAGCGGGCGCGCCACGCGATGTCGACCGGCTCGCCCATCTGCCGCAGGGTCCGGCGCAGGGTCGCCGAGGCGTCGACGGTGCCGCGACGCGCCGGCGTCCGGCGGTACGACGTACGGCGGGGCGCGACCGGCCGCAGGCCGGAGAACAACCGGTTGAGGCGGGCCCGCTCCGCGGCGTCGAGGGTTGCGATGTCGCGGTGACGCAGCACCTCGGTGGCGCTGGCGGCGACCTCGGCGTCCTGACCCTCGGTCCCCTCACCGGTCGCCTCCTCCAGGTCCAGCGCAGCCTGGGGCACGGCCGCGGGCGCCGGTCGCGGCGCGCCCCGCTGCTCCTGGTCGTCGGCGAGGAACCAGGCGCTGAAGACCTGGTCGTAGCGCTCGAGGTCCTCGGGTCCCGTGCAGAGCGTCGCCCGCCCGGCCCAGTAGGTGCCGCGCCGGTCTCCCAGCCCCAGCCGGCTCACCGCGTCGAGAAAGGTCTGGCTGCGGTCGGCGGTCACCGGCAGCCCGGCTGCGCGCAGCGCCCGGGCGAAGCCGAGCAGCAGCACGTCCGGCGGGGTCCCGGCCTCGGGCTCCTCGACGGCGCTCGGCACGACGTGCGGGCTCACGCCAGCATCCGCTCCAGCGAGGCCCGGACCCGGTCGCTGTCCTCGCGGTGCTTGACCACGGCGCCGAGGGTGCGCGCGGCGGTCTCGACGTCGAGCTCGCGAGCACCGAGGCGGTGCAGGGCGCGGGCCCAGTCGAGGGTCTCGGCGACGCCCGGCGCCTTGAGCAGGTCGGCGGTGCGCAGCCGCTGCACCAGCGCCACCACCTGCTCGGCCAGCCGCTCGGCGACCTCGGGCGCCCGGGAGCGCACGATCGCGACCTCGCGCTCGAGGCCGGGGTGGTCGATCCAGTGGTAGAGGCAGCGCCGCTTGAGGGCGTCGTGCAGCTCGCGGGTCCGGTTCGAGGTCAGCACCACCATCGGCGGCACGGCGGCCCTCACCGTGCCGAGCTCGGGGATCGTCACCTGGAAGGTCGAGAGCACCTCGAGCAGGAAGGCCTCGAACTCGTCGTCGGCGCGGTCGATCTCGTCGATCAGCAGCACCGCCGGGCTCTCCCGCAGGGCACGCAGGACGGGGCGGGCCAGCAGGAAGCGGTCGGAGAACAGCGAGTCCTCGACCTCCGAGACCTCACGGTCGGAGCTGCTCGACTCGAGGGCGCGCAGGTGCAGGATCTGGCGCGGGAAGTCCCAGTCGTAGAGCGCCTGGCTGGCGTCGATGCCCTCGTAGCACTGCAGCCGGATCAGCGGAACGCCGCGCGACTGCGCCAGCGCCTCGGCCAGGGCGGTCTTGCCCGTGCCGGGCTCGCCCTCGAGCAGCAGCGGCCGGTCGAGCTCGGCGGCCAGGAACCCGACGGTCGCCAGGGCGTCGTCGCACAGGTAGCCCGTGCGGCCCAGCTGCTCGGCCAGCTCGTCGGGGCTGGTGGGTCGGGTCGGGTCGGTCACTGAAGATCCTCCGGTCGGTCCACGTCGTGCCCGCTGGCGAGGTCGCCGCACTCCACCAGCTGCACCTGCTTGTCGGCGAGGTAGTGCCGCGCGCCGTAGTCCGCCGGCCCCTCGGCCCGCAGCGCTTCCGCCACCTCGGCGGCGAGGGCGACGCGGTGGTCACGACCGAGCAGCACGGGGTGGCCCGGCTTCCCGTCGTACGCCGCACGCACGATCGCTGCCGGGCCGGCTCCGGAGACGCGCCAGGCCTCCACGACGCGGGAGACGACAGCGGCCCCGACGTCGGGCAGGTCGACGAGCTGGACGACGACGGCGGCGGGGGCCGGCCCGTCCGGGGCCGGCTCAGCCAACCCGGTGGCCAGCGAGGCAGCCATGCCGCGCTTCCAGTCCTCGGCCACGACGGCGCGGACCGCGTCCGGCGCCCAGCCCGCGGCGGCGGTCAGCAGCGCGTGGGCCGCCTCGGCCTCAGCGCCCAGCACCACGACGACCTCCTCGCACCCGCCGGACAGCAGCCGTTCGACCGCACCGACCAGCATCGACGCGCCTCCGGCGTCGCGCAGCAGCGCCTTGGGACGTCCCATCCGACGACCGGCACCGGCCGCCAGGAGGAGTCCGCTCACCCGAGTCACCCGGCGAGGCTAGCCGGGCCAGGTTGGTCGAAGGTTTGTCGGTCGCAGGCGCCCGTGCACCTGCGAGGTGCGGGTCGGGTGCGGCGCCGTCGAGTCTCAGTGGTGGGCGGTGGCCTGCCGGCTCATCGGGATCCACAGCGTGAAGCGGTCGGCGCGGTAGGTCGAGCGCGACACCTCCACCGGGGTGCGGCCGGAGAACGCCCGCCGGGCGACCCGGAGCACCGGGCTGCCCTCGGCGATCCCGAGCAGGCGTGCCTCGGGGTCCTTGGCCAGGCCGGCGTCGACGGAGTCCTCGCCCCACGTGGGGGCCAGGTCACGGCGAGCCAGCTCGTCGTACAACGACTCGGGGAGGTGCTCGACCAGACCGGGCACCATCGCGGCCTTGAGGAAGGCGTCCTCGACACACATGGGGGCGTTGTCGGCCAGCCGCATGCGCTGCCAGTGGACGACCGACTCACCGACGCTGACCTCCAGGGCCCGGGCCACGCCGGGACCGGCGGCCTCGATGCGCGCCAGCATGGTGCGTGACGCAGGCCGGAGGCCGCGGTGGCGCATCTCCTCGGAGTAGCCGTGGAGGCGCATGCTCTGCTCGTGACGCTGGTCGGCCACGAAGGTTCCGCGGCCGGGCACCCGCTCGAGGAGGCCCTCGGTGACCAGGGCGTCGAGCGCCTGGCGGACTGTCATGCGGGCGACGCCGAAGTACTGCACGAGCTCGCGCTCCGACGGTGCGGGCGTGCCCGGATCGGCTCCCTCCACCAGGGCGCGGACGTACTCGCGGACCTGCACGTGCTTGTGAACCGCTGACCCTGCGCCCGTCCCTGAGGTGGCGCGAGTGACGACAGCCGCTTCTCCCATGAGCGTGTCTCCTTCGCGATCTGACCCTCGTCACTGTGGCACGTCCGAGTCTAGAGCGGCGGCGTGTCGAAGAGATATGACGCGGATGGACTGCTACTGGGTGGTAATAGCCTGGAGCACATTGAGGCGCGCTGCCCGGAATGCCGGAATTAGGGCGGCCAGAATGCCCAGAATGCCCGAGATCACGACGAAGGTCACGAGTACCGGCCACGGGATCGCCAGGTCGGAAAGACCCTGGTCCTCGAGCGCGATCACGACCGCGGAACCGAAGCCCGTCCCCATGATCACGCCCAGCAGTCCACCGAAGACCGCGATGACGACCGACTCCAGGATCACCATGCGACGCAGCTGGCGGCGGGTCACCCCGACCGCCCTCAGCAGCCCGACCTCGCGGGTCCGCTCGATGACCGAGAGGCTCAAGGTGTTGACCACGCCGAGGATGGCGATGATCACCGAGAGCCCGAGAAGGCCGTAGATGAAGGCCAGGAACTGGTTGATCTGCTCCTGCTGCTCCGCGGCGTAGCCCTCGGGGTCCTTCACCGTGACCGTCGGCTGGTCCTCGATCACGGTCTCGATGGCCTCGCGGACCTCGTCGGTGTCGGCGTCGGACTCCTTGACGACGTAGACGAAGGCGTCGACGGGCGCCAGTCCCCCGTCCTCGAGGGTCTGCTGCGTGGTCAGGTGGGAGAACCCGAGACCCTGTCCGGCCGGGAACAGCGCCACCACCTCCAGCTCCTGCTTGCCCGCCTGGAAGTCGACCTCGACGGTGTCGCCCAACCCGATGTCGCCGCCGCGCGCCGTGCCGGCGTCCACGGCGACCGTGCCGTCGCGCAGGTCCTGCAGCGAGCCCTCCTCGACAGGGAGGGCGAGCTCGACGCCGAAGGCCGCCGGGTCGATGCCGCCGATCGCGGAGCCCGAGCCGTCGATGTCCACGAAGGCCTGGCGCATCGAGGCCACCGACGCGACGCCGTCCAGGTCCTCGACCTGCTCGGCGATGTCGGGTGAGAAGGGCTGGCCGATGACGTTGCTGATGATGAACTGCGACGTCACCACCCGCTCGATGGTCGACTGCGTGCTCGCCGACGCGCTCGCCCCGAACACCGCCATCAGCGACATCAGAGCCAGCCCGATCATGAGGGCGCTCGCGGTGGCCGCCGTACGACGGGGGTTGCGCAGCGAGTTCTCCGTCGCCAGGTTGCCGACCTCGCCGAAGACCCGCCGGTAGACGAAGCCGAAGAGCAGGATGAGGGGTCGCCCGAGGAAGGCGCTGGCCAGGGAGACCCCGACGAGCATGGCCAGGATGCCGCCGCCGATCAGCGACAGCCCGGTGGTGCCGTCGTCGGCCTGGAAGCCCGCGGTCATCAGACCGGCTCCGGCGACGAACAGCACCAGGCCGATCGCCACCCGCTTGCGCAGCGTGCCCTCCGGCATCGCGACGTCGTCGCGCAAGGCGGCCATCGGCGCGATGCGGCTCGCTCGCCGTGCCGGCAGCAGGCCGGCGATCGAGGTCACGCCGAGGCCGACGACGTACGACGCGATCACCGCGGTCGTCGTCATGGGGAAGTCGGCCTCACCGAGGTCGAGGCCGAAGGTGCCGAACAGCCACCGCAGCCCGAGGGCGAGCAGGTAGCCGACACCGAGACCGACCGTCGAGCCGATCAGGCCCACCACCACCGCCTCGAGGAGGACCGAGCGGTTGACCTGGCGACGTGAGGCGCCGAGCGCCCGGAGCAGCGCCAGCTCGCGGCTGCGTTGCGCGACGAGGATCGAGAACGTGTTGATGATGAGGAAGATCCCGACCACCAGGGCGACGCCGGCGAAGACGAGCAGGAAGGTCGTGATGAAGCCGAGGACCTCGTCGAGGCCCTCCTTGTTGACCTCGACGATCTCGTCCCCGGTGCGCACCTGCAGGTCGTCGGGCACGACGGCGGTGACCGCCTCGGCCAGGTCGGCCTGGCTGACTCCCTCGGCGGCCCGCATCGTGATCGAGTTGAAGACGTCCTTGCCCCCCAGGAACTGCTCCTGGGCGGCCCGCGTCTCGAAGATGGTCAGGGTGGCGCCGTTCGTCCCCGCGCTGAACCGCACGATGCCGGTGAGCTCGGCGGCCATGACCGGGGGTTCCCCGGGGGTCGTCACCTCCACGTCGTCGCCGACCACGTAGCCGCCGTTCTCGGCCGCGGCCTCGTCGAGCGCGACCTGGCCCGGCCCGCTCGGCGCCTCACCGTCGACGTACTCCACGATGGGGTCGCCGGCGACGTTGATGGCTCCGTTCTCGTTGAACCCCAGCCCGGGTGGGCCGTTGCCGCCGACGACCTTGCCGTCCTCGCCGATGAGGTAGACGTTCTGCAGGTTGACGTTGGGATAGACCTCGGCGACCTCCGGGAGGCCCTCCAGGTCCTCGACCACGCCTGCGTCGATCGTGCGGGCGTCCTGCAGCGAGTCGAAGTCGGTCGCGCCGGGATAGGCGACCTCGACGTCGGAGGTCGAGCCCTCGATGATGTCGTCGAAGGCTCCGCCCATGGCGTTGGTGAACACCAGCGTGCCGGCGACGAAGGCGACGCCGAGGACGATCGCGAAGGCGCTGAGCAGCAGCCGGACCTTGCGGGCCAGCAGGTTGCGCAGGGTCACGCGGAGCACGGCTCAGGACCCTTCGTGGGTCGAGCCCGTGTGTCGCGCGCCGACGGGCTGGGTGAAGAGCGTCATCTTGTCCAGCACCTTCTCGGCCGTCGGCTCGCGCATCTCGTCGACGACCTTGCCGTCGGCGAGGAAGACGACGCGGTCGGTGTAGCCGGCCGCGACCGGGTCGTGGGTGACCATGACGATCGTCTGGCCGAACTCGTCGACCGAGCGCTTGAGCAGCGAGAGCACCTCGGCGCCGGAGCGGGAGTCGAGGTTGCCGGTGGGCTCGTCGGCGAAGACGATGGCGGGCCTGCTCACCAGGGCCCGCGCCACCGCGACCCGCTGCTGCTGACCGCCCGAGAGCTCGTTGGGCCGGTGCCCGAGGCGGTCGCGGAGGGCGACGGTGTCGACGACGGTGTCGTACCACTGCGCATCCGGCTTGCGGCCGGCGATCGCCAGCGGCAGCAGGATGTTCTCGTTGGCCGAGAGGGTGGGCACGAGGTTGAAGGACTGGAAGACGAAGCCGATCTGGGTGCGGCGCAGCACCGTCAGCTGCTTGTCCTTCAGCCGCGACAGCTCCGTGTCGCCGACGTAGACCTCCCCCGACGTGGCGGTGTCGAGCGCGGCGCAGCAGTGCATGAGGGTCGACTTGCCCGAGCCCGAGGGCCCCATGACGGCGGTGAACTCGCCGGCGCGGATGTCGAGCGAGACGCCGTCGAGGGCGCGCACCTCGGCGTCACCCTCGCCGTAGGTCTTGTGGAGGTCGACGACCCGGGCCGCCACCTCACCGGAAGCGGGCCGGGCGGGAGCTGATGTGGACACGGGACATCCTGGAGGCTTGAGGAGCGCGGGGACCTGAGTCACGACGCTACCGAGTCAGCCCCTGCGGGCTCCACTGCGTTTTGTCACGGGTGGCTCTGTGCAGCTCCGCAGCCCCGCCGCCTGGTCGCGCCCTCCGCCCGGCTCGGGGCTCGCCTCAGCCGAAGGCGCGCTGGTAGAGCACCTCGAGCTCGGGGCTCCACACGTCGCTCACGCCGCAGACGATGACCGTGGCCCCCGCGGCCGCCACGAGGTAGCGGTCCCCCTGGCGGAAGATCGGGATCGCCTCGGTGGTGCGGGTGCCGCGCAGGGTGGTGAGGATGACCGACTCGTCCGCGCCCTCGGTGAACCACGAGTCGACGCGCATCTCCACGGTTGTCCCACTGATCTTGTCGACGGTGCCGTCGAAGGCGACGTCGGCCTGCGCCAGCCGGTCGACGCTCGGAGCCATGCAGCGCCCGGCCCCGGCGGCGGGCAGCTGGAGGGTCACCGGGGTCTCCGAGCCGGGCGTGCCGCCGGTCTCCTCGGTCTGCGAGCAGGCCCCGAGCGTCAGCAGGGCCACCAGGCTCGCGACGGTCGCGCGCAGCACCATGGGTCCTCCTCGGCAGCGCCCCCGTGACGCCGTACGTCGAACTTAGTCTCGCGACGGGTGCGGAGAGGGCCCCCGACCGGCAGATGCGTGGGAAAAGCACCCACGGCCGGCCCCCGAGGGGTGCCTTTCCCACGCATCTGCGGGCGGGTCGACCCGGGACGTGCCGCCAGGGACTCGCACAGGTGTTCGAACAGGTGCTACCGTGGCTCGCATGGCGCTCACGCTCCAGTCGTCGCTCTTCGACCCGCCGGACTCCCCCGACGCCGGGTCGGCGAGCGCTGGTCCTCCGGGCGGGGCACCCACGCCGGCCGGCCGACTTCGCCGTACGACGTTGACGCGCGGAGCCTGGGTGGACCACTGTCCGGGCTGGCTGGCCGGGGCCGACGCGGTCTTCCTCGAGCTGCTCCGCTCGGTGCCCTGGCAGGCCGAGCGCCGCCGGATGTACGACCGTGTCGTCGACGTGCCTCGGCTGCTGGCGCACTACGGGGCGGGCGAGGAGCTCCCGCACCCCGCGTTGACCGGCGTGCGTGAGCAGCTGAGCGACCACTACGAGCCCGAGCTGGGCGAGCGGTTCGTGACGAGCGGGCTCTGCCTCTACCGCGACGGTCGCGACTCGGTGGCGTGGCACGGCGACCGCATCGGGCGGGGCCGCACCGCCGACACGATGGTCGCGATCCTGTCCCTCGGCGAGCCGCGCCGGCTCCAGCTGCGACCGGACCCCGACTCGGTCGACTCCCTGGCAGGGCTGACGCGGACCTTCACGCTCGGCCACGGCGACCTGCTGGTCATGGGCGGCTCGTGCCAGCGGACCTGGGAGCACGCCGTGCCGAAGAGCACGTCGTCCTGCGGGCCCCGCGTCTCGGTCCAGTTCCGCCCTCGCGGCGTGCTGTAGCCCCGCGACGACCCCGGGCACGCCGAAGGCCCCGGCGGAGTCCGCCGGGGCCTTCGGGT
>CAVQOY010000002.1:0-152819 GCA_963714625.1 uncultured Actinomycetota bacterium | reverse complement strand
AACCCGAGCTCGCCTTGGGCGCGTAGGGCTCGGTCACCAGCTCGATGACCGCCATGGGGGCGTTGTCGCCCTTGCGGGGGCCGATCTTGGTGATGCGGGTGTAGCCACCCGGACGCTCGGCGAACTGCGGGCCGATCTCGGTGAAGAGCGTGTGCACCACGCCCTTGTCCTTGACCGCACGCAGCACGATGCGCCGGTTGTGCAGGTCACCCTTCTTGGCCTTGGTGATCAGCCGCTCCGCGAACGGGCGCAGCATGCGCGCCTTGGCCTCGGTGGTGGTGATCCGACCGTGCTCGAAGAGCGAGGTCGCCAGGTTGTTGAGGATGGCCTTCTGGTGCGAGGAGGAACCGCCGAGGCGGTAGCCCTTCTTGGGGGTAGGCATGGTGCTTCTCGATTCTCCCGAGCCGTGTCAGGTACTCGGGTAGGGGGTGTGCTGGATGGGCGCCTCAGGTTCGGCGCCCACCCGGTTCAGCTCAGTACTGCTCGTCCTCGACAAAGCTGTCGTCGTCGTCCTCGTAGGAGGCCAGGGCCAGCGAGGGGTCGAAGCCCGGGGCGCTGTCCTTGAGCGACAGACCCATCTCGTGCAGCTTCAGCTTGACCTCGTCGATGGACTTGGCGCCGAAGTTGCGGATGTCGAGCAGGTCCTGCTCCGAGCGGGAGATGAGCTCACCCACGGTGTGGATGCCCTCGCGCTTGAGGCAGTTGTAGGAGCGGACGGTGAGGTTGAGGTCCTCCACCGGCAGCGCCAGGTCGGCCGCGAGCTGCTCGTCGACCGGCGAAGGACCGATGTCGATGCCCTCGGCCTCGACGTTGAGCTCACGGGCCAGGCCGAACAGCTCGACCAGGGTCTTGCCGGCCGAGGCGATCGCGTCGCGGGGACGCATGGAGCGCTTGGTCTCGACATCGATGATGAGCTTGTCGAAGTCGGTGCGCTGCTCGACTCGGGTGGCCTCGACCTTGTAGGTCACCTTGAGGACCGGGCTGTAGATCGAGTCGACCGGCATGCGGCCGATCTCGTTGTCCAGACCCTTGTTCTGCGCCGAGCTGACGTAGCCGCGGCCCCGCTCGACGACGAGCTCCATCTCGAGCTTGCCGTTGTCGTTCAGGGTGGCGAGCTTCAGGTCGGGCGTGTGCACCTCGACACCGGCCGGCGGCGCGATGTCGGCGGCGGTGACGTCACCGGGGCCCTGCTTGCGCAGGTACATCGTGACGGGCTCGTCCTGCTCGGAGGAGACGACGAGGTCCTTCAGGTTGAGGATGACCTCGGTGACGTCCTCCTTGACCCCCTCGATGGTGGAGAACTCGTGGAGGACGTTGTCGATCTTGATGCTCGTGACGGAGGCACCGGGGATCGAGGAGAGCAGGGTGCGGCGGAGCGAGTTGCCGAGGGTGTAGCCGAAGCCGGGCTCGAGGGGCTCGATGATGAACTTCGAGCGGAACTCGTCGACGACCTCTTCGGAGAGAGTGGGGCGCTGTGCGATGAGCACTTGGTGTGTCCTTCCCGGGACCAACCTCTATTTGATGGACCCGACTTGTCGAGGGAAAGCGGCACGCGGTCGTGCAGGACGACCCGGACCGGGGGGTATGCGGGGGGCGGAGCCCCCCGCACGTTCACTTCTTGGAGTAGTACTCGACGATGAGCTGCTCCTGGACCGGCAGCTCGATCTGCGCACGCACGGGGAGCTGGTGGACCAGGATCCGCATGCGGTCGATGACGACGTCCATCCAACCGGGGACGATGCGCTCGCCGAAGGTCTCGCGGGCCACGATGAACGGGGTCATCTCGAGCGACTTCTCACGCACGTCGACCACGTCGTACTGCGTGACCTGGAAGGAGGGGATGTCGACCTTCTTGCCGTTCACCAGGAAGTGGCCGTGGTTGACCAGCTGGCGGGCGTGACGGCGGGTGCGGGCGAAGCCGGCGCGGTAGACCACGTTGTCCAGGCGGCACTCCAGCATCTGGAGCAGGTTGTCACCGGTCTTGCCGGGACGACGCGAGGCCTCGTGGTAGTAGCGGACGAACTGCTTCTCGAGGATGCCGTAGGTGACGCGAGCCTTCTGCTTCTCACGGAGCTGCAGGAGGTACTCGGACTCCTTGATCCGACCGCGGCCGTGCTGGCCGGGCGGGAAGGGGCGGCGCTCGAACGCCATGTCGCCGCCGACCAGGTCAACACCGAGTCGACGGGACTTCTTGGTCATGGGGCCGGTGTAACGGGCCATGTCAGATGTCTCCTAGTTTCTTGAGTCGGCGGGTCAGACGCGACGGCGCTTGGGCGGCCGGCATCCGTTGTGCGGGGTGGGGGTCACGTCCTGGATGGTGCCGACCTCGAGGCCGATCGCACCCAGCGAGCGGATCGCAGTCTCGCGGCCCGAGCCCGGGCCCTTGACGAAGACGTCGATCTTCTTCATGCCGTGCTCCATCGCCCGACGACCCGCTGCCTCGGCAGCCATCTGCGCCGCGAACGGGGTGGACTTGCGCGAGCCCTTGAAGCCGACGGTGCCGGCCGATGCCCACGAGATCACCGCACCGTGCGGGTCGGTGATCGTCACGATCGTGTTGTTGAACGTGCTCTTGATGTGGGCTTCGCCCTGAGCGACGTTCTTCTTCTCCTTGCGGCGCACCTTCTTGGCGCCGGCCTGACGGCCCTTGGGAGGCATTCGTTATCTCCTGAGTTGCTGGTGAAAAGTCTGGGTGGAAGTCAGCCGGTGAGGCTCGACAGAGCTCGACGAGCGAGCCTGGCGAGAACCGTCACTTGGCCTTCTTCTTGCCGGCGACAGTGCGCTTGGGACCCTTGCGGGTGCGCGCGTTGGTCTTGGTGCGCTGACCGCGGACCGGGAGGTTCATCCGGTGACGACGGCCCTGGTAGCTACCGATCTCGATCTTGCGGCGGATGTCCGCCTGGACCTCACGACGGAGGTCACCTTCGATCTTGAAGTTCGCTTCGATCGCGTCGCGGAGCTTCACCAGCTCCTCCTCACCCAGCGCGTGGACACGGGTGTCCGGGCTGACACCGGTGTCGGTGAGCAGCTGCTGGGCGCGGGTACGGCCGATGCCGTAGATGTAGGTGAGTGCGACCTCGATGCGCTTGTCGCGCGGGAGGTCCACACCGACGAGGCGTGCCATGGGTGGCCCTTTCTCGGAGGACGCGGAGGTCCTCCTGTACGTCGCGGTGGTTTCTGTCGTGTCGCGTCCCGCCTGCCACGGCGGGCTCCGGCCACTGCTCCGGAGGTGTCTTCACCAGGCCGGGGCCTGGCTAGCGAACACGTTGTGGGTGGTTGTTCAGTTGTGGTGCGTGCGCCGGCTTGTCAGCCCTGGCGCTGCTTGTGGCGAGGGTTCTCGCAGATCACCATGACGCGGCCGTGGCGACGGATCACCTTGCACTTGTCACAGATCGGCTTGACGCTCGGGTTGACCTTCACGGTGCAGTCCTGTTCTTTGTCGGCTGGACAGTCCCCGGGGCATGCCCGGGCGTGCAGGAGCCCTGCTCCTGCACGGGGTGCTACTTGTACCGGTAGACGATCCGGCCACGCGTCAGGTCGTAGGGCGACAGCTCGACGACGACCCGGTCCTGGGGAAGGATGCGGATGTAGTGCTGCCGCATCTTGCCGCTGATGTGAGCCAGGACCTTGTGGCCGTTGCTCAGCTCGACCCGGAACATCGCGTTCGGGAGGGCTTCCACAATGGTGCCCTCCATCTCGATGACGCCTTCCTTCTTCGGCATGTCCTCCGCAATCTGTCGTGGGGTGGGGATTCGTCTCTCGGGTGGCCCGCGAACCGCCCCGGCACGACGTACGATCATCGGATCGATCTCTCGCGCCGGGTGGACCTCATGACACCGCCCTGAGCACCTCTTCCCCAGGTTCGGCGCCGCCACGAGGGCGATGTCGAGGGGCAGCCGCGAGGCAGCACAAGACGGACCCATGTTGGGCCGACGTACGAGTCTAGGCGAAAACCCCACTGATGCGTTAATCACCCGGGTCGGCCTGTGGGCAGCCGCCGGGCGGGCGGGCGGCGTTTGTACAGTGACGCCGTGAGCAGAGGAGGAACGGCCAAGCGGATCGCCGCCTACGGCGGCGGTGGGCTGTCCCTGGTCGGCAGCTCCGTCTACGGAATCCTGTACGCCGAGGCGCAGCTCGCGCGCCGTGCCATCGGCAACGCCGAGGGCGATCCTCCGGCGCCGTCCGGCTGGTACGGCCACGGCCGCCCCGGGCCGGCGATCAAGGTGGCCCTCATCGGCGACTCCTCCGCGGCCGGCTACGGCGTGGGCAGCGTCGAGGAGACCCCCGGCGCCTACCTGGCCTCCGGGGTGGCCGAGGCCGCTGACCGCCGGGTCTACCTGACCTCGGTGGCCACCGTGGGCGCCCAGACCAAGGACCTGGCCGGTCAGGTGGACCGCGTGCTGCCCCTGGAGCCCCACGTCGCGGTGATCTTCATCGGCGGCAACGACGTCACCCACGCCGTCACCGTGCGCGCCTCCGTCCGCAACCTGACCACCCAGCTTCTCCGACTGCGCCAGGCCGGTGTCGAGGTGGTGGTGGCGACCTGTCCCGACCTGGGCACCATCGAGCCGCTGGCGTCCCCGCTCAAGCAGGTCGCTCGAGCCTGGTCGCGCCGGCTCGCGGCTGCTCAGGCGACCGCCGTGGTTCAGCACGGCGGGCGGGCCGTGGCCCTCGCCTCGGTGCTGAGCTCGGAGTTCCAGCGGCTCTCCGACCTGCTCTTCGGCCCCGACCGCTTCCACCCCTCCGCCGCCGGCTACGCCCGGATGTCCTCGGCCGTCCTCCCCACCGTGCTGGCTGCCCTCGACCTGGCCCCGGCCGAGGACGAGCTCCCGGAGTACGAGCGGGGCGAGGCACTGCTGCCCATCGACATCGCCGTGCTCGAGGCGGCCCGGCACCCCGGAGCCTCCGTCGAGCCGGTCGACGACGCCGAGAAGCCCGCCGGAGCCCCTCGGGGACGCTTCGTGCAGCTGCGCCGCCGCCGCCGCCAGCCCGAGACCGAGGTCGAGACCCCGCAGGACGTGGAGGACCGCTCCGGCGATCCCGGAGCGACGCCCGAGCCGGCCTGACCGACCGCCCTGCGGAGCCGACCGGGTCGCTCGCCAGGTCGCTCGCCAGGAGCAGCGTCAGAACGTCGCGACGATGCGCTCGCGGATGCGGCCCTCGCGGACGCGCTGCGGGTGGTCACCGACCGCGACCTCGGCGATCACCTTCTCGGTGCGGAAGTCGATGACGGTCACCATGTCGCTGCCGCTCATCGACATCCAGCAGGTGTTGCTCGGCCCCTCGGTGGCCCAGTAGGGCTTGGAGTACTCACGGTTGCGCAGGAAACGGGCGTCGCCGCGGAAGATCTTCCGGTCACCGGTGCGGGGGTTCACGAGCGCGGCGTAGTCCGACATCGTGCCCGAGACGCACAGCTTGCGCCCGCTCTCGTTCATCGCGATGCCGTGATGGGCCGAGTCCAGCACGTACTGCTCGCGGGGCACGTCCCGGACGAGGTTGGGCAGCTTGATCAGTCGCACGACCCGGCCGGTCCCGGGCTCCGGCACGCCGTCCTCACCCAGGGCGCCGGTCTCGTAGTCCGCGCTGCCGGCCACGTCGGGCTTGTCCAGGGCGAACTCGACGATGCCGTGGAAGAACGACACCTGGAGGTACATCGTGCGCTCGTCGGGGCTCAAGGCCACCGGTCGTACGGCGCTGCTCATGTCGGGGTGGCCGGCCTCCTCCAGCTCCAGGCCCATGTCCCAGCGCTTGGTGACCGTGAAGTCACGGTTGCGCACGACCTCGAGCCAGCGGTCGGCCTTGACCGAGTCGTGGACGAAGTCGTCGGGGATCGGGGTCGGGAGGTCCTGGTCGGGCGCGGTGTAGACGCGGCCGATCGAGGCGTGGAAGATCCGCCGGCCGTCCTCGGAGTAGTTGTTCTCGTGCGGAGTGTCGCCCGACTCGAAGGTCCGCAGCCGCTGTCCCAACCGGACCCGGGTGCCGTCGGACCGTCGCTCGTCGACCATGCTGTACTCGATGACCTGGCGCTCGGTCGAGTCGGAGACCAGCAGGCGCCGGCCGTCCGGCGAGACACCCATGTGGTCGGTGCGGTAGCCGTCCATCTGTCGCTCGGCGACGATGCTGTCGCGCTCACCGGCCGCTGCCTTCTTCAGGTCGATCCACACCACGTCGGACAGGCTGGGGCGCGAGACCGCGACGAAGCGGCCGTTGCGCGTGGTGAAGGCGTCGTCGACGTACTGGTCGTGCCCCTCCCCCACCCCCTGCTGGACCGCGAGGTAGAAGGCGAGCCGGTCGGGGCTGGTGCGGATGGCCCGCAGCTCCTGCTCGAGGTCGGGGACGATGTTGATGCGGGTGAGCTTCCGGTGCGTGCGCGCGTCGACGATGGTCGCGGTGCCGTCCCAGTTGTTGCCGACCACCATGACCGCCCGCTTGCCGGTGGGCGCCCGGCGCTCGGCCGGGTCGGGGTCGGCCGGCGCGGCCGGCGCCGCGGCCAGGAGGCCCGCGGAGGCGACGGCGGTCACGGTGAGCGCAGCCAGCGCGATGGTGGGTCGACGCATGGGGTTGTGCCTCCTCGCAGCGCGGACGCCGGGCTCGGTGTCCGTCGTGTTCCTCGGCTCGTTCAACGCGGGCCCGGGCGGGCCTGTCCGTCGAATCGAGGCAATCGTACCGCCTGCGTTGTCAGTCGATGTGTCTCACCCGGTTCCTCGGTCCCTGGTGCCGGTTCCGCAGCGCTCCGGGTCCCCTGGCGGACGGGCGCCGTCGCACGTCACAAGACTTTGGGAGAAAGGTTCTCATCGGACCTGGGGAGAGGCCTGGTCTGGCGCCCGAACTGTCGGTGGCGACGCCTAGTTTTGGATGCATGACGACGACCCAGATCCCGCCCTCCCGGCTGGCGGCGCGCCCGGGGCCGGGGCCGGTGGCGGGGTCGAGCGAGGACGTCGAGGTCCTCGGGCTGGACGCACCGGACGCGCTGGGCTGGGTCGTGGGTCAGCGTCGGGCCCAGGACCTGGCGGCGGCGCGCGAGCTGCGCGGCGTGGCGCACTGGGCCGACCTGCACCGCGTCGCTCGCGCCGACATCGCCCAGGGTCTCATCGGAGCCGCGCACCCCGACGTCAGCACCTCCTTCGTCGCTAGCGGGGACGCCTTCGTGAAGCAGGCGGTGGCCGAGGGCGGCGTCGAAGGGGTGCTGCGCTCGGCCGGCGAGGGCGCGTTCATGGTCGAGGAGTACGCCGTCGTCGAGCTCGCCACCGCCCTCGGCCTGAGCGAGGCAGCCGGACGTGCCTACGTCGGACAAGCCGTCGAGCTGCGCGATCGCCTCCCGCGCTGCTGGGCCCAGGTCATGGCCGGCGTCCTGCCCGCGTGGAAGGCCCGCCGCATCGCCGAGCGCACCATCACCCTGGGCGCAGCCACCGCCAACGCCGTCGACGCCTCCCTCGCGCCGTTCGCAGCCAAGCTCTCCCTCGGACGCATCGAGCGAGCCGTCGACGCCGCCATCCTCCGCCACGAGCCCGACCTCGCCGCCGAACGCGACGCCGCCGCGGCCGAGAAACGCGGCGTCTGGTTCGAGGACCGCCTGGACGGCACCACCGACCTCACCGGCCTGCTGGACACCCCCGACGCCTGCGCCCTCGACCACGCCCTCGACACCATGGCCACCACCCTGGGCGAGCTCGGCGACCGCGAGCGACGCGAGATCCGTCGGGCCCGCGCCCTCGGCGTGCTCGCCGACCCCCAGTACGCCCTCGACCTCACCCGCACCGCAGACGAGCAGGCACAGGACCGGGCCGCGGAAGGCGCCACTGGGACCACCGAGGCGCGACGGTCGGCCCGGTCGGCCCGGCCCACCCGGCAGCTACCCACCCGGCAGGTCCCCACCCTCCACCTCCACCTGCACCTCGACGCCCTGCGGACCCTCATCACCAGCGGCGGCGAGGTGGGACCCGGAGGTCGCGTGCGACGCGGCACCCGGCCCCGACACCGCATGCGAGGCCTCGTCCGACGACGTCGAGACCGCCGACGACCTCGCTGAACCCGCCGACCTCGTCCGCGTCGACCGCGCCGGGCTCCGGCTCGGAGCCCGCACCACCGCCACCCTCGAACGGTGGCTCGCCGGACTCACCCCCGGCACCCGCCTCACCATCACCCCCGTCATCGACCAGACCACCGAGATCGCCGTCGACTCCTACGAGATCCCACCCCGACTCCGACGACAGGTCCTCGAACGCGACCCCACCTGCACCTTCCCCTGGTGCAACAACGCCGGACGCCACGACCTCGACCACCTCCACCCCTGGCGACCACCCGACGACGGCGGACCACCCCAACAAACCCGGACACCGAACCTGTCGCGCCTGTGCCGCTTCCACCACCGCCTCAAGACCAACGGCGACTGGACCCCCGAACGCGACCCCCTCACCCACGACCTCACCTGGACCAGCCCCCACGGCCGCCGCTACCTCGTCACCCCCTCCGGCACCACACCCCTCGACCAGCCCTGACACCGCGCGCCCGCGGGCGTCGCCGCGAGCTTGCGATCACCCGCGACCACGCGCGCATCCTCGGCCGTGAGCGGCGTTCAAGAAATGCGAGAGCCCCCCGGGTCACGCCGGGGGGCTCTCGGGCCGAGCAGGCCGGTGGTGCGTCTGGAGCGCGAGGGATCAGTCGCCGCCGCGCAGGATGGCGAGGATCCGGAGGAGCTCGATGTAGATCCAGATGATGGTCACGGTCAGGCCGAAGGCGGCGCGCCACGACTCCCGCTCCGGCAGCCCGGCCTCGATGCCGCGCTCGACGTAGTCGAAGTCGAGGATCAGCAGCAGCACACCGAGACCGAGGCCGATGAGGCTGGAGACCAGACCCATCGGGCCGAAGCCGTTGAAGCCGAAGTCGGCGCCGAACATGCCCAGCACCAGGTTGAGCAGCGAGATGGCCACGAAGCCGAACATCGCCGCCACCACCCAGGTGCGGAACTTGCTGCTGACCTTGATGTCGAAGAACTTGTAGGCCGCCAGCGTGCCGGCGACCGCACCCATGGTTCCCAGCACTGCTCCGATGACCAGGCCCGGCATCCCGTTGCCGTCACCGAAGCTGGCCTCGATGACCTTGCTGAAGGCACCCACGAAGACGCCCTCGAACACCGCGTAGGCCAGCACCAGAGGCGGGCTCACGACGCGCTTGAAGGAGTTGACCATCGCCAGGCCGAAGCCCACGAACGCACCGACCATCGACAGCAGGTACAGGTTGCCGGCGATGGCCTCCTGCTCGGCGGGGGTGGCGGTGGAGAAGTCACCGGTGAGCATCCAGGTCGCGGCCGCCACGAGGGCGACGACGCCGACGGTCAGGCCGGTCTTCTGCACGACCGAGTCGATGGTCATCCGACCCTGGTCGACCGACTGCCCGGGGCCGCCGTACTGGTTGCCGTAGGGGTCCTGCTGGCCGTGCTGCTGGCCCTGCTGGGGCGCGTTGTCCCACGACGGGGCCTGCTGGGTGCCGGCGCCGTACGCCGGAGCGCCCTGGGACGGGTAGGTGATCCCGCTGGTCGAGCCGCGGCCGTTGAAGCCCTCGGATCGGCGGAACACGGGGTTGCTGCTGTGCATCATGTCTCCTCGCAGGACGGGGCGGCCAGGTGCTCGGTCGGCTGGTTCGCCCCCTCATCGTAGGTCGCGGACCTGAAGTGATGCTGAAAGCGCGCGCAACCCGTTCCCCCGTTGCCGAAACGTCTTTCCCGCAGGCCCGAGACGCCATTCCTGCGGCTCCGAGACGTCGATCCTGTCGGCGTGACAGGGTGGAGCATGGCTTTCACCGAGGCGTTGCGCCTGCCCCCCGGCCCGGTCGACCTGAGCGCGATCGACACGAAGGCGACCCCCGAGTGGCCCGGCTCGTCCTCAAAGGACAAGGACGCCGCCAAGAAGGCGCTCTTCGAGGTCGGCGTCGAGCTCGCCGACCTCCAGGAGATGCTCTTCGCCCGCGGCATCGAGGGTGACGAGCGGCGCGTGCTCCTGGTCCTGCAGGGCATGGACACCAGCGGCAAGGGCGGCATCGTCCGTGACGCCGCCGGGCTGATGGAGCCCCAGGGACTCGACATCGCCTCCTTCAAGGCCCCGACCGACGCCGAGAAGCGGCACGACTTCCTGTGGCGCATCGAGAAGCGGCTCCCCGGCCCCGGCAAGATCGGCGTCTTCGACCGCTCCCACTACGAGGACGTGCTCATCGCCCGCGTCCACGGGCTCGCCAAGCCCGAGGAGATCGAGCGCCGCTACGGCGCGATCAACGACTTCGAGGCCGAGCTCGTCGACTCCGGCGTCACGATCGTCAAGGTGATGCTGCACGCCTCCAAGGCGCGTCAGGCCGAACGGCTCATGGCGCGGCTGGAGGACCCCACGAAGTACTGGAAGTACAACCCCGCCGACATCGACGAGCGCGAGCACTGGGACGAGTACCAGAAGGCCTACGAGATCGCCCTGGAGCGGACCAACACCACCCCCGCACCCTGGCTCGTCGTACCGGCGCACCGGAAGTGGTACCGCAAGCTCGCCGTGGCGCAGGTGCTGCTCGAGACGCTGAAGGGACTCGACCTCGAGTGGCCGAAGCCCGACTTCGACGTCGAGGCGGAGAAGAAGCGGCTCAAGGAGTCGATGTGACGACTCCCGCCGCCGTCGCCTGCGCCTAGAAGACCCAGCGGTAGCGGCTCGTCGGCACCACGTCGAGGTCACGGTCGGCGCCGAATCGCTGCACGGAGGCCACCATCGTGGTCATCCGGCGGTCGAGCTCGGCCTTGTCCCCGCCGGTGCCGTAGAAGGCGTGCGGGTCCGAGACCGCCTCCATCGGGAAGTGCTCCTCCACCACGGCCGCGACGTCGGGGCTGTCGGGCAGCGCCGCGCCGGTGACGCGGTGCTGGACGCAGCCCGACGCGGTCTGCGTGTCCAGCGCCACCTGCGTGTGCTCGACCTTCCACACGTGGAGCCACTCGTCCTCGGCCATCGCGGCCGGTCGGCGCAGCAGCGCCACCTGGGCCAGGGCGTCGAGCCGCTGGCCCTGCGGGGTCTCGACCGGCTCGAGCGGGGTCTCCACCTCGGTCCACCAGGCGCCCACCACCGTGCCTCGCTCGGCGAGCGTGCGGTGGGCTCGATCGACGTCCACGTCCCCGGTCAGGGTGACCACGGCGTCGACCGGAGGGTCGACGGTGGCCAGCCGGAAGCCGGCCCGCACCGCGACGTCGCAGACGTTGACCTGCAGCGTGGCGGCGCCCGACTCACGCAGCTCGCTGCACAGGTGGGGGTCGATGAGCTCGGTGGCGCCACTGAGGGCGAAGACGAGGGAGCGGTCCGAGAGTGCGGTCATCACCGCACGTTGCCACGAACCGTCCACGACCGCGAGCCGAAAGCCCCAGGAATCGGAGAAACCTCCTCCGGGGTGGGGCGCATCCGCGCCCGCCGGCTCAGCGCGTGCCCCGGTCGCCGTACGCCGAGCGCACCGCCTCGACCGCTGCCCGGATGTCGGCCTCGGGGGCCTTGCTGCTCTCCCGGTCGTAGGTCAGCAGTCCGTTGACCTCGTCCTCGACGTCGGAGAGCTGGGTGTAGACGGTGCCGGCGAGCCCCTGACGGACCGCCGGGGCGATCTGGTCACGGTGCATGCGGGTGAAGGAATCCAGCCATCCCTCCTCGGTCAGGCTGGTGCCGTGCCCGAAGGTCCGGTCCTCGTCGAAGGCGTGCCCGGGCACCAGCAGCGAGACCCCGCCGTACTCCGAGAGGACCACCGCGCGACGCTCGGCCGACGGCCGCGATGGCACCGCGATCTCCTGCTGGTAGAGGTGCAGGCTCCACAGGTCCCCGGCGCCCTGGTCGTGCCATCCGCTGGCGTGGTCCACCAGCCGGCTCGGGTCACGCCCGGCGACCTCGCCCGCGATGCGGGCAGCGTCGAACTGTCCCCATCCCTCGTTGAACGGCACCCAGACCACGATCGACACGACGCTGTGGAGCTGCTCGAGGGTGCGGGCCAGCTCGCGCTCGAAGAGCGCGCGGCCCTCGGCGCTCTCGCGACCCAGGGGAAGGCGGCGCACGGTGTCGTCGAAGTGACGCGGCTTCGCGCTGCGCACCGCGCGCTTGCGGTACGGCGCTCCACCGTTCACCGCGTCCTGCCACACCAGCATCCCGAGGCGGTCGCAGTGGTGGTAGAACCGCATCGACTCGATCTTGATGTGCTTGCGCAGCATCGTGAAGCCCAGCCGTTTCATCGTGGCGACGTCGTGCACCAGCGCCTCGTCCGACGGCGCAGTCATCAACCCGTCGGGCCAGTAGCCCTGGTCGAGCACCCCGAGATGGAGGTAGGGCTCCCCGTTGAGCGTGATCCGCGGGGTGCCGTCGGCGTCGGTCGCGATCGCGACGCTGCGCATCCCGGCGTACGACGACACGTGGTCGGCGCCGAGGGTGACCTCCACGTCGTACAGGTGGGGGTCCTCCGGCGACCAGGGCCGGACGTCGTCGATGCCGATGCGCGTGGGCTCCCCCACCGGCACCTCGACCTCGTGCCCGGCGACGGTGACGCGGGCCGAGTCCGGAACGGGCGCCCCCGCCGCGTGCACGGTGACCTCGAGCTCACCGTCCGCGAGGTGCGGCGTGAGCGCGAGGCGCTCGACGTACGTGGCCGGCACCGACTCCATCCACACGGTCTGCCAGATGCCCGACTGGGCGGTGTACCAGATGTTGCCGCGCTGCAGCCGCTGCTTGCCCGAGGCGTGCTCGTGACCGTCGGAGAGGTCGCGGACGGCGACCACCAGGGTGTTCTCCCCCGGGCGCAGCGCGTCGGTGACGTCGAGGGTGAAGGCCCAGTAGCCGCCCTCGTTGCGGCCGACCTCGACGTCGTTGAGCCACACCGTGCAGGTCTGGTCGACGGCGCCGAAGTGCAGCAGCACGCGGTCACGCACGAACCCGTCGGGAAGCGTGACCGTGCGGCGGTACCACAGCCGCTCGCCGGGCTGCAGCTGACGACCGACCCCGGACAGCGGCGCCTCCGGGGAGAACGGCACCACGATCGGGCCGTCGTACGTCGTGGGAGCGGGGGCGTCGGCACCGGTGAACGCGTGCTCCCAGCGGCCGTTGAGGTTGACGTGGCTGTCGCGGCGGACCAGCTGGGGCCGGGGATGCTCGGGGAGCACCTCGTCGACGTCGAGCTCGCGCCCCCAGCGGGTCGTCAGGTCAGGCATGCCCGGCATCCTCGCAGGCCGCGCCCCGGACGGCGTCGTGCCCCCGGTGGGGGTCGAACCCACACTGCGAGGTTTTTAAGACCTCTGCCTCTGCCGTTGGGCTACGGGGGCCCCTGACTCTCGTCGGGCTAAAGGTACGTCTTGCGCGGGTGCACGGCGTGGGCACCGGCCACCCGGTCGAGGAAGAGCTGCCCCGCGCAGTGGTCGATCTCGTGCTGCAGCGCCCGGGCCTCGAAGGCCTCGGCCGCGATCTCGACGCTCTCGCCGGTGCCGGGCAGCTGGCCGCGCACCACCACGCGGGAGGCGCGCTTCACGTCGCCGGTGAAGTCGGGCACCGACATGCAGCCCTCGCGGGCCTTCTCGTTGCGGGACGACTCGACCACCTCGGCGTTGCACAGCACGAAGGTGCCGTGGTGGGCGCGGGTCTTGGGGTGCTCGCCGACATCGACGCAGAACACGCGCGCCCCGACACCCACCTGGGGGGCGGCGAGGCCCACGCAGCCGGGCGAGACCCGCATGGTGGCAACCAGGTCGGCGGCCAGCTGCACGGTCTCCGGCGTGGTCGGGTCGACGTCGGCGCCCTGCTCCGACAGCACGCCCGCCGGGGCGGTGACGACCTCGAGCACGCGGCCCTCGACCCCGAGGTCGGCCTCGCGCCAGCGCGCCACGGCGTCGTCGAGCAGCCCGCCGGAGCTCGGGTCGGGGGCGGGGTCGGTCACAGGTCGTCGCTCTCCAGGTCCCGCAGCGTCGCCTCGACCCCGAGCTCACCGGCGGTGCCTCGCAGCGCCGACGTCAGCGCGTCGGCGTCCACCCCGTCGGGCAGGTCGACCTCGGCCACCAGCAGGTAGAGGCCGCCGGCGAGCCGGGTCGTCAGGTCGGTGACGTTGCCGCCCACCTCGGCCACGCGCGCCACCACCGAGCTCACGATCCCGACCCGGTCGGCGCCGTGGACGGTCAGCACGTACGACGCCTGCACCGGCTCGGCCGGAGCCTCGTCGGGGACGGCCCGGACCGACACGTCGAGCGTGCCGTCGGCGGTCAGGGAGGCCAGCCCCGTCTCGACCGAGGCCCGGTCGGCGTCGCCGCGGCACACCAGCATCATCGCGAAGTGGCCCCGCAGCAGGGTCATCGTCGAGTCCTCGAGGTTCAGCCCGAGCCCGCCCAGGGCGGCGGTGGTCTCGGCGATGATGCCGGGCCGGTCGTGGCCGATGACGGTGATGGCGTGGAGGGTCACGGGCCGGAGTCTGCCAGGTCGGCCAGGGTCCGCGCCCGGGCCATCACCGTGTCCAGCATGTCCTCGGTCAATCGGCCGGTGAAGGTGTTCTGCTGGCTGGGGTGGTAGCTGCCGAGCAGGGTCACCCCCCGACCGTCGCCGTCGTCCGGCCCCCCCTCCAGGACGGCCTCGGCTCCGTGGCCGAAGCGCGGCTTCGGGCGCGGGACGACGTACCCGACGGCCCGGAGGGCGCCGAGCGCGGCGTCCCAGCCGAAGCCGCCCAGGCACAGCACCACCCGTGCAGTGGGCGCGAGCAGGCTCAGCTCACGGTGCAGCCAGGGCGCGCAGGTGTCGCGCTCGACCGTGGTGGGCTTGTTGTCCGGCGGCGCGCAACGCACGGCTGCCACCATCCGGGCGTCGACGAGCCCCTGGCCGTCACCGGCGTGCACGCTGGTCGCGGTCCGGGCCAGACCGGCGCGGTGCAGCGCGGCGAAGAGCCAGTCACCGGAGCGGTCACCGGTGAAGATCCGCCCGGTCCGGTTGCCACCGTGGGCGGCCGGGGCGAGCCCGACGACCAGCACCCGCGGGTCGGCGTCCCCCCAACCGGCGATCGGCCGGCCCCAGTAGGGCTCCTCGGCGTACGACGCCCGCTTGGCCGCCGCGACGTCCTCGCGCCAGGCGACCAGGCGCGGACAGGCGCGGCACACCGTCACCCGGGCGTCGACCTCGAGGAGCGTCGCCCTGCCGGCGAGCCGGACCACGCCGTCGGCGTCGTGCGCGACCGGCGTGTCCGGCCCCGCCGGGTCGTCGGGCCAGCCCGTGCCCGGCGGCACCGGGGAGCCGAACGGCTGACCGGTGAGCGGGTGCGGCAGCGGCCGGCTCATCGGGGACCCACCGCCTCGCTCATCGGTCCAGGCAGGACCAGGCGATCCCGTCGAGGATGTCGCTGATCGAGACCCGCAGCTCGTCGACGGGGGTGCGCTCCAGCACCCGGTCCAGGATCAGCGCGCCGGCGCCGATGACGTCGGCGCGGCCCGGCTGCATGTAGCCCAGGGTGCGCCGCTCGGCCACCGGCATCGCGGCCAGCCGCAGCGCGGCCTCGCGGGCCGAGGTCGCCGAGACCGTGGCGCGGTGCAGCTCGGTCCGGTCGAGGTCGGGCAGGTCCAGAGCGGCCGCGGCGACCGTGAGGCCCGTTCCGCTGACGACCATGAGGCTGCTGGCGGCCGTGAGGTCGACGCCCCGGTCGGGCAGCTCGTCGAGGGCGGCGTCGATGACCGCGACGGCCTGCGCGATCTCGTCGGCCGTGGGCGGGTCGGAACGCAGGCAGCGCTCGGTGAGCCGCACCGAGCCGATGTCCACGGAGTGCCCGGCGCGCACCGAGCCGTGCGCGTCGCCGAGCACCAGCTCGGTCGAGCCGCCCCCGATGTCGACGACCAGCAGCGGGGCGACGAGGTCGGGCAGGCCGCGGGTGGCGCCGTCGTAGGAGAGCTGAGCCTCCTCGGCACCGGCGATCACCTCCGGATCCACCCCGAGGCGCTCGCGCACACCGTCGGTGAAGGCGGCGGCGTTCGAGGCGTCCCGCGCGGCCGAGGTGGCGCAGAAGCGGAGGGTCTCGACGTCGTGCTCGGCCACCACCGCGGCGTACTCGTCGACGGCGGCGAAGAGCCGCTCCAGCGCCTCGTCCGACAACCGGCCGGTCTCGTCGACGCCCTGGCCGAGGCGCACCATCCGACTCTCCCGGACCAGCTCCTGCTCCTCACCGGACTCGGGGTCGAGGTCGGCGACGAGCAGCTTGACGGTGTTGGTGCCGCAGTCGACCGCCGCGACCCGGCGGACGCTCACGCGCCGGAGTCCGGATCCACGCACGGGCCGGCGGCCCAGAAGTCGCCGAGCTCGGCCAGCACCTCGTCGCCGAGCGGGTTGACCCCCGGCCCCTGCGCCAGCGACTGCGCCGCCAGGACGTGCAGGCACTTGACCCGGTCGGGCATGCCGCCGGCGGAGATGCCGGCGATCTCGGGCACCTGCGCGATCGCCTCGCGCTCCTCGAGGTAGCGCTCGTGCGCCTTCCGGTACGCCGTGGCGAGGTCGGCGTCCTGGCCCAGGCGCTCCGTCATCGCGGCCATCACACCGCCGCCCTCCAGCGACCCGATCCGGGACGCCGCGCGGGGGCAGGTCAGGTAGAACGTCGTCGGGAAAGGTGTGCCGTCGGGCAGACGCGGCTCGGTGGTGACGACGTCGGGGTTGCCGCACGGGCACCGGTGGCCCACACGCACCACGCCGCGAGGCGTGCGGCCCAGCTGGGCGGCCACCGCGGCCTCGTCAGCGGCGGCGAACGACCCGGTCGTGGTGTCGCTCACTCGGTCTCGCTGGTCGGGGCCCGCAGGTCGGGCGGCGTGGTGATCTTCTCGACAGGGACACCCTCGCCGGGCTTCGGCGGGTCGCCGGCGACGCCGACGGACTCCACCGTCGTCTCCCACCACTCCGGCTCGTCCTCGACGGGAGCCGTGGGCACCGGCAGCGAGTCCTCGTGGTCCAGTGGCCGACCGTCCTCGTCGAGCACCTGGTAGCCGATCTCCCCGGGGAACCCGAAGGCGAACCGGGCGCGTGCCTGCGCGATCACGTAGGCGTCGTCACGCCACCGCTTCTTCTCGCGCCGCAGGTCGGCGATGGCGCTCTCGGAGTCCTCGATCTGCTCGTGCAGGGAGGCGACGTGCTGACGCTGGTCGACGTAGGCACCCAGGCTCGAGGCGTAGGAGGCCACCAGCGCGGCCACCACGAGCAGCAGGACCAGGGCCCGCCCGGTGAAACGTGGGCGCGCCACGATCGCCTCCCCCGTCGATGAGCCGGCCCGCGACGCGGGACGGGCCGGACGAGCACCTCGTCGACCGCCGGGCGTCCGGCGGGCGCCGCGCGCGTCGGTCAGACCGTCCCGCGGTCCGCGGGACGGTCGTCCGGGTCGTCGCTGTGGGGCCACGGGTCGGTCTCCCTGCTCGGGCGGTCGGGCGGGTCGGCTGGCGGACGGGGCGGGTCGGAGGCGGGCCGGCTCAGACCGAGAACCGCGGGAAGGCGCCGCGACCGGCGTACCGGGCGGCCTCGTCGAGCTCCTCCTCGATGCGCAGCAGCTGGTTGTACTTCGCCACCCGCTCCGAGCGCGCCGGGGCACCGGTCTTGATCTGGCCGCAGTTGGTGGCCACGGCGAGGTCGGCGATGGTGGTGTCCTCGGTCTCGCCCGAGCGGTGGCTCATCATGCAGCGGAACCCGTTGCGGTGCGCGAGGTCGACCGAGTCGAGGGTCTCGGTGAGCGAGCCGATCTGGTTGACCTTCACCAGCAGCGCGTTGGCCGAGCTGTCGGTGATGCCGCGCTGCAGACGCTCGACGTTGGTGACGAAGAGGTCGTCGCCGACGATCTGGATCCTGTCGCCCAGGGCCGAGGTCATCGACGCCCAGCCCTCCCAGTCCTCCTCGTCGAGGGGGTCCTCGATGGAGACGATCGGGTAGGCCTCGCACAGCTCGGCGTAGTAGGCCTGCATGTCCGAGGCGCTGCGGCTCTGGCCCTCGAAGGTGTAGGTGCCGTTCTCGCAGAACTCGGTGGCGGCCACGTCGAGCGCCAGCACGACGTCGTCGCCGAGCTTCAGGCCGGTCTTGCCGACCGCCTCGGCGATGAGGTCCAGGGCGGCGCGGTTGTTGGCCAGGTCGGGGGCGAAGCCGCCCTCGTCACCGAGCCCGGTGGCGAAGCCCTTCTCCTTCAGCACGGCCTTGAGCGCGTGGTAGACCGCGGCGCCCTGCTCCAGCGCCTCGCGGAACGTGGAGGCGCCGATGGGGGCGACCATGAACTCCTGGACGTCGACGCCGGTGTCGGCGTGCGCGCCGCCGTTGAGGATGTTCATCATGGGCACCGGCAGGACGTGGGCGTTCGGGCCCCCGACGTAGCGGAAGAGCGGCAGGTCCGCGGAGTCGGCCGCGGCACGCGCCACGGCCAGGGAGACGCCGAGGATCGCGTTGGCGCCGAGCGTGGCCTTGTTGTCGGTGCCGTCGAGGTCGAGCAGGGCCTGGTCGACGAGCCTCTGCTCGGAGGCCTCCATGCCGAGCAGGGCCGGGGCGATGGTGTCGATGACGGCGTCGACCGCCTTGGTGACGCCCTTGCCGGCGTAGCGGTCACCGCCGTCGCGCAGCTCCACCGCCTCGAAGGCACCGGTCGAGGCACCGGACGGCACCGCGGCGCGACTGATCGTGCCGTCGTCGAGCGCCACCTCCACCTCGACGGTCGGGTTCCCTCGCGAGTCGAGGATCTCGCGGGCTCCTACGGCTTCGATCGATGCCACGTGTCTGCGCTCCCGTGTCGGTCCGGCGTGCTGGTCTGGTGCTGGTCTGGTGCTGGTCTGGTGCTGGTGCGGTGCTCGTCCGGTCGGGGCGCCGTAGCGCTCCGTCCGACCGCGACCCAGCCTAGACCCGTGCGGCGGCGCGGACCGGTCCGGCTCGCCCGGCCTCAGGCGCGGGGCGGTACGCGGCCCGGCACCGCATCGGCGGTCGCCGGCGGCGGGGCCGCTTGGCGCACGGCGTCACGCAGGGCCTGCTCGGGGTCGACGCCCCGTGACCGCGCCCGGGCCACCAGGGCCAGCAGGTCGGCACCGACACCGGGGTCGACGGGCTCCGGCTCGAGCCCGGCCTTGGCCAGCCGTGACAGGACCTTGTCGGCCAGCGCCAGCGCCGGAAGGGCCAGGGGCACGCCCTCGAGCACGTGCGAGCGCTGCTTCTCGGCCGCCTTGAGACGCTCCCAGTTGCGGTCGACCTCCGCGGCGTCGGCGACCTCGAGCCCGGCGAACACGTGGGGGTGCCGGTGCACCAGCTTGTCGCAGATACCGCCCGCCACGTCGTCGATGTCGAAGCCGCCGGGACGGCGCTCGGAGGCGACGCGGGCGTGGAAGACGACCTGCAGCAGCAGGTCTCCCAGCTCCTCGACCAGGTCGCGGTCCTCGCCGGTCGCGTCCCAGGTGTCGATGGCCTCGAGGGTCTCGTAGGTCTCCTCCAGCAGGTACGTCGCCAGCGACCGGTGGGTCTGCTCGCGGTCCCAGGGGCACTCGGTGCGCAGCCGGTCCATCACCTCGACGAGCTCGAGCAGACGGGACCCCGGCGGGTTCCGGTCCGGGTTCGACGTCGGACTCTGCGTCACACCGTCAGCACTTCTGCGACGCCGGCAGCAGCCCGCCGAGGGTCGCCGACGGCTCGGCCGAGCTCCCCTCGACCGCGAGGTCGGAGACCGGCACGGACAGCTGCTCCGAGCTGGGGCCGACGACGCCGGCGGTCACGCTGCCGAAGCGCGGGTCCAGCTCGACGTCGGTCTCGGCCGCTCGCTCCTGGCGCAACCGCTGCCCCTCGGCGAAGGCGACGTCCTCGGTGATCTCGGTCGGGCTCTGACCCTGTTCCTCCAACGACTCGCGACCCAGCTCGACGAGCCCGATCTGCGCGCGCGAGAAGTCCTCGACGAAGGCGTCGAAGGTCGCGACCTCGTCCTCGGGCACGCTCTCGCGCGCCTGCGCGTTCTGGGCGACTGCCTGCTCGACGGCCGCCGGGTCCACCGCATCCTCGTCGATGAGGTCGAAGGCGACCACGTTGCCGATGAGCAGGGTGAGGGCCTGCTGGCGAGCCGACTTGGTCGCCGCCTCCTCACCACCGGGGACCCCGCCGAGGCTGCAGAGCAGCAACGCGAAGTCGTCGACCTCGGAGGTGCTGATCTGGGTGCCCTCGACGTCCGCGGCGACGCCGGGGCCGGGTCCCGAGCAGGCGGTCAACGAGGTCACCGCGATCGCGGTGAGACCGGCGACGGCCGGCAGCCGGCGGCGGTGTCGTGCCGGGAGGGATCGGCGGTTCACGAGCACAGGTCGCTCCTTGGTCGGCCGGCCCACCGGTCAGCGGGTTCGGCAGTCAGCGGGTTCGGCAGTCAGCGGTTCGGCAGTCAGCGGGCGGTTCGGTTCACGACGAGGCTCCCACGGCCGGCCGGTCGAGCACGGAGTCGATCACCTCGCGCACCCAGACCAGCAGCGCCTCCCCGCGGATCGGTTGACCCGCGACGGGCGCCGTCTTCGGCCTCGGCACCAAGATGGTACTGACCTGCGGCTTGACCAGCGTCCCGGGATAGAGCCGGGAGACGCGGAGCCCCCCGGACTCGGGCAGGTCGACGGGTGCGAAGCGCACGTAGTTGCCCTGGATGGTGATGTCGGTCAGGCCCGCCTGGCGGGCCCGGGCCCGGAGCAGCGCCACCTCCAGGAGGCTGCGGACAGCCTCGGGCGGCTCGCCGTACCGGTCGACGAGCTCCTCACGGAGCAGCGCGACGTCCTCGTCGTGACGCACCTCGGCCAGCCGCTTGTACATCTCCAGTCGCAGCCGCTCGCTGGCGACGTAGCCGTGGGGCAGGTGGGCGTCGACCGGCAGCTCGATCTTCATCTCGGTCTGCTCGACCGGTCCCCCGCCCTTGAACTCGTGGACCGCCTCCCCGACGAGTCGGACGTAGAGGTCGAACCCGACGTCGGCGATGTGTCCCGACTGCTCGCCGCCGAGCAGGTTGCCCGCGCCGCGGATCTCCAGGTCCTTCATCGCGATCGCCATGCCACCGCCCAGGTCGGAGTGCTGGGCCAGGGTGGCCAGCCGCTCGTGGGCGGTCTCGGTCAGCGGCTTGTCCGGCGGGAAGAGGAAGTAGGCGTAGGCCCGCTCGCGGCCGCGGCCGACCCGACCACGCAGCTGGTGCAGCTGGGAGAGCCCGAGGGTGTCGGCGCGCTCGATGATCATGGTGTTGGCGTTGGAGACGTCGAGGCCGGACTCCACGATGGTGGTGCACACGAGCACGTCGAACCGCTTCTCCCAGAAGTCGAGCATGACCTGCTCGAGCTGGTGCTCGCCCATCTGGCCGTGGGCCGTCGCGACGCGGGCCTCGGGCACCAGCTCGCGGATCCGGGCCGCCGCCTTCTCGATCGACTGCACCCGGTTGTGGATGTAGAAGACCTGGCCCTCGCGCAGCAGCTCGCGACGGACCGCCGCCACCACCTGCCGGTTCTCGAAGGCGCCGACGTAGGAGAGCACCGGGTGCCGCTCCTCGGGCGGCGTGGTGATCGTCGACATCTCCCGGATGCCGGTGACGGCCATCTCGAGGGTTCGCGGGATGGGCGTGGCCGACATCGCAAGCACGTCGACGGCCGTCCGCATCTGCTTGAGCTGCTCCTTGTGCTCGACGCCGAAGCGCTGCTCCTCGTCGACGATGACCAGGCCGAGGTCCTTGAAGCGCATGTCGGGGTTGAGCAGCCGGTGCGTGCCGATGACGACGTCGACGGTGCCGTCGGCCACACCGGCCAGCACCTCCTTGGACTCCTTCTCGGTCTGGAAGCGGCTCAGACCCTTGAGCACGACCGGGAAGGCCGCCATCCGCTCGGCGAACGTCGACAGGTGCTGGGTGACGAGCAGCGTGGTGGGGACGAGGACCGCGACCTGCTTGCCGTCCTGGACGGCCTTGAAGGCGGCCCGCACCGCGATCTCGGTCTTGCCGTAGCCCACGTCGCCGCAGACGAGCCGGTCCATGGGGACCTCCTGCTCCATGTCGGCCTTGACCTCGTCGACCGTGGTGAGCTGGTCCGGGGTCTCCACGAACGGGAAGGCGTCCTCGAGCTCCCGCTGCCACGGCGAGTCCGGTCCGAAGCGGTGCCCGCGCGTGGCCTGGCGGGCGGCGTACAGCTTGATCAGCTCGGCCGCGATCTGGCGCACCGCCTTGCGGGCGCGGCCCTTGCGCTTGGCCCAGTCGGCGCCGCCGAGCCGGTCCAGGCTGGGCATGTCGCCACCGACGTAGCGGGTGACCTGGTCGAGCTGGTCGGTCGGCACGTAGAGGCGGTCGGGTGGACCGCCGCGCTTGGAGGAGCCGTACTCGAGGACGAGGTACTCCCGCGTCGCGCCCTGGACGACGCGCTGCTTCATCTCGACGTAGCGGCCGACCCCGTGCTGGTCGTGGACCACGTGGTCCCCGGGCTTCAGCTCCAGGGGGTCGATCTGCTTCTTGCGTCGCGCCGGCATCTTGCGCATGTCCTTGGTCGAGGACCGCTGGCCGAGCAGGTCCTCGCCGGTGACGACCGCGAGTCGCTGCGCCTCGTCGACCAGCCCGTGGGCGAGCGTCCCGCAGGTCACCACGGCCACGCCCTCCGGCACGTCCTCGGCCGTGGGCAGAGTCTCGGCGAATCGGACGGCCACGTCGTGCTCACGCAGCAGCTCGACCATGCGCTCGGCCGGCCCGTGCCCCTCGTGGACCAGCACCACCCGCCCGGCGGTGGCCAGCCAGGCGCGGACGTCCAGCACCGCCTTCTCGATGTCGCCGTGGTAGGTCTCGGCGGGTCGGATCGCCACGCTGCGGCTCGCGGTGGCGCCGAGCTCCACGTCGACGCCGGCGTCGACGATCGCGCCGGTGACGTCCCGCAGCCGCTGACGGGCGACCGAGGCGTCGGGCTCCCCGTCGTCCTCACCCAGCCCGAAGGGGCTGATGCTCCACCACGCCTGGCGCTGCGCCACCGCGTGGGAACGTACGTCGCCGAGCGAGCGGTACGACGCCGCGCCGAGGTCGACGGGTGCTCCCCCGCCGGCCGCAGCCGCCGCCCAGGACGCTTGGAGGAACTCCTCGCTGGTGGCCACGAGGTCGTGGGCCCGGGCCCGCACCCGCTCGGGGTCGAGCACGAGCACGTGGGTGTCGGTGGGCAGCAGGTCGACCAGCAGCTCCAGCTCGTCGACCAGCGCCGGCGCGAGCGACTCCATGCCCTCGACGGCGTGGCCCTCGGCGATCTTGTCGGTGATCTCGAGGAGCTCGGGATGGGTCTCGCCGAGCTCGCGCGCGCGTCGTCGTACCTCGTCGGTGAGGAGCAGCTCGCGGCACGGCGGCGCCCAGAGCCGCTCGACCGCCTCGAGGGTCCGCTGGTCGGCGACCGCGAAGGTGCGGATCTCCTCGACGTCGTCACCCCAGAACTCGACCCGCACCGGGTGCTCGTCGGTGGGCGGGAAGATGTCGACGATGCCGCCGCGCACGGCGAACTCGCCGCGGCGTTCGACCAGGTCGACCCGCGTGTAGGCCGCGGCGGCGAGCTGCCGTACGACGTCCTCGAGGTCGACCTCGTCGCCCACGGCGAGCTCGACGGGCTCGAGGTCGGCCAGTCCCTTGACCTGGGGCTGCAGCACCGAGCGCACCGGCGCGACGACGACCTTGAGCGGACCGTTGGTGGTCTCGGCCCCGGGGTGGGCCAGCCGCCGCAGGACCGCGAGCCGACGACCGACCGTGTCGCTGCGGGGCGAGAGCCGCTCGTGGGGCAGCGTCTCCCACGAGGGGTAGTAGGCCACGGTCGCGGGATCCATCACACCGCCGAGGGCGGTGACGAGGTCCTCAGCCTCCCGGGCCGTGGCCGCCACCGCCAGGACGGTGCGACCGGCGTCGACCAGCCCCTTCACCACGAAGGGCCGCAGCGCCGCCGGACCCGTCAGGTCCAGCGCCGGCACCCGACCCTCCCGGGCGTCGTCGTACGCCGCCGCGAGCGTCCTCTCTCGGTTCACCAGCTGGGCCACTCCGACCAGGCTCACCGGTCTCTCCTTCTCCTACGTGCATCACGAACGCCCCCTGCCGAGACCGGCAGGGGGTTGCGGATCGAGTCTACGGTGGCAGACGTGAGCGACCTGGAGCAGCCCGTAGCCGAGCACCGCGTCCCCGAGGGCGTCAGCGACGCCACCGTCGAGGCGGTGGGCAAGCTCTCGGAGGCGCTGGAGTGGATCGAGCGGGCCCGAGGCCATCTCTACGAGTTCCACCAGATGAGCGGCCACGCCGACCTGACCGTGGGCGAGGCCGTCGAGGAGTTGCGCGACGCGGGCCACGAGGCCCTGGCCGACCGGCTCGAGACCGAGCTGGTCGGACGCAACGTCATCGAGGGCCGGTGGACCTTCCAGGTCGTCGAGGAGTACGACGACGGCTACTGGTCGGTGGCCCGCGACCTCGAGCGTGAGGTCCGTGACGAGCTCGTCGAGGGCCGTCGGCACCTCTTCGAGGCCCGCATGAAGGAGGACCGGCGCACGCACGGACACCCAGCCCACACAGCCCGGCCGAGCCGAGAGGGCTGAGGGCGCCGTGGCCGCCCGGAGCCCCGCGGTCGAGATCGAGGTCGACGACCGCGTGGTGCGCGTCTCCAATCCCGATCGTGTCTACTTCCCCGCGCGTGGCGAGACCAAGCTCGACCTCGTCGAGTACTACCTCTCGGTGGGCGAGGGCATCGTCCGCAGCCTGTACGAGCGCCCCTGCATGCTCCACCGCTTTCCCGAGGGCGTGAGCGGCGAGAAGGTCCACCAGAAGCGGGTGCCGCGCGGTGCGCCGCCCTGGCTCGAGACCGTCAGGCTGCACTTCCCGCGTTACGACCGGTACGCCGACGAGCTGTGCGTCACCGAGCTCGCCGCGGTGGTGTGGGCCGTGCAGATGTCGACCGTCGAGTTCCACCCCTGGAACAGCAGGCGCGCCGACACCGAGAAGCCCGACGAGTGGCGCATCGACCTCGATCCCGGCCCGTTGTGCGACTGGGCACGGGTGCAGCGGATGACCCACGTCGTCCACGAGGTGCTCGACGAGCTGGGCGCGGTGGGCTGGCCCAAGACCAGCGGCGGGCGCGGTCTGCACGTCTACGTGCGGGTCGCCCCCGACCACGGGTTCGCCGACGTGCGCCGCGCCGCGCTGGCCTTCGCGCGGGAGGTGGAGCGGCGAGCGCCTGAGGAGATCACGACGGCCTGGTGGCGCAAGGACCGCGATCCCCACGACCTCTTCGTCGACTACAACCAGAACACCCGCGACCACACCATCGCGGCCGCCTACTCGGTGCGCGGCAACCCGACCGGCACCGTCTCGACACCTGTCCGGTGGGACGAGGTCGACGACGTGGAGCCGGAGGACTTCACCATCGCGACCGTGCCGGCGCGCTTCGCTGCCCTCGGCGATCTCCACGCGGGGATCGACGAGGCGATCTTCGACCTCGCCCCGCTGCTGGAGTGGGCCGACCGGGACGGCGACGCCGAGGGTGACCCGCGGTGACTTCTCAGTCGGTACCGTGGCGCGCGACGAAGTCCAGGATCTGGTTGGCCAGCTCGGGTCGGCAGACCAGCAGGTCCGGCAGCATCACGTCGTCCTGGTTGTAGGTCAGCTCGGATCCGTCGATGCGGCTGGTGAAGAGGCCTGCGGCACGGGCCACTGCGACCGGAGCCGCCGAGTCCCACTCGTACTGCCCGCCGGCGTGGACGTAGGCGTCGGTGACGTCGCGCACGACGGAGATCACCTTCGCCCCGGCGGAGCCCATCGGGACCAGGTCGCCGCCGATCTCCTCCGCCAGCGCCCTGACGAAAGCGGGTGGGCGGGACCGGGAGACCGCGATGCGGGGCCGCTCCCCCGTGCGAGCGGGAACCGTCGCCGGCTCTCCGGTGTGGAAGGTCGTCCCGACCGCGGGCAGGGCCACGGCGCCGGCCACCAGGTCACCGGTGGACCCGTCGTCACCGCTGCGTTGCCACAGCGCGACGTGGACGGCCCAGTCGTCGCGGGGCGGCTCGGAGAACTCCCGCGTCCCGTCGACGGGATCGACGATCCACACTCGGGACGACTCCAGACGGCGCCGGTCGTCCTTCCCCTCCTCGCTGAGGACCCGGTCGTGGGGGCGGGCGCCGGCCAGGGCGTCCATCAACCACTCGTGCGACTCGCGGTCACCGGTGTCCTTGAGCTCGCGACCCTCCAGACCGCGCGTGCGGACCTCGAGCAGGAGCTCGCCGGCCCGGGTGGCCAGCCAGGCGGCAAGTGCGTGGTCGTCGAGGTCCTCCGGTGGCACCGGCGCGTTCGTCATGGTGGCAACCTACCGGGCCGGACCGGCCGCTTCTGGAGAGCATCGCCGGCACGACCGGGGGCACCGCGTCAGTAGGCGCCCTTGCGCCCCACGACGGCTTTCAGGGTGCGCGCGAGGATGGCCACGTCGCCGCTGAGGGTCCAGTTGTCGGCGTAGAAGGTGTCGAGGTCGCTCGCCTCGTCGCGTGGGAGATCGGACCGTCCACTGACCTGCCACAGACCGGTCATACCCGGCGCCACCGTGTGTCGCCGCAGGGTGGCACCGTCCATCTTCTTGACCTCGACCGGGACGTGCGGGCGCGGGCCGACCAGCGACATCTCCCCACGTACGACGTTGATGAGCTGAGGCAGCTCGTCGAGCGACGAGGTCCGCAGGAAGGCTCCCAGCCGGGTGACCCGCGGGTCGTCGCGCAGCTTGAAGAGCAGGTCGTCGGGTCCGTGGGCTCCGTCCAGCTCGGCCAGCTCGGACTTGCGGCCCTCGGCGTCGAGGACCATCGTCCGGAACTTCCACACCGTGAAGTGCCGACCGCCCTTGCCCACCCGGGTCTGGCGGAACAGCGCAGCTCCGGGTGTGTCGAGACGGATCGCCAGGGCGAGCGCCACCATCACCGGCGCGACAGCGACGAGCACGACGGCTCCGAGGAGCCGGTCCAAGGCCGCCTTGGTGGCCCGCACCCAGCGCGACTGGCGAGGCAGACGCACGTCGAGCACGGACGATCGTCCGAGCTTGCCTGCGTTGAGACGGTGCGGGGCGACCGAACGGATGACGCCGGAGACTCCCAGGGCCACGCCCATCCCCTCGAGCTGCCACGTGAGGTGCCGGAAGTCGTCAGCCGACACGCCTCGTCCTGGGTCGACCACGACGAGGTCGGCTGCGTTGGCAGAGACCACGTCCGCTACGGCTTCGAGGTCGCTGTAGCACGGCACGCCGAGGATCTGCTGCGGCACGGAGTCCGCGGAGAGCCCCTCCTCTGCCACGATCACGCCGACCACACGGCAGTTGGACGTGCGCGGCAGCTGGGCGATCGCCGTCGCCACAGCCGCTCGGTCACCGACTGCCAGCACCCGTACGGGCGCTTGCAGCGGCCACCGCAGGGATCGACTGAGAGCGGTGACGACCACGGCGGCGGAGACCGCCAGGACGCTGTGCTGGACGGCGGCGGCGGGTAGCCCCAGCGCGGCGACTCCGACGGAGAGCAGGGCCAGAGGCAGCAGGGCACTGGAGGCGACGACACGCAGCTGGTGCACCAGCGGTGTGGTGACCGCCCGTCCCCGGTAGAACGCACCCACGATCCAGAACCCGAACGTCGCCAGGGCGACGACCGGCATCGGGGAGGGGACGACGAAGGCCAGCCCGACGGCGACGGCCAGCACCATCTCGACCTGAAGACCCCAACGCCGCAACCATGCGGGGAAGGGCGCCACGTGTGCCGAGCGATCGCTGAGCACGGAGGCGACGGCTTCGCCCGGAGCGGCGACGCCGGCCCCAGGACTCGCGCCCTCCGGCTGCTGCGGGAGCGGCTGACCGGTGAGCTGGTCGTGCGCTCCCGCTGCCTGCGCAGGCAGCATGGAACGCGTCGGCGCCGAGCTCGCTGATGGATCCTGCGGCTCCCCCTGCCCCGAGATCACGTGATCGCCGTCGCCCCACGTCGGAACGGCCGCGTCGATGCGAATCGACATTTTGGTGTACCCCCACCATGTTTCAAGCCCCAACTTGACTGCGCCGAGACCGATATCCCCTTCGGTGTCGACGCGTGTTCATCTTCCTGGAAAGAAGAGGCGCGAGCAAGGGCCAGGTCCCTCGTCAGGAGGAATCGGGACCAAGGTCCGGGTGGGCGGAGATCCTCGTCACAGCGCGGGTCAGCTGGCGTGGAAGCGCTGCTGGGCCGCCGCCAAACCTTCGTCGACGAGGCTCTCGACCGCGTCGGCCGCGCGAGCGACCTGGACGTCGCGCGCGAGGCGCTCACTGCGCGCGTAGTCGGAGAGCACGAAGTCGGACACGTCCTGGCGACCGGGAGGCCGACCGACTCCGACCCGCACCCGGTAGTAGTCGCCGGTGCCCAACGACTGTCGCAGCGAGCGCAGTCCGTTGTGCCCGTTGTCCCCGCCACCGAGCTTGAGCCGCACCGCCTCGAACGGGAGGTCCAGCTCGTCGTGCACCACCACGAGGCGCTCCGGGTCGATCCCGAAGAAGCCGGCCACCTGGACGACCGGCCCGCCGGAGACGTTCATGTAGGTGCGGCCCGTGGCCAGGATGCAGCGGTGGCCGGCCGCCGTGGTCCAGCGCTCGAGCACGTCCGCCCCTCCCCGCTTGAAGGAACGCAAGGTCGCCTGCTGACGGGCAGCCATCTCGTGGATGACCATGTGTCCCACGTTGTGCCGGTGACCGGCGTAGGCCGGGCCAGGATTGCCCAGCCCGAAGACCAGCCACGGAGCCTCGGGCCCGCGCGGCTGGTCCTCGTGACTCGGCGTCACTCCTCCGAGGCGGCGTCACCGGCGTCGGCGGACTCGTCCGAACCCGCCTCGCCGTCACTCGCGGAGGCCTCGGCCTCATCCTCGGACTCGTCGCGCTCGATGCCCGCCTCGGCCTCGGCCTCGGCCAGCTCATCCTCGATCTCCTCCGCCGTCGGAGCGGCGGTCACGTTGACGATGAGGAGCTCCTCGTCGGCGTGCAGCGTCGAGCCGGTGGGCAGCGTCAGGTCCTTGGCCAGGACCTGGGTGCCGACCTGGGCGCCTTCGATCGAGATCTCGATGGCCTCGGGGATGTGCGTGGCCTCGGCCTCGAGGGAGAGGGTGCTGTTCTCCAGCTGGACCATGGTGTCCGGCGCGGCGTCGCCGACGACGTGGACCGGGACGTCGACGGTGACCTTCTCGCCCTTGCGGACGATGATCAGGTCCAGGTGCTCGAGGAAGCCCTTGATGGGGTCACGCTGGACCTGCTTGGGAAGCACGAGCTGCGACGAGCCGTCGAGCTCGATGGACAGCAGCGCGTTCGCGCCGCCGTGCTTGAGCGCCAGCATGGTGTCGTGGCCCGGGAGGGTGATGTGCACCGGCGCGGTGCCGTGGCCGTACAGGACGGCGGGAACCTGGTTGGCACGGCGGATCCGGCGGGCCGCGCCCTTGCCGAACTCGTTGCGTGACTCGGCGTGCAGCTTGGTCTCGGACATGCTTGATCTCCTCTGGCTCAACGGATGCGCGTGGGGCGGTGTCGGCGAGAGGACTGTCGGAGCGCACGCAGACGTGCGCTGCACGACCGCGTCGATCACGGGGCCGAGGGACGAACCCTCAACCTCCCTCGCCGAGGCAACCCCGAAATCCTACCGGCCCGAGGTGGCCCGGGCCAATCGGAGGCTTCCTTGTCGGTTTTCGCGCGGCGCATCCTCCCCGGGGTGAGAGGCGCTGCCCAGCAGGTCGTCGCATGCCGAGATCGCGGTGTCGCGGACCTGTGACCGGGGGATGTAGGTAGTCTGCGGCGGTGGATGCGTTGACGATCACGACCGAGCGGCACGTCACGGGCCACCTGCTGAGCCGTTGGATCGCAGACCAGGCGACTCGCACCACCTCTCCCCTCCGGGTCCTGGAGGTGGGCTGCGGGCGCAGGTGGAGCGTCGACGTCGACGGGATCGACGTCCGGATCACCGGCATCGACCTGGACGAGAGTGCTCTCACCCACCGTCGGGACGTGGTCGGTGACCTGGACGAGGCCATTCACGGTGACGTGCGCACGGTTCCGCTGATCAAGGGCGCCTACGACGTCGCCTACTCCTCGTTCGTCCTCGAGCACGTCGCCGACGCGGAGTCGGTCCTCGACGGCATGGTCGGCGCCTTGCGCGAGAACGGCCTGTTGATCCTGAGGATCCCGGACAAGCACACGGTGTTCGGCTTCCTCTCCCGCATGTTGCCCTTCTGGGTCCATGTGCTCTGGAAACGATGGGTGGAGGGCAACAAGAACGCCGGCCAACCGGGGCACGACCCGTACCCCGTCGTGTATGACGAGGTGGTGTCGCGCAAGGGTCTGCACGACTACGCCCGGCGGCACGACCTCCAGCTGCTGGACGAGGCGGGCACCAACCCCCACATCGCCTCGATGGGGCGCCTGGCACCAGCAGGTATGGCCGTCCAGAAGCTGTTGGCGATGTTTTCCTTCGGACGGCTGGCGGGAACCCACAACAACCTGACCGTCGTCATCAGAAAGCCCTGACCGACCCCGAGCCCGAGCCCGTGAGGTGACGCTCGTCCGCCTGGGGACCCCGGAAACCTGACCTGGCGGACGCCCGTGTCCGGGTCGCGCCGTGGTTCGGACGCAGTCGACGAGCAGGCTCGGCGCCCTTCTCTGCGACTCCCGAGGACGGACGCCGGCCTGAACCTGCCCGTCCGGCCCACGACGGATGGCCCATTAGTGCTATTCAGGACCCTTTCGGGACCTAAGTCCCCACAAGGTCCCCCCAGAGGTCCCGAAGTGCTCTAATCTCGGCATACGAGCCGAGGCGCCCCCCTCGCCCCAGCTCATTGGGAGTTCGACCCGCGGGACCCCCCGCCCACGGGTTCTTGTTTGACAAGTCTGTTGGGAGGCAGCCTTGATCCGCCACATCGCCCTTGCCTTGGCCTGCGCCGGTGCGACCATCGTGCCCGCGCACATCGCGGTCGCGAACTCCGGTTCCGCCGGTCTGGTCGCGTCCCGCGCCGACACGAGCAAAGTCCAGTACATCCGCAACGGCACGTTCTCGCAGGGCACCCGGTCCTGGGACAGTGACCGGCGACTCCGGGCGGTGCGGCTCACCGCGACCAACAAGGCAGGTCGGGTCCGGGTCCCCGTTGCGACGTACCGCGCGAGGGCAGCGCGTCAGACCGCGACGCTGCGCGACACCGGCCGCACCGTGGCCTCGACCGTCGCCGGGGCGACCTATCTCGCATCGGTCGATCTGCGCACGAACAGCCCGGTCGTGAGCGCAAGCCTCGTCGTCACGGAGCGGACGACGTCGCAGACCGTGCGACACACCGCTCCGCTGTCGCTGTCCACGACGTCGTGGAGGCGCCCCACCCTCGACGTCGTCGCCCAGTCCGACGGCGGGAGCCTCGACTTCGCCGTCACCGCGACCCTGAGGTCCGGACAGAAGCTCTACATCGACCAGGCTTCGTTGATCGGCACCCTGCCGGCTCCTGCGCCGACCCCCACGCCGACCCCCACGCCGACCCCCACGGCCACCCCCACGCCGACCCCCACGGCCACTGCCACGGCCACCGAGACCCCCACCGAGACCCCCACCGCCACGGCCACCGCCACGGCCACGGCCACGGCCACCCCCACCGCGACGGCCACGGCCACCCCCACCGCGACGGCCACGGCCACCCCCACCGCGACGGCCACGGCCACCCCCACCGCCACCGCCACGGCCACCCCCACCGCGACGCCACGGCCACCCCCACCGCGACCGCCACGGCCACCCCCACCGCGACCGCCACGGCCACCCCCACCGCCACCGCCACCGCCACCGCCACCGCCACCGCGACCCCCGCCACCCCCGCGAACCTGATGTCCGCACCGTTCGACAGCTTGGCGACCGGACTGATGACCGGAGCCGGGTTCCAGTCGCAGTTCGGCGGCAGTGTGTACGGCTCCAGTGCGTTCGACGACTCGTCCGTCGTGGACGACGGGCGCGGCACCGGCAAGGCCTACCGACTTCGCCTCGATGCAGGCACCATTCGCAGCAACCCCACGGGCAACAACGGGATCGTGCTGATGGTCCCGCTGGCGAAGCAGGTCGACAACGCCTGCTTGTCCTACGACATCCGTTTCGACGACAACTTCGACTGGTCGATGGGCGGCAAGCTGCCCGGACTCTCCGGGGTCGCCCCTGGCGTCTCACCGACGCTCCCTGCCGGTGGTGGCAACCCGGGCGACAAGGGCTGGTCCGGTCGGCTCATGTGGAACAGCAACGGCAAGATCCTCAACTACAACTACGGTCCCCGTCAGGTCTCGCACTACGGCGACGGCATCCACTGGCCGAACCTCGCCAAGCGCGGCGCCTGGGACACGATCAAGGTCTGCTACACGATGAACAGCGTCGGCCCCAACGGGGGGAACGCCGACGGCAAGCTCCAGAGCTGGCTCAATGGCGTCCCGCAGGTGAACGTCACCAACCACGTGTTCCGCGAGCGCACCGACGTCCACATCGGCCACCTCATGTGGTCCGTCTTCCGCGGCGGTTCGACGATGGACTGGGCCGGCGACTGGGACAGCTGGATCGACTTCGACAACGTCCGAGTCACGACGATCGGCTGAGCCGGCGGCAGCGACCCGGAGAGCACGGGCCTCCACCCCTGCTCACCGGACCAGAGCCCCGACCGGCACGCCCAGCCGGGCCGAGATCGGCAGCCTCAGCGTCCCCGCGACCGGCTCGCTCAGGGGGCGTCAGGGGCCCCGGTGGTCTGGACCGAGGGGACCAAAACCCCGCGACTTCGAGACTAAAGTCCCGAAAGCCCGATCTCCGCCAAAGCGGCGCCTTAGCCTCGGGTGATCGGCAGCAGTGGCAACGCGTTGCCGGCACCGAAAGGACGCGACGGAAACCCCCTTCGCCGTCGTGTCAGTCCAAGCTGTTGGGAGGCAGTCTTGTTACGTCGCGCTACCACTTTGTTCACCATCGCCCTCGCCACCGCCCTACCGCTCACCGCCGTGGGACTGTCCGCTGGCGTTCCCGCGGCCGCGAGCGCGAACCAGCGGTCCACGCTCGTGTTCGCCGACTTCGACTCCGCGGGGACCGGCCGGGCGACGAGCTCGTTCGCAAACGCAGGCGACGACTCCTCGATCGTCGACGTCAAAGGCCACGCAGGCAAGGTCTACCGGCTCAAGCTGGACGCGGGCACCATCCACGGCAACCCCTCCGGCAACCACGGCGCCGTCGCGATGGTGTCCCTGCCCCGTCAGGTCGACAACGCCTGCATCCGGTACCGCATCCGCTTCGGGGAGAACTTCGACTGGTCGAAGGGCGGCAAGCTTCCGGGGTTGTCCGGCGTCGCTCCCGGCGTGTCGCCGACCTATCCGGCCGGCGGCGGTAACCCCGGCAACAAGGGGTGGTCCGGGCGGGTGATGTGGGGGTCCGGCGGATCCATGGACGCGTACATGTACTACCCGAAGCAGCCCTATCACTACGGCCAGGGCTTCGACTGGAGCGGGAAGGTCAGCGACGGCCGCTGGCACGTGCTGCGTCAGTGCTACGTCATGAACACCGTCGGCCAGTCCAACGGGGTGTTGCGGGCGTGGCTCGACGGCACGCCGGTCCTGAACCGGACCAACCACGTCTACCGGCTGAACAACACCGTCCACATCTCGCACATGATGTGGTCGATCTTCCGCGGCGGCTCGACCATGGACTGGGCAGGCCGGCGCGACAGCCACCTCGACATCGACCGGGTCCGCGTCAGCACGCGCGCCTGAGGGTCAGTCAGTCGGCCAGCTCGATCTCGGGAGAGGGCGTCGCCTGCAAGGCTGCGAGAGCGTGCCGGAGCTTGGTGCTGGAGGTCGTCACGGTGTACGGGAAGTAGACGACCTCCACACCCACGCTGGACATGTCCGCCTCGAGGCGCCGCCCTTTGGCGGTGCCGCGCCAGTCGTCGCCCTTGAAGATGCGGTCGAAGCGCACCACCTGCCAGGTGTCGAGCTTCCCCGGCACGACCTCCTCGTGCACCCGGTCGACGAAGTCGACGTGCTGGACGATCTCGACGCGCTCGACCGCCGGGATGACGGGCCGCTGGCCCTTCGCCCTCAGGCACATCTCGTCAGACAGCACGCCCGCCACCAGGACGTCACAGTGTTGCTTCGCACGCCTGAGGATGTTGAGATGCCCGACGTGGAACAGGTCATAGATGCCCGGGGCATAGCCGACAATGGGTGTCATGACACTTGGTACCCCCCTCTGGGCCTACGGCAAGGCTGATCCTAGGTGACCCGGTCAGGCCAGGTCGCCGACTCGGCGCACCCACCCCGATCGTATCGAGCCAACCTCGCTGGGTTGAAGAAGGCTCAGAAGCCGCCCTTCGGGACCCCTGCCTACAGCCGGTACGTCAATCGTCCGCTGGCGCGCAGAGTGGCCGCCGCGGTCCACACCGTCGGGATGACCCCGAACCAGGCGACCGCCGTCAGCGCGGCCTTCTCGGCAGCCGGCGTCGCTCTGCTCGCCCTCGCCCGCCCGTCACCGGTGCAGGCGACGGCTGTCGCCGCCTTGCTGGCTGCGGGATACGTGATGGACTCCGTGGACGGCCAGCTGGCGAGGCTGCGGGGTGGGGGGTCGATGTCGGGCGAGTGGCTGGACCATCTGGTCGACTGCTTCAAGACGACGCTGCTCCACCTCGCCGTGCTCGTCTCGTGGTACCGGTTCCCGCCCGTAGAAGACACGCTGATTCTCGTCGTGCCGATGGTCTTCCTGGTCGTCGCGTCGACGACGTACTTCGGCGTGATCTTGATGCCCTACCTGCGCAGCCACGCCGGCGCGGCCGCCCGTCGACCCGACGTCGCCCGCGAGCACCCGCTGCGGAAGTGGCTCACGCTTCCTGTGGACCACGGATTCCTGTGCTGGGCCTTCATCCTGCTCGCCTGGCCTGCGTCGTTCGCCGGGGTCTACGGCGTGCTCACGCTTCTCAGTGCTGCACTGCTCGCGGTCGCGCTCCGCGCTTGGTGGCGCGAGCTCACCGCTGCGGACCGCTTGCGGGCGTAGGTCTGGGTCAGGTGGTCAGCCGACCACGTCGGGCCTTCGCTCCCTTGTCGGTGTACCCGTCATAGGTGATGCTGTCCTGGCCCTTGAGGGGCGCACGGTTGAGGACGGTTCCCAGCAGCCGCGCATCGACAGCGCGGAGGTTCTCGAGAGCCCGCTCGATCTCAGTCGCGTGAGTCTTGCCGTACCGCACCACGACGATTGCGCCATCAGCGCCTGCCGCCGTGATCGCGCCATCGGTCACCGGCAGGAGCGGCGGCGTGTCGATGACGACGAGGTCGTACAGACCCCGAGCCTCCGCGAGCAGCATGACCATGGCCTCGCTCCCCAGCAGCTCCGAGGGGTTCGGAGGAATCGGCCCGCTCGCCATGAAGTGCAGTCCGTGGGTCCCCCACTGCTGGACCACGTCGTCGAGCTGCACCTGGTGTGCCAGCACGTTGGTGAGGCCGACCGCACCCTCCAGCTTGAACAGGTCGGCCAGAACCGGGCGGCGGAGGTCTCCTTCGATCAGCAGGACCCTCTTCCCCGCCTCGGAGAAGGTGATCGCGAGGTTGGCGGCGGTGCTCGACTTTCCTTCCGCGGGAAGCGAGGAGGTGACCGCGAGCACGGTGACCGGTTTCTCGATGTCCACGAACTGCAGGTTGGTCCGCAGCTGTCGGAAGGCCTCGGCGCGGACCCAATCCTGATTGCCCTCGGACAGCAGTGGGGACTTCTTCAACGATCCTGCGGGAATGCGTCCGAGGGCCGGGGCGGAAAAGCGCTCGCGAAGGTCTTCGGGAGTTCGCACCGTCCGGTCCAGAAGACCCCTGAGCAAGGCGGCCGTCACCCCCAACGCCAGCCCCAGCAGGAGTCCGGCGGCGATCCACAACTCCGTCTGGGGACCCACGGGACTGGGGTCGAGCGTCGGGCCGCTCACCCGCCGCAGGCGGACCGAAGCCTGCCCGGACTCGCTCTCGATGTCCTCGACCAGGAGGGGCAGCTGCAGGGCGACCGAGTTCACGATGACCTCGGCGCGGCTCGATGAGGTGCTCCGCACGTACGAGGTCAGCAGGACGGTGTTCAGGTCCGCCTCGCCCGAGATCGCGGTCATCACCTCCCTTTCCGTCAGGTCGGGTTCGGTGTCGGCGTCGGCCACGACGCGCTCGGCCATGAGCTCGCTGTCCAACAACCGCACGTAGCTGTTGACGCGCTGCTGGCCGAACTGGTCCGACTGCAACGGGGACGCCGGGTCGAGGCTGGGCGTGGTCGCGAAGAACGTAACCGTCCCTTGGTACACAGGGGGCAGCTGCTGCACCCACAGAAGACTGAGGGTGGTGCCGATGACGGCACCGGCCATCACCAGCCACCACCGCTTGCGCAGCGCGCGTACATAGTCCCGAAGGGTCACCTGATACTTCTCCCTGGTCGCCCGTGCCCCACCGGCATCTCATGTCAGGCGTGCTTGCAAGCCGCCATCGTCTCACAGGGCAGGTGTGGAAACCCGCATTGCCCGAAGCGCCCTTACGCTACCGAGCCCCGGAAGATCGCCTTCGAGGACTCGGCGCGGTATCCCACGTGCACAGTGACGTCATCCCGTCGCTTCGGTGGGATCGCGAACACATAGACCCCCTGGACGCTCTCCCCGGCCGCAGCCGATGCCGGGAACAGCTTCACCCCGGGACGGCCCAGATCGGAGGCCGGGTCCAGGTCCGGTCCCGAGTACGCCGTCACCGTGACGGCACGAAGGTCGAGGTCCGACGAGGTGCCGTTGGTGAGCTCGATGGTGAGACGGACCGCAGGTGCGTCACGCTCGCCGGGGCCGGTCCCCTTCCCCTGAACCGACTCCGTCCCGACGACGTCGACGCCCACACCGTCGCCCAGGTCGACGGCGTCGCCGATGGGAGCCCGCACGGGGCTGGGGGTCGCGGTGGGCGTCTCTGCGAGTCCCGGCTCGGTCTGACCTGGACTCGGCGTGGCGGCCGGCGACCCGAAGCCGTCGACCGAGGGACTGCCCGCCGGCCCCGCTTCAGGAGACGAGGTCTGCGAGGGCGCGGCACTCCCGTCGGAGTCGACGGCCCCCGCGTCGTCACCGCCGTCGACTCCGCGCCACACCAGCACGACGGCGACCACGATGACGGCAGCTGCTACCGCCCACCACCACGGTCGCCCCGGGAGACGCCGGCCACGCTCCGCTTCCTGACCCGTCATCGGCCCCCCTCGTCGCTGTCGGCGGCCCGGACCGCACCGTTCGCCCGTTCTCGATCATGACCGTGAGAGATCGTACCGAACGTCGGTCCCGCGAAGATCAGGGCAGCGAGCGGGATCACCACCACGGGGAAGGATGGTGTCACCGACCCGAACCTGATGATCACCTCGGTCACCCCGCAGCCGGCCAGGGTCAACACGTACACCACCCCCCACACCGATCCGGCGTCGAGGTGGCGCAGCGCCCCCACCACCGCAAGCACCAGCATCGGGAGGGTCAGGAGCACCAGGAGGGCGCCGCCGGTCACCAGCATGTGCAGGAACTGGCTGTGAGCGCTGCTCACCGCGACGCCGAGCCGATCGGACGTGCTGCCCACGACCTCGAACCAGTTGGAGCCTCGCCCGAACCAGGGGGTGGCCTCGAAGGCTTCCCTGGTGGTGATCCACACGATGCCCCGCGAGCTGAAGGCGGTCGGGTCGTCATCCAGCCAGGGCACCAGGGATGCGGTGAGGACGGCGCCGGTCATCGCGGTGGCGGCCGCGATCTTGCGCAGGGCTCCGGGCAGCAGCAGCGTCAGCCCGGCGCCGGCGCAGGCGACGATGACGGCGACCCACGTGGTGCGCGAGGCGCTCCACAGCAGCGCGAAGAGCACGACCCCGACCAGGACCGCCCGAAGCACGCGCCTGGGGATGAGTAGGACCATCGGCAGCCCCAGCGCCAGGCTCTGGCCGAGTGTGTTGCTGTGACTGTAGAACCCGACCAGCAGACCCCAGGGAAGGATGGCCTTGTCATCGGTGACCATCGCGCCGATGTCGGTGCGGAACACCCCGGCGTCCGGCACCAGCACGCCCATCGCCACGGACAGCGCCGCTGACGCTCCGACGGCGTAGCCCAGGGCGGTCAGGAGGTGCCGGTCCGGTCGGAGCCGCCACAGCGCCACCACCACAGCCCCGTACACGAGCGAGCTCATGCGCGGCGTGGTCCCCACGAACAGATCGCGGAGCAGCAGGTAGCCCCACGGCGCCAAGACCACTGCCAGACCCAGCGCGGACACAGGTTGTCGGTGGTCCCAGCTGTCCAGGAGGACCAGGAAGCAGAACCCGAGCACCGCGAGGGTGAGGAAGGTCGTCGAGAGCGCTGCTGCCGCACTCGTGGCCGTACCTTCGACGCCTACCTCGCCCCGCATCTTCGGCGCCGTCAGGCTCTGGACCGTCCGGGGTAGGACGGTCCAGGCCATCACCAGCCACACCAGGGCTACTCCGAGGCGTTGCCGCCGCACGTCCATGCCGGTCGCCCGCTCCGCGAGCTCAACCGCCACCTGCACGAACTCTCCTCACCTCCGCGCTCGACGCGGCGCCGTCACCAGGGTCCTTCCTGACTCAGCCCAGCGGAAGCACCTCGAGGTTGTCGAAGTGCATCTGGACCGGAGCGTTGGTCGCCGTACCGGACAGGTTGCCATGCAGACCCACCGAACCCGGTCCGGACAGCGCCGGCGTGGAGTCGGTGCGCTCCACCTGCCACGAGGCAGGCTCGGACGACCCGACCTCCCACAGCTTCGACCGCAGCGTCGCGGTGGCCCCACCGGAGAGCTCGAAACGCATCCGGAGCACGTCGCCCGGGACGTAGTCCACGTTGCTCGGCACGTTGACCGCACCCAGCGTGGTGTGGGCCCCGTCGATCTTCCGGGTGGCGTAGAGCCTGACGGTGCCGTCGGCCATGAACCGCGTCCGGAAGTTGTACGACGAGTTCCCGTCCCGCCGTGCCAGCAGCGTCATGTACAACCCGCCGCCCGTCGGCGCCTTGTCGGTGGAGAAGTCCACGACGCCGCTCACGTCGGTCTCGGACACGTCCTCGAGGTACTGGAAGTTGCCCTGCCCGCCGTCGAAGGCCGTCATGACACCCCGACCACCCTCGACCGACAACCGGCTCTGCACCCCGGTGCCCGTCCACGGGCCGCCGACGGGGGCAGTGCCCCACCCTCCGGCGACGTTCCGCTGGAACAGGTCCTGGACGACCGCCTCGGCGACCGTCACCTCCTGCGTCGTGGTGTGCGTCGCCCCCTCGTCGTCGGTCACCGTCAACGCCACCGTGTAGGTCCCCGGCACCGCGTAGTCGTGCGAGTCCGTCACACCCGCACCGTCAGCGGTGCCGTCGCCCCAGTCCCAGCTGTACGAAGCGATCGACCCGTCCGGGTCACCGGAGCCCGAGCCGTCCACGTCGATCGACAACCCGTCCACGTCGGTGGTGAAGGCAGCGGTCGGCAGCTCGTTTCCCGGGGGCGGGGGCTCCTCCTCGCCCGGCAGCTCGGCGCCCGGCGGGACGACCTGCAGGTTGTCGAAGTGCATCTGGACCGGAGCGTTGGTCGCCGTACCGGACAGGTTGCCATGCAGACCCACCGAACCCGGTCCGGACAGCGCCGGCGTGGAGTCGGTGCGCTCCACCTGCCACGAGGCAGGCTCGGACGACCCGACCTCCCACAGCTTCGACCGCAGCGTCGCGGTGGCCCCACCGGAGAGCTCGAAACGCATCCGGAGCACGTCGCCCGGGACGTAGTCCACGTTGCTCGGCACGTTGACCGCACCCAGCGTGGTGTGGGCCCCGTCGATCTTCCGGGTGGCGTAGAGCCTGACGGTGCCGTCGGCCATGAACCGCGTCCGGAAGTTGTACGACGAGTTCCCGTCCCGCCGTGCCAGCAGCGTCATGTACAACCCGCCGCCCGTCGGCGCCTTGTCGGTGGAGAAGTCCACGACGCCGCTCACGTCGGTCTCGGACACGTCCTCGAGGTACTGGAAGTTGCCCTGCCCGCCGTCGAGGGCCGTCATGACACCCCGACCACCCTCGACCGACAACCGGCTCTGCACCCCGGTGCCCGTCCACGGGCCGCCGACGGGGGCAGTGCCCCACCCTCCGGCGACGTTCCGCTGGAACAGGTCCTGGACGACCGCCTCGGCGACCGTCACCTCCTGCGTCGTGGTGTGCGTCGCCCCCTCGTCGTCGGTCACCGTCAACGCCACCGTGTAGGTCCCCGGCACCGCGTAGTCGTGCGAGTCCGTCACACCCGCACCGTCAGCGGTGCCGTCGCCCCAGTCCCAGCTGTACGAAGCGATCGACCCGTCCGGGTCACCGGAGCCCGAGCCGTCCACGTCGATCGACAACCCGTCCACGTCGGTGGTGAAGGCAGCGGTCGGCAGCTCGTTGACCGCCTCGGACACCGTCACCGTCTGCGTGGTCGCGTTCGTGGCGCCGCCGTCGTCGGTGACGGTGAGCGAGACCGAGTAGTCACCTGCTGCTGCGTACCGGTGCACCGGGTTCGTCGCGGTGCTGGAGCCGCCGTCCCCGAAGGTCCACTCTCGGGACACGATCGTCCCGTCCTGGTCGCTCGACGCGTCGGTGAACGTCGCCTCCAAGTCGGCGGTCTCGACCGTGAAGTCCGCGTCGGGCAGCTGGTTGGGGGTCTGGCCGCCGCCCTTGGTGTAGTGGGAAGCCACGTCGTCGGCAGTCAGGGGACGTTCGTAGACTGCCACCTCGTCGATCGAGCCTGCGAAGTAGTCGCTCGAGGGTCGGCCGGCCCACCCGTTCAGCGAGTCGCCACCGACGCGCCAGTACCCGGACATCGGCGTGTTGGTGGCCATCGGGTCGCTGCCCGCGGGCACGCCGTCGACGTACAGGCGCATGCCCCGCGCTCCCTGCGTGGCGACCACGTGGTGCCAGTCGCCGTCGTTGTAGGACTGCCCGGTCTCGATGACCGCCTGCGACGGGAGGACCGCCTGGTGGCCGCGGAACGCAGTGCCGAAGCGCAGCCGGCCGTTGTCGGTCATGTAGACCTGACGGTCCGTGGTCGCGCTCGCACTGGTCCGGCTGGAGCCGAAGCCCAAGATCTGTCCGCCGGACGTGCTCGACGTCCGGAACCACGCCTCGGCGGACACGCGGTCCGGAGCCGTCCTCGCGGCGTTGCTGGCGACGTAGTCGTTGACGCCGTCCACACCGACAGACCTGTCACCGGCCGCTCCGACCGCGCTCGGACCGCCCAGGGCCGGGCCGTTCAGGTAAGACCCAGGGTCGTTGCTGAGTGAGGAGTCCGCGGCGGTCGTCCCGTTGGTCTCCGCCATCCTCCAGTACGTGCTGGGCCCGTCACCGTAGACGGCTGCACCGTAGGTGTCCATCGGCGCGCCGGACAGGCTCCGACCGCTCGCCTGGTAGTGGTCCCGGATGTCAGTGGAGCTGAGGCCGTGGTGGTAGACGGCGACCTCGTCGATGGAGCCTGCGAAGTAGTCGCTGGACGGACGGTTGGGCCAGTTGCTGAGGTTGTCGCCACCGACGCGCCACCAGCCGTTGCGGGACATGCCGGTCCTGACGTCCGCGCGACGCCCGACGCGCACTCCGTCGATGTAGAGGTTCATGCCGTTGTCGGTGACCACGCCGACGGCGTGGTGCCATTGACCGTTGTTCAGCCCGCCGGCGCTGGTCAGCACCTGGTTCGAGCCCTGCCGGCTGCCGAAGTTGATCCGGCCGCTGTTGTCCATGTAGAGGGCGTGGTCGGTCTGGCTGCTGCTGCTGGTGCCGGACTGGTTGGTGCCGAAGCTGACGATCTTTCCGCCGCGGTTGGTCGTGGTGCTGAACCAGGCCTCCACGGTGTACCAGAACGGTCCGAACTCCTGGTCCGAGCTGTACATCTTCTGGTTGCTGGTGCCGTCGAAGCGGGTGGCGGAGTCTCCCGGGATCGCCCCGGCCACGCCGCGCACCGGGGACCCGGTGAGGGTGCCGTTGTCGCGGTTGGTGTAGTCGGCGACCGTCGAGCCCGACGGCTCGCTGAAGCGCCAGTAGTCCTGGGGACCGTCATCGACCACCGACCTGGCGTAGGCGTCGGAGGTGCCGCTGGAGGCGACCGAGACGCTCACCGGGTTCGACCGGATCTGGTTGCCGTTCGGTTCGCGCACGACCACCCGGTAGGTGGCGTTGGGTCCGGGCACCCCGGTGTCGCGGAAGGACTGGTAGCGCCGGTCCCACTCAGCCGACGAGACCACGCGGGTCTCGACCGGGCTGGCGAAGTTGTCGTTGCGCACGACCTCGTAGGTCAGGTTCTCGTTGTCGCGGTCCCAGCTCGACCGCCAGCTGACGAGCACCTCCCCGGCGCCCGTGGAGCGCACCGTCGGGGTCAGGTCGGCCGGCGTCTCACTCGGGCTGATGGTGGTCGTGGGATCTTTCGAGAACCGCACCAGGCCCTGCTGCTGCAGCCCCCCGGCCGCCGGGAACTCACCACCCATGACGACGTAGTCGGCGTTGCCGTCCACCGCCCACGCACCCTGCCCCTGCCCGGTGTAGCTGCCGGCCGGGATGAGCGGGAACCAGTGCAGCAGCGACGGTGACGGTGTGCCCGCCCAGTTGAAGTAGTTGTTGTACTCGCCGCGCAGCACTCCCGTGGTCTCCGTGCTGAAGGCGGTCCCCCGGTAGACCCTCCACGGGTCGGTCTGGGGGAACCCCTCGGGCAGGTTGGCGCAGTAGTGCGCGTGGGAGGCCACGTACATCACGTCGCCGGACGGATAGGTGTCCAGGGTGTCGCCGTGGCAGTCCTCCACCCACACGACGTCCCCGCCGTCCCAGTCCATCTTGGCGACGCCCTCGAGGTTGCTGAACCTCGAGTAGGTCGCACCCGACACGTAGACGTACCCGCCGGCGCTCTCGACCGACGTGATGGCGGACGACTCGACGCCACTGTTGCGCACCAGGCTGGAAGCTGCCCACGGCCGGAGCGCACCGGTCACGGCATCGATGGACGCCATACCCATGCCCGGGTTGGGGTAGGTGGAGCCGTTCACGGACCCGAACGACCCCACCACCAGCACCTGGGAGCTGTCCGGGGACAGTGCCATGCCCCAGGCGTAGCCGTCGCTCGCGCTCGGCGCCCAGTCGAGCACGGCACCGTCCGACGCGCGCGCCGCTGCGAAACGCGGTCGTGTGAGCCCGCTGACCGTGCCGAAGTAACCGCCGAAGTACACCGTGGTGTCCGTCGCCACCACCGACCGGACCCGACCGTTGGGGCTGGGGTTGAACGACGTGATCAGGCTGCCGTTCGTGGGGTCGAGTGCAGCGATCCGGTTCCGGGCCTGGCCGTTGACGTCCGTGAAGTTGCCCGCGATGTAGAGCCGGGAGTTGTCCGGGGAGGCCTCGATGTCGGTGACCTCGGCGTTGGTGCTCGGCGCCCAGGTGGTCGACAGGACCCCGGTCCGGATGTCGTAGGCGAGCAGGTTGCTCCGCGGCACCTGGTTGGTCCCCGGCGCCGCGCCCGCCGGCCGAGCAGCGGTGAACTCCCCCGCCACGTAGACGGTGTTGCCGACGACCTCCTGGGCCCACACCACCCCGTTGATCTGGGCGGTGGGCAGCGCCTTGGCGGACGCCGTCCGCGGCGTGGTCGGATCCGCCGGATCCAGCGGCTGGGTGTCCGCCTGCGCAGGCGTCGGCAGCATCACCAGAGTCGCAGCCACGACGGACGCCACGACCGCAGCAGCGGACCGCGAGACAAAAGTACGGACAGTCATCGAGCAGACCCCCAACCCACACGCACGGACCCCCCGCGCGCAACCCACGCGGACCCCCCACGCAGTAGGCCTATCGTAACCCTCGATGCCTGATTCGCCACATCTGCGAACAGGGTCAGGGCCATGGTCCCGAGTCCTGGGGACGACCGCCCGAGGTGGTACAGCCACCCTGGGGCGGCACGGCCTCGGATATAGTCCCGACACTCGTGCGCGTGAGGAGCTGCCCGTCATGGTTGCCTCGGCCGACGACCGGCCTGCCGACCTGGGCGGCGTAGCCGCCCGCGGCGTCGCGGTCACCTTCCTCACCCAGGGCGGCCGCGCCCTGCTCCAGTTCGGCTCGGTCGCCATCCTGGCGCGGCTGCTCGTCCCCGAGGAGTTCGGCCTGGTCGCCATGGTGGCGGCCTTCATCGGAGCTGCCGAGGTGATCCGGGACTTCGGTTTGTCGACGGCAGCCATCCAGAGCCCCACGCTCTCCGACGACGAGCGCACCAATCTCTTCTGGGCCAACGCAGCGGCCGGACTCGGATGCTCGTTGCTCGCGGTCGCAGCGACGCCGTTGATCGTGATGCTGTACGACGAACCGCGGCTTGTCGAGATCAGCCTGGCGATCGCGCCGCTGTTCCTCATCAACGGGATGACCACCCAGTTCCGGGCCGGTCTCGCCAGGAACCTCCAGTTCAAGGCCCTGGGCCTCAGCGACCTCGTCGCGCAGCTGCTCTCCGCTGCCGTGTCCGTCGGCCTCGCACTCGCCGGTGCAGGGGTGTGGGCGCTGGTGATCGGCATGCTGGCGAACTCCGCCCTCACCGGTGTCTTCTACGCCTCCCGCAGCCGGTGGCGGCCCGGCCTGCCACGACGCGGCGTCAGCATCCGTCGTTTCTTCAGGTTCGGCGTCGGCGTCTTCGGGACCCAGATGGTCGGATACGTCATCAAGAGCGTCGACAACGTCGCGATCGGGATCGTCTCCGGGGCCACGGCTCTGGGTCTGTACGGTCGGGCATACCAGCTGATGACCGTGCCGCTGACGCAGATCAATGCGCCGATGGGCAACATCGTGCTGCCGGTGCTACGCCACACCCAGTCCGACGACGAGGCCTTCACCCGCTACCTGGCGAAGGCCCAGCTGGTGCTCCTCTACGCGGCCGGCGGCATCTTCGCCGTGATGTGCGGACTGGCTGAGCCGATCGTCCTCGTCCTCTTCGGCGACACGTGGACCGGTGTCGTCCCGATCCTCGCCGTGCTCGCGGCCGCCGGCGTCTTCCGAACGCTGGTCGCGGTGCCCTGGTGGACCTATCTCGCTCGCGGGCATTCCGGGGCACTCTTCCGGCAGCGTCTGGCGACCGGCGTCCTCAGCGTCGCGTTCATCCTCGGAGGACTGCCGTGGGGGCCGGTCGGCGTCGCCTGGGGAGTCGCGGTCGGGAGCACGCTGGCCTGGTTCATCGGCATGTGGGACTCGGGCCGAGTCACCCGGTTGCCGACCCGACCGCTCGTCACACGTGCGCTGCTCACCCTCCTGATCGTGAACGTGCCGTGCGGTCTGGCAGCACACGCAGCGACCTGGCTCCCGACACCACCATTCGTGCAGCTGGTCGCCGGCGCGGCCGCCGCAGCGGCGTACCTGGTGGTGGCGCGACTCGTCTTCCCGCCCGTGCGACACGACTCTCAGGTCGTCATCGCCTTCGCGCGTCGCGCAGTTCCCGCACGCGGGCGCAGCCGCGCAGCGGCGGAGGGGTAGCGACCCGCACTGCCAAGGTCGGCCCAGCGCTCAGCCCAGCGGAGTGACCTCCAGGTCGTCGAAGCTGAGCTGCACCGGGCCGTTGGTCGCGGTCCCGGACAGGTTGCCGTAGACACCCACGGCACCGGGGCCGGACAGCTCCGGCGTGGAGTCGGTGCGCACCACCTGCGGAGAGCCGGGCTCGGCCGTCCCGGCTGGCCACACGCTCGACCGCAACGTGGCCGTGGCTCCGCCGGAGACCTCGAAGCGCATGCGGAGCACGTCGCCGGCAGCGAAGGTCAGGCCGGGAACCGTGGTGACCGCCCCCAGGGTGGTCTCCGTTCCGTTGACCTGCCGGGTGACGTACTGCCGGACGCTGCCGTCGGGCATGACCCGGATCCGGAAGTTGTAGGCGGCGGTCCCCACACGGCGTGCGATCGCCGACATGTAGAACCCACCACCGGTCGATGCCTTGTCCGCGGAGAGGTCGACGAGGCCGGTCACGTCGGACTCGCTCACCTGGTTGAGGTGGACGTAGTTCCCCTGCCCCGCGCCCGCGGTGATGAGGCCTCGACCCCCCGCGACCGACAACCGGCTCAGAGGGCCGCCGCTGCCTGTCCAGGGTCCGCCGTCGTCGGCCGTCCCCCACCCTCCGGTGACGCTGCGAGCGAAGAGGTCCGCGGCGACCACGTCGGCGACCATCACGTCCTGGGTAGTGGTGCCCGTCGCGCCCTCGTCATCGGTGACCGTCAGCGTCACGGTGTAGGTGCCCGCGCTCGCGTAGGTGTGCGCGCTCGACTGCTGCGCGCCGTCGGGCGTCCCGTCGCCCCAGCTCCACGCGTAGGACGCGATCGACCCGTCGGGATCACCGGATCCCGAGCCGTTCACGTCGACCGACAGCCGGTCCACGTCCGTGGTGAACGCAGCCGTGGGCGGTTGGTTGACGTGCTCGGTGACCGTTACCTGCTTGCTCACCGTGTCCTGCACCCCACCGTCGTCGGTGACCGTGAGCTGGACGGTGTAGGTGCCCGCCGAGGGGAAGCTGTGCACCGGGTTCGTCTCGGCGCTGGTGGACCCGTCGCCGAACGACCACTGCGAGGACGCGATGGTGCCGTCCGGATCGCTGGAGGCGTTGACGAACGTCACCTGCAGGTCGTCGGGTGTGAAGTCGTAGTCCGCCCGGGGGAGCTCGTTGGGGGGCAGACCGCCGCCCGCACCGTAGTGAGCGGCCACCTGACCGGCCGTCAGCACCTGGTCGTAGACGGCCACCTCGTCGATCGAACCGGCGAAGTAGTCGCTCGACGGCCGTGCCGCCCAGCCTGCGAGCGAGTCGCCACCGACACGCCAGTACCCCGAGTAGGCCTTCGTCGACGCCGCAGGGTCGCTCCCGGCGAGCACGCCGTCGACGTACAGCCGCATGCCGGTCCGTCCTTGGACGGCCACCACGTGGTGCCACTGACCGTTGCTGTAGGACTGGCCCGTCTCGATGACCGACGGCGCGCCCTGCGCCGTCGTGGTGGCGAACCGGAGGCGGCCGTCGTCGGTCATGAAGACCTGCCGGTCGGTCGTGGCGCTCGACCCGGTCCGGCTGGAGCCGAATCCGAGGATCCGCCCACCGGAGCTGGTCGTGGTCTTGAACCAGGCCTCGGTGGAGTACCGGTCGCGCGACGTCTGGGCCGTGTTGCCGGCCACGTTGTCGTTGGTGCCGTCGAAGTCGGTCGACCGGTCGGAGGCCACGCCGACCGCGCTGGAGCCACCCTGGACCGGGCCGTTGAGGTAGGCCCCGGTGGAGCCGCTCAGCGAGGAGTCGGACGCGGTCGTCCCGCTGGTCTCGGCCAGCCGCCAGTAGGTGCTGGGCGCGTCCCCGATGACGGCGGCACCGTAGGCGTCGGTCGGAATGCCCGACAGCGACCGGCCACTGGCCAGGTAGTGCGCGCGGACGCGGTCCGAGCTGAGTCCGTGGTGGTAGACCGACACCTCGTCGATGGAGCCGGCGAAGTAGTCGCTGCTGGGACGGTTGGCCCAACCGCTGAGGTTGTCACCGCCGACGCGCCACCACCCGTTGCGGGCCATACCCACCCGGACGTCGGACCGGTTGCCGACGCGGGCCCCGTCGATGTACAGGCTCATACCGGAGTCCGTCTGCACGCCGACGGCGTGGTGCCACTGGCCGTTGTTGAGGCCGGCGCCGCTGGTCAGCACCTGGTTCGAGCCCTGACGGCTGCCGAAGTTGATCCGGCCGCTGTTGTCCATGTACAGGGTGTGGTCGGACTGGCTGCTGCTGCTCGTGCCCGACTGGGAGGTGCCGAACCCGACGATCTTCCCGCCGCGGGTCGTGGTCGTCTTGAACCAGGTCTCGACGGTGTACCGGAACGGGGCGAACGCGGCCTTGGTGCTGTACATCCGCTGGCTGCTGGAGCCGTTCAACGTGATCGCGGGGTCGCCGGTCACCGCGCCGGAGACGTTGCGCGTGGGGGTTCCGGTGACTGTGGCGGCGTCGCGCCCGGTGTAGTCCTCCACCGTGGCGCCACTGGGCTCGCTGAACCGCCAGTAGTCCTGCGGACCGTCAGCCATCACCGCCGCGGCGTAGTCACCCATCGCCCCGGACGTCGCGACCGAGACGGTGACCGGGTTGGACCGGATCTGGTGTCCGTCCCGATCCTTCACCACCACCCGGTAGCTGACCGTGGCACCAGGCTCCACGCCGGTGTCCAGGTACGCCTGGTAGGGCCGGTCCCACTCGTCGGAGGAGACCACCCGGGTGTCGACCGGGGAGGCGAAGTCGTCGTTGCGCACGACCTCGTAGGTCAAGTGCTCGTTGTCCTGGTCCCAGGAGGAGCGCCAGCTGACCACGGCCTGACCCGCCCCGTTCGAACGGACCACCGGCGTCAACGCCGCCGGAGAGTCGCTCGGCGGCTGGGAGCTCGCGGGGTCCTTGCTGAACCGCACCAGACCCTGCGACGCCATCCCCCCGGCACTGGGGAACTCCCCGCCGTAGACGATGTAGTCGTCGTTCCCGTCGACGTCCCAGGCGCCCTGCCCCTGACCGGTGAACGTGCCTGCCGCGATGCTCGGGAACCAGTGCAGCAGCGACGGGGACGGGGTGCCTGCCCAGTTGAAGTAGTTGAGGTACTCGGCGCGCAGCGTCCCTGTGGTCCGCGTCGAGAACGCCGTTCCTCGCCGCGCGTCCCACGGGTCGGGCTGCCCGAACCCTCCGGGCAGGTTGCCGCAGTAGTGGGCGTGGGAGGCCGCGTAGATCACACCCCCGTCGGGGTGGGTGTCCAGGGTGTCGCCGTGGCAGTCCTCGACCCAGGCGATCTTGCCGCCGTCCCAATCGATCTTGGCGATGCCCTCGAGGTTGCTCTGCCGCGAGTACGTCGCACCGGAGGCGTAGGCGTACTCGCCGTCGGTCTCGATCGAGGTGATCGCCGAGACCTGGGTGCCGTCGTTGCGGATCAGGCTGTTGGCCTCCCACGGACGCAGCGCGCCCGTCACCGCGTCGATCGACGCCATCCCCAGGCCCGGGTCGTTCGACCCGTTCACCGAGGTGAACGAGCCGCCGGCCAGCACCTGCGTGCCGTCCGGCGACAGCTTCATCGCCCAGGGGTAGCCCGTGTCCGCTGCCGGCGCCCAGTCGAGCAACGCACCGTCGGACGCCCGCGCGGCCGCGAAACGCGGCCGGGTCACGGCCTTCACCGTTCCGAACACCCCACCGAAGTACACCGCGGTGTTCGTCGGCGCGACCGCGTAGACGTTGCCGTTCGGGTTCGGGTTGAACGACGCGATCCGCGCACCGGTGGTGGCGTCGAGGGCCGCGATCCGCCGGTGCGTCGCCCCGTTCACCGTGGTGAAGTTTCCCCCGATGTAGAGCCTGGAGCCGTCCGGAGACGCCTCGATGTCGTTCACCACGGAGTTCACGCTCGGCACCCACGTCGTCGACAGGACGCCGGTCCGGATGTCGTAGGCCAGCAGGTTGCTCCGCGGCACCTCGTCCACCCCGGGAGCCGCACCCGCGGGTCGAGCAGCGGTGAATTCACCTGCGACGTACACGGTGTTCCCGATGACCTCCTGGTCCCAGGCCACCCCGTTGATCTGCGTGGTGGGCAACCCCTTCGCCGCCGCCGTCTTCGGTGTCGTCGGGTCAGCGGGGTCGGCCGGGTTGACGTCCGCCGAGGCCGGCGCCGCCGGCAGCAGCACCAACCCGGCAGCCACCACGCAACCCACCAGCGCCGAGGCGCCACGAGACACAGACCAAGACACGCTCATCGACCAGACCCACCCTGCCTGCACGATTCCTCGCGCACCCCACGTGAGACCCCCCCACGTTTACGAGGACGATAGTCCGCTCATGCCGGATTCGACGCTTTTGTGCGATGGCTGAGGCCTATGGTCCCGCAACTAGTGACGCCCGTCCCGAGTGGTCGCGCCGGCGCGGCGAACGTCCGTGCCGCGCGTCGCTCGTCGCGCTAGTACGCTGCGACTCGCTCCACGACGATGACGACGACCCTGCACGACGACCCACCGAAGGGAAATCATGTCTTCTGCCGATACGAGCACAGGCACCGTCGTCGTCGCCGTCGCGACGTTCCGACGCCCCGAGCTTCTCGACCGGCTGCTGCCCGCAGTCGTGGAGCAGGTGACCGCCCTGGGCCCGAACCACCGCGTGGTCGTGGTCGACAACGATCCGGATGCTTCGGCGAGATCCACCGTGGCGTCCTGGCCGGACCACCTGGTCCGCTACGTCCACGAACCCCGGCCCGGGATCGCCGCAGCGCGGAACCGAGCACTCCGCGAGGCGGGGCACGCCGATGCGATCGCCTTCATCGACGACGACGAGATGCCATCGCCCGGCTGGCTCGAGGCCCTGGTGCGGACGTGGCATCACTACCGGTGCGATGCGGTCGCCGGGCCGACCGTCTCCGTCCTGGACGAGCCGGCCTCTCCCTGGATCAGCGCGTCCCCCGCCTTCCACCGTCCCGCCCGACCCACAGGGTCCGTACGCACCGGGGCGGCAAGCGGCAACCTGCTGCTCGACCTCGACACCCTGCGCCGAGAAGGGCTCACCTTCTCCGACGACTACGGACTCACCGGCGGCAGCGACACGCACCTGACCCGGACGCTCTCGAGGCGCGGCGGGGTCATCCGGTGGTGCCAGGAGGCCGAGGCCCGCGAGACGGTGCCTGCCGCTCGAGCCAACCGTGACTGGGTGCTGCGGCGCAACAGGCGCGTGGGCAACGCGTGGAGCAGGATCCACCTGGACCTCGCCGAGTCCCGCCGGGAGCGGCTGGCGACCCGGACCTCCCTCCTCGCCCGCGGGACTCTCCGGGTCGCCCGTGGGGCCCTGCTGGCCGGCTGGGGACTCCTCACGCGTGATCTGAGCCGGAGGGCAGCCGGGGAGTGCCACGTCGCCGCCGGACTCGGCGTGCTGAGCGGCGCATCCGGTCGAGTGGTCACCGAGTACCTCCGGTCCCCGTCGTGACCCGCCAGCCTCGGACGGCGGCCGCACCGGGCGGGCTCGACGGGAGGCCCCTCCGCGTCCAGGTCGGCATCCTGACCTACCGTCGCCCGGCGCTGCTCGCGACGCTCCTGCCCCAGGTCCTGGCGCAGGTCGAGGAGCTCCACGCATGGACCCGCGGGCCGGCAGGCGTGCTCGTCGTGGACAACGACCCCGAGGGCAGTGCCCGTCAGGTGTGCGCGGCTCACGCCGGTGTCCGGTACGTGCTGGAACCGACACCGGGCATCGCCGCGGGCCGGCACCGCGCACTGGACGAGAGCGCCGACAGCGACCTCCTGCAGTTCATCGACGACGACGAGGAACCCGCGCCCGCGTGGCTCGTCACGATGGTGCGCGCCTGGTCGGACCACGATCGACCTGCGGTCGTGGCCGGCAGCGTCCGGACGAGATACCTGACCCCGCCGAGCCCGTGGATCGTGGCCGGCCGATTCTTCGAGCGCCAGCAGCCGGAGACCGGGACCCCGCTGCGCGTCGCCGCCAGCGGCAACATGCTCATCGATGTGCCCGAGGTCCGACGCCTCGGCGCCCAGTTCGACCGTGACCTGGGCTTGCACGGGGGTTCGGACACGCTGTTCAGCCAGCAGGTGCACCGTGCAGGTGGACGGATGATCGCTTGCCGTGAAGGCGCGATCTACGACCTCGTGCCGCCGGAGCACAGCAACCGCCGTTGGGCGCTCGAACGGGCCTGGCACCTGGGGCAGAGCCGGAGCTTCATGGCGCTCTACGGCGAGAGGAGTCGCCGTCGGCGCTGGCGGGTCCGGGTCAGACTGGTGCTCGGCGGCCTGGCACGGTTCGTCCAGGGAAATCTGCAGGCCGGGCTGGGTCTCGTGCTTCGCAGCGACCGGCTCCACGCTCGCGGACTCCGGTGGATCCATCGTGCGCGTGGGGTCCTGGCGGGTGCCGTCGGTACAGCGACACCGAAGTACCCCAGGTAGGGGGACGGTCAGCTGCCCCTGGCGCTGACCGCCGCCTGGTACCACTCGTCGGTCAACCCGGGGAGGCGGTCGCGTGCCCAACGCTCGTGAGGGGTGCCACCTTCTGCGCCGGCGCGCAGCAGCTGACGGGCGAGGTTCTCCACGAGGTCGCCGTCGAGCGAGGCGACGAACGCGTTGACGTGCGCCAGCGTGGGTGGTCCTCCCAGCGGGAGGCACACCACCGGGCAACCCGCTGTCGACGCCTCGGCGACCACCCACCCGGCCTGGTCGCGAAAGGACGGGAAGAGCAGCGCATCTGCCGTGGAGTACCCGGCGAACACGTCTTCGCGCGGGAGATGCCCGGTGAACTCGACGCGGTCGGCCACACCGAGCTCACGAGCCAAGCGCTCGATCTCGGCCCTCTCGGGGCCCTCACCCACGAAGGTCAGGTGCCAGCTGCTCGCCAGTGGGTGGGCGATGACGTGAACGGCCAGGCGCACCCCCTTCCAGTGGATCAGGCGGCCCACGAAGAGGGCCGTCTTCCGTTCGGAGCCGTGCGCCCTCGTGGACACCGGGACCGGGTCCAGCGCGGCGTTGGGCTCGACCACGACGTTCTGTGCGAAGTCGAACCGCCGAGCGACCGACTCGTTCTGCGCCACCACCAACGACGCACGGCGGGCGACAGGGTCGGCGTACACACGCCGGATCGCTTCGGTGGCGGTCAACCGCACCGTCTCGACGGCGAGGCCGCGCGGCCCGAGCCACCGTCGCAACCGCCAGATCGGCATCCGGCTCGCGGCTCCGACCGGCCCCCAGACGAGGGGGACGTCCCGCAACCGGTCGAGCCCGACCGGCATCCAGTCGTTGGCGAACGTCACGTGGTGGGCAACGTCGAATCCCACCTGGCGGTGGAGCTCGACAGCCAGCTTGCCGAGCTTGCGTTGCCACAAGAAGTAGTACCAGTAGACGTCGGCGGGACGCCGTCGGAGCCGGGTCAAGGTCGGCCCGAGGCTGGTGTAGACCATGTGGAGGTGGGCGGCGAGGTCGCGGTCGCGCTCGAGGACGGCACTGATGGCCGGCTCCCACCGCGGGTGGGCGAAGACCCAGACGTCGGAGTGCCGAGCGGCGGCGACGGCGAACCCCCATCCGGCACCCGGTTCCGACCCGCCCGCGGGATCGCAGCCGTACGCCGACATCACGACCTTCAGGCGTCGCGGCAGCGGCGCGTCCTCGACGGTCAAGGTCTCCGCCCTCTCCCACGTGTCCCGGCACCGAGCGACGGCGCGACGTCTTCCGCCCGGAGCCTATCGGGTCGATTCCGCGTCAGCCGCAGGTCGACCGGACGAACGACTCCCCGCCGGTCCCGTCAGCCAGCGGCGTGGTCAGCACCCGGAGGTCGCCCTGCTCCCGGGGGGCGCTGACGTCGTACCGCAGCACCTTGGTCTCCCCCGGCCCCAGGTCGAGGGTGGTGAAGGCGACAGGTCGCGACCCGTGCTGCACACGGGTCACGGCCACGTCCTCGCCGTCGACAGTGAGCACGTCCACTCCTCCCCCGGTCGGCGCGTAGAGGTAGACCCGGTTGCGCATGCCGGCGGCGGGCAGTCCAGGCAGCCGTTCGCCGTAGACGTACGCAGGGAGCCCCTTGACGGGTGCGCTCGAGCGGAGCGTCACCTCCACGACCATCTGCTGGTCCTCGCCTTCGCACGACCCCGGCGTGACGGCTGTGTCCGCGTGCAGGTAGTAGCCCAGCTTGTCGCCCTTGTCGCCGTTGACGTAGAACCCGATCTCCGTGCGGCCGGTGTCCTGCGGGAGCTCGTCGGCGATGTCCTCGCCGGCGAAGCGGCTCTGCTCCTCGGGGTGCGTCGACCACACGGCCACGCGGCGTTCGTCGATGCCGCGACCGAGGGCGGTCACGAGGTCACCCGTCGAGCCGTTCGCCTGGATCATGGTGTCGAAGATGGTGCGCGCCGCGTCGGCGAAGAACTTGTCCTGCTCCTTGTAGTCGAGGTTCGCGTAGGAGTCGCGCAGCATCAGATCGACGGTGTTCTCCCGGGTGAGCACCTGACCGTCGCGCAGGGTGATGGGCCCGGTGTAGTCGAGCAGGTAGGACAGCGCGACGGGGTCGATCGTGATCACCCCGTCGATGGGTGCTCGGCCCGTCGTCTCCCACCAGGCGTGGTAGAGCTCGCTGTTGCGCGGGAAGTCAGGGTTGAACGTGGGGCGACCGCTCACGAAGTACCGGGGCTGAAAGAGCTTCAGCTCGGCCGCCGTGGGCCGCCCGACGCGCCCGTTGCCCTCGAACGCGTCGGGCGTCAGCGACCGGCCCATGTCGAGCGCGCCGTCGCGGGCGCTGAGTGTCACGAGCGAACCGGGCATGCCCCCGGTGGCACGGACCTCGGCGTTGTTCTGGAAGGCGACGAGGTAGCGCCGCTCGCCCTCGGCGCCGAGCATGGAGGGCAGGACGGCGGCGGCGATCTCGGCCGCCCGAATGAGCGGAGCGGCGCCCTCGAGCGTCGACTGCAGCTCCTCGACGGGTTCGCGCAGAGGTGCGACGAGCCCCGACGTCGTCAGGCGGCTCGCGGACTCCGCGGCGTCGGAGACGCGTGGGGCGGCGTCGTCCAGCACGGCCGCGGCCCGGCGCACCGGCTCGATCGGGATGCGCCCCTCCTGCGGCGCGAACTGGTCGGGGGTCAGGCCCGCCTGCACCAGGGGAGACAGGACGCCCCCGGTCAGGTCGTGGGTGGCATCGCTCAGCACCCGCACAGCCTCCACGTCGTCGCCCACGACGGGGAGGTGCTGCGCGAGCCACCAGACCGGGGTGTGGCTGTGCCAGTCGGCGCGAGCAGTGGCGCTGTCGGCGCGGCGTGCAGCGGCGGTGGCACCCCTCGTGTCCTTGGCGTCGACGCGGTCGACCACGGCGCGCAGCTCTTGGCGAGCGTCCAGCAGCGAGGAGCCGATGACCCAGGCCTGCCACGCGGTGACGAGGACGAGCAGCACGAACGTGCTGAGCACCCACAGGGCAGTCCTCCGCCTGCGCCGCGGCTCGGCCATGTGACTCCTGTTCCAGAAGAGATGCGTCACGCCAGACTAGGGGGACCCCGGTCGCGCGACCGGGGATCATGTGCATGTCGGGTGGTGCTGCGCTAGCGTCGTGCCGGCGTGCTCCTCGCGTGGTCGTTGCTCGCGACGACGGCCGAGCGCTCCCGGACACGCTCGCCACCCACCTTCGACCACCCGGCCGGAGATGACTGAGGAGTCCCGCTGAGGATCGCGCTGGTTCACAGCTACTACGCCTCGCGTGTCCCCAGCGGCGAGAACCGAGTCGTCGACGCGCAGGCGTCAACCCTGCGCGCAGCGGGCCACGAGGTCGTCGTGGTCTCCCAGTCCACGGACCAGCGGCTCCAGCGACGCAGCTACCCCCTCGAGGCCGCCGCCACGGTCGCCACCGGCCTCGGCCCGTCCCCGGTCGACCAGCTGCGACGGTTCCGGCCTGACGTCGTGCACGTCCACAACCTCTTCCCCAACTTCGGCAAGCGGTGGATTCGCGCGTGGGAAGGACCGGTGGTCGCGACGATGCACAACTACCGGGCCGTCTGTCCGGCCGCCACCCTGTTCCGTGACGGCCGGATCTGCCGGGACTGTCCGGAGTCCGGATCGACGCGCCCGGCGGTCCGGCACGGTTGCTTCCACGACAGCCCGCTCTCGACCCTTCCGGTCGCCGCCGGCACCCGCTTCGCGCGTGACCCGGTCCTGCGGCGAGCGGAGGTCGTCACCACCCTGAGCGAGGGCATGAGCCACGAGTACGCCGCTGCCGGAGTCCCCGCGGAGAAGCTGACGGTGCTCGACAACTTCACCTCAGCGGCCAGCGCCCCGGGCCCGGGTGGTGACCACTGGATCTTCGCCGGACGCATCGAGCCCGCGAAAGGCCTGCACACGCTGATCCGGGACTGGCCCGTGGGGCAACGTCTCCTCGTCGCCGGCGCGCTCGACCCGGCGCACCCCCTCCCCCACCACCGTGACGTCGAATGTCTCGGTCGTGTCGACAGCGATCGGCTCCGCGAGCTGATGGGCAACGCCCTCGGGCTGGTGTTCCCGTCGGCCTGGCTCGAGGGGCTCGCTCTCGTGTGCCTGGAAGCGCTGTCCGTGGGGACGCCGATCCTCACGTTCGACGACATCCCGGCGGGACGATCGGTGAGTGAGCTCGGGATCGGCCTCGCCGTGGCGCGCGACGACGTCGCCGCTGGAGCGCGGCTGGCGGTGGATGCCTTCCCTGGTCTCCGCGAACGGTGCTCGCAGGTGCACGCCGAGCGCTTCACGAGGCAGGCATGGACGAGGAACGCCGAGACCGTCTACGAGCGGGCGATCAGCGCGTGGAGCGCCACCCGCACCTAGAGGGGCCGTTCACCTGTCGAGAGGTTCACGCCTGGCCGTCGAAGAGCGACGTGACGGATCCGTCCTCGAAGACCTCACGCACCGCTCGGCTGATGAGGGGAGCGATCGAGAGCACGGTCAGCTTGTCGAAGTGGCGGTCGGGCGAGATCGGCAGGGTGTTGGTCACGACCACCTCCGCCGCCGGACAGTTCTTGAGCCGGTCGACGGCCGGGTCGGAGAGGATCGCGTGGGTGGCCGCGATGACCACGCCCGCCGCACCGTCCTTCATGAGGGCCTCAGCGGCCTTCACGATGGTGCCGCCGGTGTCGATCATGTCGTCGACCAGGATGCAGATGCGCCCGGCCACCTCGCCGACGACCCGGTTGGCCACGGACTCGTTGGGGCGAGTGGTGTCGCGGGTCTTGTGGATGAAGGCCAGAGGGGCGCCGTTGAGACGGGCCGACCACTGCTCGGCCACCTTGATGCGGCCGGCGTCGGGCGAGACGATCGCCAGATCCTCGTGACCGTACTTCTCCCGGACGTAGTCCGACAGGATCGGCAGGGCCATGAGGTGGTCGACCGGACCGTCGAAGAAGCCCTGGATCTGAGCCGTGTGGAGGTCGACCGCGATGAGGCGGTCCGCGCCCGCGGTGGCGAAGAGGTCGGCGATCAGGCGGGCCGAGATCGGCTCCCGTCCGCGGTGCTTCTTGTCCTGGCGGGCGTAGCCGTAGAACGGCATGACGACCGTGATGCGCTTGGCCGAGGCGCGCTTGAGCGCGTCGACCATGATGAGGTGCTCCATGATCCACTCGTTGACCGGAGCGGTGTGGCTCTGGATCACGAAGGCGTCGCTGCCTCGCACCGACTCCTCGAAGCGGACGTAGATCTCGCTGTTGGCGAACTCGTAGGCCGACGAGGGCACCAGCGAGATGCCCAGCAGCGCCGCCACCTCCTCGGCCAGGTCGGGGTGGGCTCGGCCCGTGAAGACCATGAGGTTCTTCTCGGTCGTCCTGGTGATGCTGCTCACAGTGCAGTCTCTCCTCGTTCGGCGCTCCAGCGATTGTGACCCAGCGACCGGCGGTCCTGCACATCGGCGCCCCAGTTCGAGACAGGTCTCACTCCTGGTGGGGTCGGGCCTCCTGCGCAGCCCGGTCGCCCGCCGATCCCTTCCTGCGGCGCGACACCCAGCCGGCGACGATGCGCAGCGGCGGGGACGAGACGGCCAGAGCACCCGGCGGGACGTCCTCGCGGACCACCGTGCCGCCCCCGGTGACCGCGCCGTCGCCGATCGTGACCGGCGCGACGAAGGTGTTGTTCGAGCCTGTCTTCGCGTGCCGGCCGACGACGGTGCGGTGCTTGGCGACCCCGTCGTAGTTGGCGAAGATCGTCCCGGCCCCGATGTTGGCGCCGTCGCCGATGTCGGCGTCGCCGACGTAGGAGAGGTGCGGGACCTTCGCGCCGTCGCCGATCCGGGCGTTCTTGGCCTCGACGAAGGCACCGATCTTGCCCGCGGGGCCGAGCACGGTCCCGGGGCGCAGGTAGGAGAAGGGGCCGACGTCGGCGCCCTCCCCCACGACCGCGAGCTCCCCGTGCGTGCGCACCACGCGCGCGCCCCGCCCGACCTCGACGTCCTTGAGCGTGGAGTCGGGGCCCACGACGGCGTCCTCGGCGACCGTGGTGGCGCCGAGCAGCTGGACACCGGGCAGCACGGTCACGTCCGGCTCGAGCGTCACCGTCACGTCGATCCAGGTGCTCGTCGGATCGACGATCGTCACGCCGTCGCGCATCCAGCGGTCGAGCGTCCGCCGCGTTGAGGCGTCGCGGCGAGCGCTGCCAGCTGCACGCGGTCGTTGGCGCCCTCGGTCTGGGCGACGTCGGAGGTCACGTGGGCGCCGACGCTGCGGCCGTCCGAGCGGGCGATGGCGACGACGTCGGTGAGGTAGTACTCCCCCTTCGCGTTGTCGTTCGTGATCCGGGTCAGCGCCTCGGCGAGGAAGTCCCCGTCGAAGGCGTAGATCGACGAGTTGACCTCGCGGATCGCCCGCTCCTCGTCGCTGGCGTCCTTCTCCTCGACGATCGCGCGGACCTGGCCGTCGGCGTCGCGCACGATGCGGCCGTAGCCGAACGGCGCCGCGACCTCGCCGGTCAGCACGGTCACGGCGTGACCGGCCTCCTCGTGGACCGACGCGAGGGCGGTCAGGGTGCCTCCCTCGAGAAGTGGCGTGTCACCAGCCATGACGAGCACGGTGCCCGCCGCGCTCCCTGCTGCGTCGCGCAGCGCCTCGACCGCGACGCGGACGGCGTGACCCGTGCCCTCCTGGGTCTCCTGCACCGCGAGCAGCGCCTCGGGCACCTGAGCGAGGATGTGCGGCCCCACCTGGTCACGCCCGTGGCCGACGACGGCGACGATGCGGCCGGGCTCGACGGCACAGGCAGCGGAGAGAACGTGGCCGACCATGCTGCGACCGCTCAGCGGGTGCAGCACCTTCATCGTCTTCGACTTCATCCGGGTGCCGGCGCCCGCGGCCAGAACGATCACGGCGGTGGGGTTCGAGCTCACCCGATCATCCTGTCACGCCTGATCTCGCTCCCCGGGTAGGAGTCGAACCTACGTCGCTTGTCCTGATTCAAAGTCAGGCGGGCCCTGCCGGCAGACCAACCGGGGATGGGCCGGCGTGCACTGGAGTCGCCGGCGGGGTCAGCCTACGCAGAGGCGGGGCCGAGCCGTATGCTGGTCGCCCACCTGGTCCGGGGGGGACATGAACGTCAACACACCTGCGCGCTTCGACACGGTGCGAGTTGCCGGCATCGACTTCGCCGACACCGATGCGCCCACGGCGCTGGCCTGGTTGCTCGAGACCTGCTCCAGCACGCGGGGTCCGCGGCCCAGCGTGCGGCTCGCCAACGCATGGAGCGCCGTGCTGGCTGCGAGGTCGCCGGACTATCTGACCGTCCTCAACGGCGAGGGCGTCACGTTCCCCGACGGGGCTTCCATCACCGGCACGATGCGTGTGCTGAGGCGCGGGGAGTACCAGCACGGCCGCCGGGTGCGCGGCCCCAGCCTGTTCGTCGACTGCATGGACGCGGGCCGAGAGCGTGGCCTGCGCCACTTCCTGCTGGGAACCACCGATCCCACACTGGAGGCGCTCTCGGCAGAGCTGGAGGCTCGTTTCCCCGGCGTCCGGATCTCAGGGACCTACTCCCCGGCGTTCGCTCCGATGGACGACGCGTTCGTCGAGGCGTGCCGTCGACGCGTGGCCGAGTCCGACAGCGACGTCGTCTGGATCGCTCTCGGTGTCCCGAAACAGGACGTCCTCACCCACGAGCTCTCGAAGCGCCTCGACGTGACGTGCGTCGGTGTCGGTGCCGCCTTCGACATGCTGAGCGGCCGTGTCCGAGAGGCCCCGTCGTGGATGCAGCGCCTCGGTGTCGAGTGGGTCTTCCGACTGGCCGTCGAGCCGCGGCGCTTGTGGAGGCGTTACCTGCTGGGCAACGTCGCCTTCATCAGGCTGGCCTGGAAGCACCGCTGACGCGTCGTTGGTGCTGCGGTAGTCTGCCGGTCCGGGGGCCCGGCGACATGGGAGGTTGAGTGAAGCGCGCGCTGATCACGGGCATCACCGGTCAGGACGGGTCGTACCTCGCGGAGCTGTTGCTCGCGAAGGGGTACGAGGTCCACGGTCTGACCAGGAGGGCGTCCACCTTCAACACCCGCCGGATCGACCACCTCTACCAGGACCCGCACGACACCGACGCCCGGTTGTTCCTGCACTACGGAGACCTTTCCGACGGAGCCCGGCTCATCACGCTCCTGCACCGGATCGCGCCGGACGAGGTCTACAACCTCGCGGCCCAGTCCCACGTGCGCGTGAGCTTCGACGAGCCGGAGCACACCGGTGACACCACCGGGATCGGGGCCATGCGGCTCCTCGAGGCGGTCCGCATGGCCGGCATCCACTGCCGCTACTACCAGGCGTCGAGCTCTGAGATGTTCGGAGCGACACCGCCGCCGCAGAACGAGCTGACCCCCTTCTACCCGAGGTCGCCGTACGGCGCCGCCAAGGTCTACGCCTACTGGGCGACACGCAACTACCGCGAGGCCTACGGCTCCTTCGCCGTCAACGGCATCCTGTTCAACCACGAGTCGCCGCGGCGCGGCGAGACCTTCGTGACGCGCAAGATCACCCGCGCCGTCGCCCGCATCAAGGCCGGGGTGGACGACCACGTCTTCCTGGGCAACCTCGACGCGGTGCGCGACTGGGGGTACGCCCCGGAGTACGCCGAGGGCATGTGGCGGATGCTGCAGGCCGACGAGCCGGACGACTACGTCCTGGCGACCGGCACCGAGTTCAGCGTCCGGGACTTCGTCGTCACCGCGTTCGACCACGCGGGGCTGGACTGGGAGCGTCACGTGCGGTTCGACGAGAGGTACCTCAGGCCCACCGAGGTCGACGCGCTCGTCGGCGACGCCACGAAGGCGCACGAGAGGCTCGGCTGGAAGGCGACCGTCCACGCCCAGGACCTCGTCCGCCTCATGGTGGACGCCGACATCGAGGAGCTGGCTCACGCCGGCACGTCCTGGATCGACCAACCTCCGCTCGCAGGCTGGCCCCAGGTGGGCCACATCCGGTCGTGACGGCGCCCGTCGTCCCTGCCCCGCTGGACAGGGAAGCCACCTTCTACGTCGCCGGGCACGGCGGGCTCGTCGGTTCAGCCGTGTGGCGACGTCTCGAGCGCGAGGGGTTCACCGGCCTGGTCGGGCTCCCCTCCCGCGAGCTCGACCTGCGCGACCGTGACTCCGTCCTCGCATTCTTCCGCCGCACGCGTCCGCGGTACGTCGTGCTGGCGGCGGCCAAGGTGGGGGGGATCCTGGCCAACCAGACCTTCCCGGTCGACTTCCTGTCCGAGAACATGCGCATCCAGACCAACGTCCTCGACGCGTCGCTCGAGGTCGGCGTGGAGCGCCTCCTGTTCCTCGGGTCGTCGTGCATCTACCCCCGAGACGCTGCCCAGCCCATCAGGGAGGACGCACTGCTCACCGGGCACCTGGAAGAGACCAACGATGCGTACGCGATCGCCAAGATCGCAGGGATCCTGCACGTCCAGGCCGCTCGTCGCCAGTACGGCGTCCCGTGGATCTCCGCGATGCCCACCAACCTCTACGGACCCGGCGACAACTTCTCGCCGAACGGCTCACACGTGCTGCCCGCGCTCATCCGCAGGTACGACCAGGCGGTCATCGACGGTGCTGACGAGGTCACCAACTGGGGCACCGGCAGTCCTCGGCGAGAGTTCCTCCACGTCGACGACATGGCACGGGCCTGCCTGTACCTCCTCGAGCACTACGACGGTCCTGAGCAGGTGAACGTGGGAACGGGCAAGGACGCCACCATCCGGGAGATCGCCGACATCATCGCCGGTGTCGTCGGCTACGACGGGGTGACGAGCTGGGACACCGAGCGTCCGGACGGGACTCCGCAGAAGCGCCTCGACATCACCAAGCTCACCACCCTGGGGTGGCAGCCGGTCATCGGGCTGCGCGAGGGCATCGAGTCCACGGTCCGGTGGTACCGCGAGAACCGGTCCACGCTCAGGGAGTGACGGCCGTCCCCTCGGCACTCAGGACCTACGGGGAAGCGAGCAGGTTCGTGCGCGAGAACTCCAGGTCACGCCGGCTGGGCTCGTGCTGCGTGTGCACCACGACGAACACCCGGCGGAACGGCAGCACCGTGCCGTGGCTGCGCCCGGGGTACGCCGCCCGCAGGGCCGCCTTGAGCTCGGTGGCGAACTGCTCGCGCAGGTCCGGCGCCAGCGCCTGCAGCATCGGCCGGGCGCCGGTGCCGCTGAACCAGTCGAACACCGGGTCCTCCCCCGCCAGCACGTGCAGGTACGTCGTCTCCCACACGTCCACGGTGCCGCCCGTGCCGGCCACCAGCGGGGCCAGGGCGTCGAGGTACTCGACGGGTTCGTGCGCGGCGATGTCCGCCACGCCGCTCAGGTGGGGGGCGAAGCGCGGGTCCTCGGCGAGCCTTCGCCGCAGCAGCGTGCTGGGTTCCTGCTCGTTGCCGGGGACCTGGAAGGCGAGCCAGCCCCCGGGGGCGAGGTGCTCGAGGAGCCCGGGCAGGAGGCCGAGGTGTCCTGGCACCCACTGGAGGGTGGCGTTGCTGACGATCACGTCCACGGGCTCCTCGGGCGCCCATGACCGGAGGTCGGCGACCTCGTAGGACAACCGGGCCCCGATCCCCGCCGTCCCCGCCCGAGCGGCCGCGACCATCTCCGGCGAGGAGTCGAGCCCGTGGACCGTCGCCTCGGGCCACCGCTGCGCGAGCAGGCCGGTGAGGTTGCCGGGTCCGCAGCCGAGGTCGACGACCCGAACCGGCGACTCCGCACGGACGCGTGCCAGCAGCTCGACGAAGGGGCGGGCGCGCTCGTCGGCGTGACGCAGGTAGAGGTCGGGGTCCCAGCGGTGGGTGCCGTCGTAGGCCATCACGTCAGCCTGTGCCAGATTTATCTTGATGTCAAGATTCTTGACTGACTCGCGACGCCGCTACCCTGGCGCCATGACTGATGACGTCGACCGCCTGGTCGCGGCCTGGCAGCGCGAGCGTCCGGACCTGGACCTGGCTCCCATGGAGGTGCTGAGCCGGGTCAGCCGCCTGAGCCACCACCTCGACGTCGCGCGGCGCCGCGCCTTCTCCGACCAGGGTCTGGAGATCTGGGAGTTCGACGTGCTGGCCGCCCTGCGACGCGCCGGTGCGCCCTACGAGCTGTCACCGGGGCAGCTGCTCCGCGAGACCCTCGTGACCAGCGGCACCATGACCAACCGGGTCGACCGCCTCACCACCCGCGGCCTGGTCGCCCGCGGTCCGGCGCCGGAGGACCGGCGCGGCGTCCGCGTTCGCCTGACCGACGAGGGCCGCGACCGGGTCGACGGCGCCTTCGCGCTTCTGCTGGGCCAGGAACGCGAGCTGCTCACCGCTCTGGGCCCCGAGGACCACCGCGCCCTGGCCGACACGCTCCGGACGCTGCTGACCCGCATCGAGCACGACGAAGCCGGCTGAGCCTCGGGCTCAGCCCTCGGCGACCTCGGCGACCGCGAGCCACTCCTCCTCGAGGACCTCGCGACGGGAGACCACGGCGCGCAGCTCGGTGTCCAGGGTGGCCAGCTTCTCGAAGTCGTGGGCGTGCGCGGCCAGCTGATCGTGGAGCCGCTTCTCGTCGGCCTGCAGCTTGGCCATCTGACGCTCGAGACGCTGCATGGACTTGCGTGCCTCACGGGACTCGGCGGCACCAGCACCGGCGCCGGCACCGGCTGCTGACCCGGTGCCCGGCCCGGCGCTGCCCGAGCGGCCGGAGGCGACGGTGGCCCGGCGCCGCTCGAGATACTCCTCGACACCACGCGGCAGCATCACGAGCGAGCCGTCGCCCAGCAGCGCCCAGACGGCGTCGCAGGTGCGCTCGAGGAAGTAACGGTCGTGGGAGACGACGACCAGGGTGCCGGGCCAGCCGTCGAGGAAGTCCTCCAACACCGTCAGCGTCTCGATGTCGAGGTCGTTGGTGGGCTCGTCGAGCAGCAGCACGTTGGGCTCGTCGAGCAGCAGGCGCAGGATCTGCAGCCGCCGGCGCTCGCCGCCGGACAGGTCACCGACGCGGGTGGTGAGCTTGTCGCCGGTGAAGCCGAAGCGCTCGAGCATCGAGGTGGCGGTGATCTCGCCGTCGGTGGTCCGGGTCACGCGGCGGACCTGCTCGACCGAGGCCAGCACGCGCAGCTCGGGGTCGACCGGGGTGACGTCCTGGGTCAGGTGCGCGAGCGCGACCGTGCGTCCGCGACGCACCTTGCCGGCCGTGGGCTCGAGGTCGCCCGAGAGCAGTCGCAGCGCGGAGGTCTTGCCGGCGCCGTTGACGCCGACCAGACCGAGCCGCTCGCCGGGGCCGAGCCGCCACGTCACGCGCGAGAGCAGGGCACGGTCGCCCCGCACGAGGTCGACGTCCTCGACGTCCAGCACGTCCTTGCCCTGCCGTTGGGTCGCGAAGCGCTGGAGCGCCAGCGCGTCGCGGGGCGGCGGCTCGTCCTCGATGAGCACCGTGGCGGCGTCGATGCGGAACTTCGGCTTCGAGGTGCGCGCGGGGGCGCCGCGTCGCAGCCAGGCGAGCTCCTTGCGCACCAGGTTCTGTCGGCGGCTCTCGCTGGCCGCCGCCTGGCGCTGGCGCTCGGCCCGGGCCAGCACGTACGCCGCGTAGCCGCCCTCGTAGAGGTCGACCTCGGCGTCGTGCACCTCCCACGTCTCGGTGCACACCGCGTCGAGGAACCACCGGTCGTGCGTGACCACGACCAGGGAGGACGACCGCGCGGCGAGGTGGCGGGCCAGCCAGTCCACCGCCTCGACGTCGAGGTGGTTCGTCGGCTCGTCGAGCAGCAGCAGCGAGTCGTCGCCGAGCAGCAGGCGCGCCAGCGAGCACCGTCGGCGCTCCCCGCCGGACAGGCCCGCGATGCTGCGCTCCAGACCGATGCCGGCCAGCAGCACCTCCACCACCTCGCGGCTCGCGGTGGCCGCGGCCCACTCGTGGTCGGCCTTGTCGCCCAGGACCGCGTGACGCACGGTTGCGGAGTCGTCGAGGTCGTCACCCTGGCTCAGGAAGCCGATGCGTGTCGAGCTCGCCGTCGACACCCGACCGGCGTCGGGCTCCTCCCGACCGGCCAGGATCCGCAGCAGGGTGGTCTTGCCGTCACCGTTGCGTCCCACGACGCCGATGCGCTGGGACTCGCCGATGCCGAGGCTGACCGCGGCGAGGATCGGGTCGCACGCCGTACGCCTTGGAGACGCGCTCGAGGTTGACGAGGTTGGTCCGTCCGGACCGTGGGGGGGCCGCCATCGTCAGCGAGGTCCTTCCGCGAGGCGGGCCGCGGAGACCTTGGCCCCCGAGACCGGACCTGGTACGACGAAGCCGGTGGTGGCACCGGTGGCCGTAGCCACGAGGTCACGCACGTCGCGGGCGTGATCGGCGTCGGCGCACAGGAAGACCGTCGTCGGACCGCTGCCGCTGACCAGGGAGCCGAGTGCCCCGGCGTCGACGCCGGACTCGAGCGGGATGGTCAGCGACGGCCGGAGCGAGAGTGCGGCGGGCTGGAGGTCGTTGACGAGCGCCGCTCCCACCGCATCGGCGTCGGCGCCCAGGAGGGCCGTGAGCAGGGCGTCGGGCACCTCGGGCTCGGGCACCTCGCCGGCGCCGGCCAGGCGGTCGAACTCGGCGTAGACCGCGGGCGTGGACAGACCGCCCTGCCCCGGCACGACGGCCCACCAGTAGGTCCCCCGCGTCATCACCGGCGCGACCAGCTCACCTCGGCCCGTGCCCACTGCCGTGCCGCCGACCAGGCAGAACGGCACGTCGCTGCCGAGGCCGGCCGCCACCCGCATCAGCTCGGCCCTGGGGAGCCCGAGCTCGAAGAGCGCGTCGAGCGCCACCAGGGTGGCCGCCGCGTCGGTGCTGCCCCCGGCCAGCCCGCCCGCGACGGGGATGTTCTTGTGGACGTGGACCGAGACGACGAGCTCGCGTCCGACGTGGTCTGCCAGCGCGCGCACCGCCCGCAGGGCCAGGTTGCTCTCGTCGGTGGGCACCGCATCGACGTCCACCCCGCTGCCGGAGACCGTGATCGCGGTCCGGGCGGCAGGACGCACCACGACCTCGTCGAAGAGGCCGATCGCGTGGTAGACGGTGGCCAGCCGGTGGTAGCCGTCGGCTCCGGCGCCCCCCACGGCCAGGGACAGGTTCACCTTGGCCGGGCTGACGACGCGGATCTCGGAGGTCATCGCGTCCACCCCGCAGCGAGCAGGCCCTCGGCGACGGCGGCGAAGGTGGCGATGTCGAGCTCCTCGCCGCGACGGCTGCGGCGCCACACCGGCCGCGGCGAGCCCGGACTCCACCTGCTCGGTGCTCGCCACTGCCTTCAGGGCGGCGCGCACGGTCTTGCGGCGCTGGGCGAAGGCGGCGTCGACGACGGCGAAGACGTCGACCCGCGGGGCCGAGGTCGCCGGCGGGTCGCGGCGCTCCCAGGCCACCAGCCCGCTCTCGACGTTGGGGGCGGGCCAGAACACCGAGCGACCCACCGATCCGGCACGCCGCAGCTCGGCGAACCACGCCGCCTTGGCCGACGGGACGCCGTAGGTCCGGGAGCCGGGTGGAGCCACCAGCCTGTCGGCCACCTCGGCCTGCACCATCACCATCCCCCGCTCGAGGCTCGGCAGCAGGGCGAGAAGGTGCAGCAGCACGGGCACGGAGACGTTGTAGGGCAGGTTCGCCACCAACGCGGTCGGCGCAGGCCCGGGCAGCTCCCTCAGGCGCAGGGCGTCGGCCTCCACCACCTCACAGGCGTCGACGTACGCCGGGGCGTGCGCGGCGATGGTGGCCGGCAGCGCCCGGGCCAGCACCGGGTCGATCTCGACCGCGACGACGCGACAGGTCTCGGCCAGGAGGGCCAGGGTCAGCGACCCGAGGCCGGGTCCGACCTCGACGACGACGTCGTCGGGGCCCACGCCGGAGGCCCGGACGATGCGGCGCACGGTGTTGGCGTCGATGACGAAGTTCTGCCCACGCTGCTTGGTGGGGCGGACGCCGAGGCGCTCGGCCAGCTCGCGCACCTCCACCGGCCCCAGGAGTCGCGGCGCGCGGGCGTCAGCGGTCGCGTCGTGGGAGGTCATGAGGGCTCGAGCCTAGCGGGGATCCGGGCGTCCCCCTCGCGTCGGAGGGGGCGCCCGGAGTCACCGCGACGATCCGCCTCAGAGGAGCGTCACTGGTGCACTCACTGGTGCACTCACTGGGGCAGGCCGAGCTGCGCGGAGCAGTGCGGCCAGGCGCCGTAGCCGCCGCTGGCGTCGCGCAGGCGCGTGGCCACCGCGATCTGGGTCTCCCGGCTGTTCTCGCTCGGGAGGCCGGTGCCGCCGTAGGACTGCCAGGTGCCCAGGTTGAACTGCAGGCCGCCGTAGTAGCCGTTGCCGGTGTTGATGGCCCAGTTGCCGCCGGACTCGCACGCGGCCAGGGAGTCCCACACGGTGCTGCCGGTGGAGAACGCGGCAACCTCGGGCTCGGGCTCCTGCTTGGTACCGACCTCGACGACGCGGGCGATCGGGCGGGTCACGTCGGCGACGTCGATCAGCGAGCGCGAGGTGAGCTTGCCGTTGACGTAGCGCACGCGGTACGTCGCGTCGCGGTCGCCGCTGCGGCCGGCGCGCACGACGCGCTCCTCCCCCTCGAACAGGTCGTCGGTGGTGCGGGTCTCGGTGGGCATCGCGAGCGACTCGTCCTCGACGGTGCGCTCGATGAGGTTCACCTTGGTGACGCGGATCGTGTCGCCGTCGTCAACGGTGGTCGACGGTCGCGGCGAGACGCGGTCCCACTTGTCGACGTTGACCTTGCGCAGGTCGAGCGCCTGCCGCACGGTCGCGGCGGCCACCTCGACGCGGCGCGGCTTCTCGGCGCCGACGACGAGCTTCACCATCTTGGGGGTGACCACGCGCAGGTTCATGCCGCTGCGGCTGATGGTCGCGCCGCGGCTGGTCGAGAGCCGGGCGTCGGCGTAGCGCACGCCGATCTGGTCGAGGGCGCTGGTCACGTCGGTGGCGGTGACCCAGTGACGCGAGGTGTCGCCGTCGACGGTCAGGTCGACCGGACGGGCGAAGCGGACCGCGATGCGGGTGCCCTCGGTGACGGTGGCGTCGAGTCCGGGCGCGACGACGTCGCGCTCACCGACGTCGACACCTTCGGCGGCCAGTACGTCGCCGACGGTCTCGCCGTCGGTGCTCACCTGGGTCGCGGTGCCGTCCAGGGACAGGGTCACGGACTTGCTGTCCAGAGCCATCGCGGTGACGACCCCGGCGACGAGGGCCAGGGTCACGGCGGTCACGAGGGCCGCAAGGGTGCGGCGACGACGGAAGAAGGGGGTGGAGGTGCTGCTGGTGGTGGCGGCGACTGAAGTCACGCGTCTCCCATGCTCGTGCTCCCCGGGCCACGGCGCGGCACAGTCCTGGCGCTCCGCGTCGTCGTCCTCGACGACCGCGGCGAGCCCGGGGGCGCGATGCCTCCCAGTGGCGTGCCGCCAGGAATCTCCCGCTCCCGGCTGGTCGACCGACCGTAACTGCTCACACGACCGTTGCCAAATCGTGACCCAGGCGTTTGGCCCCGTTTGACAGTTCTCGGACCCCATCCACTTCGGGACCTAGGGCCCCTATCCCGGGATCGGTCCAGACCGATCCCGCGGGTCGCCCGCGTCCCACGGGCCACCGAAGGCCGCGAAGGTGTTGGCCTCCACCTGCGCGCACAGCCCGGCCAGGTCGTCCCCGCGCTCCGCTGCCATGGCGCGCATCGTGAGGGGGATCAAGTAGGAGGCGTTGGCGCGGCCGCGGTGCGGCACCGGGGTCAGGAAGGGCGCGTCGGTCTCCACCAGCAGGCGGTCGGCCGGGGTGACGCGGCAGGCCTCGCGCAGGTCAGCGGCGTTCTTGAAGGTCACGGTGCCGGCGAACGACAGCCAGAAGCCGCGCTCGAGGCACGCCCGGGCGAAGGCCGCGTCACCGGAGAAGCAGTGCATGACGACCCGGTCCGGGGAGCCCTCCTCGTCGACGACCCGCAGCACGTCGGCATGGGAGTCACGGTCGTGGATGACCAGGGTCTTGCCCAGCTCACGGGCGAGCCGCAGGTGACGACGGAAGCTCTCCTCCTGCGCCTGCCGTCCCTCGGGCGGGGTGCGGAAGTGGTCGAGCCCGGTCTCCCCCACGGCGCGGACGTACGGCGAGCGCGCCAGCTCGGCGATCTCGTCCCACGCCTCGTCGAGCTCACCGGCGGCCGCCAGCCGCGGCGCCTCGTTGGGGTGGAGCGCCACGCCGGCCACGACGCCCGGCAGCTCGCCGGCCAGCCGCACCGCCCACCGTGCCCCCTCCAGGTCGCAGCCGATCTGCACGATGCGGGGGACGCCGACCGCTGCGGCGCGGGCGAGGGCATCGGGGGCGGCGACCTCCTCGGCGCCGTCCCAGGTGATGTCGAGGTGGCAGTGGTTGTCGACCACCGGGTGCGGCAGCGGCTCCGGCGCCGGGGGGCGCACGTCCCGGCCGGCGGTGGCAGCCGCTGGAGCGGACGGGTCGGAGGCGGGGTCGGGGTCGGGCACGCTCACTCCTGGGTGGGGTCGGGTCGGTCGAGGTCGGGCCGCTCCGGGCCGTGGGCCACGCGGTGCGCGGCGTCGTACACCTGGCGTCGCGGGACACCCGTGGCGTCGGCGACGCTGCGCACCGCCTCCTTGCGGGTGGCACCGGCCCGCTCCTCCGACGCGACCAGCGCGCGCAGCGCCTCGTGGTCCCCCGCGTCGACGGCCCCGGGCGCCCGGCCGGTGTGCCCGGAGACCACGAGGGTGACCTCGCCGCGCACCCCGCCGGCGGCCCAGGAGGCCAGCTCGCCCAGCGGGCCGCGGACGACCTCCTCGTGGGTCTTGGTCAGCTCCCGGCACACCGCGGCGGAGCGGTCGACCCCGAAGGCGTCGGCCAGCGCTGCCAGCGAGGCCTCGGTGCGGTGCGGGGACTCGAAGAACACCAGGGTGCGCGACTCGGTGGCGAGCTCGCGCAGCCGTCGGGCGCGCTCGCCCGACTTGCGTGGCAGGAAGCCCTCGAAGCAGAACCGGTCCACCGGCAGGCCCGAGACGGCCAGCGCGGTGAGCACAGCGCTCGGTCCGGGGACCGCGGTCACCCGCACCCCGGCCTCGACGGCGGCCGCGACGAGGCGGTAGCCCGGGTCGGAGACCGACGGCATGCCGGCGTCGGTGACCAGCAGGACCCGGCGGCCCGCCACGAGGTCCTCCACCAGCCCTGCCGTGCGCCCCGCCTCGTTGCCCTCGAAGTAGGAGACCACCCGCCCGGTCACCTCGACGCCGAGGTCGCCGGTCAGACGGCGCAGCCGGCGGGTGTCCTCGGCGGCGACCACGTCCGCGGTGGCGAGCTCCTCACGAAGCCGGGCCGAGGCGTCCTCGGGGCGTCCGATGGGGGTGGCCGCCAGCACCAGGAGTCCGCTCACCGGCCCATGATGGCCGATGGGCGCGTGAGCGCGCTCGGCGCCCGACCTCGGCCCGTAGGCTGGCGGCCGTGACCACGACGGCCGGCCGCGCGGACGAGCGGGAGGACGCGCCCCCGGCCGACGGCGCGGCGAGCGGTCCCGGCCTGTCCCGCACCGCCGACGGACGCGCCGTTCCCGACGCGCTCAGCCGGCTGCGCGGACGACCCGACACCGACCGCGCCATCGGCTGGGCCGTGACGCTGGTGATCACCGCGGTCGCCGGGGTGCTGCGCTTCTGGCACCTCTCGCAGCCGCGCGACTTCCTCTTCGACGAGACCTACTACGCCAAGGACGGCTGGTCGCTGTGGCGCTACGGCTACGGGATCAGCTGGCGCGACGACGCCAACGAGGCGATCCTCGAGGGCCGCCTCACCCCGGAGATCACCCAGGGCGATCCGGCCATGGTCGTCCACCCGGAGGTGGGCAAGTGGCTGATCGGCGCCGGGGAGCAGGTCTTCGGCTTCGAGCCGCTCGGGTGGCGCTTCCCCAGCGCGGTGGTCGGCACGCTCATGGTGCTCGTCATCATCCGGCTCGTCCGGCGCCTGACCGGATCGACGCTCCTCGGCGGGGTCGCGGGCGTCCTGCTGTGCTTCGACGGCCTGCACTTCACCCTCTCCCGGCTCGCCCTGCTCGACATCTTCGTCGCGTTCTTCCTGCTCTGCGCCGTCTCCTGCCTGGTCGCCGACCGCGACTGGGGGAGACGGCGGCTGGCCGACCTCGCTGGACGGACGCCGGTCGACCCGCGCGGGTGGGGGCCGGTGCGTGGCCTGCGCTGGCGGCCCTGGCGGCTCGCCGCCGGCATCCTCTTCGGGCTCGCGGTCTCCAGCAAGTGGAGCGCGCTGATCCCGCTGGCCGGGTTCGGGCTGCTGGTGCTGGCCTGGGACACCGGTGCCCGGCGCGCCCTCGGGGTCCGGTGGTCGCTGCCCAAGACCTCCCTGGTCGACGGCCTGCCCGCCTTCGGCTACCTGGTCGGGGTCGCCCTGGTCGTCTACGTCGGCTCCTGGACCGGGTGGCTGATGCACGCCGACCTCCTCGAGGAACAGTTCGCCACCAACGCCTACGGCCCCTACTGGGGTGACTACGTCACCGACGACCCCACCGGGTTCTGGCCCTCGTTGGTCGACGCCCTGCGCAGCCTGTGGCACTACCACGCCGCCGTCTGGTCCTTCCACACCGGCGGGCTGCTCGACGCGACCCACACCTATCAGTCCTCTCCCCAGAGCTGGCTGATCATGCGCCGCCCGGTCGTGGTCGCCGCGGACCTCGACATCTCCCCGGGGGTCGAGGGCTGCACCGCCCCGGAAGGCAGCTCCTGCCTGCGCGAGGTCGTCATGCTCGGCACCCCCGCGCTGTGGTGGGCCGGGGCGGTGGCGTGGTGCTACGCGCTGTACGCCGCGCTCGGTCGCCGCGACTGGCGATTCGGCTTCGCTCTCGTCGGTCTCCTCACGACCTGGCTGCCGTTCTTCCGCTACGCCGACCGGCCGATCTTCTCCTTCTACGCCATCACGATCCTGCCGTTCACGATCGTGGTCCTCTCCCTCGTGCTCGGCCGGGTCCTCGGGCCCGCCGACGCCACCCCCCGTCGCCGTACCGTCGGAGCGGTCGCCGTGGGGTCCTTCGTGGTGCTCGTCGTGGTCAACTTCGCCTGGCTGTGGCCGGTCCTGACCCACGAGCTGCTGTCCACGCCGGACTGGCTGGACCGCATCTGGTTCAGCTCGTGGATCTGACGGCGCCACGGTCGACGTGAGCCTGGCCACGTCGTCCGCCTGACGCACCGCCCTGCGGGTGTGGCGGGGCTCTCAGAGGGGTGTCAGGGCCGGACGAAGCGGACATCATGTCGACAGACGGGACTGCTGTGCGCGGGGATGCAGCAGTCCCGTTGCCGCGCCCCTCCCACGCCTCCCTGACGCCCACCTGACGCCTGCACGAGGCCCTCGACGAACGGATCATCGTGTCCACGCCCCATGACGTCCCCACGGCGACCGCCGCGAGCACGACGACCGCGGCCGAGCCCCGCCCTCGGCTGGTGTGGGCGGACGCGGCCAAAGGCCTCTGCATCCTGCTCGTCGTGCTCCACCACAGCACGGTCAAGCACCTGCCCTCCGTGCTGCCCGCCGAGCTCAGCGCGGTCGGCGACGCGTGGCTCGCCCTCACCGCGGCCCTCAAGCCGATCCGGATGCCGCTGTTCTTCCTGCTGTCCGGTCTGTTCGCCGCCGGGGCCCTGCGGCGGCCCTGGGCGCAGGTGCTCACCGCGCGCGTGCTCACCCCCTACTGGGTGTACGCCGTGTGGCTGGGCGTGATCGCCGTGGTCTTCACCGTGGAGCGGACGATGGTCACGAACCGCACCCAGGGGGTCGGCGACCTCCTGGGCGACCTGGTGTTCGCCTCGACCGGCGTGTGGTTCCTCTACGCCCTCGCGGTCTACTTCCTGCTCGCCAAGACGCTCCTGCGCTGGGACCTGCGCTGGGTCGTGGCCGGGTCAGCCGCCCTGGCGATCTCGGTCTCGGCCCTGCCGATCGCTGCCGCCAACCGCGAGGCCGTGCTCGTGCACTTCGTGTACTTCCTGCTCGGCGCCCGGCTCCCGGAGCTGGTGCACCAGATGGCCTCGTGGCGAGCGGTCCCGATGTCGGCCCTGGTCGCCTGCTACGCGGCTGCGGCGGCGGGGTCGGCCGCCCTGGGTGTCCCGCTGAGCGTGGAGGTGACCGCGCTCAGCCTGCTGGGCCTGCCGCTCGCCGTCCGGGTCGCCCGCGCGACCGCCGCCCTCACCCGCGTCGGCTCCGTCCTCGCCGCCCTGGGACGCCGCACCCTGCCGGTCTACGTGCTCCACATGCCCCTGCTCGCGGTCGTGCACCACGTGCCCGGCCCCGCGGCCGCGCTCGATGCGCTGGTCGCCCCGGCCGGGTCCACCGGCCCGGTCCTCGGCGGTCTCGCCGTCGCCGGCTACCCGCTGCTCGTCACCGCCCTCGTCACGGCAGCCAGCCTCGGCCTCCACCGGCTCCTGGTCGGGCTCGGGCTGGCGAGTCTCTTCACCTTGCCCGAGACCCTGGCCCCCTCCCCCGAGTGGCTGCGGCGCGCCGCCCTCCGGGTGCGCCTCGCGCTCCGTGAGGCGCGGGACCGCTGGACGGTCGCCCCCGGCTCACGCCTGCGCTCCGACCCGCCGTCGCACGGAGTGACCCGGGTGCTCGCGATCCGCTGATCCGACGGTGGGGCAGGATGAGGTCATGAGCTCCTGGCGCCCCGGGTGGGCCGACCTGCCTGCCGACCTCGCGGCCTTCTGGACCGAGCGCCACCTGTGCACCCTGACGACCCTGCGCCCCGACGGGACCCCCCACGTCGTCCCGGTCGGCGTGGCCCTCGACCCCGAGGAGGAGTGCGCCTGGATCATCACCTCGCGGACCTCCCGCAAGGTGCGCAACCTCCAGCTCGGCGCCGGGCTGGCGGCGTGCCAGGTCGACGGTCGCCGCTGGTCCACGCTCGAGGGTGAGGGCGAGGTCCTCACGGACCGCGCGTCCGTGGCTCGCGCCGAGGCCCGCTACGCCTCCCGCTACCGCACGCCTCGACCCAACCCCGACCGCGTCGCCGTGCGCGTCGCGGTGGACCGTTTCCTGCACTCCGCCGGCTTGGTGTCCCCGCCGGGCTAGCGGGCCTCGAGGGCCTCGGTGAGCAGCGCGACCAGCGCCTCGAGCTGGACGTCGGTCGAGGACCCGATCTCCTCGTCCGAGCCGTCGAGGGCCCGGGCGGCCAGTCCCGCCTTGCTGTCGATCAGCTCGGCGATCTTGGTGTCGATCGTCTGGGCCGCGATGACCCGCCACGCGGTCACCGGCTCCGCCTGCCCGATCCGGTGGACCCGGTCGATGGCCTGCGTCTGCTCGGCATCGGTCCACGACAGCTCGGCGAGCACGACGTTGGAGGAGACCTGGAGGTTCAGGCCGACACCGGCCGCGCTCAGCGAGCACACCACCACCGCGACGTCACGATCGTTGACGAACGAGTCGATGTTGCGCTGGCGGGTGGGCCGCGTCTGGTCGCCGCGGATCGAGGCGTACTTGATGCCCCGCTTCGCGAAGAGCTGCTCCGCGGTGTCCATCACGTCGACGTGCTTGGCGAAGAACACGACCTTGCCGACGCTGCGCGCCAGCTGGGCGGCGTAGTCGGCGGCGAGCCCGGCCTTGGCCTGACCGATGCGCCGCACCATGGAGAAGACGTTCTCGCCGTTGGTGGAGGCCTCCTTGTCCGACAGCTCCCACCCGGCGACCTGGCGCACCAGGTCGTGGTCGATCCCGTCGGTACGCCGACCGCTGGTGCGGTTCTCGATCGCCGTGTCGTAGCGGCTGACCAGACGTCGGGCCAGCTCGCGCTCGGCCTCGCGGATCGAACGGCCCAGCGCGTCGTCGAGCTCGACGGGGAGGTCGGCGATCCGACGGGCCGGGATGTCCTTGGCCACGTCGATCTTGCGGCGGCGGACGACCCCCAGCCCGATGACGCTGGAGCGGGCCGCGGGGTAGAAGCCCGCGTCCAGCGGGCTGAGCTCGGTGTCCTCCAGCGCCTCCATCAGTGCTCGCTGCGGACGCTTCTCGTCGATCCACCCCAGGAACTGCCAGATGTTGCGGAAGTCCTCGATGTCGTTGATCAGCGGCGTGCCGGTCAGGGCCATCATCAGCGGGCGGGCCGTGCGCTCCCGGATGCGGTCGGCGAGCTGAAGGACGTGCTGGGAGCGCTGCGAGGACTTGTTCTTGATGAAGTGCGCCTCGTCGACGACCATGCCGCGGAACCCGAGGTCCCCCAGCCAACCGACGTGGCGGTCCAGCACCTCGTAGTTGACGACCACGATGTCGGCGAAGCCGTCGAGGTCCTCACCGTCGCCGTGGATCACCGTCACCGGGTGACGCGGCGTCCACTGCTCGGCCTCGCGCGCCCAGTTGGTCTTGACGACGTTGGGGACCACGCACAGCAGCGGGTAGGCGCCGGCGGCCTGGGCTGCCAGCAGAGCCTGGGCGGTCTTGCCGAGACCGGGCTCGTCGGCCAGCAGGAAGGTGCGGTGACCGTCCTGGGCCGCCGCCACGACCTGGGCCTGGTGCGGCATGAGCTCCAGGCCCTGGGGCGTGCGGATGGGCCGGGGCTCGGGCAGATCCATGCACGACGAGGCACCGCCCTGCTCGAAGGCCCGGAGCAACGGGCCGATGAGCTCCCAGCTGGCCAGCCGGCGGGCGCGCGCGGGGCGACGCTCCTCGGCCATCGTGAAGTCGGGCGCGAGGAAGGGGTTGGCCAGCTGCCGGGCGATCACCGACTGCGGGACCACCCGGCGCTCGGTCGTCGGCGCGCCCTGGCTCTGCTCGGGCTCGGGCTCGGGCTCCGCCGGCGGCTCCACCCCGGTGGCCAGCAGCATCTCCCGCTTGAGCCGCTTCGCGGCGTCGGAGACGGCAGCGTCCTCGGCCAGCAGCGCCAGCAGCGAGGTGTCCCGGGCGGCGGTCTTGGCGAGGATCGTGGCGATGCCGTCGAGCCGCTTCATCTGGGCGGTCCGGTAGGCCTCGGCCAGCTCGGTGTCGGTCTTGACCCGGGTCCGCTCCTCGCGTGCCAGCAGCGCGATGACCTGGAACTTCGTGCGCAGTGCCTGGGTGGTCGGTCCCCGCTGCACCCCCGCCTCGACCTCGCGCACGGCGCGCGCCAGCACCGGCAGGATGCCTTCGTTGTCCAGCTTGCGCGCCGGGCGCTGACGCTGGGCGGTGCGGGTGGCGCCGGACTGACGCTGACCTCGTCGAGCCAAGAACAGCTCCTCGTGAATGCTCCGGAGTGTCCCGGAGCGCTCGGGCCGTGGACGCCCGGGACTCGGCCGGGGCGCCGTACGGCGTCGGACACGGTGACCGAGCTCCGGCCACCTTCGACGCGACGCGGAGGTGACCTGCGGCGTCGCGCTCACCGACCCCGAAGCGTCTCCTCGAGGAAGGGAGGGGACGTCACCCGCGAGCGGGTGAGGAGGCGGTACGGGACCAGACTACCGCGCCGGGCGCGACTCGGGTGACGGAGCGTCCAAGCCGGCAAGGTCCTCGTTCGTCGGCACCTGCCCCTCCGGCCCCGCCGAGGGGGTGCCCGGATGCATCGGTCCGGCCCTGAAGCGCACCGGGAGGGGAGGTTGTCCGAGCGGGTTGGCCGCAGTCACCTCGTCCATCGTGTCCATCACGTTGCGCAGGTTGAACAGCAGCGCGCCGTACTCGGGCCACAGCGGAGGCAGCGGGTCCAACGCCTCGAGCCGCCGGACCAGGTCGTCGAGACGTCCGCGTACGACGATCAGGTCCTCGCGGCTGGCGTCCTGGATGGCTCGGCCGGCGTCGCGCAGCAGGTCGAGCCAGCCGTGGCGGAACGTGTCCTCCCAGTGCTTGCCGAGCTCCATCGACCGGCCCAGGGTGCGGGCCATGCTGCGCTGCTCGGCGACCGCCTGCTCCATCCGGTGCAGCAACAGGAACCACTGTTGCGGCTGGCGGACCTGCCGGGCCGACCGCCGGGGGTTCAGACGAGCACTCTCCTGGGCCTGACGCACCAGTGCCCACGCCTCGTCCAGTGCACCGTCGAGCGCCCGTGTCTCCTCCACCCAGGCGTCGACGATCGTCTTGTCGTCGTCGTCGTCGCCTGCCGCGGAGGTCGTCGTGCATGCGGCTCAGCAAGCGGCCGATGCGGGTGTCGAGGTGGTCGATGGCCGTGATGGCGGTCCGTCGCCGCAGCGGGGGCCAGACCAAGGCGTTGACGAGGAGGCCGACCCCGATGCCGATCCCGGTGTCGAGCAGCCGGGAGACCAGCATGCTGTCGTCCTGCGAGAACCCGGTGGTCAGCACGACCAGCGCGGTGGCCGCGATGGTGGTCGCCTCGTCCTCGAACCACCGGAAGGCGCCGATGACCAGGCCGAGCGTGAGAGCGAGAGCCACGGATGCGGTGTCCAGCCCGAGGGCGTCGCCGACGAGCCACGCGAGCACGACGCCCACCGCGGTGGCCACCACCTGTCGAGCGCCCTGGGAGAAGGTCCGGTAGACCGTGGCATGGACCACCAGCAGAGCCGACCACGGCGCCAGGAAGGGCTGGGGGAGGTCCAGAAGGGTGGTGGCCACCACCCAGGCTGCGACAGCGGCGACCACCGTCTTCGCGAGCTGGACCAGGTCGTTGTAGAAGATCGGGTCCCGGGACCGTCGACGCAGGCCGGAACGCAGGCCGAGCAGTGACGGAGGGAGCACGCCGCCACCGTGCCCGCAACGCGACCGCCTCGAACTGACCACGGTCGTGTTTTCCTCCGGCGCCCCCTGTCGGCCCCACCACCCGAGCGAGCGACCCGTGGCAAAGCATGGGTGCGACGGCTCGCCATGGGGTAGGCCTGAGGAGTCGGCCGATCGCCGACCGGCCCGGGAGGGTCGCCGTACGACTCGGGAGGCCACCCGCCCATGCCGCAGTACTCCTCCAGCCGAGACCTTCAAGACGGTCTCGACGTCCGCCCCCAGTTCAGCCGTGACGGCGCCGTCGTCGACATCCCGCGCCGCCGGATGGCCGAGAACTCGGTGGACCCCGACACGGCCTACCACGTCATCAAGGACGAGCTGATGCTCGACGGGCACGCCCGTCTCAACGTCGCGACCTTCGGCACGACCTGGATGGAGCCGCAGGCCGAGAAGCTGATGGCCGAGGCTGCCGACAAGAACCTGGTCGACCGCGACGAATACCCCCAGACCGCGCAGCTGGAGGACCGCTGCCTCGACATCATCGCCGACTTCTGGAACGCCCCCGAGCCCGACAACCCCATCGGCTGCTCCACCATCGGCTCCTCCGAGGCCTGCATGCTCGCCGGCCTCGCGCTCAAGTGGCGCTGGCGCGACCGCATGAAGGAGGCCGGCAAGGCCCACGACCGTCCCAACCTGGTCGTCGGGGCCAACGTCCAGGTCTGTTGGCACAAGTTCTGCCGCTACTGGGACGTCGAGCCCAAGGAGGTCCCGATCCGCAAGGGCGAGACCACCATGCACCCCGAGGACGTCGCCGCCGCCTGTGACGAGAACACGATCGGCGTCGTGGGCATCCTCGGCTCCACCTTCGACGGCGCCTACGAGGACATCGCCGGGATGGCCAAGGAGCTCGACAAGCTCGAGATGGAGAAGGGCATCTACGTGCCCATCCACGTCGATGCCGCGTCCGGCGGGCTCTTCGCCCCCTTCGTGGACCCCGAGCTGGTGTGGGACTTCCGCATCGAGCGGGTGCAGTCGATCAACGCCTCGGGCCACAAGTACGGCCTGGTCTACCCCGGCGTGGGCTGGATCCTGTGGCGCAACGAGGAGGCCCGCCCTGAGGACCTCGTCTTCCGGGTCGACTACCTCGGCGGCGACCACCCGACGATGTCGCTGAACTTCACCAAACCCGGCTCCGGCGTCGTCGCGCAGTACTACCAGTTCGTGCGACTGGGCTACGACGGCTTCAAGCGCGTGCACCAGCACAGCCGCGACATCGCCCAGATGATGGCCCAGGCCATCGGCGACATGGACGAGTTCGAGATCGTCGCGGACGCCAGCGACCTGCCGGTCATCGCGTTCTGCTTCAACGGCGCGAACACCAAGTCCGGGGTGCCCCGCAAGGGTTCGTACGCCGAGAAGGTGAAGTACACGCTCAACGACGTGGCGGACTGGATGAAGTCCGGCGGCTGGGCCGTGCCGGCCTACCCGTTCTGCGCCGACCGCGAGGAGCTGGAGATCATCCGGATCGTGGTCCGCAACGCCTTCAGCCGCGACCTCGCCGAGATGTTCCTCATGGAGCTCGGCCGTGCCGTCGGCCGCTGCGACGGGACCGGCGAGGACCCGGGCCGCGCCTTCCGCCACTGACCTGTGCCGTCGGGGGCGGCCGGCCCCGGTCAGGCGTTGGGTGAGGATGGGGCCCATGTCGTCGATGCAGCTGGCCGAGGCCGAGCGCCGGGACCTGCTGTCCCTCGCCGAGTCGCTGAGCGCCGAGCAGTGGGCCACGCCGTCACTGTGCGCAGGCTGGTCGGTGCAGGACGTGATCACCCACGTCGTGTCCTACGAAGACCTGCCGCGCGCCGAGATGGCCACGTTGACCGTCCAGGCCCGGGGAAACCCCGCGCGTCTCAACGAGCTGGTCGTCGAGCGCCTCTCGGGCTCCACCGAGGAGCTCCTCGATCGCCTGCGGCGTCATCTCGTGCCCACCGGTCTGACCGCACAGTTCCATGGCCGGGTCGCGCTGACCGACGGGGTCATCCACCGGCAGGACGTACGCCGTCCGCTGGGCCTGGGCACCGACGTCCCCCACGACCGGCTCGCGTCCGCGCTGACCTTCGCCATGGTCGCCCCGCCCATCCGCGGAGCCGTACGGACCCGGTTCCTCACGCTGCGAGCCACCGACCTCGACTGGTCATTCGGCCGCGGCCTGGTCGTCACCGGGCCGGGCGAGGCGCTGCTCATGGCCGCGACCGGCCGCGCCGCAGCCATTGACGACCTCGACGGCCCGGGGCTCTCGCTGCTGCGCGCCCGGCTCATACGCTGACCCGCTGAGCCGGGCAGGCTCCTCCCGGCGACCTCGGTGCCGGAGCGCAGCCGGGAGCGATGGACAGCGGCGCGGGGTCATGCCTCGTCGCGCGGGCTGAGAAGGGTCCGGCGGCCGGTCGGCAACCCGCCCGTCAGTGCAGCGTGGCGAGGGCGGCCTGCAGGGAGGCCGCGGCCTGGGAGGCGTAGACCTCCTCGGGCACGGCCACCTCGCTGCCGACCACGTCCGAGATCCAGCCCAGGTCGCGCACGGCGCCGCCCTGATCGGCGTCTCCACCGGCGCGACCGGCCCCGGCGTCGGTGAGGTTCGAGGCGAAGATCCCGGCGGCGGAACGCGGCAGGAAGTCCTCGTAGACGATCGGCTCCAGGAGCAGCGTCCCCGAGCCCACCAGGTCGGCGGCCCCGCCCGTGGCCCCGAGCGTGACCAGCGCCGCTCGCTGGTCCGGCGTCGACCGACCGGCCGCGACGTCGTCGTCGACCCGGAAGCCGAAGCATCCCAGGCCCGCACTCCAGAGCGCTCCCTCGGTGGCCGGCAGACCCTCGCGCCAGACCTCCGGAGCGACGTCGGCCCGTGACAGCGCCGGGTCGTCGGCGAGCCGCCGGTCGACCTCGGCCACGAGCTCGTCGAAACGGGCGCGGCCGGCCGCGGTCAGGGCGACGCCGCGGGCCTCGACCTCGCCGAACCGGACGCGGAGGGTGCCGTCGGTGAGCGCGCCGTCGGCGTCGCGGAAGGTACGTCGCTCCGCGAGCGCCCGGAAGGAGGTCTGCCGCAGCAGCACGTCGGGCCCGCCCCAGGCCGGGGGGCCCTGGATCTCGTCGATCATCGCGATCCCCCGCTCCTGCATCGAGACGTAGAGGTCGTCGATGTCGAGCACCCGCGGGGTCAGGTGGTTGATGTGGGTGGAGGTCACGCCACCGATGTCGGCCGCGACCGCGGACACCGCCTCGAGCTCGGCGTACCAGGAGCGATCGACGGGGTCGGTCGACAGCGCGAAGGAGGAGGTGGCGAGGTCGAGGAACCGGTCCGCGTCGGCGGGGCCGAGTCCGCCGTGCGCGACCGCCCGGTCGGCGAGGTCCAGCAGCTCAGGAGAGAACAGCTGTCGACGAGACAAGAACTCGCGCAGCCGACCCTCGAGGTCGGTGTCGAAGAAGCGACGGTCCTCCGGGACCAGCACCGAGGTGAACACCCGGAAGGGATTGGCCGCCAGCTCGTCGCGATCCAACGGGCGGAAGGCCGTCGACACCACCGGGATCGCCGAGGGCGCGGCGTCCCGCAGGTCGTAGAACCCGCACGGGTGCATGCCCAGCGCGCCGAAGACGCGCGCGACCTGCTCCAGCTCGCGCGGCGAGCCGACCCGGATCGCGCCGTGCCGCTCAGCAGTCACCCGCTCGATGCTGCCGAGCCGCTCCGCTGCGGCCCCGTCGCGCGACAGCACACGCTGGTTCACCTCGTGGGCGACCTCCACGAGCGTGGTGTAGGCCGGGACCTCGGCGCCGTACAGGGTCGACAGCCGCGCGGCGAAGCGCGTCCGCAGCGCGGTCGTGCCGACGGTCCCGGTGGTCGACGAGGTCACGGTCATGCTCAGACGGTGAAGTCGACGCCCTGGGCCAGCGGCAGCTCACCCGAGTAGTTGATGGTGTTCGTGGCCCGCCGCATGTAGGCGCGCCAGGCGTCCGAGCCGGACTCACGCCCACCCCCGGTCTCCTTCTCCCCGCCGAAGGCGCCACCGATCTCGGCCCCGGAGGTCCCGATGTTGACGTTGACGATCCCGCAGTCGGAGCCCTCCGGGGACAGGAAGCGCTCGGCCTCGGCGTTGTCGGAGGTGAAGATGCTCGAGGAGAGACCCTGCGGGACGTCGTTGTTGAGCGCGATCGCCTCGTCGAGGTCGGTGTAGGGCATGACGTAGAGCAGCGGCGCGAAGGTCTCCTGCCTCACCACGTCGCTCTGGGTGTCGATCCGCACGATCGCCGGACGGGCGTAGAACGCCTCGGGCGCCTCGTCGGCCAGCGCGCGCCCACCGCCGGCGACGACCTTGCCGCCCTCGGTCGCGGCCTGCTCGAGCGAGCGCTCCATGGCCTCGTAGGCGCCGCGGTGGATCATCGGACCCACGAGAGTTCCGGCCGCCATCGGGTTGCCGATCGGGAGCCGCTCGTACGCCGAGGCCAGCCGGTCGGTGAGCTCGTCGACCACGCTGGTGTGGGCCAGGACGCGACGCATCGTGGTGCAGCGCTGACCGGCGGTGCCGGCGGCGGAGAACACCACGCCACGCACGGTGAGGTCGAGGTCGGCGCTGGGAGCGACCACCGCCGCGTTGTTGCCGCCGAGCTCGAGCAGCGAGCGACCGAACCGCTCGGCGACCCGCGGACCGACGGCGCGTCCCATCCGCGTGGACCCGGTGGCGCTGAGCAGGGCCACGCCGTCATGGTCGACGAGCCGCTCCCCCACCTCGGCGGCACCGAGGACGACCTGGCCGAGATCGGCGGGTGCCCCGCACTCGGCGACGGCGCGCGCCAGCACCGCCTGGCAGGCCAGGGCGGTGAGCGGGGTGAGCTCCGAGGGCTTCCAGACGACCGGGTCCCCGCAGACCAGGGCGATCGCGGTGTTCCACGACCAGACGGCGACCGGGAAGTTGAAGGCACTGATGACGCCCACGACGCCGAGCGGGTGCCAGGTCTCCATCAGCCGGTGACCGGGCCGCTCCGAGGGCATGGTGCGGCCGTAGAGCTGGCGGGAGAGACCGACCGCGAAGTCGCAGACGTCGATCATCTCCTGGACCTCACCGCGGGCCTCCGAGGTGATCTTTCCGGCCTCGAGGCTCACCAGGGCGGCCAGGTCCTCCTTGTGCTCGGTCAGCAGCTCGCCGAACCGCTTGACCAGGGCTCCGCGCTCGGGCGCGGGCACCCGGCGCCACTGAAGGAACGCCGCCTGGGCGCGCGCGACGGCGTCGTCGACCGCCGTGGCGTCGACCCAGCTGACGTCGACCAGCCGCTCGCCGTTGATCGGCGAGTGGTCGGTCCGGCCGCCCGCGAGGGCGGCGATGTCCACGCCGCAGCGACCGGCGTGCTCGACGGCGAGCCGCTGCAGGTCGGCACCGGTGGGGATCTGCTGGGACATGGGGGCTCCTAGACGATGTTGAGCTCGGGACGGAGGGCAGTGGGGTCAGCGGCGTCGGAGAAACGCGTGGCGCTGAGCGCGGAGACGTCGACGACGGGCGTCCGGCCAAGGTAGAGGTCGCGCACGACCTCCCCGAGGGCAGGGCCCATGAGGAAGCCGTGCCCGGAGAAACCGGTGGCGTAGAGGAAGCGCGAGATGCCCTCGGCCTCGCCGACGAGACCGTTGTGGTCCGGTGTCATCTCGTAGAGACCGGCCCAGCCCGAGGCGATCCCGACGTCGGCCAGCGACGGCACCCGGCGCTCGATGACCTCGGCGAGGCCGGGCAACCACTCCTCGCCGCGGCGCAGCTTGAAGCCGGGGGTCTCCTCCGGGTCGGACATGCCGAGGAGCAGGCCCTGGCCCTCGTGGTGGAAGTAGAACGACGAGCCGAAGTCGATGGTGAACGGCGTGCGCGGGTCGACGCCGGGGACCGGCTCGGTCACGAGGATCTGGCGACGCAGCGGCGTGACCGGCAGGTCCACGCCCACCGAGAGACCCAGGTCGCGCGACCAGGCGCCGGCGGCGCAGACGACGGTGTCGGTGGCGATGACGCCGCGCTCGGTCCGGACGCCGGTGATCACGCCGCTCTCGGAGAGCACCTCACGCACCGCGCAGCGTCGTACGAGGCAGGCGCCGGCGGCGCGCGCCGCTCGGGCATAGCCGGCCACCACGCTCTCCGGCGTGCAGTGCCCGTCTGTCGGGGAGTACGCCGCCGCGAGCAGACCGGCCGGGTCGATCATCGGCGAGAGGGCCCGGGCCTCGGCGACGTCGATCATCCGGCTCGGGACGCCGAGGTCGTTCTGGAGCGACACGTTGGCCTCGAAGGCCGCGACGTGCTCCTCGTCGTCGAGCAGGAAGAGGTAGCCGACCTGGTGGAGGTCGATGTCCTGGCCGAAGCTCTCGGCGAAGGTCTCGAAGGTGCGCAGGCTGCGCGCCCCGAGCTCGACGTTCACCGCGTCGGAGAACTGCGCGCGGACCCCGCCGGCGGCCTTGCAGGTGGACCCGCAGCCCAGTTCGTCCCTCTCCAGCAGCACGACGTCGCGCACCCCGGCGCGCGCCAGGTGGTACGCCGTGCTCAGCCCGACGACTCCACCGCCGATGACGACGACGGAGGCGCGGGAGGGCAGGGCGGTGGGCACCGCTCCACCTTCCCCGCTGCGAACCTGCAGCACAAGCCAGGATCTGACGTGTGGATACTTTAGGTTCACTGATGGATTGCTGCCGTCGGACCCCCAGGAGCACCTCGCGATGCCACCTCTCACGCACACCCCGCGCCTCAACCTGACCCAGGTCACGACGCTGCGCGAGCTCGCCCGCCGCGGCACCCTCGCCGCTGCGGCCGAGCACCTCGGTTACACCCCCGGGGCGGTCTCGCAGCACCTCGCCTCCCTGGAGGCTGCGCTGGGAGTCGCCCTCGTGCAGCGCGCGGGCCGCCACCTCGTGCTGACCGACGCCGGTCGGGTGATGGTGGAGCGCTCGGAGGAGCTGCTGGCGGCCGAGGCCCGGGCCGTCAGCGCCACGCGTGCGGCCCGCGACTCGGTCGCCGGTCCGTTGGTCGTCGGCACCTGGGGCAGCACGGCGGCCGGACTGCTGGCACCGGTCGTGGCGCGGCTGGCCGAAGCCTTCCCCGAGGTGGTGGTGACCTCCCGGGAGGTGGACCTCGACGCGGTCTCGGCCGCGGTCCGCCACGGAGAGGTCGACGTCGCCTTCGGGCTCGACTACGTCGACGCGCCCATCCCCCGGGACCAGGCCGTCGCCCGGACGCTGCTGCAGCCGGAGGAGTTCGCGGTGGTCGTCGCCCCGGAGTCGGTCCCCCGGTCGACCCGCAGCCGGCGTACGGCGGAGGTCGGGCTGCTGCGTGACCTGGACTGGATCCTGCCGCCGGAGAGCACGCAGTACGGCCGCGCCCTCCGCTCGGGACTGCGCCGCCGCGACGTCGAGCCCCGCGTCGTCCACGAGGTGACCGACACCGCCGCCTCCCTCCAGCTCGCCACCGCGGGGCTCGGCGCCACGATGGCCACGCCGCTGATGCTCCGGCTCGGCACCCAGGCGGCCGGCGACCTCGTCACCTTGCGCATGGTCGACCCGGTCACGAGGAGGATCGTGCTGCTGTCGCGTCGCGACGTCGAGGAGCGCCAGCCGGTCCGTGTCTTCGTCGAGGAGGCGCGCACGGCAGTCAGCGCTCTGCTCGCCTCCCTCACCTGGTGAGGACCCCGATCGCTCGACAGCCGCCGCAATCACGGCTCGCCCATGTGAGACCCGAGGTGCGTCTCACCCCGGAGAAGGACGGGGTGCTGGACCGCCTGAGACCCGCCTACCTCCTCCCGCCTCGACTCCACCCTGAGCGGGGGATGCGCGGGGGCGCTGCCTCGCCGGACCGCAGGGGCAGCCGAGGAGGCACGACACATCCGGGGCTGCCACGCGAGAGGGCTCGACATGGATTCATCGATCAACGACTTCTGGGACGTGCTCTTACGGACCGACAGATGGCCGCGCCGAAGCAGCAGCAGGACTCGCAGGACGAGTACATCCAGCAGGTCGCCGGGGAGAGAAGGCCGGCTTGGCCGAGCAGATCGCCGTGAGGACCATGACGACCTCGGCGAGTCACCCGAGGTCGGTGGGTAGTCCGTAGGCCCAGCGCTGCCGGTCAGGGCCAGCGCGGCAGCTCGGCCAACCCGGAGTGGCCGAAGAGGCCGGGTAGTCCGCCGCTGTGCAGCAGGACGGTACGACGACCCGGAAGGATCGAGCCCTCGCGGACGCCGGCGGCCAGTCCGGCCGCCGCACGGCCGGTGTAGACGGGGTCCAGCACGATGCCCTCGGACCGGGCGACCAGCTCCATCGCGTCGCGGACCGGCGCCGACAGCACGCCGTACCCCTCGCCGACGAGGTCGCGGCGCAGCCGGAGGTCCCCCGGAGCCACCGGGGTGTCCAGCCCGTCGAGCAGGCGGCTGACCCGATCCGTGGGGTCAGGCACGGCCCCGGTGTCCACACCGAGCACGCGCTCGGCACCCAGGGCGTGCACGAGCCCGGCCATGGTGCCGCCCGAGCCGACAGCCGTCACCACGAGCGCGGTGTCCGGCGCCTGCGCCAGGATCTCGCGACCCGCCTCGGCGTACGCTCCAGCCCCGGCCACGTTGGATCCGCCGTAGGGCACGACGTACGTCGCGGTGCCCCCCTCGCGCTGGCGCCGGGCCTCCTGCTCGACGAGCCCGTCGAGGTCGGCCAGCGACGTCGGTCCGGCCCACACCAGACGGGCTCCGAGGAGCTCGTCGAGCAGCAGGTTGCCGGTGCTGCTCGCCGGGGGCTCGCCGGCGAGGACGAGCGTGACCTCGAGACCCAGCCGGGCCCCGGCCGCGGCGGTGAGCCTGGCGTGGTTGCTCTGGGCCGCGCCGCTGGTCACCACGGCTGCGGCTCCCTGCGTGAGCGCGACGGCGAGCGTCGCCTCCAGCTTGCGGACCTTGTTCCCTCCGCCTCCCAGACCCACGAGGTCGTCCCGCTTGACCCACAGGTCCCCGGGCCCGAGGCCCAGCGCTGCCGCGAGTCGTGGGGCGGCCTCCAGCGGCGTCGGCCAGCTGGCCAGGGTCAGGCGCTCGGTCGGGGATGGGGCCATGAAGGCGACTTTAGATCGCGCGGACGCACTCACTGGGCCCGCAGCCGGGGCTGCGGGCCTGCGTGTGGTGTGGAGCTGAGGGGAGTCGAATCCCTGACCTTCTCTGATGGACGAGCCGCTTACCTGATCGCACCTCAGTCGATCTCCGGCGAACCCGCTCGATGACGGCGGCACCTGCGAACTTGCCGTTGGGGACCTCGATCACGTCGCCTGTCCTCACTGCGGGATCCCTCAACGGTCGAGGAGCAGGGCTTGCCAACTCATGCGGCACCGACCTCGACGCGGTGGCCGTGCGTGCGCCACTCCAGCATGCCGTCCTCCAGCCGACGGGCTGTGATGCCCTCGAGGGCCAGGAGGCGTACGGCGTCATGGGCCAGCACACAGAAGGTGCCCCGGCAGTACGCCACGACCGGGGGGCCCTGACGCAGGTTGGCGGACATCGCGCCCAGAGCCTCCAGCGGCGCGCTCGCAGCGCCCGGGATGTGACCGGCCGCGAATTCCTCCGCCGGGCGGACGTCGAGCAGGACCATGTCGCCGCCCTGCAGCAGTTTCTCCAGCTCCACGCGGGAAACCACACCCACCTCGCCGTCGGGCAGGTTCAGGTAGGAGTCCAGCGCTCGGGCCACGTCGGCTGATCGCTCGCGTGCCACTGTCCGCATCGCGACGTACAGGGCCGCGACGTCGTCACCGGCCAGCCGGTAATACACCCTCGTCCCCTCGCGACGGGTAGACACCAGGTTGGACGCCTTGAGGACCTGCAGGTGCGCCGAGACCGTGGTCAGCCCCATCCCAGCGGCCCGGGCGAGGTCGTCGACCGACCGCTCTCCCTGCGCCAGCAGCTCCACCAGCTCCAGACGTCTGGCGCTACCGAACGCCTTGCCGACCACTGCCAACTCGTCAAACAGTCGACTCCGCTGCTGATCCATGCCCACTCACCCGTTCTCCATAGACCTTTGGAAAATAGCAGGCACGCAACAGGCGGCCGTCAGCAAGGCCTCGCCGCAACGCGAGGGGCGTGGGTAGGCGAGGCAGGCTTGCTCGGACGAGAAGCTGAGGTCGCTTGCCGTTCAGTCGATGGCCTCTGCGATCGCGGTGGACCGAGTGCGCTTGCTTCGCACCTCTGGGGAATCGGCGGAATCATCCACACCCACTCCCCCTTCGCCATCGCTTTCGCGTTGGCCAGCAAGAAGGGGCCGGGCCGAGCCAGTCCTTCGCTTCAGTCAGGCCGAGCCAGTCGGTGAGCACCCTCGTCGTCGTCGCCGATCGAGGAGACGGCCGATGCCGGGTGAGCCGAGGCGGTCAGGGACCGCTATCGCCATGGCGCAGAACCCGCTCGAGCCACGAGTCCAGGCCTCGTGGAGGCATCTACGGCGACTCAGGAGTAACGACGAGCGCCGAGGAACCGGCGTCAGCCCTGCCAGCCAGCCCGGGGGCCGGCGGCTGGACGATTGCCTGGTCCTCACGGCCGTCCTGGTGGCCCTGGGTGATGGAGCACCACCCGCGGGCGCAGACGCCGACCCTGCTCACAACGGCACCTGCCAGCCCGCGATGGAACTCTGAAGACCGCTGATCAGCTGCACCCACAGACCTGTCACCTGAAACACCCCCAGGAGAACCAACATGGCCCCGCCGGCCCGCATCACCGTAGGTGCATGCCGCCTGGCCCAGGCAAAGGTCGACATCGCCTTGTTCACCGACAGCGCAGCGAGGATGAACGGGATCCCCAGCCCTGCGCTGTAGGCGAACGTGAGGAGCGCACCCCGACCGGCCCCACCCGAGCTCGTCGAGAGAGTCAGTACCGCGGCCAAGGTCGGCCCGATGCAGGGAGTCCAACCGAGCCCGAAAAGGACGCCCACCAAGGGTGCGCCCGCAAGCCCGGTCCGCGGCCGGTAGCCGAGCCGGAGGGTGCGGCCGGTCAGCGGGATCCGCCAGAAAACGCCGGTGAACATCAAGCCGAGCAGGATCGTCAACACGCCCAGGACCCGGGTGACCGTGTCCTGATGAGTCATGAGCAATGAACCGAACGTACCGAACAGTGCGCCGTAACTGGTGAACACCACGGAGAACCCGCCCACGAACAGCACCGCTCCCACCAGGGTTCGCGAACGGTGAGCGGATCGTCGCCTCGCCGGTGCCTTCACCGCCAAGCTGCTCTGGCCGGGCTCGAGATCGTCGTGGCCGCGCGAGCGTTCGCTCTCCGTCGACTCCAGTCCTGCAATGCCGGCGACGTAGGAAAGGTAGCCGGGTACCAGCGGCAGACAGCACGGAGAGAGGAAGGACACCAACCCCGCAGCGACTGCGATCAGCAGTGCTACGGCCAGCGGCCCGGACAGGACGAGGTCACCCACGCTGTGCGCGGCGAGGACGGCGGTCGCAGTCATGCCGGCTCAACCTCGGCGAGCACGTCGTCGACCGGCGCGGGCACGGGTGTTGCACGACGCTGTGCCGATGACCCGGGCGGCGGGTCTCGCTTGGCGGTCGACGACCGCGGGAAGGGAGAAACCAGGGCGGACGATCTGTGTGTTGCGCACATGGGCAGTCTCTGAAGACCTCAGGTGACGGGAGCAGGCGGGCATGATCGGGTCCGGGACGGCTCAGGACTCCGGCTCGTACGTCTGGCCACTGCCGTCGACGTACTCGTTGTCGTGCTTGACGAGCACGTTGTCGGCCAGAAAGACGCCTTGGGGGTCCAGCGTCCCCTCCACGATCGCGCCCTGCCCTTCACGGAAGACGCCGGGCGCCTTGCCGTCGTAGGTGACCACGACGTCGTACGCGCCGTCGGTGAGGATGAACTGCAGGGCGCCGGACTCGCGCGTGACCGAGCCCTCCTGCACGAGGCCGCCCAGGCGGACCCGGTCGTCTTCGATGCTCGCCCTGTCGATCTCGCTCGGCATGCGGTAGTAGACGAGGTTGTCCTGCAACCCCGTCACCGCGAGCACGCCGAGCACACCCGCTGCGGCCACGCCGACGACGGCGAGCCGGGCACGTGCGGTGTGCAGCACCGGTCTCACCTCGCCCGTCGAGTCGCCGACCGGAGCCACAGCCCCAGTCCTGCCCAGAAGGCCAGGGTAAGGACGTATCCGACGATCGCGTAGCTCATGCTCTGCTCCTGTTCCTGTCCGTCGCCACGTCGACGATGATCTCGGCGTGCTGCACGGAGGGGGCGTCCTCCGCATCGGTCCCGCGGACCCGGACGTCCGCGAGGTGGCCGAGGAGGCGGGTACGGCGCACCATCACCCACGCCCAGAGCAGGGTGAACGCCACGATCGCGACGAGCAGGGTGGTCAGCATCACCGGTGGGATGGTCCCGGCCGACCCGCCCGGGCGTAGCACGCTCGGCGGCTGGTGGAGGGCGCGCCACCACACGACCGAGAAGTGCACCACCGGGACGTTGACCAGGGCGAGCACGCCCATCACTGCGGCGCGACGCGCGTTCTCGCCCGGGTCGGCACTCAGGCCGCGGACCCCGAGGTAGCCGATGTAGACGAGCAGAAGGATCGCCGTGGTGACCAGCCTGGGGTCCCAGGTCCACCAGGTACCCCAGGTCGGGTGCGCCCAGAGGCTTCCGAGCACGATGGCCAGGGCGGTCAGCCCGACCCCGAGTTCCGCGGCTGCCTGCGCCACCCGGTCGAACTTGAGATCGCGGCGCACCAGGTAGAGCACGCTGGCGCCGGCTACGACCGCGAACGACAGGTAGGCCGTCCAGGCGGCGGGCACGTGAACGTACATCAGCCGTTGTGAGTCACCTTGGTAGGCGTCGGGGGGCGCCACGACGAGCGCGAGCACGAGCGCGAGCAGTGCCACGCCAAGGGCCAGGACGCCCAGGAGGCGGTCGACAGCGTGCGGTCTCATCATTCCTCCAACAGGGCGGGGTGTACCGCCCAGACGGTCACGAGCACGAGCACGTCATACCCGAGAAGTAGTACGGTCCAGGGTGTGTGGTCCGGTCCTGGGGTCCCCATGGTGACCCCGGCCAGCAGGACCGGCAGGGCGAGAGGCAGCAGGAGAACGGCGAGAAGCCCGGTCCGACGTCGCGTCCCCACCAGCAGCGCACCGAACGCGACGGTCAACGCGGCCAGCCCCAGCGTGCCGACTGGACCGGCGACCAGACCCGGCCACGGCATCGGCGCCGGAAACATGAACGTGACCAACGCCGCCGCGACCGCCCACGCCACCAGGTAGTGCAGCCACAGGCCCCCGATCTTACCGGCCAGGAGGGCGGCGGGCGGAGTGAGTCCGCGCAGGGGGTCCCAGGCACCCTCGTCGCGCTCGACGGCGGCCACGCTGCGGGCGAGCGCCGGCGCGGCGAAGAGGACGACCAGCCATATGACGCCAGGCGCTACTGTCTCCAGCACCTCGCGGGACGGGCCCATCGCCAGTCCAGCGAGGAGGACCGCGGCCAGCACGAAGGGCAGCACGGTCGTGGTGGCCTCGCGGCCCGCTGTCTCGAGGCGGAGCTCGCGGCGGACGAGGATCAGGACGGTGCTCATGCGGAGAGCGCCTCGGCGCGGCTCGTGGGTCGCCCAAGGCTCCTGACGACACCGTGCTCGAGGTGCAGGTGTGCGTCGATCGGCCAGGTGCGCGCCGCCGGATCGTGCGTGGAGACCATCACGGCGCTGCCCCGGCCGGCCAGCGCGTCGACCGTGGACGCGACTAGGGCGGCACCGTCGCTGTCGAGGTGCGCGGTCGGCTCGTCGAGACACACGACCGCCGCGGGACACGCGAGGGCGACCGCGAGGCTGACCCGGGCCCGCTGCCCGGAAGAAAGGGTGCCGACCGCGTGATCGGCGAGAGGTGCCAGCCCCACCGCCTCGAGCGCCGAGTCCGCGGTCCTCTTGGATTCCTCGGCCGAGAGTCCGGCGAGGCGGGCCGAGGTCGCGACGGCCGCCCGGGCCGTCTCGACCGCGCGGGCGCCCTGCCCGGACAGCAGGTAGAGTGCCCTGCCATCGATCTCGCGGGTGCCTGCGCTGGGGCGGAGCAGACCCGCCACCACCCGCAGGAGCGTGCTCTTGCCGGAGCCGTTGTGTCCGGTGACCAGGGTCGCGGTCCCCCGGTGCAGGCTCAGGCTCACGGGCGACAGAGCCAGGACGCCGTCGTAGCGCCTGTTCGCCGCCCGGAGCCTGAGCACCGGCGCACGAACTGGTCTGGCCGGTTCAGCTGAGGTCATCCTCCCGATGCCTGTCCGTCGCTGGGCTCGGACCAGACCTCCTTGCTGGTGCCGGCGATCTCGTCGACGGGCACGGTGTAGTGCTTCTGCAGGTAGGCGGTGATCTGCGTGGCCGTCGGGTCGTCGATCGGCGCGCCGTACACCTCTCGCATCTTCTGCACCTCGCTGGCCCACTGGTCGGCGGTGAAACCGGAGTGGCGCACGATCGGTGCCAGCGAGTGGCACGCGGTGCAGTAGGCCTGTACAAGGCCGCTGCCCGCGGCGTTGACGAGCGTGAGCTCTTCTGCCTGGGGGTACTGCCCCCCGCTCTGGCTCGCCGACACCGCGGGGGCCGGCTCGTCGCGGGTCACGGCGTACACCCCGACCGACGTGGCAGCCGTCAGGGCCACCACAGCGGGGATCTTCCATCCACCAGGAATGCCCATCCTCAGACCACCTCGAAGACGCCGGCGAAGATCTTGGCAGCGGTCTCCTTGCGAGCACCGGTCTCCATGACGTCCGGAGCCGGGTCGGTCGGCTGGACCTCGCCCTCGGCGTTCGTCGCCCGGCACAGCACGCGCTGCTGCCCGGTCTGCTCGAAGCCGACGGTGGCGTGCCAAACCCGCCAGGTGTACTTCCCGTAGGACTTCTCCATCTTGGCCGGCTCCCAGGTTCTGCCCTCGTCCTGGCTCACCTCGACCTTGGTGATGCCCGCACCCTTGTCGTAGGCGACGCCGGTCAGCTCGACCTCGCGGTTCACCGGGATCTGCGTGCCGTCGGTCGGGGTGACGATGAGCGAGAAGGGCAGGAGTTCGTTGGGCGTGATCTCGCGCCCGGACCACTCCATCTCGTTCGGGGTTGTCCGGATGTCGATCTCGACCAGCTGCTTGGTCCACGTCGGCGCCCAGGTGCCCGGAAAGACCAGGCGGACCGGGTAGCCGTTCCAGATCGGGATGTCCTCACCGTTCATTTTCGTCGCGACCAGCGGCTCGTACTGTCGAATGGTCTCGATCGGATAGGAACGCCAGTAGTCGGGCTTCGTCAGGCTGATCACGCGTCCACCGCCGAACGAGACGTGTAGCGCGCTGTTCTTCACGCCGACCTCCTCGAGCAGGTGGTTGAGCGGCACCCCGGTCCACTCGGCGCAGGACAGGTCACCCTTGGTCCACGGCATGCCGGGGATCATCGGGTGGTGCAGCCCACGGCCTTCGCCGCTACACACGCCGACGGCCCCGATCGTCGTCGACGCCCGGCGGTTGAGCTCGTCGAGGGTGAGCGTGATCTCGTTGTCCGCGGCGTCACCGCCGATCTTGAGTCGGTAGTTCTCGGGCGTCAGTTGCAGGATCGAGGCCTCACGGTAGCGGACGTAGTAGTACTCGTTGTCGGTGTAGGGGTAGTTCTGCTGCCCGATGAGGTGCTCGGCCGGGGTCTCGTAGTTCGGCGGCCGGTCGTAGACCTGCCCCATGGGAGCCTTGCCCGGCAGGGCCACCAGCGGGTACGGCGTGCCCGACTTCAGCGTGAGGTCCTTGGCGCGCAGCAGCGCCTCGGACGCGAGGCCGGGGGACCCCTCGCCGAGGAGGCCGATCCCCTTTCCGGCAAGCACGACGCCGGCGGGCACGCCGAGCGCCCCCAGGAGGAACTTTCTTCTGTCCACTCTGATCACCTCTTCGAAGGTCGAGCCGGCTCGTTCGACGGCGCTCCGGTCACTGTCGTCGGGTCGTATCGGTATGCGGAGTCGGCGCCCGGAATGGCCTCCGGGCTGGAGAATGCGCGGATGTACTCGGTGAGCCGTTCGATCTCGGCGTTGCTGAGGAGCCCCTCGAACGGCGGCATCGCGGTGCCGGGACGGCCGTTGCGCACGGCCTCGGCGAGCTTCTCGTCGCTCTGCCCGGCCATCCAGGTCGGGTTGCGGAAGGACCGCGGGCTGGGCTCGATGCGACCGGCCGCGACCCCCTGCCCGTCACCCTCGACGCCGTGGCAGGAGGCGCAGTAAGCGCGGTAGCTGTCCTGCGCCCAGCCACTCAGCGGGTTGGGCCGGTGCTGCACGTCGGCGAGCTGACGCAGGTAGACGATGACGGCGTCGATCTCCCGGTTGCTCAGCTCGTCGTAGAACGCCGGCATCGACGTGCCTGGGATGCCCTGCACGATCGTGCTGTGCAGTTGCTGGTCGCTGCGGCCCGAGAGCCAGTCGGCGTCCGACAGCGTCCTTGGTGGGGTGTCGAAGAACTTTGCCGCGTCGCCGTCACCGGCTCCGAACTCGCCGTGGCAGCCGGCGCACTGCTCGGCGAAGACGTCCCTGCCCTGACTGACGAGCGGCTCGTCGGCCTTCGGCTGGTCAAGCTCGACCTTGGGCGAGAACCCGCGAATGTAGGCGGTCACCGCCCAGATGTCGGCCTCCGACAGGCGTCCGGCGAAAGACGGCATCGGCGTGCCGGGAACGCCGCGCAGGATGGAAGTGAAGAAGACCCCGTCGGACTGGGTCTCCATCCAGGCCGCGTCGGTGAAGTCCCGCGCCGGTGTGGAGAGCGTCGGTGCCCACGGCCCCTCTCCGTTGCCGACCCCCCCGTGGCAGACGAAGCAGTTGGCGGCGTACACCACTCCGCCGCGCTTCTCGAGCCCGTCGTATGCCTCCACATCCGGCGCCCATTTCTGGTCGAACGCGGCCGGGGCCGGCGCCTGCCCCGCCTCATCGGATGTGCTCGCGCCATGGGCGCTGATCGCGTCGTCCTGACTATTGTCGAGCAGGTAGAACATGCCGACCGCAGCAGCCGCCGCGAGGACAACGGCCAGCACGCCGGTGAGAATGCCCTTCCTCATCGCTGGTCCTCTTCGTCCTCGGTCGTCTTCTTGTCCCACCGCTCGCGGTCCCGCCGGACCATGTCCTCGGCCGGTCGCTGGAGCATGGACCGGACCTTGGGGCTGGCCAGACCGGCCACGACAAATGCTCCGAGCATGACCACGCCTACCCAGAACAAGACGGTCAGAATCACGTCACCCATCTGGGTCACATCCCCCCGTGTCCGGAGCCGGCGTTGCCACTCGTGGCATCCTTGCCGCGCTGGGTCTGCGGACCCGCCTCCTTGATGTCGCGGCCCAGGTAGTTGAGATAGGCCACGAGTGCCTCGGCGTCCTCGTTCGGCACGATGGAGCCGTCCGTCGCCTCCGAGAAGAGCCACGGGTAGCCCGGCATGATCGACTGGGGAACCGTGCTGCGCGGGTTGTAGAGGTGGGCGTACTGCCAGCCGTCGGAACGGACCCCGGACTCCCTGGACAGGTCCGGCCCGATCCGGCGCGTGCCCCACTGCTGGGGGTACTGGTCCTGGTACTCCCAGGCCTCCGCGGGCGGGCCGAAGCGCCGCACGTCGGACGGGGTGTCCCGGACGAAGGTGGTGTGGCAGTAGGCGCAGCCCTCGCGCTTGTAGACGGTGAAGCCCTGCTCCTCCTTCGCCGTCATCGCGGTGAACTGCTCGGGCGTGCTCCGGGTGACCTCGTCGCGCAGCTCGATCAGGGGCAGCACGCCAAGGGCCAGGAAGGAGAACACCAGGGAGCCGACGCCGCCGAGCAGCATGATGGTCTCGCCCCGCTCGAGGAAACGGACCCAGCGCGGATCGTGGTCGCTGCCCGGGTCGACCGCCTTCGCCCCGGCCTCCGGACCGGAGGCTGCCGTGTCGTCGTACTTGTCGCTCATCGGTTCACTCCTGGGGCCACGCGGTCGTCACGGTCGAGGGACTCCTGCTGCTGCCGGCCCGGGGCTTTGTACAGTGCGACGATCAGCAGCACGAACGACACGAACAGGGCAGTGCCGCTCAACGAGCGCACCAGCCAGCCGGTCTTCGACACCACGACACTCTCGATCCAGGGGGCACCGCTCATCCACGCGTCGGCCTGCTGAAGACCGACGATCGTCAGGTAGACGACCATGGTGGACAGGCCGATGGTGGCGATCCAGAAGGCGATGTTGGCGACCCTGCGGTTCACCGTGCGGCCGCTCACCTTCGGCCAGGCGTGGAGGATGCCGCCGATGATGATGAAGCTTGCGAAGCCCGCCATCGCCAAGTGCGAGTGGGCGATGACCCAGTCGCTGAAGTGGATCTGCTCCTGCACCCGCATCGACGCCTGGAAGGCGCCCTGCAGGGAGACCAGTAGGTAGAAGATGATGCCGGTCCACACGAATCGCAGCGGCAGGTCCCAGTAGGCGAGGTAGCCGTTGCCGCGAAGGCTGGCGAGCAGGTTGGTGACCACGATGACCACGTAGATGCCCATGAAGACCGAAGCCATGATGGCGATTTTCTGCGCGCCCATCGGGATCGGCGAGAAGACGTAGTGGTGGATGCCGTTGAGCGGGTAGAAGAACACCAGGCCCCAGAACCCGACCATCGACATGAAGTGGCTGAAGATCGGCCGACCGGTCGTCGCCGGGATCACGTAGTAGGCGATGGCCAGGGCCAGCGGAGTCACCAGCAGGCCGACGGCGTCGTGGATCCACAAACCGGAGATCACCGCGCCCATCGCGCCCGGGGTGAGGTATTCCGGGAAGAACTGGCCGATGACGAACGCAGGCGGGACGAAGGTCAGCGCCAGGATGGTGTACCAGCTGGAGACGTAGAGACGCCCTCGCGGCTTGCGGAGGTACGGCGCCAGGAGCTGCGCACCAAGAGCGAGGAAGGCGAACACTGTCACGACGTCGACGACGATGGGGAACTCTCCCCACTCCACCGACTGGCTGTAGCCGAGAAGGACGAATGTCCAGCCCAGCAGGACGATGCCGATGTTCCAGACGTAGAAGATCACCCAGCCGAGCCGACGGCTCAGCACCGGACGACCGGAGAGGGTGGGCACGGCGTAGTAGGCGAAGGCGATGAACCCGTTCATCAGCCAGGCATAGAGGATGCCCTGGACGTGTGCGAAGCGCATCCGACCCCAGCTGCCCACCTGGGTGTCGCCCAAGAACTCGGGCGCACTGAACTTCGTCGCCACGATGAGGCCGAAGGTCGCTGCGAGGAGAAGGCCGACCAGAGCCGTGACCGTGTGCGCGCGCACCAGATCCTGGTAGATCGGGGCCTGCTCCGATGTCTCGGGGGGGAGGTCGACGCCAGTGACCGGCTCATGCGCGGAGACACGCTTGTCAGCGGTCTCGTCGAGCTCACGAGGGTAGGCGGTCACCGGGTCACCGCCCACCACGTGGCGGGGCCGCCGAGCATGAGGAGAAGCACCATGTACAGCCACACCGTCGTCGCCGACGGCGGCCACGAGTAGCGGTCCTCCTTCGCCTCGGTCCTCCCCCGTGGGGTCGAGGATCCCCGTTGCGTCGTCCCTGGGTCTGTCGTCATCCCGAGTGCCTTCCCGTTCCATCGGTGGTCGATGGCTCGACCACCTCGATCTCGTCGACCATGCCCTGTGACTCGTGTCCCGGCAGCGTGCAGAGCAGCACCGAGACCGCCCGCGCGCCGGTCAGGTCTGCTCGCACCGTCTGGGACTCGCCGGGCCGCAGCACCCGCGTGGCCGCGACCACCTCGTCCCCGACGAGGACCTGCATGTCGTGGGGCGTGGACCCCGCGTTGGTGACCTCCAGCTCGACTGGACCCTCGACCAGCGCCGATGCCGAGGAGGTGAAACCCCACTCGACCAGCCCGATGCGTGCCTCCGAGGCCGGCGGGCCTGCGGCGGGTGCGGGCGACGCGGGCTGTGCACACCCGCCGAGGACGAGTGCCGCCGTGGTCGACCCGATCGCTGCAGCGAGCGCGCCGCCCGTCATGAGCCCTCCCCCAGCAGACCGCGCACCAGCGGGACAGCGGGATGGTCCTTGGGGGCGAGCCGGAGGAAGGAGCGCAGCGCCGAGGTAGCCTCGGCGTCCTTCTTCGACCCCGCCGCCAGTCCGCGGAGCATCAGCGCGTCGACGTTGCGCGGTTCCCGGTCGAGAGCGGCCTCGGCCTGGGTCCGGGTGACGTCGAGACGGCCGCCCTGGATCGCCGCTGAGGCCAGGGCCAGCCGCGTCGTCACGTCGTCGGGGTTCGCCTCCACCGCTGCCTGCAGCTCCTCCATCGCGGCGATCGCCGAGGCGGCGTCCTGGCCCTGGGCCTGCCCGACCCCGGCAGGCGCCTGCTCCTGCGCGGTCTTCGAGCCCAGCGGCGCGACGTTCCCGGTCGCGACCTCTCCCTCGCCCCGGACGCCGAGGTTCGTGGCGATGAGCACGCCGAGCGAGGCGGCGAGCACACCGCCGACCGCGACCCAGCCCAACGCCTGCCGGCTTCGGGCCGGTGCCGACGTGTCAAACGCGGTGTCGCACTCGCCCTCGGAGCCCGGGCCCTGTCGGCGTCGCACCAGCGACGAGACGACGAGGAGGCCAACGACCACGGCAGCAGCCGGGATCACCCAGACGACCCAGCCGCCGCCCTCGGCGCGAGGAGCCAGGAGCACCCAGTCGCCGTACCGGTCGACGAAGTGGTCCTTGATCTCCTCGCTCGGCCGTCCGGCCGCGACCTGCTCGTCGATGATGTCACGCATGCTCTTGGCCAGCGGCGAGCTCGAGTCGGCGACGGACAGCCCCTGGCAGGTGGGGCAGCGCAGCGACGCTGCGACGGCCTGGGCACGCTCGCCGTCGGTGACCGGTCCGTCCATGCCGGCGGACCGCACCATGCCCGCGACGGCCAGGACGACGAGGACGCTGAGGACCGCGGCGGCGGTCAGGACTCGTCGAGCAGGGGCACGACGTGCTGGTCGATCCACGCGGAGGTCACCTCCCCCACCTGGCGGGCACGCACCGTGCCGGTCTCGTCGATGACGAAGGTCTCGGGGATGCCGAAGGTGCCCCAGTCGACGGCGTGCCGGCCCTCGGCGTCCACGACGCTCGGATAGACCTCGCCACCCATCTCGCGCAGGAACGCTTTGGCGTTCTCGGGCTTGTCCTGGGTGTTGATCCCCACCACGGACAGCCCCCGGGACTCCAGGCCCTGGGCGGTCGCGGCGAGCACGGGGTACTCCGCCTTGCAGGGCCCGCACCAAGAGGCCCACACGTTGACCAGGACCACCTCGGCGGGATCCCGGTCGAGGTCGTAGTTGCCGCCGTCGAGGGTTGGGCCGGCGAGGTCGGGGGCGGGCTCGGAGACGAAGTTCGAGGGGACGACCGACGGGTCGCGGCCGAAGCCGCTGGAGAACACTGACACCACGGCGGCGACACCGAGGACGGCGGCGGCGAGCACGATCCAGCGCCTCATCGCACTTCACCCGCCAGGGCCGGGCTCGGACGCTCGACGACAGCGTCGTCGGGGGGTGGCACAGGGCTCTCGGATCGTGCGGTTCGACGCCGTCGTGGCCACATCGCGAGCACGGCCCCACCGACCATCACGGCGCCGCCGACCCACAGCCACAGCATCATCGGGGTCACCGTGAGGCGCACCGTCGCGCTCGAGGCGTCAGCAGAGACCGCGGAGACGGTGAGGTAGGCGTCCTCGGTAAGCCCGGTCCGGACCGACGGACGGCCGATCGCCTCGCTCATCGTGGGGTAGAACCGCAGCATCGGCTCCCAGGCGCCGAGGGCCGAGGCGTCACGGGCGAGCTCGGTCCGCGCCGAGACCTGCATGAAGCGGGAGGTGCGCTCACGGTCCACGCTGGCCAAGGTCGCGGTGTAGCCGCCGACCTCAATGCTCTCGCCCACGGCGAGGGTGCGCTCCTCGGAGACGGCGTACGACGACGATCCGGCGATCCCGACTGCGGCGATGACCACACCCGCGTGGGTCAACAGCCCGCCGTAGCGCCGCCTGTTCCCGGAGACCGCACGACCGGTCGCGGTGAGCCAGCCGCTGCTGTCGCGCCGCGCAGCACGGACCCCGCGGACCAGCTCGGTCGCGACGGCCGAGACCGCGAAGGCAGCGACGCCGAAGGTCAGCAGGGTCAGCGGGTGCGGGAGTCCGGCCAGCCCCAGACCGGCGACGACACCGAGGCCGATCACGAGCGGCAGGCGCAGGCGGCGGAAGGCGGCGGCGGTCTCGGCGTCGCGGCCGCCCCAGGGCAGCATCGGACCCACGCCCATGAGCAGCACCAGGACCAGCGCGAGCGGGACGACCATGCGGTTGAAGTACGGCGCCCCCACGCTCACCCGGTCACCGCTCAGGGCCTCGACCAGCAGCGGAAAGGTCGTGCCGAAGAGGACGGTCACCGCCAGCGCGACGAACAGCACGTTGTTGACCAGGAACGCAGCCTCGCGCGAGACGGTGCTCTCGATGCGCTCGACCGCGCCGAGCTTGCCCGCGCGCCACACGAAGAGACCCGTGACGGCCAGCACCACGAAGGCGATGTAGCCGAGCAGGACCGGGCCGAGCGGAGATTGTGTGAAGGCGTGGACGCTAGCGATGATGCCGCTACGGGTGATGAAGGTGCCGATCAGCACCAGGACGAACGTCGAGGCCGCTAGGGACAGGTTCCAAGCCCGCAGGATCGAGCGCCGCTGCTGGACCATCACCGAGTGGATCAGTGCGGTGGCGGTGAACCAGGGCAGGATCGAAGCGTTCTCGACGGGGTCCCACGCCCAGTAACCGCCCCAGCCGAGCACCTCGTAGGACCACCACGAGCCGAGCACGATGCCAGCGGTTAGCGAGCTCCAGGCGACGAGCAGCCAGATGCGCGTGGCCGTGAGCCACTCGCGCCCGGTCTTGCCCGTGACGAGGGCCGCCACCGCGTAGGCGAAGGGGACCGTGAGGCCGACGTACCCGACGTAGAGCAGCGGCGGGTGCGCACCCATGAGCGGGTGATCCTGGAGCAGTGGGTTCGGTCCGGGGCCGTTCGCGGGCACCGGTGACATCCGGGCGAAGGCATCGTCAGCGGCGAGAGCGAGGCCGAAGAAGAAGACAGCGACCGACATCAGGGTGGCCATCGCGGCGGGGTGCAGGTCGCGGACCTTGGACGGGACCCGGTGCATCATCAGCACCGAGAAGACGGAGAGGACCAGCAGCCAGAGGAGCAGCGATCCCTCGAGGGCGGCCCACAGGGTGATCACGCGGTAGTAGAGCGGCACCTCGCGGGCACTGTTCTCGGCGACGTACCGGACGCTGAAGTCGTTGGTGACCAGCGCCCACTCCGCCGCCGCCACGACCGCGACGGCGGCGACGAACGCCGCCCAGGTGAGCAGACGTGCTGAGGCGGTCAGATGCGGTCGTCGCGAGGACGCCGCCCACAGACCGGTGCCCACCAGGCTCGCGCCGAAGCCGGCCGCAAGGAAGACGGGGCCAAGAACGCTGATCACAGCCCGCCACCCCCGAGTCCAATCACGGTTCAAATCCGTCCATATGCGAAGCCACACCCGGATGCCCAGGATAGATGCCCGGACCCGACTGTCGGCAACCGTGTGAACCATTCCCAATTCTGCCGGCGCGCCTGCGACCCGCGGAGCCCACTACTCCCCAGGCCGCTGCCGCACGGAGATGACTTGGAAGCTCTCGACGCGATCGGGGACGACAGACCGGCACCCTTCCAGGTCCCCGATCGAGCCCCTGGGCGCTGTCCATCGCGCCGCCACCGGCGCGATGGACATGGCACCCGCGGCGTACAGGGCGGCGGTGATCGGGACGAGTCACGAAACCTCCGAAGTCATGTCGACAGGGTTGGTCACTCTCCATGGATTCATGCAGCAGCACGCCACCGACGCCGACCGGCCGGCAGTGAGCCTTGCGCCCCTCACGCCTGGTCAGCACCACAGCCAGCTTGAGCACTTGCAGATGCGTGGAGACGTGATGCCCATGCTCGGAGTCGAGGGCCGGCCTTCCACGGGGCGCTGCCTTGGGCTAGCAGTTCGATGAACTCGAGGCGCTCCGGGCTGCTGCCGGAGGCCTTGCCCATACCGCCGGCTCGTCGAGGCCCCGGCCTTTGCGGTCGCTGCATCCGTCGTTCCTCCAAACATCTTTGCAGAACTGTAGCAATCGGATGTTTCCACGCAAACCTGGTATCTGCAGGCGCACCGTGCGTCGCGAAAGGTCGGTGTCATTGCCGTACGGAGGTCCATTCCCGCCCGGGAACCCCGGGATCCGGATTGAACCGCCCCGGGTCCATTGCAGGCTGTGGCGCCTCCAACAGACCTAAGTCGGTTCACTCAACGCCGTCGACCCCACCACGACTACTGGCGCAACACGCAAAGAGCTCCCGACCATTGGCCGGGAGCTCTGAGACATTCACCCATGTCGCGACTCAGGTGTCACTTGTGTCGCCACTCATTCATGGTGGAGCTGAGGGGATTCGAACCCCTGACCTTCTCATTGCGAACGAGACGCGCTACCAACTGCGCCACAGCCCCGTGGTCCTGGGACCAGGTCGCCCGGCGAACCGAGCGCGGGTCAGAAGATACCAGTCGGCGCGGGGGCTTTCCGAATCGGGACGGCTTCCGCCGAGGTCGACCAGCGGCGAGGTCAGCTTCCGACGGCGCGGTCGCGCTGCTGCTCGGTCTGCGCCGGCATCGCGGTGGCGGCCTCGGCCACCAGGGCGCTGTCCGCGGCGTTGCGCCCCGAGCTCACGACGCCGGGCTCGAGCAGGTCGATGGTGCGGACCGAGCGGTGCGCGCGCGGCTTGGTGACGTACGTCGGAAGGGTCATCGGCAGCGGGTCCCACAGGCCCTCCGCGGCGGCGTCGACGGCGACGGCGGTGATGCCGACCGGGACACCGGCGGTGTCGTCGAGTCCGCTGACGACCTGGACGGGCGGCACGACGGGCACGATGATGCTGGGCGCGAAGCGGGGCAGGTCGGCCACGACGAGCGGCGCCGCGGGCGCGAGGGGCTGGGCCGACGCGGAACCCGGGGCCGGCGCGGAAGCGCGGCCTACCACGTCCTGCCAGGCCCGCTGCTCGCGACGGACCAGCATGCGGGCCAGCACGAGGAAGCCGACGACCACAGCGGCGGGGATCGCCGGGGCCCAGGGCTGCAGCAGCCCCGTGAGCGACCCGACGCCGACACCGGCAGTGATCAGCACCAGGGCACCCAGCACGACGCGGCGACGTCTCGCCGCCGCGCGTGCAGCAGCACGGTGGGCAGCCGCGCGACGTTGACCGGGGATCGCGCGGAGCGGCGCGGCAGGACGGCCGTCACGCGGTCCGCTCCGGCGAGGGGCGGGGACGCCGTCGGCGGAGTCGACCGGGAGCGACGCGGTCGCGGGCTCCGCCGGGGACGGGGTGGGGAGCGGGGACGCCGGCAGGGAGCGGCTGGACGACGCGCTGGCGTCCGCGGACGTCGTACGACGCAGCCGGGACGGGACGACGAGACGGGACTCGCGCGCGGTCACGGCCTCGCGTCGGGCCACGACGCGCAGGTCGTCGGAGAAATTGTCAACGGCACGCGTTCTCGCCGCCTCGTCATGGTGACGGAGGGCCATCGGGATGAGAACCACCGCCCAGACGGCGGCGAGGGCAACGAAGATCAGGCCAGACAAGTCCACGGACCAACGTTAAGAGCGCAGGACCCTCACGATGCGCATGACGTCCGGTGTGTCGGGAGACAACTCATGTGACTCGTGTGAAACGAACCTCTTCCGACGCTCGCGCTCACACCCGGCGCCCGGTCAGCCGGCGGACGAGGCCGCCCGGCACGTCCTCGACGGTCAGCGCGAAGAGACGATGGTCGCGCCAGGCGCCGTTGATGTGCAGGTATCGAGGCGCGTAGCCGACCTCGGTGAATCCCAGCTTCTCCACGACCCGCAGCGACGCGACGTTCTCGGGGCGGATGGCCACCTCGATGCGGTGCAGACCCAGCTCGAACCAGCAGTGATCACTGGCCATCGCCACCCCGAGCGGCATGTAGCCGTGCCCGGCGTGCTGCTCGTCGATCCAGTAGCCGATGTTGGCGAGCTGCGCCGAACCGCCCACGATGTTGCTGACGGTGAGCTGCCCGGCGAAGGCGCCGTCGACGAGCACCGCGAAGGGCAGACAACGTCCGTCCCGGGCCTGACGGCGGAGGTCACGCACCATCGTCCGGAACGTCACCGGACGGCCCGCGTCCTCGGGCGGTCGGGTGGCGTCCCACTGCCGCAGCCACGTCGTGTTGCGGGCCCGCACCTGCTTCCACTCCCGGCCGTCCGAGACCCGGATCGCACGCAACGTCACCGCACCCTGGCTCAGCTCGACCGAGTGCCAGGGCACGCTCGGGTGGCGCAGCGCCATCAGTGGTCACTCCCGGCGACCTGCTCCACAGCGTGGCGGAGCAGGGGCACGACGACCTCGAGACCGTCCTTCACCCCGCCCCGTGACCCCGGGAGGTTGACCACGAAGGTCCTTCCGACGACCCCGGCCAGGCCGCGCGAGAGTGCCGCGGTCGGCACCCCCTTGGCCACGCCGTGGGCGCGCACCGCCTCGGCCACCCCCGGCACCTCGTAGTCGAGGAGCGCCCGGGTGACCTCGGGGGTGCGGTCGGTGGGCGTCACGCCGGTGCCTCCTGTGGTCAGCACCGCCCGGGCGCCGGCTGCCACGGCCTCACGGATCGCCTCACCCACCGGCTCCCCGTCGGGCCGCACGACCGGTCCGCTGACCACGAAGCCGGCCTCGGTCAGCGCGGCCACGATGAGCGGACCGGTGGTGTCCTCGTAGACGCCGGCGGCGGCGCGGTTGGAGGCCACCACGACGGTGGCCGGCAGTGGGGTCGCCGAGGACGCCGGGCTGTCGCCCGGGTCCCCGCGCTCGTCCGGAGGCGTCACGGTCGGCTCCAGTCGCCGCTCGTGCCACCCGTCTTGGTCAGCACCCGGACGTCGGTGATGACCGCGCCCTTGTCGACGGCCTTGACCATGTCCACCACGGTGAGCGCCGCGACGGACACCGCGGTCAGGGCCTCCATCTCCACCCCGGTGCGGTCGGCGGTGCGGACCGTCGCGGTGATCGCGACCGCGTCGTCGTGCACCTCGAGGTCGACCGTCACGCCGCTGATCGCGAGCGGGTGGCACAGCGGCACCAGGTCGGGGGTGCGCTTGGCGGCCATGATTCCGGCGACCCGCGCCACCCCGAGGGCGTCCCCCTTGGGCACGCCCTCACCGCGGAGCAGAGCCACCACGTCGGTGCTGACCAGCACCCGCCCGGACGCCGACGCCGTACGGGTCGTGACGTCCTTGGCCGAGACGTCGACCATGCGGGCCGCGCCCGTGTCGTCGACGTGGGTGAGGCGGGGGGCGCTGCGTGGGTCGTCCATGTCGTCGGTGTCCTCGGTGTCCTCGGTGTCTCTCGGTGTGTCGCGGCTGCTCAGTAGTCCCGGTCGAGGAGCAGGACGTCGACCTGCGCGTCCTGCTCGGCCCGGTCGAGGTCCTCCGGCAGCACGATCAGCGCGTTCGCGGTCGACAGGTCGCCGAGCAGGTGGGAGCCGTGACCGCCGACCGGGGTGACACGCGCCCCGTCACCGTCGATCGCGTGCACCGCGCGCACCAGCTGCTGCTTGCCCCGCGTCGAGCGCACGGGCGTGGTCAGGCGCGCCCGCGACGGCAGCCGCGTGTACGGCGTACGCCCCATCAGCTTGCGCAGGGCCGGCAGGACGAACATCTGGTAGGAGACGTAGGAGGAGACCGGGTTGCCCGGGAGCGCGAAGATCGGGGTGCTGTCCTCCCCCACCCGGCCGAACCCCTGGGGCTTGCCCGGCTGCATCCTCACCTCACCGAACCAGACCGTCCCGTGGGTGATGAGCACCTCCTTGACGACGTCGTACTCCCCCTTGCTGACCCCGCCGCTGGTGATCACGAGATCGGCGCGCACCAGCTGGTCCGACAGCGCGTCAGCGAAGTCGGCCGGGTCGTCGGAGGTGATGCCCACCCGGTAGGCGATCGCGCCGGCCTGGCGGACCGCCGCGGCGAGCATGAAGGAGTTGGCGTCGTAGATCGCGTCGTGGGACAGCTTGGCGCCCGGCTCGCGCAGCTCGGCGCCGGTCGACATGACGACCACCCGGGGTCGCGGCCGGGTGCTGACCTGGGCCAGGCCGACCCCGGCCAGCAGTCCCACCTGGCGCGGCCCCAGCAGGGCCCCGGCGTCGAGCAGCAGGTCGCCGGTGGCGATGTCCTCGCCGCGGGGCCGCACGTGCTGGCCCTCGTTCGGGGCCCGGGTGATGCGCACGGTGGCGGCTCCGGCGTCGGTCCACTCGACCGGCACGATGGCGGTGGCGCCGCGCGGCACCGGAGCGCCGGTCATGATCTTGACCGCCGTGCCCGGCGACATCGCGACGAGGGTGGCCCGCCCGGCGGCGGACTCGCCGGCCACGGGGAGCATGACGGGGTGCTCCTCGGAGGCTCCGGCCAGGTCGGTGTGGACGACCGCGTAGCCGTCCATCCCGCTGTTGTCGAAGGCCGGCAGGTCCATGGGGGACGAGACCGCCTCGGTGACCGGCAGCCCCAGCGAGTCCAGCAGGCTCTGCGGGGACGGCGGGAGCGGCTCCAGCGACGACAGGATCCGCTCGACGTGCTCCTCGACGCTGACCGACGGCTGGTCGGAGCTCGGGACGAAGGCCATGGGGAGGACCCTAACCGGCGCCCCCCACTCGCGTGTCAGCTCAGCGTCGTGCCGTCGGGGATCTCGCCGCTGGAGTCCGCGTCGCCGACCACGACCGAGCCCACCGCGGTGACGTCGGCGCCGAAGGTCCAGTCGCCCGGGACCTCGAAGCGCGTCGCCTCCCGCAGGCTCGGCACGCCGCCGCCGAAGCGCTCCTCGAAGCCGCCGACCAGCTTGTACGCCGGCCCGAGGTCGACGAACGGGATCTCGTCGACGACCTGCTCGAGCACGGCGTCGTCGTCGAGTCGGTAGCAGTCGCTTCGCAGCACCAGCAGGTCGTTGGTGGTCTTGACCGGGACGAACCGGTCGCGCCCGACCTCGATGGTGGTGGCGCCCTCGAACACCTCGATGGCCGCGCCCATGGCGGTCTCGATCTGGACGACCTCCGGGGTGCTGCTGTCGGAGGGGTCGACGGTCTTGGTGTTGCGGATCATCGCCAGGCCGAGGATGCCGTCGCGCTCGTCGAGCGCCTCCTTCATCGCGGCCAGGTCGAACCACAGGTTGTTGGTGGAGGTGAAGCGGTGCCGCTCCAGGTCGGCCAACGCCTCCTTGTCCTCGTCCGCGGTCTGGGCGGTCTCGCGCAGCACGATGCGGTCGTCGCTGGCGCGCCGGGCGAAGTGCCCGCCCTTGCGGTCGCTCGGGGTACGGCGTACTGCCTCGATGGCGAAGGGCGCGCCACTCGCGGCGAACCAACCGGCGACCCGGGGGTCGGGCACGGCGCCGAGGTTGTCGGAGTTGGACACGAACACCTGCGTGAAACCGGCCTCGATCATCGCGTCGAGGATCCCGGTGCCCCGCAGCGCGGTGTAGACGTCGCCGTGGCCCGGGGGACACCACTCCAGGGTCGGGTCGTCGGGCCAGCTGACCGGGGTCAGGTCCTCGGCCAGCAGCTTGGGCTCCTTGTTCTGCAGGAAGTCCAGCGGCAGGTCGGCGTCGGGCAGGTCCGTGTACGGCGCCAGCGCCTCGAGGGTGTCGTCGCGGGTGCGGAAGCTGTTCATGAACAACAGCGGCAGGCGTACGTCGTGCCGCTTGCGCAGAGCGAGGACCTGACGGGCGATGACGTCGAGGAAGGTCAGCCCGTCGCGGACCTCGAGCAGCGTCTTGGCCGCGGCCAAGCCCATGGACGTGCCCAGGCCGCCGTTGAGCTTGACGACGACCGTGCGGCCCAGCGCGGCGACGGCGTCGCCGTCGGACACCTCGACGTCGGCGAGGGCGTCCATGTCGAGGGGCTCGATGTCGGCCTCGCGGATCATGCCGGTCTCGCCGCTCTCCACCAGCTTGTAGTAGTGGGAGAAGACCTCGATCGCCGTCGGGTCGACGTCGTCGGCGGCCATCTTGTCCCGTGCCTGCTGCAGGCCCTCGTCGCTCATGGGTCCGATCGTAGGGGCCGCTCGCCGACTACCGTGGGGGGATGGACGGCCAGAGCGGATCAGCGGCGAAGGTGGCCGTCCGGGACCGGCTCCTCACCACGCGTCGGCGACGGGGGCTGCTGGAGATGCAGGCCGACGCCCGAGCCGTGACCGATCACCTGCTGGCCTGGGAGCCGTTGCGCCGGGCCGCCACGGTGACGGCGTACGTCTCGATCCCGGGCGAGCCCGGCACGGGTCCGCTGCTGGAGGCGCTCGTCGCGCGCGGGCGGCACGTGCTGCTGCCGGTGGTGCGTCCCGACGGCGAGCTGGACTGGGCGCGCTACGAAGGGCCGCTGGTGGCGGCCGGGTTCGGCCTGCTGGAGCCGAGCGGTCCGCGTCTCGGCCCCGGGGCGGTCGCGACCGCCGACGTCGTGCTGGTGCCGGCGCTCGCGGTGGACCGTCGCGGGATGCGGCTGGGGCGCGGCGGCGGCTACTACGACCGGGCGCTGGCCCGGGTGCCGGTGGGCACGCCGGTGTGCGCGCTGCTGCACGACGGCGAGCTGCTCGACGCGGTGCCCACCGAGCCGCACGACCGGCCGGTCACCGCTGCGGTCACCCCGGCCGGCCTGACCGCGTTCTGACGGGTCCGGTCACTCCGGCGCGTCCGGCGTGACCGGCGCGAGCACCAGCTCGTCCTCGCCTGCCTCCTGCACCCCCTCGGGGGTGAACTCCCAGCGGCGGGTCTCCCCTGCGGCCCAGAGGTCTGTCTGGTCGGTGTAGTGCTCGTGGAAGGCGTGTCCGCTGGCGCCGGTCAGGTTGATCCAGGTGGAGTCGTCGAGGTCGCCCAGTGACACCACCATCCGCATCGACGGCACCCAGTCGACCTCGAAACCCGCGTCCGCGGTCCAGCCGGTGGCGTTGACCACGGCGGACGAGCCCGACAGCGCCCACGGACCCCGGTTGAACAGCGCCGCCACGGGCGCGAGGCCGCTCTGCCCGACGGTCTGGCTCTCGAGGTTCAGCTGGTGCTGGTGGCCCCAGGTCCATCCGTCGGTGCGCCGTGACTGGAGCCGGACCAGGTCGTCGCGGGCCTGCCTCACCGCCCGGCGCACGACGTCGTCACGGGCCTCGCGCACCTCGGTGTCGACGTCGTCCCACCACTCGTCGGTGGGGTCGTCGAGGATGCTGCGCACCACCTCGAACCAGCGGTTGCCACCCTCCACCCGCACGGTGGTCGGCAGCTGGTCGGTGAAGGTGTACTCCAGCAGCCGAGCCCAGACCGCGTTGTAGTAGGACGCGGCCGCCGAGTCGGCGTCGTGGACGAAGTCCCACTCCTCGAGCAGCTCCTGACCGCCCGCGTAGTAGGGGCCACCGGCGTCGACGTCGACCAGGTAGGGCACCAGCTCAGCGGCGAACGGGTCGGCGCTGTCGAGCTGCAACGCGTTCATGTCCGCGACCGACAGCACGCCGCGCTGCTCGAGCTCGTCGCGGATGCGCTGGGCCCGCTGACCGTAGTCGACGCTGCCGTTGAGGTCGTAGCGGTAGCCGGCATCGGTGACGGCCTGGTTGGCCGAGACGATGAAGCCCTCGTCGGGGTCGAGGACCGTGGGCAGGGCCCGGAACGGGATGGTCTCCCCCGTCCAGTCGTAGCGGCGGTCCCAGCCGGGAGCGGGGTAGTCACCCGGGTGGTCGGGGGGACGGACCGGGACCTTCCCGGCCGCCTGGTAGCCGATGTGGCCGTCGACGTCGGCGTACACCATGTTCTGGCCGGGAACGGCGAAGTCGCGGGCGGCGTCGCGGAACTCGTCCCAGTTCTGCGCGCGGTTGAACCCGAAGACGGCCTGCGCGGTCCGTGCGGGCTCGAGCGCCGTCCAGGCCAGCGCGACGGCGTACCCGCTCCCACGACCGGGGCTTCCCACGCCGGGGGGCAGCGGGGCGTTGGCGCCGACAGAGGCGGTCATCGCGTCGACGTCGGAGAGCAGGGGGCCGTGCACCGAGCTGCGGACGGTGAAGGTGAAGGGCTCCTCACCCGCGATCTGGATGGTCTCGGTGCGGCGGTCGAACGGCTTCCACTTCTTGCCACGCAGGTAGCGCTGGCCCTCGACGGCCTCGAGGTAGAGGTCGCTGACGTCGGTCCCGAGGTTGGTGAAGCCCCAGGACACCCGTTGGTTGTGACCGATGATGACTCCGGGGAACCCGGCGAAGGTGAAGCCGGAGACGTCGAAGGGGCAGTCGGCGCTGAGCTCGGTGCAGTGCAGGCCCATCTGGTACCACACGCCCGGCAGGGTGGGCGCCAGGTGCGGGTCGTTGGCCAGGATCGGGGCGCCGGTCGTCGAGTGGTCCCCGTCGACGACCCAGGCGTTGCTGCCGACCCCGTCACCGGTGCCGACGGTGGCCGGGACCGCCTCGACCGAGCGACGTACCCCGGCAAGCAGCTCCTCGACGACCGGGCCGGGAGGCACCCGGCGGGCAGGTCGGACCGCGGGCTCGTCGCCGGAGCCGGAGTCGAAGCCGGCCCGCACCACCGTGCCGCCGCCGATGACCGGGGCGTTGCGGGTGTAGGGGTAGGGCGGGTAGAGGTCGGCGATCTGCTCCTCGCTCAAGGTGGTGGAGGCCATCGCCCGGTCGATCTCGTCCTGCATGTTGCCGCGCAGGTCCCACGCCATCGCCTTGAGCCAGGCCACCGAGTCGACCGGGGTCCAGTCCTCCACCTGGTAGTCCAGGCCGTCGAGCCCGAGGACGGCGTACTCCAGGGAGAGGTCGTCGGGCGAGCTGTCGGCGAGGTAGGCGTTGACGCCGGCGCTGAACGACTCCAGGTAGGCGATGGCCTCCGGGTCGAGCTCGGCCACCTCCTGCTCGGCCACCCGCCGCCACCCCAGGGTGCGCACCACCTTGTCGGTCTCGAGCGCGTCGGGCCCGAACATCTCCGCCAGCCGGCCCGCGGTGATGTGGCGTCGGACGTCCATCTCGAAGAACCGGTCCTGGGCCTGCACGAAGCCCTGGGCGAAGAACAGGTCGGCGGAGCTGTCGGCGTACACCTGGGGCACGCCGAGCTCGTCGCGCACGACGCGGACCTCGGAGCGCAGCCCCGGAAGCGTCAGCGTGCCGTCGGTCTCGGGGAAGGGACCGCGAACGGCGCTCACCCCGGCGACCACGAGGCCGACCAGGATCAGGGTCAGGGCGAGACCGGAGTAGGCGAAGCCCCTGCCCAGGCGGGATCGCGGGAACCAACGGCGGGGGGCACGCGCGTCGGCGGCGGTCGTGTCGGGCACGACCGTCATTGTGCCAACCGCAGTGGCGTCAGGCGGCGCTGCCGCTCTTCGACGTGCTGGTGGAGCTGGTGGAGCTGGTGGAGGAGGAGCCTGCCGAGGAGCCCGTGCTCGCGCTTCCGCTGCTGTCCTTGCTGCCGCTGTCCTTGCTGCCGCTGTCCTTGCTGCCGCTCGCCGTCGCGCCGTCCTTGGCGGCACTGGCTTCGCCGGCGCCGGCGGTCGTCTTCGCGCCGTTCTCGCTGCGGCTGTCGGTGCGGTAGAAGCCCGAGCCCTTGAAGACCACACCGACGGCGTTGAAGACCTTGCGGAGCTTGCCCTGGCAGGCGGGACACTCGGTCAACGACGCGTCGCTGAAGCTCTGGGCCTGCTCGAAGAAGTGACCGCACTCGGTGCAGGAGTACTGATAGGTCGGCACGCGCTCTCCCTTGGTCCGTCCCTGATTCGTTCGCGGCGGGATTGGCACTCGCACCCGTCGACTGCCAATCATACCGGGCGCGAACCGCTCGGTTCTCCACAGATCGCGCCCGGGACCGCGCACGGTACGCCGGTGGAGGCGACCGGTGCCTAGCGTCTCGGGCATGCGCCTGTCCGACCGCTCCCCCCATCCCGCCTCCCCGCCCTCCGCTCGCCGTTCGGGTCGCCGCCCGGGCGGGCTCCCTCGGGCCCTCAACGGCGTGCGCCGCACCGTGCTGCTGCGCCGACGCCCGCTCGCCGTGGTGCTCGCCGTCGTGGCGGTGCTGACGGGCCTCCGCGCCGCCACCGCGCCGCCCGAGCCGACGACCGGGGTGGTGGTGGCCTCGCGCGACCTGCCGGGCGGGGCTCCGCTGACCAGCGCCGACCTCGAGCGCCGGCCGCTGCCCGTCGCGGGGGTGCCCCACGGGGCGACGAGCGACCCCCGCACCCTGGTGGGCCGGACGCTCGCGGCGCCCCTGCGTGAGGGCGAGCCGGTCACCGACGTCCGGGTCGTCGCCGACGGGCTGCTCGCCGGCTACCCCTCGTTGGTCGCCGCTCCCGTGCGGATCGCCGACGCCGCGGCGGTGCGGCTCCTACGCGTCGGCGACCGCGTCGACGTGGTGGCGACCGATCCCGCCAACGGGCGGGCCGAGGTGGCCACCGAGGCGGCCCCTGTCCTGGCGCTGCCACGAGGCACACGGGCCGGTCAGGACTCCTCCACCCTGGCGGGCGGCGCGCTGGTGGTACTAGCCGTGCCTCGGAGCACGGCGGTGGCCCTGGCCGGGAGCGCGGCGACGGACCTGCTCAGCGTGCTCCTCAGCGAGTAACGTCGCCCCCGTCCGGCACCTGTCCTCAGCACGTGGGCGAAAGAGGAACACTTCCATGAGCGGTTTCAAGGCCTTCATCCTGCGCGGCAACCTGGTCGAGCTGGCCGTCGCGTTCATCATCGGCGCGTCGTTCGCGACCGTCGTCACGACCTTCACCGCGGTGATCATGGGGTTCGTCTCCAAGATCTTCGGCGGCAGCCCCAACTTCGACTCCCTCATGATCTGGAAGGACGAGGACGGGGTCGGCATCCCCGTCGGCGCCTTCCTGACGGCCCTGATCGCGTTCATCATCCTCGCTGCGGTCGTCTACTTCTTCGTGGTGACGCCCTACACGAAGGCCAAGGAGAAGTTCTTCCCCTCGCCCTTCGACGAGCCCGTCGGTACCCCCGAGGACATCGCCCTGCTGACCGAGATCCGCGACGCCCTCGTCGCCCGCAACACCAGCACCTCCGCCGGCCCCGGCGGATCCACGCCACCCCCCACCGCCTGACCCACCCGTATCCCCCGCGAGACGTCACTTGCGCGGGCGCGAAGGGGCGCGCGGGCTCGCACGAAGCGTCACTTGCGCGTGCGCGAAGGGGCGCGCGGGCTCGCACGAAGCGTCATTCCCGAGTGCGCGAAGGGGCGCGCGGGCTCGCACGAAGCGTCACTTGCGAGTGCGCGAAGGGGCGCGCGGGCTCGCACGAAGCGTCACGTGCGTACGCCCGACCCGTCGCGCAGATGCGGCTGAGACGTCACTCCCGTGGGCAGAGCGCCGGAGAGTGTCGCAACCCGACACGATCGACGTTTCGGACCGACATAAGTGACTCTTCGCGCGCAGCGCAGCGCCCCTTCACGCACAGCACAGCGCCCCTTCACGCACAGCGCAGCGCCCCTTCACGCACAGCGCAGCGCCCCTTCGCGCGCAGCGCAGCGCCCCTTCGCGCGCAGCGCAGCGCCCCTTCGCGCGCAGCGCAGCGCCCCTTCGTGGGTGGTCGGTCGGTCAGCCGTGGTGGGGCGGGACGTTGCGGCGCAGCTCGGCGTCGTGGGAGCCGTCATCGGTGGGGCGGTCGCCCCGCTCGTCCGAGGTGGTGTCCGCCAGCACGGCACCGAAGACCCGGTCGCGGCGCCGTCGACGCTCGGCCTCACTCGCCACGCGGGACTCACGCTGCGCCTGAGCCACGCCGGGCTGCACGGCGCCAACCGGCCCGGCCTCCGGGCCAGCGTCGGGCGCGGGGTCGGGCGCGGGGTCGGGCGCGGGGTCGGGCGCGGGGTCGGGCGCGGGGTCGGGCGCGTCGGTCACCGTAGGACCAGGAGGTTCTCGGCGGCCTCGAACCAGGCCGGCGAGAACGTCGCGTGGCGCGGGGTCCAGCCGGTCGTCGAGGAGAACTGGTCGGAGCTGACGCGCAACGACCGCTCGAACGGCTCGAGCCGAGAGCCGGCGAGCCGCCGGGTCAGCGGCCCCAGGAAGTGGCCGCTGTCCCGGTCCACGGCGCGGGCGTACGCCGACACCAGGTCGGCCCGGGTGACCGGAGCGGCCCCCACGTTGTAGATCCCGGACGGCGCGTCCAGGGAGGCCAGCACCGCGGTGGCCACGTCGTCGCTGTGCACGAGGTGGGCGAACCCCGCGGGGTCGCCCACGCCGTAGGGGCGACCTGCCGCCGCGGCGCGCAAGGTCCAGCGGGTCAACGGCGTGTCCCCCACGACCTGACCGAGGCGCAGCACCACGCTGGTGCGCACGCAGTCGGCCGAGTCCTGGACCGCCATCTCCCCCACCGCGAGCGGCTCCGTGGCGGAGTTGACGCAGACCGGCGAGCGTTCGGTGACCCAGTCGTCGCCCTGGTCGGCGTACAACCAGGAGCCGCTGAGGTGCACGATGCGCCGCACCCCGGCGGTGCAGGCCTGCTCGACCAGGCGTCGTACGCCGTGCGCGTGCACCTGGTCGTGGGCGGGCCAGCGCTGCGACCACCTGGAGCCCAGCGTGTGGGGCAGCTGCTCGGGCACGTGAACCAGGGCGCGGCAGCCCTCCAGGGGCGGGCGCTGAGTGCCTCGCGTCGCGGTGACGACGTCGTGTCCCTCGGAGACGAGGAGATCGACGATGCTGCGCCGGACACCCGACACCCCTCCGACCACGGCTACTCGCACGCGCTAGCGCCCCTTTTCCACTCACGGATGGTGCTCACCGACGCCGGCGTCGGTCCCCCCGAGAGCCCGCGTCGCCGACAGTCTGAGGTAACAGCCCGATAACGGCAAGTCCACGCGCGGTTGAAGATCCTCCGAACGGGGGATGGGCAGGAATTCTTCAGCCCAATGAGCGGTACAGCTCGACCGTCTCCCGCGCCACCGCGTCCCAGCCGAACGACTCCACGGCCCGGTGACGACCCGCCTCCCCCATGCTGCGCGCCAGCCCCGGGTCGGCCGCGAGCCGGTTCACCGCCTCGGCGAAACGCCGCTCGAAGTCCGCGGGATCCTCGGGACTGAGGTCGACGAGGATCCCCGTCTCCTCGTGGTTGACCACCTCGGGAATCCCGCCGACCCGGCTCGCCACCACTGCGGTGTTGCAGGCCATCGCCTCCAGGTTGACGATGCCGAGGGGCTCGTAGACCGACGGGCAGCAGAACGCCATCGCGTGGGTCAGCACCTGCCGCACGTCCTCGCGCGGCAGCATCTCGGAGACCACGAAGACGCCGTCGCGGGCGCTCCGAAGCTCCGCGATGAGCCCGTCGGTCTCGGCGGCCAGCTCCGGAGTGTCGGCGGCGCCGGCCAGCAGCACCAGCTGGACGGAGGGGTCGAGCTGCAGCCCGGCCCGCAGCAGGTGCGGTACGCCCTTCTGCCGGGTGATGCGCCCGACGAAGGCGATGTAGGGCCGCGTCAGGTCGACGCCGATGCGCTCCAGCACGTCGGTGTTCTCGTCGGGCGCGTAGAGCTCGGTGTCGATGCCGTTGTAGATCACGTGCACCTTCGCCGGGTCGACCGACGGGTAGGCCTCGAGGATGTCCGCGCGCATCCCGGCGCTGACCGCCACCACGGCGTCGGCCGCCTCGTACGCCGTGCGTTCGGCCCACGACGAGACGCGGTAGCCGCCGCCGAGCTGCTCGGCCTTCCACGGACGTTGCGGCTCCAACGAGTGCGCGGTCACGACGTGCGGCACGTCGTACAGCAGCTTGGCGAAGTGCCCCGCCATGTTGGCGTACCAGGTATGGCTGTGCACGACGTCGGAGCCCTCGGCGCCCGCCGCCATGGCCACGTCGGCCGAGAGCAGGTGCAGCGTCGAGTTCGCCTCCCCCAGCCTCGGGTCCTTCTCGGCGTACGACGTCGCACCGTCGCGCTCCTCGCCGAGGCAGAGGACGTCGACGTCGATGAGCCGCCGCAGCTCGCGGACGAGGAAGTCGACGTGCACCCCCGCCCCGCCGTAGACGAAGGGTGGGTACTCGCGGGTGAGGACGGAGACGCGCATGCGCTGAATCTAGCCCTCCCGGACGCAGGTGTGACCTACGCAACTAATCCGGTTAGGGTCAGGACCATGGCACGGGTCCTGAGCATTGTCCTAGCCGGCGGCGAGGGGAAGCGGCTGATGCCGCTCACGGTCGACCGGGCGAAACCTGCGGTGCCGTTCGGCGGCTCCTACCGGCTGATCGACTTCGCGCTGTCGAACCTCGTCAACGCCGGCTACACCAGCATCGCGGTGCTGACGCAGTACAAGTCGCACTCGCTGGACCGCCACATCTCGCAGAGCTGGCGGTTGTCGTCGATGCTCGGGCAGTACGTCGCTCCCGTCCCGGCCCAGCAGCGTCGCGGCAAGCAGTGGTACCAGGGCAGCGCCGACGCCATCTACCAGTCGATGAACCTGATCATCGACGAGCGCCCCGACTACATCGTCGTCTTCGGCGCCGACCACGTCTACCGCATGGACGCCTCGCAGATGGTGGCCGCGCACGTCGAGTCCGGCGCCGACGTCACGGTCGCCGGCATCCGGGTGCCGCGCGAGGAGGCCTTCGCCTTCGGTGTCATCAAGACCGGCGAGGACGGCGTCTCCATCGAGGAATTCCTCGAGAAGCCGGCCGACCCGCCCGGCCTGGTCGACTCCCCCGAGGAGTCGTTCGCCTCGATGGGCAACTACGTCTTCACCGCCGAGGCGCTCGTCGAGGCGCTGGAGAAGGACGCCAAGGACGAGGGCTCGCGCCACGACATGGGCGGTGACATCATCCCGATGCTCGTCAACCAGGGCCGCGCCGCGGTCTACGACTTCAAGCGCAACGACGTGGCCGGCTCCACGACGCGCGACCGCGACTACTGGCGCGACGTCGGGACGCTCGACAGCTACCACGAGGCCCACCTCGACCTGGTCTCCGCGGTGCCGATCTTCAACCTCTACAACGACCAGTGGCCCATCTTCACCTCCCACCACCAGCTGCCGGGGTCGAAGTTCGTCCACGGCGCGTCGGTGCGCGACTCCATCGTCTGCGCCGGCTCGATCGTCTCGGGCGCAACCGTCGACGAGACGGTGATCGGGGTCCACTCCTACGTCTCCGACAGCGCATCGGTGCAGCGCAGCGTGCTGCTCGACAACGTGCGCATCGGCAAGGGCGCGGTCGTGCGCAACGCCATCATCGACAAGAACGTCGTCGTCCCCGACGGCTGCCTCATCGGCATCGACCCCGACGAGGACCGTCGACGGGGCTTCACCGTCAGCGACAGCGGCGTCGTCGCACTGGGCAAGGGTCACCGCATCACCTGACCGGCACCCCTGACCGGCACCCCTGACCGGCACCCGCCGCACCGGGCGGCGCGTCGTGAGCACGGGTCGTCGTACGGGACAATGGAGCCCATGGCCTCCACCCACTTCTGGATCCGTCACGAGTCCCGCGCCACCGAGCGTCGGGCCCCCGTCGTCCCCGCCGACATCCTGCGCCTGCTCGACGAGGGCTTCCGGGTCACCGTCGAGGACTCCCCGCAGCGCATCGTCCCGACCGAGGACTACCACTCGGCCGGCGCCGAGATCGCGGAGCCGGGCAGCTGGGTCGACGCCCCCGACGACGTCGTCGTGGTCGGCATCAAGGAGCTGCCCGACGAGCCCCGCGAGCTGCGGCACACGCACGTCTACTTCGCCCACGCCTTCAAGGGACAGAGCGACGCCACCGAGACGCTCGGCAAGTTCGAGGCCGGCGGCGGTCGGCTGTTCGACATCGAGTACCTCCTCGACGACCAGGCCCGACGGGTGGTCGCCTTCGGCTACTGGGCCGGGTACGTCGGCGCGGCCCTGGGCGTGCTGCAGCTCGCCGGGCGGCTCACCTCGCCGCTGACGCACCTGGTGAAGGCCGACCTCGACCAGCAGCTGCGTGACGCCCACGACGCCGTCGCCGACGCCGGCATCCTGGTGACCGGTGCCCGCGGCCGCTCCGGCCGCGGCGCCCGGGCCGCCCTGGCAGTCACCCATCACGAGCCGACCACCTGGGACCGCCCGGAGACCGCGCGGCTCGACATGGACGACCTGTTCCGCCACGACTACGTCGTCAACTGCGTGGGGATCAAGACGCCGCAGACGCCCTTCGTGACGTCCGACGACCTCGACCGCGAGCGCCGGATGCGGCTGATCGCCGACGTCACCTGCGACGTCACCTCCGACACCAACATGCTGCCGGTGAACACCGCCATCACCAGCTGGGACGAGCCGGTGCGCCGCTTCGAGGGCGCGGGCGGGCCGCTCGAGGTCATCGCCGTCGACAACCTGCCCTCGTTGCTGCCGCTCGAGGCCAGCGAGACGTTCTCGGCCGACCTCACCACGCAGCTGCTGAACTTCACCGACGTCGACGAGCCGACCGGCCCGTGGGCCGCCGCCGGGTGGTCGTTCGAGCGGGCGATGCACCAGCTCCAGCAGGGCTGACCCGGTTTCTGGGAAACCCGATGTAACGCGGGGTTATGGACCGAGACCAAGGTGTGCACGCCTTGGCCGGCGTCCATAACTCCGCGTTACATGGCGCGAAGGGCGGCGTGGAGGGCGGCGATCAGCACGTCGATGTCGGCCTCGCTCGCCACCAGGGGCGGGGCGAGGCGGACCGTGTGACCGTGGGTGTCCTTGGCCAGCACGCCCTCCGCCAGCAGCCGCTCGCACAGCTCGCGTCCGGTCGGTCCACCCGGGGCCACGTCGAGCCCGGCCCACAGACCACGGATCCGCACCTCGGCCAGCCGCCCGTCGCGCACGAGAGGCGCGAGCCCCTCGCGCAGCCGCTCCCCCAGGACCGCCGCCTGACGCTGGTGCTCCCCGGTCATGAGCATCTGCACCACCTCGTGGCCGATGGCGGCCGCGAGCGGGTTGCCGCCGAACGTCGAGCCGTGGGAACCGGGCGTGATGACGTCGAGCACGTCGTGGTCGGCCGCGATGGCCGAGACCGGGTAGAGCCCGCCGCCCAACGCCTTGCCCAGCACGTAGACGTCGGGCACCACGCCCTCGTGGTCGCACGCGAAGGTGCGTCCGGTCCGCCCCAGACCTGACTGGATCTCGTCGGCGACCATGAGCACGCTGCTCTCGCTGCAGATCTTCCGCACGTCGCGCAGGAAGCCCTCGGGCGGGATCACCACGCCACCCTCACCCTGGATCGGCTCGAGCAGCACCGCGACCGCGCGACCCGTGCTCTCCTCGACAGCGGCGCGAAGCGCGTCGGCGTCGCCGTACGGCACCAGGCGGAAGCCGGGCGTGAACGGCCCGTACGCCGCGGACGCGTCGGCGTCGTCGGAGAAGCTCACGATCGTCGTGGTGCGGCCGTGGAAGTTCCCACCCATCACGATGATCACGGCCTCGTCCTCGGGGACGCCCTTGACCTGGTAGCCCCAGCGTCGGCTGACCTTCAGCGCGGTCTCGACGGCCTCGGCCCCGGAGTTCATCGGCAGCATGACCTCCTTGCCGGTCAGCGCGCACAGCGCCTCGGCGAAGGGTCCGAGCTGATCGTTGAAGAAGGCCCGGCTGGTCAGCGTCAGCCGCGGCAGCTGCGCCGCGGCCCGGGCCACCAGCCGCGGGTGGGAGTGGCCGAAGTTCAGAGCGGAGTAGCCGGCCAGGCAGTCGAGGTACCGTCTGCCCTCGACGTCGGTCACCCAGGCGCCCTCGCCGCTGGTCAGCACCACCGGCAACGGGTGGTAGTTGTGGGCGGCCCACCGCTCGGTGAGCGCGATGTGGTCGGCCGAGGAGCGCGTCGCCACGGGACCGGCGGAGCCACCGGATCCGGTGTCGGCGAGGTCCGGCTGGCCGGTCGGGTCGGAGTCGGAGCGGTGCAGCGCCATCGGACCTCCTTCAGGGTCGGGGGACGTCCAGGATAGGCCGCGGACCGACCGATCAGCGTCCGGCGCGGCGCGGGATCCAGACCGGCTCCCCCCGCTCCCCGAGGTAGACGTCGAGGATCGCGTGGTGGTCGCGCTCGCCGGTGAAGCTCTGGTTCGCCACGAACACCCGGCGCCCGGCGAAGGTCGTGTTCGACGGGGTGTCGAAGGGCACCGCGGACCCGTTCTCACCGCTGCCGGGATCGGCGGGGAAGCGACCCAGCTCCTCCCCTGTGGGCGAGAGCCGGACCAGCTGGTTCGACAGACCCGCGTTGGCGAGGTAGATCCGCCCCGAGCGAGCGATGCCGAACCCGTCGGGCAGGTCGCCGGGCTGACTGGTCCACAGCGCACGCATCCGCGCAGGTCGGCCGTCCTCGCGGATGCCGAGCCGGAAGAGCGTGCCCTGCGTGGTCGCCGCGGTCCCGGTCGACGTCTGCTGGGTGAGCAGCAGCGCACCGCGGCCCGGGCTCATCAGCAGCCCGGCGGTCCCGAACTCGGAGCCGTCGAGACGTGAGTCGGCGAACCAGGCCTTCGGCCGTCCCCCACCCGGCGGCACCCGCCACACCACGGCCTGGCCGTAGTCGGTGACGTAGAGGACGCCGTGCCTGCCCCAGGCCGCGTAGTTCGGGATCGCCGGCGAGTCGGTGGCGTTGGGCGAGCACGACCCGTCGGGGTCCTCGCCCGGCGCGCAGGTCGGCAGGTCCGGGATCCGGGCGTACGTCGAGAACCGGCCGGTCCCCAGGTTCAGCCGCATCACGCGCGAGGTCGACTTCTCCAGCACGATCAAGCGGCCGGCGGCGTCGCTCAACGCCGCCTGGGCCCCCTGGTCCCCGTCGAGGTCCTGTCCGGGCACCGTCCAGGACCTCAGCAGCGTCCCCGACTTCGTCCACTCGAACACCCGCGAGCGCTCGGCGTCGCCCTCTGGGTTGGTGTAGGTCGCGGCGTACAGACGGCCGTTGGGGTGGTGGTAGACGAACGCCGGGTAGCCCGGCCGCAGCACCCGCGTGGTCACCCGTGTGTTCCAGCGCTGACGCTGGGCACGTGGTGCGGCAGCGACCTCACCCGTCGGGCTGTCCCCGGCGACGCGGACACTCGCGGCACGAGCACCCGGATCGGCGGCGACATCAGCGGCGGCATCAGCGGCGGCATCAGCGGCGGCATCAGCGGCAGGATCGGCGGCGGCTCCAGCCAGCGGACCAGCCAGCGGCGCCGCCAGGGCGAGCACAGCGACGCTCCCGACGAGGGCGGCGGCCGACCGACGACCGTGAGCTCGACCGGACGAGCGGCCAGGGAGGCGGCTCACAGCAGGTCCGCCACTTCGATCGCCGCCCGCTCGCCGGCGCGGACCGCGCCGTCCATGTAGCCGGGCCAGTAGGTCGACGTCTCGGTCCCGGCCCAGTGGACGCGACCGAAGGGGCGCCGGATCGCCTGGCCGTACTCCTCGATCGCGCCGGGGACCTGGAGCGCCACCGGGCCGCCGCCGGTCCAGCGCTCGAGCGTCCAGTCGTGCTCGGTGTACTCGATCGGGGCGAGCGCCCTGTCCCCGACGATCTGGGCGAACCCCTCGAGCACCGCCGCGCGGCGACTCGCGCGGCCTCTCGTCCCGTAGGTCTCCCAGACCGACCCGCCGACGAAGGAGAGCAGCACACCGACGGCGGCGTCCTTCGGCGAGTTGTCGAAGCAGGTGCGTACGGCGCCCTCGGTGTTGAGCCCGGTGCCGGAGAGACCGTCCTCACGCCAGAACGGCTTGTCGTAGACCGCGTCGCACTTCATGAGCGCTCCCATCGGCATCCGCTGCAGCAGCCGGGCCCGGCGCTGCGGGAGCAGCGGGAACCAGTCGATGTTCAAGATGGTGGGCGGCGGGCAGGCCACCACGACCTGCTCGGCCCGCACGGTGCCCCGGTCGGTGCGTACGTCGACGTGGCGCGCGCCCTGGCGGATCGAGCGCACCGGCGCGTTGAGGGCGACCCGGTCGCCGAGCTGCCGGGTGAGTCGGAACGGCACGAGCTGGGACCCGCCGACGAAGCGGCTGTCCTGAGCCGCGTCGCGGCTTCCGGAGGACCGCTCGAAGGTGCCGACGGTGGTCTCGTTGCCGGACGCGGCGATGTACCAGACGAGGAAGAGCAGCGAGAAGTCGCGACCGTCGCTGCCGAAGGCGGCCTGGGTGTAGCAGAGGATCAGGTCGCGGACGTCGTCGTTGGCGGCGTTGCGCAGCACCCAGTCGTCGAAGGTCTGTCGGTCCCACTCCGCGGCGCGGGGGTGCGACCAGGGAGCGCTCACGTCGATCTCCGCCGCCATGCGGTTGATCTGCTCCTGGAGCTGACCCGCGTCGGGCAGGATCGCCGGGTCGGGCGGGACCGTGCCCGTGTACGGGATGGCCAGCCCGTCCTTGACGTAGATGTTGTCGCCGGTGGCGTAGCTCTTGAAGGTGCCGACACCCAGCTCCTCGGCGAGATCGAGGATGTGGTCCTGCGTCGGGCCGACGAAGGCTCCGCCGGCCTCGATGACCGATCCCTCCCCCACCTCCTCGTTGAGCAGGCGGCCGCCGACCCGGTTGCGCGCCTCGACAACGAGCACCGAGGCACCCGAGCGCCTCAGGTTGCGGGCCGCCACGAGCCCGGACAGCCCGGCCCCCACGACCACCACGTCCACCCGCTCGGGCAGGGACCCGCGTGTCGTCGCCGCCTCGGCACCGGTGAGCGACCCGGCGGTGGTGAGTGCACCCAGGGCGCCGAGACCGCCGGCCCCGGCGAGGACGGTGCGCCGGCTGAGCGGCGAAGCGGCGGCCGAGGAGGAGTCGGGTGTCGGGGGCAGCGTCGAGGTCATGGGTCCGATCCTGAGGCAAGCGACAACGTTTGTCCCAAGTTTAACCTAAACACGTGTCAGGTTCATGACCTCTCGCTACCCTGCTGCCTGTGCCCGACCTCCGCAAGCGCCGCGTGCCGCAGCAGTCGCGCAGCCGCGACCGGGTGGCGCGCCTGCTCGACGCCGCCTCCTCCCTCGTGGTCGCCGGCGGCGCGGACGCCCTCGGCACGCGAGCCATTGCCTCCGCCGCCCAGGTCCCGGTCGCCTCGCTCTACCAGTACTTCGCCGACAAGGACGACATCCTCCTCGCGCTCGTCGAGCGCGACATCGAGGAGATGGACGCCCGCGTCGCTGCCGGCATCGCCGGCCTCGAGCGTCCGACCCTGGACTCCCTCGTCGCGACCACCATGGCCGCGTTCGTCTCGGTCTACCGCGACCGTCCCGCCTTCGTGATGATCTGGTTGCGCGGGCGCGGCAACCAGTCGGTGCGCGACTTCGGGCGCGAGCACAACCGTCGCGTCGCCGCCGCGCTGCACGCCCTCGCGACCGACCTCGACCTGCTCGCCCCGGGCACACCCGTCCGCGTCGCCGAGCTCGCGGTCGAGATCGGCGACCGCCTCTTCCAGCTCGCGTTCGAGGACTCCCTGACCGGCGACCCCGAGGTTCTCGCCGAGGCCGAGCGTGCCGTCGTCGGCTACCTGCACCTCCATGCCGCACCGGCCGAGCGCCGAGCCGCGACCTCCGACGCCGACGCCGCCCCCGACCGACCCACCACCCGATCCCCCGGCAAGGTCTCGTGAACGAGATCACCGCTCGCCGGCGACTACGACCTCGCGTCGGTGGCGAGCATCGCGGAGAAGAGCATCAGGCGCACAGCCCGTTGAGGGCGGCGTCCTGCTTCTCCTCCTCGGTCTTGGGCTCACCCTTGCCGTCGCCGGGCTTGCCCTCCGAGGCCTTCGTAGCCTTCTTGAGGAACTCGCGGCTCAGCGGCACGTCCTCGCGCAGCTCGTCCCAGAGCTCGTCCGCGGTCGGCAGGAGCCCGAGCCGGTTCGGGTCGGGCTCGTAGGGACCGAAGGGCACGCTGAGGAACTGCACCTTGTCGAGGCCGATCCCTTGCACCTCCTGCGCCAGCGTGTAGAGCGAGCTCAGCTTGCGCAGGCCCGGGTCGGTGGTGAGCGACTCGGTGGCTGCGTTGAGGAAACGGCCCAGCCGCACCGGGTTGAACAGCGTGCCGGCCGAGACCGCCTCGTTGACCATCGAGGCCATGAAGGTCTGCTGGCGACGCATGCGACCGATGTCACCGGTGTCCTGGGAGCCGATGGAGTGACGCACCCGCACGTAGTCGAGCGCCTGCTTGCCGTCCATGGTGTAGGTGCCGGCGGACAGGTAGATCTTGCCGATCGGGTCGTTGACCTCGGTGGGCACGCAGATCGGCACGCCGCCGAGGGCGTCGACCATGTCCTCGAAGCCGTTGAAGTTCACGATCACGACGTGGTTGACGCGCAGGTCCGCCATCTTCTCGAACTGCGCCACGGTGCACGCCTCACCGCCCACGGCGAAGGCGTCGTTCCACTGCACGATCGGCTGCGCCGGGACATTGCCGCCCGATCGCCCCTTGCACTCCGGCCGGGGCACCATCAGGTCACGCGGGATGCTCACGCCGTACGCGCGACTGCGGTCGGCGGAGAGGTGCAGCAGGATCGTGGTGTCGGAGAGCCCCGGGGTCTGGCCCAGGACGTCGGTCTGGCCCTCGCGGCTGTCGGAGCCGAGGACCAGGATGTTGAGCGGCCTCTTGGGCCCCTCGACCTCCTCCTCCTCGGGTCGATCGGCGATGATGTTGTCGAACGCCTGCGACTCGGTGATGTTGCCCTCGAGGTGGCGGTAGGTGAGGACCACAGTGCCTGCCAGCACGGCCAGCACCATCGCCGAGGAGATGGCGACAGCCCGGATGACCGGGTGCTTGCCGGTGTTGCGGTGCTTGCCCTGGTAGGCCACGGAACCGTCCTGCGGGGGTACGTCGGGGATGTCGGGGGGCGGACCCTCACGAGATCCTGGCGGTCCGGTCGTCGGACCGGCCCCCATGTTGCCCTCCATGATGCCGACTGATAGAAGGATTACCGAAATCGCACACCGCTGAGGTCGTGCTCGTGGCGCCCCCACCCCTGCCCCCGCCCCTGCCCGCCGAGGCGGTTTCGACGCGTCCGGCGCCGGCTGACAAGATGTCCACCGTCCGCGGATGCTTCGTCGAGCGTCGGTGGTCACTGCCCCAGTAGCTCAGTGGATAGAGCAGCCGCCTCCTAAGCGAAAGGTCGCAGGTTCGACTCCTGCCTGGGGCACAGTTCACGCTCGTCACCCCGCGACGAGACATCGTCCGAAGCGGCACTCCCCATTTTGCTCCCTACTTTGAACCTTCGACTGCCCATGCCACGTAGTTCATTGACGGGCCGTGTCCTCAAGGCCAGCGAAACTGGAGAGGGGCGCCAACCCCGGGCCGGTGGGAACCCACGACGCCGGGGCGGCGGTGGGTAGGGTCGCCGTCGTAAGGCGAACGCTGCGCGGTGCGGTTACCTGCGGCTGATCACAACCAGTTGACAACCACTGGATGCACGCGGGTCACGAGGTCTGGAGTCGTCGCGAAGCCCGCCGCAGTCGTCGGTCCGACTCGTACAGGTAGAAAAAGTCGTGTCGCTTAACGGCGTCGCGGGCGGTCCTCCGGGATGACAACCCCTGTACAAGTGCAGCGCCTGACGGCAGCGCCACTCCAGCCGTGGCAGAGATCAACTCGCCCAGCCCGCCCATGCTGTTCAGGCCGACAAACAACGCCGGTCCGGCCGCCATGTAAGTGCGGATGTCTTGGGCGGCGTGATGCGCCATCTCTCTTGTCAGCCTGTGGTCCGCCACCTCGGAACGGATCTCAGCCAGTGCGGGATCGACGTTTGATACCCACAGGTCATCGATGTGGGCACTGAACTCCCCGCCGAACGCGACTGGCAAGTCCTTCGACATTGAAGCCACCGCGGCTCGGTAGTTGGCGAGGGGCGCCTGCAGGTCCTTGCGGAGATCCAAAAGCTCATCCATCGGAGCATCCGGAAACGTGGGCAGACGTGCCACCAGTCCGGAACCAACCGCGGCTTGCCCAGCCCGGCGCAGGGTCACCTCGTTCCGGTTGATCCACCCCTCGTTCATCATGGCCTGAGCCAGGTTGCCGACGTCGCGATCAAACAAGAGCCGGTTCTGACTGTTCGACAACCGCTCTGTGAGTAGGTCGAACCACGCTCCGAGTAGACCGGTTGGGTCACTGGCGGCGCCGACATGACTGAGCATGGCTGAGGTCACGAAGTCGGTCGCAGGATCCACACGGGTCAACTTCAAGACACCCGCATCGAGGGCAGGTTGAAGCTCCCGAACGCCTGAGGCGTCACGCATCTCCTCGACCACTGACCTCACCTGCGCTAGTGAGGCGTCTAGGCCCTCCTGAAACTCGTGCCTCTGGCGCTCGTCGAGCCCGAGCTGCTCGGCGTGAGGGGAGGACATGAGCGGCAGCACAAACGGGAGTACGTCCCGCCAGTTCTCCGGGAGCGTCCTGGTCGGCATCAACGTCGCGAGAGTCTCGTCGTCAAGAGAACCAAACAGGGCCACCATCGCTTCGGCACCGCCGTCACTAAAGTCGCCAACCATCGACATCATCGATGCGCCCAGGCTGAGCAGCTCAACTTCGTCTGCGTACATGAGTGCCGACTTCACGAGCTCGGTCTCCGCGGTCAGGCTGACTTGCCCCTCGGCATTAGTGGCCGGCTGCGTGACTACTGTGACCTTGACCGGTGACGGTGGCCGCTCTGAGACCGTGGGCTTAGTTCGTTTGTGCGCGCGACGCGGTGGCGTCCGGTCCCGTCGACTCACATGCCCCCCCAGTTGGTAGCAAGACTTTAGTAGGCCGAGCCGACGGGCTTCCGGCCCCGTGACCGGGCGAGCTACGGGACGGTGACTCGTGGCGGTACGGGCTGATCTGACCTGGCAGTGCCGTTCAGCTCCCGATGCCCTCTCAGTAAGGCATCAAGCACTTGCCAACGTTCCCTCTACTGGACCGTTGAGTGCCGACGCAGGCAGCCACTCGGACCCACTTGAGCCGCTCGGCAGCGTCGGCGGCGGATCTAGTGACGTTCACCTGCGCGCTTCCCGACGACGATGCCGGTGACGGCCACGATGCGGTCGACCTCGATCCGGTAGGGGATCGTCTTGTGGCACGCTCCGCGTGCCGATCGTCACGCGGTGAGGTCAAGCTGCGGATTCATGGCGAAGCCCACCGGCACGTGATCTGGTAGCCCTCTAGGGTCGCAATATGGACATACTGCTTGCCGATGAGCGAACCCTGCTGGAGGGCATGGTCGACCGCCAGCGCGACGAGATCGCGAGCCTGCTCGATCCTCTATCGGAGGACGAGGCGCGGGCCCGACTGGTGCCTTCACTGACGACGCCCTTGGGGCTCGTCAAACACGCCACATTCGTGGAGCGGGTCTGGTTCCACCATCGAGTGGCCGGGGTGCCGCGGGCGGAGCTGGGACTGCCCGACGAGGTTGACGACAGCTTCCAGCTCGTTGAGGAAGATGCGGTAGAGACGGTCCAGGCGGCGTACGTCGACGCCTGCGCGCGCTCGCGCGAGATCGCGGCCGGGCGCGACCTGGACCAGACTTACGCCTGGCATTCCGGCGACGTGAGCCTCCGGTTCATCCTTGGTCACATGGTGCAGGAACTCGCCCGGCATGCGGGGCACGGCGACATTCTGGTTGAGCAGCTCATTGCCCGGCGCCCGACCTGACGTCGCCGAATGGCGATCGCTGTCCGGGCAGGGAGCTACTCACCCACTTGGCCGTCAAGTGATTCACGGAGAAGGTCGGCGTGGCCGTTGTGCCGTGCGTACTCCTCGATCATGTGGGTGATGACCCAGCGGAGACTGGGTGCTCGGCCGTCTGGCCAGGTTCTACGCGTCTTGTAGCCAAGGCCCCCTGCCTCGAAGGCGTTCTCGGCCGCAGCGCGAGCGCGGGTGACCGACTCCTGCCAAAGTGTGCGGACTGCGTCTGGGTCATCGGAGCTGGCAGAGTTCCAATCCCAATCCGGGTCTGTTGCCCAGTCCACCGAGGCCCAGGGCTCTCGGGGTGGCTCATCCTGGAGCCATCGACCAAACCAGTCGTCTTCCACGTAGGCGAGGTGCTTCATCAGCCCACCCAGGGTCATGCTGCTGAGAGACAGGCGCTGGGAGAGCTGAGCAGGTGTGAGGTTGGCGCTCTTCCATGCGAAGGTGGCTCGCTGGTAGTCGAGGAACCCGGTGAGGGTTTCCCATTCGTTGCCGTCCAGCGGTGGCTCTGGGCGGCGGTGCTCATCGAGGTCTAGCGTCATGGTCCAGGACTCTATTGCGACGGACAGACATGGACTTGTGGCCGGGGGAGGATCCGAACGGATGACCGCGGTGCGTGTCGTACCAGCGACTGCTGAGAGGTGGCCACAACTTGGGCAAGTCTTCGGGCCTCGGGAGAAGGACCCCACCTCATGCTGGTGCCAGCGGTTTCTCCGGCACGAGGAGCCTGATAACCGGAGCGCGCTGCAGCGTGAAGTCCAGGAAACAGAGCTGCCCGTCGGCCTGTTGGCCTACCGCGGTGACGCCGTCGTCGGCTGGACCCGGGTCGTGCCCCGCGCGACGCTGCCGGGGATCACCGAGAACCGGGCACTTGCCCGGATCCTTGACGAAGACCCTGACGCGTGGTGGGTGTCCTGTTTCGTGGTGCGCCGCGAAGCCCGCGGGAGCGGAGTCGGGACAGCGCTGCTCGAGACCGCGGTGGACTGGGCGGCCCAGCACGGCGCCTCCGTACTCGACGGCCACCCCGTTGACACCAACGGACTCACCGGCACCCCGTCACCATCTGCCATCTTCACCGGAACCCTCGCCATGTTCCAGCGGGCAGGGTTCGCCGAGATCGGGCGCACCTACCGAACCCGACCCGTGATGAGACACACGCGCCTGCGCCGTTAGCCCGTCGTCGTGTGGGCGCCGCGTCCCGTTGGAGGAACGGCTTGCGGACGCTTGTGCGGTCCTCTCGGTCGTGCGACGGACGATGATGCACGTCTCGCAAGCGGATCCCGGTGCGGACATTGCTGGTCTTGCGGCCTGCAAGGATTCAGGCATGGGAGAACAGGCGGATCGGCTGGCCAGGGGCGAGTGGTATCTCGACGATGATGAACTCCAGCGACGGCGTCGTGATTGCTGGATCCAACTCGACTCTTTCAACAGTGCCCGGGCCGACGACGACGCCACCCGTGCCCGGGTGCTGCTCAACCTCACGGGTTCCATCGGCGAACGCGCCATGGTGATGCCTCGATTTCAGTGCAGCTATGGGAGCAACATCTCGATCGGCCAAGACGCCTTCGTGAACGCCAATGCGTTCTTCATGGACGACGCGCCCATCACGATTGGTGAACACTCCAGGATTGGACCCGGGGCACAACTCATGACGGCACTGCACCCGGTGGACGAGCATCAACGCCGGCGCGAAGGCTGGGAGCGAGCTGCGCCCATCACGATCGGCGAGAACGTGTGGCTCGGCGCCGCGGTCACTGTCGGCCCTGGAGTCACCATCGGCCAGAACTCCGTGGTCGGTGCTGGCAGCGTCGTCCTCAGCGACATCCCCGATCACGTAGTCGCAGCCGGCTCACCCGCGAAGGTCATCCGCACAACGTCTTTCGAGGACGACCCTCGTTGATGTCGCTGTCGTGCCCACGTTCTCAAGTGGACATCAACCAGGCAGGTTGCTAGCGCGACGCAAGGGCACACGGAGCTGGTCCTTGATCCCGTCCCACTTCGGGATCCGCTTGCGGCGAGCGCACCGACCAGCTCGCTCCATTCGTCACTGCGACCGGCAGCGGTTCCTTGTACGGAGAAAGGCGTCACAGGCCTTCGGAAATCTGGAGTCCGGATGCTTCAGGGCGAGGTGTGGGATGCCTTGATTCTCCAACGCGCGTGCTCCAGCGGATCGGACCTGTGCCGTTCTGGGATAGTTTGTCGTTGAGGTTGTAGAGGCTGCACGATCTCAGCGAGAGGCACCCGCAACCGATGCAGCCGTCGAGGGAATCGCGGAGCTGGTCGAGATAGGCGCGGCGTTCATCCAGGCTCTCCCGCCATCGTTGGGACAGCCGCGCCCAGTCTGCCTTCGTGGGCGTTCGGCTGACGGGTAGGGATGCCAGGGCTTCTGCGATGTCGGCCAGCGAGATCCCGATCTTCTGGGAGACGCGAATGAAGGCCACGCGCCGCAGCACGTCACGGCCATAACGGCGCTGGTTCCCGGTTGTGCGTGTGCTTTCGATGAGACCTTCGCGTTCGTAGAAGTGGAGTGTCGAGACGTTCACTCCGGCGCGCTCGGCGACTTGCCCGGGTGTCAGGTGATGGCGGCGAATCTCCGCATGCGACGTCACCCGCACCACTCTCCTTGACCTGAACCTTTGTTGGGGTTGTCTAATCATGGCATGACCTACGACATCCTCGACGACGCTTACAGCCGGCTTCGATCTACCGGACCGGAGTTCGACGGCTGGCTGAGCAACCACGGGCCCATGGCAGCCGAGGCCCTCGCCCGCCGCGGACATGAAATTGAGATCCACGCATGGCTGGACGGCTACTGCCGACGCCTGGAAGCCGCCCCGCGCTCGTCCGGCAAGATCGATGACTGGCGCATGGCACTGGGCGACCCACAACGGCTGGGCGACTGGCTCGACTGGTTCGAAGAGCAGCTCCGCGACCAACCCTGGACCGACGTGCTCCACACCTGGTGGCCGCGACTCACGCCCGGAATCGCTGCGGGCGCAACACATGGAGTCATCCGGGTCGGCCACGCGGTGCGTGTCTTGCGCAGCGAGGGCGAGACACCAGCACGGGTTGCTGAGCTGGCTCAGGGCCTAGGGTACTGGGCGGCACGCTGGCAGCCGGTGCCCGGTGCCCGGTCCCCGAGCGGGCCGCTCGACGCGGAGGCCGCCGTCGCGGCCGTGCCGTCGGTCCCTCGGCAAGACGGCGGGATCCGGTCCAGGCTCGCGCAGTTGGAGCAGGTCGATGGCTGGGCCCAAGCACAGCGGGCGTTGGCGCCCTCCGCCGATTGGGAGAAATTCCTTCGTGACGTGGTGAGCGCCGCCGTACGGCGATACGCCACCCACGCTCATGGCAATCCGGTGATGCTCGTCCATGCTGCTACGGCCCCCAACGCGGTCCTAAGAGTCCTCCCCTCGCTGCCCCACGAACAGTGGGCAGCCAGCGCCGCAGCAGCATGGTCCGCCTCCGCGGCAGTTCACGCCGCCTACACACCCGTCACCGGCGCCCCACCACCCGCCGCCCCGGCGACCACCGCTGAGGCGTTCGACCGAGCCGCCCAGCACGGCGACGAACATGTGATCAAACTGGCCGACACTGCACTGGACACATACTCGTGGACAGGAGACCACCTCGCGCTGGCCGCGGTAGAAAGGGCGGCCATCCTCATCGAACCCGGGTAGGCCTACGCCGCAGCCGCGAGGGCCCTCACATCCGCAGGCATCCCACGGATCTCGACCATGCGGGCGGATCGCGGCCTTCTGGCGATCGCAGCGTTCCCCTGGGGGGTTGGCGATGTCCGGTCAGGATTCCCTTGAGCACATCGCGTTCTCTACGGGCTCGCCCGACACTTCTCAGGAGATAACGAGGCGGTACTCCAGGATCGGTACGACGGCGCCGCCAACCTCGTGCGATCCCGCTTGCCCGCACAATCGCCAGCCGTTGCGCCGGTAGAACGCCTGAGCGCGTTCGTTCCCCTCAATCACGTGCAAGTGCGCATTCGTGACGCCCCAACTCGCAAACGCGTCCATCAGCGCCTGCCCCGCTCCAGTGCCCTGGCACTCGGGAAGCACGTGGATTGCGTTCAACTCCGCACCCGACTCCGCGTCCAACTGGCCAAACGCGAAGCCGACTACCACATCATCGTGCTCGACCACGAAGGCCGCGTGCTGCTCGGGCAGGTTGGTCAGCCGGGCCTTCCAGACGCCGGCCTGCTGCTCAGGTGTGACCCGCGTGAGGTAGTCAGCCGGAACCAACCCGGCGTATGCCTCCTGACGGCTGCGAATGCACCAAGCCGATCTGCTCAATGTCTGCAGCCATCCAGCGGCGTACGGTCTGACTCCTCGGCATGGACTCATTGTGCCGCCCCGTCCGCAAGCGGATCGTCAAGCGGGGCGACCTGGCACGATCAACTTGTGACCGGATCCGAGATGCTGCACCAGTTGGCGGACATCATCGAAGGACGACGTTGGGATGACCTGCCTGCACTTCTTCACGAGGACTTCCGCTGCCGCTATGTGCACACTGGCGAGACCTTCGATAGGGAGACCTGGGTGCGGCTCAACGCGGAGTACCCGGGGTTCCAACACTTCGTGCTTGAGGACTGCGTCAGCGACGGGACGAGGGCTGCCGGACGAGCTCGCGTCACGGGTGAGAACGACGGACGCCTGCAGCACTTCGAGGTAGCCACCTTCATCACCCTGCGCGAAGGGACCATTGTTGACATGACCGAGGTCTGGACGGACGTGAACGAAGAGCCGCCGATAGGTACACGGCCCGTGTGATGTCCCGGCAGCTCGGCACCGGGCATTCCGTTTCCCGGTGACGGATCCCGAATCGGCGCCTCCCTGATCCGTCGTGCACCGGAGTGACGACCGTTGCCGTCGGCCTACATGAGCAGCTCGTGCGTCGCCTTCAAGTCACGCGCATCCGCCGGGGACGAGGACCAATTGCTGGTGAGTCGACCGTCGCCATCGCGGCGAGGCACCAGGTGGAAATGAAGATGCGCGATGCTCTGGCCCGCCGCAGCGCCGTTGGACTGGAAGATGCTGATCCCATCAGCGTGGAGCCGCTTCTTGAGGAGGGTCGCCGTGAATTGCAGCGCTTCGGCCATCCTCGTGAAGGCTGTCGCACCCCCCTCTTCGATCAGATCGACCACATGCTTGTTGGGCACCACCAAGCTGTGTCCCGCCCGGACTGGCTCGACGTCGAGGAACGAGCACGCCGTCGAATCGCGGTAGAGGAACCACGCTGGGGACCGATTGGCGACGATGTCGCAAAAGACGCAGTCAGATCCAGCCACGTGGACACTATCCCGCATCACGATGGTCACCCAGAGCGTGCCGGTGACGGATCCCCAGGCAGGCTCGACGGCTCCTATCAAACGCCCCTCACCGGGCGAGAGTGTACGACTGCTCCCGTACAACAACTGTGTCCGGAGTGATGCGGATCATCGGGACGTCCTCCTCGCCGCGGACGGAGGGTAGGAACCGCGGATCCCAAGAATTCTGGTCGTCTCCCATGTACTTGGCGAAGATGAGCGTGACGACCTGAGGCTCGAGCGGGAGTACGGCGGCCGTTCCGCGGAGTCCGACGTGCTGAACCAGGCCGGTGGTGGAGTCGAAGTCCACGATCCCCACCGCGCATCGTGGATCGCGTTCAAGGTTTGTAGGGAACGACGTTCCGCCGATGACCCACAGCGCCTCGTCTTTCCACAAGAACCAGACTGGGGATTCACGTGGTCCGTGCTCCGAGTTGGTGGCTAGGTGGGCGAACAGTGGCCTGCCGAAGAACTCGTCGAGCTCAAAGAGGGCCCGGTCGCCACTTGTCACCTTCTGCTCGACGATCTGCATAGTCCCCACTCTTCCACGCTGCCGCGAGATGGTCCCGGCGAGGAGGACGACAGCACCGCCCGCAGCTGGGACGCGCCGCCAGGCGACTCCCGGGAGCGGTCTGTCTGGGGATCCGCCAGCGGGATACGCCAAACGGCATCGTCATGTGTCGGGTTGGCACGCCTCAATGTCGATGGCGCACGTGGACGGCGCTCGGTGCACGCAGAGTCAGTCGGGTTGATCGAGACGCGATTCGAGTGCGTCGAGACGGTTGTTCCAGAAGGATGTGTAGGTCGCGGCCCAGTCCAGAAGGTCCCGAAGGGGCGCGGGGTTGAGCGAGTGGATCCGTTCGCGTCCAAGGCGCCTGGACCGGACGAGGCCCGCGTCTTCGAGCAGGGTCAGGTGCTTGGCAACGGCTTGTCGGGTGATCGGCAGGCTTCGGCACAGGTCGTTGAGGTTCTGCTCGCCCCGATCCCTCAGCACGTCGAGAAGATAGCGCCGATGCGGATCGGCCACTGCTCGATACACGGACGTACTCACCCTTGAACTGTAAGGCAACCATATGGTTGCCTGTCAAACGACTGACTCGACTCATGGGAGGTGACGTTCGTGCACGGCAGGATCTCGTCCAACGAGGCGGGCTACACCCTGGTCTTTACCCGCGAGCTGAAGGCGTCTGTCGATCGCGTGTGGATGATGCTGACAGACCGGGCGGCGCGCGCCGACTGGCTGTTCGACGGCACGATTGAGCCTCGCGTGGGCGGCCTGGTGGATCTGCACGACAGCCACCACGACATCGCCGGACGGGTCACTGAGTGGGTGCCGCCCCATCTGCTGGCCCTGACTTGGAGCAGCCCTGATGCTCCGGAGGGCGAGGTGCGGTTCGAGCTGACCAGCACGACCGAGGGTCACTGCCAACTGCGCGTCCTGCACACGACCGGCGCCGACGGTCGGCCACGGAGCCTGGCAGCGGGCTGGCACGCGATGCTCGACCGCCTCTCACTTGTTCTCGGGCTCGAACCCGCGGGGAGCCGTCCCTCTTTCGAGCAGCTCTTGCGGGAATATCGCGACGTCCCAATCGAGGGGGCGACGACTCCGTGACTGACACCAGCAGCACACGACTGACTGGTCGTCGCGCCGCGGTGTTCGGTGTCGGCGTCGTCGCGTTGGAGTTCGCGGCGGCGGTCGCGACACTCGTGGTCACCACCCTCCTTCCCGTCGTCACCCGCGACCTGGATGCCGGGGACCAGCTCGCCGTCCTGCTCAGCGGCTCCACTGTCGGCCTGTTCACCGCCATGGCTGCGGCGCCCTTGCTCCTCGACCACATCGGCAGCCGCCCTTTCCTGACGGTCGGGCTGGTGTTGACACTCACCGGCGCCACATGGACGGCCACGGCAGGCGATGCGTGGTCGTTCGCCGGCGGCCGGTTCGTCACCGGCTTCGCTGCCGGACTGCTCGCCGTCTTCGGGGTTTCCGCCGCAATCCAACACCTCGACGAGCGCATCCGGCTACGCGTGATCGCCGCCTCCACGGCGATGTGGATTGTCCCTGGCCTCGTCGGTCCCACCGCAGCCGCCGCACTCGAGCATCTTGCCGGGTGGCGCTGGACCATCCTGCTGCCGATTCCTCTCGTGCTGTTCGGCCGGCTCCTGGTGATCCGTGCCGCCCCGGAGTCCTCGGGAACCCTCACGCAGCCCCACCGCCCTATGAGGCGCACACTGCTCATCCCGGTTGGCATAGCCGGATTCGTGGCGCTCACCGAGTCGCAGCTTTGGCAACTGGCTCTCTTACCGCTCACTTTGGCCGGCGTCGGGTTCGCTGCCCTGATGCCTGCTGGCACCCTACGACTCCGACCCGGCGCCCCCGCCGCGATGGCGTCCCTCACCCTCTTCGGCGTGGGCTACTTCGGAGCCACCAGTCTGCTCACTCTTGCTCTCACCGACGTCCTCGGAGCATCCCTAGCCCAGGCGGGCTGGGCACTCGGCGCGGGGCCCGTGGCGTGGGCGTTGACCACTCTGACGATCCCGCGGCTCCGCGACCGTGGGATCGCCCCCAGCCCCGCGGCCGGACTCACGGTGACGACAATTGGGGTTGTCCTGACCGGAATCCTTCTCATCACCAGCGCCACATACACCCTCGCGTTCCTCACCTGGGCCGCCGTCGGGGCGGGAGTCGGCGCCGCGTACCCGACCCTGTACCTGCGCGCCACCACCCCGGACGCCGCCACCGACGCCCACGCCTTGGCGTCAGCCGTAATCACGACCGAGACCTTCGGCGGCCTCGTTGGCAGCACCGCAGGGGGCGCCGTCATCTCCGCTTCTCTGAGCTCGGGCTTCGCCGGGCCCACCACGTTCGGACTCGCCTACTTCGCCTTCGCGGCTGCCCTTGGGGTAGCCGTCCTTGCAGCCGTTCGGAGCAACCCTTCTCACATGAGTCACCCCCTTTACACAGCCAGACACTCAGGGGAACGAGCCTGAGCGCGGCGTAATGTGCGATACGTACCGCAAGCCGAATCGGCTACGGCGACGTCCGCGGTCGCCACAGCTGTGCCCCGACCGTCCCCGCATAGGATCCCGAACTGGGATGCTCCGCGTGACGATCCGTATCTGATCCGCTGGCGTGGTCCATCGGGGCAGGTGGTGGTCCGCCTGCGGGCGAGGTTGATCGATGAGTTCGTGGAGTCCCTCGAGGGGACGTTGTCGGCCCAGCAAGGTGTTGGCCGCGGCCTATGACCTGCGGGTGTTCATCTCGGTCGTGGACAAGGCCCCTGGTGATGTTGTGCCGGCTGATGGGTTGAGTTTCATCACCGCCCAGCGCGCTGGCCGCAGCAGCATCGAGGCGCTGGAGCCACTCGGCGGCGATCACGAAGCGGCGGGGGTGGCGACCAGCACGGTCGCACGCCGGGCGGGATTCGCCACCGAGGAGGACTCTGGATCGGGCGAGGGCCAGTCGCCGGACCCCGAAATGAAGTAACCCGTTGACCTACTGTGCGACACAATGTAATGTAATGCGCATGGTACATGGTCGCACCGAGCAGATGGTCAAGCTCGAGCAGGATCTCCGCAAGGGCGTGCTGGTGCTCGCCGTGCTCTCGCAGCTGCGCGGGCCGCAGTACGGCTACTCGTTGCGCCAGGCCCTTGCCGAGCGGGACATGCCGATCGAGGAGGGCACGCTCTATCCACTGCTTCGTCGACTCGAGGGGCAGGGACTGCTTGCCTCCGAGTGGCGCATCGAAGACGGCCCGCCCCGCCGCTACTACACCCTCAGTGATCTAGGGGCAGAGACCTACCGGGATCTGGCCCTGGCCTGGGAGTCGCTGACCTCTGTCTTGGATCGCCTTTTGAACGAAGAGAGCTGACATGGAACCGAACGTGATCATCGAGAGCTATGTGAGCGACATCGTGCGCCGGCTGCCGCGTCGCCAACGCCGCGACGTCGGCTTCGAGCTCCGCTCGCTGCTCGGCGAGGAACTCACCGGTCGCGCCGCCGACCTCGGCCGGCCCGCCGACGAGTCGATGACGATGGAGCTGCTCGCCGCCTTCGGGTCCCCGCAGGATGTGGCCGACCGGTACCGCCCTGCGGGCTTCACCATCGTTCGCCCAGCCGATGCTCCGCGCTTCGCCTGGGTCGCCCTGGGCGGGGTCGCACTCCAGTGGGCGATCACGCTGCCGGCCGTCTTCATCCCCGCCCTCGGCGTTGACGGGTCGGCGGCAGCAGCCAGCGGATCCGACGACTGGGCGACGCGGCTCTTCGTGTGGTGGTTCGACTGGGGGCTTGGATCGTTCTGGTGGCCCGGATTCCTGATCAGCCTGACGCTGATCGCCAGCTTGATCCGTCATCGTCGCGACGCGAAGGCCGCTCGAGGCGCGGACACCGACGCTGGCAGCGCCTCACCGTCGATCCGCTCCTCCGTGCTCGACCGTGACCGCATCAATCGACCGGGGCTCGTGCTCTCGCTCGGGTTCTGGGCACTCGGCGCGAGCGCACTCATCGCCCTGCCGTGGTTGCCTACGCTCGCACCCGGACTTCCTCAGCCGGTGCTCGATGCCTTTGCGCTCGACCCCGACTTCCTGCGCTGGCGGGCCCCCTGGGTGCTCGTGCTCTGGGCGGCGAGCTTCGCCCTCGAGTTCGCGGTGCTCGTGGCCGGTCGCACCAGCAGCACCAGCCGCCGTATCTCGCTCGCGATCGGCGTGTGCTGGCTCGTGTTGCTGACCTGGTACCTCGCGGCCGGCCCCATCTTCGAGGCGCCCGCCGCCGATGGCGTGGTCCGGCTCGCCCTCGTCGGCATCATGGTGATCGTCGTCATCGACCTCGTCGTGACTATTCGCCGCGAGACAGTGCCGACGCGCGCGCCGGCCGCCTAGGGGCTCTAGATGCGTGGAGCGAGAGCGTGATCGCGAGAAGGTGGCCACGGTTCGCCAGACCACGCCACTGCTTGGACTCACTGAATCCACGCCCGATCACCTTCCGGGCGCGGCACGAGACGAGCACCCCTCGTTCGCTGAGGGATCGGGCTATGGCGCAGTCCAGCTGGGCTGGCGCGCGATGGCGCCGAGGATTGGTCAGGCTGTCGGAGCGTCAATCTGCAAACACCGACCAGCAGATGTCGTTGCGCCGGACTTGATCTTCGAGCACGAGGTCTCGGACTTCGTCTGGAAGCTGGCGTCGCTGCCACTCGCACTCGATCCGGCTGGCTTCAGCGTGGCAAGGATCGGACGCCTGCGCGGCTTTGATCGCGTAGGCGGCAGCACCGAGGTCGTGCTCGGCAACGTGTCCTACACAGGCGGCCTGGCCTGCGGCGTAGGCCGCGAAGCGCGCGGCTCCTCGAAGTGGGCGCGCGGCGGCCATGGCGTGACCGCCCAGCGCTCGGGCTTGCATCATCTTCATCTGACCCGCAGCCCACGCTCGGGCGGCCACGATGGCTTGACGCGGGCGAGGGTCTCCTGGGTGTTCATCTTCGAAGAGGCCAAGGGCGTGCCCGGCGCAGTCGGCGGCCCAGACAGCGAGCAGAGCGTGATGGGAGTCGGTGAGCGTCCCACCGCGACGAATCGTGACCAGGCGTTGGTCACGAACGCTGGGCAGGATCACCGAACCAGCATGCCAGTGCAGCACAGCGCAGCGGGCCGTCACCCTCGTCTGACCGCGTGGGCCACGCGGGTCCACGCCGCCTACTTGTTCCGGACGAATGGTGTTGTTGCTGTCGCAGCGGTGCGGGGCCTTGCTGAAGGCGTCGGGCGATGTCCCGATGCCCGAGCTGACCGCGTTCAGCGGCTACCGGGCCAACCTTTGGAGGTGCGCCATGAGCGTGCTACTTGTCGGGTACGCCCGATGCTCAACCGACCAACAAGATCTGACCGCACAACGCAACGGCCTGGCCGGACTCGGTGTCGAGGCCGACCGGATCTACGTCGACCACGGGCTGACTGGCACCAACCGTGAACGGCCCGGGCTACGCGAGGCACTGGCCGCCTGCCGAGCCGGAGACACCCTGGTGGTGACCAAACTCGACCGTCTCGCCAGATCGTTGCCCGACGCCCGCGCGATCGCTGATGAGCTCACCACCCGACAGATCAGCCTGAGCCTGGGCGGGTCGGTCTATGACCCTACGGACGCAGTCGGCCGGCTGCTGTTCAACGTCTTGGCTATGGTCGCGGAGTTCGAGTCCGACCTGATCCGGCTCCGCACCCGCGAGGGCATGAAGGTCGCCAAAGCCAAGGGACGCCTGCGCGGCAAGCAGCCCAAGCTCAACCGTCGCCAGGAAGCACACCTGGTCTCGCTGGTGCACAGCGGCGAGTACAGCACCCTCGAGGTCGCTGAACTCTTCGGCGTCGGCCGGTCTACCGTCTACCGCGCCATCGAACGCCAACGCGTCGAAGCCAGAGCCGGACTCACGCAGGGCTCGAGCCGCTGACCCACTCCCAGACCCCGGCGTCCCGAAACCGACACCCCTTCGGGACGCCGGCGGCGAACTACTCCTGCTTCGGCCTGAACGCCCCAATGGGTTGGTTCTGTGGGACGGACTTCCGCGTGGTTGTCGCGTTCTCCGGCGAACGGCTAGGGCATGGCGGGACTAGAGCTTTGTGAGCGTCTCGTGGAGGTTCCAAAACATCGCGGGAGGCAGCGGCTGCCCCAATGCTGCCGCCTCCAAGTACGTCAGGTGCACGCACCAACCCACGCGGTAGGACGGAAGTAGCGGCCCCAGGCCCTCGTGCACGAGACGCAGCGTGGTCTCGTCCTCCGAGTCTTCGAGGGTGATCATCACCGTGGAAGTCGGCTCGTCGGGGAAGCTCCAAGTGAACTCGATGGCCTGGGGGCGGTCGCGATGTCGCAGCGCCGAACTGCACAGGTAGCCATCCCCGTGGTCGATGACGACATGGTCAGCGGTGCCGAGATCACCCTCGATGACCGTCCCCAGCCACTGAGCGACCGATCCTGGATCCGTGATGGCGTCCCACGTCTTCTCCAGATCGCAGGCCACCTGCCACGTGAGGACGAGGGTGTGCTCGTTGCCAACGATCTCACGAAGGGACATGAGCCCACGCTAGCCAATCTCGCCGGCCTCCCTCGACGGCTGAAACCTCGATCATTCGCTGGCGGAGAGCCTGTTGGGCGAGATGGATGCGGTGGGATTCTTTGACGATCACGTCAGCTGAGTGACGGGCGAGGGCTTCTCGAATTTCCTGACCGCCAGTGGCTCGACTTCCGGCCGAGGAAGGCCACGAGGCGATCGCTTGTGGAGGCGTTGCTGGGGACGTCGATCGGCGCAGCGAAGTTCTCCCCTCGTGCGCTGAGGTCGAGGGCCGGTGAGACCAGTGCGAGCACGTCTGCGGCCAGCGTCTCCGGGAGCCGGTGGGCGGGATGGCGGGATACGCCGATGTCCCAGCCGTGCGTGGTGAACTCGACCGCGCCGGCCGTTGCTGCGTTCTCGACACTCGTCGCATCGGTTGCGACAGAGAATGTGTACGTCAGCTTTGCCAACCGCTCGTCCACGAGCGCCACGGGGTCGGGATCGTTGGTCTGTGGTGTCTGCGGGAGGGCGAGCGTTCCCGTCTCGAGCAGCGCGAGGAGAGCGTCGGTGACGTCGGCGAGGTGCAGGACGACCGTTCCCGCGTCCCAGCCCTCACACGGCGTCGGTCGTCGGAGATCGTCGTTGGTCAGCTCGGTGAGGACGCTGCGCGCGTAGTCGGTGGCCCGTCCGAACAGTTCGGTGTTCATGCGCGCGAGCCCTCCGGCATGTTCCAGGGCGCCGTTGGCAGGGCATTGCCGGTTTCGAGCAGGGACTTGAGGTTGGCGAGCACTGCGGGCCAGCCGCGCGAGATCCCGTTCAGCATGTCGGTGTTCGGGAGGTTCGTGTGGGTCACGGTCAGCCGGACGATGTCGTCGTGGGGCTCGACGAGGAACGTGACGACGGACGGTCCGTTCGGCCGATCGTCGTCGGAGTCCTCGAACGTGATCACGAGTCGGGTGGGTGGCTCGGCCTCAAGCACCTTGCCGGTCACGTCGATGGCACCGGACCCGTCTACCCGTCGATGTTCCCAGGGGGAGCCGGGTTGCCAGTCGGAGACGTTGGCGTGTCCCCAGTAGCGTGCGGTCAGGTCGGCGTCGGTCAGGGCCTGCCAGACGTCTTCGCTGCTCGCGCGGATGTAGGTGACGTAAACGTAGGTGGGCACGGATGTCTTCGGTGTCGGTCATTGCGTAGTCCTCTGCTCGGTGCTTGATGGCGCTGATCGTGGCCAGTCGGGGTGCGTCGTACGCCGCGATCCAGCGCTCGCCTATCTCGTGGATCGGGGTGGGGTTGAGGTAGTGCCGGCGCTCTCGCCCTTGCCGCACCACAGTGACGAGGTTGGCTTCGGCGAGGAGGTCGAGGTGCTGCGTTGCCGACTGGCGGGCCATCTCGAGACTTCCGCAGAGCTCAGTGAGGGTCTGCCCGTTCCGCTGCCGGAGACGATCCAGCAGGAGGCGCCTCGTCGGGTCGGCCAACGCCTTGAAAGCTGGACCCAGCGCCTCGTCGATCATGTTCATCATCATGCAGGCAAATACCTGCGTATGCAAGTTCGTCAGTTCCGCGGGTCTCGTTGCGGAGCCCCGACGCCGAGCTGGCGCTCAGCGCTAGCGAGGTCCCGCAAGCCGATCCGCTTGCGGCGCTGTCGACCGTGTTGGGTTGGCCAGTTTCGCGCTCCGTCGGTGCGCGTGCCGACCGATGGCTCGAAGAGCTCTCGAGGTGTCGGGCCCTCAGGGAGGGAGTGCGGCCCGTAAGTTGATGCGATGACCGTGGGAAAGTTGACCCAGCTCATCCTGGAATGCGAAGACGTTGAGCAATTGGCCCGGTTCTGGCAAGAGGTCCTCGCCCTGCCCGAGCCTGAAGGGGATTCCGACTGGCTTACTCTGCGGTGGGAGCCCGTAGGACGGTTCTCCTTCCATCGGGTGGCCGGCTACCGACCGCCAGCGTGGCCCGGCGAGCACGGCGAACAGCAGGTGCACTTTGATCTGCTTGTCGATGATCTACGCGCCGCTGACGTTGCGGTCCAGAAGGCGGGTGCCCGCCCGCTTACCGACGTTCTGGATCCTGGCCCCAAGGCCTGGCGAATTTACGCGGATCCGGCTGGGCATCCCTTCTGCCTCGTTTCAGTACCTGAGTAGTTCAACTCGGCTATTCCACGATCTGTCTGGTCGACCCGTCGTGTCGGTGCTGGCGAGGGGCCTTCCCGGAGCTAGTCCGGCACCAGTTCGTGTCCCGCGCGAGCACCCAGAGGTTTGCGGTCGAGGCCGGCACCGTCGCGGCTTTAGCAGAGCCTGGGCTATTGGCTGCGCTGAAACCTTTGCTGCTTGGCCCGGTTGCCGCAGACCTGCATGGAGCACCAACGCCCGGTCCGTGATCGGGAGTGGTCGTAGAACGCCCACCGGCAGGCATCGCTGCTGCAGACCTTGAGTCGTGGCCAAGTGCCGTCCGCCGCGGCGGTCGAGACCGCCGTCATGAGACGTCCGACCAAGCCCGACACGCCGGTGGTGTCCGAGACCCACCTCAGCCCGTCGGCCGAGAGGTTCGGTCTTACCGCGCCCCACTGCATACCACTATTGATGACCTCCAGCGCCCTGTCATTGCTGGAGGTGCGGTCGTGATGGGCGAGCAGGGCCGACCGCACTGCTTCGCGAAGTTCAAGGACTTGGGTGAGTTCGGGTTCGGTGGCACGTGTCGGCGGGAGCCCGTTCTGGTGGGCCCACACATCGAGGTCATGGGGATTGCCCAGTAGGTCTCGCTCGGCCTCGAGGTCCCGCGAGTTGACGAAGGTCCGGACCAGCTCCAGTTCTCCTGGGGCCTGCGGCCCCACCGTTGCGTCCATCACCCCAGGGTAACCGTCATTGATTGATCGATGGTTGCGGAGCCGTCGCCTGACACCTAACCTTCTTTCCCATGATGATGGTTAAGGCGACGAGTGCGTGGTCTTCGACCGACTTCCGGGCCTTGTGGCGGGCCAGCACGCTGTCGGTCGCTGGATCCGAGATCGGCGAGATCGCGTTACCCGTCCTCGCGCTCCTCGTCCTCAGCGCGTCACCCACCGAGCTGTCGTGGGTGCGTGTCGCTCAGTTCGCGCCGTTCTTGGTCCTCACCCTCCCCCTGGGGGTGCTGGTCGATCGGCGGCCCCGACGCCGCCTGATGGTGCAAGCCGACCTCGTGCGCGGCGCGCTGCTGCTGACGATCGCGGGCCTGGCACTGAGCGGCGCACTGACCGTGCCAGTGCTCCTTGGGTTGGTCATCGTCCTGGGTGCCTGCACCGTGCTGTACAGCATGGCCGACTTCTCCTTCCTTCCCCAGCTCCTGAGCTCCGGGCAGTTGCCGGACGGCAATGCCCGGCTCACCGCCACCCAGTCCGCGCTCGGTGTCGGCGGGCAGGGCATTGGGGGCGCATTGGTTCAAGCCGTCACCGCGCCGTGGGCGCTGGTGGTGAACGGGTTCGCCTACCTGGGCTCGGCCTTCTCACTGCGTCAGATCAAGACGATCGACGCACGTCCCCCACCGGCAGAGGAATCGAGCGCTGCGGCCGCTTGGGCGGGTGTTCGAGCACTGTGGCGGCACCGCCGGGTGCGTGCGCTGGCCGCCGAAGCCACCATCTGGAACCTCGGCAACGAGATCCTCATGCTGTCCATCATCGTCCTGGTCGTCCAGACCTACGATCTCGGGCCGCTGATCCTAGGCCTGGTCTTGATGGTCGGCGGCGTCGGTGCGTTCGTCGGCAGCGCACTCAGCGCCCGGCTGACTCACGCCGTTGGGTACGGGCCGGGCCTCATCGCGGCCCTTGTCCTGGGCAACACCGCTCCCTTGACAGTGATCGTGTTCACGAGCGGCACGCCGTGGCGGGTCTCGGTGCTGGGCTTGGCATTCCTGGTGTCCGGGTTGGGAATCGGCGTCGCCAACTCCCAAGCCGTGACAGTGCGTCAGCTCTCGGTGCCGGAGGGCCTTCGCGGCCGCGTCAACGCCGCCTACCGGTTCCTCTCCTGGGGAGCACTCGCTGTTGGAGCGCTCGGGGCGGGACAACTGATCGATGCCATGGGTGCACAACGCTCGGCGGTCGTCGGCGGGGTCATCATGGCCTGCGCGACAGTCCCCGTAGTTTTATCCCCAGTACGACACATGCGATCCACCATCGACGCCGAAGCGGAAGCCGAATGATCGAGGGGTTGCAGCAACCCACGGGACTGCTGCACGGATGGGTGACATGCGCATGTGGTGACGCCCCGTAGAGCGAACGGCCGCCGGAACCGCTCGGGCAGCCCTTGGCCGACCACCGAGGCGGCCGAGCGAGTCCCGTAAGGGATCGGCTCGCGGAGCGTGCCAGTAGCCGATGGGTCATCGGCTCGCCTCGGCGCTGCCCTTCGGTCAGAAGGACGTGCAGGTGCAGAAAAAACGCGGGTCTCGGCGCAGAGGGCCCTCATCGATGAGAACCGCTGCCTGCGCCGGTCAGTCCTCCTACGCCAACCACGAGGAGCCCGTTCCATGTCTCGGTATGTCATCTTCTTCAACCAACAGTGGGTAGGTGACCACTCGGACGAGTGGTTCGAGAGCCGCGGGCCGTTGGCGAACGCCGTTGTCGAGGACATCAAGGCAGCCGGGGCCTTCGTCGCGGCCGGCGGGCTGGTCGAGGACGACGCTCAGGCAGCCCACGCAGATGCGACCAGCGGCGCACTCGTCCTCGGCGAGGGCCCCTACGCGCCGCGGGAGCAGCGGGTGGGCGGACTCACGATCATCGACGTTGCTGATGAGACCGCTGCTCGGCAGTGGGCGGGCCGCATCGCCGAGGCATGCGGGTGGCCGCAGGAGGTCCGGCTGCTCCTGTAGGCGGCCCATCTCACCTCAACAGCTCGACTCGGCGCGGATCGGCTCGCGGAGAGACCCCGGGTGCGGGATCCCTCTGCGCGCGTCCCGCGCGACTATCCAGTTGCGGTCCACGGAGAGCGTCTAGTCGTAGATGACCGCGAGGCCACGCTGCTCGAGGTCGGCAAGGCCGTCTCGCATAGCCTGCAATCGGTCGGCCGAATGCCCGACCCAGTTCGCAATCTCGCCAACCACTCTAACGGGCTCTCTCGTGCGGTAGGAAAGAGTCGGATTGCCCGCGAACTTCTTGTCCGTCACGTTGGGATCGTCCTCAAGAGCGCCGAGCGGTTCGACGATGTAGATCCGACTACGTCCCTGGCCGACCGCCAGTTCAGCACCCCATGTCGCGGCGTCCAAGGTCTCCGTCACGTAGACGTGGTTCGCCGTTCGGCCCACGCCGAAGTTCGAGAGACGTCCGGGCACCAACAGGTCGCCCACCGTGAGGTCAGCTTTCGTCCCGTGCAACAGCACCCCCGACTCGTAGATCTCGAACGGCTTCGGCTCACGTCCTTCAACCATCACCACTCCACACTTCCCCTCAGCTGCGTCCACGGGCGAGAACTGTGACCCATAACGGGGGCCTTGCCGCAAGCCCCCATCCGCGCTATACCTTGGACGTGGCAGGGAGCGCGCTCCCTGCCATTGCCATCTGTAGGAGCCACCCCCCACGCAAACGCGGGCCATTGTTTTCGGTCCGCCGCTCCAGGTGCATCGGCTGCTCTGGCCCCGAGTACGTAGAAGGACCGGCGACCCCCCAGCCCATGGTGGGGCCCGTCCGCAAGGGATCGGCTCGCGGAGCGTGCCAGTAGCCGATCCCGCGCTAACACGCTCCGCGGGCCGAGCGACAGCCGGAAGGACCGGCACAACCCTTCCTCTCGCGCACGCCCGAAGAGATCCTGAGCGAGGCCAGACAGTCCGACAGCTCGAACCCGCGCCACCGCGTCAAGTCGCTCTGAGCGCGCTGATGACGATGAGGGTTCCGCTCACGGCGAGGGTCCCCAGGATCAGCATCCGCGCCCGTTCGGGCGGGAGCCGGGTGAACACGAGGTCGCCCAGCCGCCAGCCCAGCCATAGCGCGGGAGCGCCGACCGCGACGAGTGTGACGCTGGTGGCGGTGAACTCACCGAGTGCGGCGAACCCGCCTACTACGACGACTGATTGAAGTGTGAACGTGGGCTGCAGGGTGGCGCGGAACACTGTCGGGGGAAGTCCTGCTGCCTGGAGAGCGAGCACGAGCGGTGGCCCGTTCATGCCCGTCGTGCTCAACATGACGCCGCTGACCGTCCCGGCGACGACCTGCGTCGGTCGTCCGCCCGGGAGCCGAACCCGCATGGCCAACAGTGCGGTGAACAAGAGCACCGTGACCCCGATGGTGAGGCCCAGCGTCTCCACTGGCAGCGACGCGAAGACCACCAGGCCCAGTGGGATCCCCACCACAGCGCCGGCAATGATTCCAGCGATCGGACGCCAGTTGACTGCCGCGCGGTCCTCGAACCAGCCGAGGCTGGTGATCAGCAGACCCAGCGTCGTGCAAGCGACCACGGCCGTGCGGGGATCCGTCAGCAACGTGAGCAGCGGAACTGCCACGAGCACGAAGCCGAAACCCGTGATTGCCTGGCCGGCCGCCGCCAGCAGGACGGCGACGAAGGTCAGGGCCAACATCTCCGCCACAGCAGTGCTCCTTTGGTCCGGTGAGCCCATGACACCTGCCCAGGACCACCTCACGGTGGTCGGTCCTCTGAACACGGCTCGTCGTGAGTTCGCGAGCAAGGTAGCCATGCTCGCTGCTACCAAGACCACATTCGCGGGTCCCCATGAACGAAAGTGAGACCGGCAAACGGGGCTGACTGACGATACCCACCACGTGCGTGGACTGGAACGATCCCGCCGCGTTGACCAGCTTCGGCGAGCGGGAACCCACGGAGCCTTGGACCTGGGCCGGACCCGCCCGGACCGTCACGGGTCGAGAGTGGGGTGGCTGCATCGAGGTGACCCAGCAGATTCTCCTTACCGGGATGGTCGAGGAGCGTGCCGGAACGATCGGAGTGCGGGCACCCGTCAACTTGAACCCGACCGCCAAGGAACTCCCCCGTGACGTGGTCTCTGCAAGTCGTCAATTAGAGCCTCTACCACCGCATCTGCCGCGCGCCCCGACGCCTCTCTGCTCGCTCTTACCTCGGCCTGATGAGTGAACACTGCCTCGCCCACGAGGACGAGCCCCTTCAGTTGGTTGCTTTGTCGAGCGACCTCGAGCTGTAGCTGCAGGTCTACAGCTTCTTGCAAAAGGGAGAAACGCTCTCGGCAATCGTGCGCGCCCAGCAGCAGTAGGCGGCGCTCGTACTGCCTAGCGCTCTGCAACGTCTTCCAGAGGGTATCTGCGTTGTTCGATAGGTCGAGGTGGCTACCAATCCAGTCAACGATCTCTTCATAGAGAATCCAACGCTTCTCGCGCAGCCAGTGCTCGGTTTCTCGTCGGGTATGGAGGCGGGCACCCAGGTATGCGCCGAGAGCGACACCCAGCAATGGGACTGTGTAAGGCAGCAGATCGGCGCCAGTTGCCCCCGTCACAAGCGACTCCATCGGTTCCACCGGTCCCATCCAGCGCAGTGCCAATAGGCGATGTACAGCCCGCCTGCGCGGGCGGTCCCTTCTGATCGTGCCGCAGCCCCTCGAGCATCACAAGGCTTGTCCTGTCGGCGCCAGAAGGTCTATCCCGGAAGCGTGTAGGGGTCTGCTGCACGGAAAGGTGGTTTTGACCGTCCCGGTAGCCGAACCCCAAGCGGTCCCTCCCGGGTCAACGGCCGTGCTGGGCGCCGCGCGTTCCGGAAGACCCGTCCGGAGGACCGTCCGGGACAGGGAGGCTATGCGGGGCCAGTTCCCCCGTGCAGTGTTGCGAGCCCGAGAAGGTGCGCGAGTGGATCAGCACGATCGACGGCGATTACCCGGGGAAGCGCCCGGACGCCGTTGCTTGACCAGCCACCACCGCCGGATCAATCGCCTAGCCAGACGCTTCAGCGAACCAGGCTTCTGTTCGCGATCCTTGCGCGCGAGTTGATCGCTTGACGACGAATGACGAGTCCGCGAACTGCACCCGCTCGAACAGCTCATCAGCCTTCGAAACTGAGCGGCACGCATGCTACGAAGTTCGGTAGAACCACCAGCTCGGCCCGTCCCCCAGGGGCGGGCCGAGGGTCATTTCGATGCTAGTTGACGAGCAATGACGAGGCCCCGAGGGGAGGTACGTGGCGATGCACGGCGGCGTGAAGTTCTACCGCGGCTCAGCCGCAGCCGCCCGCACCTACGTCGAGGCCGACCGGTCGCGCGTCGACGACTACTACCTCGCCGAGGGCACCGGCGTCGCCACCAGGTACGTCACCGGGGCCGGTTCCGTGCGCATCGCCGGCACGCTCGACGGTGACGGCTACGAGCAGTGGGTCGCCGGCTACGACGTCGAGACCGGTCGCCCGAAGGGGCGGCTGCGCACCGGCGAGCACGGGCTGCGCTTCGTCGAGGTCGTGGTCAACGGACCCAAGACGTGGTCGCTCGCGGCGTTGCTCCACCCGGCCGTCGCCGGCGCCTACGACGCTGCCCAGGAACGCGCCGCCCAGGAGATCATCGGCTGGGTCGCCGAGCACGCCACGACCCGCATCGGTCCGCGTGGCCGCCAGGTGCAGGTGCCCGTCGACCAGGTCGAGGCCGCGGTCGTGCGGCACTACACCTCACGCGCCGGCGACCCGCACCGTCACCTGCACCTCCAGCTCAACGCGCGCGTGTTCGCCGGTGGCCGGTGGCGCGGACTTCACTCGGTCGGCATCGTCGACTCCATCGAGGCCATCAACGGCATCGGGCACGCCGCTGTCATGTGCGACCCCGAGCTGCGCACGACGCTCGCCGCCCACGGCTACACGCTCGACCCCGCCACCGGCGAGGTCCGCGAGCTCGCGCCGTACGCCGGCGCGTTCAGCGCCCGCGCGGCACAGATAGGACGCAACGTCGACCGCTACGAAGCCCAGTGGCGCCGCGAGCACCCTGACCAGCAGCCGGGGCCCCAGCTGCGCCGCAGCTGGGACCGACGCGCGTGGGCCCACGCCCGACCCGACAAGGTCGTCCCTCAGAGCGGCGAGCAGCTCGCGGCGCGGTGGGTCGACGAGCTGCGCGACCTCGGGTTCGCCGCGCCGCCAAGGCCGGCCCCGTTGCACCCGACGGCCATCGCACGGATCAACCGCGACGCCGTCACCCAGCTCGTCGTCTCCCGGCTCGGCGCCCGGCGCTCGAGCTGGAACGCCGCCGACGTCCGCGGCGAGGTCGAGCGCGTCATCGCCTCGGTCGACGTCGTGACCGATCCAGCCGTACGCCGTGAGCTCGCCGAGGACCTCACCGCCCGGACCGTCGCCACCTGCCGACCGCTGCTCGACCGCGCCGACGTACCCGAGCATGTTCGCGCCCTCACCTCCCGCACCGTGCTCGAGGTCGAGGCCGACCTCGTCGACCGCCTCGCCGCACGCGGCCTGAGGCCCGGGCGAGCCGCCACCGTCGGAGAGGTCGTCGCCGGCATCCGGCTCGACGACACCCAACGTCGGGTCGCCGCCGCGCTGGCCGGCACCGCTCGGCTCACCGTCGTCGAGGGAGCCGCCGGCGCCGGCAAGACCACCACGCTCCGCGCGACACGTGAGCTCGATCGAGATGCGGCACCACCGCCTTGTCGTGGTCACCCCGACCCTCAAGGCCGCACAGGTCGCCGCCGACCAGCTCGCCACGTCGGCGTTCTCGGCCGCCTGGCTGGCCCACCAGCACGGGTTCCGCTGGGACGACGACGGCTTCTGGTCCCGCGACGACTCCGGGCGGTCCGCACCCGACCGACTCGCCCGCCTCATCCCGGGCGACCTGCTGCTCGTCGACGAGGCCGGCATGCTCGACCAGGACACCGCCCGCGCGCTCCTCACGATCGCCGACGAAGCCGGCGCCCGCGTCGCGCTCGTCGGCGACCGTCATCAGCTCCCTGCCGTCGGGCGCGGCGGCGTCCTCGACCACGCCAGCCGGTGGGCGGCCGAGGACGACCGGCTGACGCTCGAGGCCGTGCACCGGTTCGCCGACCCCGCCTACGCCGAGCTCACCCTCCAGATGCGCACCGGCCAGCGGGCCGACGAGGTCTTCGACGCCCTCCTCGCAGCGCGGCGCAATCGTCATCCACCCCACCGACGTCGAACGCCTCGCTGCCGTCACCGACCTCGCCGCTGCATCACCGGGCGACCTCGTCGTCGCCGACACCCGCGAGCAGGTCGCCGACCTCAACGCAGCCGTCCGCGACCGGCGCGTCACCGCCGGCACCGTCGAGACCGCCGATCACCTCACCACCAGCTCCGGGGCCCGGATCGCCGTCGGCGACCGCGTCAGCACCCGCCGCAACGACCGCGACCTCGACGTCGCCAACCGCGACCAGTGGACCGTCACCGGCATCACGGAGCACGGCCACCTCGACATCGAGGGCCGCCGCGGCCGCCGTACCCTCCACGCGGCGTACGCCGAGGCCCACGTCGAGCTCTGCTACGCCACCACCGTCCACGGCGCCCAGGGTGAGACCGTCGACCGCGCGCACTTCCTCCTCAGCGAGACCACCGGCGCCGCCTCTGCCTACGTCGCCATGACCCGCGGCCGCCACCACAACACCGCCCACCTCGTCGCCGAGTCCGTCGACGACGCCCGCGCCCAGTGGGTCGACACGTTCGGCCGAGACCGAGCCGACCTCGGACCCGCTCACGCCCGGGAGGCCGCACTCGAGGCGATCGACCGTTACGGACCGAGTCTTATGCCGTCCGAGCGCACCGACCGACCGGACCGACCCCGCCGTCCCGTCGAGGTCCCGTTCACCCCGTCGAGCCGGCCCTCACGCGGCCCTGGCAGATGACGACCACTACCGAGCGGTGACGAACTGCCGCGCAATTGATCGCCGGACACCTCACCGCCGTCCTAGGTGACCAACCGGACCCGAAGAGGTCCGTCGTCAGTGATCGCCAGGAGCCCCCTCACCGCCTCAGGTGAGAGCCCCCACGCGCCGACCCGGAGAGGACACCTCATGACCCCCACCCAGCGAGACGGCGACAGCCCGACCGACGAGCCTGGAGCAACACTCGCGAAGAGCGCCGCCGATGCTGACAACGCCGTCATCCGTCTCGCCCACCAGCTGGCCAGCAACCCCACCGCGACGCCGGCCGACGTGGACGTCGTTCTGGCTCACCTCGCGAACACGGTGGCCACGCTGCCTCAGGTGGCTCAACGGCTCGCCCTCGTGCTCGACCGGTCACAGTCCACCTGGGAGCTGTCGATGGACGAAATGACGTCCACCACCGACCCGGACGTCGCCGTCGACACCGCACGGGCGCACCTCGACGCGCTCGACCAGCCCCTGAGGGAGACCTACCGGCACCTCAATGCCGCGCGCAACGACGCCGCGCACATCCGCGCCAACCCACCCGAGGACTACGACCAGCCGACCACCCGATCGCGACCGCGACCGCGACCAGAGGAGCGCGGCGCCCCGCACTCGCCGGCGCCGGGTCCTCGTGGCCCGTACCGCTGACCCGTCAGGACCGACCCACCCACCAAGGAAACCACCGTGAACCCGATCCACATCCCCGACGACTGGCACGAGAACGCCCTTCTCACCTTCGAGGAGTTCTGCGACCTCATCCACACCCCGCAACGCACCGTCCGCGACTGGCGCCAGCGCGGCATCGGACCCCGCTGGGCACGGTTCAACGGCTGCGGAAGGCTCTACGTCACCGTCGCCGAAGCCCGCCGATTCCTTCGCGCCGCCATGACTGCCGAACACCCCTCCGGGCGCACCGAGACCGACCGAACGGAAGCGACATGACCGAACATGTCTTTGCGGAGGAGGCAGGACACCGCAACCTGCTGACCCCCGCCCAGCTTGCCGACCGCTGGGGCGTCACCACCGGCCACCTTGCCAACCTCCGCCACCACGGGGAAGGCATCGGTTATCTCAAGATCGGCAGCCGCGTCGCCTACAGGTTCACCGATGTCGTCGCCTACGAGAATGACCACTACGTCTCTCCCTGCTGACTCCTCCACAGGCATCGAGGAGGGACGGGGCGCCTGTCGGTGCGTCGACGCACACTTGCGACCTGGGAACGTCACAGAACACGGAGGCATCGATGGTCCGGCGGGCACTCGGCCTGGGTGAGCACGGGGAGATCGAGACGACCCCTCAGGTCCTCCATGCCGGGCGCTGGGTCACCGCAACGAACCCGCGCCGGGCCGACCGTCACCGTGCTCGTGTCTACTTCCGAGGCTGGGACGGGGTACGCCGCGAGGTCTCGGCGGTCGCCCGGACCAAGCACGCGGCGATCAAGGGCTGCGAAGTCCGGCTGGTCGAGCGACTGCGGCAACCAGGGGCAGGCGGTCAGACGATCAGGAGGACCACCCCGTTCGTCAACGCCGGTCGGGTCTGGCTGGCCCAGGCGGCGCGCGCGGACTCCGGCCTGGCGCCACGCTCGATCGCTGACTACACCAGCAGCTTCGACCGGCATGTGGACGCCGACAGTTCCTCGATGCGCGGTCTCACTCTCGAGCAAGCCAACGACCCCCAGCGGCTCCGCATCTTCCTGCAGACCCTGGCCGACCGGCGCGGCACCGGGGCATCCAAGCTCGCCCGGTCCGTGATCTCCAACATCCTTAACTTCGCCGTCGACAGCGGCGTCCTGACCAGCAACGCGATGCGTCAGGTCCGCGCGACGAAGTCGCAGAACCCGAACGTCGACCTGCGGGATCGAACCCGGGCGTTTACCCGCGAGGAACGAGACCAAGTCGTTGCCTGCGGCGACGAACGGGCCCGGCAGGCGAACTTGGACCCGCGATCGGTCAGGCGACGCGAGACCACCACCGAACTGGTGGCGTTCCTCGCAGGCACCGGCGCCCGTATCGACGAGGCGAGATCAATGCGCTGGAGCGACTATGACCCGACCACCGGGGCCTGCCGGATCCGCGGCACCAAGTCCGGCAGCTCCGACCGCGTCGTCAACCTGCCCGACTGGCTGCAGACCCGGCTCAACGCCCGTGCCTCGCGGGTCGGCGCCGACGGACTCATCTTCGCCGCACCGGCTCTCCTCGGGAACAGCGAGCAACGGTGGGACCAGTCCAACAGCAACCATGCTGTCCGCGAGGTCCTCGACGCCGCCGGCTTCGGTTGGGCGGTACCGCACACCTTCCGACGCACCGTGGCCACCCTGCTGCACGAGGCCAACGTTCCGATCGTCCGGATCGCCGACCAGCTCGGGCATTCCGACCCCGCGATGACCGCACGGGTCTACCTCGGACGAGATTTCGAGGGCGACAAGTCCGACCTGGCGATCCATCTCTGACGCCGGTCCGTGACCCACTTTGCTCCCCACTTTGACCCTGAAGTGCCTCGATCCCGGATGAAGCGTGGTGACCCTCGATAGCGACCAATCCCGCTCACACAGCCAAGATCTGATTACAGAACGACCTCTGATGATGTGCCGTGAGATGCGCCTTTGGGAAGCGAAAGGTCG
>CAVQOY010000001.1:0-29678 GCA_963714625.1 uncultured Actinomycetota bacterium | reverse complement strand
CGAGCACGAGCACCCAGGCGGCGCCGGCCGCTGCGGCTGCCCCGGCGGCCGAGGACACCACGGCTGACTCGACCGACGAGACGACCGACGACTCGACCGACGAGACGACCGAGGAGACGACCGAGGAGGCCGCTCCGCAGGAGACGGTCGCCGAGGACGCGCTCGTCGGCACCGCTCTCGACGAGTCCGCCGACGAGGAGCCTGCCGACGAGTCCGCCGAGGACGAGTCCAAGGCCTGATCGGCACCCTGCACGACGCACCGAAGGCCCGTTCCCCTCACCGGGGAGCGGGCCTTCGTCGTACGTCGGTGTCGGCCGCTCCGGGCTGGTGCAGCTCCAGGCCGAGCAGTCGACCGGCCAGGGCGACCGCCGGGCCGAGCGCGACGATGACGGCGATCGTGCCCGGGCCGATCGCGGCGCCGAGCTGCCAGCCGACGATCGCGCTGAGGAGCTGGAAGGCGCTGTAGCTCCGGGCGAAGGGCAGGGGCGGGTCCCAGGCCAGCGCGGCGGCCTCCATCGGCCCGGCCCCCAGGTGGCTGTCGAGGTAGAGCGCGATGCCGACCGCGAGGACCGGGAAGGCTGCCAGGAGCATGAGGGTGCGCTCCACCGGGCCGGTGGGGTCGAGTCGTTCCAGCAGCGGCAGCAGCACCGTGACGGTGGCGCCGACCACGACGACCTGGACGACGGTCCCGACCCCGGGCCGCACCCCTCGCAGCCAGGCCATGGCCAGGAACGCTGCGCTCACGACCGCGTTGGCCAGCATGAAGGACCAGCCGGCGGCCTCGGCCAGACCGCTGACCAACGAGGAGAAGCCGTCCGAGCCCAGCTGGGGAGCCAGCAGCAGGGACACCCCGGAACCCAGGACGACGCAGCCGCCGAGCAGCTGCACGATCCGGCGGGGAGTCACCTGTCGAGGATAGGTGGCACCACTCGCCCCGACCGGTGCGGGCGCGGGGTCTCCCCCCCGCGGAGGGGTGTGGTCGAGGCCGTCTGGGTGCAGGATGTGACCATGAGCACATTCGTCTACGACTTCGCCGAGGGCAACAAGGACCAGAAGGACCTGCTGGGGGGCAAGGGCGCGAACCTCGCCGAGATGACCAACCTGGGTCTGCCGGTCCCTCCGGGGTTCACCATCACCACGGAGGCGTGCCGGGCCTACCTCGCCGCGGCGGAGGCCGACGAGGGTGACCGGCTGCCGGACGGGCTGCCGGAGGAGATCACCGAGCACCTCGAGCGCCTCGAGGGCGTCATGGGCAAGAAGCTCGGCCAGGCCGACGACCCGCTGCTGGTCTCCGTGCGCTCGGGCGCGGCCGCCTCCATGCCCGGGATGATGGAGACGGTGCTCAACGTCGGCCTCAACGACGAGTCGGTGCAGGGGCTGGCGGCGCAGTCGACCAGCGAACGCTTCGCCTGGGACTCCTACCGCCGGCTGCTGTCGATGTTCGGCCGGACCGTGCTCGACATCGAGGGCCACCTGTTCGAGGAGGCGCTCGAGCGGCGCAAGGAGAAGTCCGGTGTCGAGGGCGACCTGGAGCTCGACGCCGACGACCTCAAGGCGCTGGTGGAGACCTACCAGGGCATCATCGAGGAGAAGAGCGGTCAGCCCTTCCCCCAGGACCCCCGCGAGCAGCTCGACCTGGCCGTGCTCGCCGTCTTCGGGTCCTGGAACACCGAGCGCGCGATCCTCTACCGGCGCCAGGAGCGCATCCCCTCCGACCTCGGCACCGCGGTCAACGTGTGCTCGATGGTGTTCGGCAACCTGGGCGACGACTCCGGCACGGGGGTGGCCTTCACCCGCGACCCCGCCTCGGGCGCTCAGGGCATCTACGGCGACTACCTGCAGAACGCGCAGGGCGAGGACGTCGTGGCCGGCATCCGCAACACCGTGCCCCTGGCCGACCTCGAGGGCATCGACAAGTCGTCGTACGACGAGCTGCTCACGATCATGCGGCGCCTCGAGGAGCACTACCTCGACCTGTGCGACATCGAGTTCACCATCGAGCGCGGCAAGCTGTGGATGCTGCAGACCCGGGTCGGCAAGCGCACCCCGGGGGCGGCGTTCCGGATCGCCGGTCAGCTGGTCGACCAGGGCCTCATCGACCTCGACGAGGCGCTGCACCGGGTGACCGGGGCCCAGCTGGCCCAGCTGATGTTCCCGCAGTTCGACGCCACCGCCGAGCGTGAGCTGCTGACCAAGGGCATGAACGCCTCCCCGGGCGCCGCGGTGGGCAAGGCGGTCTTCGACTCCGAGACCGCGGTGGAGTGGGTCGAGCGGGGCGAGAAGGTGATCCTGGTCCGCCGGGAGACCACGCCCGACGACCTCCACGGGATGGTGGCGGCCGCCGGCGTGCTCACCTCCCGGGGTGGCAAGACCTCGCACGCCGCGGTCGTGGCCCGTGGCATGGGTCGCACCTGCGTGTGCGGCGCGGACGCCCTGGACGTCGACGTACGGGCGGGTCACTTCAGCGCACCGGACGGCGTGGTCATCGAGGAGGGCGACCTGATCTCCATCGACGGCACCACCGGTGAGGTGTTCCGGGGTGACGTCGCGGTCATGGACTCCCTCGTGGTGCGCCACTTCGAGGGCGACGAGTCGGTCGGCGACGACCTGGTCGCGGCGGTGGCCCGGCTCATGGAGCACGCGGACGGCGTACGACGTCTGGGGGTGCGCGCGAACGCCGACAACCCCGCGGACGCCTCGCGAGCGAGGCGGTTCGGGGCGCAGGGCATCGGCCTGTGCCGCACCGAGCACATGTTCCTGGGGGAGCGGCGCGAGCTGGTCGAGCACCTGATCCTGGCGCGCAGCGAGGACGAGCGCGAGGAGGCGCTCTCGGCGCTGCTGCCGCACCAGCGCGACGACTTCACCGGCATCCTCGAGGCCATGGACGGCCTGCCCGTGACCATCCGGCTGCTCGACCCGCCGCTCCACGAGTTCCTGCCCGGGCTGACCGAGCTGTCGATGAAGGTGGCGGTCGCCGACGCCACCGGTCGCCCGAGCAAGCGTGACGCCCGGCTGCTGACCGCGGTCAAGCGGATGCACGAGGAGAACCCGATGCTCGGCCTGCGAGGCGTCCGGCTCGGCATCGTGATCCCGGGACTCTTCACCATGCAGGCCCGCGCCATCCTCGAGGCCGCGGCCGCCCGCAAGCAGGCCGGCGGCGACCCGCGACCGGAGATCATGATCCCCCTGGTCGCCGCCGTCCAGGAGCTGGAGCTGGTCAAGGCCGACATCCTCGCCGTGGCGCGCAAGGTCGAGGAGGAGACCGGGGTGGAGCTGGCGTTCAAGGTCGGCACCATGATCGAGCTGCCCCGGGCCGCCATGACCGCCGACGAGATCGCGGAGGCGGCCGAGTTCTTCTCGTTCGGGACCAACGACCTCACCCAGATGACGTGGGGGTTCTCCCGCGACGACGTGGAGGCTGCGTTCTTCTCGCAGTACCTCGAGAAGGGCATCTTCGGCGTCAGTCCCTTCGAGTCCCTGGACCAGACGGGTGTGGGCGGGCTGGTGAGCGAGGCGGTCCGCCGCGGCCGGTCCACGCGACCGGACCTGCACCTCGGGGTCTGCGGCGAGCACGGCGGTGACCCCGACTCCATCCACTTCTTCGAGGCCGCGGGGCTCGACTACGTCTCCTGCTCGCCGTTCCGGGTGCCGGTGGCGCGGCTGGAGGCCGGACGCGCCGTCGCGACCCGGAAGGCGGACGAGAGCGACTGAGGGCAGGTCGGCTGACCGTCGGCCGGGCGTCGGAGCCCCTCACGGGCCTGGGATGATGTGCGGGTGCGCATCCGACTCGACCTCGCCTACGACGGGGGCGCTTTCCACGGCTGGGCCAAGCAGCCCGGCCTGCGGACCGTCCAGGGCGACCTCGAGGCCGCCCTGGCCACGGTGCTGCGTCGCGACCCGGCGACGGTCACCGTGACCTGCGCCGGTCGCACCGACACCGGCGTGCACGCCCGGGGCCAGGTGGTCCACCTCGACATCTCTCCCGACGAGCTGGCCGCGACCGCGGGCCGCACCGACGCCCCGCCGGTCGAGGCGCTCGCGCGTCGCCTCAACGGACTGCTGGCCGGTGACGTGGTGGTGCGGTCCGGCCGCGTCGCTGCTCCCGGCTTCGACGCCCGCTTCGCGGCCCTGTGGCGGCGCTACGTCTACCGGATCGCCGACCGGCCCGGCCTGGTCGATCCCCTGACCCGCGGACACGTCCTCGCCTGGGCGCGGCCCCTCGACCTGGCGGCGATGAACGAGGCCGCGGTCGGCCTGCTCGGCGAGCACGACTTCGCGGCGTACTGCCGCAAGCGGGAGGGGGCCACCACCATCCGCACGCTCCAGCACCTGGAGTGGGAGCGGGACCGCACCGGCCTTGCGGCGGCCACCGTCCGGGCCGACGCCTTCTGCCACAGCATGGTGCGCGCGCTCGTGGGCGCCCTGATCCCCGTGGGGGAAGGGCGTCGCCCGCCTTCCTGGCCCGCCGCCGTGCTCGACGCCGAGGTCCGTGACCCGGCCGTGCGCGTCGCACCGGCGCACGGCTTGTGCCTGGAGGAGGTCGCCTACCCGGCCGACGAGGAGCTGGCCGCGAGGGCCGAGGCGACGAGGGTGGTGCGGACCCGTGGATGAGCACTACTTCACCGCCGACCCCTCGGCGCCCTTCCCGCGCACCACCGCCGAGACCGAGGTGTGGGGCCGGACGATGCGGATGGTCACCGGGGGCGGCGTGTTCTCCCACGGACGCCTCGACCTGGGCACGGGCGTGCTGTTCCGCACGACGCCGCCCCCGACCGAGGGCACGACCTACCTCGACCTCGGCTGCGGGTACGGCGTCATCGCGACCGCCCTGGCGCTGGCTCGGCCGGAGGCGACCGTGTGGGCCGTCGACGTCAACCGCCGAGCCCTGCTCCTGACGACGGAGAACGTGGTGATCGCCGGTGTCGAGGAGCGGGTCCGCATCGCCGAGCCCGATCAGGTGCCCGCGGACCTCCTGGTCGACGAGATCTGGTCCAACCCTCCGATCCGGATCGGCAAGGAGGCCCTGCACGCCCTGCTGCTCCAGTGGCTGCCGCGCCTGCGGCCGGGCGGCCGGGCCGTGCTGGTCGTGGGACGGAACCTGGGAGCAGACTCGCTGCAGCGCTGGCTCGGGGAGCAGGGCTGGCCCACGACGCGGCTGGCCAGCGCGAAGGGCTTCCGGGTGCTGGAGGCCCGGCGGGCCGACTAGCTCAGGCCGCGGGACGACGCTCGACGAGCACGCCGATCTTGTCGATGCGGTGCTCGGGGTTGCCGAGCTCGTCGGACCAGTAGTTGCCCCGGGCGTGGTCCTCCGGGGTGGCGCACGTCGACAGCGTGATCATGGGCCGGGTCGCCTCCTGCGCCGGTCTCCCCGGGACCGCGGCGGACTGCGCGGCCAGGGAGCGCTCGGAGCGGAACGAGGTCCACCGCGTGCGGGTGATCTCGTAGACCAGCTCGGTCCGTCCGCTGCGGACCACGACCCGGGCACCGGCCTGCAGGCTCGGGAGGTCGGCGAAGGGCATCGTGTGGGAGGTCCGGTGACCGGTGACGATGAAGTTGCCGACGGCGCCCGGTGCTTCGCCGCCGGAGGCACCGCGAGGCGAGGCCATCGGCCCGGCGTTCTGGATCGCCGTCCCCGGGGCGTCGTCGGGGGAGCCGACGTAGCGCACCACCGGGAAGTCCCCGACCCCGATCGCGGGCACGCTGAGGTAGGACCGCTTCGGCTCGGGGGCCGGCTCCGGCTCCGCGGTGGGAGTCGGGTCGGGCGTCGGGTCAGGGGCGGACGTCGGGGAGGGCACGCGCGGCAGGCGGGGCTGCGGGTCGGGGAAGGGGCGGGTCGTCGAACCCGGCGAGGGCTCCGCGCGAGGGCCCCCGAGCCGTTCCTGGTCCAGGCCCTCGCCCAGCAGCGCCGGGTTCGAGGCGCACCCGGTGAGGAGCAGCCCAGCAGCCGCGACAAGTGCTGCGGCGCTGCTCCGGCTCGTCCGGGTGGTCCGGCTGGTCCGGCTGGTCCGGTGTGGCCTCACGCGTTCGACGGTACGTCAGGCCCCTGAAGCAGGCCGCGACACGCGCACGGCGTCGCCGGTCCGGACGGTGCCGGCCTCGACGACGCGGGCGTTGAGACCGCGCAGCCGCATCGCCCGCCCCGTCCTGCCGTTGACGAAGCGCATCGCCTCCGCCCCGAACCAGCCGACGAACTTGGCACACCCGGTGTGCGGCACCTCGGTGACCTCGATGACCGCGGTCCCGATCGCCAGCCGGGATCCAGGCGGGAGGTTCGTCGCGGACAGGTCGAGATCGACGTACAGCTGGTCGCCGGCCACTGCCATCCGCTCCGGCCCGTCGGCCACGAGCGCGGCGGCGCGGGCGTTCATGACGTTGAGCTGCATCTCGGGGTGGGCGGAGCCGTCCGGGGTGCGCTTGCTGCCCCGCTCGAGCCACGTGTCACCGACGAGCCCGACCTCGCGGTCGAGCTCCCCCTCGTTCAGCACCTCGCGCTCACCCGGCCCGGGGCGCCGTACGACGAGGGTGAGGGTGCCCTCGTGGCTGGGGGAGGCCGCCAGGTGGTCAAGCGCCGCCTCCAGCTCTGCCGTGCCGAGGTGGCGGACGGGGGCCGTCGCAGGGGCCGTCGCAAGGGTGGTCAGGGCGTCGTCCTGGGGATCGAGGTCACGCATGACGCGGATGCTGCCAGCCCGGCTGCCTCCGCGACAGCCGTTTTGCGGTGCGGCATGCTGGCCGGACACGTCCGCGCGCCGCTGGGAGGGAGCCCGGTGTCCGACTTCGAGGAGTACGTCGCCGGGCGAGGGCCTGCCCTGGTGGCCTTCGCCGTCCTCCTCACCGGCCGCGACGACGAGGCGCGCAGGCTCGCTCAGAACGCGCTGGGGCGGGCTCTGGCTCGGTGGGAGAGCGTGGTCCACGACGAGGACCCCGACGCCCACCTGCGCCGCGACGTCGTGACCGAGGCCGCGCGTCCCTCCCCGTGGTCGATCGGTCGGGCCCGGCGCGAGGGCCGGGCAGGACGACGCAGGACAGGACGACGCAGGGCAGGAGTGCGGACGAGCCGGTGCCGTGGCGTCGCTGGTGGGGCCTGCCGGTGCTGACGCGCGCCACCCTCGCGCTGAGGTACGTCGAGGGGCGTTCGTGGGCGGAGGTGTCGTGGACCACCGGTCTGTCGGAACGGGCGACCCGTCGGCGCGCCGAGCGTGGCCTGGCTGCGCTGGCGCCCGGTGCTCGTGCTCGTGCCGGTGCCGATGAGGGCGGAGCTGCGGACGAGGAGCTCGAGCGGCTGTGGGGAGCCTTGCGTGCGCGGACGGCTGCGGTCCACACCGTCCCGGTGGAGCTGTCGACGCGGGCGGCACGCGTGAGTCGCAGCCGGCGCGAGTGGAGGCTGCGGGCGGGGGCGGCGGTGCTCCTGGTGACTGCGGTGGGGGTGCCCCTGGCGATCTCGGTCTGGCCCGCGACCTGGGGCCTGGCCGACGTCGATCCGTCGCCCGACGACGGGACCACGCTGGAGACCGCGCTCCCGGAGGGGTTCCGCACCGAGGCCTGGCGCGGTGTGGAGGTCGGTGTGCCCGACGACTGGGGCTACGGCTCCCTCGCCGGCTGGTGCCGTGACGGCGACGATCCCACCCCGCGCGTCGACCGTCCGGGCGAGTTCGCGGTCGAGGGCTGTGACCCCGGCCTGGCTCCGGGGGTGCAGTTCCGTCCCGAGGGGGAGTCTGCTCCCGAGGTGCCCGACGGGCTCGTCGCCGGGGAGCGGGTCGTCGAGGGTGACGTGGTGCTCGTGGTGACGCCCGAGGAGGCGTTGACCCAGCAGGTCCTGGCGACGGTGCGGGCCGTCGAGCGCGCCGACTCCAACGGCTGTGCGGTCCAACGCGCGATCCCGCGCGCCGGCAAGAATTTCCCGGCGGTCGACGTCGGGTCGACCGCGGTGTCGGTGTGCCGCTACGCGGTCGGTGTCGCCGGGCCGAACCTGGTGCAGTCCGAGCGTCTCAGCGTCATCGACTCGGTGGACCTGCGTGAGGCGGTCGACACGGCCCCCACCGTCGTCGCCCCCCAGGGGTGTCTCGACGGTCCCGGGGAGGAGACGGTGGCACTGATCACCGACGAGGGCGACCTGGCCTGGATCCACCTGGGCAGGTGCCAGGGGATGGACGACGAGACGACCCACCTGCTGACCGATGACGTCCTGTTCTGGGCCCTCAGCCCCGGGTGGGACGGGCCGCGCGAGGAGCTACCGCTGCCCGACGACCTGCGGCGGCCGCCGGCGGGCTGACGGTCCGGGGAGCGCTCGGGAAACGGGTTCGCCACGGACGCCGGTCCTCGGGGAGACTGTCGTGCTGTGGGACACGTCGACGTCGCGGGGATCCGCTACGAGCTGCCGGACGGGCGGGTGCTGCTCGACGACGTCTCCTTCCGGGTGGGGGAGGGGGCCAAGGTCGCGCTGGTCGGCGCCAACGGGGCAGGCAAGACGACCCTGCTGCGCATCGTGACCGGCGAGCTCGTGCCGCACGAGGGTGCGGTGACCCGCTCCGGCGGGCTGGGCGTGATGCGTCAGATGGTCGGTCGCGACAGCACCACCGTGCGGGAGCTGCTGCTCTCGGTCTCCCCGGACCGCGTCCGCGCGGCCGCTGCCGACGTGGAGCGCTGGGAGCTGGCGCTGATGGACACCGAGGACGAGCGCACCCAGATGAAGTACGCCGAGGCTCTCTCGGAGTGGGGGGACGCCGGTGGCTACGACCTCGAGGTGGCCTGGGACGTCTGCTGCACCTCCGCTCTGGGAGTTCCCTACGAGCGTGTGAAGTACCGCGACCTCTCCACGCTCTCGGGCGGGGAGCAGAAGCGGCTGGTGCTGGAGTTCCTGCTGGCCGGTCCCGACGAGGTGCTGCTGCTCGACGAGCCCGACAACTTCCTCGACGTGCCCGGCAAGCTGTGGCTCGAGCAGCGCATCCGGGAGTCGGTGAAGACCATCTTGTTCATCAGCCACGACCGCGAGCTGCTCAACAACACCGCGACCCGGGTGGTCACCGTCGAGCTCGGGGCGGCCGGCAACAGCGTGTGGACCCACCCGGGCGGCTTCGCGTCGTACCACGACGCACGGCGGGACCGCTTCGCACGCTTCGAGGAGCTGCGGCGGCGCTGGGACGAGGAGCACGCCAAGCTCAAGGCGCTGGTGCTGCGCTACAAGATCAAGGCGGAGTACAACGACGGCCTCGCCTCGCAGTACCGCGCCGCCCAGACGCGCTTGCGCAAGTTCCTGGAGGTGGGACCGCCGACGGGGCAGCCGCGTGAGCAGCAGGTCAGCATGCGCCTCACCGGCGGCCGCACCGGCAAGCGGGCAGTGGTGTGCGAGCAGCTGGAACTGCTCGGACTCATGAGGCCCTTCGACCTCGAGGTCTGGTACGGCGAGCGGGTGGCCGTGCTGGGCTCCAACGGCTCGGGCAAGTCGCACTTCCTGCGGCTGCTGGCGATCGGTGGCTCCGACCCCGACGTCGAGCACCGTCCCGTCGCGTCGGGGGAGACCACCGAGGCCATCGAGCCGGTCGACCACAGGGGACGGGCACGGCTCGGCGCCCGGGTGCGTCCGGGGTGGTTCGTGCAGACCCATGCCCATCCCGAGCTGGTCGGACGGACGCTCCTGGAGATCCTGCACCGCGGCGACGACCACCGTGCCGGGATGCCGCGGGAGCAGGCCTCGCGCGTGCTCGACCGCTACGAGCTGGCGCACGCCGCCGAGCAACGCTTCGAGTCCTTGTCAGGCGGACAACAAGCCCGCTTCCAGATCCTCATGCTGGAGCTCTCCGGAGCGACGCTGCTGCTCCTGGACGAGCCGACCGACAACCTCGACGTGGAGTCGGCCGAGGCGCTCGAGGACGGGCTCGAGGCCTTCGCGGGCACGGTGCTCGCGGTCACCCACGACCGCTGGTTCGCCCGAGGTTTCGACCGCTTCGTGGTGTTCGGTGCCGACGGCTCGGTCTACGAGTCCGACGAGCCGGTCTGGGACGAGCGTCGCGTCGAGCGGGCGCGCTGAGGTCGTGCTCCTCCCGCTTCCCGGACGTACGGCGCGCGCTCGAGCGCGGTCAGTCGTCCTGGGGACGACGCTGGCGAGGGAAGCGGTCGCCCGCGACGGACCGGCGACGGTCGACGCGGGGCTGGCGGCGGGCGGGGGACGGGTTGCGGCCCTGGGCGCGTTCGACCCAGGCGGCGAAGGGATGTGGACTGGTCATGCCACCCAGGAGGGCACTCGGGGAGCCGTGATACCCAGGTCCAGACCGCTCAGAGGAAGTCGGCGGGGTCGAAGTCGGCGATCGGGATGATGCGCACCCGGGGGAGCCGGCTGGTGAAGGCCCGCACGTCGTGCTCGAGGTCGAACAGTCGCAGCCCTCGCCCGGCCAGCGCGGTGAACTGGTGGTTGCGGAACTCGTCGAAGCCCACGAGGGAGACGCGACGCTCGCCGCCGAGGAGCGCCGCCACGTGCTCGGCGAAGTCGCCGTCGTTGCTGACGAGCACCACGTCGGCCTCGCGGCTCTTGATCTCCTCCAGCGTGCGCTGGATGGCGATGTCGACGACCTTCTCCTCGCCGTCGCCCCGCAGCGGGACGGGGCGGTAGTCCATGGCCATGAGGGCCTGGACGAACGACATCGGGAGCTCCGAGGTCACCGCCAGGAAGAACAGGCCGTGCGTCTCCCCGCGGGCACCCTCGGCCACGAACTGCAGCAGCCGCTCCCAGCGCGGCCGCTCGGACGGCTGAGGGCGTCGCCCCAGGATCGAGGCGCCGAGGGTCGCGTCGATGTTCTCGCCGTCGACGAGGACGTACGTCGGGCGTGACCCGGGCTCGGTGGACGTCACGGGTGTCATGACCACCTCACCGGCCCGGGCACCCGGTCAGGCCCAGCGCTCGGAGGCGGGCACGAAGTCCAGACCCCGGTCGCCGGTGTAGACCTGCTTGGGGCGGGCGATCTTCTGGTCCTTGTCCTGCACCAGCTCCAGCCACTGCGCCAGCCAGCCCGGCGTGCGGCCGATGGCGAAGAGGACGGTGAACATCTCCGGCGGGAACTGGAAGGCCTCGTAGATCAGACCCGAGTAGAAGTCGACGTTCGGGTAGAGCTTGCGCTTGACGAAGTACTCGTCCTCCAGCGCGATCTTCTCCAGCTCCTGGGCGATCTCGAGCAGCGGGTTGACCCCGGTGACCTCGAAGACGTCGTCGCAGGCCTTCTTGATGATCTTGGCGCGCGGGTCGTAGTTCTTGTAGACCCGGTGGCCGAAGCCCATGAGCTTCTCGTTGCCGTCCTTCACGCCCTGGATGAAGTCGGGGATGTTCTCCTTCGAGCCGATGCGGCGCAGCATCCGCAGCACGGCCTCGTTGGCACCGCCGTGCAGCGGGCCGTAGAGCGCGGCGATGCCGGCGGCCACGGCCGAGTAGGGGTCGACCTGCGAGGAGCCCACCGAGCGGACGGCGTTGGTCGAGCAGTTCTGCTCGTGGTCGGCGTGCAGGATGAAGAGCACGTCGAGGGCCTTGACCAGGCGCGGGTCCGCCTCGAACTTCGACTCGCTCATCTTGAAGAGCATCGAGAGGAAGTTGGCGGTGTAGCTCAGGTCGTTGTCCGGGTAGACGTAGGGCTTGCCCTGCGCGTGGCGGAAGGCCCAGGCGCCCAGCGTCGGCATCTTCGCGATCATGCGGACGATCTGCAGGTGCCGGTTGTCGGCGTCGGCGATCTTGCTGGCGTCGGGGTAGAACGTCGACAGGGCGCCGGTGGAGGCCATGAGCATCCCCATCGGGTGGGCGTCGTAGCGGAAGCCCTGCATGAACGTCTTGACGTTCTCGTGGACGAACGTGTGGTAGGTGATCTCGTGCTCCCACGCGTCGTACTGCTCCTTGGTGGGCAGCTCGCCGTGGATGAGCAGGTAGGCGACCTCGAGGAAGTTCGACTTCTCCGCCAGCTGCTCGATGGGGTAGCCGCGGTACTCGAGGATCCCCTTCTCGCCGTCGATGAAGGTCACCGAGCTGCGGCACGAGGCGGTGTTGGTGAAGCCGGGGTCGTAGACCGCGATGCCGGGCTCGTCCTCGCCTGACGTGATGGCGCCGAGGTCCTTGGCCTTGATGGTGCCGTCGGTGATGGGGAGTTCGTAGGACTCCCCGGTGCGGTTGTCCCGCACGGTCAGCGTCTGGTTGGTGCCGGATCCGTCTGCGCTGGCGTCCTGGGAAGTGTCCTGGGCCGGGGCATCGGTCACGTTCGCTCCTGGGTGTGGTGGCTGGAAGCAGCAAAGGGAGGTGGCTGTCCGGGTGGGGGCAGTCCCGTGCCAACCTATTGCCCGAGGGTGTCTGAGGTGAAACCACGGCCCGTTTTGACCCTCGAGAGCCACCGCAGGTAGTCTTGACGGTCGCGGCTGCTTGCACTCTCCCGTGCCTGCGGCCCGGACCGGTTCCCCGCGCGACTCGCGTGATGCTGTGGACCGCACCCGACCGAGCAACGACTGAGAAGGCAACTTAACGTGCGCACGTACAGCCCCAAGCCCGCTGACCTCCAGCGCGAGTGGCATGTCATCGACGCCACCGACGTGGTGCTCGGTCGCCTTGCCGTGCAGACCGCCACCCTGCTGCGCGGCAAGCACAAGCCGACCTTCGCGCCGCACGTCGACGGCGGTGACTTCGTCATCATCATCAACGCCGACAAGATCTCGCTGTCGGGAAACAAGCTGGTCACCAAGATGGCCTACCGCCACTCCGGCTACCCGGGTGGACTGACGGCGACGGCGTTCGGCGACCTGCTGGACAAGGACCCGCGTCGCGCCATCGAGAAGGCGGTCTGGGGCATGCTCCCCAAGAACCGCCTCGGCCGCCAGCTGCTGTCGAAGCTCAAGGTGTACGCCGGCCCGAACCACCCGCACCAGGCTCAGCAGGCCAAGCCGTTCGAGATCGTCCAGATCTCGCAGTGACCTTCCTTCCGGACAACGAGCAGGACAACGAGGACCTTTCGTGACTGACACGACCACGCAGACCGACGCCGAGGAGACCTTCGAGGTCAACGAGGACGGTGTCGCCTACAGCAGCGAGAGCGCGCCCAGCGCCGACGCGCCGCTGCGCCCGGCCACCATCGCCCCTGCGGGAGCCACCGGCCGCCGCAAGGAGGCCGTGGCCCGCGTGCGCCTCGTCCCCGGCTCCGGCCAGTGGACCGTGAACGGTCGCACCCTGGACTCCTACTTCCCGAACAAGCTGCACCAGCAGGTCGTCAACGAGCCCTTCGTGACCACCGACCTGGTCGACCGCTTCGACGTCATCGCCCGCATCCACGGCGGAGGCATCACCGGCCAGGCCGGCGCGCTGCGTCTCGGCGTGGCCCGCGCGCTGAACGCCATCGATCTCGAGGCCAACCGTCCGTCGCTGAAGAAGGCCGGACTGCTGACCCGTGACGCCCGCGTCATCGAGCGCAAGAAGGCTGGTCTGAAGAAGGCCCGCAAGGCTCCGCAGTACAGCAAGCGCTGATCGCTTGACGAGCAGCATCCGCGGTCGGGGGACCCGGGTCTTCGGCACCGACGGTGTCCGGGGCCTGGCGAACGGGCTGCTGACGGCCGAGCTCGCGCTCGACCTCTCGGTGGCGGCTGCGCACGTGCTCGGCGAGGCCGGTGTCTTCGAAGGTCACCGGCCCCGGGCGGTCGTCGGTCGCGACACCCGGCTCTCGGGGGAGTTCCTCGGAGCCGCGGTCGTGGCGGGGCTGGCCTCGGCCGGTGTCGACGTGCTCGACCTTGGCGTCCTGCCGACCCCGGGTGTCGCCCACCTGACGTCCGCCCTGGGCGTGGACCTCGGCGTGATGATCTCGGCCAGCCACAACCCCATGCCGGACAACGGCATCAAGTTCCTCAAGCGCGGCGGGGTCAAGCTCGACGACGAGGTCGAGCACGTCATCGAGGGACGTCTGCGCGAGCCGTGGAACCGTCCGACCGGGGCCAAGGTCGGCCGCATCACGGCCTACCGCACCGCGGTCGAGGAGTACGCCGACCACCTGGTCGCCACGCTGCCGGGCGGCACGGACCTGAGCGGGCTGAAGGTCGTCCTCGACTGCGCCCACGGCGCGGCCTACGAGGCCGGGCCCCGCACGCTGCGTGCCGCCGGCGCCGACGTGGTGGCCATCTGCGCCGAGCCGGACGGGCGCAACATCAACGACGGCTGCGGCTCCACGCACCTGGACGTGCTCCAGGCCGCCGTCCTCGAGCACGGCGCCCACGCCGGCTTCGCCCTCGACGGTGACGCCGACCGCTGCCTGGCCGTCGACGCCTCGGGTGAGGTCGTCGACGGCGACCAGATACTCGCGGTGCTGGCGCTCGGTCTGCGTGACGCCGGTCAGCTGGTCGACGACACCGTGGTCGCCACGGTGATGAGCAACCTGGGCTTCGTGCAGGCGATGGAGCGTGAGGGCATCCAGGTCGCCCAGACCAAGGTCGGCGACCGCTACGTGCTCGAGGCCATGAAGGCGCACGGCTTCACGCTCGGGGGCGAGCAGTCCGGACACGTCATCCTCAGCCACCACGCCACCACCGGCGACGGCATCCTGACCTCCCTGCAGGTGCTGGCCACGATGGCGACGACCGGCCGCAGCCTGGCCGACCTCGCCGGGGTCATGACCCGTCTGCCGCAGATCCTGGTCAACGTCCCCGACGTCGACAAGACCCGAGCCGGTGAGGACCCAGACGTGCAGGCAGCCGTCGCCGAGGCCGAGGCCGAGCTGGCGGGCCGGGGACGGGTCCTGCTGCGTCCCTCGGGCACGGAGTCGCTGGTGCGGGTCATGGTCGAGGCCGAGAGCGAGGAGCAGGCCGCCGCGGTCGCGCACCGCCTGGCTGACGTGGTCAAGAAGCACCTCGCGCTCTGACGTCAGTCAGGTCTTCACCACTGACGCCGACGTCGACGTGCACATGAACGCCGTCAACGACCGGCTCGGCTTCGTGATCGTCGAGCACCTGCCGGAGCCGCAGAAGACCTGGCCCCGAGGCTGAGCAGCGAGGGGTCAGGTGGCCTGCTGCGCGTCCAGCTTGCGCAGCAGGTTCGCCGAGAACCGGTCGCCCATGCGGGTCATGACGCGGCCCATGACCTTGTTGACCGAGCCGGTCGCCATCTTCGGCAGCGGCAGGTCGACGCAGACCTCGAGCCTGACCGCGAGGTGGGTGCCGCGATCGTGGTCCTCGAGCTGGTACCACCCGGCGACCGCGGCCCGCTCGGGTTTTCCCCCCGGCGGGGCGTGCGTGAACTCGATGCGGTGCTCGGGATCGAAGGTCATCTGCTCGGTGAACGCGGGGGCGACGCTGACGCCGAGGACCGGGATGCGACCCATCTGCCAGCGCCACAGGTCGCCGTCGGCGGTGATCTCGTTGAGGAAGGGCGTCAGCTCCGGCAGGGCCTTCGGGTCGGTCAGGATCTTCCAGACCGCCGAACGGTCGGCGGAGACCACGGCCTCGTTCTCTGTCGTCGCGGTGAATCGAGCCACGCCTGCATCTCCTCCGAGTCGGGTACGGGTGGGACCGGATGGTGCCCCACCCTGGCAGGTGTCCCCACCTGACCGGTTCACCAACCGTGGATCCGGGTGTGACGTCCGCTCTTGCGCGACCGGGAGACCCGTTGGGTCAGCAGGACGACGACCTCCTCGGACAGGTGCGGCGGCACCGGCAGCCGCATGTGGATCATGGTGTCTCCCGTGCCCCTCAGAGCTTCCGCAGTCGGACCCAGCTGACCGAGTGGTCGCCGGCCTTGCGCAGCACCAGGGTGGCCCGCGAGCGTGTCGGCGCGATGTTGCGCGCCAGGTTGGGGCCGTTGATGGTGTCCCAGATGCGTCCGGCCTCCTCGACCGCCTGCTCCTCGGAGAGCTCGGCGTACTTCGTGAAGTAGGACGTCGGGTCGCGGAACGCGGTCTCGCGCAGCCGCAGGAACCGCTCGGTGTACCACCGGCGGATGTCGGTGCGGGAGGCGTCGACGTAGACGGAGAAGTCGAAGAAGTCGCTGACCGCAAGGCCCGCGGTGCCGTCCTCGCGGATGCGGGCGGGCTGCAGCACGTTGAGGCCCTCGATCACCACGATGTCGGGGCTGTTGACCACGACGGGCTGGTCGGGGGTCACGTCGTAGGTCAGGTGGGAGTACGTCGGCGCCAGCACCGTGTCCTTGCCGGACTTGATGTCGATGACGAACCGCAGCAGCGCCTTGCGGTCGTAGGACTCCGGGAAGCCCTTGCGTTCCAGCAGCCCCCGGCGGCGCAGCTCGTCGTTGGGGTAGAGGAACCCGTCGGTGGTCACGAGCGCGACCGAGGGGTGGGCCGGCCAGTGCGCGAGCATCTGCTGCAGCACGCGCGCGGTGGTCGACTTGCCGACGGCCACCGACCCCGCGACGCCGATGACGAAGGGCGTCCGCGGCGGTTGCGCTTGGTCGAGAAAGGTCTCCTGGGCCCGGTGCAGCGCGCCCGACGCCTCGACGTACAGGCTCAGCAGACGCGAGAGCGGCAGGTAGACCTGCTCGACCTCGTCGAGGTCGAGCTCGTCGCCGAGACCGCGCACTCGGTCGATCTCGGCCGCGCTCAGCGGTTGCTGGGTCGCCGCACCCAGCGCCGACCACGCGCTGCGGTCGAGCTCGACGTAGGGGGAGGTGTCGCGGTCGACAGGGGTGCCCGAGCGGACCTGCGCGGCAGAAGCCATGGCTCATCATGGACCACGGGGGCACTAGGATCGCCGCCATGTGCGGAATCGTGGGGTACGTCGGGGAGCGTTCGGCCGAGCGCGTGGTGATCGACGGCTTGCGCCGCCTGGAGTACCGCGGCTACGACTCGGCGGGGGTCGCCCTCGTGCACGAGGGCTCCCTGGTCGGCGACAAGAGGGCCGGGAAGCTGGCGAACCTCGTCAAGGCGCTCGACGACACCCCGCTGCCGGAGACCACCACCGGCATCGGCCACACCCGCTGGGCCACGCACGGCCCGCCGACCGACGGCAACGCCCACCCGCACCTGGGCTCGCACCAGCGCGTCGGGGTCGTGCACAACGGCATCATCGAGAACTTCGCGCACCTGCGCTCCGAGCTCGAGGCCGAGGGAGTCACGATGGTCTCCGACACCGACACCGAGGTGACCGCCCACCTGCTCGAGCGTGAGGTGCGCGGCGGCGCGACCCTCACCGAGGCCATGCAGTCGGTCTGCCGACGCCTCGAGGGTGCGTTCACCCTGGTCGCGGTGGACGCCGAGGACGCGGACCGCGTGGTGGCCGCCCGCCGCAACTCCCCGCTCGTGGTGGGGGTCGGCGAGGGCGAGAACTTCCTGGCCTCCGACGTCGCGGCCTTCATCGAGCACACCCGTGACGCGCTCGAGCTCGGCCAGGACCAGGTCGTGACCATCACCGCCGAGCGTGTCGAGGTGACCGACTTCGACGGCGGCGCGGTCGAGCCGACCGCCTTCCACGTCGACTGGGACCTCTCGGCGGCGGAGAAGGACGGCTACGACTGGTTCATGCGCAAGGAGATCTTCGAGCAGCCGCGCGCGATCGCCGACTCCCTGCTGGGCCGCCACGACGAGGAGGGCAAGCTCCAGCTCGACGAGCTCCGCATGAGCGAGCAGGACCTGCGCTCGGTCGACAAGATCATCATCACCGCCTGCGGGACCGCGTTCTACGCCGGACTGGTCGCGAAGTACGCCATCGAGCACTGGACGCGCATCCCCTGCGAGGTCGAGCTCGCTCACGAGTTCCGCTACCGCGACCCGATCCTGACCCGCGACACGCTCGTGGTCGCCATCAGCCAGTCCGGCGAGACCGCCGACACGCTGATGGCGATCCGGCACGCCCGCGAGCAGCACGCCAAGGTGCTGGCGATCTGCAACACCAACGGGGCGACGATCCCGCGCGAGTCCGACGCGGTGATCTACACTCACGCCGGTCCGGAGATCGGGGTGGCGTCCACCAAGGGCTTCATGACCCAGCTGATCGCGTGCTACCTGCTCGGCCTCTACCTCGCCCAGGTGCGGGGCACGAAGTTCACCGAGGAGATCCGCACCGTCGTCGGCGAGCTGACCCAGATGCCCGACCGGGTGGCGACCATGCTGGAGCGCGCCGACGAGGTCTACGAGCTCGCCCGTGAGCTCGAGGACGCCGGGTCGGTGCTGTTCCTCGGGCGGCACGCCGGGTTCCCGGTGGCGCTCGAGGGTGCGTTGAAGCTCAAGGAGCTGGCCTACATCCACGCCGAGGGCTTCGCCGCCGGTGAGCTCAAGCACGGCCCGATCGCGCTGATCGAGAAGGACCTGCCGGTCTTCTGCGTCATCCCGCCCCGGGGCCGCGACTTCCTCCACGACAAGATGCTGAGCGGGATCCAGGAGGTGCGGGCGCGCGGGGCGCGCACGATCGTGATCGTGGAGGACGGCGACGACACCGTGGTCCCCTACGCCGACACGATCATCCGGATCCCTCCGTCGTCCACGCTGCTGCAGCCGCTGGCCGCGGTCGTGCCGCTGCAGCTGTTCGCCTGCGAGCTGGCCACCGTCAAGGGCCACGACGTCGACCAGCCGCGCAACCTCGCGAAGTCCGTCACGGTCGAGTAGGTCGCGGTGATCCTCGGGCTCGGCATCGACGTCTGCGACATCGCGCGCTTCGGCGCGTCGCTGGAGCGGACGCCCGAGCTGCGGGACCGACTCTTCACCAGCTCGGAGCGGGAGCGGCCGCTGGCGTCGCTCGCCGCGCGCTTCGCGGCCAAGGAGGCGCTGGCCAAGGCACTCGGTGCCCCGGTCGGGCTGGCCTGGCACGACGTCGAGGTCGTGTCGGAGTCCTCGGGCCGGCCTCGGCTGGCGATGACCGGCACGGTCGCCGACGCCTGCGACGCGTTGGGGGTCGCCTTCACGCACCTGTCGCTGTCCCACGACGCGGGGATCGCCTCGGCCGTCGTCGTGCTGGAGGGGTCGTGAGATCGGCCCACACCGCCCAGCAGGTGCGTGACGCCGAGGAGCCGCTGCTCGCCGCCGGCCCGGAGGGTGCGCTGATGAAGCGGGCCGCCGCGGGGCTCGCGACGGCGCTGGCCTCCTACCTGGGGCGGGTGTACGGCGCCCGGGTGCTGCTGCTCGTCGGTGCCGGCAACAACGGCGGAGACGCGTTGTACGCCGGCGCGTCGCTGGCCCGGCGAGGTGCCGGTGTCGACGCGCTGCTGCTCGTGCCGGACAAGGCCCATCCGGCCGGGCTGGCCGCCCTCCGGAGTGCCGGTGGCCGGGTCGTCGACCGGGTGGCGAGGGTGGACGGCCGGCCCCGCACGGCGTACGACGTGGTGGTGGACGGGATCGTCGGGATCGGCGGCACGGGCCCGTTGCGGCCCGAGGCCGCCGACGTCGTGGCCGCGCTGGAGGGCATCCCGTTCGTGGCGGTCGACGTCCCCTCGGGCGTCGACGTCGACAGTGGGCGGGTCGACGGACCGCACGTCCGGGCCGCGCTGACTGTCACCTTCGGCACCCACAAGGCCGTGCACCTCGTCGACCCCGGCGCTCAGGCGTGCGGCGTGGTCGAGCTGGTCGACATCGGGCTCGACCTGCCGCCGGCGCCGGTCGAGGCGCTGCAGGCCGAGGACCTCCGCGCGCTGCTGCCCGTGCCGCCTCCCAGCGCCCACAAGTACACGCGCGGTGTGGTCGGCGTACGCGCGGGATCGGACCGCTACCGAGGCGCCGGCGTGTTGAGCGTCGCCGGTGCGGGGTCGGGCCTCGCCGGCATGGTGCGTTTCGTGCCGGCCGGCGGCCCGGGCGCGGGCTCGGGGCCGGGGGTCGTGGACCTCGTGCAGGCGGCCCACCCCGAGATCGTCGTGGGGGAGGGGCGGGTCCAGGCGTGGGTCGTGGGCTCCGGCGGGGGCGACGACGCTGCCGAGCAGCTGCGCGCGGCCTGCGCCGACGGCGTCCCGGTGGTGGTGGATGCCGACGCCCTCGCTGAGGTGAGCGGTCCGCTCGACGTACCTGCCGTGCTGACGCCGCACGCCGGCGAGCTCGCGCGCATGCTCGGCGTCGAGCGCACAGAGGTCGAGGCCGACCAGCTCGCGCACGCCCGCCGCGCAGCCGAGGCGTACGGCGCGGTGGTGCTGCTGAAGAACCGGCACACGCTCGCCGCCCACCCCGACGGACGGGTGCGCGTCACGACGGTCGGCCCGCCCTGGCTGGCGACGGCGGGTGCCGGCGACGTGCTCGGAGGTCTGGTGGGCGCGTTGCTCGCGGCAGGCCTCGAGCCGCTCGACGCTGCCAGCGTCGGGTCGTGGCTGCACGGCGCGGCAGCTGCCTACGCCGGCGCCGGGGGACCGCTCACCGCCCCGGACGTGGCCCGCGCGATCCCGGCAGTCTGCGGTCGGCTGTTGTCTGCTCGCACCTTTCGACCCTAGTCCCGCAGCCCGGCCGCGAATCGCGTCTTCGGCACACACGCCCATCGGGGTGATCGAGCCGCACCATCGCCGGCGTGACAAGCACGACCGCGCACCACGCGGCAGATCCGGACGGGCACAGCCGCCCTCGAAGCGGCAAGCGAGGACGTGGACACCTACGCTCATGGGCATGCCTGACAGCCAGGAGAACTCGTGACCAGGTGGCCGATGCTCGCCGCAGCCATTCTCTGTGAGGTCACCGCCACACTTTCACTGAAAGGCGCACTCGACCACCCAGCGCTCTACGTCGTCGTGATCGTCGGATACCTGGCCTCCTTCACGCTCCTCGCGCTCGTCCTTCGCCAGGGCATGTCTCTCGGCGTCGCCTATGGCATCTGGGCTGCGCTCGGCGTCGCCACCACCGCGGTGATGTCATCGCTGATCTTCGACGAAGCCCTCACCGCTCTCATGGGCCTCGGCATCGTCCTCATCATTTCGGGTGTCCTGACCGTTGAGCTCGGCTCCCAGAAAGCCTCCAACGACACCCACACCCACACCCACACCCCGAGGCTCACTGATGCAGTGGCTGTTCCTTGCCGGAGCCATCATCCTCGAGGTCATCGGCACCATCTCCCTGCGCATGGCTGCAACGGGACACCGCGCCTACTACGTCGTCGCAGCCGTCAGCTACGTCGTCGCCTTCACCTTCTTGAGCCTGACACTCAACGCCGGCCTCGGTGTCGGCGTCGCCTACGGCATCTGGGCGGCCTGCGGCGTGGCCCTGACCGCGATCGCCTCCCGGGCCATCTTCCATGAACCCATCACCCCACTGATGATGGGCGGCATCGTCCTCATCATCAGCGGCGTGCTCCTCGTAGAACTCGGCGCTGCGCACTAGTCCTCGACAACGTGCTCACATCGGCTGCCCACCGGTTGGTGCGGCTCTCTCAAGGTCATGAGGGACGCTTCGCGGTGCGCTGTCGCGGTAGGTAGTCGCGAGCTTCGAGGGCGCCGCGCGGGCGCACAGCCCTAGGGCTGGTCGAGGGGTGTGGTGCCGGAGGGGGTGACGAGGTAGCGGCGGCCGTGGGGGCTGGTCCAGGTGAGGTGGCTGGGTGAGGGGGTCGCGTTCGGGGGTCCAGTCGCCGTTGGTCTTGAGGCGGTGGTGGAAGCGGCACAGGCGCGACAGGTTCGGTGTCCGGGTCTGTTGGGGTGGTCCGCCGTCGTCGGGTGGTCGCCACGGGTGGAGGTGGTCGAGGTCGTGGCGTCCGGCGTTGTTGCACCAGGGGAAGGTGCAGGTGGGGTCGCGTTCGAGGACCTGTCGTCGGAGTCGGGGTGGGATCTCGTAGGAGTCGACGGCGATCTCGGTGGTCTGGTCGATGACGGGGGTGATGGTGAGGCGGGTGCCGGGGGTGAGTCCGGCCAGCCACCGTTCGAGGGTGGCGGTGGTGCGGGCTCCGAGCCGGAGCCCGGCCCGGTCGACGCGGACGAGGTCGGCGGCTTCAGCGAGGTCGTCGGCGGTCTCGGCGTCGTCGGGCGGCGGCCTCGCATGCGGTGTCGGGGCCGGGCGCCGCGTCGCACTGCGACCTCCGGGTCCCGACCTCGCCGCCGCTGGTGATGAGGGTCCGCAGGGCGTCGAGGTGCAGGTGGAGGTGGAGGGTGGGGACCTGCCGGGTGGGCCGGGCTGCCCGGGCGCGCCCGGGCCGACCGGGCCGACCGTCGCGCCTCGGTGGTCCCAGTGGCGCCTTCCGCGGCCCGGTCCTGTGCCTGCTCGTCTGCGGTGCGGGTGAGGTCGAGGGCGTACTGGGGGTCGGCGAGCACGCCGAGGGCGCGGGCCCGACGGACCTCGCGTCGCTCGCGGTCGCCGAGCTCGCCCAGGGTGGTGGCCATGGTGTCGAGGGCGTGGTCGAGGGCGCAGGCGTCGGGGGTGTCCAGCAGGCCGGTGAGGTCGGTGGTGCCGTCCAGGCGGTCCTCGAACCAGACGCCGCGTTTCTCGGCCGCGGCGGCGTCGCGTTCGGCGGCGAGGTCGGGCTCGTGGCGGAGGACGGCGGCGTCGACGGCTCGCTCGATGCGTCCGAGGGAGAGCTTGGCTGCGAACGGCGCCAGCGAGGCGTCGACGGCGTCGGCGGTGGCTGCGCCCAGGGTGATGGTGGGCTCGGCGATGCGGCGGGCCTTCCACGCGGGCAGGACGCCGGCCATGACCTGGGCCCAGCAGCGCGGGAGGCGCTCGCGCAGCTCGACGGCTTGTCCGACGTAGGCACGTCCGGCTGCCTCGCTCAGGCCGAGGGCGGTGGCGAGCTCCGAGACGGCGTACTCCTCGACCATGAACGCGCCCTCGCCTGCCGAGCGCAGCACCCCTTCGACGCCGCCCTCGGCCACCGCCTGCTTCACGAAGGCGTCCCCGCTAGCGACGAAGGAGGTGCTGACGTCGGGGTGCGCGGCTCCGATGAGACCCTGGGCGATGTCGGCGCGAGCGACGCGGTGCAGGTCGGCCCAGTGCGCCACGCCGCGCAGCTCGCGCGCCGCCGCCAGGTCCTGGGCCCGGCGCTGACCCACGACCCAGCCCAGCGCGTCCGGTGCGTCCAGCCCGAGGACCTCGACGTCCTCGCTCGACCCCGCCACCGGCCCCGGCCCCGGGCGCGCCGCCACCCGGGAGGGCGGGAGCTGGGTCGTCGTCATGCATCCAAAACTAGGCGTGGCCACCGACAGTTCCGGGGCCAGACCAGGCCTCTCCCCCGATCTCGTCCAACATTCTTTCGCCGCGTCCTGACCTGCGCTGTCCGCCGCGCGGCCTGCTCCACCACCGGAGACTCCGTATCTGAAAAGATGCTGCAGTGAGCGAGCCGGAGAGCCCTGCGTCCGGTCCTGTCCGGGCCGAGCTCGTCGTGGACCTCGACGCCCTCCGCGCGAACGTCCGCACCCTCGCCGCCGCGTGCGCACCCGCCGCCCTCATGGTGGTCGTGAAGGCCGACGGCTACGGCCACGGCATGGTCCCGGTGGCGCGAGCCGCGCGGGAGGCCGGCGCGGACTGGCTCGGTGTCGCGACGATCGACGAGGCGCTGGCCCTGCGCGCCGCGGAGGACACCGGACCGCTGCTGTGCTGGCTCGGCGTGCCGGGCGAGGACTACGCCGCCGCGATCACGGCGGACGTGGACGTGACCGCGTACTCGACAGCCGAGGTCGCCGAGATCGTCGCTGCCGCCCAGCAGGTCCACCGCCGCGCGCGCCTCCAGCTCAAGGTCGACACCGGTCTCTCCCGCGGCGGCGCCACCGCCGCCGACTGGCCCGGCGTGGTCGCGGCAGCGCTCGCAGCGATCCGCACCGGCGACGTGGAGGTCACCGGTGTCTGGTCGCACTTCGCCTGCGCCGACGATCCCGACCACCCGGCCAACGCCGCCCAGGAGCAGGCGTACGCCGCCGCCCTCGCCGTCGCCGAGGAGGCCGGCCTCGACCCCGGCCTGCGACACCTGTGCAACTCGGCTGGCGCCCTCACCCGCCCCCAGGCCCGCTACGACCTGGTGCGGTGCGGGCTCGCGTCGTACGGGCTCTCGCCGGTGCCGGGCCACCGCACCAGCGAGGACCTCGGGCTGGTGCCCGTCATGACCGCGCGCGCCCAGGTGGCGCTGACCAAGCAGGTCGGCGCCGGTGCGGGCCTGTCCTACGGCCACACCTACCTCGCCGAGCGCGACACCACCGTGGCCCTCGTCCCCGTCGGGTACGGCGACGGCGTCCCGGTCCACGGCTCGTCCGTGGCCCCGGTGCTGGTCGCGGGTGAGCGACGTACGGTCTCCGGCCGGGTCTGCATGGACCAGTTCCTCGTCGACGTCGACGGCCAGCGCGTGTCCGCCGGCGACGAGGTCGTGCTCTTCGGCAACGGGGCGACCGGCGCGCCGACGGCGGAGGAGTGGGCCCGCGCCTGCGGCACCATCTCCTACGAGATCGTGACGCGCATCGGCGGGCGTTTCCGTCGTCGCTACGTGGGCACGAGCAGCCAGCAGGACGACAACCCGATCGAGGAGGGCCCATGACCCGGCGCGGCGTCGTCGCAGGAGTGGTGGCCGGTCTCGGCGCCGCCGTCACCACCGGCGTGCTGGTGGACCGTCGGATCGGCAGGCGGCTCGAGGCCGCGGCCCGCGAGGGCGACGTCGACAACCTCGGCTCGTTGCGCGGCGAGGTCCACCGGATCCGCACCTCCGACGGTCTCGACCTGCACGCCGAGATCGACCCTCGCTCACCTCACGTCGGTGAGGGCACCGAGGAGCACGGAGAGGATGACCTGACGGTGGTCTTCGTGCACGGCTTCGCGCTCAGCAGCGACTGCTGGCACTTCCAGCGAGCTGCCCTGCGGGGGCGCCAGCGGATGGTCTTCTACGACCAGCGCTCGCACGGGCGCAGCGAGCGCTCCGACAAAGAGCACGCGACCATCGAGCAGTGCGGTCACGACCTGCGCCGGGTCCTCGACGAGCTCGCCCCAGGTCGCGTCGTGCTCGTCGGCCACTCGATGGGCGGCATGACGATCGTGGCGCTGGCGGAGCAGGCACCCGAGCTCTTCGGCGACACCGTCGTCGGGGTCGGTCTCATCTCCACCACGGCGGGCGGCATGCGCGCCCACAAGGTGGTCGTGAAGTACGTCCCCGACCAGGTCGGCACCACGCTGGTCAAGCAGGGCGTCATGCTCGCCGCCCAGCGCGACCGGCTGCTCGAGCTGATCCGTCGCCGGGGCTCGGCGGTGGGCCTCAAGCTCACCGACGTGTTCGCCTTCGGCGACAAGCCGGTGCCGCCGGCGTACGTCGCCTTCGTCGACGACATGGTCTCGGCGACACCGATGTCGGTCCTGCTGGAGTTCATCCCGCAGTTCGACCTGCTCGACAAGTTCCACGTCGTCCGCTCCTTCGAGCGGATCCCGACCTGGATCATGGGCGGCACCTCGGACAAGCTGACCTCGATCGGGCACGCCCGCAAGCTCCACGCCCACATCGCGGGCTCCCACCTGGTGGAGCTCGAGGGGGGCGGTCACATGCCGATCCTGGAGTTCAAGGACGAGGTGAACGAGGCCCTCGACGAGCTGATCGCCGCGGCCGAGGAGCAGGTGCGCTCCCCGCGCCCGATCGACGTGCGCGACCGCGGAGCATCGTGACCGACCACGTGACCGACCACGTGACCGACCCCGGAGCGGTCCAGGTCTCCGAGGTCGGCCCGGAGGCCGCCGGGACCCTGACCGCCCTCATCCACGACGGCTTCGGCAGCCGGCCGGCGCTGGACCCGCCGGCCACGGCGACGGACGAGACCGTCGACACGGTGGCCGAGGCGCTGGGAGCCGGCGGCGGCCTGCTGGCCACCCTGTCCGGCCGACCGGTCGGCGGGTTGCTGCTCGACACCGCCGACGGCTGGCTCGCGTTGCGGCGGGTCACGGTCTCGCCCGCGGCCCAGGGGCGCGGCGTCGCCTCCGCCCTGGGCGCGGCCGCCGAGGAGGTCGCCCGGCGCCGGGAGATCCCGCGGATGCGGCTGGCCGCCCGGGTCGAGCTGCCCGCGACGGTGGCGCTGTGGATCCGCATGGGCTACCGCGAGATCGACCGCCACGGCCCGCTGCTCACCCTCGCCAAGGAGACCCCGGTCCGGTGCGTCGCCGACGACGCGGACGCCACCCGCGAGCTCGGCCGCCGGCTGGCGGCGGGGCTGCGCGCCGGCGACCTCGTCATCCTCACCGGTGACCTGGGGGCGGGCAAGACCACGCTGACCCAGGGGCTCGGACAGGGGCTCGGCGTCCGCGGGCCCGTCACCTCCCCGACCTTCGTGCTCTCCCGCGTCCACCCCTCCGAGGTGGGCGGGCCCGCGCTCGTCCACGTCGACGCCTACCGGCTCGGGCTCGGCCAGGGCGGGGGCCCGGGGGCGCTCGAGCTCGACGACCTCGACCTGGACCTGTCGTTGGACACCGCGGTGACCGTCGTGGAGTGGGGTGAGGGCCTCGCCGAGCGGCTGGCCGAGGACCGCCTCCACGTGAGTCTGCGCCGCGCCGTCGGGGGCCGCGACCGTGAGCCGAGCGAGCAGCGCACCGTCACCCTCTCCGCCGTCGGCGCGCGCTGGGTGGGTTCGGACATCCGCGCCCTGGTCACCTAACCTCGAGTGGTGCTCCTCGCTCTCGACACGTCCACGCCGCTGGTGAGCGTGGCTCTCCACGACGGCCACGACGTGGTGCACCGCGCCGTCAGCGAGGTCCCGCTGCAGCACGGCGAGCAGCTCGCGGTGATGATCGCCGCCGCCCTCGACTCTGCGGGAGCCGACCGCACCGACCTCACGGGTGTCGCCGTCGGAGTCGGCCCCGGTCCCTTCACCGGCCTCCGGGTCGGCGTCGTCACCGCGCGTGTGCTCTCGCTGGCCCTCGTCATCCCGTCGTACGGCGTGAGCAGCCTGGACGTCCTCGCTGCCGCGGCGGCCGACGCCCTGGCCGCGACCGACGGCCCCGAGCCCTTCACCGCGACGCTCGACGCCCGCCGCAAGGAGCTCTTCTGGGCGTCGTACGACGTCAGCGGGCAACGCGCCGGCGACCTGCAGGTGACCCGCCCCGACGCCGTACCGGCGGGACTCGTGGTCGGGGCTGGACCGGTCCTCTACCCCGAGGCCTTCACGCACGTCGCAGGCCCGCCCGCGCCCGACGCCGGGGTGCTGGCGCAGGTCGTCGTCGACCGGCGCGCCGAGCTGGTGGACGCGGAGCCGATCTACCTGCGTCGACCCGATGCGCAGGTCCCCGGACCGCCCAAGGCCGTGTCATGAGTCGCGTCGCGATCGTGCAGGCCACCGGCGCCGACGTCGACGAGGTGATGGCCCTCGACCAGGTGTGCTTCGGCGTCGACGCCTGGTCGGAGGAGTCGGTGCGCACCGAGCTCACCGGGCCCAACCGGCACGCGTTGCTGGCCCGAGCCGACGGCGGCCTGGTGGGCTACGCGGTCTCGATGCTCAGCGGCGACGTCCTGGACCTGCAGCGGATCGGCGTCGCACCCGCGCACCGGCGCAGCGGACTGGCCCGCGTGCTCTTCGACCGGCTCTGCCTCGAGGGTGCGGCCGGCCGGGCCCAGCGCCTCATGCTCGAGGTGAGCGAGGCCAACGAGGCCGGTCGGTCCTTCTACGAGGCGTTCGGACTGACCGAGGTGGCGCGACGGCCGCGCTACTACCGCGACGGCTCGTCCGCGCTGGTCATGGAGCGGCCGCTCACCCCCGGGGACGAGGACGTCGTGGAGGCCCACCTGGCCCGCGAGCGCGACGACGTGGCCGAATTGGTCGAGCTGGCCCAGCGGGAGGAGTGGGGTGATGACTGACGAGCCGTTGGTGCTGGGGATCGAGACCTCCTGCGACGAGACGGGGGTCGGCATCGTGCGCGGCCACACGCTCCTGGCCGACGCCGTTGCGTCCTCGGTGGAGCAGCACGCCCGCTTCGGCGGCGTCGTGCCCGAGGTAGCCTCCCGCGCACACCTCGAGGCGATGGTGCCCACGATCGAGCGGGCCTGCGAGACCGCCGGGATCGCGCTGCGCGACGTCGACGCGGTGGCCGTCACGAGCGGCCCCGGCCTGGTCGGTGCCCTGCTGGTCGGGCTGGCGTCGGCCAAGGCGCTCGCGATCGGGCTCGACAAGCCGTTGTACGGCGTCAACCACCTCTCGGCCCACGTCGCGGTCGACCAGCTCGAGCACGGACCGCTCCCCGAGCCGTGCCTGGCCATGCTCGTCAGCGGCGGGCACTCGTCCCTGCTGCTGGTCGAGGACGTGACCGGCACCGTCGAGCCGCTGGGCGCCACCATCGACGACGCGGCGGGGGAGGCCTTCGACAAGGTCGCCCGGCTGCTCGGCCTGCCGTTCCCCGGCGGACCCCACATCGACCGGGCCGCCGCGTCGGGTTCGTCGGTGGCCATCGACTTCCCGCGGGGACTGACCTCGCGGCGCGACCTGGAGCGGCACCGGTTCGACTACTCGTTCTCCGGTCTCAAGACCGCCGTCGCGCGCTGGGTCGAGGCGCGTGTGGCCGCAGGGGAGTCGGTGCCGGTGGCCGACGTCGCGGCATCGTTCCAGGAGGCGGTCTGCGACGTGCTGACCCGCAAGGCGATCGACGCCGCGGTGGACCGTGGCGTCGAGGACCTGCTGATCGGCGGCGGGGTCGCGGCCAACTCCAGGCTGCGGGTCATGGCGGAGGAGCGAGCCGCACGTCACGGCATCCGGGTGCGCGTCCCGCGGCCGGGGCTGTGCACGGACAACGGCGCCATGGTGGCCGCGCTCGGCTCCGAGCTGGTGGCCCGTGGGCGGGCGCCCTCGAACCTCGACATCGGGGCCGACTCGAGCCTGCCCGTCACCCAGGTCCTCGCCTGAGGCGACGCCTCCGGTCAGGGGGTGGTCTCCAGCCGCAGGTCGGAGACGTAGGGGTCGGCGCTCTCGTAGTCGCCGCCGCGCACGGCGGAGAACTCGCCGGTGACGCTCAGCTGCATGGTCCGCCACCCGCCTCCCTGGCCGACCGTCATCACCACCTGGTCGGACTGGTTCCACTCCCTCTGCGCCACGAAGGCCTGCGTCCTGCGGTTGTTGACCAAGGACGTCACCACGTCGCCGGTGGCCGCGTCGAGGACGGCGATCGACGAGCTGCCGGCAGCGTCGGCCTGGGGGTCGACGCCCATCACCCACCTCCCGCTGGGGCTGAAGGTCAGCCCGGCGTAGTCGCACGTGCGCCAACTCGGACGCTGCCCGCCGGCTGGCACGACACCGCTGCAGGAGCCGACACCGTCGGCCTTGAGCATCCCGGCGATGCGGCCGTCCGCTTCGACCGAGTTGACCCAGGCCAGCCCGGGGGTCACCGCGACCTCGCCCTCGGAGGTGACGGTGAGGCTCTCGACCCGGTCCTGCCGGTTGAGGTGCACCACGCAGCCGTCGTCGGTCCCCGGGGCGCACGAGCCCGTGGCCTCGATCGCGGCGACGAAGACCGTCCCGTCGGCCCGGTAGATCTCCTGGGGCTCACCACCGTCGACCAGCGTCAGGACCCGGTCGTCCGGGTCGGCCCAGGCCACGACGGTGCCGTCGCGGGAGACGGACAGCCCCCCGTCGCCGGCCGCGTAGGTGGCGTCGACGGCACCGGTCGCGTCGACGCGGTCGACGACGAGGTCGGAGCCGTCGGAGCGGACCGCCACCCACCCGCTGCCCAGGGGCACGACCGACGTGTAGTCCGCCTCCACCGGCACCGGGCTCGCGCCACCGGGCGGGTTGATGCTGCCGGGAGTCACCGTGGTGAGCGACTGCTCCGCGACGTCCGGACGGTCTGTGGTCAGCAGCTGCCCGACGGGGCTCATAGGCGGTGCGACGTCCTCGGTGGCGCGATCGA